>CAZUAR010000040.1:0-63902 GCA_964617845.1 uncultured Kofleriaceae bacterium | reverse complement strand
ATGACGATGCCGCCGATGACGATGCCGCCGATGACGATGCCGCCGATGACGATGCCGCCGATGACGATGCGGATGGTGACGCTCCGACGCGTGGTGACGATCCGGCAGGCGATGCGACTGACGACGACCCGGCGGGTGCCGATCCGGTCGGCGACGATCCACCCCGTGGTGACGACCCGGCGGCGGGCGATGCGCCCGACGACGAGGAGGCCGGCGGTGCCGATCCGGTCGGCGACGATCCGCCCCGTGGTGACGTCGGTGACGACGACGACCCGCCGGGGGCCGCTCCTGTCGGCGACGATTCGCCCCGTGGTGACGATCCGGCGGGCGATGCGGACCACGACGACGACTCGGCCCGTGGTGACAAACCGGCGGCTGACGATCCGGTCGGCGACGATCCGCCCCGTGGTGACGTCGGTGATGACGACGACCCGCCGGGGGCCGCTCCTGTCGGCGACGATTCGCCCCGTGGTGACGATCCGGCGGGCGATGCGGACGACGACGACCCGGCCCGTGGTGACGAACCGGCGGCTGGCGATCCGGTCGACGATTCGACCCGCGGTGACGATGCTGTCGCGGACGATCCGGCGGTCGCTGACGATCCGGCGGGCGATGCGAGTGACGACCCCGCCGGCGATGTCGGCGGCGCCGCGATCGGCGAGGCGCCCGTCGCTTTCTCGGCGGCCTTCACCTTGGACAAGATCGACGGGACCTTCGGCGCGGGCGCCGCGGTCTTCGAGGGCACGTTCGGACCGGGCACCTTCGCGGCCGACGAGGAGTCTGCCTTCTTCGGCGGCGGCTTAGGAGGGCCGCGTTTGGGGACCGGCTTCGACTCCTCGATCGACGCCTCGGCCGGCTGCGTTTGCGCGCGGCGCGCGGGCGAGTCGGCCTTCTTGACCTCCGCGAGGTCCAGGAGATCCGGCGCGAAGTCCGAGCCGCTCTCGACCTCGATCGGGACATCGTCGTCCATCGACAGGTCCGCGATCGCGGCAGCGGCGGCGGCCGCGTCCGCGTCGACATCGACGAGCACCTCGGGTGGCGCCGTGGGAGCGGGCTCGCTGTCCATGCGGAGCACGGCGAACGCCGCGTCGATGTCACCCTCCTCGAGGGGCGTGAGCTGCGGCGGTGTCGCGAGGCGCTTCTTCGGCTTCGCCGGGTTCTGCGTCTTCGCGCGGCTCACGAGGGCTCCTTGGGCGAGGTCGCGTCGACGGTGACGTCGAGCGCTCCGCGCGCGACGCGGACGTGCAGGCGATCGCCGGCGCGCGCCTGCGTCGCGTCGCGCACGATCTCGTCGCCGCGCTGGACCATCGCGTAGCCGCGATCGAGGACGGCGAGCGGCGACAGCGCGGCCATCTGCGCGCCGAGGCGGCCGAGGTTCGCGCGGCGCGCGTCGAGGATGCGCTGCATCGCGCGATGCGCACGAGCGACGAGCGCCTCGTGATCGCGGCGACCGCGGGCGATGCGCGCGCCGGGTTGCGCCGCGACGAGCCGCGCGGTCAGCTCGGCGAGCTCGGCACCGCGGGCGAGGATGCGAGCGCGCGGATGGAGGCCCGCGAGCCGGCGCTGGAGATCGTGCAGCTGGTGGCGCGTGCCCGCGAGTGCGCGCTCGCCGCGGCCGTGCAGCGCGAACGTGACGCGGTCGAGCTCTTGCCGCGCGCGATCGAGGCGGTGATGGATCTCGCGATCGAGGCGGCGCCGCTCCTTGCCGAGGACGTCGGCGATCGCGTGCCCGTCGGCGACGGCGAGCTCCGCCGCGGCGGTGGGCGTGGACGCGCGCGCATCGGCGGCGAGATCGGCGAGCGAGAGATCGATCTCGTGGCCGACGGCGCTGATCACCGGGACCGGGCAGCGCGAGATGGTGCGAACGACGCGCTCGTGGTTGAACGCGGTGAGATCGGTGACCGCGCCGCCGCCGCGGCCGACGATCACGACGTCGACGCCGGCGCGCACGACCATCGCCATGCCGTTGACGATCTGCGCCGGGGCGGTCGGCCCCTGGACCGCGCAATCGGCGATCAGGATCGGCGTCGGCAGGCGGCGCTGGATCGTGCGGATGATGTCGTGGATCGCGGCGCCGGTGCGCGAGGTGACGACGCCGATCCGGCGCGGGAACCGCGGCAGTGGCCGCTTCTTCTCGAGTGCGAAGATTCCCTCGGCGGCGAGCTTGGCCTTGAGCTGCTCGAGGGCGAGCGCCTCGGCGCCGGCTCCCGCGGGCTCTGCGAAGTCCGCGTAGAGCTGCATCTTGCCGTCGCGGTCGTACACGCCGAGCCGGCCGCGTACGCGGAGGCGCTGGCCGGCTTCGAGCTGGAACTTCATGCGGACCGCGTCGCGGCCCCACATGATCGCCGAGAGGACGCAGTCGCGATCGCGCAGAGCGAAGTAGAAGTGCCCCGACGCGGCGCGCGTGACCTGGGTGACCTCGCCGACCAGCCAGAGAATGCCGAGAGCGTCGACCGTCCGCCCGGCGTGCCGCACGACCTCGGCGACGCCCAGCGGATTCTGCCGGCTGCTGTCTAGCCGATCGCCCACGGACCCACCGTAACTCGTCGAGAAGACGATCGCCAAGCCCTGCGAAACTGCAGGAATAGGCGCAACCCGGCGCGGTGGCGCGTTGTCGATCCCCACGATAGGATGCCGATCGCTTCTGCCATGGCTGAATCTGCGCCTCCGAAGGACTCTGTCGTTGCCGGCGCGAACTTGGCCCGAGAGAAGATCGGCGCGCGCGACACCGCGCCCGACGAGGAGCTGATCAAGCTCGCGCGCGGGAAGGGCCCGAAGATCGGCGTCATCACTGGCCTCGGCGTGGTGATCCTCTGCGTCGTGTTCGTGCTGCGCCTGAACGGCGACCGCAAGTTCAGCGGCGACGACACGCCGGAGAAGGTCAGCGTCGCCGCGATCGTCGACGGCAAGGTCGCCGCCGATCACTTCGTCGCCGTCGATCTCGTGCCGATGATGTCTCACGCGATCCGCGCCGCTCGAAACAAGACGGGCGTCGGGTTTCGCGTCGTCCCCGTGCGCGGCGCGAGCGACAAGCTGTGGCTCGTGATGAACGGCGACGGCTGGGATCAGCCGACGACGGGCGCGTATCAAGGCCGCCTCGAGCGCCTCGAGGATCTGCCGTTCGCCGACGCGGTCACCGACTACGCGCGCGCGCACCCGCGCCCCGTGTTCGCGAAGCCCGCGGCCGTTCGCGCCGGGCTGGCCTCCGGCAAGGTCGCGATGGTCACCGGCGACACGATCGCGATCACCGACGGTGACAAGGTCGCGATCGACGTCATCGATCCCAACTCCGCGACCATCGTCGCCGCGCTGAACGAGCGCCTCCCCGACGCTGCCTCGTGGTCGGCCGCGCTCAGCCGCGCCGGCGTCACGGTCGGCGCACCGCTCGCTCCGCTCCCCGGCTCGTCGCTCGATCAGGTGCGCTTCGAGGTGAAGGGCGCCAACGCCGTCGCCGACACGACCACGAAGCTCGAGAAGGCCGAGCTGTGGGCCGCGCGCGTCGAGCCGCTCACGCGTCACTTCGAGACGACCTGGGCCGCGCTCAAGACGTCGCCCGCGACCGGCTTCACCGTCGCGTCGAACACGACGATCCCCGACGCCGAGCTCGACCTCGTCGGCTTTTACGTCGCGCGTGGAATCCCCGACGGCGCGTACGCGTTGATCACCGGCGATCGCCCGCAGCAGTACTGGTACGTCCTGCCGATCACGATCGTCCTCGTCATCATCGGCCTCTTGTTCGCGTGGGTGTTCGTTCGCGCGGTGAAGCGCGACTTCCTCGGCCCATCGACCGACAAGACCGACGACAACTCCGGCGCGCCCGCAGCGGCGTAGCCGCGAAAAGCGTCGCATACTCGCGGCGTGGCGGATCCGAAGACGGTCAAGGGGCATGTGCAAGCGCCCGACACCGGTCCTCCGGCGATGCCGACCGCCGCCGCACCGCTGCCGACCGAGCGCGACCTCGGTCCGCCGCCGATGCCGACCGCCGCCGCGCCGATGCCGACCGAGCGCGACCTCGGTCCGCCGCCGATGCCCGGCGACTCGAGCGTGCTGCCGACCAACGTCGGCGACTCGCGCCACGACAGGCACGGCAACGTGCTCGCGCCGCCGTCGATCCCGCCGACGCGCTACGTCCTCGGCGCCGAGATCGCACGCGGCGGCATGGGCCGCGTCGTCGAGGCGACCGACACGCTGCTCGGCCGCGTCGTCGCGCTGAAGGAAGCGCTGTCGCAAGATCCCGAGACGCTCGAGCGCTTCGCGAGGGAGACCCGCATCACCGCGCGCCTCGAGCATCCATCGATCGTTCCCGTGCACGACGGCGGCAAGGGCTCCAACGGCATGCCGTTCTACGTGATGCGCAAGATCGAGGGCCGCCCGCTCGAGCGACTCGTCGCGCAGAGCGATGATCTGAACGATCGCCTGCGCCTCGTGCGGCACATGGTGGCGAGCGCCGAGGCGATCGCGCACGCGCACGAGCGCGGCATCGTGCATCGCGACATCAAGCCATCGAACATCCTCGTCGGCGAGCTCGGCGAGACGATCGTGATCGACTGGGGCCTCGCCAAGGTGATCGGCGAGGCCGACGAGCCGAGCGAGATCCTCGGCGTGCCGCTGCAACCGGTCGCCGACGGAGACACGCTCAAGACGCGCGCCGGCATCGTGTTCGGCACGCCGGGCTTCATGGCGCCCGAGCAGCTGCGCGGCGGGCCCGTCGACCCGCGGTGGGACGTCTACGCGCTCGGCGCGACGCTGTATCACCTGCTGTCGAAGAAGCCACCGCACCACGCGAAGACCGCCGACGAGATGATGCGCGCCGCGGTCAACGCGCCGCCGACGCCGGTGTCGGAGCTCGTCGCGGGCGTGCCGCCCGAGCTCGCGACGATCGTCGACAAGGCGCTCGCGTTCGATCCCGAGAAGCGCTACCAGGACGCGCGCGAGCTCGCCGCGGATCTCCAGCGCTTCCTCGGCGGGCAGCTCGTCGCGTCGCATCACTACACGCCACGCGAGAAGATCTCGCGCTACGTCTTGCAGCACCGCTACGCGTTCATCGTCGGAGCGGTCGCGGCGGCAGCGCTGATGATCGGCGGCGCGATCGCGTTCGTCCGCATCGTCAACGAGCGCAATCGCGCGGATCACAACGCCGTCGAGGCGCGCCGCGCGCAGAAGGTGGCCGAGGACGAGAAGCGCATCGCCGAGCGGCGCACGGAGGACCTCTCGCTGTCGAGCGCGCGCAGCATCGCGACGACGAACCCGACGTTCGCGCTCGCGCTGGTCAAGCCGCTCGTCGAGAAGCGCTGGCGAGACGTGCGCGCGATCGCCGCCGAGGCCCGCGCCGCTGGAGCCGCGTGGGGGTTGCCCGCGTCGCCGAGCACGCAGTCGATGCAGTTCTCGCGCGACGGCCGCACGCTGCTCTCCGCCGGAGAGGACGGCGTGGTCCGCCTCTACGATCTCGACGCCCGCACGCAGAGGACGCTCGTCGAGGTGGGCTCGCCGATCACCGCGCGCTTCGCCGACGACGAGAAGCGAGTGCTGCTGTGGATCGGGACACGGATCTCGATCCTCGATCTCGCCGGCAGCGGGCGGCGCGACATCGAGGTCGACATCCCGATCGTGTCGCTCGACGTGATCGGCAGCACCGCGTACTGGATCGACGCGAACGGGGCGCTGTGGCAGATGGAGCTGTCGGCGGTCGCGCCGAGGCAGCTTCCCCTCGACGAGAGCGCCTCGATGCTCGCCGCGTCCCCGGACGGCCGGTGGATCGCGCTCGCCGGCGTCGACCACCTGATGCTCCTCGATCTGACGAAGCCGACGGAGCCGCCGGCGCAGGTGCTGAGCGGAACGCTGCACGCGATCGACTGGGCGAAGGACAGCGCGCACCTCGCGATCCTCCACGACGACCAGGCCGTCTACATCGCGATGAACCCCGAGCCGTTCGTCGTGCGCCGGCTCACCGTCGGCGAGCGCTCGCACGTCGTCGCGAACAAGGAGTGGCTGTACACGATCGGGCCGACCGGCGTCGGCATGGTGTCGGCGCAGGCGGCGCGCCCGCGCAAGCAGCTGCAGAAGCCGATCGGCCTCGAGGAAGCGCGCGACGACACGATCATCGCGGGCGGTGAAGAGCAGCTCGTGGTGCTGACGGATCATGGCGACGTCGCGCTCGCACCGCCGGCCGGGCGCTTCGGCATGGTGCGCGCGTCGCCGAATTCGCCGTACGTCGTCGCGACGATCGCCGAGCGCTTGCTCGTCTACAACCTCGACGAGATCCAGCCGCGCGTCGCCGGAACGCAGATCGCGACCGCGAGGTTCGTCACCGGCGACGATCTCGTCGCGACCACGCTCGACGGTCCCGCGCAGTGGATCGATCTGGCGACGGGCACGCGGCGCGACCTCGGTCAGTGGCCGGCGGTCCTCGACGTCGTCGCGTCGCCGAGCGGACGCTTCGCGGCGGTGCTCGACATGGCGCACGCGGTGCACCTGATCGAGGCCGGAAAGGCGCCGGTCGACATCGAGGGCACCGCCGATCGCGTGGGCTTCGCGACCGACGCGCAGCTCGTGCTGACCACCGATGACGGCGCGATCGACGTGTACGATGTCGCCACCGGCAAGCGCACGCGCGTGCACCACCACCAGGCGCCGCTCGCGAGCATCGCGTGGAGCGCCGAGCCGGCGGTGATCGCGGCGCACTTCGCGGACGGAACGCTGTGGCGCAAGAACCTCGCGAGCGGCGCCGCCGAGACGAGCACCTCCTCGCGCACGCCGACGAGCAACCTGCGCGTGGTCGCGAACGGCGACGCGTTCGTCGCGCTCGGCGAGGAGCTCCTGCGCTGGCCCGCGGGCTCCAAGGACCTCGTCCATCACGCGAAGCTGCCGCTGAAGATCGCCACGCTCGGCACCGTCGGGTCGGACTACCTCGTCGCATTCTCCGACGGCGGCGCCGCCTACCTCGTCGACATCGCGAAGCCCGACGCGATCACCGACCTCGAGGAGACGCTCGGCCGCACCAGCGCCTCGATGTCGGCGAAGACCGGCCTCATGGTCGTGCTCAACCGAGGCGCGATCGATGTTCTCGATCCGCTGATCAAGCCCTCGCGCTGGCACCTCGCGGCCGGCGCGACCTACGCCGACATCCAGATCTCCAACGACGGCCGCCGTGTCCTCGCGAAGTCCGGGAGCACGCTCCTCGTGTGGGACCTGGTTTTGCCGACGAACGCCGCCGAGACGTCGGCCTGGCTCGACAAGATGACGAACGCGGTCGCCGGAAGTGGCGCGAAGAGCCTCGGTTGGCGCTGAGCCCGAGCCTCGACCAGTGCTAAAACTCGAAGAGTGACGCAGCTCCGCCTGTACGACTCGATGCGCCAGCAGAAGGTCCCGTTCGAGCCCATGCAGCCGGGCAAGGTCGGGATGTACGTCTGTGGCCCGACCCCGTACGCGCCTGCGCATATCGGCCACGCCTACTCCGCGATCTCGTTCGACACGATCCGCCGCGGCCTCGAGTTCCTCGGCTACGACGTGAAGTACGTGCGCAACGTGACCGACGTCGAGGACAAGGTCATCAAGGCGGCGCAGGCCGCGGGCGAAGACTCGCTGGCGCTCGCGGCGCGCTTCACCGCCGACTACAACGCGGACATGGCGCGCTTCGGCGTGCGCCCGCCGACGGTGCAGCCGCTCGTGTCGACGCACATCCAGGAGATCATCGCGCTCACCGCGAAGCTCGTCGAGAAGGGCAAGGCCTACGCAGCGGACGGCGACGTGTACTTCTCCGTCGAGACGTTCCCCGCCTACGGCGCGCTCAGCAAGCAATCGATCGAAGACCTCCAGAAGGACGCGAGCGGGCGCGAGCTCGTCGAGAAGAACAAGCGATCGTTCCAGGACTTCGCGCTGTGGAAGGCGGCGAAGCCCGGCGAGCCCGCGTGGGATTCGCCGTGGGGCAAGGGCCGTCCGGGGTGGCACATCGAGTGCTCGGCGATGACGCTCGCGCACCTCGGCGAGACGTTCGACATCCACGGCGGCGGCAAGGACCTGATCTTCCCGCACCACGAGAACGAGATCGCGCAGTCGCAAGGCGCGTACGGCGAGCAGTCATTCGCCCGCCACTGGATGCACAACGGCTTTCTGAACTTCGGCGGCGTGAAGATGTCGAAGTCGCTCGGCAACGTCTTCGGCTGCGGCCAGATCGCAGACGCCGTCGGCGGTGAGGCGCTGCGCTTCTTCTGCGTCAAGCATCACTATCGATCGCCGATCGAGTTCGAGGTCGAAGAGGTCCAGGACGCGAACGGCGTCCCGGTCGGCGTACGCTTCCACAGCCTCGAAGGCGCGGACCGCGATCTCTCGTACTTCTACGAGACGCTCGCGAAGATCGACGCGTTCGTCGCGAACGGCGGCGATGGCGGCGACGGCCCCGTGCTCCCCGAAGTCGAGCAGCTCCTGCCGGCGGTGCGCGATGCGCTCCTCGACGACTTCAACTCGCCGCGCGTGATCGCCGCGATGCACGAGACGGCGACGCTCGGCAACAAGCTCGTCACCGAGGGAAAAGGCATCGACAAGGCCGTCCGCCGGCGCACGATCGCGCGCGCGGGCAAGGATCTGCGCAAGGCGGGCGCCGCGATCGGCATCCTCGAGAACGATCCCGCGACGTACTTGCGCGATCGCCGCACCCGCCTCGTCGCGCGCAACGGCATCGAGGTCGCGAAGGTCGAGGCGCTCCTCGAGGAACGCAAGGCCGCGCGCGCCGCGAAGGACTTCACGCGCAGCGATGCGATCCGCGCCGAGATGACCGCGATGGGCATCGAGCTCCTCGACACCCCGCAGGGCACGGACTGGCGCGTGCTCGACGCACCGCCCGCGAAGGCGAGCGTCTGATGGCCGACGACAAGCCGAACAAGGACGGCACCACCGCGCTCGCGCGTCCGATGATCGCGCGCGATCTCGACAAGGCGGGCAAGGGCCAGCTCGTCTACGTCGGCCGCGACGGCGAGGTGAAAGATCCCAAGGGCGTGCGCAACCGCCAGGTCGCGGCGTACGTCGCGTTCGGCGGCATCACCGTCGCGGGCGTCGCGCTCGCCGCGTCTGCGTTTCCGCTGCTGATCCCGTTCTACCTCGCGCTCGGCGGACGCTTCATCGGGACCGTCCGCGCGGTGCAGAAGGTCAACGAGGCGTCGGTCGCGCTGTCGAACGGCGACTCGCTCGAGGGCCGCGCGCTCGCCGAGCCCGTCGCCAAAGCGTGGTGGGCACCGGGCCGCGTGCGCGCGCTCGCCGAGCTCCGTGTCGCGATCGCCGACGCGCTCGAGGGCAAGGGCGAGGCCGCGCTCGAGCGCGTTCGCAAGGCGCGCAGCAAGCTGTCGCCGCGCCTGATCCAGCACCAGTTCTCGTACTACACGGAGATCAACTTGCTGACCGCGCTCGGTCGCACCAAGGAAGCGCGCGTCGTGCTCGATGCACGCGGTCCGATCCCGACGGGCGAGGTGCTCAAGCTGAGCTACTGGATCGCGCAGATGCACCTGTTCGTCGCCGAGGGCAGCGCACCGACGAGCGGACCGCACGCGCTCGAGGACACCGAGCTCTACGACCGCATGCGCAAGGGACTGTCGATGACCGCGGGTCGCGATCTCCTTCTCTTGTGCGCGTGGGTGTACGCGCAACGCGGAGAGCACGACGAGGCCGCGTTCGCGTGGAAGCAGGCGAAGGACCGCGAGGGCTCGCAGCGCCTCGACGTGGCGATGCCCAAGCTAGCCGAATGGATGAAGAGCTACCTGGCCGAACATCCGACGCTCGACGATCCCGATCCCGACGAGTAGTTCTCGTGTGCGCGCACGCGTCACTGTGCGTTCCAGGACGCACTCTTGTCGGTTCGATCTTCACCGCTACGTTGTGAACATGAGCGCGAAGGTAACGATCTACACGCGCGAGTGGTGCGGCTACTGCACCGCGGCGCTGAACCTCCTCGACAAGAAGGGCGTCGAGTACGAGCACATCGACGCGAGCGGGAAGCCCGAGCTGCGTGCGTGGCTCGCGAAGGTGTCCGGCCAGCGGACCGTCCCGCAGATCTTCATCGACGAGAAGCCGATCGGCGGGTTCAGCGAGCTGCGCGCACTCGATCGCGACGGCACGCTCGACCAGATGCTCTGGGACAAGCGAGCGACGAACGACTGACGCCCGCGACGACGCTACTTGTCGTCGGCGTCTTCGGACAGATACGCGAGGATCACCTCGTCGAGCGACTTCTCCGAGATGAGCCCCTGACCGAAGCCGCGGCCCTCTTCTTCGCGCGCCTTGCGCACCCGCGGAGGTGACGCGGGCTTGGCCGGCGCACCGACGATCACCGCCGGCCGCGTCATGACCACACCACCGCTACCGCTCGACGACGGCGCCCGCGCGGTGCTCGACGGCGGCGAGATGCGCGCGGGGGTCGGCGTACGCGGGCGCTCGGCGGGGCGCTCGGACAGCGGCGGGACACGAAGGTCGGCCGACGAGCCCGTCGTGCGCGGGCCGCTGCCCGGCGACGGCTCGCGCGTCACGCGCTGCGGGACACCGCTCGAGCTGGGCGGCGAGCTCGGCTGCGCGGTGCGCCCCGGCCTCGCGAGACCGGCCGGAATCGGCACGGAGCCGGAGCGCTCGCGCTCGGCCTTGAGGACATCGGTGGAGATCCGCTGGCTCACGCGCTTGTGCTGCGCGTACTGGCCGGGGCGCTCCTGCATGCCGGGCGGCGCCTCGACCGACGGTGGCGCGGGCGCGTAGACCTCGATCGCATCGCTCTCGTTGCGGCTGCGTTCGCCGTCGCTGTTCGTGAGCGGGCGCGACATCACCGTCGGCGGCGTGATCGCCTGGCGCGACGGCGGACGCGAGATCGGACGCGCGGGTGGCAGCGCACCGGCCGCGAGCGCGTTCGGGCGCTTCTCCGGCGGCGGCTGATTCGAGCCCGGGACGCCGTCGCTCACCTCGGTGTCGTGCTTGCTGCGCGTGCGCGCGACCGCGGAGTTGTCCGGGGGCAGGATCTGGATCTCGGGCGCCGAATCGAAGTCCGGCATCGGCGTGCGCACGGTCGCGTTCTGCAGCGCGGCGTGCATCGCCTCGGACGCATCGGGATCCGTCGGAGGATCGAGGTCCGCCATGATCGGCGGTGGTGGCTCGGGGAGCGAGGTGCGAACCGCCGTGGGAGCGCTCTTGCGCTCGGCAGTCTGCGTGCGCGACACGGGGACGCCCCCGTTCGAGCTGGGCGTCACGGCGCGCTGGCCGCTCGGAGGGGTCGGCTGGCGCGCGGGGATCGGTGGCGGCGTCGCGGTGCGCGCCACGGCGATCGGCTCCATCTCGAGGGGCTCGATGTCGTGGTCCGTCTCGGGCCGCGAGAGGACGATCTCCGGATCGCTCGGACGCGGCCCCATATCGACGGGCTGAGGGGGGCCAACCGGCGTCGTGCGCGGCTCCAACCCCTCGGTTCCAGCGAGATACTGGTCGATCTTGTCGTCGAACTTCCCGTTCTTGAGGTCCTTCAGCACGATCTTGTGCTGGGACTGCATCAGGCCCTTGATCGCGTCCTCGGCCGAGCCGGCGTCGTAGACGAGCTTCCGGCTCGAAAGGATCACGCCACCGTAGAACAGGTGCGTGAAGAGGTGCGGGCTCAACAACCCCGAGTCCTCGGTCTGAACGTGGAAGATCAGACCGCGGTACTTGACGTTGTGGTTGTACCCCAGGATGGGTGAACGCTTGGCCACCGCCCGACGAGGGTAGCACGCACCTTGTAAATCTGTCGCGGGGTTGGTACTCACCTCGTTCAAGCTTCAATCTCGAAGCATCTTGGAGGCCCCGCCATCGCGGGGTACGCAATGACCGTGAGTGCAGCTGCAGCGGAGTCGAAGTTCGTCGAGTTGGTGCGCGGATGGTTGGTGTCTCTTCCCCACGACCTCAAGATCGCGTTCGACGCGATGGACGACGAGAACCTCCCCCGCCCGGTGCGCGAAGTCGCCGCCGGCGTGGTGGCCTATGTCGTCTCACCAAACGATTTCATCGCCGACCGGAACGATGCCGTCGTCAGCTTCGCTGATGACGCCCTCTTGCTGCGGCTCGCGCTCGCCCAGGCCCTTGGAAAAGGCGAGGACGAGCAAGCGTTTCGCGCACGTTTCCCGGAGCTCTTCGAGAACCTCGACGAGAACCTCGTGCTGTGCAAGTCCATCATGGGCGAGCTCATGACGTGGCTCGAGGACAAGGTCCCCTCCCTCGCGGCGATCGAGTACAAGGGCAAGAAGGCCACGAAGTACCTCGACGACGAGGAGCTGCGCGAGCAGCTGTTCGACGACGGCCTCGTGTTCCGCACGGACTATCCGGTCGACGAGAAGACCATCGGCGACAAGCTGAAGAAGGCGACCACGGTCACCGAGGTCATGAAGCGCCGCATGGACGAAGAGGCGCGCGCCAAGGGCAACAACACGAACAAGATCGTTCGCGCGTAGCTCTTAGCGCCGCTTCACAGATCCACGAGCTCGAAGCCGCTCAGCGCTTCCCCGAGGAACCGCGGCGCGATCTCCGTCAGGCGCGAGATGTCCGTCGTGAACGCGTCGAGCCGCCCGGGCTCCGTGCGTCGATTCGCCGGCACGCTCGTCGGCCCCGAACCGAGCTGCTCGCGGGCGGCCTCGGCCATCGCGCTCGCGCTGTCGACGACGGCGACGGGACGCTTCGCGATCTCCGCGGCGACGCGCGTGATGGTGTCGCGCAGCAGCGGGTAGTGCGTGCAGCCGAGGACGAGCGTGTCGATCTCCGGGTCCTGCGCGAACAGCTCGGTCAGGTAGCGCTTCGCGGTCAGCGCCGCGACCTCGTCGTCCGTCCAGCCCTCCTCGGCGAGCGGCACGAACAGCGGGCACGCGAGCGCGGCGAGCTTGGCCTTCGGGTCGCGCGCCGCGATCGCGGCGGCGTACGCGCCCGAGCGAATCGTCCCGAGCGTTCCGATCACGCCGATGTGGCCGTTCTTCGTCGCGGCGAGCGCGCTCGCGGCGCCCGGCTCGACGGCGCCGATGACGGGCACCGGGCTCGCTGCCACGAGCGCGGGCAAGGCCGTCGCGCTGGCGGTGTTGCAGGCGATCATCACGAGCTTGACGCCGCGATCGAGGAGGAACTGCTGACACGCCAGCGAGTAGCGCTCGACGGTGCGCGGGCTCTTGTTGCCGTACGGGACGCGCGCCGTGTCTCCGAGATAAACGATGTCCTCGCCGGGCAGCGATTTTCGCAGTGCCCGAACCACGGTCAGCCCGCCGACGCCCGAGTCGAAGACGCCGATCGGATGACGCCTCGTCGATGTTCGATCTTGCCCCATGAAAACGTCCGGATTGCGACGGACTGTCACATCTGGCTGCTCGACGCGCCAGGTGCAAAGCCGCTTACCGAGGAAAACGTCTCAGTACCGGCGATGCTTCCGGCGCAGCGGCCTCGCGGCCCGCTTGGCCTCGAACGCCCACAGGAGCTGGAGGAATGTCGCGGGCTTGTCGTCGAGGGACTCATAGAAGCGAGAGATGCCAGGAAAGCATCGCTCTGCCATCGGAAGCTGTCGCTCGGTGATACGGCCAACCACGCGCGGCGCCGAGGAGCACCATCCGTACCAAGCCGTGTGTCCGAGACGCTCGCCCCGGCAAACCGGGTAGGTCGCGAGCGCATACGTGTGGTAGCTATCGCGACCCATGTCGGGCGAGCAGACTGCCGCTGATCGCGTGCGCGGCCTCGTCGAGGCCGATCCGATCATCATGCTCGAGATCGCGGCGGCGATCGCGAACGACGGCGAGGGTCGCTGGCCGAACGAAGGCATCACCGACGTTGCACACGAGCATGCACCGCGGCTCGCCGACGCCGACAAGCAGCGCACGCGCGCGGCGATCGAGCAGATGCTCATGGGCCGCGACGTCGACGCTGCGCTCGAGTGGATGCGCGAGGCGGCGATCCTGCCCGTGCTGTTCCCCGAGCTCGCCGCGACGGTGGACCTCGTGCAGGAGACCGGGCGCCAGCACAAGGACGTGTGGGCACACACCAAGCAGGTCGTGAAGCAGACGGTGCGCCGCCCGCTCGTGCGGTGGGCCGCGCTACTGCACGACATCGGCAAGGTTCCGACGCGCACGTACACCGACGACGGCGTGCACTTCCACGGTCACGCCGAGGTCGGTGCGCGCATGTTCGATCCGATCAGCAAGCGCTTCGCGTTCGCACGCGACGAGCGGCAGACGATCCGCTTCCTCGTGCGGCATCACCTGCGCACGAACCAGTACAGCGCTCAGTGGACGGACTCCGCGGTGCGGCGCTTCCATCGCGAGATGGCCGCGCACATGACGGACCTGCTCGATCTCTCGCGCGCCGACATCACCTCGAAGCGGCCGGGTCGCCGCAAGGCGCTGCTCGAGCAGATCAGCGCGCTCGCGGATCGCGTCGAGCGGCTCGCCGAGCAGGACGCGAAGCTACCGCCGCTGCCGACCGGCGTGGGCAACGCGATCATGGAGGCGTTCGAGATCCGACCGTCGAAGCTCGTCGGCGATCTGATGCGCGAGCTCAACCGCGCGATCGAGAGCGGCGAGCTCGAGCCGCGGCGCGAGGGCGCGTACTACGTCGCGTACATCGCGCGGAAGGATCTCGTCCCCGACGTGCCGCCCGAGAAGCGCGACGCGATCATCGCCGCCGGAGGCGACGTGCACGCGGCGGATGACGAGATCGGGCCGCACAAGGGCGTCGATCCCGACGACGATTCTCCCGGCGTGCTCGCGTGCGGTCACGATCCCGAGAACGATCCGTGCGTGCATCGCGACGCGGATCCCGACGATCCCGAGCTGCGACGATAGCTGAGCCGTCGACGCTGCCGGCGGGCACACGTGCTGCACCACCTCTTGTCATCCAGGAGGCTAGGTATGAACACGCACAAGATGAACGGCGGCGCGACCATCCAGAGCGATGCGCAAGCGCCGCTCGACAAGCTCGTCAACCACGACGTCGCGCAGGAGCGCACGCTGAGCCACGGCGCGCCGTCGAGGCCGCTCGCGAAGGGACTCCTTCCGCTCGCGCGCATCATCCCGCAAGACGTGCACTCGGTGATGGACTACGCCGACGGTGTGAACTGCAGCGCGGGTGCGTTTCTTTCGGATGACCCGACCGCACGCATGGCGAGCATCGTGCTCGGCGCGTCGGTGCTCGGAGTGTCGGCGCTGACCGACTATCGCCTCAGCGTGGCGAAGGTGATCCCCGTCGAGGGCCACGAGATCCTCGACTACGCGTGGGGCGCGATGGCGATCGCGGCGCCGTTCGTCCTCGGGTACTGGAAGAAGTCCCCGCGCGTCGCGATGATGCACGTCATGTCGGGCGCCGGGCAGATCCTCGCGTCGCTGTTCACCGACTACCGCTCGGCCAAGCGCCGCCGCTGACACGGATAGATCGCGACGCCCGGTCGCGCGTTGACCCTCCAGACATGCAAAGGGTCCTCGCTGCTGTGGTGTCGCTGTGCGTGATCGCGAGCACGGCCGCCGCACGTCCACCTCCCGATCCTGAAGAGACCGAGTACCAGAAGCCGACCACGACCCTGGTCGAGTGGTCGACCTGGCTGCGCGCCGGCTTCGTGGTCGCGCACGGCGAGGTCGACACGACCGCCGCGCGATCGACATCCTCTCCTCCAATGGAGGCGGATCGCCTCTTCGCCGGCGCGCTGGGCGCGGGCGTCACGCTGCCGATCGGCGCGAGTGCACGCATCGGTGCGTGGGCCGAGGTCCGCGGGTGGCAGCTGCCGATCGCGGGCGCGGAGATCCTCGTGATCCCCGGCGACCTCGACATGTTCTTCTACGAGGGAAAGAGCGCGGTCTCGCTGCGCGCCGGTGGCAATCCCGAGCTGTGGACCGGCCAGATCGGTCTCTCCTATCGCGCGCCGTGGAAGCTGTTCGGGGACCAGCCGCGTGGGAGCCGCTACATGATCGGCGTCGGGATCGTGGCGACCGCGACGCGCAGCCGCGTCGATCCCGACGATTGGTCCGCGACGCTCGGCATCGAGCTCGAGCCGGTCGGCGCGCTCCGATACCTGCTCGGCGTTCGCTCCTGGTACCACTAGAGCGAGCGGCGTGGCGTGAGCGTCGCGTTGGCGACGAGCAGGCCGCCGGCGATCGCGACCGCGACGATGAACATCGCGAACACGGTCTCGATGCCGGTGAGCGTGTCGCGTCCGAGGAGCGAGCTGATCCCGCGAAAGCCCATGCTGCCGGGGACGAGCAGGAGCACCGCCGGCACCTGCACCACCTGCGCCGGGCGATGGAGCCAGCGCGCGTACGCGTTGCTCGTCACGCCGAGCGCGAACGCGCCGACGAGGACACCCATGTCGCGGCCGAGCCAGACATCGCCGAGGTTCGCGCCGAGATATCCGACGAGCGACGCCGCGAGGATCCAGCCGAACGCGCGCGGCGACGCTTGCACCACGACGCCGACGCCGAGTGCGGCCGCGCCGAGCGCGATCCACTGCGCGTAGGCGGGCAGCGCGATCGGCGCCGCGTGGTGAACGTCGACGAGGACGCTCGCGAGGCGCGAGCCGATCGCGACGCCGACGACGAGCTCGAGCAGCACGATCACCGCGAACACGAGGCGCGACGTGCCCGCCATGATGTGCCGCGTGGTCAGCTCCGTCATCGCGACGGTGAGCGACAGGCCCGGGAGCAGCACGATCAGCGCGGCGATCGTGACGAGCGACGGAGAGATGTCTGTCCAGATCGACGATGCCACGCCGGCGGCGGTCGACGCGATCATCGAGCCGACCAGCTCGAACATGCGCGCGCGATCGACCGAGCGCTTCGTGAACGCGGCGAGCAAGCCGACCGCGAGCCCGATCGCAGCGGCGACGGCGACGTCCATGATCGAGCCGCCGAAGAACACCGCGAACGCACCGACGGTGACCGCGTGCGTGAACGTCGACAGCACGCGGCCGTACCGCGGCGGCGCGCGAACGATCGCCTCGAGCCGCGCGAGTCCGTCGCTGATCGGGATCGTGCGCGCGCCCACGAGGTCCGCGAGGTGATCGACCGCCGCGAGCTTGCTCATGTCGAGCTCGCCGCTCTCGACGCGCATCATTCGCGTGCGCAGCTCGTGCGGATCGCCGAACGACATGATGATCGTCGTCGGCGTCGTGAACACCTCGGCGTCCGCGAGGCCGAGCTGCCGGCAGCACACGAGGAGACCTTCCTCGAGCCGATGGGCCGGCGTGCCGTAGCGATGCAGCGCCTTGCCGAGCGCGAGCACGAACGCGATGGCGGCGTCCTCGTTCGCGTCGGTTGGATCCACGGCGCCCTTATAGCGAGCCGGGACCGAAAATGACGAAACGCCCAGGCGGCAACCCAGGCGTTCGTTCCAGTCAAGACCAACTAATTTAAAGAACTCGGTGAGTTAGATATTAAACCGAGCTGCAGAGCCCGCGCGGCAACGCCGAGATGCGGCCGGGTAAGAAGCAAGCAGCGGGCCACGGCGTCGGTACGCGTCGTAATTGGTTGTATTCGTGGTGCTTCGATGCTACCGACAGGTCCCGACCCGTCATCTCGCGCGACCGCACAAGGACATTCATGTCGCGGCGCTCCGGAGCGGGCGCAACAGATTGCAGAGCTCAATGCAGAACATGCTCGTGGTCAATGCAGAGGGACCCGAGATCCGCGTGGCGGTCGTCGAAGAAGGTTCCCTCGCTGAGTTTTTTGTCGAACGTAAACGTGATCGAGGAATTGTCGGAAACATCTATCGCGGCAAGGTGACCCGGGTCCTCCCGGGCATGCAGGCGGCCTTCGTGGATCTCGGTCCCAAGGTCGAGCGCGCCGCGTTTCTCTACGTCGCCGATGTTCTCGGCGCGGGAGACTCCGGGAAGTTGTTCGAGGATACCGAGGTCGAGGATGGCGACGAAGCGCCGGAAGGCGCCGCCTCGCGAATCGCACGCTCGCGAAAGCAGCTCGCGAATCGCAAGATCGAGGACCTCTTGCGCCCCGGTGACTCCGTCACCGTCCAGGTGACCAAGGATCCGATCGGTCTCAAGGGCGCGCGCGTGACGGGCTACATCTCGTTGCCCGGTCGCTACTCGGTGTTCATGCCGCACGTCTCGCAGATCGGTGTCTCGCGACGCGTCGGCTCGGACAAGGAGCGGCGCCGCTTGCGCGACCTCGTCAATGAAGTGCGGCCGAAGGGCTCCGGCTTCATCGTGCGCACCGCCGCCGAGGACGCGAGCGATCAGGAGCTGCGCGACGACGTCGACTTCCTCGCGCGCTTGTGGGGAAACATCGAGGCCAAGGAGCAGGACCAGCGCCAGCCCGGGCTGATCTACGCCGACCTCGACCTCTCGCTTCGCGTCGTTCGCGATCTGATGCGCGAGGACACGAGCGAGGTGATCATCGACGACGAGGAGCAGTACGAGCGCGTGAAGAAGTTCACGCTCGCGTTCCTGCCGCGCTTCGCCGAGCGCATCAAGCGCTACGACCAGTCGCGCCGCCCGATCTTCGACACGTATCACATCGAGCCGGCGCTCCGTCTCGCGGTCTCGCGCCGCGTGCCGCTGAAGTCCGGCGGGTCGCTGGTGATCGATCAGGGCGAGGCGCTCACCGCGATCGATATCAACACCGGCAGCTTCACCAACTCGGGCTCCGGCAACCTCGAGGATACGGTCACCGCGAATAACCTCGAGGCGTGCGAAGAGGTCGCGCGGCAACTTCGCCTGCGCAACATCGGCGGCATCATCGTCGTCGACTTCGTCGACATGGACAAAGAGGGCAACCGCCGCAAGGTGTGGGACGCCTTCCAGAAGGCGCTCACGCGCGATCGCGCGCGCACGAACGTCACCAAGATCAGCGAGCTCGGCCTCGTCGAGATGACGCGCAAGCGCACGCGCGAGTCGCTCGTGCAGCTGCTGACCGAGCCGTGCCCGACGTGTGAAGGCTCGGGCGTCGTGAAGAGCGTGACCACGGTCGCGTACGAGATCCTCCGCGAGGTCCGTCGCTCGGGAACGCTCGTCGACAACGACAAGATCGATCTCGAGTGCGCGCCGCGCGTGGCCGAGGTGCTCTCGCGCCAGGAGCGCGACTACCTCGATCACCTCGAGAAGCGATTCCAGAAGAAGATCGAAGTCGTCCCGCAGAAGGGCTGGAAGCCCGATCAGTTCCGCGTCGCCGGCAAGATGTCGACGGAGATCGCGGCCGAGGCCGAGGCGCTCGCGCCGCGCCCGAACGGTCACCAGGGCCATTCGCACGGCGGCGGTGATCGCGGCGGTGGCGGCGGTGATCGCGGTGGTGGCGGCGGTGGTGGCAACCGAGGCGGCAAGCGGCGTCGTCGCGGTGGCCGCGGTCGCGATCGCGCCAGCGCGTAGTCCTCGCGGATCGCGCCGCGCGTGGGTTACATCCGACGCGAGGCGTTGCGCACGCCGCTGCACGAACGTGTGATCCACGCACACGAGTGCAACCGATCGTCTGCGTTGACCTCGTCGACGAAGACAGCCACGCTGGAGGCGTGAAGCTGGGGCTGTTCGCGTTCCTTGCACTCTCGGGGTGCGAGCTCCTCGCAGACATTCCTTCGCCGCTCGTCACCGACGTCGACGCGCGCTCGACCGACGATGCCACCGGCACGATCGACGACGCGATGATCGACTCCGACGGCTGCAGCGGCTCGTTCCTTCGCATCTGCACGCCGCCGAGCGACTCCGACCTCGAGCTCCCCGCGGCGATCGACACCACCACGTCGCCGCTGTGCACCGTCGAGACCGACGCGACCGCGGGCGAGCTGTGCGTGATCGCCGCGCGCTCGATCAACCTCGCCGCCGGTGTGACGCTCGCGGTGACCGGCGCGCGCCCGCTCGTCCTCGTCGCACCGACCACCATCACGCTCGACGGCACGATGAACGTTCGCAACGCATCGGGCACCGGCTGTACGCTCACCGCCGCGCAGCAGTACAGCGGCGGCGCCGGCGGCAGCCGCGGCGGCAAGGGCGGCAAGGGCGGCGACGGCGGCGAGAACAACGGCGGGACGGCGGGTCCGGCGACGCCGCTCTCGCTCCTCGGTGGCTGCCCCGGCGGCGCGACGCCGAACGCCGACCCTCCGGGCACCGGCGGCGGCAGCGTGCTGTTCATCGCGAGCACGATCATGGTGACCGGCACCGTCAACGCCACGGGCACCGGCGGCGGAGGCGGGATGATCTCGCTCGCGGGCGGGTCCGGCGGCGGCTCGGGCGGCGTGATCATCCTCGATGCACCCGCGGTCACCATCGCGGGCACGCTGCTCGCCTCCGGTGGCGGCGGTGGCGAAGGCGGGCGCGGCGCGGTCCTCGGCGGTAACCAGGGCGGCAACGCCGGTCAGACGCCGAACCCGCTGACGCCGACGATCGCGGCCGCCGGCGGCACGGGACTCCCCGGCGGCGACGGTGGTGCCGGTGGAGCGATCCTCTCGATCAACGGCACCGACGGAGGCCGCTCCGGCACCAACGCGCCGATGGGCGGTGGCGGCGGCGGCGGCGCAGGCATCATCGAGATCACCGCGCCCGCACCGACGATCACGGGCGCGGTCGTGCCCGCGCCAGGGCCGTAGCCTCCGCTTCGACACCGCGTCATCGATCGGCCGCGATGCTCTAACGCGATCTCTGTAGTAGACACTGCTCATGCGCCTCGTGCTCGCACTGCTCCTCGTCGCGGCATGCTCGAAGTCCGAGCCCGCGAAAAACGCTCCAACGTCGTCTGATCACTCCGCGCCCGCTGCGGCGCGCGCGACCAAGGATCCAGCGAAGGCGCGCGAAATGATCGCGAACGGCGCCGTCGTGATCGACGTGCGCACCCCCGACGAATACGCCGGCGATCATCTCGCGCAGGCAACGAACATTCCGCTCGATCAGCTCGGCTCGCACCTCGCCGATGTCGAGAAGCTCACGGGCGGCGACAAGTCCAAGCCCGTCGTCCTCCACTGCGCCGCAGGTGGTCGCGCCGCCAAGGCGAAGAAGCTGCTCGAGGAGCAGGGCTACACGAACGTGGTCAACGGCGGCGGCCTCGATGATCTGAAGCCGTAGCTTCGAGCACGCCGCCGACCACCACCAACCCGATCCCTTCGTCGTCGCGAAGCGCCGGTCGCGTCGTGTTCTCTGGAGCTGTCAGCGAACGACCAGCAAGAACTCACCATCCGTGCCCGCGTTCGTCCCGCGCACCCGGATCGTCACGTTGCCGCTGACCTGCGCCGTCGCTGCGCCCGTGCCCGCCGCACGACAGCCACTCGCATCCGCGATCTCGACGACGACATCCGTCGCCGCGCGATCCACGACGTTCGCGGTGATCGTTGCAGAGCCGGACAGGTCCACGCGATAGGTGACCGCTCGTCCCGTCGTCGCCGTGCACGTCGGTGCGTTCGCCTCACCTTCCCGCGAATCGCCGAGGCTCGCGAGCGGCAGTGACGACAGATACGGAGACGCCGTCGTCCCTGCCCCGCTGCGCGTCGGCGCGGTCGCATCGGGTGCGGAGCCCGCGAGCGCGGCGTCGACGCGGGAGAGCGCCTCGAGCGAGAGCAAGTTGCGCACGTTGAAGCCATAGGCGAGCCCCGACGCGGTGAGCAGGCACGAGCCACCGGGCGCGTGCGTCGGGTGAACGTCGTCGGCGTCGATGCCGCGGTTCGCGAGCGGCAGGAGCTCGCGGTGGAAGTCGACGAGCGGGACGCCGCGACCTTGCGCGATCGCGCGGACGAAGCTGTTCGCCGTCGGGATGCGCGCGTCGGCTTCGGGGTAGTCGTTGAGCGGCGGGATCGTCGACATGATCGGGACGACGCCGCTCGCGATCAGCGTGTCGACGACGTCCCACAGGCCGGTCGCCATCTCCTCGTAGGACGTGCCGGTGCGGATCTCGTTCGTGCCGAACATGACGAGGGCGACGTGGCCGTTCGCGGTCGCGATCTCGCGCGCGAGCGGGCTCGGCGAGCCGGTCATCGCTTCGCTCGCGGTCGTGCCGCCGACCGCCGCGTAGCTCGTGCGGTTGTAGGGCGAGTCGCTGCCGATGCGGCCCGCGAGGTAGCGCGACATCGTCGACGAGAGATCGGTGTGCGTGCCGAGATCGACCGGGCCGCCGTCGAAGCAGCGGAGGAAGTACGGCAGCGAGGTGATCGAGTCGCCGACCTTGAGGAAGACGTCGGTCGCGTGCGATTGCGTCGCGTGGATCGCCTGGAGGCGCATCGCGAGCGCGGGCGTGATCGGCGAGTGGCGCGCGCCTTCGGGGTAGAGCGGCACGCCCGGCTGCTCGACCGCGCCGTCGGCGAGCATCGCGTCGGGATCGCCCATGTACGCGTCGCCCATGTCGGCGTCCTCGCCGGCCTCGATGATGAGGTCGATCGTCGCTCCGTCGATCGATGCGGCGTCACCGCTCGCATCGCGGGTCGTGGCACCCGGACCGCTGCTGCATGCAGCGAGGAGCGCGAGAAGGCTCGCGAGGACGAGCGGTGGGGCCAGCGAGGGGTGGCGGCGCGACGCGAAGCGATCCTTGAGCGCGAGGAAGCGCTTCTCGAGGAGGTGCCACGAGATCGTCGCGAGCACGAGGGCGAACGCGAGCTTCGCGGGGATCAGCCACACGTCGTGGTCGATGCCGGCGCGATCCGCGAGCGCGCCGACGATCGTGTCCGCCGGGCGGTGCAGGAGGTAGAGGCCGAAGCACAGCTTGCCGAAGTAGCGCAACCACGCCCAGCGCAGCGGCACGGTCGCGGCTCGATCGCGGGCGAGGAGGACGAGCGAGAGCGCGCTCGCGCAGCCGATCGCGACGACGGAGTAGCCGAGGGTGCGGCCGAACAGCGAGGTGCGATCGAGGCCCGTCGCGATCGCGATCACCGCGGCGCCGGCGAACACGCCTCCCGCGACCTTCGCGATCCGCGCGCGATCGCGCTGGATGTCGAGGGCGCGCACGGCGACGGCGAGCAGGCAGCCGACGGCGATCGTGTCGATGCGGCAGAGGGTGAACAGGTACTGGATGCGCTCCTGCGAGGGCAGCGCGATCATGAAGCCGAGGCGGATCAGCGGCGCCGCGATCATCATGCCGACGAGGATCTGCGCGAGGCGCTTGCGCGAGACCGCGGCGACGAGCCACGGGAACGTCAGATAGAACTGCTCCTCGATCGCGAGCGACCACACCGGCGCGAGCCAGTACGGAACGTCGTGGCCGAGCAAGCTCTCGGGCACGTTGCCGAGGTAGAGGAGGTACCAGAGCGGCGAGCCCGCGTGCGCGTTGAACTCGGGACCGCTGAACACGATCAGCACCGCGCCGACGAACAGGTAGTACAGCGGGAAGATGCGCAGCACGCGGCGCGCGTAGAAGTTCTTGAAGTAGCCGGGCTCGTCCTTGGTGTCGAGCAAGATGCCCGTGATCAAGAAGCCGCTGATCACGAAGAACAGGTCCACGCCGATCCATCCGGCGCCCGCGGCGTCGGCCATGATGCCGGTGCCGGTGCGCGGCCAGAACCGGTGCACCATCACCATCAGGATCGCGATGCCGCGCAGACCGTCGAGCTCGGGGATGAATCCCTTGTCGACGGGCGGTGCGGGCATCCCCGACGACGCTGCACCACATATGCCAGCAGCGCCCGCGCGCGCGGGCCTCTATCGCAGCGAAAGCGTGCAGCTCGCGCCCTGACCGAGCGATTCCTCCACGGTCGACGTGAGCGCCGTGACGTGCGCGGGGAGCACGCTCGACAACCGCGCACGCAGCAGCTCTGCGGTGTGCGCGGCGAGCGCCTCGGCGGAGATGTTGTCGATCGGCAGGAGCAGCACGTCGCCGCGCGGGAACACGTAGCGCTGGCCGCACACGGTGACCTCGAGCTCGCTGTCGTCGCGGACGATCACGACGAACGGATTCGTCGCCGCGATCATCACGCGCTCCTTCCACTCCTTGCACAGCTCGCGGATCGCGTCCTTGATCACCTGGAACGGGACCATCGACGCGAAGTCCACGCGCTCGACATCGAGCGCGAGCGCGAGCTGGTAGTTGTGACCGTGGAGGCGCTCCTTGGTGCCGTCGGGGAACACGGTCATGTGCGCGCACGAGAACTTGTGCTCGTTGCGGGCGATCGAGATCCGGTAGCTCACGTGCGCAGCATATCGCGTGTCCCAGGCAACCGCCGACCGCGTGCACGAGTCCACGGCACAGTCGTGGTAAGCACGGTGTGCTTGAGGTGGTCCTTCGCGTGCGTGGTCGCGTTCGTCGGCGTCGCACACGCACAGCAGGCGGCAATCGTTGGCACCGTCGTCGACGAGTCCGGCCTGCCGATCGCGGGCGCGACCGTCCTGCGCGGCGACGAGACGGCCGTGACCGACGACGCGGGCGCGTTCTCGATCGCCGGCGCCGGCTCGCTGACCGTCGTGGCGCCCGGGTTCGCCTCGCAGACGGTGCCCGCGAAGAAGGACATCGTGATCCGCCTCGCGCGCACGAGCGACGAGATCATCGAGATCACCGGCAAGGCTCCCGAGGAGAGCAAGCCGCTCGCGTACACGATGTCCGCGAAGGACGTCGCGACGACACCGGGCGCGATGAACGATGCGCTCCGCGCGATCACGATCCTTCCCGCCGCGGCGCGCATTCCGTTCTCGTTCGGCGGCGTGGTGCTGCGCGGGATGTCGCCGCGCGACTCGAGCGTGTTCATCGACGGCGTCGAGATCCCGCTCGCGTTTCACTTCGGCGGCATCACCGGCGTGTTCCCGACGCAGGTGCTCGACTCGATGCGCGTCGTGCCGAGCGGGTTCGACGTGTCGATGGGTCGCACGCAGGGCGGCGTCGTCGAGCTGACGTCGCGCGCGCCGCGCGGGGACGCGTACCGCATCGGCGGCGAGGTGAGCCTGTTGCACTCGCAGGTCGACGCGGAGGGCCCGGCGCCCAAGGGCGGCGCGTTTCTCGTCTCGCTGCGCCGCTCGTACTTCGATCTCTTCATCCGTCCGTTCCTCAGCGCGAACGATCCACTGCCGAGCTACACCGACGGCCAGATCCGGGCGGTGTGGGGCTCGCCGGAGAAGCGCGGGCAGCTCTCGACGTACGTGTTCGGCTCGCTCGATCGCATCGCGAACTCCGAGGACGCCGCGGACCCGAACGATCCGTACGCGGATGGTCACGTCGCGGCGAACCTCGGCTTCGTACGCGCGGGCGCCGTGTACAAGCGCAAGAAGGGCGCGTCGCTGTTCACGCTCGCACCGTCGCTCGGCACGAACATCCTCACGCTCTACACCAAGGACTACGAGAACCGGATGCTGAACGAGCTCGACATCAGTCGACGCTGGTATCTGTTCGGCGGCCGCGGCGAGTGGCTCCGCGACGATCCCGGTGGCTTTGTCCGCGCGGGCGTCGACATCTCCGGCGGCTACCTCGGACGCGTCGACCAGGACAACGTCTACGGCGATGATCTCGACGACCTCCCGCTACCGCGCAACACCGTGCTGTGGAGCGATGCCGCCGTGTTCGTCGAGGCGCGCCGGCACTGGTACGGCGATCGCGTCTCGCTGCGCCCGGGGCTGCGCATCGATCGCTTCGGCCTCGGCGAGCAGTGGGCGATCGATCCGCGGCTCAACGCGCACGTCACGCTCACGTCGACCGCGACCCTACGCGCCTCCGTCGGGCGCTTTCACCAGCCACCGTCACCTGCGCACTTCGACGAGTTCGCCGACAACCTCGGCGCGAAGAGCTCGTACGTCGACCAGGCGACGCTCGCCCTCGAGGCCACGCCCGCCGAGGGCATCCTCGCGTCGATCACCGGCTTCGCGCACGAGGGCAGAAAGACGCTCGTCGACATCACGGACAAGAACATCCGCCCGAGCGGCATCGACCTCGACCTCGTGTTCGCCGAGCTCCTCGAGGAGCAGCTCGGGCTCCACGCGTACCAGGGCAACGTCGGCCGGCAGCGCACGTACGGCATCGAGACCTCGCTGCGCTACGACACCCCGCGCTATCGCTTCCTCGCGAACTTCTCGTGGTCGCGCGCGAAGCGTGTCTACGAGACCGGTGGCTGGGTCCCGTACGGGCTCGATCAGCCGCTGCGGCTGAATCTATTGTTCGCGACCACCGCGTATCGCTGGAACATCGGCACGCGCGTGACGATCGTCTCCGGCAATCCGATCAACATCGTTCCGGAGGGAACGCCGTACGATCCCGAGGTGGAGCCGCCGACGACGCTGCAGCGCCTGCCGACGTTCTGGACGATCGATCTGCGCGTCGATCGCACGTGGGACAAGGGCTGGGGGGACGTCACGCTGTTCTTCGACATCCAGAACGTCACCAACCATCGCAACGTCGAATATCGAGACAGCCTGGTCGACTTCTTCGGCTTCGAACCCACCGGCGACGAGAAATATCGCTACAGCGACGTCCTCGGATTGCCTATCCTCCCGTACATCGGTGTCGAGATTCGCCCTCACTAGCTCGCTCGTGCTCCCCGTGGTCCTCCTCGGTGGCTGCATGGAGATCTATCCGGACTCCGAGCTCCCGGACATCGTCGCCAGCTGGGACGAGCTCTCCTGCTACGAGGGAACGCGCGACGCTCGCTTCACCGTCACGAGCGTCGACGGTCTGGAGACGATCGCCGAGACCACCGTCGAGTGCAGCGCCTTCACCGTGCGGTTCGATGATCTGGCGCGAGAGCGCTACTTCGTGATCGGCGAGCTCCTCGATCTCGGCGGCGAGACCTTCAGCCTCAGTCAAGCGGAGGCAGATCTGCGCGACGGTCTCAGCGAGCGCGTCCCCGTCTACTTCAACGGAGCCACCAACGTTCGCGTCCAGTGGATGTTCGAATCGGGAACGTGCGCGTCGAACGACGCCGATACGATCGAGCTCGAGCTCGCCTACATGAGCTCGCAGACGTTCAGCCCGGTGGCCGGAGGCGGCTGCGCGGTCCCGCGGATCTTCGCGACGCTGCCCGAGGGCATGCATCGTGTCCGGCTGCGTGCGAGCAACTACTCGGGTCCGCGGGGGCGCACGGTCGCGCTCTCGCCCGTCATCGATGTGACGATCGTCGCCGACGAGGTCAACGATCTGGGCTCGGTGATGCTCTCGCCGTGCAGCCCGGACTGTGACGACTAGCGGCGTAGCGCCGTGCGCGCCAGCAGCACGCAGACGATCGCATTGAGGCCGAGCCAGATCGTCGCGAAGCCGAACATCGACGGCATGTACGACAGCGACACCGCGGGCGTGATCGCCGTGAACACGAGGTGCGCCGCGACGCCGACCGCGAGACCCGCGAGCGGAGCGCGCAGCTTCGGCACGCCGTAGCCGACCGCGAGCAGCGCGAACGGGATCAGCGCGCTGAAGAACAGCGCGTTGCCGTGGCCATCGGGTCCGAGGAGCGTCATGTCCCACGACGGCAGGCCGTGCGAGAGCGTCTCGAGCACCGGCGCGGTCGCCAGCGTCGACGAGAGGTCCGGAAGGAAGAACAGCCCCGACGCGCCGAGGACGACGCCCACGAGGTAGCCCGCGCCGAGCTTCACGCCGGCGCCGAGGCCCTTGCTACGCGCCGACGCGGCGACGGCGCCCGCGAGGAGGAGGCCGAGCGCGAGCTCGCCGCCGCCACCGCCGGCCGCCTTCTTGGCAGCCTTCACCGCGGCCGGCGCATCGATGATGCCCGCGCCGTACTTGAGCTTCTCGTACTTCTGGTTCGCCGGCTTGCGCGCCGTCGACTGCAGCACCTTCTCGACCGCGGCGGGCTTGGTCACGCCTTCACCGACGACGAGCGCGGCGACACCCGCCGCGTGCGGCGAGGCCATCGACGTGCCCATGTACGCGAAGTAGTCGTTCTGCGTCGGGTCGCCGATCTTGATCGTGTTCTGGAGGACGCCGCCGTCGGGGTTGTTGCGGCCACCGTTCTTGTCGCGCGTGTTGCCGCCCGGCGCCGCGATGTCGATCGCCTCGCCGTAGTTCGAGTAGAACGTGATGCCCTCGTCCTGCTGCGTCGCGCTGACCGCGATCGCGCCCGGATACGCGGCCGGATAGCCGACCTTGTCCTTGCTCTCGTTGCCGGCGGCGCACACGACGGTGACGCCCTTGTCGTACGCGTACTTCACCGCGTTCTTGAGCGGCGTCGACGGGAACGAGCTGCCGAGGCTCATGTTGATGACCTTCGCGCCGTTGTCCGCCGCGTAGCGGATCGCGTCGGCGATGCCACCGACGGAGCCGGAGCCGTTCTTCGAGAGAACCTTGAGCGGCATGATGCGAACGTTCAGCGCGACGCCGGTGACGCCGATGCCGTTGTTCGTGACCTGCGCGATCGTGCCTGTGACGTGCGAGCCGTGACCGTGGTCGTCGTTCGCGTTCTTGTTGTTGCTGACGAAGTTGTACGGCTTGACCCACTTGATGCCCTTGAGGTCGGGCAGCTCGGTGAACTTGCCGCGATCTTCGTAGCCGACGCCGGTGTCGAGCACCGCGACGATCACGCCGTTGCCGTTGGCGAGCTTCCACGCCTCCGGCATGCCGATCTGGCGCATGTGCCACTGCTTGTTGTAGAGCGGGTCGTTCGGGAAGCCTTCATAGCTCGCGTCGGGCGCGGGCACCGCGATCGCCTCTTCGCCCTGCGGGATGTACGCGAGCGCATCGGGCTCGGCGACCTCGACGTCGGGGAGCGCCGAGAGGAGCGCGAGGATCGAGTCGCGCTTCGCCGGATCGACGTGCGCGCGATAGAACTGCTCGTCGGCCGACTCGTCGCTGACCAGCACGAGGTCGATGCCGTACGCGCGCTCGATCTCGGCGACGCGCGCGGCGGAGACGTTGTCCTTCAGGTCGACGAGGATGTCGTCGGGATCGACGTCGGGCGAGCTGAGCCGATCGACGGCCTGTTGCGCCACCGGGTCCGCATCCATCGCCTCGTCTTCTCCGCGGTAGTGCCACCACAGGATCACGACAGCAGCGATCACCAACAGCCACAGAATCCTGCCGAAGCTGGAGCGCTTCGCGGGTGGAGTCTCTTCGTCCATGACGAAAAGTATAGGTGACTAAATGAGGATGCGCTCGTCGGCCGGCGTCTCGTCCTCACCGAGGACGAGCTGGTTATCGATCTCGCGCTCTTCTGCCAACGCTTCGAGATAGCTCTTGATTTCAGGCATTCCCGCGACGATTCGCGCGACGACGTCACGTGCGAGGAACAGGACGGTCGCGGGACGCTGCGCGACGACCGTCGCCGTCGTCCGGTTTCCTCGGAGCAGCGCCATCTCGCCGAACACGTCGCCCGGCCCGAGCCCACCGAGCGGCACCGTCTCGCCGTCGGCGGTGCGGCGCGAGACATCGAGCTCGCCGGACAGCACGACGAACAGCCCGCGTCCCTCTTCTCCTTCATTGATCACGACGGTCCCGGGCGCGACGTCGTGGCTCGTGAAGCGGCGGAGCAGGTCGCGCTGCTGCATGCGCGTGAACGGCTTGAACAGCGGGCTCGTCGCCATCAGGTTTCCGAGCAGGCGCTCGCGCGTGAACCCGTGCAGCGCCTCGGCGACCGGGTTCAGCTCGTCGGCGAGCGCGGCCAGCGACTGGCGCCCGACCTCGAGCACCTCGACGTCGGTGATGGCGCTGACCGTCGCGCTGCGCGGTTGTGCCGAGAGCAGCGCCATCTCGCCGAACACGGCGCCCTCGCCGAGCGCGGCCAGGTCGGTCTGTCGGCCGAGGCCGTCGGTGGCGAACACGCGCAGCGTTCCGCCGGCGACGAAGAAGAACGAGTTGCCGGGCTCGCCCTCCTTGATCACGAAGGCGCCGGCGGGGAGGCGGCGCAGCACCAGCGTCGAGAGCACGCGCTTGAACGCGGCCTCGGACATCTGCGAGAGCAACGGGATCGGGTGGACCGCGTCGGGGAAGTCCTTGAAGCTCTCGGTCGCGAGCTCGGCGCGGCGAAGCGCCTGCGCGACGATATCGGGCGCCGCCGGCTGGCGCACGTCGGGGACGTTGACCGGGAGGCTGTCCGCGGGCAGCGCGACGCGCGCGGCGACCTTGCCGAGCAGCTCGGACTCGGAGCCATAGCTCACGACGAGCGCGCTCGTGATGTCGCTCGCATCGGCGCCGTGCGCTTCGAGCACGCGCGCGCAGACGAGCGCCGGCAGCGGGTGCCCCGACTTGAGGCAGTACCACGCGGTCGCGCGATACACGTTCGCGGCGGCGGGGTTGCCGAGGGCGAGCGCGCAGTCGGCGAGGCGGATGCGAGCGTCGTAGTCGAGGGGCGCGGCGGTGACGATCGCGTCGTACAAGCGAAGCGCGGCGAGATGTTGGCCTTGTCCGTACAGCGTTGCGGCGCTCTTGCGCACGTCACCCAGCGCGACCATGCCGTCAACGGTACATCCGTTGGGTTTGCAGCGCGCTCGCCTGCGGCCCTATATTCCGCAGGTCGGAGTCGAGCTCGCGACGCAGAGGGATCCGTGAAGAAATGCTCTAGCTGCACCAAGGACCTGCCGGACGCTGCACTTCACTGCGTCTTCTGCGGTGCGAAGCAGCCGCCTGCTCCGGCCGCGCAGCCGGGCATGGCGAAGACGGTGATGGGCTACGGAAACAACGAGGAGCTCAACCGTCTGCGCGAGCAAGCGGCGGCGCAGAACGCGGCGCGCTCGAATTCGCCGAGCTCGGCACCGCCGATGGCGCAGCCGCAAGCGCCGGCTCCGTCGCCGTACAACGCGCCGCGTCCGCAGAGCGCATCGCAACCGCCGCCCGCGGGCTACGGTCAAGGTGCGCTCGCACCGACGGCGGGTGCACAAGCGCGCACGATGTTCGTCGACGGTCCGCCGCCCAACGCGCCGCGGTCCAACTCGCCGAGCTCGCAACCGCTCGGTCCCTCGGTTCCCGGCGGCATGCCGCTCGGCGGTCCGTCGCCGATGGCGAACGTGAAGACGCTCGCGCCCGAGCCGGCGCGCGTCGCCGCGATGAGCCCGTCGCCACACGGACCGGGCCCGTCGATGGGCGGCCCCGCCGGGTACAACCCGCAGCCCGTCGGTAGCTACAACCCGCAGCCCGTCGGTGGCTACAACCCGCAGCCGGTCTCGCAGCCCGCGCCACAGGCCGCGCTTCCGTCGGCGACGCCGCCGTACATGGCGCCCTCGCACAACGCGAACCAGGCGGCGCGTCCGATCGATCCCTTCAAGGACACGCTGCGCACGATGATGTTCATCTGGGGCGGCGTCCTGATCGCGTGCTTCGCGGTCCCGATCTCGCTGAGCCCGCTCGCCGGCTGGTGGAACGTCGTCGCCGACGCGCCCGGCACCGCGAAGCTCGTGCCGCTCCTGCTCGCGGCGGTCGGCGTTCTCTCGCTGGTCGTCGGCGCGATCCCGATGGCGACCGGTCCGCGCGGCATGATCGCGGCGGTGCTCGGGCTCGCGGGTCTCCTCGTGCCGATCTTCCTCGCCGAGGCGATGCCCGAGTGGAAGGCGTTCTTGTCGGTCGGCGGGACGATCCTGCTCGTGCCCGCGCTGCTCGTGCGCAACGAGTACACCGAGTCGCCGCTGCCGCGCATCCTCGTCACGATCGGTGCGCTGTGCGCGCTCGCTCCCTTCGTGATCCCCGAGAACGGACGCATCCCGCTCGTCGATCTGTTCAGCATCCTCGTCGACGCGCCGGGCGCGGCGAAGGTGCTCTTCGGACTGTTCGTGGTCTACGCGCTGATCCTCGTGCTCTCGCTGCTCGCGTGGCTCCCCTCGCCGGCGACGGCGGGCGCCAAGGTCCTCGCGTGGGTGCTGGTGCTGTTCCCGCTGATCCTCACGGGCGCGGGCATCGCGCTCAGCGGTGGCGAAGGCATCGACTTCGAGCACAAGCTGAACCCGACGGTGCTCGGCTGGGCCTACGGCCTCGGCGGCGGTGCGGGTGGTGGCATCGCGCTCGGCGGGATGATGCTCGGCAGCGCGTACCTCGCGCTGAGCTCGTACGGGCTCGCGAGCGTCATCGGCAAGAAGCTCGAGTAATCAGCCCATGACACGCCGTCGTCGAATGACTCGCGAGTGGGTCACGCGGGTCACACGATGATGCGGCGCGAGCTCGTCATCGGCCACTCGGTGCTCGGCCGTCCGATCGAAGCGCTGCACTTCCTGCCGCCGAGCTACGCGAAGCCGCGTCCGACGGCGCTGTTGTTCGGTGCGATCCACGGCGACGAGGTCGTCTCGCAGCTCATGCTCGAGCGCCTCGCGGACGAGCTCGTCGAGCGACCGCCCGGCCGCGAGACGTGGATCGTTCCCTGCGTGAACCCCGATGGCGTCCTCGCGGGCACGCGCAACAACGCGAACGACGTCGACCTCAATCGCAACTTCGCGTCGACGACATGGGGCACGCAGCGCCGCCCCGGCTACAACCCCGGTGGTGCCGCGGAGGATCAGCCCGAGACGCAGGCGCTCGTCGCGTTGATCGATCGCGTGAAGCCACATCGCATCATCACGGTGCACGCGGGCTATCGCATGGTGAACTGGGACGGCTGCGCCGAGCAGCTCGCGCGCGAGATGTCCGAGCGCTGCGGGTATCCCGCCGAGCACGACATGGGCTATCCGACGCCGGGCTCGTTCGGCACGAAGTACGGCGTGGAGCAGGGGCTCGAGGTGATCACGCTCGAGAGCCCCTACCTCGTGGTCGACGAAGCGGGCTGGCTCGAGACCCGTACGGCGCTGCGCTGGACCGTGGATCTCCCGGACTAGCGCGAGCTTGCGTCTCGTGTGACGGCTTGTCACACTCTGCCACTGATGTCTCAGCCGTGGTGGACGGGGCTGGATCTGCGCGTGCTACGGCACGTGCGCGGTGTCCTGCGCCGTCGCCATCTCGAGCTGACGCTCGTCGAGACACGACCACCGGGCCCCGGCGTGTTCGTCGCGCTCTCGCCCGAGGATCCCAAGGGCGCGGGGCTCGCGGTGCTCGCGCCATCGCTCACGAGCGAGGAGCGCGCGCTCGTCGAGAGCATGCTCGGTGAAGCCGCGCTCGATGTCGCGCACGCGCTGCGCGAGCGCGCCGCGAGCGAGGTCGCGGAAGCGCCGGAGCGACGCACGAGCTTCCACGGGATCATCGGCGGCGCGCCGATCATGCAGGAGCTCTACGTCCTGCTCGAGCGGGCGGCACCGTCCGACGCGACCGTGCTGATCCAGGGAGAGAACGGCACGGGCAAGGAGCTCGTCGCGCGCGCGATCCACCTCGGCTCCGATCGCCGCGATCGCAAGTTCGTCGTGACGAACTGCTCCGCGTTCAACGACAACCTCCTCGACTCCGAGCTGTTCGGTCACAAGCGCGGCGCGTTCACCGGCGCCGTCGCCGACAAGGCCGGGCTGTTCGAGATCGCCGATCGCGGCACGTTCTTCCTCGACGAGATCGGCGACATGTCGCCCGCGCTGCAGGTGAAGGTGTTGCGCGTGCTGCAAGAGGGCACGTTCAACCGCGTCGGCGATACGGAGATGCAGACCGTCGACGTGCGCATCATCGCCGCGACGAACCGCGACCTCCAGGCGATGGTCGCCGCCGGCACGTTCCGCGAGGATCTCTACTATCGCATCCACGTCATCAACGTCGTGCTGCCACCGCTGCGCGAGCGCATCGACGACATCCCGCTGTTGATCGAGCACTTCCTCGCGCGCCATCGCCGCCAGAAGGTGAAGCGGCTGACGCCGGAGTGCGCCGCGCGCATGCTCGCGTATCCGTGGCCGGGCAACGTGCGCGAGCTCGAGAACGAGATCGAGCGCCTCGTCGTGCTCGCGGGCGACGAGCCGATGATCGGCCCCGAGCTGCTCTCGCCGCGCATCAAGCAGTGGGCGCCCGCCGGCGGCGCGGTCGAAGCGACGCCGGACTCGCTGCCCGCCGCCGTCGAAGCGCTCGAGAAGCGAATGATCGGCGCCGCGATGCGCCGGCACGGCGGCAACAAGACGCGCGCCGCCGAGGAGCTGAAGGTCTCCCGCCGCAACCTGATCCGGCTCGTGCAGAAGTACCAGCTCGAGTAGTCGGACCGAAGGGACCGTCTCCGGCGTATCGTGACCGTGTTCGCTCCGCCGGGGCGCGGCGGTAGCAGCGGCACTGTCGAGCCGAGGCTCCCTGGCCTAGCCTCGCGCGTGGCGGTTGCGAGCCGTCGCTCGCGGCGCCCGCTCGCGCTCGCTGCGCATCACGTCGGCGTCGGGGTCGCCGGCAAACTCGCTCTCGTCGAGCTGGTTGTCGCGCCCGTCCTCTTCCTCGCGCAGCTTCCTCCAGTGCGCCTCGAGCTCCTTGGGCGAGAGCGTCTTCGTGATCGTGCCGGCGCAGTGCGGACACGTCGCGTCGTTCGCGCCGACGAAGCGCCCGCAGGCTCCGTCGGTGCACACGTAGTACGGACGCGACCACTTCGCCCATCCGACGAGCGTTCCTCCGGCGATGGTCGCGCCGCCGAGCAAGGCGCCGATCGGGCCGAGCGCCGGGATCGCGAGCAGGCCGAACGCGCCCACGAACATGCCGGCCCACGTGCCGAGGAACGACTGCCGCTTCACGCGCATCGTCTCGCGGCCGACGTTGACGCGCTTGCGTGCGTTCTCGTCGTACGCCGGCGCCGTGCGTGGCGCCTCGGGGCGTGCGAGCCGCCGCGGCTCGCGGTCCTCGTCGAGACCGAGCAGCTCGCGCAGCTCGTCTTCGTGCGGGTCGAGCACGTCCTTCCACTGCTCGACCCACTCCTTCTGCGCCCCGTGCAAGGTCGACAGCGCGTCCTGCACCTCGTCGCGCAGGATGTCCTGGATCGCGAGGAGCATCGTGATGTCCGCGATGTCGAGTCCGCCCGCGTGCGCGATCTGTTGCTCGGAGTGCTCGTCGCGGCCGCGGATCTCGCTCGCGTGGCGTCGATACATCGCGGCGTTCGCGGCCGGCACGCCGAGCCCGAGGAACACCGCGGCGACCGACGCCTCGCGCTCGTCGGGGATGCGCGGCGTGGACCGAAACGGCTCGCCCGGCGCGAGATCGAGGAACACCTCGCCGATCTTGTGCGCGAGCAGCCCGGCGACATCGTCGTTGCCGATCGCGGTCAGATGAAACGTCACGACGCGCGCCTTCGCATCGTGTCCCGACGACGCGGACGCGATCTCGATCTCGCTCGTGCGCAGCATGCCGGTCGGGTCGTGCGGCGGGCGATGGTCCTCGACGACGATCTCGGGATCGATGTACGCGTGCCAGCACAGTCGGTAGAGCAGCTGGTGCATCGACTGCAGCGTGCCCTCCCACGGGTCGGGGAAGTCCTTCTTGTTCGCCGCGACCAGGCGCGCCTCGAGGAATCGCTCCCCGCCGAAGCGACGGATCATCGACGCGAGCATGACGAGCAGCTCCTGCTGCTCGCGCTTCAAGGGCCATCTGGCTTCGCCGCCCATATTCCGTCCGGACGTCAAAAGTGCCGAATAGGCGCAAATCTGTCCACGTTGGGCGTGCAGAACTCGCACAACGCACGAGGAGGAACCATGGAGATGCTCAGTGAGAAGCCCACCGAGCCGAACGGGAGTTTTCGCTGGATCGACCTGCGCTGGCTCGGTCTGGTCGCGATCGCGATCGCGGCCGTGCTCTGCACGAGCAAGGTGATGGACACGTACTACTCGATCAAGGTCAAACCCGAGAAGCGCACCATCAAGGTCATCGGCTCGGCCAAGAAGCGGATCCAGTCCGACTTGATCGAGTGGCACGGGGTGATCGAAGCGCGCGCCACCGACCGCACCGAGGCGTACAAGCAGCTCCGCGCAGCACGCGAGAAGACCGTCGCGTTCCTCGAGGGCTACGGGATCAAGTCCACCGAGATCCAGCCGCAGTCCGCGTCGGTCTCCGAGGAGTGGGACTCGAGCTTCGAGCTCAAGATGTTCCCGGGAGCCAAGGAGCCGACGCGCATCGACAAGCGCACGTTCAAGGGCTACCTCGTGCGCGAGGTGATCGCGGTGCGCTCCGGCGACGTGCAGCGCGTCGAGAAGGCGTCGCGCGAGGTCACCGCGCTCCTCGAGCAGGGCATCTCGATCACGAGCGGCCCCCCGAGCTACTACTACACGCGACTCGGCGAGCTGAAGGTCGAGATGCTCGCCGCCGCGGGCAAGGACTGCCGCGCCCGCGCCGACAACATCTTGAAGTCCACGGGCGGCGCCGACATCAAGCGGTTGATCGACACGAGCATGGGCATCATCAACATCAACCCGGCGAACTCGACGGAGACCTCGCACGAGGGCAACAACGACACCACGTCGTACGAGAAGGACATCATCACGATCGTCCGCGCGGAGTTCGAGCTCCAGTAGTCCGCGAAGTCGTCGACCGCGGACTCGTGCTCCCGCGGTCACGCGAGGTCGACGAGCGCGGACTCGAGCGTCGGATGCGACCACGTGAAGCCGAGCTCGCGCAGCTTCGCGGGAACGGCGTTGCGTCCGTTCAGCACGTACTCGGCGAACTCGCCCGCCGCGATCTTCACCGCGAACGCGGGCACCGGCAGCCAGCTCGGCTTGCCGAGCGCCTTGCCGAGCGCCTTCGAGAAGTCGCGGTTGCGCGTCGACTCGGTGACGAGGTTGATGCCGCCCGCGTAGCGCTCGTCGGTGAGCGCCGCGAGGTAGCCCGCGACCGCATCATCGCGATGGATCCACGAGAAGAACTGGTGGCCGCTTCCGATGCGCCCGCCGACGAAGAACTTGAACGGCGTCGTCATCTTGTCGAGCGCGCCACCCGGCGGACCGAGCACGACCGCGCTGCGCATGCACGCGACGCGAACGCCGAGCGGCTCGGCGGCGTGCGCTTCCTTCTCCCAGTCGCGGCACAGCCGCGCGAGGAACGAGGTGCCCGGCGGGTCCGACTCGGTCACCGGATCGTCGTCGAAGTCATCGCCGCGCGTCGATGCGAACCCGTAGTAGTCGATGCCCGATGCGTTCACGAGCGTCTTCGGTCGCTGATCGGCGGGCAGCGCCGCGATCGCCTCGACGATGTGCCGCGTCGACTCGACGCGCGAGTCGCGGAGGATCTGCTTCTGTCGCGCGTCCCACCTCTTGCCGCCGATGGACTCTCCCGCGAGGTGCAGCACCGCGTCGGCTCCCGCGAGCGAGCGCTGCCACTCGCCGGGCTCCTCGAGGTCCGCGGACACCGCGTCGAGCTGGTCGTTCGCGACATCGGCGAGCATCGCGCGAGCACGCGTGGCATCGCGCGACAGGACGGTCACGCGGTCACCGCGCGCGAGGAGCGCCGCGACGACCGGCTTTCCGAGAAATCCCGTGCCGCCGGTGACGACGACCTTCACGTGGCACCCGCTTTGTTCTTCATCTCGATCCGATGTCCCTGTCGCCGCGCACGTTACAGGACCGCGGGTGCGCCTTGCCCGGGCCTCACCGCGCTCGCGATGCGCTTCGCGACGAACTCCTTCGCCGAGCGGCACGCGGCGCCGAGCGGCTGCCCGAGCGCGAGGTACGTCGCGATCGCCGAGGACAGCGCGCATCCCGTGCCGTGCACGTCGTCGGTCGCGACGCGCGGGCCGCGGAAGTACTCGACCCCGCCGTCGACAGTGCACAGCACATCGACCGACTCGTGAGCTTTCTCCGCCGAGGAACCATCGCCCGCGACGCCGGGCGTCTCGTACTTCACGCCGTCGGCCTCGGCGCGCCGCGCACCAGCAAGGGTCTCGACATGGCCGCCCTTGACGAGCACCGCGACCGTCGAGGCGCGCGCGAGCACCTTGCCCGCGTCGACGGCCTCGACGAGCGTGTTGACCTCGGCGCCCGCGAGGATCGCGAGCTCGCGCGCGTTCGGCGTGATCAGCGTGAGGTGCGGGCCGAGCACGCGCAGCCCCTGCTCGAGGAGCTCGCGCCCGTACGAGACCTGCCCGCGCGTCGGCGCGCCGATCGGGTCCCACACGATCGGTGCGTTCGTCAGGGCGAACGCCTCGTCGAGGACGCGCAGCACGTCGCGCTCGACGAGCATGCCGATCTTGACCGCCTTGACCTCGATGTCCGTCAACACCGCGTCGAGCTGCGCGCCGAGCACGTCGAGATCGATCTCGTGCGCCGAGCGCAGGCCCTTCGTATTCTGCACGGTCATCGTCGAGATCGCGCCGACGGGACGGCCGCCGAGCATGTGCACGACGCGCGCGTCGGCGAGGAAGCCCGCGCCGCCGGACGGATCGAGGCCCGAGACGATCAGCACGTCGGGTGCGGGTGCGGTCGTCTGGTCGCGATAGATGCCGGTCGTCACGGTCGGCTCAGGAGTCGAACGCCGCGAGGCCCGTGATGTCCTGACCGACGACGAGCGTGTGGATGTCGTGCGTTCCCTCGTACGTGTAGACGCTCTCGAGGTTCAGCATGTGGCGTCCGCACTGGTACTCGTCGGTGACGCCGTTCGCGCCGAGGATGTCGCGGGCGTCGCGCGCGATGTTGCGAGCGATGTCGACGTTGTTGCGCTTCGCGAGAGAGATCTGCGCCGGCGTGAGCTTGTCGGCCTCCTTGAGGCGGCCGAGGCGCAGGCACAGGAGCTGCGCCTTGGTGATCTCGCTGACCATGTCGACGAGCTTGCGCTGCACGAGCTGATAGCCCGCGATCGGCTTCGAGAACTGCACGCGGTCCTTCGCGTACGACAGCGCCTCGTCGTAGCAGGCCATCGCCGCGCCGACCGCGCCGTAGCAGATTCCGAAGCGCGCCTGCGAGAGGCACGACAGCGGGCCGCGCATGCCGGACACGCCGGGCAGGATCGCGTCCTCGCCGACCTCGCACTCCTCCATGTGCAGCTCGCTCGTCACGCTCGCGCGCAGCGACCACTTGCCGTGGATGTCCTTCGCGGTGAAGCCCTTGGTCTTCGTCGGCACGAGGAAGCCGTGCACCTTGCCGTCGAGCTTGGCCCACACGAGCGCGACGTGCGCGGCCGAGCCGTTCGTGATCCAGCGCTTGGTGCCGTTCAGGCGAAAGCCACCCGCGGTCTTGGTCGCGGTGGTGAGCATGCCGGTCGGGTTGGAGCCGAAGTCGGGCTCCGTGAGGCCGAAGCAGCCGATCATGCGGCCCGCGGCCATCTCGGGCAGGTACTTCTGCTTCTGCGCCTCGGAGCCGTAGGCCCAGATCGGGTACATCACGAGCGAGCTCTGCACCGAGCAGAACGACCGGATGCCCGAGTCACCGCGCTCGAGCTCCTGGCAGATGAGGCCGTACGCCGTCGGCGACACTCCCGCACAGCCGTAGCCGGTCAGAGACGGCCCGAGGAGGCCCATCTCGCCGAACACCGGGATCAGCTCGTGCGGGAACGTGCCCGCGGAGAAGTGCTTGCCGATCGACGGCATCACACGCGACGAGACGAGCTCGCGCACGGTGTCGCGGACCACGCGCTCCTCGTGAGTGAACAGCTCGTCGATGCCGTAGTAATCCAGCGCTGCGTACGCCATGGCGGACGTATAGCGGAAACTGGCGCCGATTACACGGACCGTCATACTCGACGAATGCGTGCACTTCTCGTCGGGGTTTGCGCCCTGGTGGCCGGCGCGACCGCTATCGCGGACGCCTCGCCGGCGAGCGACCTCGGCGCGGCGTACCAGGCCTACGACGCGAACGACCTCGACGGCGCGAAGGCCGCCCTCGCCAGGCTCGACGACGACAAGCTCGTCGCCAAGGACTACGCGCTGTGGCTGCGCGGCATGGTGGCGCTGCGCACCGGCGACGCGGCGAAGGCCGACGCCGCGTTTCGCGAGCTCGGTCAGCTCGGAGGCACTCGCTTCGCGCGCGAGGTGCCGTGGCGGCGCGCCGACGTGCTCTGGCTGCGCGGCGATCGCGCGGACGCGGCGAAGGCGTACGCGAAGCTGATCGCCGCGGACAAGGCGAGCGACAACGGTGATGTCGGCACCGCGAAGTTCCGCATCGCCCAGGCCGCGACCGGCAAGGCGCAGATCGCCGCGTACCGCCGCGTGGTGATCGAGCACCCCGCGCACCCGCTCGCGCCCGAGGCGATGAAGCACCTCGAGGCGCCGCTCACGATCGCCGATCGCATCGAGCGCGCGAAGCAGCTGCAGGCGGCACACGAGTGGGACGAAGCCGTCGTCGAGCTGCAGCAGCTGCCGCAGAAGCTCACGAAGGAGCAAGCGCGCGAGCGCGACTACTGGCTCGGCACCACGCTGTTCAAGATGCGCAGGCGCTACGGCGAGGCCGGCAAGCTCTTGCTCGGCGTGTACAAGCAGATGGGCGCCTCGGCCGCGTCGGCGATGTTTCACGGCGCGCGCGCCCTCTCCCGCGCCGACAAGGACGACGAGGCCATCGTCTGGTACAAGAAGGTCGTCGCGCAGTATCCGTCGACGACGTACGCGCAAGAGGCCGCGTTCCTCGCGGGCTGGCTCGACTTCAATCGCGGCAACTACAAGAAGGCGCTCGCTCCGCTCGAGAAGTCGCTCGCGAAGTATCCGCGCAGCAAGTGGGTCGACGACGCGCTGTGGTACCTCGGCCTCTCGCACTACTTCCTCGGCGACTGGGCCAAGGCGAAGGAGCGCCTCTCCGCGCTCGCGAAGCGCGGCGGCGCGCTCGAAGGCGGCAAGGGCAAGTACTGGCTCGCGCGCATCGAGGAGCGGCTCGACGACAAGCCCGCCGCGATCGAGGGCTACACCGACACGATCAAGCGCTATCCGTTCTCGTGGTACGCGCTGCTCTCGCACGCGCGGCTGCAGAAGCTCGGCGTCACCGTGCCGCCGTTCGGCGTCGACAACCCCAAGCCCCGAGGCCCCGATCTCGCGGCCACCGTCGACGAATCGCTCGCGAAGGATCCGCTGATCCAGAAGGCCGACGAGCTGATCGCGGCCGGCATGGGCACCGACGCGGGCATCGAGCTCCATCGCGACGAGCGCGCGTTTCTGAAGCGCAACCCCCGCGGCGCCGCGTTCGCGATGCTGCTCGATCGCTATCGCAAGGCGGGCAACTTCAACCGCCCGTGGATGCTCGCCGTCGTCTATCAAGGTGGCGCCCTGAACGGTCCGCCGATCGACGACGCGCGCCGCTGGTGGGAGAATGCGTATCCGCGCGCGTATCGCGAGCTCGTCGAGAAGCACCAGCACCTCGGCAAGAACCCCGACGGATACCTCTACGCGATCATGCGCAAGGAGAGCGGCTTCGATCCGCACGTGCTCTCGTACGCCGACGCGCAGGGCCTCTTGCAGATGATCCCCGCGACCACGCGTCGAGTCGCGAAGGAGCTCGGCATCCCGTACGACGCGGGCTCGCTCTACGACCCCGAGTTCAACGTCAAGACGGGCAGCTGGTACATCGGCCACGTGCTCAACAAGTTCAAGCTGCAGATCCCGCTCGGCTCGGGCTCGTTCAACAGCGGACCGCGCCCGGTGATGCGCTGGATCGACAAGTGGGGCGATCGCGAGATCGACGAGCTCGTCGAGCTGGTGCCCTACACGCAGACGCGCGAGTACATGAAGAAGGTCACCGAGAACTTCGCGCGCTATCAGTACCTCTACGAGAACAAGGTCTACGTGCAGCCGCTCACGGTCGACAAGGCCTACCTCGACGACAGGATCACGTACTAGGGTGTGTCCCTGAATCAGATCCCTGGTTTCGATCGGTTGCGGCACCTGGACGCTGAAAAGTGGTGGTTGGATCGCAGGCGTGATCGAACGTCGCGTTGACGGAATGGTGATCGTCGACGTGATCGCCACGGTGATCGTGGCCGTGCACGTGAACGGGAACGCCACCGTGATCGTGATCCGATCCGTTGACGGAACTCACGCAACCGCCGCAGCCACCGGTGGAGAGGGCGGTCATGCTCAGCTTCCAGAAACTCGACGTCTACCAACGGTACGCGATCGCCAGAGGCTCGGCGATGGAGCCGGCCACACACCTCGACGTGATGAAGATCGACGAGCTGATCGACGACGAACACCATACTCTCGGCGTCGGATTGCTCGAACGCGTCGTTGCCATGCTCACCAAGATGATCGACCCGTAGACGCCGTCAACGGGCACGATCACGCCCACGGTAGGGTTCCCGTTCACGTGCACGGTCACGATCACGGGGCCGATCACGGCCACGATCACCTCCACGACCAATCAGGGACACACCGCTAGCTGAGGCTTATCCCACGCTGCCTTGACGTTTGTGGTCGAAACGTCAGGCTTGAGGCGTGGGCGATCCGGATCCCTTGGTCGAGGAGGTGGTACAGGCTCGGCGCGATCGGCGCCGCGTCGTGATCATCGCCGTCGTCGCGATCCTCGTCGGTGGCGTCATCGCCATCGCCGTCACGCTCGGCGCGATCTCGCGCACGTTCTAGGCGGGACGCTTCAGGATCACCATGCGCACCGCCATGCCGCGGTCCATCTGCGACGGGCTGCGCGCGAGCTGCTTCACGACGGAGTCGCGATCTTCGATCGGCAGGTTCTGCAACAGCTTCTGCGTCCCGCGGAGCGTCTCGTACGTCAGCTTCACGCCGACGATGCGCTTCACGAACGTGTCGAGCGCCCCGGGCGAGAGCTTGTCGATCGTCCACGGCTTCTTCCCGATCACCCACGACTCGTGCTTCGCGATCAATCCCTCGAGGATGCGCACGAGCGTCGCATCGTCGGTCGGCGTGAGCACGCCCTCGACCTCGACGCTCTCGTAGTTCCACGTCGGCGTTTGATCCGCGCTGACGTACCAGTCCGGGCTGATGTACGCGTCATCGCCCGTGACGACGGCGACGACACGCGATGGCATCGCCTGCGCGATCGGGTTGTTCCGCGAGAGGTGCATGTAGATGCTCTTGTCCGCATCCACGAACAGCGGCGCCTGCGCCACCCGCAACGACGAATCGACCAGCGTCGCGAAGCCTCGTTCTGCAATCAACGAGAGCATCGCGACCTGGTCGTCCCACCGAAACACCTGTGTCGGGTGCATGACCCGAAGGGTACTACTGGTCGGCGGTCTTCACGGTGAACGATCCGGCCGCGTAGCCGTGCACGCCGATCTTGAGCACGCCATTGCTCGTCGGGGTGTACGAGATGGTCTCGTTGCCCGAGGTCGTGTAGCCGCGCATCAGGTACGCGCTGGTCGTCGGAGCCGCGTCCATCTGGATGTACAGGTCGACGTCCGACGACGAGGTCGTGCGGATCACGACGCGGCGACCGGCGGTGATCGGCAGGTCGAACACCTTCATCTGACCCTGCGTGACCGAGCCCGACTGGTTCAGGTGCGTGAACGTCGTGGGCGGGTTCACCGGCGGCGTGGTCGGCGTGCCACCCGCGACGGTCTTGATCGTCAGCGAGTAGTTGCTCGTGGTCGCGTAGCCATTGACGCCGACGTACACGGTCGCCGGGCCGACGATCGAGCAGCTCTCGCTCGAACCGTTCGCGTAGGGGCGGCAGTCGTACGCCGACACCGTCGGGGCCGCGTTCTTGCGAACGTAGAGGTCCGCGTCGCCGTCGCCGGTCATCGTGACGGTCAGCGTCTTGTCCGCCGGAACCGTGTACGGGCCGAGGTGCTTCCACGCCGACTTCGCGAGCGCGCCCGCATCGGTGACGTTGATGTCGCCGCCCGTCGACGGAGGCGTCGTGCCGGTCTGCATCGACAGGTCGTAGATCGCCTTCACGTTCGCGTAGGTGATCTTGCCGCCCGCGACCGACGTGCCGCCGACGCGGATCGGGAGCCACACGAAGTCCGGGTGCTTCAGCTTGGAAGCGCCGAGCCATTCGCCGCCGATGATCTTGCCGGCGTCGTCCATCTCGAGGATGTAGTCGTAGCGATCCTGGTGCGTGTAGCGATCGATCGTCGCGCCGAGGTTGCCGTCCTGCGAGCCCGGCGACTCCGAGATGTAGTCGACGTCCATGTGGACCTTCGCGAGCTTCTTCGCCTGCGGGTTGAACGCGTACGTCGTCGGAACCGTGCCGCCCTGGGTCAGGACGATCTTGTAGTTCGCCGCCGCACCGTAGCCGTGCACCGCGACGAACACCTGCGTCTGGCCCGCGGGGACCGTGAGCTCGCACGTCTCCGCCGCGCCGTTCGCGTACGGACGGCAGTCATACGACGACGCCGTCGGCGCCGAGCCGAACTTCACGTGGAGGTCGGGATCGCCCGAGCCGCTCATCACGACCGAGAGGCTCTGCCCCGCGGTGACCGGGAACGCGCCGACCTGGACGAACGCGTCCGCCGCCGCCATGCCCGTGCGCTCCGTCGTGGTGCCACCCTCGGTGGTCACGCCGATCGCGCGGTTCGCGTCGACCGCGGAGATCTCCGTGAACTCCGTGATGCGATAGCCGCGCAGCGGCTGGTTCCAGACCTCGGCGTCGAACGTGCGGTCGTACACGAACGACGCGCCCTGCTTGCCGAGATAGTTCGTCATCAGCACGTGGAACGTACCCGGGTTCGTGTCGCGGCAGTTGTTCGACGTGCCGCCGCTCGGGCGACCGTACTTGTCGAAGTTGATCTCCTGCTCGCTGTGCAGGCTGTCGCAGCGAAGCGAGACGAACTTCGTCTCGGTGCGATCGTGCACGAGCGTGAGCAGCGCCTTGATGTCCTGGATCTTGAACTCGACGCCGTTGTACGTGACCGGCTTCTTCGGCTCGGGCAGCAGGATGGCCGCCGGCGCCCACGCGTGGCAGATGCCCCACCACGTCGGGATGCAGCGACCGTTCGTCTGGCCCTCGCGCTTCGCGCACGACTCGCCGAGCGAGCTGTTGCACTGGCTGTCCGTCGTGCACGCGGTGCGCGTCGAGTTGTTGTCGATGCCGTGGTAGCGCGAGACCGCGTCCTCGACACCCGTCACGCCGAACGCGCGACCGTACTTCGTCGACGGAGACTCGCTGCTCGAGCCCGCCCACTTGTGATTGATGCTGTCCTCGTAGACCGGCCAGTAGTTGCCGGCCCACGGGATGCTCGTCGCCTCGCCCGTCCGCGGGAGCTCCGACGCGCGGTACTCGAGGCTGCTGTTGAACAGCGCCGGGTTGTCCGCCGAGCCCCAGGCCTCGCCCTTTCCGTCGGGGCCGCCCTTCACGTCGCTCTCGTCCGGCTTCTCCTCGTCGCCCTCGTCCGTGATGCACGCGCCTACCAGGCCCATGCCCAGTGCGATCGCGGTGAACGTCATCGTCTTCATCTCAAGCTCTCCTAGTTGATGCGCCCGCCGGGAGCACACAGCGTGCCGAGCGTGCGCGTGTCGAACGACTGCGAACGATCGTGCGCAACGTGGCGGATCGCGTCGAATGCCAGTTTCTGCTTCCCCGCTACGGACGAACGAGTGTGTGAGGTCGTCGCATCACGTGGCAGCTCCTCTAGCCAGGACGTCCGACCCACGGACGAACGACGGCGCAACGAATGTGGTCGCGACTACGATCCGCGCAGCACCGAGTGGCGAATCCTCGACGGAGATCGCGATGCAATCGTCCCGAGGATCGATTCCAAGAAAGCGAACGGCGAGTGGAATAATTCCGATCCTCGCCGTCGACGTCGACCGCCAGCGCTTCTACATGCGCGCTCGCGGCTCTGCGATGGAGGCAACAGCGACGTCGACCTGTCGAGGTCAAACGCGAACGTCAACGTCCGTGTCTGCTACTCGCAGTTGTCGGTCTGCGTGCCCTCAGCGAGCTTCGTGCAGTCGGGCTCGTTCGAGAACAGGATGCCCTTCACCTGCTTCACGAGCGCCTTCGACGGACGGTTGACTGCGTGGCTCGTCTCGGAGAAGTCCGAGTGCAGCTGCATGTGCAGCGCGAACCGCTCGAGCTGTTCGTCGTACTTCAGCATCTCCATCGGCGTGCGAACGTGGACCGCTTCGAACTGCTTCCACTTCGCTTCGATCCAGCCGTGGATGCGCCAGAACATGATGTTCGAGAGGTTCGTCTGCGGGTTGCCGACGTCGATCGGCGACGAGTCGTCCATGAACTGACCGTGCAGCCAGTTGTGGAAGCCGGCGCCCGGCGCCGCGTCGCGCGAGTAGAAGCGGATCGCGGAGTCGTTCGGATCGACCTCGCCCGTGAGGCGCAGCGTGGTCTGGAGGAAGTTGCCGAACTCGTCCTCACTCGCGAACGAGCGGAAGTCGTTCAGCTTGGCGAGGCCGCCGCGGAACTTCTCGACGTCGCCGCCGGCCGCCTCGAGTGCTTCGATGACCTGCTCGTCGCTCGTCCAGCCCTTGAGCACGTCCTTGAACGTCGCGCGGCCATCCGGATCGTTGGTGACGGGTTCGGTCCCCCAGCGATTCGAGAGGTGCTGGATCATCGCGCGGTGCATGGCGAGGAACTCGAGGCCGTTGCCCGGGTCGCCTTCCTGCAGATCCGCGGACGCTTCACCGACGCGCTTGAGCCAGCCACGGCCGTTGTCGCCGAGCAGGTACCACTTGCGGCTCATGTGGAACACGATGTGGTAATCGCCCCACTGATACTTCTCGAGGTACTCGTGGACCTTCTTGGGGACGATGTTCGGGATGTCGGCCCGCCAGGTCACGTTCGGAGTGCCGTCGGCCTTGCCGTCGCCACCGTCGATCGGGTCGTCCTCGACCGCGTCGGTCACGCACGCGCTCGTCAGTGACAGCGAGCCGAGGAGGACGAGGGCGAGGAGATGGCGCATGCTCACGACAGGCTGCACCGTGCGCGCCAAGTGCAACTGCGTGAAATCGCCAGGATTGCCGAGTGGTTGGCGACTCGATCAGCCGGAGACTCTCGTTGCGATCGGCAGGTTGAATGGCCGCTGGTCGAGGGAGGGGCTACGTTCCGGACATGAAGCTCAAAGGCACGATTCGCCGCAGCGATCTCGAGGGTGGACAGTGGACGTTCGAGACGGACAAAGGCGAGACGTACCAGCTGACCGGTGATTTGGACGGTGCGAAGGACGGCCTCAAGGCCGAGGTCGAGGGCAAGGTCGACAAGGGTGCGATGGGCTTCGCCATGCTGGGACCGCAGTTCGAAGTGAAAAAGATCCAGGCTCTCTGAGACAATGCTCGACGGTGGGCCTGAGGATCATCGGGTATACGGAGTCGTCCGGAGACCTTCGAGAGGCCTACGATCGATCACGCGAGCGTCCGCTGCCGCCGGTGTACATCCCGCGCGGCCATGAAGTCGCTGGCATCATTCGCGCGCACAGCCTCGACGCGCAGCTGATCCCCAAGGTCGGCGCGGTGTCGACGTCGCTCGTCGCCGCGGGACCGCTGAGCTGGTCCGAGCGCGAGCTGGTCGCGACGGTGACCTCGCGCTTGAACCAGAGCTACTACTGCACCGCGTGTCACTCCGAGTTCTTGCGCGCGGCGATGAACGGCGACCGCGAGATGTCACTCGCCGCGATCACCACGCCGCGCAGCGTTCGCGCGGGCACGCCGCGCATGCAGCGACTCGCCGAGCTCGCGACGATCGTCACCGAAGCACCGTGGACGATGTCACCGATGCATCGCGAGCGCGCGCACGACGTCGGCCTCGACGACGACGACATCCTCCACGCGATCATGCTGTCGTCGCACGTCGGCCACATGGACCGCGTCGCGGACGCCGTCGGCATCTCGCTCGAGTACGACGTCGAGATCAAGCCACCCCTCGCCGATCAGTCCTCGCCTGCGCTCGCCGCGGCGCCGGTGCCGATCATCGGCCGCCCGGTGATCGATCCGACGCGACGGCCCGCTGCGGTCGCGGCGTTCGCCGCGTGGCGAAGCTACATGTACGAACGCGACGCGCCGCTGAGCCGCCGCCAGCGCACCGTGATCGCGCGCTGGGTCGCGCTGTGGCTCGGCGACGCGAGCATCTCCCCACCCGACGACCTGACGATCAACCCGCTCGACGATGCGCTGCGCGAGCTCGCGCACGTCGTGACGCTCGCGCCGTGGACGCTGTCCGACGCGACGTTCGCGGGGCTGCGCGCCGCGGGCTTCGACGATGCCGCGCTCTTCGACGCGTGCACGGTCGCGAGCTCGATGACCGTGTTCTCGCGGATGACCGTCGCGCTCGCGGCGCTCGGTCGCGACAAGGCGTGACCGCTCGATCGGCGATCACTTCGGAAGCGTGAACTTCACGTCCGCGCCGTCGGCGAGACCTGCGTCCGCCGGGCACGTGACCTTCACCGTCTCGACCTGCGCGTCGCTCACCGTGCACACGACCGTCTTGTCGCCTGCGACGATGCTGAGCGATCCGTCGGCGGCGATCTTGGTGCCCGTCGGGATCTTGAACGTCGCGACCGGCATGGTCGGGCGCGCGACCTTCGCGATCACCTGATCCGCGGTGACCTTGTCGCCGGCCTTCAGCGGTGTCTCGCCCACAGCGACGAGCTTGCCGTCACCCGTCGACTTGATCACCAGCTTCTCGAGCTCCGCTTGCTTCGTCTTCTGCGCGTTCTGCTTGTCGGTGAGCGGCTTCTTCGCGCGATCGAGCTTGGCCTGCGCGGCCTTCACGCCGGCCTCGTTGTTCTCTTTCTGCGTCTCGGCGTCGTACGCGGCTTGCGCCGTATCGACGGCGGGCTGCAGCTTCTCGAGGTCCGTCGCCATCTTGTCGAGCTCGGTCTGCGCGGCCTTCGCACCGACGAGCGTCGCGACGACATCGCCTGCCTTGACGTCCGTGTCGGCCGCCTCGATCGACTCGAGCGCACCCGCGGCGGGCGCCTTGATGTCGAGCTCCGGCGGAGTCTCCATCACGATCTTCGACGTCGCCTCGGCGGGCGGCGGTGGCGGCGGCGGCTCCTTCTTCGGAGGTGGCGTGTTCTGCGCCGTCTCTTCCTTGTTGATGACGAACTTCCACACGAAGAACGCACCCGCACCGATCACGACCAGGATCAGGATCGAGATCAGCAGCGGGCTCACGCCCTGCGGCGCAGGCGGCGCGACCGGCTGCTTCTCGACGACCGGCTGCTTCTTCAGCTCGACCGGCTTCTTCTCGACCGGCTCGGCCTTCTTCTCCGGCTCCTTCGCCTTCACCGGCTCGGCCTTCTTCTCGGGCTCCTTCGCCTTCACCGGCTCGGGCTTCTTCTCGACCGGCTCGGGCTTCTTCTCGGGCTCCTTCGCCTTCACGGGCTCCGGCTGCTTTGTCGGAGCGGGCTCCGGCTTGGGCGCCGGCTTCTCCACCGGCTTTGCCGGCTTGGCCTCCGCTTCGAGCAGATCCTTTGGCACCTCGACCGCGGCCATCACCTTCGACTGGCGAACCGCTTCCTTCACGTCACCCGGCTTGAGTGCAAACTGATCCGCGAGATCCGTCGACACGTCGGCGGCGGGCGGCGAGGCCGCGGGCTTGCGCACCTCGGGCGCACCCGGCGATCCGAGCGCGATGTCCTCGACGGGCGCCTTGGCCTGCTGCTTCGCGGGGCTCGCACCGGACGCGCCGAGCGCGAACTCCGCGGCGGGCAGCTTCTCGTCACGCACGGGTGCAGACGTTCCGGCCTTGCCGAGCTCGACGTCCATCGACGGAGTCGAGTTCGCTTGCTTGCCGACGACGACGCCCTTCGCGAGCTCCTCGGCGCGCGGCGCGCCCTTGGTCGCTGCTGCATCGACGGTGCGATCCGCGCCGACGAACTGGAGCGTCGAGAGCTGCGAGATCACCGCCTGCACTTCGTTCGCCGTCGGCGAGAAGCCCAGCTCGTCCTGCGCCCACTTCACGATGCCGGCGACGTCGCGCTGGCCGTCCATTCCGCACGCGATCGAGTACTCGACCTCGAAGAAGCGAAACATGTGTCCGCTGTCCGGATCGGCGACATCGATGAATCGCTGGCCACCTTCTTCGACGAGCTCGGCGACCAGGTCCTGGCGGAACCTCGGCCGAGCGCCAACGGCGTTCTGCATCAGCTTCCCTTTCGGAGCTCGGTGAGTACGAGCTTGGCGACTGCCTTCAGCGTATCGAACACGCCGACGCCCTTGGGAGCGACCGCTTCGAAGCTCGGAACCTTGGTCGGGTTCAACGCTTCCTCGAGCTCGGCCATCGGGATCGCGTTCGGCAGATCGCGCTTGTTGTACTGGACGACGTACGGGAGCTTGTTGAGGTCGTAGCCCTGCTCCTGCAGGTTCGAGCTCAGGTTCTCGAGCGACTCGATGTTCGCTTCCATGCGCTCCATCTGCGAGTCACCGACGTACACGACGCCGTCGACGCCCTTGAGGATCAGCTTGCGGCTCGCGTCGTAGAAGACCTGGCCCGGCACGGTGTACAGGTGGAACCGCGTCTTGAACCCGCGGATCTCGCCGAGCGAGAGCGGGAGGAAGTCGAAGAACAACGTGCGCTCGGTCTCCGTGGCGAGCGAGATCATCTTGCCCTTCGCCTCGGGATTGGTCTTGTTGTAGATGTACTGGAGGTTCGTCGTCTTCCCGCAGAGACCGGGACCGTAATAGACGATCTTGCAGTTGATCTCGCGCGACGAGTAATTGATGAAGCTCATCGACCGTCCCGCCTAATCGTTGAAGAGGTTGTCGATGTCGTCGTCGGTGATCTCGCTGAACACCGACTGTTGCCCCGAGCCGCTCTGGCTCTTCCGGACCATCGTCTCGAGCACGCCGACGAGCTCGCCGGTCGCCTTGCGCACTCGAAGGCGCACGAGGCCGAGGGAGCTGCGTCCGTCGAACAGCACGACGAGGATGACTCGCTGGCCGACGATCGAGACGTGGTAGCTGATCTTTTCACCCTCGAGAAATTGACCTGCAAATTCCTTCTCGGCCAGCAGGGACGCGATGCCGCCAGTGGCGGCCACGTTTCCCGCGGTCAGTGAAGAGAGCGACGTGACGTCGAGCTCCTGGACATCCCCGGCGGACGCCATGGCCTGACCGTTCTTGTCGATCACAAGAACGGCCTTTGCATTCGAGTCTCGGTGAAGCACCTCGCAGATGTTGTTGATCTGCGCCAGTTCTTCCTCGTACATGACGAGCTGTTGGATCATCGCGCCGAATCTCCTTGGCCAGTTCGCATGTGGAAGAGCGCTTAACCCCCGCTCGTAGACATGCTTCCTGCCGACGAGTCACGGTATCAACCGGGGCCGCGAGGTACAACCTTTCCGCCCGTGATAACGCAGCCCTACATGGTCGCCCGACCAGCGAGGGCGCGGGCGATTGTCGCTTGATCCGAGTACTCCAGCTCGCCACCCACCGGTAACCCCGTCGCGATGCGAGAGACTTGCACTCCGAGCGGCTTGATCGTGCGCGCGATGTACATCGCCGTGGCTTCGCCATCGACGCTCGGGCTCGTCGCGATGATGACCTCGCGGACGCCTTCTCCGAGGCGTCGTACGAGCTCGGCGATGCGCAGATCGTCGGGCCCGATCCCCTCGAGCGGCGACAACAAGCCGTGGAGAACGTGGAACTTGCCTCGAAAGTGGCCGCCGCGATCGATGGCGACCAGGTCCGACGGCGTGGCGACGACGCAGATCGTGTCCGCGTCGCGTCGAGGGTCCGCGCACGTATTGCACGGGTCGCCCTCCGTCATCGTGCAGCAGATCGAGCACAGCCGGATCTTGTCGGTGACGTCGAGCAGCGCTTGCGCGAGATCCTGGATCTGCTGACGCCCGGCTCCGTTGGCGCCGCGGATCAAATGAAACGCCAGACGCGTGGCGGACTTCTCGCCGATCCCCGGCAATCGGGACAACTCTTGGACCAGACGTCGGATCGGATCGGCCACGGCTACAACACTATGCGACGAATCGAGCCGTACGCGACGAGCTCGCGAGGCATCTTCGTCGGAGATCTCTCCCGGGACACCTCGACGGAGAGAGGCGCGGGCTCGCGTCTCAGAACAGGCCGGGCATGCCGGGCATGCCGCCCATCGGGCCCATCACCGACTGCATCTTCGCCTTGCTCGCCTCACGGATCTTTGTACCCGCCGCGTTGATCGCCGCGGTCACGAGATCTTCGAGCATCCCGACGTCGTTCGGATCGACGACGGTCTTGTCGATCTTCACGCGGACGACCTCGAACTGGCCGTTCACCGTCGCGGTGACCATGCCGCCGCCGGCGACACCGTCCATCTCCATCTTCGCGAGCTCTTCCTGGATCTTCGCGACGTCGCCTTGAAGCTTCTGCGCCTGCTTCATGAGCGCGTTGAGGTCGGGCATTTTTCCGTTAGACATCGGTCTTGATCTCCTTGATCTGGGCCCCGAACGTCTGGAGCACGTGCTTCGTGATCGGGTGTTCGCGAGCCTCGGCTTCGCGCTTGGACTTCTCGGCGGTGGACTTCTCCCTCGAAGTCTCTAGCACTGACCGGGCTCCCATGGCGGCGGACTCGCGCTCGTCGAGCAGGCGGATGACGACGCGTAGCCCCTTCTGCGCCGGGCCCATCTCCCGGATCAGGGTCCGCAGCTCGGTCAGCTTGTCCGCGTCCGCGGCCATCTCGCCCATCGCGTGAACATCGACGGGAAATCCGAGCTCGAGCACGTCGCCCGTCCAGCCGATGACGCGGGCGTGCTCCAGCGGACCGGCGAGCGAGAACTTCTTTCGGTCCTGCAGCTCGCGCAGGACGGTGTCCCACGCGCGCAGTGCTTCCGCGGCGTTCTGCGGGATCGCGAGATCCGCGTGAGGGCCGGAGCCCGAGGCCGTGGTGGCCGCGGCGGGCACGGGGCCCGACGGCTGCATCGAGACCGGCGCGGACTTGGTCGAGGACGGGACCGCTTCGACCGGAGCGGCTGCCGGCGGAGCCGGCGGGGGCGCCGAGGGGGTGGGCGACGGCATCGACGTGGCGCTGGCCGTCGATGCCGCGGTCTGCGGACGCGTGTTGGACGGACGGTCGGGCACCGTGGCTCGCGGCGCGCCGCGCGATGCACCTCCACCGCCGGGCGGCGCCGAGGGGCGAGCGCCGCCGCCGCCGCGCACGATGCGCTGCTCGAGCTCGCCCAGCCGATCGATCAGATCGCCGAGCGGGACGAGCGGCTCGACCGTCGCGACATCGATCAGCGCGCAGTCGAGGACGAGGCGCGGCTGCAAGGTCTTGCCGAGCTCGTCGCAGCAGCGAAGCATGCGCTCGAACATCTGCGAGACGCGCGAGCGCTCGAGCTGCTTCGCCTCGGCGGCGAGCTCGGTGCGCTCCTCGTCGCTCGCGTCGATCAGCTCGGGGCGATCGCCCGCGACCTGTAGCACCGAGAGGTCACGCAAGTAGCGAACGATCGCGCGCGCGAGCTGCACCTCGTCGACGCCGCGCTCGATCGCCGCCTCGACCGCACCGAGCGCCGCGCCCGCCTCGCCGTGGGCGAGCGAGCGAACCAGCGTGCGTGTCAGCGAGCGATCCGCGACGCCGAGCACCTCGGCGACGTGCGCCTCGGTGATCGTCGCGTCACCGACGTACGAGATGATCTGGTCGCACAACGAGAGCGCATCGCGCACGCTGCCGCCGCTCTCGCGCACGAGCAAGCTGACGGCGCCCGGCTCGATCGCGAGCTTCTCGGTCTTGAAGATCTGCGCGAGGTGCTGCGCCAGCCGCGACGCGGGCACGAGCTTGAAGTCGTAGCGCTGGCAGCGCGAGAGGATCGTGTTCGGCAGCTTGTGCGGCTCGGTCGTCGCGAGCACGAACATCACGTGCGGCGGCGGCTCCTCGAGCGTCTTGAGCAAGGCGTTGAACGCCTCGGTCGTGAGCATGTGGACTTCGTCGATGACGTAGACCTTCTTCTTGAGCTGCGCGGGCTGGTATCGCACCGCCTCCGTCAGCTCGCGGATCGCGTCGATGCCGCGGTTCGACGCGCCGTCCATCTCCTGGTAGTCGACGGCGCTGCCGTTCGCGATGCTCGTGCACGCGCTGCACGTGCCGCACACGATCATGTCGGCCTTGCCGCCGTTGGCGACGCCCTTCTCGCAGTTGACGGCCTTGCCGATGATGCGCGCGACCGTCGTCTTGCCGCAGCCGCGCGGCCCCGTCATGAGGAACGCGTGGTGGACGCGCCCGCTGCTGAACGCGTTGGCGAGCGTCCGCGTGACGTGGTCCTGGCCGACGACCTCGGCAAACGTCGACGGGCGATATTTGCGAGCGAGGACGAGATAGCTCATGGCGGCGAGCGACTATACCCGCTGCGTACGACCCGAAAAGTCGACGAGCGATGAATCGCTTCATCGCTCGTCTGGAAAGGTGGCCCCAAGTACCCACTATTTCCGCTACCGTTGCTTCCTTCCGGACCTGGCGGGGTTCACAGCTGTCGCGTCACTCGGGACCATAAACGTGTCACGCGTGGTCTCGACGATAGCTCATCGTGTGCTTGCGGAGGGAGAGGGATTCGAACCCTCGGAACCTTTCAGTTCACACGATTTCCAATCGTGCACCTTCGGCCACTCGGTCACCCCTCCATGGGGGCGTTGAAATTGCGGAGGGAGAGGGATTTGAACCCCCGGTGCTTGCGCACATCTGATTTCGAATCAGACACCATCGGCCACTCGGACATCCCTCCAAAAACGATCATTGGTAGGCGGGGCCTCGTCGAAGCCGCGCGAAGAACTGCGAGAGCTCGGCGGCGCACTCGGCGTCGCGAACGCCGCCGATCACGGTCGCTCGATGATTGAGGCGCGCATCCGATGCGATCTGAAACAGCGTCTGCACGGCACCCGCCTTGGGGTTCGTACATCCGAAGACGACGCGCGAGACGCGCGCGTTCACGATGGCTCCCGCGCACATCGGACACGGCTCTTGCGTGACGTAGAGCGTCGCCTCGACGCGCCACGTTCCGAGCACCTTCGCTGCCTCTCGCAGCGCGACGATCTCTGCGTGCGCCGTCGGGTCGCCGTCGACCTCGCGTCGATTGCGCCCGCGGGCGATCGCTCTATCCTCGATCACGACGATCGCACCGACGGGAACATCTCCCGCGGCACCGGCCGCACGCGCTTCGTCGAGCGCTTCGGCCATCCAGTCGTCGTGGTCTTTCATTCGCGGATCCGAGAGGGGTCGAACCTCTAACCCCCGGCTCCGTAGGCCGGTGCTCTATCCATTGAGCTACGGATCCGTAACCAATTGCGGTGCTCTCCCGAGCGGCGGAGAGGAAGGGATTCGAACCCTCGATACCAGTAAACCCAGTATGCCGGTTTAGCAAACCGGTGCCTTCAGCCACTCGGCCACCTCTCCAGGCTGCCAAAACTTTGATCGACCAAACTTGTTCACGGGCCGGCACGTCCTCGACTAGCGACGTGCCGCCCATGACCACTGCGTGACACTATTCGATTATCAAACCGGCGGAGGAGGAGGGATTCGAACCCCCGGAGCTTGCGCTCGGCGGTTTTCAAGACCGCTGCCTTCGACCACTCGGCCACTCCTCCTGGAGGCCCGGAGGTGGGGCGTATTTATAGGGATCAATCGAAGCTTGTCCAGCGCGATCGAGGAACTTCTGTCGCGGCGCCAGGAAAGCCGAGGTATATCGATCTAGATGATGCGGCTCGCCCTGCTGGCCCTGCTCGTCGCGACGAGCTGCAAGCGCGGAACAGAGCCCAAGGCCGAGGTTAGCGAGGAGACGCGTCCCGGTCCCGAGCGAGGCTCCGCCGGCGGGTTCAGCGCGAGCCTGAGCGCGGACCTCGAGGTCCGAGGCAAGGGCTCGGGCGATTTCTTCTCGGACTCGGGGTCGGGCTCGGGGTCGGGGTCGAGTGCCGCGGGTTCGACCGCCGATTCGACAGCCGCGGGTTCGGCGGCGGCGGGTTCGAACGCCGCGGGTTCGAACGCCGCGGGTTCGACGACGGCGGGCTCCGCGGGTTCGAACGCCGCAGGTTCGACGGCCGCGGGCTCCGCCGGTTCGAACGCCGCGGGATCGACGGCCGCGGGCTCCGCCGGTTCGATGCCTGCGGCCGGATCCAACGCGCCGAACACGGGCTCTGCGAAGGTCGCGGCCGGATCCGCAAAGGCCGCCGATCCGGACATCGAGATGGCGCCGCCGAAACCGGCGATCGCGATGACGCCCGAGCTCAAGGCGATCAAGCTGTCGCTGCTGCCGAACTGGAAGCGCGACACGGTCGAGCCTGCGACGATCTCGCTCGACGTCGAGGTGCAGAGCCAGGACGTGAAGCAGACGTTCAAGTTTCACTACGGCTACGAGGATCCCAAGGCGCCGACGGATCGCGAAGCGTTCAAGAAGTACCTCGCCGACGCGAAGATCTTGAAGGTGACCACCGATCGCCAGCGCGGCGCCGCCTGGTACCTCGAAGGCGACGATGCCTCCGGCCACACCGCGTTCCGGCTCATCGTCACGTGGGGCGGCAAGCGTCTTTACTGCGGCGGCTCGTCGTACAAGACCAACAGCCTCGGCGACATTCGCGACGAGGTCGTCGTGCAGGCCAAGAAGATCTGCGAGACGGTCGCACTGTGAGAGCGCGGCCAGGATTCGCCGTCGGTCTGCTCCTTCTCGCGGCCTGCGGCGATAGCGGCGGAGGCGGTCCCGGCGTGACGAGCTCGAGCGAGCACGTCGAAGGCACGTTGCCGCTCACCGCCACGCAGTGCTTCACGCAGCCGCTGCTCGACGTGCTGCCCGACACCGCCGGCGAGCAACGCGACTGCACCGCGACGCTCGATGGTGACGTGCTGCCGGCGTGCGGTTCGAGCGAGCCGTGCTGGGAGATCGTGCCCGCGACCGACGCGACATGCACGGCGGCACCGTCGGTGCGCGGCGGCAACGATGGACGGTTGTTCGCGATCGACTGCCTCGTCGAGGAGTGAGCGCGCTCGCTACTTCGTGATGCGCTCGAGGCCGCCCATGTACGGGCGCAGCGCTTCGGGCACGATCACCGAGCCGTCCGCTTGCTGGTACTGCTCGAGGATCGCGACGATCGTGCGACCGACCGCGAGCCCCGAGCCGTTCAGCGTGTGCAGCGGGCGCGGCTTGTCGCCCGGGTTGGGGCGATAGCGAATCTTCGCGCGGCGAGCCTGGAAGTCCTCGAAGTTCGAGCACGACGAGATCTCGCGATACGTCTCCTGTCCCGGGAGCCACACCTCGATGTCGTACGTCTTTGCCGAGGCAAAGCCCATGTCGCCCGTGCACAGCGTCACGACGCGATAGTGCAGGTTCAGCCGCTGGAGGATCCGCTCCGCGTCGTCGCGCAGCTTCTCGAGCTCGTCGTACGAGGTCTCGGGCGTCGTGAACTTCACGAGCTCGACCTTGTCGAACTGGTGCTGGCGGATCAGCCCGCGCGTGTCCTTGCCGGCGGCACCGGCCTCGGCGCGGAAGCACGGCGAGTACGCGGTGTAGTGGATCGGCAGGTTCGCACCGTCGAGGATCTGATCCGCGAACAGGTTCGTGACCTGGACCTCGGCGGTCGGGGACAGGAACAGATCGTTGTCGGCGACGTGGTCGGGGCCGACGGGGATGTCGAGCTTGAACAGATCCTGCTCGAACTTCGGCAGCTGGCCCGTGCCGCGCAGCGACGCGCGCTTCACGACCGCCGGTGGCCACAGCTCGGAGTAGCCGTGCGCCGTGTGCGTATCGAGCATGAAGTTGATGATCGCGCGCGTGAGCTTCGATGCGCCGTTGCGCAGCACCGTGAAGCGCGCGCCCGTGATGCGCGTGCCCGCCTCGAAGTCGAGGATGCCGAGGCCTTCACCGATCTCCCAGTGCGGCTTGGGCGTGAACGCGTAGGTCGGCTTGTCGCCCCAGGTGTGGTGGACGACGTTGCCGTGCTCGTCGGAGCCCTCGGGGACCGACGAGTGCGGCGCGTTGGGGATGTGCATCAGGCGCAGCTGCGCCGTCGACTCGAGCGTCGCCAGCTCCGACTCGCCTTCCTTGATCTCGGAGGCGAGCGCCTTGAGCTCGTCGCGCGCGGCCGCGAACTCGGGCGACTTCTTGTCGAGCTTGGACATTCGCTCGTTGGCCGCGTTGCGAGCACCGCGCTTGGTGTCGAGCTCCGCCTGGAGCTTCTTGCGGCGGTCATCGAGCGCCTTCCACGACGAAACGACGGTGGCCACATCGCCACCGCGGCGGAGCACATCGTCCATTCGAGTCGGGTCGAGCATAGGTACCTCGGTCTTCTTGCGTGAGAAAGTTTAACAATCGTGAGAGGTTGGAGACGGACCGTAGCGCGCCCTTAACCATGTGCGCAAGGCATGCGTCTATAGAGTCGTGGACGGCTTTCTCGCCAGTGCCGAGCTGCTCGACCAGGCGCCCGCGGTGACCGTCGATCCGGATCGCGAGCTGGTCGAGCGGTTTCGCGCCGGTGAGCGCGGTGCGTTCGATCTGATCGTGCGCCGCCACCAGAAGGGCATGTGGCGACTCGCGCGGCGCTACGTGAAGCATGACGCAGACGCCGCGGATGTCACGCAGCAGGCGTTCGTGAAGGCGTTCCACGCGCTCGTCTCGTTTCGCGGCGCCGCGACCGTGCGCAGCTGGCTGTATCGCATCGCGATCAACTGCGCGCTCACGTGGCTGCGCGATCACCGACGCGAGCAGCCGCAGGCGCTCGCCGAGGATGCGCTGATCTCGTCGGGCTCGGCGACGGCGGTGATGATCCGCGGCGAGGACAGCGCGCGCCTCCGCAGCGCGATCGCCGAGCTGCCGCCCAAGCAGAAGCTCGTGCTCGAGCTCCGCGTGTTCGACGATCTCTCGTTCAGGGAGGTCGCCGAGCTCGCCGAGTGCAGCGAGAACACCGCGAAGGTGAACTTCCACTACGCGGTGAAGCGGCTGCGAGAGCTGCTCGGAGGTAGCGATGCAGCACGGTGACGACGAGCTGCTCGCCGCGTACTGCGACGGCGTCACCGAGCTGACGATCGAGGAGCGCAGGCGCGTCGAGGCGCTGCTCGCCGAGAGCGAGACGCTACGCGCCGACGAGGCCGCTACGCGCGCGCTGCTCGGAACGCTCCGCGAGCTCCCGAGCGAGGGTGCCGAGCCCGACTGGACGGCGATGGAGCGCGCCATCCGCGCACGGGTTCCCGACGACGTTCCGCGCCAGTGGTGGCGTCCGGTGTGGCGCTGGCTGGTTCCCGTGACGGCGATCGCGACGATGGCGACGATCGCGATGCTCGTGTTCGGCGACGAGGGCGACGCGACGAGGGAGACGCCCTCCACGGCGCCGATCGCCGCGACCGTCGACGCCGGCACGCAGCCGATGCCTGCGCCGGACCCCGCGGCGGTCGCGGTGTACCTCGATGGAGAGGACGTCCTGCTCGAAGCCTCGGACGACGAGCTCCTGCAGGTCGACGAGATGCTGCTCGGTGAGGCCGATGCCGGCGTGCAGGGGCTTCTGTCCTCGGACGACCTCGCGTGGATCGACGAGCTCGACGAGGACGACGCGGCGTTTGCCGAGAAGTGGCTCGAGGAGAGGAAGAACGAGAGGAAGAAGGGATGAAGTACCTGATCGTGGCGCTCGCAGCGCTCGGTGTCGCGCTCGCCTCCACGGACGCGTACGCGCAGGGTCGCGTCGATCGCCGCGAGAAGGTGAAGCAGAAGATCCGCGCGCTGCGTGCGTACACGCTGACCGAGGCGCTCTCGCTCGACGAGAAGACCGCCGGCAAGCTGTTCCCGGCGCTCGCGAAGTGGGACGACGTGACCGACAAGCTCATGGCGCAGCGGATCGACGTGCAGCGCCAGCTCGAAGCGAGCGAAGGCAAGGACGCGAGGTCCGTCGACAAGCTGATCGACGAAGCGATGGCCAACCAGCGCGCGCTGCTCGAGCTCGAGGAGAAGCGGCTCGCGGAGCTGCGAAAGATCCTCACGCCGGCGCAGACAGCGAAGCTGCTCGTCGTCTTGCCGCAGTTCGAGCGACGGATCCGGAACCGGCTCACGCGCGCGATCGAGAACCGGCCCGGCAATCGTCCCCGAGACGGGAGATTTCGGGGCGGATGGCGCGGAGCGCGCGGCGGGGATCCGCTCGACGAGCCCGACGACGAGGACGACGACGACTCTGCGCCGCCGCCACGCACACGCCTACCTGAACGCACGACTCCCATGCGAGATACCCCACGCGCACCCGACCGTGGAAAATGCGATCCGTTCAACAGCGTTCACGGCTGCAAGTAGGCACCCCGTCGCTACCAGGCATTCTCGAAGAGCCCGGGGTATGATTATCGCCGGATGATCGAGGCGACCTGCTCGGCGTGCGGGACGCATAACCGCATCGCGGAAACTGATGTTCCCGTCGGCGCGAAGTTCGTGGCGTGCTCCAGCTGCAAGTCACGCGTGGCATTGCCGAACGCGACGAAGCAAGCGGTGCCGACGATCCCGAAGTTGCCGACGGCGGTCCCCGCGATCCCGTCGATCAAGGGTGGGGTGCCGAAGGTGCCTGCGGCGAAGCCACCTGCAATTCCCGTCGGGCCACCGTCGATCCCGCTCGGGCCCGCCGGCGCGAGCGCGATCCCGGTGCCGACATCGGCGAGCGACCCGAACGAGATCATCGACCTCTCGGATCTGCCGGCACCGAAGCGACAGAGCCCGCTCGGCGGTGCGCCGGAGTCGAAGCCCGCGCCACGCTCGGGGCTCGCCGCCGCACTCGAAGCGGATCTGCCGGCGCCCAAGGTTGCGCGCCCTGCCGGTCCGCCGCCCGCGTCGCTCGATCTCGACGATCTGCTCGGACCGCCGGGCGCCGGGTCCGCGCCGGAGCATGTCGATCTACCCGCACCCAAGGCGAAGGCCAGCGCCGATCTGCCCGCGCCGAAAGTCGCGAGACCCGCTCCGATCCCTGCGGCCGGACCCGGCGGAGAGTCGGACTTGCCCGCGCCCAAGCCGCGCTCGCCGATCTCGAAGGCAGCACCGCAAGGACCCGCGCCGATCTCGCTCGATCTCGATCTCCCGGCGCCCGTCGGACATGAAATCTCCGATCTTCCCGCGCCCAAGGGCGTATCGGACCTTCCGGCTCCCAAGCAGAGCCGCGGCACGGATCTACCGGACCTGCTGCAGCCCAAGCCGCGCGCATACGACGGGCTCCCGGATCTGCTCCAACCCAAGCCGGGACAGGTCCCGGGAAGTGGCTCGATCGATCTGCCCGCGCCCAAGGGCGGCGGCATCGATCTGCCCGCGCCCAAGGGCTTCTTCGACGATCTCCCGCAGCCCGCGAAGGGACAACGCTCGGGTGCGACCTCGTCGAACGAGATCGCGCCCAAGGGCTTCTTCGACGATCTCCCGCAGCCCGCGAAGGGGCAACGCTCCGGTCCCGCGCCCACGGACGACATCGCGCCCAAGGGCTTCTTCGATGATCTCCCGCAGCCCGCGAAGGGACAGAAGTCGGGCCCCACGCCGACGGATGACATCGCGCCGAAGGGCTTCTTCGACGATCTCCCGCAACCCGCCACGATCTCGCCACCGGCTCCCGTCGAGCAGCCGCGGCTGAAGCGTGACTCGCGCGGCGCGATCGATCTCGGCGACGATCCGATCGAGCAGATCGATCTCGCGAACGAAGCGCCGCAGGAGCTCGAGCTCGAAGAGCCCGCGCTGCCATCGCAATCGCCGAGCGGATCGTTCGACGATCTCGATCTCTCCGCGCCGAGCGCCGCCCTGGGTGCGCGCGCGCAGGCACTCGAAGACTCGCCGATCAAGATCGGCACGCCCAAGACACCGCCGGGTGGAAAGGCGCCCGAGCGCGCATCGCTTCCGTCGCTGGGCTCGAGCAACGCCGGCATCGATCAACCGCTCGAGCTCGAAGAACCGCGCGAAACGCAATCGATCAGCCAGCGCCTCGCGCCCAAGCAGCAGCGACCGACGGCCGAGGCGAAGCCGATCAAGAAGCCGGTCAATCGCAAGCTCGTGCTCGGGCTCGTGCTCGGGCTCGCCGCGGCCGGTGGCGGCGGCTTCTACTTCTATCAGCGACACGCGGCGCAGCAGGAGCGGCTGAACACCATCGAGGAGGAGCTCGCGAAGGCGCGCAAGGCGCTGTCGTCCGACAACGCGAACCGATGGAACACGGCGACGATGGCGGCGACCAAGGTCCTCGAGATCGAGCCGACGAATGGCGCCGCGGCGGGCATCTTCGCGGAGGCGTCGTTTGCCGGCGCCCTCGCCGACGGCAAGAACATCGACGCGCGGTTCGCGAACGCCCGCAAGAAGATCAACGACGCGCTCGGCGCGGGCGTGACCGGACCCGAGCTCGATCGAGCGTCGGCACTCAGCACGCTGACCACCAATCCGAAGGGCGCCATCACGAAGCTGAAGGCCCTCCAGACGAAGTCGCCCAAGGATCCGTCGCTCGCGCTGTACATGGCGTGGGCGCAGGCCGCGGCCGGCGACGCGGCCGAGGCGATCAAGGCGTACGACGCGGCCGCCGCTGCACCGGCGACGAAGCTGCACGCGCTCCTCGGGCGCGGTCGCGTGAAGCTCGAACAGGCGGACCTCGAAGGCGCGCGCGCGGACTTCACGGCGGCGCTCGAGGTCGACAAGAAGAACATCGCGGCGCAGGTCGGGCTCGCCGCGGCGCTGCCGCCGGGCCAGACGCAGCAGCAGGAAGCGGATCTGCTCGGCATCATCGCGGCCAAGGAGTTCAAGGACGCCGATCCGCGCGCGAAGGCCGTCGCGTACGTGCTCGCGGGTGATGCGGCTCGTCGCACGAATCGCCTCGACGTGGCGCGCGAGCGGTATCGCAAGGCGCTCGACATCGACAAGAAGGCGATCGGCGCGACGGTCAGCCTCGCACAGGTCGAGCTCGCGGACGGCAAGCTCGATGCGGCGAAGACACTGATCGACCAGGCGCTCGGCCAGGTGAAGGATCACGCGCCCGCGTTGCTCGCGAAGGCGACGCTCGCTCTCGCGGAGAAGCGCATCGACGACGCGGACGCGATCATCAAGGCGCTCGAGGAGCGCTCGCCCCCGCTCTCGCCGCTGATGCTGTCTCGCGTCGGCGTCGCGCGCGGGCAAATCCTCGAGGCAAAGGGGCAGGACGATGAAGCCGTCGAGGCGTACACCGCGGCCGCGAAGCTCGCGGGCGAGCTCGATCTCACGCCGACGATGGCAGCGATCTCCAAGCTGACCGACATGGCGAAGGCGGCTGCTGCGGCCAAGGATGTCACGCGCGAGGCCGCGCTCAAGGCGCGCGCCGAGGAGCTACTCGCCACCCTCGCGAGCGCGGCCGAGAAGGATCCGTCGCTCGCGTTCACCCTCGGCGTCGCGTATCAGCGCGCGGGACAGCCGGCGCTCGCCGAGCCGTGGCTACAGAAGGTCATCGCCGCGCGTCCGAACGATCCGGACGCGATGTATCAGCTCGCCGTCGTACTGCGCTCTCTCGATCGCGGCACCGATGCACTCGCCATGCTCGAGAAGGCGCGCGCCGCGGCGCCCGACCGCATCGATCTCGCGATGGAGCTCGCACGCACCTACGAGGCGATCGGCAAGGACTCCGAGGCCGGCGACCTCTACAGCACGCTGCTCGCGGATCCCGCGATCGTCCCACCGATCGAGCTGCGCATGTACGCGGGCCTCTACTACGTGCGCTCGAAGAAGCTGAAGGAAGCCGGCGAGCAGGGCGCGGCGATCCTCAAGGTGGAGCGCGACAACGCGACGGGCCACTACCTCGTCGGCGAGAGTCACCTCGCCAACGGCAACCTCGAGGACGCTCGCCGCGAGTTCATCGACGCCGTCGCCATCGAACGCACCGCGCGCCACCTCGATGCGCTCGGCCGCGCGAACGAGAGCCTCGCGATCGGCAAGAAGGACATGGCGATGCAGGATGCCGCCATCCGCGCGTACCAGGATGCGATCAAGCTCGACCCGACGCTGTTCAGCTCGCAGCTCGGCCTCGGCCGCCTCTTCGTCGTTCGCAAGGAGATGGAGAAGGCGGTGATCCCGCTGCTCGAAGCGAACAAGCTGAAGGCGAACGATCCCGAGGTGTCGTTCAACCTCGGCGCCGCGTACATCCGCATCGCGAAGAACGACAAGGAAAAGAAGGTCGCGCTGCAGTGGCTCCTGCAAGCCGCGAAGCTCGATCAATCCGCGGAGACGTACAGCCTCCTCGGTGACATCTACTCGATGGAAGGCATCGACGATGGCCGCGCGGCCGCGAACGCGTACGGCAAGGCGGTGCACGCCGCCAACCAGGACGCGAAGAAGAACAACACGCCGCTGCCGCCGTGGTACGCGGAGGCGCTGTTCCAGTGGGGGCGCCGCAGCATGGACGTCGGCGACAACGCGACCGCGAAGAAGGCGTGGGAGCAGTGGCTCGGCATGAGCCCCCCGCCGCCGATGAACGCGCGGCGCAAAGAAGTCGAACGCATGATCGCGACGACGCTGCGCGGACCGTGACTAGTTCTCCATCTCCGTGACTTCCTCGTCGGAGCGCGCCCGTGTGTTAGG
>CAZUAR010000039.1:0-87519 GCA_964617845.1 uncultured Kofleriaceae bacterium | reverse complement strand
GATCCGGATCGTGTGTTCAGTCCGGAACGGGTATCTATGCCCTACAGGCTCCTAGACCGCCACGTTCACGTCACCGCGGATGCGTCGAAGCAGCTGCTCGTGACTTGGCGTGCCGGACAGGCTCGCGAAGACCCGCGCCGGAGAGCCCCAGTCAGTCCACCCGGTTCCACAGACCGGGATCACGGCGAGCTCGTCGGTGCGCGCGAGCAGATCGCGGCTGAAGTTGGTCGGCATCGTGTCGCGGTAGACGTCCTCGAGCGCTTCGTCCTCGTCGAGTCCCCCGATCGCGACGGCGTAACGTTCGAACGCCGCGGCGAGGCGTGGAAGGTGGCGCTGCGCGAGCGACCAGAGGAGCCCGACGGCGGCCGAGGAGATGAAGGTGTTCCACAGCGCGCCGTGCTGGTGGAGCTGCTCCGCGAGATCGCGCGAGGGCTTCTCGCGAAACGCGTCGACCGTGGACGCACCGGTGCGGCCGATCGCGCGCCCGCGTGCGATCCAGCCGTACTCGATCTCCGCCGACGTCGGCGTCACGCCGATCAGCGTGATCCGATCGGACAGCGCTCGATCCGCGGACACCTCGAGCGCCCGTTCGATCGGCGCCGAGTTCGCGACGTAGTGATCGGACGGCAGGAAGATGACCCGCGCGCCGGGCGCTTTCGCGACGATGCGCGCGAGCGGCAAGAGCATGCCCGGCGCGGTGTCGAGGTTGCGCGGCTGGATCACCAGCTCTACCTGGGGGTACGGCGCGAGCTGGGTGCGCGCGATGCCCTCCTGGTGGGCCGTGATGACCACGAGGATCCGGTCCTCCGAGGTGATCGCGAGCGCGCGCTCGATCGTGGACTGGAGGAGCGAACGGTCGCCGTCGAGCACCGCGAACTGCTTCGCGAGATCCGCGCCGTAGAGCGCTCGCGTCAACGACGCCAACCGGTTCCCATCTCCACCTGCGAGGACAACGACGTACGGACGTTCGTTCTTCATGACCCGCCGACCCGTGCAGAGGCCACGCCAGGTCGAGGATGCTCGGAGACCTGGATCTCGCGCAAAGCCTGCGCCTCGGCCGGGGGTGGTCGCGCACGATTAGCGGGCACGTGCAGGACCTACACGGCATGCGCGTTGCTGCGTAGCCTGTCATGGCGATCCTCTGGTTTCGCGATATCGGCAGTGCCCATCTCTCGATCGTCGGTGGCAAGAACGCCAACCTCGGCGAGCTGGTTCGCCACCTGACACCCGCCGGCGTGCGCATCCCCGATGGGTTCGCGCTGACCGCCGACGCGTTTCGCGATCACCTGCGGCTCGCGGGGATCGACGAGCAGATCTACGCGGCGCTCGACGCGCTGCAGTACCGAGACATCGCCGCGCTCGCTCGCACCGGTGAACAGGTCCGCGAGCTCGTCCGGAGCGCGCCGCTCCCGCCGGCGATCGAGAGCGCGCTGTTCGCTGCCTATGACTCGCTGTCGAGCATCTACGGCGAGCCGGCGACGGACGTCGCGGTTCGCTCGAGCGCGACGGCCGAGGACCTGCCCGAGGCCTCGTTCGCCGGGCAGCAAGAGAGCTACCTCGACGTGCGCGGCCACGAGGCGCTGTCGGTGGCCGTGCGGAACTGCATGGCATCGCTGTTCACCGATCGCGCGATCGTCTACCGGCACGAGCGCGGCTTTTCGCATCGCGCGGTCGCGCTCTCCGTCGGAGTCCAGAAGATGGTCCGCAGCGATCTCGCCTCGGCCGGCGTGATGTTCACGCTGGAGACCGAGTCCGGCTGTCGCGACGTCGTCGAGATCAACGCGTCGTGGGGCCTCGGCGAGACCGTCGTGAAGGGCCAGGTGAATCCGGATGACATCGTCGTGCACAAGGCGACGCTCGCGCGCGGCTATCGTCCGATCGTTCGCCGCGATCTCGGTGACAAGCAGGTCAAGCTGATCTACGCGGACGGGACCGCCGCCACCAAGCTCGTCGAGGTGGCCGCCGCCGATCGCCGCCGCTGCTCGATCTCCGACGACGATGCACTCCGGCTCGCGCGATGGGCCGTCGCGATCGAGCGCCACTTCGATCGACCGATGGACATCGAGTGGGCGAAGGATGGGCGCAGCGGCGAGCTGTTCATCGTGCAAGCGCGTCCCGAAACGGTGCATGCCCGGCGCGGCCGGCGCCCTCTCGAGATCTTCCACCTCGACGGGACGGCCGAGCTGCGCCTCACCGGGAAGAGTGTCGGCTCGAAGATCGCTACCGGTGCGGTGCGAGTGATTCATGATCGCGGGGATCTCGACCGAGTCCGCGACGGCGAGGTGATCGTGGCGCCGATGACGGATCCCGACTGGGAGCCCGTGCTCGCCCGTGCCGCGGCCGTCGTCACCGACCAGGGCGGCCGCACGTGTCACGCGGCGATCATCTCGCGCGAGCTCGGCTTGCCGTGTGTCATCGGGACGGGCAACGCCACGCAGCTGCTGAGCGACGGCGATGTGGTGACCGTCTCGTGCGCGGAAGGCACCGACGGCCACGTCTATGCGGGTGCGGTTCCGTTCTCGAAGGAGGAGATCGACCCGCGGACGCTGCCGGTGCCGGCGGTCCCGGTGATGCTCAACGTCGGGAACCCGCTGCTCGCGTTCCAGCTCGGGATGCTCCCGAGCGCGGGCGTCGGTCTCGCGCGCACCGAGTTCATCGTCTCGTCGCAGATCGGGATCCATCCGATGGCGCTCCTGCAGCCGGAGCGAGTGTCGGCGTCCGAGCGCGCGGCGATCCTCGAGCGCACGGCGAGCGCGGCCTCGCCGAGGGAGTACTTCATCGGCGGCCTCGCCCGAGGAGTCGGTCAGATCGCCGCGGCGTTCTATCCGCGCCCGGTGATCGTTCGCTTCTCGGACTTCAAGACGAACGAGTACGCGAACCTCCTCGGTGGTTCCGCGTTCGAGCCTGTCGAGAGCAACCCGATGATCGGCTTCCGTGGTGCATCGCGCTACTACGACGAACGCTACAAGCGAGGGTTCGCTCTCGAGTGCGAGGCGATGCGCCGCGTGCGTTCGGAGATGGGCTTCGCGAACGTGAAGCTGATGATCCCGTTCTGTCGCACGCTGACCGAAGCGGACCGAGTCCTCGCCGAGATGGCGGCGGCCGGCCTCGAGCGCGGTCGAGATGGCCTCGAGATCTGGGTCATGTGCGAGATCCCGAACAACGTCCTGCTCGCGCGCGAGTTCGCGGCGCGCTTCGACGGCTTCTCGATCGGATCCAACGACCTCACGCAGCTGATCCTCGGCGTCGATCGCGACTCCGAGTTGCTCGCGCACGTCTTCGACGAGGAGGATCCGGGGGTCAAGCTCGCGATCTCGAACGTCGTCCGGACGGTGCACGAGTGCGGTCGTCGCATCGGCTTTTGCGGACAGGCACCGAGCGACCGTCCCGCCTTCGGGACGTTCCTCGCATCGCTGGACATCGACTCGATCTCGGTCACGCCCGACGCGCTTCCCGCGCTGGTACGGGTCCTCGCCGTGAATCCCGAGCGCGCAAACACTGCACGAACCGACCCGACGGCCGCACCTGCTGCGTGAATCACGCCGCGAGCTCTCGCCCTCCTCTGGCGCGGCAGGTGCAGAACCTTCCGACATGGAGAGCCGCTCGCGCTGGTCCTGGAAGCTCGGTACGTTGTTCGGCATCGCGATCCGCGTACACGTGACGCTGCTGGCGTTGCTCGCGTGGATCGTCGTCGCGTCGCCGCTCCACCGCGGCAGCCTCCAGATGGGCCTCGTCGAGATCGCGACGGTCCTCGCGGTGTTCGCGATCATCGTGTTGCACGAGCTCGCGCACGCGCTGGTCGCGCGCAGGTTCGGATCGCGGACGCGAGACATCCTCCTGTTGCCGATCGGCGGCATCGCCAACATCGACAAGATGCCGACACGGCCCAACCAGGAGCTCCTCGTCGCGGCCGCGGGCCCCACGCTCAACATCACCCTCGCGTTCGTGATCGCGACCCTCCTCGCGATCGCCGGCGCCGACTTCTGGCCCGGTCCTGCGGGCGACCTCCAGACGTTCGGCGCTCGCTTGCTGTGGATCAACCTCTCGCTGGCCGTGTTCAACCTGATTCCGGCCTACCCGATGGATGGCGGTCGCATGCTGCGCGCGATGCTCGCGATGTGGATCGGCCTTGCGAAGGCGACGCGGATCGCCGCCAAGGTCGCCCTCGCCATCGCGGTCGCGTTCGTCGTGTTCGGGATCGTGTACAACCCGATCCTCGCGCTCATCGGCTTCTTCGTGTGGACGCTCGCGCGGCAGGAGCTCGCGACGGTCACGGTGCGCGAGCGCCTGCGCGGCGCGGTCGCCGCGGATGCGATGATCCGCGCGCTCGACCCGGTCGATCCCGACGACGATCCGTATCGCGTCGCCGAGCGCATGCTCGCCGACGGAGTGCGCTTGCTCCCCGTGATCGAGGGCCAGCGCGTGCTGGGCATCGTCACCGCGCACGGAATCATGCGCCGATTGCACGGCAGCGACCCTCACGACGTCATTCGCGGAGTCACGCGCGAAGTCCCCGTCGTCACGAGCGACACGCCTCTCGTGAAGGTTGTCGATGCGCTCGACAACGCGGAGGCCGTGATCGTCGTCGACGACGGGGCATTGATGGGGCTGTTGACCCTCGAGCAGATCGAGATGTTCGGAGAGCTCGTCGAGGAGCCCGGCTTCGCCGTGTTCCCACGCCCCGCGGAGGTGCGCTGATGGCGGCGACGGCATTGCCCCACGTGTCGTCGCTGATCCTCGCGGCCACCGCCGTGTTCGCAGCTGATCGCGGCTGCGAGGCGATCGAGTCGCCGAACATGGACGTTCGCGAGGCGGAGTGCGAGACCGACGACGATTGCGGTCTCATGCCGTCTCGGCTCACTTGCTGTGGTGAGTGCGAGCCAGCTCCGCCGTTCGAGGCTGTCCCTCGCAGCCAGATCGACGCCTTGCTGATCGAGCTCGACACGCAGTGCGCCCCGCGGACCCGGCTCTGCGAGCCGCCCGTGTGCGAGGAGGTGCCGTTCGAATGCGAGGCACGCGCTGCCTGCATCGCAGGCGTGTGCCGCGCGATCGCGTCGTCCGCGTGCTCGGTGCGCGTCGCGGACGACGCTTGGTGACGCTCAGAGCCGGATCCGTTCGCCGCGCTCGGGGACGTGCACGGTCGGAAAGTGCGCCGCGTGGAGCGCGGTCGCGAGCGCCTTGGTCGCCGGCGGTTCGCCGTGCACCAGGATGACCTGCCGCAGCGATCCACGGGCGCGCATCGCGCGCGCGAACTCGAGCAGCTCGCCCTGGTCCGCGTGCGCGCTCAAGCCATCGAGGACGACGACGTCGGCGTTGCGGGTCCGCGGCACGCCGAACACCTTCACCTCGCGCCGGCGCTCGGCGAGCCGGCGGCCGAGCGTGTGCTCCGCCTGGTAGCCGACGATGACGATCGTCGCGCGCGGGTCTTCGAGCGACGCGCGGAGGTGGTGCAGCACGCGACCGCCTTCGCACATGCCGCTCCCGGCGATGATGATCGAGGGTGCCGGCGACGCGTCGATCTCCTTCGACGCTTCCACGTCGGAGACGTACTGCAGCCCCGGGAAGTCGAACGGCGAGTCGTGGTCGCCGAACTGCTCCAGCGTCTCCTTGCGCAGCGCATCGGGGTGAAGGCGAAACACGTCGGTGACCTTCAGCGCGAGCGGCGAGTCGACGTACACGGGCACGGCGGGGATCCGCTTCTCGGCCCGCAGCCGCTTCAGCGTGTACACGACCTCCTGCGAGCGCTCGAGCGCAAACGCCGGGATGATCACCTTGCCGCCGCGCGCGACCGTCGTGGTGATGGTCGCGGCGAGCTGATCGGTCGTGGCCTTGAGCGGCGGATGCGAGCGGTCTCCGTAGGTGCTCTCGGTCAACAGGACGTGCGCACCCGTCGGGAGCTCCGGAGGGCGGAGCAGCGGCAACCCCGCATGTCCGAGGTCGCCCGTGAACACGAGCCGGAGCGGCGTACCGTCGTCGTCGATGTCGAGGACGACGATCGCGCTCCCGAGCACGTGCCCCGCGTCGTGGAAGGTCACGGTCACGCCCGGCGCGACCCGCTCGCGGCGGTGATACGGGATCCCGATGAACAACGCGAGCGTCTCCACGACCGCGTCGCGATCGTAGAGGGGCGTGACGGGATCGACGTGCTCGCCACGCTCGATCATGCGAGCGATGTGAGCCGCGTCGGCGGCCTGGATCCGCGCCGCGTCATCGAGCATCGGCGCGCACAGATCGCGCGTGGCGGGCGTCGAGTAGATCGGGCCGCGGTAGCCGCGCTTCCACAGCACCGGCAGCGCCCCCGAGTGATCGAGGTGCGCGTGCGAGAGGACCACCGCGTCGATGCTGGCCACGTCGAGACCGAGCGTTCGATTGCGCAGGAAGCTCTCCTTTCGCCGGCCCTGAAACAGGCCGCACTCGAGGAGAACCGTGGACCGTGGCGTACGCAGCAGATACTTGGAACCCGTGACGGTCCCGGCGCCACCGACCATTTCGAGCTCGACCATATGATCATGGTCGAAGCACGAGTCGTTCCAGGTCAGCTCACGACTTCTTGGTCTCGGCCGTCTTGATCGTGACGGTCTTCGGCTGGACTACGGCCTTCTTGGGAACGGCGATCATCAGCACGCCGTCCTTCAGCTCCGCTTGCACGTGCTCGAGATCCGCTCCCTCGGGCAGCGTGAACGCGCGCGAGAAGCTGCCGTACGAACGCTCGTACGTGTAGTACGTGTCGTTCTTGTCCTCCTTCTCCTCCTCGCGCTTGCCGCTGATGGCGAGGCGGTTGCCAGTCAGCTTGACCTCGATGTCCTTCTCCTTGATGCCGGGCAGGTCGGCCTTGAACGAGTAGCCGTCCGGGTTCTCCTTGACCTCGAACGCCGGCGAGAAGGTCTTCATCTCGCGCGCGATCGGGAACCACGACGGCGACATCTCGCGGAACGGATCCCACGCCATGAGGTCTCGCATCCAGCGGACGGGATCGATCTCGCGGGAGGCTACGGGGGTCTCTTCGGTGCGACGGACGATATTCGCCATGATCATTTCTCCTGTTGGTGTGTGCCCGAGGGAGAGCAACCGCCGTTCCATTCGACGAGTAGCTAATTCGGCGGCGGAGTGCGAACGAAGTGCGGTCACGGCCGAGCAGCGCGCACGACTTGCGCGATCACCAGACCGAGCCGCCGCGCGTCAACACCGACGACCCCGCGAGCAGGCTGACGCCCAGACGGTCACCCGCGTGCTCCGCGCAGAACAGCCGCTCGGCCTCGGTCTCCTCTCGAACCGCGACGCACGCGGGGCACTGCGCCTCGCTCGCGACGTCCTGCTTGAGGTTGACGACGAGCACCGGACACGGAGCGTCCGCGAGCAACCGATCCGCCGTCGATCCTCGACGGTAGTGCATTCCGAAGCGGCCGATCACGACGAGATCGGCGCTCAGATCCGCCGCGAGCTCCACGATCTGTTCTTCGGCGTCTCCCTCGAGCACGTGGACCCAGGAGCGCCAATCAGGCCCGCGCTTCGCCATCGTGTCGAGGCCCTCGAGAACGAGCGCCGCCAATGACGCGCGCGCTTCCTCGCGATTCTCGCCCTTGCCCACGACCGTGACGAAGTGGAGATCGGGGCGTTCGTGGCGAGAGGCCTGATCGATCGCGTGCTCGAGCACGATCTCGGCGTACTCGGAGCGATCGAGGGCGGCGACGATACGAAAGTGACGGAGCGGGTGGAGCGACATGCTCGTCGGTGCTGCATCGCATGTGCCGCGACCTGGCACCGACCTTGCGACAGCCCTCGACATGCGCCTTCAGGACATCATGAGCACCACTGTTCGCTCGATCCCACCCGAGCTCGACACCGCAGCCGCTCGTCACACGATGCGGAAGGCCAACGTCCATCACCTGGTCGTTGTCGATGGCGAGCACATCGTGGGCATCCTGTCGCAACGAGACCTCGGTGGAACCCGCGACGAGATGCTCCCCGCGGGCCGTGCCCGAGATTTGATGTCGTCGCACGTCGTGGTCGCCTCGCCCGAGACCACGGTTCGCGTGGCCGCGAATCTCTTGCGCGGTCACAACATCGGCTGCCTGCCGGTCGTCGACGGGAAGAAGCTCGTCGGCATCGTCACGACGTCGGATCTTCTCGCGTTGCTCGGTCGCGCTCCGCCCCGCACGCGCAAGCGCTGACCGGAACAGCCGTTGCACGAGGTATGGGCATGCTAAGGAGCGACGCCGACATCGCCGCCGCGGTACGCCGGACCCTCGAGTGGGACTCGATCGTTCCGGTCGAGAACATCCACGCGCGCGTGACCGGCGGCATCGTGACGCTCGAAGGCAGCGTGCCTTACACGAGCCAGCGCCTCGACGCCGCGCGGGTGATCACGAACCTCCCCGGGGTGCGCGGGGTGATCAACAAGATCGCGGTCATCGAGCCGCGCGTGGCCCCTCACGCGGTGCGCGCCGCGATCGCCGACGCACTCACGCGGCACGCGGCGCGCGAGAGCCGCGATATCCAGATCGACATCGTCGACGGGCGCGTGACGCTCACGGGCAACGTTCACTCCGCCGCGGAGCGCCGCGCGGTCATCGGCGCGGCCACGGGCATCGACGGGGTCGAAGAGGTCATCTCGCAGCTCCACGTCGTCCCGTGACGCCCGGCGCCGCAGATCCTGCGGCCGGGATGCACGGCGGCGCAGGAACTGCGTGACGTCGCGTCGATTCGATGCTCCGACGCTGGAACGTCCCCTGCAGAACGGCCTCACATGACCATGACCATCGGCCAGCTCGTTGCATCGCTCTTCGCCAACTACGATCGCAAGCTGCACGACGAGGAGCTCGCGGCGGTTGCAACCGAGATCCGCGTGAGCGAGCTGCTGTCACGCAAAGCACGTTCGCGTCGCGACGGTGGCCGCGCGAAGGCAGCGTAGCTCGACACCACGGAGGATCCCATGCGCACTCTTCTCGCAGCCGTTCTCTCGTCGCTCCTCGCCGCCGCCTGCGCGGGCGAGATCCAGTACAGCGGTCCCGTCGGCGTCGTGGTGGACACGCCTGACCTCGTCGAGGTCTCGCCCGGTGTCCGGGTGATCGCCGACTACGACGAATCGATCTTCTTCGCCGACGGCTTCTACTGGTGGTTCTACGACGGCGCCTGGTACCGCTCGACGTACTACACGGGCGGCTGGGTCATCGCCGCGCCGCCGATCGTGATCACGCGCATCGGCCAGCCGCATCTGTACCGGCACTACCGCCCCCACGGCCATGTCTCGCGCCATCGCCCGGTGCCCTCGCATCGCGTTCAGCGCCCGTCGCGGCGCCCCACGGTCCGCGACCACCGCCATCGCTGACGGTGGAGCCTCGCTCACGCACGCTTGCGAGCGATCAACACGGGACAGCGCGCGTGGCGCACGACCTTCTCCGCGACGGAGCCGAGGAGCAAGCGCTTGATTCCCGTCCGTCCATGACTGCCCATGACGACGAGGTCGACGCTCGGATCGTGATCGATCGCGGAGAGAGTCTGAGACCCCGGATAGCCGATGCGCGAGACCGTCGTGACACGCGCGGTCGTGATGCGTCGCGCACTCGCCTCGAGCGCAGCCATTGCGCGTTTGTCGAGGTCGCGCGCGAAGTCGGACTCGATCTTGCCCGCGTAGGCGACCGGGAGCTCGAGCACGTGAAGCAGCGTGATCTGTCCCTCGGGGCGCACGATCGTCCCCGCGAGATCGAGCGCGTACGTGGCGCTCTCGGAGAAGTCCGTCGGCACGAGGACGTGCTGGAACGCGGGGACCGGGCTATCGGGCCGGACGGCGAGGACCGAGCACGGCGAGTGGCGAACGACCTTCTCGGCGACGGAGCCGAGGAGGACGCGCGACAGACCGGTGCGGCCGTGCGTCCCGATGACGCAGAGATCGAAGGCTTGCTTCTCGAGCGTGGTCACGATCTCGCTCCACGGGACGCCGTTCGTGAGGACGCTCGTGGTGTTGTTCGCGCCGGCGGCCTTCGCCTCGCGAAGCGCGGCGTCGAGCCCGCTCTCCGCATCCTTCACGATGCCGTCGACGACGTCCGGCGGGAACGGCAGCTCCATCGAGAACGCCAGAGGAGGAATGACCCAGCTGTGCAGCAGGACGAGCTCCGCGCTCGTCTCCTTCGCGATGCGAATCGCGACCTGCATGGCTTGCTGCGAGCCCGGCGAGAAGTCGATCGGGCAGAGGATCTTCGTGACGTTCATGCCCGTACTCGCTGCAATGGGCTGGCCAGCCGGGTCGCCGGATCACGCGCAATCTTTGCGTCCCGGTAGAACCAGGACTTCAGCACCTCGCTGGCCGCGACGTAGCAGAGCGTGATCGCGACGACGGCGAGCATCATTCCGATCGGCGGTCGGGTGAACCCTAGAACCTCGCCGACCGGAAGATACGGCAGCGCGAACGCGAGCAGCGCGACCGCGATCGTCAGCCATAGCAGGAGCGATCCGGGCCGGCTTTGCCACGTCCGGCGCCGGGTCCGCACGACGAGGGCGATCACGAGCTCGGTGAACAGCGACTCCACGAACCAGCCCGTGCGGAACGTCTCCGCGTTCGCGTCGAAGCCGAAGATGAGGACCGCGAAGGTCAGCGCGTCGAACGCACTGCTGAGGAGGCCGAACTCGAGCATGAAGCGAGCGATGAACCGCATGTCCCAGCGGCGCGGCCGGTCCACCAGCTCGGGGTCGACGCGATCGCCGGCGATTCCGACGGCCGGGACGTCCGAGATGAAGTTGTTGAGCAACACCTGGCCCGCGGTCAGCGGAAGGAACGGCAGGACGAGCGAGGCGACCGCCATGCTGACCATGTTTCCGAGGTTCGCGCTCGTCGTCGTGAGGATGTACTTGAGCGTGTTGGCGAACGTCCGACGTCCTTCCTCGATACCGCGGCGGATCACGTCGAGCCCGCGCCTGGTCAGCACGAGGTCCGCGGTCGCCTTCGCGACATCGACCGCCGACTCGACGGACAGCGAGACATCGGCGGCGTGCATCGCGGGCGTGTCGTTCACGCCATCGCCGAAGAAGCCGACCACGGATCCGCCGCGCCGCAGCGCGCGCAGGATGCGCTCCTTCTGATTGGGGTCGACCTCCGCGAACAGATCCGTCTCGGCGGCGGCTCGAACCAGCGCGGTGTCGGTGAGCTCGTGGAGATCCTCACCGCACAGCAGCTTGTCGCGGTCGAGTCCGACCTCGCCGGCGACGTGCCGCGCGACATGGCGGTTGTCTCCCGTGATCATCTTGACCCGGACACCGAGGCGGCGGAGCGCGGCGATCGCATCGGCCGCATCCGGCCGCGGCGCGTCGAGCAACGTCACGAAGCCCGCGAGCTCGAGGTCGTGCTCGTCGTCGATCGTGTAGCTCGCGCGCGGATCGATGCGCCGGACCGCGACCGCGATCACTCGGATCCCGTCCGCCGCCCACGCACGCGCTCTCTCGTCGAGCTGCTCGCGAACGCGCTCGTCGATCGGCGTTCCATCGCGAAGCCGCGTGCAGACGTCGAGGACGGGCGCGACCGCACCCTTGAGCACGAGCGAGATCTCGTCGCCACGCCGAACCACGATCCCGAGCCGCTTTCGCGTGAAGTCATATGGAAGCTCGGCGAGCTTCTCGAGTCCCGTGCGATCGACGTCCCGACCGTCGAGCAAGGCGAGATCGATCGGGTTGGGAAGCCCCGCCTGGAGCGCCGCGTTGAGCACGGCGAGCTCCATCACCGAGGGATCCGCGATGCCGTTCGGGTCGAAGGCGCCCGCGGCGCGGACGACGCCTTCGGTGAGCGTCCCCGTCTTGTCGGTGCACAGCACGTCCATGCTGCCGAGGTTCTCGATCGCTTCGAGCCGGCGGACGAGCACTCCGTCCTCGGCGAGGTTCTGCGCCGAGCGCGACAGATTGACGCCGATGATCGCGGGCAGGAGCTCCGGGCTCAGCCCCACCGCGAGCGCGATCGCGAACAGCAGCGTGTCGACGAACGGTCGATCCGACAGCGCATTGAGCGTGCTCACGACGATGACCATCACCAGCATCGCGACGAGGAGCAGCAGACCGAAGCGGCGCAGGCCGCGCTCCAGCTCCGTCTCCGGCGCTCTCAGCGCGAGCCGGCTCGCGATCGCTCCGAGCTCGGTGCGCTGGCCCGTGGCGACCGCGAGTGCGCGCGCCGTCCCGCTGCGGACGTTCGTGCCGAACTGGACGCAGTTGCTGCGCTCGCGAAGCGTCGCCGTCGCGGGGACGACACCCGCGCGCTTCGTGACGGGGAAGCTCTCGCCCGTGAGCACGGCATCGTCGACATGAAGCTCGACCGCGTCGAGGATCACCGCGTCGGCGGGCACGATGCTCCCCGCCGCGAGCACGAACACGTCGCCCGGGACGACGTCACGCACGGGAATGGTGACGAGCGCACCGTCGCGAAGGACGTCGGCGGTCACGCGGATGCGATCGAGGAGCGTCGCGATCGCGGTCTCGGCACGGTACTCGCGCAGGTAGCCGATTCCCGCGCTGGCCGCGAGGATCGCGCCCACGATCGCCGCATCGATCCACTCGCCGGTCCCCGCGGAGACGATCGCCGCGAAGACGAGCAGGAGCACGAGCGGACTGCGCACCTGCCGCCACAGCACGCGCATGCGCGAGAGGCTCTTGCTCGCGCGGATCTCGTTCGCCCCCGTGCGAGCGAGGCGGCGCTGCGCATCGTCCGTCGCGAGCCCGTCGAGCGTCACGCCGAGCTCCGCGGCGACCACCGGCGCGGGTCGCGACCAGTATGCCGTCACCGGTGACCCCGGCGGCTCGCGACCGCGACGAGCATCACCGGAAGCGCGCCGGCGACGAGCGCCGCACCGACGACGGGGAGCGTCGCGAGGCCGAACCCGAACAGCGCGCGCACGGGAGGCACGGCGATCGTGACCAGCCACAGCGCGGCGAGGATCACGAGCATCCACGTCGTCGCGGGATTGCCGCGGCTGACCCTCCCGCGCGCCGCCATCACGAGCGCGACATCGGCGGCGATCAAGGCGGCGAAGCCGAGCATGCGCGTCACCTCGGCGGCATCACCGGCGTGCGTCGACCACGCGAGCACGCCGAGTGGACCGGCGAGCGCCGCGAGCCCGAGGACCATGGCCCAGACGAGCCGGCGAACCTCGAACAGATGCTCGCGCCGTCCCCGCGGCGGGCGGCTCATCACGTTCGCCGCCGGTGGATCCATCTCGAACACGATCGAGCACGTGGGATCGATGACCAGCTCGAGGAACAGGATGTGAACGGGAAAGAGGAGCGGGGGCCACCCGAACAGCGGCGGGAGCAGGGCGAGGCCCGCGATCGGGACGTGAACCGCGAGCAAGTACGCGGCGACCTTGCGCAGGTTGTCGTAGATCGTCCGGCCCGTGCGAATCGCCGCGGCGATCGCATCGAGCGCGTCGTCGAGGATCACGAGCCCGGCCGCTTCGCGCGCGACGTCGGTGCCGCGCCCCATCGCGATCCCCACGTCCGCGGCCTTCAGGGCCGGCGCGTCGTTGACGCCGTCCCCCGTCATCCCCACGACCTCGCCGCGCGTGCGCAGCGCCTGGATGATGCGAAGCTTGTGCGCGGGCGCCGCACGGGCGATCACCTCGACGTTCGAGATCGCCTGCGCGAGCGCCGCGTCATCGAGCGCATCGAGCTCGGGTCCGACGAGGAGGCGATCCGGCGAGAGCCCCGCGCTCGTCGCGATCGCGCGAGCGGTCGTCGGATGGTCGCCCGTGATCATGATGATCCGCACCCCGGCGGTTCGACACAGCGCGATCGTCGCCGGCGTCTCGTCGCGCAGCGGATCCGCGAGGCCGATCATGCCGACGATCTCGAACGCGTAGTCGTGCGGGTTCTCGGGGAGCTCGCCGGTGTGCCCCGCACGCGCGACCCCCAGTACGCGCAGACCGTCCCGCGCCATCGCCTCCGCGCGCGATCGCCAGAGTGCGGCGTCGGCCGCATCGAGGTGGCACAGCTCGATGATCGCCTCCGGCGCACCTTTGGTGGCGACGACGGTGCGCCGGTCGTCCTTCCAGACGTGCGTCACGGCGAGCAGGCCCGGCGACAGCGGATACTCGCGGACCCATTGCCACTGGGGATGGAGGTGCTCGGTCCGCGCGAGCGCCTTCGCGGCGAGGGTCGCGAACGCGCGGTCCATGGGATCCGAGGATCCGTTCGGAGCCGCGAGCAAGCCGAACTCGACCGCCTCGTGGACCTCGTCCGGAAGCTCGGCGGAGACCGCATCGACGTCGTGGGTGATGCTCGTCGCGATCCGGCGGATCGCCATCTTGTTCTGCGTCAGCGTCCCGGTCTTGTCGACGCAGAGCACGGTCACCGCGCCGAGCGTCTCGATCGCCGCGGCTCGTCGCGCGAGCACGCGCTGCCGCCCCATGCGCCGAGCACCGAGCGTGAGGAACACGGTCAGGACGAGCGGCAGCTCCTCGGGCAACAGCGCCATCGCCAGCGTGACGCCGGCGAGCAGCGCCGCGAGCCAGCCATGATCCATCGCGACATAGATCCCGACGAGCGCGATGCACAACGCGATCGCTCCGATCGCCACGCGCCGCACGATGCGCGTGACCTCGCGATGAAGCGGAGCACGAGCCAGCTCGATCTGTCCGAGCGCGGCACCGATTCGCCCGACCTCGGTCTTCGGGCCCGTGTGCATGACCTCGACGATTCCCGTCCCCGACGTCACCAGCGTCCCCCCGAACACCGACGAGCCGCCCTCCCCCGCGCGCCCGATCCTCGTCGCGTGGGGATCGGGATCGTGCACGACCGGCACCGACTCGCCCGTCAGCAGCGACTCGTCGATGGCGAGCGGCGTACCATCGCGCAGCACGCCGTCGGCCGGCACGCGCATTCCCTCGCCGATCAAGAAGCGGTCGCCGGGCACGAGCTCGCGTGCATCGATGTCTCGCCATTCACCATCCCGCAGCACCTTCGCTCGCGGACTCGCGAGCTCGCGCAACGCATCCAGCGCGCGCTCGGTGCGGCGCTCCTGGAACACCGTGATCACGACGATGATCACCACCGACAGTCCGAGAGCGATCGCCTCCGCGAGATCGCCGAACGTGATGTACAGCCCCGTCGCGACCGCGAGCAGGAGGAGCATCGGCTCCCGAGCGATGCCGCCGATCACGCGCGCCAGCGATCGCCGGTCGCGCGAGGGCAACTCGTTGGGTCCGACCTCCGCGAGCAGCTCGCTCGCGACCTCGGACGTCAGTCCACCGTTCATGGTCTTACGTCGAGCACGCCGCGTGCCGCGCAAGACGCGCTGCACTCGCGCAATCCTTGCGCGTCTACCGCGCGAGCTGGTCGACGACACGCGCCAGCTTCGCGCGGACCTCCTCCGCGATCGGGCGCAAGGCGGCGGACTGCGTCGCGATCGTCTCCATCGGATCGATGGCCACGACGACGGTGCCCTCGCCCTCCTCGTAGGCGATCACGTTACAGGGCAGCATCACGCCGACCGCGAGCTCCGCTTGCAGTGCGCGAAACGCGAGCGGCGGGTTGCAAGCACCGAAGATCTTGTAGCGCCGGAACTCGACACCGAGCTTCTCGCGCAGCGTTTCCTTCATATCGATCTGCGTGAGCACCCCGAAGCCCTCTGACTTCAGCGCGCCGGGCAGCTTCTCGATCACGGCGTCGTACGGGATGGGGAGCGTGGCTCGAATTCCGATCGTCATGGGCGGTACGAGATGCAGCCGACGTTCCAGCCTCAGCGCCGGTGGATCCGTCCGGGCAACACGGTGACCTCGATCGGTGGAACGAGCTCGATGCGATAGCCGAGCGAGTCGATCGAGATCGGGAACCGCGCGCCCCCGGCGCGAAGCACGCGGCGATAGGAGGTCGGCGTGTCGCCGTGACGAACGTACGGATGATCGGCGAGGACCAGCTCGGCCAGACGAACCACGTGATACCCGAGCAACCGATGGCATCCGTGGCTGACGCCGTTCGCGAGGGAGGCGAGGCTCCCCGTGCCGTGGGTACGGATTCCCTGATCCCAGTACTCCACCTTGTCCCGCGATCGCTCCTCGACGAGATGAATGAACGCGACCATCCCGAACGCCGCGCGGTAGCTCGGTCCGAGTTGCTCGCGAGCCAGAACGAGTCGACCGTTCACGCGACGTAGCAGCTCGCGGTCCGGTGTCGTTGTCGGAGGCAACCAGCTCGGCCCGATGTAGAGGTCTCGCCAGATGCGACGGCCGACGGGTGACTCCTTCCATTGCCGCGTGATGTCGCCGTCGACCTTGGCCTTCTGCCATCCACCGATCGTGGTCGGCCAGCGCGCGAGCGGAACGCGCTGCTCCGCGGTCACGGCGTACACGATCAGCGCGGGTCTGCGCGCGGCGTATCTCCGTCGCGGCGCGGGGTCGCGCCACACGTCGCCGCGATCGATCTCGATCTCGATCTGCATCGGCGGCGCGTGGTACGCGGGTGGCGGGGGGAGCTCCACGCCGACGAGCGTCGTCCCCGTGTCGTTCGCGAGGATCGCGTCGAGAGATGCGCGCGTCGTGTCGGCGTCCATCCACCCCAGCGCGCGCGCCACGCTCTCGGTTGCCAAAGAGATCAGATCGGGCGCGGCGTTCTCCAGCGGCTCGTGACCGCGAACGCTCCACGTGGCGCTGGGGACGAGCGAGCGTCCGAGCACCGTCCCCTCGCCCTGTCCTGCGCTGCCGTCCTCGATCCATCCGGTTGCCGACACCACCCGTTCGCGCAGGACGCGGAGCGCGGCTCTGAAGTCGAGCTCTCGACTCCCCGCGCGGAGCGCTTCGCGTGTCGCCTCGTCGAGGGTGCCGGTGGGCAGGATCATCGCGCCGCGTTGAAATCGCTCGACCGCGCTGGTCGTCTGCCACGTGTACGCACCATCGATCGCCGCGTAGTCGAACAGCTCGTCGCACCGCAGATGCGCTTGCACGAGCCGGATGGTCGCGACACGGGCGTCGGCGGCCTTCGCGCGCCGGAGCCGCGCGCGGGCGTCGTCGATGCTCTCCTCGACGATGCGCGCGTTGCCGTCTCCGATGTCTCCGGCCGCATCGTGGCAGGCGTGACGTCCGGCATCGGCAAGGCGAGTCCGGACGACCTCCAGCGTCGGCGCGATGCCATAGAGCTCGAGATAGCGATCGCGCGCCGCGAGCTCCCCGTCGAGACCAGCCTCGGCGAACCGCTCTCGAGCGAGCGCGAGATAGGTCGCTCGGTACGCCGGCGCACCATCGGCCCCGGCAGCGAGGATCGACGGTGTCCACTCCGATCCGAGATCGATCACGGTCAGGCCGCGGCGCGTCGCTTCGTCGCGGCAGACCACGACGGTGCGCGTACCGTCGCGCCAGATCGCGACTCGCTCGCAGTCGTCGGCGCGCGCCGGGCCGGAGAGCAGGATCAGCCCGAGCATGACGACTCGCATGCTCGCGCCAGAGCGAACACGCAGCGGGTGCATCCGCTCGTCGAGCACGCGCAATCGCTTCGCGCCCGCGGTCACCACTGCGTCCGTCTCGTACGGCATACCGACTACTCTCGACACGTTCATGCAAAGAACGAGCGATCGCGATCGGAGCGTCACCGCGCACGCCGTGGCACGCACGCTGCAGTCGCCGGTGACATGAGCACCACCGCCCCCAGCTCGGTCCACGAGTCAGCGCTGTACGATCTCTTTCGCGATGGCGCTCGTCGTCTCGTCGATCGTGCGTTCGCGGAGCCGAACGGGAAGCCGACACGCCTCGGCCGCACGAGGATTCGCGTGCGTGATGCGATCGCCGCTCATCCGATCACCGCGCTCGCGCTGGCGTTCGGTATGGGCTACGTGGTGTCGCGGATCGCGCAGAGGGTGTCGTGAAGACGACCCTGCAATCGTTGCGCGATGCTATCCGCGAGCATCCCGTACGCAGCCTCGGATACGCCGCGGCTGCGGGGGCGTGTGTGGCCGCGAGACGCTCGAAGGATCCGCTGATCCGGAATGCAGCCCGCGCCGCGATCACGATCATGGTGGCGCTCCTGCGCGAGGTCGCCGTCGACGGTGCGCTCCAGCGCGCCAGATCGTGGATCGATCGTGGCGACCGGCTCGCGGACGCCGACATCATCGCGTCGCGCGCACGTCCGGCGTGATCGAACGGCCTCGCGCAGACGTTGCGCATCCGGTGCCCGAAACCACGCCGAAATCGCTGGCACGTCCGATGCTGTACCGAGTGTCATGCGGACCCTGCCACTTCTCCTCGTGATGCTCGCCACTCCGGCGATCGCGGCGCCGTCGATGCCGTGGCTCGCGAACCTCGATGACGCGGTGATCGCGTCGTCGGACGAGCCGGCCTCGACGCTCCCGCTCGAGCTGGATCCCGTGGCGGGCTGCGAGCCGCCGGCGTACGGAGGGATCACGTTGACCGCGGACCTCGGACCGCCGAACGGGCGGGAGACGGTCGTCGGATCGTACGCCGGCGGGATCATCGTCGTCGGCTCCGAGGGGCAGCGGATCGCGACGCTGTCGGGCTATCCCTGCGCGGGAACGGCCGACGAGCTCGAGGCGATGGCGGTCGGACGGGCGTGGAACGAACGCGTGCTTGCCCTGGTGGTGACGAGCGGAGGCCGGCGCGAAGCGTCGACCTGGCTCGGGCTCTACCGCCTCGGCGCGACGGGACTCGAGCTCCTGTTCTCCGGTGCGGTCGAGCACTACGAGGACGGTGTCGTGCGAACGGGCCTGGTCACGATCGTGCCGGGCGGGTTGATCCACCGCGATCCGAACGGCGACATCACGTGGTGGGGCTTCGAGCACGGATCTCGCGCACTGCAGCCGCACCGCCTCAGTCCGATGTTGCCCGGGGCATAGGCTCGAGGAGCGCGTGGCCTGTCAGGTCGTGCCACAGCTGCGCGATCGGCGCGGGCAGCGTCGAGACGACATCGCGGATCTCGCCTTCCGAGATGTGCTCGACGAGGAGGTGGATCGTCGCGCGCAGGACATCGATGGGCTGGATCCGTTGCTCCGTGCCCAGCTCGGCGCGAACGCGGTCGACCATCTGCTCGGCGGTGCGGATCTTCGTCGGCTGGTGGTTCGATGAGAGGCCTTCGTAGTAGATGCCGCGGATCAGCACCGGGAGCTGCGCGCCGAGATCGATCACCTCGTGAAGCGGAAGCCGCGCACGGATGGCGTGCAGGCCTGCCCGCAGCGCGTGGAGCGCGCGCGGATCCTCCGCCGAGGACAGCCCCAGGTTCTCGGCGATCTCCGCGATCCAGTCGTAGGCGTGATCGATGGCGGGACCGAACATTTGCGAGCGCGTCATGACAGACCTTCTTTCTCGTCTCGAGTCGTCGTTTCGTTCATCACCGGCGGGCGAGCAAGGACCATGCCCTGCGACGAACGCCGACGCGCGGGTGGCTCGTGCATGAAGCGCCGCGCATCCTGCGCGAAGCGCGCGAGATGGGCGATCAAGAGACCGTTGATCGAGTCCGGTGGGTAGGCGCCGTCAGCGTCGCACTCGCCGATCTCTCGATGCGCGAGGAGCTCCATCGCGTCGTCGACGTGATCGACGGCGTGGATCTCGAACGTTCCCGCGGCGACCGCGTCCACCACATCGCGCCGCAGCATCAGGTGCTGGACGTTGAGGCGCGGGATGATCACTCCGCAGGCGCCCGCGTGCTCGCGCGCGCGGCAGACATCGAAGAACATCTCGATCTTCTCGTGCAGTCCTCCCACGGGCTGAACGACGCCATGCTGGTCGACCGATCCCGTGATCGCGAACGCCTGCGACATCGGCAGCTCGCCGATCGCCGAGAGCAGCGCGCACAGCTCGGCGAGGGACGCGCTGTCGCCCTCGACTCCGCCGTACGACTGCTCGAGGACGAGCGTGGCGCCCATCGCGAGAGGCACCCGCTGTCCGTAGCGACCGGACAGGAAGCCCGAGAGGATCAGCACGCCCTTCGAGTGGATCGGTCCACCGAGCTCGACCTCGCGCTCGATGTCGATCAGCTCTCCGTTCCCGAGGCGCGTGCGCGCGGTGACCCGGAGCGGAAGCCCGAACGTCCGGCCGGCGTTCGCGAACACCGACAGCGCGTTGATCTGACCGATCGCGGTCCCCTCCGTCGCCAGCACCAGCGTTCCGCGCGCCGTCGCGTCGATCACGTGCTCTCGCGCGCGACTCGCGCGATGGTCGTCGTCCGCGATCGCTCGTTCGATGTCGAGCGCCTCGATCGCCGGATGGACAGCGGCACGCGCGACGGTGTTCGCTTCCTCGAGGATCGCGAGGAGCGAGGGATGGTGCAACGACAGCCGGCGCGCGTCGCCCGTTCGCCGCGACGCTTGCTCGACCATGCACGCGAGCGCCTCGCGCGCGACCGGCAGGAGCCCGCGCTCGCTCGCCAGCGTCGCGATCCGTGCCGCGAGCCGACGCTCGGAGGCGGAGTCGCGGTCGATCTCCGCCGCGACCTCGGCGACGCGGAAGCGATCCGCGATCGATGGGTCGAGTGCGAGCATCGCGTCGTACAAGCCCGCGTCACCGAACAGGACGATCGTCACGTCGAGCGGGATCGGCCGAGGAGCGAGCGATTGGATCGGCGCGCCGCCTGCCTCGGGCGGCTCCATGCGGAGCTCGCGCGTGACGATCGCGCGGTCGAGCGCCTCCCACGCGCCGGGTGCGTGGACGAGCTGGGCGGCGTCGAGCAGCAAGTAGCCGCCATTCGCGCGATGCAGCGCACCGGGACGAACGTGATGGAAGTTCGTCACGAGCATGCCGCGGAACGGTTCGTACTCGAGCCGACCGACGAGGTTCGCGCGCGTGGGGTTCGCCTCCTCGATGATCGGCACGCTCCCATCGTGCGATACGATGACGTTGACGTCGTGACGCAATCCGAGCTCGTGCGGATCGACGCGATTCGCGGCGACGTCGACGATCGTGCTCACCACGCTCTGCTCGACCTCGGCGAGGAACGCGGCGACCTCGGGCACGCCACGATGAGCCGCGAGTCCGACCGCGAAGATCGGCTGCACCATGGCGGCGATCTTCGACCTCTCGACGTCGCGTCCGAGCTTCGCGGCGACCAGCATGGCGTGAATCGCCTCGAGCGACCGTCGCAGATCATCGCGCAAGCGTTGCGCGGTTCCGGCCCGGACGCGCAATGCTCGCGGCTGGAGAGGCTGCGCGGAGTCGTGCACGTAGCACCAGTCGCTCGCGCGTGGATCGAGGCGCCCCTCGCGCTCGAGCAATCGACGCACGAGCGTGTGCTTGCCGACGCCATGCGGACCGATCACGAACAGGTGGTGACCGCTGCCGAGCGCGAGGGCGAGCCGGATCGCCGACACGGCACGCTCCTGCCCGAGCTCGAGGCGGTCGGGCTCCTCATCACCGAGGACGCACGGACGGCGAAGATCGGACGGCTGCAATCTCGTACGCACGAGCGAGAACCGTGCGCACGCCATGCCATCGCGCACACTCCCACCCGACGGGGCGGCACGTCCGTTGCTCGGGGACAGCGCATGACGACCACGAAGACCCTTCCGACCTGGGACGCTGTTCGACGCTTGCGTGACGAGCTCGGCCTCGAGATCCACCTCGCCAGCATGGAGATCCGCGATCGCTGGCGCGCGCTCCAGCCGCGCATCGAGAACATGGAGAACAAGATCTTGAAGGCCAGCGATCGCGCGGAGGCCGCCGTCGAGAAGGAGCTCGAATCGCTCGGCAAGGCGATGCGCGACCTGCGCGATGATCTCGCAAAGCGATAGCGATCGGTCTCCGTCGACAGCGCAAGAATTGCGGCCCCCTTCCTCGGGCAACCGTCGTGCTTACGGTGTTGTCCATTCGTCGTGCGCCGCCTCCAGATCGTTGCCTTGTCGTTCGTCATCGTCGCGGCCCTCGCGTGGACGTTGATGAGCGTCGTGCTTCCGATCGCGGTCGATCGCGGGATCCGCGGACGCCTCGATCGCGCAGGGTTTGCGCACGCGAGCTTCACCCTCGGTAGCGTCACGCTCGACCGCGTCGAGCTGCTCGATGTCTCGCTGCAACGCGGCCTCGCCCTGGGTGATGTCGTGATCGAGGCCGGCCCGTACCAGCTCTGGCGCGGAGATCTGGCCGACGTCGTGGTCCGGGGCGCCGAGATCGATGCGCGCACCTCCGTCGCGACATCGGGGACGGGAGCCCGACTCCCGTTCGCGCGCGTCTTCATCGAGGACAGCAGCATCGTCGACGATACGCAGCGGATCGCGGTGCGAGGCTCGATCGACCTCCGCGGTCGCGAGCCCGCGCTCGATCTCGTCGCGCACACCGCCGCGCTGCGCGTGGGAACGCTCCTGATCGAGGACGCCGCGGCGACGGTGCGTGGACCACTGGCCGCGCTCCGTGCGTGCGCCACCGGTCGCATCACCGAGATGACCATCGACGGCTGTCTCGTGATCGACGCCGGGGAGCGCACCGCGAGCCTCGAGTGGGCCGCGCATGACTCGCGCGTCGCTGCGACCGGTGGCGGGACGCTGCGGCTCGCCGGCGACACCGTCCTTCTGGACGGCGGCACGATCGACGCGACGCTCGCCGCGACGAGCGCCGGCGGGGTGTCGCTCGCTCCCGTGGCATTGCACGGCGTCATCACGGCGGACCTCTCGCAGCAGACGTTCACCGTCGCCGGCGAGCTGCGCTCCGATCGCATCGCCGCCCGCGGCGTCGCGCTCAGAAACGTCGCGCTGCCGATCGCGATCGACGGCACGGTTCGCGACGGCCCGTCCCTGCACAGCAAGACCGCGTGGCTCGTCGCCGCCGACACCGCCACGGTCACCGCGATGGGCCGCACGCTGACGCTCGAACGCCCGGCGCTTCGCGCGATCGGCCGCGCGGTGCTCGGTCCCGTGCAGCTCGAAGCGGGGGACGACCGCCCGCTCGAGATCGCGAGCACCCTGCGCGGCGTGCCCCTCGACCAGATCCTCGCCGCGGCGACGAGAGAGCGAGTTCGCGCGACGGGTGTCGTCGACGGTGTGGTCGTCTTCACCGTCGACGACACCGGCCTCTCGCTGGCGGACGCCACGCTCACCACGCGCGAGGGTGGCACGCTACGCATTCCAGACCTCGGAGCGATCACGCCGGCCCGCTTCGGTGTTCACGAGCGCGTCGCGGCAGCGCTGTCTGACTTTGCCTATTCGAAGCTCACCTTGGACGTCGACGATCCGTCGACGCTCCGGCTCTCGCTGGCCGGCCGCGGCAAGCGAATCACCCAGGAGCTCGCGGTCGACATCAACGTGCGGGGACTGCTCGCGCAAAGGAACCAGCCATGAAGCCCGTCCTCGCCATCCTCGCCGCCCTCGCCGTCGGCGGCTGCGCGCAGCGCCTCCAGGTCGAGCCCGTCACCGTCAAGCCGATTCACGTGGTCGTCGATGTGAACGTCCACGACAGCGCCGACACGGCGACGGCGCGGCCCGCCGACGCGGGCAAGTAGCTCACGTAGCTCAGGGCGCGCCGCAGGCTAGCCACTCACCGAGGAGCCGGCGCTCCTCGAGGCTCATCGTGCCCTCCTCGGGCATCGCGTTCGTGTAGACGGCTGCCTCCACGATCTGCTGCGCGTGCGATCGAACCTGCGCGAGCGTGCCGAGCTTCGGCGACTCCGAGTCATGACAGGACATGCACTGCGAAGCGATCATGTCGCCTCCGAAGTTGTCGTACGTGAGCGTCGAGTCGGGCGAGCACGAGAGCTGCTCGATGCCGGTGGAGGTCGCGCCCGACGAGCAGGCGACGATCATCGAGAGCGTGAGGAACAACGAGCCAGCGAGGATCTTGCGAGGAGACATCGGGTACTTCCTTCTGCGCGCCAAGCACGGCGCTGCGATCGTATGGAGCCGACGGCGTCGCTTCGGGTTGCGCGCAAAACACCGGCAGATCCACGCAGAGATTGCGGACCAGGCATGCGCTCTCGCACCTGCAGGGTTTGCGCATTCGTCGACGGCAACTCGACGAGGATGGTTGGCCGAGTCATTGCAATTCCGATGGGCATGTATCGCACCTGCATTGCCGTGGTCGACGCGTCGCGTGCTCGCCTGCTGACGTACGAGCGAAGCTCGCAACCCGAGGGACTCGAAGAGAAGCTCGTCGAGCAACGCGACTTCATCAATCCAGCACGACGGTTGACTCCGTCGGAGCAGCTCACGGATTCGCCCGGATCGAGTCGCACCGGCGAAGGGCAGCACTTCGGCTTCGACGATCATCGGGACGCGCGCACCGACAAGCTCGACGCCGAGTTCTCGCGAATGGTCAATCGCGAGATCGCCGACCTCTTGCGCAGCATGCCCGCAGACCGTCTGATCGTGTGCGCGAGCCCGCGCATGCTCGGCCATCTGCGTGAAGGCCGCGGCGCGTTGCCGACCGACGAGCTCACCATCGACGAGCTCGCCCGCGATCTCGTCAAGCTCACCCCCGCGCAGCTGCGCGATCATCTCGTGGCGAAGGGGCTGGTTCCCGCGAGGCGGTCATGACGGCCTCGGTCCGCGCCGCGCTGTGGCTCGCCGGTGCGCTCGCCGCGAGCGCGTGCGATCGCGGTGCGCGCGCGGACGCCCGTCCTGGCGCGGAGCCGCCCGTCGCGCACGCGAAGCTCGAGCGCGCCGACGTCGTCCGCTATCACATGCAGCTCCACTTCGACGACCTCCGCGCGATCGAGCGCTACTTGATCGCGGGACAGCTGAAGGAAGCGAGAGCGCTCGCGTTCATGATCGCGATGCCGGAGAAGGATCGCGGCCTCTTGCCGTGGGCACGCGAAGCGATCGCGCTCGTCGACACCGCCGGCAAGCTCGCGCAGGCGAAGAGCGTCGACGAAGCGCTCCGCCTCGAGGTCCAGGTCGCGGTCGCGTGCGCGAAGTGCCACGACGACACGTCCGAGACCGCCGTGTTTCCGCTGCCGGGACGACCACCGCTGAGTGACCACGCGTCCTCGACGGTGCGCATGGTCCGCCATCAGTGGGCGACCGATCGCTTGTGGGAGGGCCTCGTCGGAAACTCCGAGGATCACTGGCGGGCGGGCCTCGCGGTGATCACCGAGACGCCGCTTCCGTACTCCGTGGCGACCGACGCGCCGGCGCTCGCGGCCTCGCTCCAGAAGCGCGCGAACCAGACGCTGCGCGAGGCGCCGTTGACGATCGAGGAGCGCGGGCGGGTCTACGGCGAGATGCTCGTGACCTGCGCCGCGTGTCACTCGACGATCAAGCGCGTGAAGTAGCCGGCGCGTGCCTTGCACCACCGCGACGCATGGCACAAGCGCAACCTCGAACCACCGCCGCGTTTCCGATCGCACGCCTCGATCTCGTCGAAGAAGTCCGCGAGATGCGCGCGAGCCCCATGCCCCACGGCCACGTCGCGAAGACGGTCCTTCGCAACGGCGACCTGCGCATGGTGCTTATCGTCCTACGACCCGGCGCTCAGATCCCGAGACATCACGCGAAGGGATCGCTGGTCATCCAGGCCCTCGACGGTCGCGCCGTCGCGACGTTGCTCGAATCGAGCTTCGATCTGACCGCGGGGAGCGTCCTCGCGATCGAGCCGGAGATCACCCACTCGCTCATCGCGATCGAGGACAGCGCGCTGCTGCTGACGATCGCGCACTGACCGCGCCCTTCGGCGACTAGCCCATCGCCTGACGAACCTCGGCATCGAGGACGTCGACGACGCTGACGATCCCGAGCAGCTTGCCACGCTCGACGATCGGGAGCGCGCCGAGCCGTGAGTCGGCGAGCCGTCCCGCGATCTCGGTCAGAGAGTCGTCGGGGCCTGCTGTCTGCACCGTCGCGACCATGGCCGCGGTGACCGGCGCGCGCCACCAGTCCTCGCGGAACGCGGTGATCGCGCGATAGTGCAGGATGTCGCGCTCCGAGAGAATGCCGCAGAGATGATCGCCACGCACGATGGGGAGGTGTCGGATGCGACTCTTCATCATCAGCTGGAGCGCCTCTCCGAGGTGCGTGATCTCGGTGGCGGTGATCGGCGAGGGCTTCATGATGTCGCGTACCTTCATGATCGCTCCTTTTGCAACCGCACGGCCAAGGCGGGGCCGGTACGCAGCATGCAACTTCGAGCACCATGAGCTCTGCCCGATGGTCGCTCCTGCGCCTGGTTCCACGCGCGGCGATCTTTGTCACCGCGATCGCGGAGCTCGCCGCGGGGGACCTCGCGTACGGAACCTTCTGCATGGTGGCCCTGGCGCTGACGCTGATCCCCGCGATTCACGCGCGCCGCCTCGATGCCGGCGTGCCTCTCGAGATCGAGCTCGTGCTGCTCTGGTTCATGGTGACCGACATGACGTTCGGCAACCTGCTCGGGTTGTATCGGGTCCCGTACTTCGACACGGCGCTCCACCTCAGCAGCTCGATCCTCGTCGCACTCCTCGGGTTCCTCGCGATCTACGTGTTGCACCTGACCCACAGCACTCGGTTTCATCCGTGGCTCGACTCGATCGCGATCCTGATCGTCACGCTGGGCATCGGCGCGCTGTGGGAGATCGCGGAGTACGGCGTCGATCAGTTGATGTCTCGGCGGACCCAGGGGTCTCCGACCCTGTCCGCGCTCGACGACACGATGGTCGACCTCATGATGGACGGGCTCGGCGGTGTGATCGGCGCGGTGCTGGGCCCGCTGTACATTCGCTACTCGCGGCGCAGCCGCATCGTGGTGGCCGCGTTCTCCGACCTGTTCGATGGCCGGCCGCATGCGGCGACGCAGTAGGTGCGTTCTCCGCTCGGACCGGCGCACGCGTTGCGCGAACGAGCCCGTCGTTGCGGGCGCGAGGATTGCTGGTTCGATCAGGTATGCATCCGTCACAGATCCTCGTCGCCTACATCACGCGCGCCGGCTATACGCGCCGCGTCGCCACGGCGATCGCGCAGCGCTTGCGCGAACAGGGTCACGAGGTCGATCTCGCGGATCTCGAGCTGGCGATCCGGCATCCCGAACAGTACGACGCGGTCGTGCTCGGTTGCGCGACACGCTTCGGCCATCCCGCCGACGCTATGGCGAGGTTCGTCCACAAGCACCGGCGCGCTCTCGCGACGCGACCGACGGGGTACTTCTCAGTCGACAGCACCGACGACGCGCGCGCGCATCTCGACGCGTGGCTCCAGCAGACAGCGTGGCGGCCGACGCGCGTCTTGACGGTGCCTGGGATCCGCGGCGCACGGCTGCGCAAGGCGCTCGAGTGGCTCCAGGATCGACTCGACGCGACGTCGATCAAGCACGTGCAGGCTCCGACCGACTGGGAGCGTGTTCGTGCGTTCGCGGATGACATCGCGCGGCTCGTCGCGCCCGCACCATCCGCGCAGCAGTCGAGTCCATGACGATGGACTGCCGAGCTCGCCGCCTGATCGTGTGCGCGGCACATCACTTGCTGGAGAGACCGGCATGAGCAAGCCCATCGCGAGCTACATGACCAGGATGCCGGTCACGATCGAGCACGATGCGTCCCTCGCGAAGGCACACGCGTTGATGGGCGAGCGCGAGATCCGTCATCTCCCCGTGATGCGCGGCGGGCGCGTCGTCGGCATCGTGAGCCGGGGCGACCTGCACCTGCTCGAGACGATCGCCGACTTCCCGCTCGACGCGGTCGAGGTCGAGGAGGCGATGACCGAGGATCCCTACATCGTGTCGATCGGAACTCCCACCGATGACGTCGTCGACACGATGGCGCAGCACAAGTACGGCTGCGCCATCGTCGTCGGTCCGAACGGCGACGTCGCCGGTGTGTTCACCGCGATCGATGCGATGAGACTGCTCGCGCAGCGACTGCGCGCCGCGTGACGCGCGGATTCTTCAGATGTCGATCGGAGCTCACATGACGGCGTTGATCGAGCTCGAGCATGTCTTCAAGATTTATTCGAGTGGACACACCGAGGTCCGCGCGCTCGACGATGTCTCGCTCGAGATCCCCAGCGGACAGTTCGTCGCGATCATGGGAGCCTCGGGCTCGGGCAAGTCGACGCTCATGAACGTGATCGGATGTCTCGATCGACCGACACGAGGGGTCTACCGGCTCGCGGGCCGCGAGATCGTCGGCCTGTCGCGTACCGAGCTCGCTCGCATTCGCAGCCAGACGCTCGGCTTCGTGTTCCAGAGCTTCAACCTCCTGGCACGGACATCGGCTCGAGAGAACGTCGAGCTCCCGCTGCTCTACGCGGGCGTCCCGACGAGAGAGCGAACGAAGCGCGCGCTCGCGGCGCTCGCACGAGTAGGCCTCGCCGATCGAGCCCACCACACGCCGGGACAGCTCTCCGGCGGTCAACAGCAGCGAGTCGCGATCGCACGAGCGCTGGTCAACAACCCGAGCGTGATCCTCGCCGACGAGCCAACCGGACAGCTCGACTCGCGATCGAGCATGGAGCTGATGACGCTCCTCGTCGAGCTCGCCGCGACGGGAATCACCATCGTCATGGTCACGCACGAGCGCGACATCGCCGCGTGTGCACAGCGGATCCTCACGATGCGAGACGGAAAGATCATCGAGGACCACCTGCAGGTGGCCGAGGTACCTCTTCACACCGAACGAGGAACATCGCTCGCGACCTGAGGCCCCAGAATGCGCAAGTCGTGCGCGTCGCGACGCAGGAACTGTGATTCGTCGCGGCGAGCGACAAGGTCCTGGAGGTCGGAACGGCGATGAATCGCGGGCGACCCGCCGGTGGCGCCGCAGCGGGTAGCAGCCTGGCGCGTCGCTTGCTCTGCGAGAGCACATGAACGCCGCCGCAACAGCCCGCAACGTCATGGTCGAACAACACATCCGCGCGCGCGGCGTCCACGACCCGCTCGTGCTCGACGCGATGCGAACCGTCCCACGCGAGGTGTTCGTGCCTTCCGAGCTCGCGGATCAGGCCTACGAGGATCGCCCCCTGCCGATCGAAGCGGGGCAGACGATCTCGCAGCCCTACATCGTCGCGGTGATGACCGAAGCGCTCGCACTGCGCCGCGAGCATCGCGTCCTCGAGATCGGAACCGGCTCCGGGTACGCCGCCGCGGTGCTCGCCCAGATCGCGAAGCAGGTGTACACGGTCGAGCGCCACGCGGAGCTCGCGGAGCTCGCGCAGGCACGCTTCGAGAGCCTCGGCTACACGAACGTCGAGGTCCTCTGCGGCGACGGCACGCTCGGCTGGAAAGAGCACGCTCCGTTCGACGCGATCATCGTGGCCGCGGGCGGGCCCGACGTTCCGCGCGCGCTGCTCGAGCAGCTCGCGATCGGCGGGCGACTCGTGATTCCCGTCGGCACGGGTCGCGCGCAGGAGCTCGTGCGCGTCACGCGCGTCGACGAGACGCAGTACCGGCGCGAGGATCTCGGCGCCGTGCTGTTCGTCCCGCTGATCGGCGCACAGGGGTGGGCCGAGCAACCGGCCGATGCCAAGGAGCGCCGCGGTGTGTTGCCGAGGCGCAAGCCGGGTCCGCTCGTCGCGCCGGCTCCCGCATCGCGGACACCGGTCGCGGCGAAGCTGATCGCCGAGTGCGCCGAACCGTTCGACGCCATCGACGACGTCCAGCTCGATCGCCTGCTCGATCGCATCGGCGATTCACGCGTCGTGCTGCTCGGCGAGGCGACGCACGGAACGTCGGAGTTCTACCGGATGCGTGCACGCATCACGCAGGAGCTGATCCTTCGCCGCGGGTTCCGCGCGATCGCGATCGAGGGAGACTGGCCCGACGCGCACGAGGTCGATCGATACATCCGCCACCGAGCGCCCCGCGAGCGCCGGTGGACACCGTTCTCTCGGTTCCCGCTGTGGATGTGGCGCAACACCGAGACCCACGAGCTGATCGAGTGGCTGCGCGCGTACAACGCGGAGAGCGAGCTCGACGTCAGCTTCTCGGGGCTCGATCTGTACAGCATGTACACGTCCGCGTTCGAGGTCGTGCGCTACCTCGATCGCGTCGACCCGTCGGCCGCGAACGTGGCGCGCGAACGCTACGGCCGCCTCACGCCGTGGCAGCACGATCCGGCGGCGTACGGTCGCGCCGCGCTCGTCGGGCGAATGCAGTCGTGCGAGAAGGACGTGGTCGCGATGCTGCGCGAGCTCCTCGCGAAGCGCATCGAGTACACCTCGCGCGACGGCGATGACTTCTTCGACGCCGCCCAGAATGCCAGCGTCGTCGCGGGCGCCGAGCGTTACTACCGCGCGATGTACTACGGCGCGGCGGAGTCGTGGAACCTGCGCGACCAGCACATGTTCGACACGATGCGCGCGATCATCGCGCATCGGGACAACGCGAAGCTGATCGTGTGGGAGCACAACTCGCACGTCGGCGACGCGGGCGCGACGGAGATGGCGGTTCGCGGAGAACACAACGTCGGCCAGCTGTCTCGCGGCGCGTTCGGCGACGGCGTGTACATCGTCGGGTTCGGCACGGATCGCGGCACCGTCGCGGCCGCTCACGCGTGGGACGAGCCGATGCAGCGCATGCGCGTCCGCCCCGCGCGCGCCGACAGCTACGAGGGCCTGTGCCACGCCAGTGGCGTGCCCGCGTTCTGCTTGCCGCTGCGAGAGCCGCGGCGCGGCGCACTTCGCGACGAGCTCGCGGATCCGCGCCTCGAACGCGCGATCGGCGTCGTGTATCGGCCCGACACGGAGCTCCAGAGTCACTACTTCCAGGCGGTGCTGCCGGCGCAGTTCGACGAGTACGTGTGGTTCGACGAGACCCAGGCCGTGCATCCGCTGTCGATCGATCAACCGCTTCCCGCCTACGAGACTCACCCGCTCGCACCATGACGACGTCTCGCGACCTCATGACCCGCTTCGTCGCCCGTACGGGCGTCGCCGGCGCGGCACCGTCGCGACGCTACCTGTGGACCGACGCGTTCGCCGTCTGCAACCTGCTGGGGCTCGGACTGGGCGATCTCGCCCGCGCGCTGATCGAGCGCGTCCATCGCGAGCTCGGGCGGCATCGCGGCGACGATGGCCGAACCGGCTGGATCAGCGGGCTCGGCGAGGACGACGGCCGCTCCCATCCAACGCTCGGTGGATTGCGCATCGGAAAGCCACGCCCCGAGCGCCGCGCCGACGAGCGCTTCGACGAGCGCCTCGAGTGGGATCGCGACGGTCAGTACTTCCACTACCTGACGAAGTGGATGCACGCGCTCGATCAGGCCTCGCGCGCGCTGCACGATCCGCAGCTCGCGACATGGGCACGCGAGCTCGCGGTCACCGCGCATCAGCGCTTCGTCTACGACGCGCGCGGCGCGAAGCGGATGTACTGGAAGATGAGCATCGACCTCACGCGCCCTCAGGTCCCCTCGATGGGACACCACGATCCGCTCGACGGCTACGTCACGTGCCTGCAGCTGCGCGCCGCACGCCACGGCACGGAGCTCGATCGCGTGATCGCGGATCTTCGCGCGATGATCGATGACGGTGCGCTCGCGACCGCGGACCCGCTCGGGATCGGCGGCCTCTTGTTCGACGCCCACCGCCTCGCGGTGCTCGATGTCGATCGCCCGCTGCGATCCGCGATCACGACGGCCGCGCATGCCGGGCTCGTCCACTACGTCGAGCACGGAGATCTCGCGCGACCGGCGCACCATCGCCTCGCGTTTCGCGAGGTCGGCCTCGCGATCGGCCTCTCCGCCGTCGAGCGCTCGCTCGGATCCGGGTTCTCGCAGCTCGCACGCGTCCGCGACGCGATCGTCGCGTTCTGGTCCGACGCCGAGCATCGCGACTCGACGACGTATCGCGAGCATCAGGACATCAACGACGTCATGCTCGCGACGAGCCTGTCACCGGACGGCTTCATCTCGCTCGGATCATCGTAGCGATTCTTGTCGAGACGGTTGCTGCTCGACGCCGCATGAACGCGTCCTCTACTCGAGGAGACTGCGCAGCATCCACGCGGTCTTCTCGTGCACCTGCATGCGCTGCGTGAGGAGATCGCAGGTCGGCTGATCGCTCGCGCTCTCGGATGCGCGAAACACTTCACGCGCGGTGCGCGCGACCGTCTCGTGGCCCTCGACCAGACGCCGGATCATGTCCTCGGCCTTGGGAACGCCCTGATCCTCCTTGATCGCCGACAGCTCGACGAACTGCCGGTAGGTCCCGGGGGCCGGGAAGCCGAGTGCGCGGATGCGCTCCGCGATGAGATCCACGGCCAGCGCGAGCTCGGTGTACTGCGTCTCGAACATCAGGTGCAGCGTCTGGAACATCGGGCCGGTGACGTTCCAGTGAAAGTTGTGGGTCTTCAGGTAGAGCGTGTACGAGTCCGCGAGGACGCGCGACAGCCCGCCCGCGATCGCCTCGCGGTTGGCCGCGTCGATCCCGATATCGATCTTCAGTTCGTTCTTCATGCCCCGAGTCGACAGCAGGTCGTGTTCCAATCGCAAGGCTGAATTTCGCGCACGCCTTGCGCTCTGTGGGCGAGCCCGCGCAACCTGGCGCTCACACGAAGTGGCGCTGCTCGACGAGCGCCCGGCGCAGCTCGCCGCGAACATCGGGATGCGCGAGCGAGATCAGCGCTTCCCCGCGCTCCCGGAGGGTGAGGCCGTGCAGGTTGCGCGCGCCGTACTCGGTGACGACCCAGTGCACGTGCCCGCGGGTCGTGACCACGCCGGCGCCCGGCTTGAGCTGCGCGCTGATGCGCGAGACCTTGCCGCCCGCCGCGGTCGACGGGAGCGCGATGATCGGCTTGCCGCCGCGCGACAGCGCCGCGCCGCGCAGGAAGTCCATCTGCCCGCCGATGCCCGAGTAGATCGTGGAGCCGATCGAGTCGGCGCAGACCTGGCCGCTGAGGTCGATCTCGATCGCCGAGTTGATCGCCGTGACCTTGTCGAGCTTGCGGATCAGCCCGGTGTCGTTGGTGCGGTCGCAACCGTGGAACTCGATCGACGGGTTGTCGTTCACGAGATCGAACAGCCGCTGGGTTCCGGACACGAAGCTCGTCACGGAGCGTCCCGGATGGACCGACTTGTTGCGGTTCGTGACCACGCCGTTCTCGATCAGCGCGATCATGCCGTCGGAGAACATCTCGGTGTGCACGCCGAGCTCGAGCCGATTCCCGAGGCGCGCGAGCACGGCATCGGGAATCGCGCCGATGCCCGCCTGGAGCGTGGCGCCGTCCTCGACGAGGTTCGCGACGCGCTCGCCGATCTCGCGATCGACCTCGGTCGGCTGTGGTGGCGGTGATGCGTGGAGCGGACGGTTCGTCCTCACGAACGCGTGCACGCGCGACAGCGGTACGGCGGTGTTGCCGTGCGTGCGCGGCATCTGGTCGTTGATCTCGGCGAGCACGATGCGCGCGTGATCGACGGCCGCGCGCGCCGCGTCGACGGATGTGCCCAGCGAGCACAGGCCGTGGCGATCGGGCGGAGCGAGCTGGACGAGCGCGACATCGAGCGGGATCGCGCGCGATGCAAAGAGCTCGGGGATGTCCGAGAGGAACACGGGCATGAAGTCCGCGCGTCCCTCCGCGACGGCGGAGCGCAGGTGCGGCCCGACGAAGAACGAGACCGAGCGGATCCGCGACGAGACCTCGGGGTCCGCGAAGCTCGCGGGCCCGCCGGTGTGCAGGTGGTAGAGGCGAACGGCATCGAGGTCGCGGCGCGCGACGAGCGCATCGACGAGAGGTGTCGGCGTGGCCGCGGCGCCGTGAACGAACACGCGAGCGCCGGCCGGGATCAGGGCGGCGATGTCCGCGGCCGAACCGGCACACGACGCCCACGAAGGATCGAGTTGCATGCGCCGGGTCGAGCACGCCGCGTGCCGCCGGGCGACCCGAAACGCGCGCAGGGTCTGCGCCGGGTCGCGATCGAGGCGCATGATCTGCGCGATGGGTGCAGCGCCTGCGCTGCGACCAACGGACAGCTTGTACGCGACGTTCGGCGCCTTACGCGTGGTTGGGCGAGCCCTTGTTCCACACCGAGAGCAAGGTCAGTCACGCCTCCCCCGCCGTGGTCCCACATGGAGATCGATCATCGCGCCTTGTTCCGAGCAGCCCCAGGTCTGTACCTGGTGCTCGCTCCCGATCCAGCGCGAACGATCCTCGATGCGAGCGACGCGTACCTCCACGCCACGATGACGAAGCGCGAGGAGATCGTCGGGCGTGGCCTGTTCGACGTCTTCCCCGATAATCCCGACGACCCTGCCGCGACCGGCACGCGCAACCTCGCCGAGTCGCTCGCGCGCGCGATCGCGAGCCGTGCCGCGGACGCGATGGCGATCCAGAAGTACGACGTTCGTCGCCCGGACGGACGGTTCGAGGAACGCTGGTGGTCCCCCGTCAACACACCGGTGCTCGACGACGCGGGCGTTCGCTACCTCATCCACCGGGTCGAGGATGTCACCGAGCTCGTGCGGGCTCGACAGGAAGGCCGCGCGCTCGAGGCTCGCGTCGCCGCGGAGGAGCAGCGGGCGGACGTTCGATTTCGAGACCTCGTCGACCTGGCTCCCGACGGTGTGATCGTCTGCGATCGCGAAGGCACCGTCCTTGTCGTCAACGAGGCCGCGGAACGGATGTTCGCCTACTCGCGGACCGAGCTGATCGGCCACTCCATCGAGATGCTCGTGCCCGAGCGAGCGCGGGCGCGCCACGCCGCGCACGTGACCGGATTCGCGAGCGCGCCGTTGTCACGCACGATGGGCGCCGGGCTCGCACTCACCGGACGGCGAAAGGACGGCAGCGAGTTTCCCATCGAGATCAGCCTCAGCCCCATGCGCACCACCGCGAAGCTCACCATCCTCGTCGCGATCCGCGACATCACGGCGCGCCTGCGAATCGAAGAAGCGAGCCGTCGAGCCAGCTCGTACCTGGTGAGTGCCGTCGAAGCGATCCAGGGCGCGTTCGCTCTCTACGACGAGAACGATCGCCTCGTGCTCGCGAACAACGCCTATCGCGAGCTCTACCGGAGTGGTGATCGCCGACCGACCGCCGGCCAGACGTTCGCCGAGATCCTCGACGCCTCGATCCGGGCAAGTGGCTTCGCGGGCGCGGCGGCAGACTCCGTGCGCGAACGCGTCACGGCGAACCACCGCGCCCCGGCAGGACCGATGGAGCTGAAGGGCCTCTCGGGCCGGACGTTCCGCATCTTCGAGCAGCGCACGCCCGAGGGCGGCACGGTGTCCCTGTTCCTCGACATCACGGCCGACGTCGAGCGCGCCGACGAGCTTCGCGCCGCCCAGCTCGCCGCCGAGGCCGCGAGCGCTGCAAAGAGCGAGTTCTTGTCGTCGATGAGTCACGAGCTCCGGACACCCCTCAACGCGATCCTCGGGTTCACGGAGCTCATGCAACGCGATCGCAAGGAGCTGCCGTCCGCGCGGCAGACCGAGCGCCTCGCGCACGTTCATCGCGCGGGCGAGCACCTCCTGCGTTTGATCAACGACATCCTCGATCTCTCGCGGATCGAGTCCGGACGACTCACGGTCTCGCTCGAGCCCGTCGATCTCTCCGTGGTGATCGACGAGGTGGTCGCGCAGCTCGAGCCTCAAGCGGCACAGCACGCGATCACGGTCGAGCGGCCCGCCGGCCCCGACACCAACGTGTTCGTCCTCGCCGATCGAACACGTCTCTCGCAGATCCTCATGAACTTCGGCTCCAACGCGATCAAGTACGGGCGGACGGGCGGTCACGCCGTCATGCGCACGTCGCGCGTCTCGGACGGGCGTCTTCGCGTCTCGATCGCCGACGACGGCATCGGCATCCCCGAGGACAAGCAGGCGTCGATCTTCGAGCCATTTCAGCGAGCGGGCCAGGAGGCCGGCCCGATCGAGGGAACCGGCATCGGTCTCGCGATCAGCAAGCGACTCGCGGAGCTCATGGGCGGCGGCGTCGGGTTCACGAGCCGCCACGGCGATGGCTCGGAGTTCTGGGTCGACCTCGGCGAGCTCGCGCACCGCGAGCACCGGCCCCGCCGCTCCCCAGGTGAAGCGTGGCGAACGACCGTGCTCGCGCAGGACGGCGCGGCGTTCCACATCCTGTACGTCGAGGACAACCCGTCGAACATCGCGCTCATGGAAGCGCTGGTGTCGGAGCTTCCGCGGATCTCGATGATCACCGCGCGCACCGCCGAGGAGGGGATCGAGATCGTCCGCGCGCGACGTCCCGACCTCGTGATCATGGACGTCAACCTTCCCGGCATGAGCGGCATCGAAGCGATGCGCGTGCTCCGCGAGGATGCGAGCACGCAGTCGATCCCGGTGATCGCGCTCTCCGCCGGCGCACTCGCTCGCGACGAAGCGCGGGCGAGTGACGTCGGCTTCCGGCGATACCTCACGAAGCCGATCGACATCGACGCGCTGACCGCGGCGATCGAGGAGGTCTTGCTCGCGGCGGCGGTACCAGCGTCGAGCTGAGCTCCGAAAAAACAACTGCGCCTGCCGAGAGGGGCCCGGCAGGCGCATGAAGCGAGGCTAGTGGTGACTGCTTAGAAGCTCACTGGAACGTCAGCTTGACGCTGTCGACCGTACCGACGTCCTGCGCCGCGTTGTCGACGACCTTCACCTGCCAGCGACCGTTCGCCGTGCCGACCTCCGATGCGGAGAGCGTGACGGTGACGTCGAGGTTGTCCGCGCCGCCGCCCTCGTTGTTCGAGAGGACCTTCTTCTCGACGCCGTCCTTGAGGAGCGTGACCTTGAGGTCGCCGCGGTACGTGTGAGTGATCTTGACGTTCGCGGTGAGGCCGACCGAGCCGGTGACGCCGGAGACGGGGACGTCGACGGTGACGCCGGTCGTGTTGTCGTCGGGGATCGACGCGGCGGGCGTCGCGCTGAACTCGCGAGCCGGGCCCGTGCCGCCACCACCGGTGGACTCCGGCGCGACGGACTTGGCGATGAGCTCCTTCACCTTGTTGTGATCGACGCCGGGGTTCGACGCGCGGTTCGAGCCGGTGGGCGACCAGAGGAAGTCGATGTGCGAGTTCGTCGAGTCGGTGCAGTAGCGACCGCCGATGACCTTGCCGTCGCTGTTGAGCTCGAGGATGTAGTGGTAGTCGTCCTCGGAGGTGTTGTCCTCGAAGCCGTGCGGCGTGTTCGACGCGCCGGACTCGGAGAGGTAGGTCACCGTCACGCGAACTTCGTACAGCTTCTTCGCGCTGGTGTTGTAGGTCCACGTCGAACCCGAGCCGTTACCGACGCACTGGTTCGCCTTGGTCTTCGAGATCTCGGCCTGCTTCGTCACCTCGTACTTGAGGACCGGCTGGTTCCAGACCTCGAAGTTCGCGGTGCGATCCTCGACGAGCGGCAGCTGCGCGATGCCGAGGAAGTTGGTCAGGATGACGTGGAGCGCGCCGGGGTTCACGTCGGAGCACTCGTTGTTCGCCGACATCGTCGGGCTGTGCTCGATCGTCTCGGCGTTGCAGCGACCGCCGAGCATGACGGCGCTCGTCGAGTCGTACGCGTTCTGGATGAGCGCCTTGATGTCACCGACGGTGAACTCGACGCCGTTGACGGTGACCGGGTGCTGCGGCTCGGGCTCCATGAGCGCCGCGGGCGACCACGCGTGGCAGGTGCCCCACCAGCCGGCGACGCCATCGTTGCCGTCCGAGCCATTGCACTCGTCGACGCCGTCCTTGCCGTTGTTGTCGATGCCGTCGTGCATCTTGCCGGCGCCCTGGAACGTCTTGGACTGCCACTTCGCCGCGGGGCCCGCGCACGTGTAGTAGGCGTCCCACGCTGCCTTCGCGCCGCTGCCGCAAACTTCGTCGGGGATCGTCGCGCAGCCGGCCGCGTTGTTGAACGCCTGGTCGTACTTCTCGAGCGGAGACTTCACGCTCGCGCCTTGCCAGCGCTTGTTGTGCGAGCCATCGGACGTCGGCCAGTAGGTGTCGGCCCACGCGACCGGGATGCCCGGCTTCGCGTTCGGATACTTCGCCTTCCACGTCGGCGTCTTCAGCTCGCCCTTCTTCGGCAGCGAGGAGAGCTTGTACTCGAGGCGCTGCGACATGCGCTCCGGGCTGTTCTTGTAGTCGAAGCCGTCGCCCTTGCCGCCGTCGGACGACGGAGGCGCGCAGTCGATGTCACCCGGAAGGCACTCGTTGTCACCTTCATCGGTGGCGCACGCGGTTACCGCGAGCGAGGAGAGAAGCGAGAGACCGAGGGTTGCGAGGAGGCTGTTGCGCATGGCGAGCACCTGACGGTGTTGTTGATGCGTTCGCCTTCAGCAGCCCCCATGCCACGCGCAACCTCGTGCACATCGCCCGACTTCGATCGTTATTTCCAGTGGTTACAAATGACGCGTGGCGTCGGCAGTAGCCACTTTGGATGGAGACAACTGCGACCGTCGCCGGCTGATCGATCAGCCAGAACGCGCACAGACCCGGATCGAATCGCGGTGTTAGCGTCGATGTCGATGAAGGCAGCGATCGCGATCGCGGTGCTTGCAGCGTGTGGATCGAGCGCGGCGAACAAGCGGCCGAGCGCGTTCCGCGATGCGTGCGCGGACGGCGAGTACTGGACCGGTAGCGCGTGCGCGAAGCGAGCCGAGGTACAGACCAAGCTCGCGGCGAGCAAGGAGGCGCTCGAGGTCCCCGAGATCGAGACCGCGACGACCGCGCTCGCCGAGGTGCGCGCCGCCGGGCCGCTCGCGCACGACGCGAACATCTCGCTGTGGGAGCAGATGGGGATCGCCGCCGCCTTCGTCGACAAGATCGAAGAAGCGCGCCTCGCGTTCTCGAAGCTCCTCGCGCTCGATCCCGGTCACTTCTTGAGCTACGAGCTCTCGCCGAAAGCGACGCGCATCTTCGAGCAGGTGCGCAACGAGCAGGCCGAGCGCGGCGCGCCCGCCGTCGACGTGAACTGGGCGAACGGTCAGCGCGTGGGTGCGCCGGTGCCGCTCGACATCACCGTCGTCGCCGATCCCCTCGGCTTTCTGCACCGCGCGACGGTGTTCGTGCGCACGCGCGGCGAGACGAAGTGGCGCGCGACGGATCTGACGCTCGGCAAGGTCGGTAGCGATCAGCACGTCGTGTTGCCGAGCGTGACGGCGACCAAGCCGGTCTCGCTCGAGCTGTACGTGCGCGCCTATGACCAGGCCGGGAACGAGGTCCTCGGCTGGGCCGACGCCTCGCGGCCGCGCGAGATTCCCCTGCGCTACGACGCGCCGAGCCCGTGGTGGCAGAAGTGGTGGGTGATCACGATCGCGAGCAGCGTCGCCGTCGTCGGGACCGGGGCGATCGTGTACGGCGTCACTCGTCCTCCGCCCGATCGCGTCGGTGCGTCGGTCGGGAGCGTCGACGAGTGACGCTGGTGTGGTAAGAGGACGTGGCGTGCGCACGTTGACCTCGGTCCTCGGGAATTCGCAGCGCCTCGACGGAGGCGCGATGTTCGGCAACGCGCCGAAGACGATGTGGGCGAAGTGGATCCCGCCCGACGAGCACAATCGCATCCCGCTCGCGTGCCGCTGCTTGCTCGTGCGAGACGGCAAGAAGCACATCCTGCTCGAGACGGGCATCGGCGCGTTCTTCGAGCCGGCGCTGCGCGAACGCTACGGCGTGGTCGAGGACAAGCACGTGCTGCTCGAGTCACTCGCCGCGGTGGGTGTGCGTCCCGATCAGATCGATGTCGTCGTGCTCTCGCATCTGCACTTCGATCACGCGGGCGGTGCGCTCACGGCGTTCGTGCCCGGCGCCCAGCCGCAGCTCGTGTTCCCCAACGCGACCTACGTCGTCGGCGCAGAAGCGTGGCAGCGCGCGGTGGCTCCGCACGCCCGCGATCGCGCCTCGTTCATCCCGGGCCTCACGAACCTGCTCGCGTCGAGCGGCCGGCTCGAGCTCGCGGCGAGCGATCGCGCGACGGCGCTCGGCAGCGGCTATCGCTTTCATCGCAGCTCGGGCCACACGCCCGGCCTCTTGCTCACCGAGATCGACATGCCCGGCGGTCCCGTCGTGTTCGCGGCGGACCTCATCCCCGGTCGCGCGTGGGTCCACGCGCCGATCACGATGGGCTACGACCGCTACCCCGAGCTGCTGATCGACGAGAAGACGTCGCTGCTGACGGACCTCGTCGCGCGCAACGGGCGGCTGTTCTTCACGCACGATCCGAACATCGCCCTCGGTCGCGTCGTGAAGGACGAGAAGGGCCGCTTCGCGACCGTCGAGGACGCCGCGAGCCTCAAAGAGCTCGCGAACTGACGAGCGACTTCACGCACGGCGCGTCCTTGAACGCGTGCAGTGCGTTCCTCGCGAACGCCTTGCTCACCGTGGAGTGCACGAGCGTGAACGCGAACACGCCGAAGCGCTCGCATCGCTTCGCCGCCGAGAAGCCGTACACCCTCTCGCCGGACTCGGCGTCGTATTCGAACGACACGATCGTCGAGAGCTTCTTGCCCTGAACGTTCTTGATCGGATCTTCCTGCGTGACCGACGTCAGCATGAACTTGGTCTCGGCGAGGACGTCGAGGTCGGCGTACGCGCGCACGTCCGTCATCATCTGGACCCAGATCGTCGCGTCGTTGTTCTTGTAGACCGTCTCCGGATAGCCGCCGGACTCCTTCTCGGGCGCGGTCCGCTTGAAGTCACTCGCGGAGAAATCGAGGATCTCGGGGACCGGGTGGTCGAGGCCGCCGGGGACGGGCGTGCAGCGGAAGCTCTTCACGAGCTCGTCATGGACCGCGCGCTCCTCGAAGGACGCGATCATCACGTTGCGGTGATCGCAGCCGAGGAACGTCTCGTACGACGTCTGGCCCGCGCGGTCTTGCACCTTCGTCTCCATCGACTCGGCGATGTTGTCGTAGCGGACCCACGCGATCGTGATCTTGTTGATGCCCTCGCGATCGATGCGCATGCTCCCCGCGGTGTACGAGTTGGCGCTCGACGAGATCAGCGTCCCGGACGGACGCGCGACGGAGAAGCCCGCGAGCTCGAGCCTCGGCCCCGACGGGATGTCGGGCTTCTCGGCCGGCTTCTCGGCCGTCACCGCGGGCTTCTCGGCCATCACGTCCTTCTCGACGACGATCGGCGCCGGCTTGGCTTCGGACTCCGACGAGGACTTCTTGCAAGCGCTCAGTGCGATCAGGAGGAGAGCAGTCCGCCACATGAGGCGTGTCCTATCGCGGTTTGCCGACGATCGGGCGGCAAAAATCGCGCTTCTCGCGCGCGGCGCCTGGAATAAGTCACAGAGCTCAAGCGCGGCGCGGTCTTGAGCAACCGCGCCGAAACGACGAATGTCCGCCACGTGGGCGGACAGCGCGGATCACGATCTCGGACGGCGGGCACCACGCGATAGTCGACAGCGTCGAGGCTGCGCCCGCGGATCCCGGTCAGGTCACTGCGCGTCGCACGAGGTCTCGGCCCAGCGCGCGAGGAAGCCACCCGAGCGCGGGTTGGGTCCACCCTCGAAGTACACGCCGTTGATCGAGCCGTGGTCGCCCGCGCGATCGATCCACCGCGCGTGCAGCTCGCCGTTCTCGTACGTGCCCTTCACGAGGCCGACGAAGCCACCGTCGCGCGAGATGAACTTGCCGAACATGACCGCGTCACCATTGCGGCGCTGTCCCGCGATGCCGCGGATGTGACCGACGACTTCACCGCGCGGATTCGCGACGAGGCCGAGGTAGCGCGACGCGTTCGGCGCGATCTTGTGCCAGCGGCCGCGAATGAAGCCGTGCTGGCAGGCATCGTTGCGGCGCGTCGCGACCGCGACCACGCGATTGCCATCGCCCGCGTCGACGACGAGGCGGTGCTCCTCGCGCAGCCGCGTGACATCGAGCTCGCGCGCGGTGCCGGCATCCGGCGTGTACGTCAAGCGCAGCGGCTCCGCCGAGCGCGCCGGATCCTCGACGATGCGCAGCGCGAGGCCATCCGCGAACGGACGCGTGCGCGACTCGAAGCGGATCGCGTCGCGCGACTCGCGCGGCAGCACGCGATCGGTCTGATCCTCGAAGCCGAGGCGGCGGCGCACGTACATGCCACCGCGCGAGATGCGTAGCTCGCCCGACCAGTCGCGCGCGACGGTCGCGTCCGGGTCGGGAGGCAGCTGGCCCCACATCATCATGACGTCGAGGACCTCGGCGTTCGGCGCGCTCTCCATGGAGGCGATCGTGGCGTCCGACTCCATCGGATCGGCGACGAGCGAGTCGCCCTCGATGGCCGTGTCGGCGTACGCATCCTCCATGGCGAACATCGGCGCTTCGTCGGTGGTCTCGAAGCCACCCATCTCCTGTTCGAGGGCGGACGTGATGTCCTCGGCGGAGTCGGTGGGGGTGTTCACACAGGCGGCGGAGAGAAGAGCAACGGAGAGAAGGGAAAGGCGCATGTCCTCTCGAAGAGCAACCGGCGATCCAGGGCCCAAGCTCGCGATCCTCCTGGGTCCTCTCGCCCATCCGGTACCTCGAGGTTCCCGCGTGAATCGGGCGGTGGTACGTGGAGGTGCCGCCGCGGCCACGAGGTGCGTGGAGGTGCCGCTGCCCCGGCGAGGATCGATCACTGCCTCGGCGGGGTCAGGACCTTCGTCTCGCCCGGTGCGAGGTCGAACTCGAACTTGTCGGTGCGATCGAGGCCGACGAACTCGCCGGAGTGATGTCCCGCGGGGATCTGGCGGCCGATGATCGGGGTCGTGCCGAGGTTCTTCCCGTCGAGGATCACCGTCACGTACTTCATGCCGCCCTTGGGAGGATTGTTGAACGTGACGGTGCCCGTGCCCGTTGCCTGCGGCGCGGCATCGACGCTCGTCGCCGGCGCGTCGACGGGAGGACGGGGCGCCGCGTCGATCGGTGCGCGCGTCCCCGCGTCGACCGCTCTGCGCCGGGCATCGGGAACGGCCGCGTCGATCGTCGAGCGCCGGGCATCGATCGGCATGGCGGCATCGTTCGCGACGGCGAGGTCGGCGTCGTTCGCTAGGTCGGCATCGCTCGCGAGCGCGACATCGTTCGCGAGCGCGACATCGTTCGCGAGCGCGGCATCGTTCGCGAGCGCGGCATCGTTCGCGAGCGCGATCGCCGCATCCATGCTCGCGATGCCCGCCTCGCGCGTCGACCGCCGCATCAGCGCGATCACCACGATGACCGCGGCGGCGAGGACGAGGAGCCCGATGATCGGGAGGGCGAACGATCGACGAGGTGGCGCCGGCTCGATCTCGTCGTCGGCGTCATTCGATGCCGGCAGCACCGTCTTCGCGCGCGCGTCGACGTCCCGCGCCCCGGCATTGCTCGAGCGACGATCGCGCTCCCCAGCGAAGTCCTCCCCCAGGGGCTGGACGTTCAGCGCGGCGAGCGCCTGCGCGCCGACGGCGGTGACCGCGCCCGTCGCGCGGCCGACCTTGGGCTTTGGCGCATCGCGGCCCGCGATCACGCCGGCGATCCACGCGCGATGGGCTTCACGCGCCTGCGCGAGCTCGCGATCGGCCCACGCCTCGAGCGTCTCGTCGCCCGCGGCGCCGATCACGCGCTCGAGCTCCTCGGCGAGCTGCGCGGCGGTCGGCGTGCGGCGAGCGACGTCGCGCTCGAGCGCGCGCATCACGACGGCGTCGAGCCCGGCGGGGAGCGGCGCGCCGATCACCGCGGAGGGCAGCGCGATCGGCTGGTGCTCGACCGCGCGGGCGATCGCGTAGATCGAGTCGCCGTCGAACAGGGGCCGGCCGGTCAGCATCTCGTGGAGGACCACGCCGAGCGAGAAGACGTCCGAGCGCCGATCGAGCGCCTCGTTCTTCACCTGCTCGGGAGACATGTACGGCGGCTTGCCCTTCACCGTGCCGAACTCGGTCACGGGTGCCTGGCGGTTCTTCACGAGGGCGATGCCGAAATCGATCACCTTCACGTGCCCGTCGAAGCCGAGCATGAGGTTGTCGGGCGAGATGTCGCGGTGCACGACGCCGAGCAGCGTGCCGCTCGTGTCGCGGACCTCGTGGGCGGCGTGGAGGCCGCGGCATGCTTCGGCGACGGCGCGGGCGGCGACCGCCGGTGGCATCGGTCCGTCGATCAGCGAGCGGAACGAGTTGCCCGCGACGTACTCCATCACCATGTAGAGCGCGCCGTCCTGATCGCCGAAGTCGTGGACGGTGGCGATGCCCGGGTGCGCGAGGCGCGCGAGGATCGCGGCCTCGTCGAGGAACATCGCGCGCACGGCGGCGGCTTGCGCGTACTCGGGGCGGATCGTCTTGATCGCGACGAGCTGCTCGAACGCGCCCGGGCCGCGGCGTCGCCCGAGGAGCACCTCGCCCATGCCGCCCGACGACAGCTCGTGAAGGATCTCGTAGGCGCCGAACTTCTGCGTCACTTACGCTTCTTCGTCGCCGGTGGCGTCGCTCGCCGGGCGCGCGACGATGCCGTGTTTGTAGAGCAGCTCGCGAAAGTGTCGGCGCGAGAGGCCCGCGTGCTCGGCCGCGCGCGTGACGTTGCTCTTGTTCGCGTCGAACACCATCCCCACGTAGCGGCGCTCGAAGTGATCGTTCCACCGCTCCTTCGCATCCTTGAACGGCAGCGAGGTGTCGACGACCTCGGCGATCTGCGGCGAGCTCTGACCGGCGCCGGGCCCCGAGCCATCGACGCGAAGGCGCAGATCGCGAAACGTCGACGAGGGCGACAGCGCCCACGCACGCTCGAGGACGTTGCGCAGCTCGCGGACGTTGCCGGGCCACGGATGGCGGCGCAGGCGCTCGAGGTTCTCGCCGTCGATCGGACCGGGCGGCGTGCCCTTGCGCGCGTAGAACGTCTGCACGAGGTGCGGCAGATCCTCGAGGCGCTCGCGCAGCGGGGGCAGCGCGACGTGCACCACCGCGAGGCGGTAGAAGAGATCGAAGCGAAACTCCTTCGCCTCCACCATCTGCGCGAGCGCGCGATGTGTGGCGGCGACCACACGAGTGTCTACCTTCACGGGCCTGTCCGCGCCCACGGGCTGCACGGTCTGTGCCTCGAGCACGCGCAGCAGCTTCGCCTGTGCCGCGAGCGGGAGCTCGCCGAGCTCGTCGAGGAACAGCGTACCGCCCGACGCCTCGACGAACGCACCCTTGCGCTCGCGATCCGCGCCGGTGAACGCACCGCGCACGTGGCCGAACAGATGCGAATCGATGAGGTTCTCCGCGATCGCGCTGCAATCGACGACCACGAACGGCCCCTGCGCGCGCTCGCTGGCGTCGTGGATCGCGCGCGCCGCGAGCTCCTTGCCCGTGCCGGACTCGCCTTCGATCAGCACGGTCGCGTCGGTGGGCGCGGCCATCTCGAGCACCGCGAACAGCTCGCGCATCGCGACGCTCTTGCCCGCCATCGCGCCGAAGTGATCCTTGTCGCTCGGCGGCAGCGACGGCGCCTCGCCCGCGCTGATCTTCACCGGCGTCTCGCCGAACTTGATCGTGGAACCCGGAGAGACCACGACCTCACCGATCTTCGAGCCTTGCCACCACGTGCCGTTCGTGGAGCCGAGATCCTTGATGCGAATGCCCTCGGTCACGATCGACAGCTCCGCATGTCGGCGAGACACCTGCGGATCGGAGAGCACGAGATCACACGACGCGTGCGCGCCGACGAGGATCGGCCGTGCGCCGAGCGCCACACCCTGCGGGGCCGCGGCGTGCTGGCCCAGGACTTGAAGCGTGTACGAGCGTGGTGCCGTCCGCCCTCTGGTCGCGCTCGTCGCGAGCCCCGTTTGCAGAACCGTGCGCCGATCGACCGTCACGAAGGCAGTCTAACCTGTTAGCGTGCTCGCGATGAGGTGCGTGGTGCTCGTGCTCGCGCTGGCCGCGTGCGGCGAGGATCCGTCCTTGCGCGTGAACATCGACTGGGAGCGCCCGCCGGTGCACCGGGTCGTCGTGTCGGTGTACGAGGCGCCGTCGATCACCTGCGAGCAGGTCGCGTACGCGGATCTCACCGAGGCGCAGCTCGACGCGCTGCTCGTCGACGAGCAATCGATCACCGACGGCGTCGCGACCGGCACGCTCGACAACCTCTCACGCACGGAGCACAAGCTGATCGTCGCGCGCGGCTACTCCCAGACCGGCGAGCTCCTCGAGGCCGGCTGCGCCGCGCACGATCTCGTCGTCGAGAACGACAGCGTCACGGTGAAGACGCACGTGATCGCGGACGTCTCCGCGCAGCAGGACTTCGACAACCCGTCGCCGGTGCGGATCGGCACCCTCGTCACGGATCGCGATGGCGTTCCCCTCCGCGATCGCCCGGTCTCGTGGCGCGTGATCGGCCCGGCCGGCAGCGAGGAGACGCAGTCGACGAACGTGATGCGAACCGGCGACGGCCTGTGGCAACCGATCGAGCCCGCGTGCACCGGCGCGAACGGAACCACGCCGGTGTATCCCGCGACGCCGAACCTCGTCGGTGGCTTCGCGGTGTCCGTGCGCGCGGCGTGGGCGATCCAGCCGCAGACGGTGTTCTCCGGCGTGACCAACACGGACTTCCAGCTCACGAACCTCGACATCCCCGCCGAGACCAAGCGTCCGTGCGCCGTCTCCGTCAAGCGCGCGGGCGGCGCGACGGTCAAGCGACTCGTGTGCATCGACGGCAACATCGCCCACGAGTTTCCGGTCACGCTCGTGAACGGCAGCGCGGTGCTCGGCACTTCGATGACCACCACGCTTCCGCGCACCGCGATCGGCTTGTTCGCGCTTCCGAACGAGAGCGATCCGGCGCTCAGCGATGTCTACGCGCTCGACAAGGACGGCGTGGTCACCGCGCTGTTCGGTGCGCCGGCGGCCGCCGCGACGCTGTGTCCCGAGTGCGTCGACCACGTGGTGGACGCGATCGTCGCGCCCGCGTGCGGGGGGCGCGATGTGGCGAAGATGCTGATGGTCGTGCGTTCGAGCCCGAACGACGACAAGGTCAAGGTCATGCCGGTGCGCGGCGGCGTCGCCGTCGACGTGGGCATCGGCGATACGAACGTCACGATCGGCTTCAACAACGCCGGCTGCGTCACCACGATCGGGCCGCAGGGCTACGAGCCGCGCCAGCTCACGGTGATCGACATCGTCAGCGCGCTCGGTCCCGCGATCACGCGCGGCTTCTACAACTGCTTGACCGCGTGCAAGCGCGTGATCCTGCCGACCCCCGAGAGCGCCGTCGGCTTCACGAAGACCTCGCCGCCCTACCTGATCGGCGCCGCGTCCGACGCGTCGGGCATCGTGCTCGCGACGTGGGGCCTCGTACCGGATCCCGAGGACACCGTGACCGATCGCCTCGTCGAGCGAGCGCAACGCGTCTCGACGAGCGCGCTGCCGGCGAACCTCGCGATCGGTACCTACGACGAAGACGATGGCTCCGACATGATCTGGGACATCCCGGCGCGCAGTCGCGGCGGAACGAACTTCCAGCTCTCGTACTCGAGCGCCAACGGCGTGCGGCTCCAGGCGCTGTCCGCGTCCCTGCCGCTCGACGTCGTCGACCTGTTCTCCACCGACGTCACCGGCGACGACCACGACGACATCATCATCGTCGCACGCGCCCTCGGCGGAACCACGAGCGGCGTGACCGTGATCCCGACGCACGCGGTGGCGCCGCCCAACACGATCCCGGTGTCGACGTGCGCCAACTGATCGCCCCGGTCGTGCTGTGCATCCTCGTCGCGTGCGGTGGCTCGCAGCGCCCGCGCTCGACGGGCATGAAGGAGCTCGCCGCCGAGATCGACGCGGAGGCGGCCGAGCTCGCGCGCATCGTTCACGAGCTGCGCGGCGACTGCCCGCGCATGGCGGCAGAGATGAAGGCGCTGTTCGCCCGCATGTCGGCGAGCTTCGATCGCGCGCGCGCGGCACAGAAGGATCCTGCGCTCGCGAAGGAGCTGACCACGCACCTCCGCGCGTACGACGACATCAGCAAGCAACGCGACGCCGCGATCGAAGCCGATCTCGCCGAGAACGCGACGTGCGTGCGCGACCCCGCCGTGCGCGACACGATGATGACGATGCCGACGCTCTAGGATCACGAGCGCCGAGCAGCCCTCACGCTTCAACGGTGCCGCGGCTCTGGCACGCGTGGAATCACCGTGCGACGATGCATCGATGACGAGGCTGTGGGCGATCATGCTCGCGATCGCGCTCGCCGCGTGCCCGGCGCCGGCACCAGCTCCCGCGCAGCCATCGCAGCCGGCAGACGCCGCGATCACCTCTCGGCCCGCCGACGCCGCGACGCCGCTTCCGCTCGACGAGGATCTGCCTCGCCTCGCGCTGCGCGGGGTCGAGCTCTACGAGGCGATCGTGCGCGTGTTCGCGAGCGCGGGGAAGGACTGCGCGGTCGCGACCGCACAGCTCCGCGAGCTACAGCCGACCTATGCCGAGGTCGCTGTCGCGAACGCGAAGGTGCTGCACGAGGGCGGCGCGAAGGCGTTGCGCGCCGCACTCGAGCCACACGCCGCGCGGCTCGATGCCGCGGCGAAGGCGATCGCGGGTAGCATGACGCTGGCGGAGTGCTCCGGGGACCGGGAGCTCACGAACGCGTTCGACACTCTCACTGCACCTCCATGAGCGCACCGGTCATCATCATCCCGCCGCACCTGCTCCCGGACCCGAACGCGACGGTTCCGATCTCGACGACCGAGAGCTCGCTGTTCGCGATGAAGGTCATCGTCGGGCTGATCGTGCTGGTCGTGCTCGCGTACCTCGGCGGGCATCGCCGCGTCGTCCGGTTCCAGGAGCGGCTCGGCATCAGCGGCGTGATCACCGCCGGCTTCCCGTTCGTCGCACTCGGGCTGGTCGCCGCAAGCGATCAGGTCGGCATCCTCAACACCGACATCATCGAGCGCCTGCGTCCCGTGCTGCAGTTCGGGCTCGGCTGGATCGGCTTCATCATCGGAGCGCAGCTCGACATCCGCGTCCTCGATCGCGTGCCGAAGGGGACGGCGTATCTGATCCTCGTCGAGGCGCTCGGCCCGTTCGGCATCACAATCGCGGGGTGCGGCGCGGTGATGATCGCGTTCGGACAATCGTGGCGCGACCCGTTCGTGTGGCGCGATCTGATCCTCCTCGGCACCGCCGCCGCGATGACCGCGCCGCGCAAGTTTCGCGGCTTCGCGAATCGCACGTGGCACGAAGGCCGCAGCGTCGACGTCTTGCTCGGACAGCTCGACGAGCTCGTCGGTGTCCTCGGCCTTCTGTTCATCACCGCGTACTTCCGCAGCGAGACCGAAGGGAGCTGGCAGATCCCGAACACGGCGTGGGTGTTCGTATCGCTCGGCCTCGGCGTCGCGATCGGCGTCGTGGTGTTCGCGATGGTGCGCCTGCCGAAGTCGAACGCGGAGTTCCTCGCTGTCGTGCTCGGTGGCATCGCCTTCGCGTCCGGCATCGCCGGGCACATGATGCTGTCGCCGATCGTCATCTGCTTCCTCGCGGGCGTGCTCGTCACCAACTTCCCGAACGATCAGCGCGAGAACATCTTCAAGATCCTGCGGCACCTCGAGCGACCGGTTCACATGATGTTCCTGATCGTCGCCGGCGCCGTGTGGAACGTCGCCGACTGGCGCGGCTGGGCCCTCGTCCCGCTGTTCGTCGCGTGCCGCGTCGTCGGCAAGTACGCGGGCGTGATCACGTCGCGCACGGCGGTCGGTGCGCTGTTGCCCGTCGGCTTCGCGGACAACCGCAAGCTGGTCGCGCCGATGTCGGGCCTGTCGGTCGCGCTCGTGATCAGCGTCGGTAGCGTGCAGGCCGACGCCGGCCTCGCGTGGGTGATCACGACGGTGATCGGCGGCTCGATCCTGACCGAGGTCCTCGTCCAGCTGACCTCGAAGCGCGCGCCGGACGCCGAGGCGCGCGGGCCGGTCTATCGCGACGAGCTCGACGCAGGCCCGGTGTACATCGACGAGCTCGACGAGCCCGACGAGCCCGAGGATGACAAGGAGGCAGCGTCGTGATCCCGCTGCTGCTCCTCCTCGCCGTCGCGGGTCTGATGCAGGCCGCGAGCACGTTCACGTCGTCGATGGCCGGTGGCACCGAGCTCGCGTTCGGCTTCCTGCTGCTGTCCGCGTACTTCTCGGGAACGATCGTCGGCCGCCTCGGCCTGCCGCGACTCACGGGGTACCTGATCGCCGGCGTGCTCGCCGGGCCCGCGGTCCTCGAGCTCGTCACGACAGACATGGCGGGCTCGCTCAAGGTCGTGAACAGCGTCGCGAGCTGCATCCTCGGCCTCACCGCAGGCGCCGAGCTGAACTTGAAGAAGGTGCGCCCGCTCGCCGGAACGCTGCGCGGTCTGATGGTGTTCGGCGTGTTCGGCGGGATGCTGCTCCTCACGGGCGTGCTGTTCCTGATCCGCCCGCTGTTGCCGATGTTCGACGGGATGTCGCTCGCGCAGAGCGTCGCGGTGTGCGCGCTGCTCGCCGTCGCGCTGATCCCGCAGTCGCCGGCGGTCGTCATGGCCGTGCTGTCGGAGACCAAGGCCGATGGTCCGCTCAGCCAGACGATGCTCGCGGCGGTCGTCGTCGCCGACCTGTTCGTCATCGTGCTGTACGCGATCGCCTCGGCGGTCGCCGGCGTGTTCGTCGGCGGCGGGATCGACGTCGTCGAGACGATCGGCCACGTCGCGTGGGAGCTCCTCGGCTCGATGGTGTTCGGCGTGCTGATCGGGATCCTGATCGGCCTGTTCGTCCGCACGGTGAAGGAGGGCGGCGCGATGTTCGCGCTCGTGATCTGCGTCGTCGTCGCGGAGGTCGGCTCGCGCGTGCACCTCGATCCGCTCGTCGTGATGCTCGGCGCCGGCATCTGGCTCGAGAACTTCTCGCGCGCGAACACGCACGAGCTACTGAAGAAGTTCGAGTCCGCGCAGCTCCCCGTGTTCCTCGTGTGGTTCGCGCTCGCGGGGCTCAAGATCGATCTCGTCCAGCTGTGGGCGACGATCGTTCCCGTGCTGATCATCGCCGCGACGCGCGCGGTCGCGTTCTACGCCGGGGCGCGGGTCGCGGGCGCCCGCAGCTCGCCGCCGCCCGCGGTCAAGACGTACGGCTGGATCGGCCTCGTGCCGCAAGCGGGCCTCACGCTCGCGTTTGTCGTTGTCATCCAGAACACGTTCCCGACGTTCGGCCCCGGCGCCGCGCTGATCATGCTGTCCGTGCTCGGCGTCAATCAGCTGCTGTCGCCGCCGCTGTTGCGCCGCGCGCTGATCAAGAGCGGCGAGGCCGGCGCGAAGACGCAGAACGACTTCGCGGTCCACGCGCGCGCCACCACACCGCTGCCCCACTAGTGGGGTCGCGCGCGATCAGTCGGCGAGCTCGGTCGTCAGATCCGCCTCGTCGGGCGGCGTGAGGTCGCGCTTCACGGCCTTCGACAGGCGCTTCGCGAACCGCTTCGGGCGCTGGCTGAACGCATCGCGGCCCGCATCGCGCGCCGTCGTCATGAGCTCGCCGACCGAGCTCTCGAGCGAGTCGCGAAGATGCTCGACCGCCTCGACCGGGATGCCCTGCGCGTACGTGTTCACGAACTCGCGCAGCATGATCAGATCGACCGCGGGCGACTGCGTGTTCGCGATGCCCTCGATCTCGTCGTGGATCGCGCCGAGGCGCTGGCCCGCGTGCTCGGCGACCAGCTCGAGCTGGTACACGAGCTCCTTGGTGCGGCGGCGCCACGTGTGGAACCACGCCTTCGAGGTCTTGCCGCGGCGGCGCGCCTTGCGGGCCTCCGCGTACACGTCCTTGATGCCGTCGACGACGACCTTCCACGGGAGCTCTCGTGGCAGCGCCGCCTCGAGCGCCTCGGCCTGGGCCGCCGCGCGCGTCGCTGCTTCGGCGAGCAGCTGCTTCAGCTCCTGCGTCGGCGGCAGCGCTTCGGCCGCGTTGTCGAGCACGCGCCGCGCCGTCGCGCGATCCTCGTCGGACAGCACGATCCCCGCGAGCGTCTCCGGCGCGACCGCGTGGTCGCGCGCCGTCGACAGCGACCGCCGCGCCTCTTGCAGAGCCGCACGCAGCGCGCGCCGCTCGCTCTTGGGCAGCGCCGCCGACACCATCGACAGGACCGCGCGCGCGCGGCGCAGTGCCTTGCGCGCTTCGTGGACGGAGATCGTCGCGCTCTGCTCGACGGAGGACGCCGCGTCCTTGGCGCGCGCGACGGCCGCGTTGAACTCGCCGACGAGCATCTTGCGGAGATCGACCGGATCCCACAGCGCCGAGACCTTCGCGCCGAGGGGACCCAGCTTGTCCTCCTCGTGATAGCGCACCGCTTCCTTGCGCGATCCGGCCGCGGTGATCGGCTCCGGCTTTCCGTCGGCCTTCGCTTCGCTCGTCGCGGCTTCGGGTTTCACGTCAGGAGTCGTCGTCGCCATGGGGAAGTCACCGTACTACGTGACGTCCGGATTACCGTACCGTCATCGCAAATTCGTGTGCCTCTATCCAAGTTGTCACACTGCACGGAGCTATCGTCGCGAGATGGCGAAGCCGATCCTGTTCGACCCCGTCGAGAGCCCGTACCTCGTCCCGTTCGACGACTCGTTCTCGATCGCGAAGGCGCCCACGAAGGAAGACAACGACGGCAAGAAGGACGGGAACAAGGCCGCGCTCGACTCCCAGGTGCTCGAGCTGTCCAGGCTGCAGCAGCGCCTGTACGCGAACGATCGCTACAGCGTGCTCCTGATCTTCCAGGCGCTCGACGCGGCCGGAAAGGACGGCACGATTCGCGCGGTGCTCACCGGCGTGAACCCGGTCGGCTGTCAGGTCTTCGCGTTCAAGGCTCCCAACGCCGAGGAGCTCGACCACGACTTCATGTGGCGCGTGCAGCGCTGCCTGCCGGAACGCGGGCGCATCGGCGTGTGGAACCGTTCGCACTACGAGGAGGTGCTCGTCGTCCGCGTGCACCCCGAGTTCCTCGACGCGCAGCGCTTGCCGTATCGCCCGAAGAAGCTCGAGGAGCTGTGGGCCGAGCGCTTCGAATCGATCAACGCGGCGGAGAAGCACTGGGCCCGCAACGGGACGGTGGTGCTCAAGTTCTTCCTCAACGTGTCGCAGAAGGAGCAGCACGGGCGGTTCGCGGATCGCATCAACGATCCGGACGCGCACTGGAAGTTCTCCGCCGGCGACTTCGACGAGAGCACGAAGTGGAGCGAGTACATGACCGCGTACGAGGACATGCTGCGCGCGACGAGCAAGCCGTGGGCGCCGTGGTACGCGATTCCCGCCGACTCGAAGTCGTACATGCGCAAGACCGTCGCGGAGATCGTCGTCGGCACGCTGAAGAAGCTCGACCTGCCCTACCCGACGCTGTCGTCCAAGGCGCAGGCGGACCTCGAGCGCGTCAAGGCGCAGCTCGCCGCCGAGAAGCGAGACAAGTGATGTACCGCGACAACCGGGACAGGTGCCCTCGCTGTGGAACGCCGCTGGTGCAAGCGGGCGCGGCGCGCGGGTGCGATGGCTGCCGCGGCGTGTGGCTCCCCGCCGAGGACGTGCGCGACATGGCGGCGCAGATGCAGAGCCCGCCGTCGCCCGTCGAGCTCATCGGCATCGCCGCGAACCGAGCGCCGCTTCCCTGCCCGGACTGCACGGAGCCGATGGAGACCAGCGATGTCTTCGGCATTCCGCTCGACATTTGCAAGAAGCGGCACGGCATTTGGTTCGACGCGAACGAGCTCGGGTCTCTCTTGTTCCGCGTAGCCAAGCCGTCGTCGTAGGCGACGTGGTAAGAGCAGCGCATGTCGAAGGTCCTCATCATCGGTGCAGGTGGTGTCGGCGGCGTCGTCGCTCACAAGGCCGCGATGGAGAAGCAGGTCTTCTCCGACGTCATGCTGGCAAGTCGCCGTCTCGAGCCGGTGCAGAAGCTCGCCGCGGAGATCGAGCAGATGCACGGCCGCAAGATCGGCACCGCGAAGGTCGACGCCGATAACGTCCCCGAGCTGACGAAGCTGCTGCGCGAGTACCAGCCGAAGGTGGTCATCAACGTCGCGCTGCCGTACCAGGACCTCCACATCATGGACGCGTGCCTCGAGGCCGGCGTCGACTACCTCGACACCGCGAACTACGAGCCGCCCGACGTCGCGAAGTTCGAATACAAGTGGCAGTGGGCGTATCAGGACCGCTTCGCGAAGGCGGGGCGCATGGCGCTGCTCGGCTCGGGCTTCGATCCCGGCGTCACGAACGTGTTCTGCGCCTACGTCCAGAAGCACCTGCTCGACGAGGTGCACTACGTCGACATCGTCGACTGCAACGGCGGCTCGCACGGCAAGGCGTTCGCGACCAACTTCAACCCCGAGATCAACATCCGCGAGATCACCGCGCGCGGCCGGTTCTGGGAGAACGGCGAGTGGAAGGAGACCGACCCGCTCAGCGTGTCGCGCATGTTCGACTATCCGGGCGTCGGCGAGCGCAAGAGCTTCCTCCTCTATCACGAGGAGCTCGAGAGCCTCGCGAAGAACCTCAAGGGCCTGCGGCGCATCCGGTTCTGGATGACGTTCGGCGAGGCGTACCTCAAGCACCTCGAGGTGATGCAGAACATCGGCATCACGCGCATCGACGAGGTCGAGTTCGAGGGCAAGAAGATCGTCCCGATCAAGTTCCTCCGCGCGCTGCTGCCCGACCCGGCGTCGCTCGCGCAGAACTACACGGGCAAGACGTCGATCGGCTGCCTGTGCGAGGGCATCAAGAACGGCGAGAAGAAGCGCTACTTCATCTACAACATCTGCGATCACGCCGAGACCTACAAGGAAGTGCGCGCGCAGGCGGTCTCGTACACGACGGGCGTGCCCGCGGTGACCGGCGCCGTGATGATGGTGACCGGCAAGTGGAAGGGCGCCGGCGTGTTCAACATGGAGCAGCTCGATCCCGATCCGTTCCTCGAGGACGTCGGCAAGCGCGGCCTGCCCTGGCACGTAGAAGAGCGCTAGGCATGTCGGCTGGAGCATCGCTTGGCGCGGACGTCGCGCGCGCGATCGACATCTCGAACGTCGAGACGCCGATCTTCATCACCGACCTCGGCGCGCTCGAGGCCAACCTGAAGATCCTCGCCGACGTGCAGCAGCGTGCGGGCTGCACGATCCTGCTCGCGCTCAAGGGCTTCGCGCAGTGGTCGACCTTCCCGCTCGTCCGCAAGTACCTCGCGGGCGCGACGTCGTCCTCGGTCGCCGAGGCGCGGCTCGCGCGCGAGGAGCTCGGCGGCGAGGTCCACGCGTACGCGCCCGCGTACTCCGACGGAGAGATGCGCGAGCTCTTGACGCTGGCTGATCATATCGTCCTCAACTCGCCCAACCAGTGGCGGCGCCACCGCGCGGCGATCGAACGCACCGGCGGCAAGTCGGTTGGCCTCCGCGTGAACCACGAGCACCAGGAGGTCGAGGTCGCCCTCTACGATCCCGCCGGCGCGTGCAGCCGGCTCGGCACGACGCGCGCGAACCTGACCGCGGCCGACCTCGACGGCATCGACGGCCTGCACTTCCACACGCTCTGCCAGGTCAACTCCGACGCACTGGAGCGCGCGATCGCGGCCTTCGAGCAGAAATTCGGAGAATTCATCCCGGGCCGCAAGTGGGTCAACTTCGGCGGCGGCCACCACATCACGCGGCCCGACTACGATCGCGAGCGGCTCGTCCGCATCATCCGAGAATTCCGCTCACGCTGGAACGACATCCCCGTCTACCTCGAACCCGGTGAGGCAGTAGCGCTCGGTACGGGAGTCCTCGTCTCGACGGTGATGGACACCTTTCACAACGGCATGGACATCGCGATCCTCGATACGTCGGCGACCGCGCACATGCCCGACGTCCTCGAGATGCCGTATCGCCCCGTCATCATCGACGCCGGCGATCCCGGCGCGAAACCGCATACCTACCGGCTCGGAGGAATGACCTGCCTCGCGGGCGACGTGATCGGCGACTACAGCTTCGATCGGCCGCTCGCGGTGGGCGACAAGCTCGTGTTCCTGGACATGGCCCACTACACGATGGTGAAAACCACGACGTTCAACGGAGTTCGCCACCCGTCGATCGCGACGCACGATCCGGCGACTCAGAGGATCACCGTGCATCGTAGGTTTGGCTATCGCGATTACCGCGACCGCCTTTCCTGACCCAAAATGCGACTGAACGCATGTATATAACGTCCGGGTGGTACGGCTGCGCAGGCAGCACAACAGGCCGCAGGCCAAGAGGGAGCTCAAACAGTGACCAAGCGTTCTCCAGGAATGGTTCTCGTTCTCACGATCATCACGTTCGGCATTTACGGCATCGTCTGGTTCGTCAAGACCAAGAATGAAATGGTCAGCCAGGGCGCTGACATCCCGACCGCGTGGTTGCTCATCATCCCGATCGCGAATCTGTACTGGATGTGGAAGTTCTCGGCGGGCGTCGAGCACGTCACGGGCGGCAAGATGTCCGGCGTGATGGCGTTCATCTGCCTCCTGCTGCTGAACCAGATCTTCTTCATCGGCACGCTGGTCATCCAGTCGGAGCTGAACAAGGCGATCGATCGCGGCGCCCCGGGCCAGCTCCCGCAGGCGCGCGTCGCGTAATTCTCCGCACGACTCAACGCAGGAGCACCAGCTCCTCGGCGGTTGTTGGATGTAGTGCGAAGGTGCGATCGAAGTCGGCTTTGGTCGCGCCCATCGTGATGGCGATCGCGGCGGTCTGCACGATCTCCGGTGCATCCGGGCCCACCATGTGGAGCCCGAGCACCTTGTCCGTGGCGCGATCGACGACGAGCTTGATCAGTACGTGCTCGTCGCGACCCGACAGCGCGTAGCGCATCGGGCGGAACTTCGCGCGGAAGATGCGCAGGTTGTGGCCCTTCGCGATCGCGCCCGGCTCGGAGAGCCCGACGCTCGCGCACGGGGGCTGACCGAACACCGCGGACGGGATCAGGTGGTGATGGATCGGCGTGGGCCGGTTGCCGAACAGCGTGTCGGCGACGGCGTGGCCTTCGCGGATCGCGACCGGCGTGAGCGCGACGCGGCCCGTGACGTCGCCGACCGCATAGATGTGCGGCACGGACGTGCGCGACCATTCGTCGACCACGATCGCGTGGCGGTGATCGAGCGCGACGCCGGCCTCGACCAGGCCGATGCTGGAGGTCGCAGGCTCGCGGCCGATCGCGGCCATCGCGAGGTCGGTGTGGATCTCGCGATCGCCGGCGATCAGAGTCTTGCAGTCATCACGTGTCGAGAGCTCTCTACAGTGGACGACGTCGACGCCGTTCGCGGTGAGCCCCGCGGTCACGAGCTCGCGGACGTCGGGGTCCCAGCCGCGGAGCACGTGCGTGTCGCGGTGGACGAGCGTGACGGCAGCGCCGAGCCCGCGGAAGATGTGAGCGAATTCGACGCCGATGTAGCCACCGCCGAGGATCGCGATGCGCTTCGGCAGGGTCGGGAGGTGGAACGCCTCGTCGGACGTGATCCAGCCGGGCCCCGGGCGCTTCGGGCGACCGCCGACGGCCACGAGAATGTTCGCGGCGGTGATGCGCTCGGCGCCGACCTCGATCGTGTGTGGATCGACGAGGACGGCGCGGCCCGCGAGCACGCGAACACCGGCCTTCTCGAGGCGACTGCGATACGCCTGCGAGAGCCTCGTGATCTCGCGATCCTTCGCAGCTACCAGTGCGGACCAATCATGCGCAGCGGGCGCGATCGCCCATCCGTTGTGTCGGGCTTCTTCGAGTGTGCGGGAGGTCTCGCTCGCGTAGACGAGCAGCTTCTTTGGCACGCATCCGCGAACGACGCAGGTGCCGCCCCAGCGGTCCTCCTCCGCGATGGCAACGCGAGCACCGTGCTCGGCCGCTACCCTACCTGCACGTACCCCGCCGGAGCCTCCGCCGAGCACGAACAGGTCCACGTCGAAGCGCGTCATGAATGTGAGCATAGGTTGGTCTGCCCGATTCGTGCATCATCGACGGTCAGAACGAAGAAGCTGAAAAAGCGAACTCGAGTTCAATAATGGTGTGGATCCACCCGCAGACATTGATAGGCTCGCCACCGAACTAGGGGGTCACATGCGCAGCTTCGGCCTTTGTTTCGTGTTCGTCTCGTTGATGGCTTGCGGTACCGATGGCACCGGCATGATGGGCGACGATGATGGGAGCGGCAGTGGAAGCGGCAGTGGCAGCGGCAGCGGCGACATCGATCCGCCCGCGCGTGGCTTCCAGGTCGTGTCGTCGGACATCGTGATCGATCCAGGACAGGAGATCACGTACTGCTACTACTTCCGCACCCCGAACACCGAGCCGATGGCGATCCACAAGTGGAAGTCCGTGATGACGCCGGGCAGCCACCACATGATCATGTTCACCACGGCGAACGACGTGATGCCCCCCGGCACCGTGTCCGCGTCGAACTGCGGCTTCGGCGGCTCGGGCAGCGTGTCGAACCGTCCGGTGTGGACGTACGCGACGCAGACGGTGGAGAACGAGATCGAGCTCCCCGCGGATGACGGCGAGGGCAAGCCGCTCGCGCAGGTGATCCAGCCGAACACCGCCGGCTTCTTCCAGATGCACTACCTGAACGCGACGGACGAGCCGCTGACGGTTCACGTCACGGTCAACGCGGAAGCGCTCGCCGCGGACGCGGCGTACACGTCGACGGCGGCGTACATCACGTACAACGCGGGCCTCTCGATCAAGCCGACGCAGGCCAACGGCGGCGTGCCGACGGTGGCGAACGGTGGCATCGCGGCGAAGACCTGCGATACCCCCGCCAACACGAAGTTCTGGATGATGTCGACGCACGCGCACAAGCAAGCGGTGAAGACCGAGGTGCGCAACGGCATGCCGGCGAGCACCGCCGTCGCGTTCTCGAGCGAGGACTGGGAGCACCCGGGCGCGCAGACCTGGATGCAGGCGCCGTTCTACTCGTTCTCGGACTCGTCCGCGCCGAACAAGCTCACGTACGAGTGCACGTACATCAACAACACGAACCGCACGATCACCTCGGGTGACTCGGCGCAGACCGACGAGATGTGCATGGCGACGGGCTACATGTTCCCGGCGACCGCGCCGACGTTCTGCGTCTGTGCGGCGCAGGGCTGCTTCAACTTCTAGCGCAGTCGCGACGCGGTACGAAGGCCGGCCCTCGGGTCGGCCTTTGTCGTTTCGGTCAGTCTTCTTCGATCTCGATGACGATGTCGTCGATGATGATCACGTCGTCGGTCGTGGTCGTCGTGGTCGGCGTGGTCGACGTCGTGTCGGCGTCCGTCGAGTCCTTGTCGTCGGCCTTTGCCTCGTCCGCCGTGGCGTCGGTCTTTTCCTCGGTCTTCGAGTCCTTCTCGGCCTCCGCTGCTGCGATCACGCTCGGCGTGCGCGGCGCGAGGCTCTCGCCGCCGTCGACCTCCGGGTCGAGCCGCTTGGGCCACGCCGGTTCGGCGGCGCCACGCGCACCGCACGCGACGAGCGTCGCGAGGAGGAGGGATGCGATCAGCCTCATCCCCACGAGCGTAGCAAGCCGTGGTACGGCAAGCCATGCTCGCTGTTGGCAAGAAGGCACCCGCGTTCAACCTCGACTCGTCGGACGGCACCAAGGTCAAGCTCGCGGACCAGGCCGGGAAGATCGTCGTCGTCTACTTCTACCCGCGCGATAACACTCCGGGCTGCACCGTCGAGGCGCAGGACTTCAACGCCGCGGTCCCCGAGCTGAAGAAGCTCGGCGCGATCGTGTACGGCGTCAGCAAGGACTCGATCGCGTCGCACTGCAAGTTCCGCGACAAGTACGGCCTGTCGTTCCCGCTGCTCACGGATCCCGACGGCAAGGTGATCGAGGCGTACGGCGCGTGGGGCGACAAGGTCATGGCCGGGCGCAAGTACAAGGGCATCATCCGCTCGACCGTCGTGATCGACGCCGACGGCAAGGTCTACAAGCACTGGCCCAAGGTCAGCGTGAAGGGCCACGCCGCCGACGTCGTGAACGCGGTCAAGGAGCTGAAGAAGGCGGCGAAGGCGAAGGCCTAACTGCGGTCCGCGATCCGGAAGCCGACAGAACGCACGGTCTCGATCACGTCCGGCGCGGGGAGCTTGCGACGCAGGCGCAGGATCACGTTGTCGACGGCGCGCTCGGAGACCTCGAGGTCCGCCTCGCCCCACGCGAGGTCGAGGAGCTCCGCGCGCGACAGCGGCTTGCCGCGCGCCTTGATCAGCTCGCGAAGCACGGCGAGCTCGATCGACGTGAGCGCGACCGTCCTGCCGTCGATCCACAGCTCGCGCGCGTAGAGGTCGAGCGTGAGATCGGCGAAGCGCAGGCGCCCGTTCGACGTGCCCTTCCAGTGGACGCGGCGATGCACGGCCTTGACGCGCGCGACGAGCTCGCGTGTCGACACCGGGGTCGCGACGACATCATCGAAGCCGAACGCGAGCAGGTCTTCGTTCGCTTGCGTACCGCCCGACTCCACGACGCCGATGAGGCCCGCGCGGAGCTCGCTCGTCGACGCCCACGCGACGAAGCGCGGACCGAGCTCGTGGAGCAGCGCTGGATCGAGGCTGATCACGTACACGGGGCACGTCGGTTCCGCGTCGAGGACCGACGTCAGCACCACCTCGACCGCCATCGATTCGCGCCGCAGCTGATCGACGATCGCCTGCGTATGCGAGGTCGTCACGGCGGTGACGACCGCTACTCGAAGCGGCTGGATCGGCGCGGACAGGTCGCTGGCACTGGACAAAACGTACACGCCTCAGGCTAGGGAACCGGCGTGACGAAACCGAATGCGCTTTGCAACCGGACGGTGACGTGAGCCGCACCGGCGGAGTCACCGCGTCGTTGCCGTCGTGTCACATGGCACGCATCCAGCGCACAGAACCCGCGGCCACACGATCGTCGCCTTCGCGTTACGGCAACTGACGCGCCTCGCCACGCGAGCCTCCTAGGCTGATCGCATGAAGGCGTTCACCAGTGCTGCTCATATCGGGCGCGGTCTGTTCAACGCTCTCGCGGAGCTCGGCGCGGTGCGCATGGCCCCTCCGAAGAGCTCGCGCGACGCGGCACATCGGCTCGCGGGGGCGCTCGGCGCCGTCGCGCGCGCTCACGATCTCCACGTCGTCGTGCGCGGTGACGTTCCCCGCACGACCGCACTCGTGATCTCGAATCACGTCAGCTATCTCGATCCGCTCGCGATCTTGCCCATGTGTCCGGCGCTGCCGGTCGCGAAGGGCGAGGTCGAGAGCTGGCCGATCGTTGGTCCGATCGGCGCGTCGCTCGGCACGATGTTCGTCCGACGTGCGGATCCCATGGCGCGCGCACGCGTGCTGCGGAAGATCCATGACCACCTTCTCGCGGGCACGAGCGTGCTCAACTTCGCCGAGGGAACGACGACCCGAGGCGATGCGGTCCGGCCGTTCTGGCGCGGCACGTTCGGCATCGCGCAGCGGCTCGGCGTCCCGATCGTTCCCGTCGCGATCAGCTATCGCGATCCGACGATGGCCTGGTGCGATGGCGCCACGTTCCTGCCGCACTACGTACAGCTCACGGGGCGCGCGCGCGTCGACGTGGCGCTGACGTTCGGCGCGCCGATGACGCCGCGCACCGGCGAATCACCCGAGGCGATGGCCGCGCGCGTGCGCGGTGTCGTCGGTCACTTGCTCCAACACACGAGGTGGAATGATGCAGGACTCCGCACTGACCTACCTACGCCACGGCCAGACGCCGTTCTTTCGTCTCCCGACGGGCGCTGATCGCGTCGCGAATGCAGAAGCCGCGGTGATCGGCGTACCGCACGACGGCGGCACGACGTACATGCCCGGCGCGCGCTTCGCGCCGTACCACGTGCGCCGCGTCTCGGCGCTCGTGCAGGGCTATCACCCCGTGCACGGCATCGACGTGTTCTCGCGGGTGCGCAGCATCGACGGTGGCAACGTCGTGTTCCCGCCGTTCGATCGAGAGGCGATGCGCGCCGCGGTCGAGACGGAGGTGCGCCAGCTCTCGGCCGCGCTGGTCACGCCGATCGTCATCGGCGGCGATCACTCGGTCACGCTGCCGGTGCTGCGCGCCCTCGCGAAGCGACACGGCCCGCTCGCGATCGTGCACTTCGACGCACACCTCGACACGAGCAGCCCCGATGTGTGGGGCGACGCGTTCCACCACGGCACGCCGCTGCGCCACGCGATCGAAGAGGGCCTCGTCGAGCGAGGACAGCTCTATCAGCTCGGCGTTCGCGGACCGCGCGGCGGCGCCGCCGACGACGAGCTGATCCGCACCCGCGAGCACACCATCATCTCCGCGGATGCGATCGACGAGCAGAAGCCGAAGCGCGTGTGCGCCGAGCTACGCGAGCGCATCGGCGCGCGCCCGACCTACGTCACGTTCGATGTCGACGCGATCGATCCCGCGTTCGCTCCGGGGACGGGCACGCCGGTGCCGGGCGGCATCACCGCCCGCGAAGCGCTGCAGCTCGTGCGTGGTCTCGCGGGCCTGCGCGTCGTCGGTGGCGATGTCGTCGAGTACTGTCCGTCGCTCGATCACGCCGACATCACCGCTCACCTGACCGCGAACCTCGCGTGGGAGATCCTCGCGCTGGTCGCGCTCCGGCGCTAGATGCTTCCGACCCTGCGACCGCGGCCGAGCCGCGAGCGATTCGTCGCCAAGACATCACGTGGTCTCCCGGCGGCAGTAACGCGATCGACACGTGACGGCGGCATCTTGATCGCGAGGAGGATCCAATGAGCCGCTACACGATTCGTACGCTCACCTCGGATGATTTCGCCGCACTCGCCCAGCTGGAGAACGATGTGTTCGGTGCGATGGGCGAGGCAGTCCTGTGTCCCCACTATCTTCGTCTGTGCACGGAGATCTATCGCGAGTCTTGCTTCATCGCGCTCGATGGCGAGCGCCCCGTCGGCTACCTGCTCTCGTTCGTGCACGGTCGCGAGACGCACTGCACGACGCTCGCGGTGATCCCCGAGTACCAGAAGACGCGCGTCACGGTGCAGCTGATCGGCGCGTTCGTCCGCCACGTCATCGATCACGTCGATGTCTGCTGGTTCACGGTCAAGGAAGACAACGCGCCCGCGCGCGCCGTCCACAAGATGCTCGGCGCGACCGAGGTCGGCCGCAAGATGGACTACTACGGCCCCGGCGACGAGCGCATCGTCTCCAAGATCGATCGCGCGACGTTCGAGCGCATGCGCGACAAGTACGAGCGCCTGGGCTTCGTTCCGCGCCGCGACGTGCAGGTGGCCGCGTGAGACCGCTGCGTCGTGGACTGCACCTCGCCCGCATCTGCGGCCTCGGCATCGACGCGCGCCGCGCTCGTCGCACGCGGAGCGTCGTCGAGCTCGCGCACGCATCGCGCTGGATCGCGGCCAACCTGTGCTCGATCCGCGGCGTGCCGTTCGTACAAGCCGCGGCGACCGCGCGCATCGTCGGCGTTCGCACGAACGACCTGATGCGGTTGTGCGCCGAGCTCGCATCGCGACCGAGCCTGGTCGACGCGGAGCTGCTGCCGATCGCCTGGCGCGTCGTGCTCCGTGGCGTCGGGATCCCGATGCTCGACCGCCCGCGGGCGCACGCGCTCGATGCGGGCGTGAGCGTCGTGGTGCCGGAGCGAGCGCGCCCCTATATGCTCGCCCCGTGAGATCGCTTCCGGATCGGTTGCCGGCGCTCGTCGAGATCGAGCGCCTCGCGGACGCCGTCGTGGCCCACGGCGCGAGCGTCGACGTGCTCGCGACCGTCGACGATCTCCCGATCCACGCCTTCTCGTTCGGCACCACCCGGCGCGATCGCCCCGCCCTCCTCGTGACGGGCGGCGTGCACGGCCTCGAGCGGATCGGCACCGATGTCGCGATCGCGTACCTCGTGACGCTCGCCGCTCGGCTCGCGTGGGACGAGCTGCTCCGCGACGCCCTCGAGCGTTGCCGCGTGATCGTCGTACCGCTCGTGAACCCCGTCGGCATGACCCGCGGCACGCGCGCGAACGGCAACGGTGTCGACCTGATGCGCAACGCACCGGAGGCCGCGCTCGGCGGGACGCCGCTCCTCGGAGGCCACCGCCTCTCGCGCTACCTGCCGTGGTACATGGGCCGCGACGGCGCAGCGATGGAGCCCGAAGCGGCAGCGCTCGTCGAGCTCGTCGAGCGCGAGCTGTTCCCCTCGTCGTTCACGATCGCGCTCGATCTCCACTCGGGCTTCGGCATGCGTGACCGGTTGTGGTACCCGTACGCCCGCACGCGCGAGCCGCTGCCGGACCTGCCGGCGATCATCGCGCTCGATGCGCTGCTCGACGCGTCGCTACCGAACCACGTGTACCTCGTCGAGCAAACGGCGCGCGTGTACACGATCCGCGGCGACTTGTGGGACTACATCTACGATCGCCGCCGCGCCGCCGGCGCCGGCGTGCTGCTCCCGCTCACGCTCGAGATGGGATCGTGGGCGTGGGTGCGCAAGAACCCGTGGCAGGGCTTCTCGTCGATCGGGCGGTTCAATCCGATCAAGCCGCATCGCCTCAGCCGCACGCTGCGCAGGCACTTGCCGCTGATCGACTTCTTGCATCGCGCCGCCGCGTCGCATCGCACGTGGAACGCCACGGCGTGAGCAGGCCCGACGGTCAGTTGTTCGCCGTGCCCTTGGTCTGCGTCGCCGTGGTCGCGAACGCACCCGTGATCGTCGGCGACCGGGCGTAGCTCGAGCCCGTCGGGCCCGCCGCGCCGGCCGGGTAGTCGACGGTGTCGCTGATCCGCATGTCCGAGACGCGCTTGACGGTCACTGCATCATCGCCGCCGAGCTTGAAGCCGCTCGTCGTGTCGGAGCAGTCCACGACGTGATACGCGCCGGGTGCGAGCATCGTCGCCGGCAGGGTGAAGCACGGGGTCGCGCCCGTATCGATGATGCAGTAGTCGGACATCATGATCGGTGCGTTCGTCGCGTTCACGATCTCGACCCAGTCCGGATCTTCGTCGGCCGCGACCTCGTTGACCACGAGGGTCACGAGTGGTGCGCTCGGGTTGTCGGCGACGTTCGCCGCGTTCTTGGTCACCTGATTCGTGCGCGCGAACGCACCGGTGATGTCGGGGATGCGCGCCCAGCTCTCGCCACCGGGCGAGTCGCCCTCGGCCCAGTCGGCCTTGTCGGAGAGGCGCATGTCGCTGATGCGGTACACGCTGACCTCTTCATCGCCGCCGAGCTTGAAGCCGCTGATCGTGTCGTCGACGTCCTGCGCGTAGTGCGCCATGGACGCGAGCTGCATCGCGGGGAACTGCTTGCACGCGGCGAGAGCGCCCGAGTCGATGTAGCAGTACTCGGAGAGCTCGACGGCGGCGCTCGTCATGTTGACGACCTCGAACCAGTCGGGCGCGCCCGCGGCGACGACCTCGTTGACGCGGAGGATGTCGAGCGGCGGACCGGCGGGCGCATCGATCGCGGCATCGCCGGAGGGCGGTGCATCGGGCGAGTCGGCGGGATCGGCGGCGTTGCTGCACGCGACGAGCAAGGAGGCGAAGAGGACCGAACGCATCGAACGCATGACGCGCCGCGAAGCAGATCGGGTGCCAGGTACTCGAAGCGTCATCTCGTTGCGTTGTGTGGCGGTCATGTGACTCGTTGTCCCTGTCATGGCTAGTCGCGTGGTCATGCTTCAGTCGACGAGAAACGGCGCCGTCGCAGAAGCGATGATCATTGCGACGGTGGCGTCACCTGCGTCCGCGCCCGGCAATGGCATCGCCGCGCCGGACGATGTGATCCGGTCGACGGCGAGCCAGATGCGAAGGCGCGCGAGGTCCTTGGTCCACGGCTCGACGGCGATCGCGCCGCCGAACGTCGACGCGCGACCACCGGCGGCGTAGCCGAGCGTCGCGACGCGCGCGGCGACGTGGAGCTTCTCGACGATGCGGCCGTCCGCCCACGCGCCGATCGCGAGGCCCTCGGCATCGCCCCGGTCGCCGATGCCCCAGGCCTTGACGACCTCGACGCCGCCACACGCCCACGGCGTGATCAGCGTGGCTCCGCCGCCGGCGCGGCGATCGCGAACGCGCGCGACGCCGATCGATCCGTCGCGGAACATGCCGGCGACGCTCGCGCGGACGTCGTCCGTGTCGACCGCGACGACCTCGGCGACCGCGGTCGTCGTCTTCCCGTCGTTGCGCTCGGGATAACGCTGCCCTTCGCCGTTACCGACGGAGACGCTCGCGCGTACGGGACCGACGGTGCCGCGGACGAGCGCGGCGAGATCCGAGGTAGCCCAGCCGAGGAGTCGCTCGCTGCCGGTGCGCGAGAGCGGCTTCAGCGTGTAGCCATCTTCGATCGTGCGGATCCACGGATCGCCGACGAAGCCGAGCGCACCGTCGACGATCACCGGGCCGAGCGTCGCGCTGCCGGCGACGTTCGCGTACTTCACGCGGACGACGGTCGAGTCGCCGTCGATCCCGAGCGCGCCACCGTCGCTCGCCGAGCGGATCGCCTCGAGGCGCAGCTGCGCGGCAGCGTGTTCGCCGAGCCCGACGCGCGCGCCGAGCTCTCCGCGATCGAGGCGAAGCTCGGACAGGTTCGTGCCCGCCTTGCTCGCGTAGCGCGCGTGCGAGACGAGCTCGAGATCGAGGGCGATCTTCGCCGCGGACCACGGAGCGAACGGCGTCTTCGCCGGCGTCACTTCGACCGCGGGGGGCGTGTCGTTCGGCATCGCGACGCGGGCCTCGGCCGCGACCTCGCTCGGCGGTGGATCCGCGGGTGGAGGCGACGGGTCGGGAACCGGCGCGACATCGGGTGCCGGCTCCCCGGCGGGCGCGTCCTGTGCGAACGCCGGCGAGGCGAGGAGCGAGAGATACGCTGCGAGCACGTGCTGCGCACGCCGGGCAGAGCGACGAGCGGTCAGCACGTCGGCGAAACGAGGCTTCACGGCATCACCTCCGCGAACAGATCGCGGTCCTTCATCCGATCGTGGTCCGCGACGATCTGCGCGGCATCGGCGAGCGCGAGGGCCGCGAGATCGTCGACGAACGCGGCCTCGCGGTTCGCGATGAGCGGCGCGATCACGTCAACCCCGACGGTGCCCGCGCCGAGCGCGCCGTCCTCGGTGAGCGCGAGGCCGTGCGCACGCGCGAGCATCTCGCCGTAGATCGCGGCGAGCTCGAGCGCCTGTGCCTGGTCGCTCGCGTTGCCCGCGGCGAGGTCGGTGACGTCGTCGTAGTTGATGCCGCGCTGGAACGCCTCGCGATCGCGGATCTTCAGCGAGAGGCCGCCGACGAGCGCGCTGCCGAGGATCGCGTCGGCATCGCGGCGCGCTTGCAGTTGGCGCTGCGTGTCGACGGAGCGCGCCGCAGGCGAGTCCCACGGTGCGGCGGACAGGCGAACGAGGCCGCGGATGATCACGCCCTCGCGCGTCTCCTTGATCTCGACGATGCGGTCGTCCTCGTTCGAGGAGGTCGGCCCCTCGAGCACGACGTTCCACCGATACGCCGCGTAGCTCGACACGCCCGGACCGATGCGCCGCGCGCGCAGCTTGATCGCGCCCAGCTCGGGGTGGCCCCACTGCGCGATCGCGGTGTCGATCCAGTCCGCGTGCTCGGCGGAGATCGTGGTCACGCGGTCCTCGAGCACGCCGTCGGGCGCGACGTCCTCGAGGTCGCCGAGCGCGAGCGCGCGAACACCGTCTCGCACCGGCGCGAGCTCGTCGATCGCGAACAGCGACTCGCCGCGCGTGCGCGCGGTGTCGAGCTCGTCGTCGATCAGCTCGACGCGGCCGCGCGTGATCGGCGCGGGCCGCGCGCCGGTCGCGAGCATCGCCATCGCCTGCGCGTATGCGGTCAGCGCGCGGCGCACGAGCGGCTCGGCCATGTCCGGTGCGGCGATCGCGAGCGATGCGCCGAGGCGGCGGAGGTCACCCGTGAACGGGCCGTAGCCGGTCGCGTCGAAGTCGTTCCAGTCGAGGAGCTGCGTGCCATCGGCGGCGCGATACGTGCCCACATTCTCGACGTGCGGGTCGCCGAGGAGGAGCACGCGCGACGACGCTTCGTCCCCGAACGCGCTCGCCGGGCGGTCGACACCCGGCTCCATCAGGTCACGCCAGAACAGCGACGCGGTGCCTCGGAACCACTCGTAGGGCCCGCGCTGCATCTTGACGAGCTTGAGCCGCGCGAGCTGGGGATCGCGGATCGCCCACAGCCAGTTGTCGTCGGCGAGCGCCGTCAGGATCCGTTGGTCGCGCTCGGCTGTCATCGGGCTCGCGCAGCCGACGAGGACGAGGAGCGCGGCCGGTTTCACGGCGCGCACACTCCCAGCTGGGCGTGACAGCCTCGTGTCGGCTTCTGTGACAAGTTCGTCGCAAGACGTCACAGGACTGTCGTTTTGGTTTCTCGGTCGATACAGTAGTGAAGATGGGCCGTCACATCGCGAAGCTGATTCTGGGAGTGGCGGCGTTTGCGGGGTGTGTCGAGGAGCCGAGCGACTGCGAGACCTGCGTGGAACGTCCGCCGAGCACGGTGTTCCTGAGCGATCGCGGGAACGACACGATCCTTCGCTACGACGGTCGCACCGGCGGCTTCGAGGGCGTGTTCGCGCAAGGTCGCGCGGCGCGCATCGATCGTCCGGCCAGCCTGCGCCTCGGCCCTTCGGGGTACGCCTACCTCGCGGGCTTCGGGATCGGCGATGTCGTTCGCTACGACGTCGCGTCCGGTGCGATGAAGGACGTCTTCTACTGGGACACGCGGCTGCTCGAGGAACCGCTCGAGATCGCGTTTCGCGGCGAGGAAGTGCTCGTGATGGGCAACGACACGGGCAACGTCGTCGTGCTCGATGCGCATGGCGACGCGCTGCGCGAGATCGGCTACATGCGAAACGCGCTCGACATGGTGCTCGCCGCGGATCAGCGGACGCTCTACGTCGGCGTCGAGACGGACACCGCCGCGATCCAGGTCTGGGACGTGGACACCGGCCTGCTCGTCCGCGAGATGGGCACGCCCTCCGAGCTCGCGTCGGGCACCTCGCTCGCACTCGCGAAGGACGGCTCGCTCTACGCCTGTGACTGGCAGCGCGAGCAGATCCTGCGCTTCGACGCCCAGACCGGCGCGCTGATCGACACCGTCGTCGCGCCCGGCGCGCTGCGCGTCCCGGTCGCGATCGACTTCGGTCCCGACGGAGCGCTGTACGCTCTCGACGAGGACGGCCTGCATCGCATGGACCCCGAAACGGGACTCGAGCTGCAACTCCTCGTCGCAGCTCGAGACGGTCACAACGTGCGCCCGCGAGCGTTCACGTTCATGACCGAGACGGCGATCGCGCAGGCGATCGCGCGTACGCGCTAGTTCGACGCGGGGTACGCGGTCCAGCCCGCCGTCCAGTCGGTCGCGCCGATCGCGCCGCAGAACGTCGCGGTCGTGTCGAAGCCGGCCGGCGGCGTACCGCAACCCGTGAGGACGGGCGAGCCCGCCATCGGCTTCCAGTTCGGGGCCGCGAAGTCCTTCGGCGCCGTCAACATCGGATCGACGTCCATGTGGTTCGTCGCATCCGCCGTGAGCGTGGTCAGCTCGTTGAAGCAGTTCGTCGTGCCGGGCGTCGCGGGCGGGCCATCGCAGTCGTTCTCGATCGTCGGCGTGGCAGCCATCGCGTCGTGATCGTAGAAGTCGAAGTTCGTCGCGAACAGACCGGTCGACGGCGTCGCCTTGAGGAAGTACGTGTGGTGGATCGTCAGCGTCGTGCCGAACTGGTCACGCACGTTGAAGCCGTCGACGTCCATCGCGAAGAAGTTGAAGTACGAGACGATCGCGTTCGAGATCTTGCCGCCGGTCCCCTTCTTGAAGTGCCAGCCGCCCTGCTTCTTCGTCGAAGACATCCCGTCGCCACCGACGAGGGTGACGTTCCAGAGCTCGGGAGCGCTGAGCGGGGTCGCTGTGAACACCGACGGGTGCGTGTCGCACTCGAAGCCCTTGTCGCCGCGATCCTGCTTCTGCTGGACGATGACGAACTGCGCCTTGCCGCGCCAGCCGAGATCCCAGTCGAGACCGTCGTCGTCGGGGGCGGAGATCACGATGTGCTTGAGGCCGACGGTTCCACCGAAGACCTCGATGCCGTCATCGAGGCCGTAGTGCGACTGCACGTAGTCGATCTCGGTGGCAGAGCCGCACGCGCCGAGCGTGAGGCCGTTGAGCTCGTTGGCTGGCGCGAGCTCGAAGCCCGCGAACTCGATGCGCGCGTACTTGAGCTTGCCGCAGTCGTGCGCGTCGTCGGTACCGCCGTAGCGGATGCGCTCGCCGAACGACGTGGCGAAGCCCTCGATGCCGTTCGTACCGCCGGCGACGTTGATCGTCGCCTTGCCGAGCAGGACGACGCCGCCCCAGTCACCCGACCTCGGCGTGGCGCTGCTCGACGTGAACACGATCGGCTCGGCCGCCGTGCCGACCGCGTTCAGCTTCGCGTCCTTCGTGATCGTGAGCGCGCTTCCCGCGTCGCCGCGGATCACGGTGCCCGGCTCGATCGTCAGCGTGCCTCCGGTGACCCAGACGTAGCCCTTCAGGTAGTAGACGTGATCCTTGGTCCACGTCGTCGACGTCGTGATGTCGCCCGCGGGCACGTCGACGTTGGTCACGCCGGGAGGTGCGTCGGGCATCGGCATCGCGTCGACCTCGGGCTGATCGTCGCCGACGAGCCCCGAGTCGTCTCCGCAGGCAGGGATGGTGCCGAGAGCGAGCGCGGCGAGCCAGATCACGTTCTTCTTCATGGCTGTCAGTCCTTTCGCTTCCAAAATTTCGAAACCTAGGGCGCCCAGTCGAGTCCGAGAGAGAACGCGACGCCGGGCGAGTAGCTGTTGACGGTGATGTCGCCCTGCTCGAGGACGACCTTCTGATTGAGGACGTTCGAGACCGCGAGCTTGAGCCGCAGGTCCTTGCGCATCATTCGCGATGCGACGAAGTCGACGCGATGCACCGGCTTCTCGTAGATGTCCGGCAGTCCGCTGATGCCGACGTCGACGATGCGCGCGCCGATGACGTTGTAGAGCAGGTTCAGGTCGGCGATCTTCGGGTCCGCCCAGCCGAGGTTGAGGTTCACGACGTACGGCGACTGCCCGTACAGCGCGCGGTCGCGGCTGGTCAGGAGCTGCGACATCGCGTCGTCGCCGATCTGCACGCGCGAGCGCATCACGCTGACGTTCGTGCCGACGCGGAACCTGTCGAGCGCCGGCGCGATGCGGCCGAGCGTGGTGCGCGCCTCGACCTCGACGCCGATGATGTTGCCGCTGTCGGCGTTCTGGAACGTCGCGTCGGAGTTGACGTTCGCGATCACCTGCTCGATCGGATCGACGAACTGCTTGTAGAACGTGCTGATCGCGAACACCTCGCTCTCGGAGGGGAACCACTCCCAGCGCAGGTCCGCGTTGTGGATGTGCGTCGTGACGAGGTTCGGGTTGCCGGAGATGTCGCGGCGGCGGATGTAGTCGTAGTAGAGGAACGGCGCGAGCTCGCGGAAGCGCGGGCGCGCGAGCGTGTAGCTGTAGGCGGCGCGCACGTTCATGTCGGGGCGCGTGGCGACGACGATGTTCGCGGCCGGCAGCACGTCGTTGTCGGCGCGCGAGACCTCGGTCTCCATGCCCGACACCGCGTAGCGGCTGCCGTTGGTCATCGACTGGTTCGCACGCTCGAAGCGCGCACCCGCGATGCCGCGGACCTTGTCGGTGAACGGATACTCCGCGCTCGCGTAGCCGGCGTAGGTGTCGAGCGACGCCTGGTACGCGTCCTCCTCGAGGGTGTCCTCCTCGATGTTGAACATCGTGCCGATCTGGTCGTCGCCGAACAGCTCCTCGCCCGTCGCCGAGCGATCGCCGGCCATGCCCGTCGGCTTGAAGCGGAACCGCCTGCCGCCGAGCTCGCGCGACGACAGCTGCACCATCGTTCCCGCGCGAAGGGTCACGTCACCTGCGCGCGCGCGAAGGTCCGCGCCACCGCCGCCCGAGAGATCATTCAACACCTGCCAGAAGTGCTGGCCGCTGCCGGGCTGATCCTCGAACTGACGCCCGCCGGTGCCGTCGATGCTGTAGAGGATGTCGCGGCTGTCGAGCTCGCGGCGCTGCGTGGTCGCCACGTTCGCCTGCCAGCGCAGCTCGAGGCCCGCGCTGCGCTTCAGGTGATGCTTGCCGTGCAGCTGACTGAACATCAGCGAGCGCTCGACGAACGACATGCGCGTGATGTCGACGGTGGAGCCTTCGCTGTCGCTGTATCCGATGGCCTGCTGGTTGATGTCCTCGCCGACGTGCGAGTACAGCGCGAGCACGCCGACCTCGTCGTTCGGCGACAGGTCCACGCCGACGTTGACGAGCCCGCCGAGCGTCGCCTCGGCGCTGCCGGTCGTGAACCGCAGGTTGTCGGTCTGCACGAGCTGATCGCCGGTCGCCGCCACGCGCCCCTGCGTGCCCTCGCGAACGGTGAAGTTGCGGCGGAACATGCCGCTGCCGAGGTAGCCGACGCGCTTGCCGCCGAGCTTGGTCGTGTTGCCGACCGTCAGGTTCAAGCCGAGGTTCGGCGTGACGGTCTCGCCGCCGGGCGTCCACACGTTCGGCATCGCCTCGCCGATCGCTTCGGTCTGCGCCGGGTCCATGTTGCGGACCGCGCGATCCTTGGGCACCGCGCTCGGCAGTGCGCGATCGCCGTTGTCGAAGCCGAAGAAGCCGAGCGTGCCGTTCGACTGCGCGTTGCGCAGGCCGTCCTGGCCGGTCGCGACCGTGTTCGCGCTCGTCGACACGCCGAGCTTGAGCTCGAAGCTCGTGGGGAACGAGCTCGTGTCGATCGAGAGCGTGCCGCCGCCGAACTGACCCGGCAGCTCCGCCGAGTAGCTCTTCATGACGGTCATCGTCGAGAGCAGGTTCGTCGGGAACAGATCGAGCGGCACCGCGTTGCGATCTGGCTCGGGACTCGGCAACAGCACGCCATTGAGGAGCGCCGTGACGTAGCGTCCCTCGAGGCCGCGTAGCGCGACATAGCGCCCGTCGAGGACGCTGACCGCGACGACGCGCTTCATCGCGTCACCTGCGTTCGAGTCCGGCGTGCGCGCGATCTCCTGCGAGCTGACCGCGTCGCTGACCACGCTCGCCGCGCGGCGCACCGCGAGGACGGCGGACTCCTTGCGCGTGTCGATCCGGTCGACGATCTCGATCGTCTCCTCGCTGCCCGTCTCGATCGGTACGGGGTCGAGGTTCAGGTTGATCTCGACCTCGCCCTTCGGCGGGACGGTGATCGTCTTCGACTGCTCGATGTACTCCGGCGTCGAGAACGTGAACTTGTACGTCCCGGCCGGAACGTCGAGCTTGTACGTTCCATCGAGCTCGCTCACCGCGGTGATGTCACCGCCGGGGACTCCGAAGATCTGGATCGTCGCCGCGGGCAGACCGACCTTGGTGTTGTTGTCGATGATGCTGCCCTTGATCGTGCCGGTCGGGCCCGCCTTCGGAGCCTCGGGCTGCGCCGGGGGCGCCGGCACCGGCGGCGTCTCCGCGGGTGGCGCGGGCGGCGTGTCCGCGGGTGGAGCCTCCGCAGGCGACGTGTCCGCGGGCGGCATCTCCGCGGGCGGCGTCTCCGCGGGCGGCGTCTCCGCGGGCGGCGTTTCTGCGGGCGGTGTCTCCGCGGGCGGTGTCTGGGCGGGCTGATCCGCGGGTGGCGGAGGATCCGCCGGCGGCGTCCCCTGCGCGTACGCAACACCGACGAGCAGCGCGAGCACGATGCCGGAGCGAAGGCGGAACATGCGCGCACCCTAGGAGGTGCACTTGTCAGGACCGCGCTCGTTCCGTGACCGGACGGAAACAACACGCGTCGAGATCTCGGCAAATGACGTCACTTCGGATCGCGACGCCTTGTTTGTGGCGAGCGCGTCGCAACTCGATCACCGAGTGATGGCGACACCGTCACGACGCGTTGAAGGTATGATGCGCGGATGAAGCTCTTTCTGCTCTTCGGGCTCGCCATCGCGGCAACCGGCTGCAAGCAAGAGGTCGCCGCCAGCGTCCAGTGCAAGGTGGTCGAGGGGCCGGCCGCCGAGTGCACCGTCACGCAGACGAAGGGCGACGCCGAGTTCGAGGTGTGCTGGGACTTCAAGGTCACGTGTCAGAACAACGCGACGCTCCAGGCAGCCAAGACCTGCGCCAAGGTCGGTGACGGCGGCACGACCACGGCGACGACTCCGAAGGACAAGATCACGATCAGCGGTCCGTGTGACACGGTGAAGGACGCCGTCGTCACGAACATGACGATCAACGGCGAAGCCGCGAAGTAGCTCGCCTGGCTACGCGGCCTTCACGCGCACGATGCGCGTCGGGGGCGGCTCGAGCTCGGCCGTCTCGTACGTGATCGCCGCGTCGGCCACGGTCGACGCCATCGCGAGCGCGGCGGTGAACTGCTCGCCCATCTCGGCGAGCTGCTCGCTCGAGAACGTCAGCGCCGCGATCGGGAACAGCGTGAACTCCTCGAGCTCCGCGTGCCGCTCGACCAGGCGCGCGAGGTTCGACAGCTCGACGAGCCACGCGCTGCGGCGCAGCCCGGCCACGCGCAGTCGCGTGATCGCGTCCTCGATCGCCTCGTGCTCCGCGCGCGCCTGCGCCACCTCGGCGACGAGGCTCGCGTCGCGCTCGAGCCGCGGGTACACGGTCGCGTGCTCCGCGCGCATACACGCGATCAGCTTGTTCGAGAGCAGCTGGAACGTGACGAACGCGAGCTCTCGCTGACCCTTCGCCATCTGCTGGATGGTGTCTTCGATGAGCTCCTCGATCTGGTGCTGCTGGCGTCCGAGAACTTCGAAGATCGACATCGTGCTCGCGAATTCAGCAAGCGCCGGACCAGTACGCTCGGCGACAATAGCGACCTGCGCGCTCGCGCACGGTCCGGCAATCGCGGGGTTGGCGCCGAGTCTCGCGTCCCTCACCGTCGAGAAACCGAGCGCGACGATCACTGTGCGGCCCGGCGCATGCGCGGTTCACCGTCGGCGGTCAGTGGAAGTCACGGCTCTCTACCTCGACGACGGGCCTCGACAACACAGGCACCCACACGCGCTCCGCGATCAGGTGGACGATGCCCTCCTGCACCTGCAGGCGCCCGCTGACGCCGATCAGCGAGGTCGTCTTGATCACGTGGGCATAGTCCGCGAACACCTGCTGCCACACGACGAGGTTCACGAACCCCGTCTCGTCCTCGAGCGTCATGAACACGACGCCGCTCGCGGTGCCCGGCTGCTGGCGGCAGATCACGATGCCGACGTAGTCCACGCGCGCGCCGTCCCTGCCCTTCCCCACGGTCCGCGCATCGGGCCAGCCTCTCTCGCGCAGCTCCGCCCGCAGCGGCGCCAGCGGATGCCCGCGCGTCGAGTGATCGCTCGTCGCGAAGTCCCAGAAGATCTCGTCGAGCTTGCCCAGCTTGGCGAAGCCGACCTCGCCGTTCACGTCGCCGCCCAACGTCATCGTGTCGTCTTTCCGCGCGATCCACCCCGTCACCTGCCACAGCGCGTCTCGCCGCGTCGTCTCCCGATCGCCCAGCGAGCACAATGCTCCGGCCTCCGCGAGCATCGCGTGCATCCGCGCGGGCACCTGCGCGCGCCGCACGAAGTCCTCGACGCTCTCGAACGGCCGCGCCTCGCGCGCCATCACGATGCGCCCGCCGTCGACGATCTGCATGCCCTTGATCCAGCGCAGGCCCATGCGCACCGCGAAGCCGAAATCGTCATCGACGGGCTCGAGCGTGCAGTCCCACGCGCTGCGCGTGATGTCGATCGGCCTCACCTGGAGCCCGTGTCGCTGCGAATCGCCGATGATCGTCGCCGCGGAGTAGAAGCCCATCGGCTGCGCGTTGAGCAGCGAGCACGTGAACTCCGCGAGGTAGTGCTTGCGCATCCACGAGGTGGCGTACGCGATCAGCGCGAAGCTCGCGGCGTGAGAGTTGTGCACGACGAAGTCATTGGCAAGGAAGTTGTGGTTGCCCTCGATCTCCAGATCGTATGTCTCCTGAATTCCCGCTGGCTCGATCGAGACGACGCGGTCCCAATAGACGTCCGACGTGGCAAGGCGTTCGAGCTCCGGCGACTCGAGGTAACTCGCTAGCTTTCCGATCACCCATCGACGGAAGCCGCGCTTGTTCTTGCTCACGCTCTGGATCTCGCGCATCCCGAGCTTGGTACTGCGACCGATTTGATTCCAGCTGACTCGTCGTGCTGCACGCGCTCGTCGAACGAGCAGCGACACTGCCGACGGGATCACGTCTTTGGACATCCGGCCGACGGTTGGTCGCGCCAGCTTCTTGGCTCGCTCGCGACGTCGTTTGCTGAGGAACTTGCGTGCGATGATTTTTTCGAAGCGAGCGAGGTTCTCGAAGCCCGTCACCGTGATGACGTAGCTGCGCACCGTTCGCCCTCGGTAGGGGCGCTCTCGTTCGTAGCATCGCGATACGATCCCGAGGCGAAGCAAGATGTGCTGCACGTCATCGGCGAGGCGACGTGATGCAGTGTCGTAGTCCGCATGTAGGCCCTCGATCGCAAGGGTCCCATCGCCCTCCCACATACGAGCGATGAGCAACGCGAGGTCGTCTGTCGGAAGCTCGAAGACTTCGGGCGGCAGGAACTTCGAGTAGGCGTCGTGATCCCAAATTCCTAGTTCGCGTGCCCAACGAACAGCGCCTGCGAGCTGTCTTCGATCTTTGCGACGAACACGAACACTGAAGCACTCCTTGTGTCTCTCGATGACCGCAACCGTGTTTTCGAATTTCTCGACGCAACGAACGAACTCTGCACAGTGCTCGTTGTCCTGCGTGTAGAAGTAGACGGTATTCGGGTGACATAGATTGCCCTCGGCAATTAGGTCTCCGAGCACGATGAGCTCGTATCGTTTCCAGCGCTTCTTGCTGGTGAGTGTGAGCGAGCGCGGAGTCGCAACTGCATCTCCGACGGTGAGCTCTCCTAGCTTCTTCCACCCCATCACTGTCAGGAATGGATGCTCCGCAGTCGCTTCGATCTGCCGCCCGAGCGCGGTCGTGAGCCGGAATGTCTTCTTGCGTCCGCTTGCTCTGGCAGCGACGACACGACGGGGCTCGATCTTGAACTCGTCACTGCATGTCAGCGTCGTACGCAGTCGGTGCTTGCCCGTGACGACATCCTCGATCGGCACCCACGCACCGGTTTCGGCATTGATGACACGCGTCGAGCCGACCACGCACTCGGGGAATCCGTACTCGCCGAAGCCGCGGATCTGTTCGAACACGCGTTCGCCAAACTCGCGCGCGATACCCTTCTTCTCCATCGCGCCGATCAGGCGCTCGCGATGCTTCTCGATACGCCCCGAGCGTCGCCACGCGGCCATATCGCGGCGGAGCTGATCCGCTTCGCCCGGCGTGTAGTCGGCGGCGACGACCGCGAGCTTCATCACCTGCTCCTGGAACAGCGGCACACCGAGCGTCTTCTTCAGCACGGGCTCGAGGCACTCGTGCGGATAGGCGACCGGTTCGAGGCCCGCGCGACGGCGCAGGTAGGGGTGCACCATGCCGCCGGAGATCGGACCCGGGCGGACGAGCGACACCTCGACGACGAGGTCGTAGAAGTTGCGCGGCCGGAGGCGCGGCAACATCGACATCTGCGCGCGCGACTCGATCTGGAACGTGCCGACGGTATCGGCGGTGCAGATCATGTCGTAGGTGGCGGCGTCCTCGGCGGGGATGGTCGCCATCGTGAGATCGATGCCGCGATGCTGGCGGAGCAGATCGAGGCCGAGGTGGAGCTGGTGCAGCGCACCGAGGCCGAGGAGGTCGACCTTGAACAGCGCGAGGTCTTCGAGGTCGTCCTTGTCCCACTGGATGACTGTGCGGCCCGGCATCGACGCGTTCTCGATCGGGACGATGTCGTGCACCGGCTCGTGGCCGAGGAGGAAGCCGCCCGGGTGGATGCCGATGTGGCGCGGGAACTCGAGGATCTCGTCGGAGAGGCGCGCGAGGTGCTCGACGGCGGTGGCACCGTGGTCTTTCAGGCCGGAGCGATCGAGCGCTTCGGGCTCGACGAGGCCGTACATCGAGAGGTGCTTCGCGGCGCGATCGAGCGCGGTCTCGGGGATGCCGAGCGCCTTGCCCACGTCGCGGATCGCGGAGCGCGGGCGATAGCGAATGATGTTGCAGACCATCGCGGCGTGGTCGCGGCCGTAGACGTTGTAGACGTGCTGGATGACCTCTTCGCGGCGCTCGTGCTCGATGTCGAGATCGATGTCGGGTGGCTCCGCGCGCTCGCGCGAGAGGAAGCGTTCGAAGAGGAGGCCCATGCGGACGGGATCGACCGCGGTGATGCCGAGGCAGTAGCAGACGGCCGAGTTGGCGGCGGAGCCGCGGCCCTGGCACATGATGTCGCGACGGCGGCAGTACGCGACGATCTCGTACATCGTCAGGAAGTAGCCCGGGTAGTCGAGCTCCTCGATCAGCGCGAGCTCGGTGTCGAGCTGGCGGCGGACGTTCGAGGGGATGTCGTTCTGGTAGCGATCGTTGGCGCCGGCGTCGACGAGAGCGCGCAAATAGTCGGCGCTCGTCGAGCCGTCGGGCAGGCGCTCCGAGGGATAGCGATAGCGAAGCGCGCCGAGCTCGAACGTGCAGCGCTGCGCGATCTCGAGCGTGCGGGCGATCGCGGCGGGCTTGTCGGCGTAGAGGCGCGAGAACGCGTGCGGAGCGCGGAGGTCGTACTCGTCGTTGCCGCGGATGCGCGTGCCCGCGGTCGCGAGCGTGACGCCGTGGCGGATGCACGCGAGCACGTCTTGCAGCGGGCGGCGCGCGCGCGAGTGATAGAGCACCTCGTTCGCGGCGACGAGCGGGATGCTTGCGGCCTGCGCGCGCGCCTCGAGGCGAGCTTCGCGCGGGACGTCGTCGGCGCGGCGGTGGCGCGCGAGAAGCGCGAACAAGCGATCGCCGAACGCGTCGCGCAGATCGGAGATGACGGCGGCGGGCGGATCCGCGTCGCCCGCGAGCAGGCTGGCCTCGCCGCCCCAGAGCGCGATCACGTTGCCCGCGCGCTCGCAGACCTCGCGCCACGATGCGAGCGACTCGCCCTTGTCGCAACGCCGGCGCGCGGAGGTGAGCAGGCGCGTGATGTTCGCCCAGCCCGCGCGGTCCTGTGCGAGCAGCACGATCTGCGTCGATGACGGCGAGCCGTTCTCCGGCAGATCGATCGCGACCTGGCGCGGCTTCGATCGTTTCGTGCGACCGCGCCGTCCGAGCGAGCCGGGCACGGGCGAGAGCTCGTCGGAGTGCATGCCCCATCCCGGGCCGTGGCCGCCCTCGCTGTGCAGCGACACCGGCGACGAGGTCAGCGTCGTCCCGTACGGCGCGACGGAGACCTGCGCGCCGCAGATCAGGTGCACGCCGAGGTCGCGCGCTTTGACGTGCGCGCGGACCATGCCGTAGACACCATCGCGATCGGTGATCGCCAATGACTGGATGCCGACGCGATGCGCTTCTTCGATCAGCTCCTCGGGATGGCTCGCGCCTTCGAGGAAGGAGAAGTTCGATTTGCACCACAGCGGCGCGTACACTGAGCAATTGTTCAGTATTCTGGCGCTGCAGACAATAGATGATGGCACCCATGCGCGAGCTCCTCGCTCGATCCCCCGTTGTCCTCGCGCCGATGGAGGACGTCACCGACGCCGCGTTTCGTCGCGCATGTCGATCGGTCGGCGCCGAGCTGTGCGTGACCGAGTTCGTCCACGTCGATCACGTGATCGCGAGCTCGAAGATCGCGCGCCGCAAGCTCGCCCTCGCGGCCGATGATCGCCCCACCGCGATCCAGATCTACGGCGCCGATCCCGAGCGCTTGCTCGCCGCTGCGCAGATCGCCGAGCGCGTGGAGCCCGCGTACATCGATCTCAACTGCGGATGCTGGGTCCCGCACATCGCGCGGGCCGGCGCCGGCGCGGGGTGGCTCCGCGATCCCGCGGCGATGGTCGCGATGGCGTCGGCGATCGTCCGCGCGGTCGCGCTGCCCGTCACCGTGAAGACGCGCATCGGCTGGGGACCCGAGTCGCACATGCCGATCGTCGATCTCGCGCGCCGCCTCGAGGATGCGGGCATCGCCGCGCTCACGATCCACTGCCGCACGGCGCTCGCGGGTCACGCGGGTCCCGCCGACTGGAGCTGGGCCGCTCGTGCGCGCGAGGTCGTGTCGATCCCCGTGATCGTCAACGGCGATGTCCGCACGGCGGACGATGTCGTGCGCGCGCTCGACGAGACGGGCTGCGCCGCCGCGATGATCGGGCGCGGCGCGATCGATCACCCGTGGGTGTTCCGCGAGGCGCGCGCGGCGTTGCGCGGCGAGCGCATCGCGGGCCCGAGCGACGAGGAGCGCCGCGCACTGTTCGCGATGCTGAGCGCGGAGAACGTGGCGCTCCGCGGCGAGCGCGTCGGGATCGGCGTCACGCGGCGGCACGCGCGCGTGCTCGGCGATCAGGTCGGCACGCTCCGACCGCGGCTGTTCGCGGCGCGTTCGCTCGCCGAGGTTCGCGACGTGCTCGGTGCGTGAGAGCGCCCGGCTTTTTCGTGCCCGAAACACGGCGGAAACGTGGCCGTGCGTTACTGGAGCATGACCCGCGACTCCCAGCCGCCGAAGCCCATGGTGCAGGTGCATCATCGCGGCGCCGCGGGCGTCGACGGAATCTTGCGCCTGATCGAGCTCGCCGGTCACGACGGCCCGCTCGAAGCGATGCTGTCGGCGATGTGCGACGAGCTCGCCGTGATCGCGGCCGCGGACATCGCGAGCGTCTACGTTCGCGAGGACGATCGCCTCGTGATGCGCGGTAACCACGGCTTCGGTCCGGCGGCGATCGGCACGACGCTCGAGGTCGGCGAGGGCATCACCGGGCTCGTCGCCGAGTGCATGCGCCCGGTCTCGGCGGCGCACGCGGCCGAGGAGCCCGCCTACAAGCCGGTGCCCGGGCTCGGCGAGGAGCGCTTCCCGGTGTTCGTCGGCGTGCCGCTGATCGGCGCGGGCTCGGTCATCGGCGTGCTCGTGCTGCAGCGACGCGAGCGCGTGTTCACGCAGGACGAGGTCACGCTCGCGACCGCGCTCGGTGCGCCGATCACGCTCGCGATCGAGCGGCGGCTCGCGACCGCGATGCGATCCGCGCGGCTCGTCGGGCGCGGCCACGTCGCGGGTGCGGTGCTCGGCCGCGCGGGCGTGGTGCCGACGACGACCGCGCTCGGTGCACCGCCCGTCGAGCTCGAGCGCGCGTTCGGCCGGCTGCGCGAGGACCTCGGTCGCGCGATGAAGCGGCTCGCCGAGGCCGAGGCTCCGGCGGTGGGCGCATCGCTCGATCGCTTCGCGCTCGCCCTGTGCGACGCGCGCTTGCGCGAGCAGCTCGTGGCGGCCACCGAGCACCCCGACGGGCTGCGCAAGGTGGCCAAGGAGTACGCGCGCGCGCCGTATCGGCTCGGTGTCGTCGGCAGCTCGGTCGGCGGGGTGCAGGTCGTCGACATCGAGGAGCTGTGCGTGCTGCTCGCGGATCCGCGGTCGCTGCGACCGGGCCACGTGTGGATCGCGGATCGCATCCACGCGTTCATCGCGATCGCCGCCGTCGCGCGTGGCGCCGCCGCGCTCGTCGCGAGCGACGTGTGCTCGCTGGACGCGATCGCGATCGCGCGCGCCGCGGGCATCCCGATCGTCAGCGACGTGCCGGGGCTGTTCGGCTGGGTGCGCCCCAACGACCTGCTCGCCGTCGACGGCGAGAGCGGCGCGGTGATCGTCTCGCCCGCCGCGACCCAGATCGAGCGACTGCGGCGAGCCCGCTAGGGAAGCAGCGCCTTCTTCGGCGACGGCTCGGGGCCAACCGTCGGCGCGGCATCGGCGTACGACGTCGACACCGACAGCGTCTCGAAGTGCACCGCCGCGCGGCGCGCCTTCACGCGATCGAGCAGATCGAAGTACTCGACCTTCGTCTCGGGGTGGTCGTTGTTGCGGTTCGCCGGATTGCGGATCGGCGGCGCGACGATCTTCTTCTCGAAGTCGAGCCACACGCGATCGTCGTTGCGGCAGTCGTAGATGCGGCACACGCGCGGGCGGTACTGGTGCACCGTGCAGCCGCCGGTCTCGGGCGAGTTGTGCACGCAGTAGCCGTCGCTCGCGCGCTGACGGATCAGATACGGCTGGCCGTAGTCCCAGCGGATCACGCCCTCGTCGAGATCCTCCGTCGACAGCGAGAACGTCAGCGCACAGCAGCGAGCCTTGCAGATCGGCATCAGCTCCATGCAGTTCGGGCCCTTGACCTCCGCGTCGTACTTCGACTCGCCGACGTCGAGCGCGACGCGCTGACTCGAGATGATGTCCTGCGCGCGGATCTGATCGAGCGTGCTCGGAATGTGCGCGGCCACCATCTGCTCGACGGTGTGCGTCGCGGGCTCGGCCGGCGTGTTCGGCGGCGAGGGCAGCGGCTCCACACCGTCGATGCGGCGCGTGAGCTCGTCGGTCAACGAGATCACGTGAGCGGCGAGCTTGAGCAGCGCGTCGCGAATGTCGAGGTCGCTCGCGTTGAGCGCACGCACCGCGCGTTCGAAGTCCGCGCGGCTCACGGGCGCGTCCTGGTCCGCCGTTCCGTACACCTTGTGGTCCTGTTCGCTCACGGCACGAGCGTATGATGTCGGCGCGTGGCGCGACAGTGGATCGAGAGTGGACTCGTCGGTCATCTCACCGGTTCCGAGCTCCAATCCATGCTGATCGAGGAGATGGCGCGGCGTGCGGCGGGACGCTCGCCCCACGAGGTCCTCGCGCAGTACCGGCGCGACCGGTTCGTGTCGCCGGGGCTGGTCGACCTGCGCACGAGCCTCGCGATCGACGCGCACATGCTCGAGGCCGCGCGCGACTTCGAAGCGATCGAGCTGTCCCCGGTCACGCCGCTCGGGACGTGCACGTCGGTGGCGTTCACCACGCAGAACCGCGTGCTGTCCGCGCTGCGCGCGACCGAGGTCGTCTCCGATCCGACGAACGTGATGGCGCTCGAGATCGCCGCGCGCTGGAAGACGGTCTTGCGCGATCAGCACCTCGCCACGTCGATGCGCGTCGTGCGCGCGCAGCCGGCCCCGAAGCTGCCCGGCTACTCGCAGCACTTCCGCTTGTTCGCGATGGCGAGCGGCGGCCTCGAGCAGCAGGACCACGGGTTCACCGTCGCGACGTTGATCCGCCACATCAAGACGCTGCTCGACGGTCTCCACGCGCTCGAGCATCACGGCTACGCGTTCGGTGCGCGCCGCGTGACCCTGCTGGCCACGCCCGAGCGGGCACGACTCGCCGAGCGCGTCGGCGCCGCGCTGAGGGTGCCCGTGCAGCACGAGCGGCTCGAGCAGGCGTACTACTCCGGCGGCATCCGCTACATGCTGTGGGTCACCGCGCGAGAAGACGACGGCACCGAACGCGAGGTCCCGCTCGGCGACGGCGGGACGTTCGACTGGCTGTCGACGCTGATGTCGAATCGCCGCGCCGTGCTGGTCGCGAGTGGCCTCGGCGTGCAGATGGTGCCGATCGTGTTTCGTGCTCGCCCGCTACCCGACACGTGACCTTGGCGCGCGACGGGTCCGGTATCGTGGGCCGATGAAGTTGTGCTGCCTGGTGCTCTGTGTAACGAGCGCCTGCACTGCAGCGGTGAGAACTCATTCCGGCGGTGCGCTCGCGAAGCCCGGCGTCGAAGGAGGGACCAGCCGCTCGGTCTACATCGGTGATCGCGGCGGCTTGCTCACGCGCCTCGGGATGACGGCGGTCGGTGGGCTCGCCGCCCTCGGCTCGGTCACGTCCGCCACGCGGACGGAGCGCGTCGTCGGCGACACGCTCTATCGCACCGACACGATCACCGTGGACGCCGAACGAGCACGCCGCGCTCAGGACACGCTCGACACGGCGAACGACTGGTCGAAGGACCTGAGCCACCTCCAGGCAGGACTCGAGATCGCGGCGCGCGATCTCGGCGGTGACACGTCCGGCTGGATGTTCGATTTCGGCCAGATGGTCGGCGTCCCGATCACCGCGGGCTGGGCATTGCGCGGTGGCATCCGGCTCCAGTTCGGGCGCATGACGTTCCACGATCGCAAGAAGCGCATCGTCGAGAACCTCGTCGTCCGCGAGGTCATGGAGGACAGCACCTTCACGATGTTCGGCGTGCCGACCCGCCTGGGCATCACGTACCGCAAGATGGTCGAGCTGTTCTTCCAGGCGGACCTGAACCTCGTCACGGTGTTCAACGAGTTTGCATCGGCCACGACCGAGTACGGCGACAACAGCTCGCCGTCGCCGTGGCGCACGGGCGCGCGCATCGGCCTCGGACCGATCTACGCCGAGGCGCAGATGATGTTGTCGGGGCTCGACGAGGATCGCATCAGCTACGGACTGGAGGCAGGCTTTGCGTTCTGATCTCCGGATCGTCGTCGCGACGCTCGTCGCCGCGCTCGTCGTCTCCGCGACGGCAGCGGCGCAGCCTGCCCCACCGCCGCCGACGCCTACCCCACCCTCAACGACGACGACGACGCCCGAGCCACCGGCGACGACGCCCCCGCCGCCCACGACGACAACAACACCCGCGCCTGCGACGACGACCGCGCCACCGCCGCCGACGGCGCCCGTGCCTGCCTCCCCGGCGATTTCGAGGCCCGCGAAGCCGGCGTCCGCAAAGAAGAACGAACCCACGCGCTACGTCGGGATCGAGCTCGGCACGGCGAGCATCGGCGACGATCGCAACGTCTATGGCGACGGTCGCGGGAAGACCCTCGTCATCGGCTTTGGAGCTGTCGAGCTTCGCCTGTTCGAGTACTACGCGCTCGAAGATCGCTCGGGCATGTTCGGCAACGCGGAGAACGGGCGAGGCGAGCTCGGTCTCAGCACGATCGGGAGCCGGCTCTCGCTCCTCGAGGTCGGTCCCGTCGTGGTGAGCGCGCTGATCGGTGTCGCGTACGTACGTCGCTCGCACATGCGAACGGACGTCGATGGCTTCGAGAGCGAGATCGCGTCGCGCCTCCAGCGCGGACTGGGGTTGCAGGGTGGCATCGCGGTCGGGCTCGGCGGTTACCTGCGCGCGGAGGCGCGCGTGTATCCGACGCTGTGGAGCGATCTCGAGGGTGACTCGCGCCTCGTGATCGACGAGAACGGCGCGCAGATGGTCGAGGTGATCTCGGACAGCCCCGGTGGAATGCCGATGACGTTATCGATCGGCCTCGGCGTTCCGTTCTGACCTCACTCGACGGCGCCCTGCCAGAACCAGCGCCTGCGATTGCGATCGTAGTAGACCCACAAGCAGTCACCGCGGCGCAGCTCCGCGAAGTGGTACTCGCGATGCGTGTCGAGCGCGTTCGCGTTCGCCCACCATCCACCCGACACGACGAACGGCCCGAAGATGCGCACGACCGCGCCGTGCTCGAGGTTCGACAGCAGCCACCCGTCGTCGCGCACCTGCCGCACCTGCGGCGGCAACGGCTGCGGCTTCGTCAACAGGCGTCGCACGAGCGGACGCACGAGCTTCTGCTGCGGCTCCGCGCGCGTGACATGGACGAGCCGCTCCCAGCCAAAGCTCGCCTCGGGCAGGTGGCCATCGCGCAGCACCGCGCGCACGACCGCGTCGTCGCCCATCTCCGCGCGCAGCTTCGCGATCGCCTCGTCGGCCGCGCGCAGATCACGCCTCGGCTTCGCCGCGAACAGCGCGAGCTGCTGTTGCGTCGCCCCGACATCCTCGGCCCACACGCGCAGCGCGTTGACCGGCGCGACCGGCGGCATCCCCGTCAGCCGCAGGTGCACGAGCCGCACGAGCGAGCGCGCATCGAGCGTCGCCTGCGCGGGCTTGATACAATCGCTGCGCACCTCGACCTTGCCGACGCGATGCTTGAGCGCGAGCTCGAGGTGCAACGCGACGAGCGCCCTGCCCTTCGCCGCCAATCGATCGAGCAGCCGATCCAGCGCGGGCTTGATCGCGAACATCAAGCGCTCGACGTCATCGTCCTCGTCGTCGAGCAGCACGCGCTCGTCGGGCGCCTCCGGCGGCGCCATCGGCACCAGCGGATCCCATCGCTCTCCCGCGGCGAGCTGGTAGAGCCGATGCGCCTCGCGCCCGAAGCGCTCGAGGATGCCGCCGCCGGGCAAGCGCACCATCTGCCCGACGCTCGTCACGCCCAGGCGCGACAGGTGATCGCGCAGCTTGGGATCGATATCGAGCCGCGCGAGCGGAACGTTCGCCGCCGCGATGCGCTCGTCGGCGTCGTTGCGCAGCACCGTCAGCCCGTGCCGCGTCGCGCGCGCGATCGCATACGTCGCGAACCGCGTGAAGCCGACGACGACCGCGCCGTGATAGCCGAGCTCGGCGATCGCGCGACCGATCGCCATGCCCCACTCGGTGCCCGCCGGTCCGTTGCGCTCCGGCCAAAGATCCGGAAAGACGCGCGCGAGCCCTTCACCGTCGAGCCAGAACGTCCCCGGCTCGCCGACCTCCACGCGCGGTGACAGCGTGTGCAGCTTCGCGCGTAGCTCGACGGTCGCCTCCTCGATCTTCTCGGGCGGCACGACGCGCGCGCGCAGCCCCGCGCACAACGACAGCGCGTGCGCGTAGCGCTGCCCGGTCAGCACGCCGACCGCGCGCGCACGCTCGCACGCCCACAGCACGGCGCCTTGCGGGCGGTCCTCGTCGATCACCACGACCGGATGCGCGCGCCACGTCGGCTCGCTCCGCCACACGAGCTGGAGCGGTAACGCGGGCAGATCCAAGCACGCGACGCGCGGCACTGTACAAGTGTGCAGCCTGGCGATTTCAGATGTCAATCCAACAGCTTCAATCCGGAGAGATCCCCGAGTTCATCGAAGCCAGCAACGGAGCCTCGGACCTCTGCTGGACGCCGACGAGATCCTGGCGAACCGCAAAGCGCTTCGGCGAGCGCCCTCACGAGTCACGAGTCAGGCGCTGCTCCCGCTTCCGATCGCACTAGCTGTGGGCGAATCGTACGTCGATGGAGCAGCACTGCCGGTTCGCGGAATGCACTCCTGGTCTTCGGTCACGCGATCGATCGGTGGGGTTGGCGGACGGTCAAGTCACGCGGGCTTCTCGAGAGATGGCCTGTGGAGTCATCGCGCATGTCGAGCTCCTTCGAACATGCTCTGCCGAATCGAGTCGGCTTGCTCGGTCGTGAGTGAACGGGGTCCTCGGCGGCGCGCGGCGCGACTTGTCCGAACCAGGCGGGCGACGCCTTCTCCCGCGTGGAGCACCTTCTCCCGCGTGGCGCGTTCGAGCTCCTCGCCGATGCTGCGATCGCGGACGTCGAACTCTCACGACCGACCGCCGAGCCTCCCGAACACGACCGTGGTCAGAGCACACCTCCGCTGTCGCGATGCCACCGCATAGCTTCGCGAAACACAGATGCACGTATGAACCCACAGTGATGCTTCTACATCGATCGTCGAGACGAACGGCGGTGCGAAGGATCGGCTTCCAACGCTCGATGACGAACGCGCGACCGCCGCGAAGCCGCCTGACGATCACGCGCCACGAAGCCGCTTTGGTGATCGACCCGCGCTCGCGATCCGCATCTCGGCGCAGGGGCTTCGCCTCGCGCTCGCGATCCACACCTCGGCGCAGGGGGCTTCGCCTCGCGCTCGCGATCCACATCTCGGCGCAGGTCGCTTCGCCTCGCGCTCGCGATCCACATCTCGGCGCAGGGGCTTCGCCTCGCGCTCGCGCTCGACATCTCGGCAGGGACTTCGCCCCGCGGCGGATCCAACAGCCTGTTGGATGTCGGACTCGCGCAGGGGTCGACGAGGGTCGACGAGCGGTTTGGGCGCGAACGCAAGCGCGAGCGTTCACTCGATTCGGCAGAGCTTCTCGAAGGCGCCGCCCTCATCGAGCGCGTGCGCGGCCCACGACGCGCCACGACGCGCCACGACGCGCCACGACGCGCCACGACGCGCCACGACGCGCCACG
>CAZUAR010000038.1:0-88533 GCA_964617845.1 uncultured Kofleriaceae bacterium | reverse complement strand
GCGAGCGCAGCACGCTCGCAGCCTCAGGTCAGGACGGGGTACCGCGAGGAGTTACGTTCCATCAGTCTCCTCACTTGGGCGTCGGTCACTGCGCGCACGAGAGCTGGCCTCCAACACGTGGAAACCACGGCCCTCTGATCGCGATGACGCGCGCTCAGATTTGGCGAGATCTAATTGTCGCTGAGTGGCGAGATGTAATTGTCGCTGAGCAAGTGGCCGTTATGTCGAACCCAGTCTCCGCCAGCGGAACCCACTCCAATCCGAGTGCCGACGCGCCACGAACCCATTGCCCCACGAAATGCGCCTGCGTTGCGACCGGGATAGAGCGATCTGGTGCGTCTTCGAAATCTTTGATGAGGAGGACGACCGACATGTTCAGCTCCGTACGGCACTTCGACCGTGTAGTCCGCATGCGTTGCTCGCAACCCCACATCCATGACCGCGTCCACGCCCGGTTCGAGTAAGGACCGCTCGCGGGAGCGTCGCCCGAAAGGTTCACCTGGCGCTGCGGGCCGCTGTTGATTCTCTTGCTAGCGCGTCCTCTCCTTGGACGCGAGCACGAGAGCGCGGTTCGTGGGCCACGATCCAAGTTCAAGGACTCCCGGCGCAACCTGGCTCGCGATCTGTTCCGCGAACCTTTGGAAATCGATCTCGGCCCTCGTATCTCCAATGACCGAGGTTTCCGTCCTGTCTCCGATCTTCCATGTCGCTCGGCTCACGATCGTACCTGGTACGCCGGTACGACTGCCGCTGGCAGTTGATGGAATGCGACTGGCCCGAAAGGTCGCAATCAGCTCAGCCCAAACCCCCAGCCCCAAACGAGCAGTCCATTCACGCGCATGAAGAAAGGCTCGGTGGAGAAGGTGAACCGTGCCATCAAGTTCCACGGTCAACGTAACCTCGCCCTCGCGGAAACTGGGCGAACCAGTCTTGTACGAGAGCATCGTGATGGGTTCATCGTGCGCTGACATCAGATCCCTTTGATCGTCGCGTTGCTCTTTCCACACGGGCAGTGAACAAACCACTGCGTCGGGGAGTTCGGCGGAATGCCCTCAACCTCGAGGACGTTCTCGCAGAACACGCATCGCGCCTCGATGGGAATCTTCGCGTTGAACTGCCGCACAGCCGAATGCAACGCCTCCCAGGCTGCTCGTAGTTTTTCAGATGGCTCGTTGTTGAGATCGCTCATCGTTGATCCAGGTACAAGTCCAGGTCGGGAACATCATCCACCGACAGACCGACCTTCTCGAGCCGGTCCATAGCATCTTCAAAGAGTATCTTTCTTTCCTTCTTCGACAGGTCGGGTGTGAACTTCGCGGCGCGAAGGCTCGCTTGAGCTTCGTCGAGGGCGTTGTCTCGGATTTGCTGGACCTGCCGTGTCTCAGGGTCCATCCCAGCGTATGTCTCGTAGGATTGTGTCTTTCCTTTTCCGGCGAGGTCAGCCTCGCGATGGCCCACGATCTCATGGCCTATTGCACCGCCTGACGAGACGCGTTGGTTCGGCGTGAGGCTGACCCACTCGCCCGCGCTATCTTGATGAGGAACCGCGGGCTTCACATCATCGGCGATGTATAGCCGTTCCTGTCCGAACGCACGGCCCCATGAAGTTCTCGCAGCAGGGTCGTCCGATTGGACGATGATGTCTTCTCCTGGCATTCCGAGTTCGATCGACCGCGCTCGCGCCTGCTCAATTTCTTCACCAGTGAGCGGCGTGGAATTCCGCTTCGAGTCCGACATGCGCTTCGGCAAACGGTCGGTGTCGCTCTCTGTGATGCCCTCTCGTTGTGCTGGAAAGCGCAGTGTCTCAGCCGAGGGGTCGGTTAGGACTACGCTCGACTCGCGGCTAGTGCTCTTGGGCGGCTCTCCTCGCAGGAGCAGCTCCGCGTCGGCGTCAGAGATCGCGGGAATCTTTAGCGTGTCGGCAGCCGCACCTCGGTGCCTATCGATGTCATCGCCGATCATCCTCAAGTGTCGTTGCTTGACCTCCGGTGTTCCCCCCTCACGATAGAGGTCACCCATGAGACTCCCGTCGACGATGACTCCTTCGGAATCGATGGTCTGACGGCGCTTGATCTCCGGTTCGACATACTCATCGGAAGGACCTAAGACATGCGTGAGCTCATGAGCGGGGACGACGGGACCTGCGCCCGGACCCTCGGCAGTGGGAACGACATCGTCCAACAGCCATTCGTTCATCCGGGTACGACGCCGTCTATTAGTGTCCGGGTCGATGCGGCCGGATTCAACGCGCACCCCAAGGTCCGCGTTCTCTGGTCTTTCCACGAAATTTGGTTCCACATGCAGAACGCTCCCGTTTGGAAGCTGGTGCATGTGCCCGTCAGAGTCGTAGTTATAGAATTGATCCACTCCGCGATACGTGTTTGCCCGAACCGCAGCGAGTTCGGCATCCCCAACTCCCTTGCCTGGAGTGAGGTGAACGTCGATACCAACCTGGGTGAGCCTGGCGTTGTCGTATTGGAACTCTCGGACCGAGTAGCTACTGTTCCACGCGTTTGCGTAGTCAGGGCTCGTTCCTTCCTCGAAGTGCTTTCCTCGTACGCGGGTGACATTGGCCGCTTCGAGTTCCTGATTCGCGTAAAAGGCGGCAAGGTCCTGTTGCCCACGCTCATAGTCGGCGTCTTTGCTTACGCCAGTCACACGATCGATTCGCTCTTGAATCGGCAGACCGTCTAGCGACTGCGGGACGATCGGTGCGCGTTCGATCGACAGATCAGGACGAACCTTCGGCTCGGTCGTCGTGGGTATCGGGCCAGCAACTTGATCGAAAGGAAGAGCGGGGGCGAGACCCGGTGTCGCCGCGGCGCTCGGTAGGTCGACCTCGGCGTTGTGCCCATTCGCCAGCACGTGCGGATCGATCGGCTCGCTCGGTAGCTTCCTCGCAACCGTCCGGTCGTCGTCGACACGCGGTCGATACGTCGGCTCCTCCGCGAAATGCGACATGAGGTGGTCGTCGTGCTGCCCCTTCTGCGCCTTCTTACTCCTGTAGCCATGGCGCGCGTTCACTCCTGCGGACAGAGCGGCCATCCCCACGTCCCCACCGCCGATCGCGACCTCCGAGCCGAAGTTGAGGAGTGCCTTCGCTCCAGTACCGAACGCATTCGTACCGAGCACCTTGTCGAGCTTTCCGCCTGCGATGTGCGGCACGAGCATGCCGAGCATTCCGCGCGCGATGCCGTACAGCATGTCGTCGCCGTTCTCGCCCTGAATCATGCTGGCGCCCGCTGTGTGCCCCGCGCCGAGCGCGAGGTTCGTGACCATCTCCTTGCGCTGCAGCGACTTCGCGGCTGCTTGAACGCTGTTCTCGGCAGCCGTCGTTTCCACCTTCGCGATCGCCTGCTCCGTCTTCGCGATGGAGACACCACCTTCCGCGACGTCGTCAGCTGAACCCGCGACCTTGCCGGCGAGGCTTGCTTCCGTAGCGACTACCTGTTTGACCGCGCCCTCCGCGAGCTCCTTCTTTGCCTGCGAAGTAGTCGCTTGCTCGACAACCTCCGTTGCTGTGGATTGTCCGAGGTTCTTCGCTGCGGCTACGTCATCGAGTTTGTTCGCTGCAGAGCTGAAGTACTTTCCTGCGCCCATCGTGAGCGCGTCGACGGCCATGGTCAGGCCGAACATCTTCGTGTCGAGCGACGAGTCGTAGTCATTGCCCATCGTCGACGACTTGATCGCCATCTCGGTCAGGCCGGCGGCGGCATCGATGAGGAACACGAGGTGTGGCTGGCCGGCGAGCAGTGCGCCGATCTTCGCGAGCGTCGAGAACGCCATCGCGAGGCGCTCGCCGTGCTTCATCTTCTCGGTGCGCTGAACTTCGAGTGTGTTCGTCACGCTCTTGTCATGCGCGTCGAAGTCTTCTCGCGTCACACCGTCTCTGAGCGCGCGAGGCGTCATGTCGAAGGGATTCGTCTGCGCGACGAACTGCTGCTCCATCGCGGCGAGGTTGTGACGGTTGAGATCCTCGACGCCGATGTTGCCGCCGCGCATCTCGCGCATCATTTCTTCCGCTTCGAGGCTGTCGCTGTGCTGGCGCTCGAACTGCTCCTTCTGGAGGAGGTACTGGAGGTACGGATCGCGTTCGGCTTTCGCGCCATAGACCTGGACGTTGTGGACGCGATGTTCGTTCGCGTTGCGTTCCTTGTTCGCGATGTCGATCTCGATCTCGCTCAGCGGTCGATCGTCACCGCGGTCCTTCAAGAACTTCGCAGCTGCATGGAACTGCGCCGCGCGCGGATCCTTGTATACGCTCTTGCCGTAGCGAGCTTCGAAGTCCTTCTCGACCTCCACTCGCTCACCTGCGGACCCGAGGTTCTCTAGAAGTTGCGCCTTGTGCTCGAGATCGCCCTTCACTTCGGCGCGGCGCACTTGGGTGGTCGTCGAAAGCTTGCCTTGCTGTTCGAGCTCACCGGCGGCGATCGAGTCCTCGTTCGCCTTCGCGGCGCGCTTCTCTTTGACCTCGTCGATGTCGCTCATCACGTCGAGCATCGAGGTGAAGTCTTTCGGATGCGGGACCTTGTCTCCGTACTCGCGGTAGTAGTCGTTGAGCTGGTGCTGCATGTCGCGGCCAACAACCGCGTTCGGGTCTCTGCCAGTCATCACTGCGGTCGTGCGTGCCGCTGCATCGTCCAGCGCGCGGACTCGCTGTTCGAGCTCGAATCGTTCGGCGATGGCGATCGACCGCTTCATCGGATCGTCGCTGTGCAGATCGGGACTCGCAATCGCGGCCTCGATCTCTTCCTGGTTCTGCGTGCGCATCGCATCGCGCAGCGCATAGGCGCGCTCTTCGACCTTGTTCCCGTCGGCGAGCGCGCGGATTCGCAGCAACGTCGTCGAGTCGCCGTCGCCGAAGCGTGCTTCGATCATGCTGTTCCACGTCTTGCCCTCGTTCGCCGGGTCGTTCTCCCACGCGACCTTTGCAGCGAGAATGTCGGCCGCCGGCATGTCGCGCAGCGCTTTGATCACGTTCGCCGTCTTGCGGTTCTCGAGGTTCTGCTCGCTCTGCTTGGTCAGCTTGATGCCGTCCATGTCGAGGCCGTCTCTCGGATCCTTGAACAGGTCGGTGATCTGCGCCGCGTTCGCCTTCGCTTTGTTTCCTTCGAGCAACGCCGCGATTTCGGCGCGCTGACCGCCGTCCACAGACTGGATCGCGATCATGTCGATCATCGGATTCGTCTTCTTCAGCTCGGCGATCTCGACGTGGTCAAGCCTGCGTAGCAGCTCCTTGATCCGATCTGCGTTGCCATCGGCGTTCTTGATGCCAGCGGCGACGGACGTCACCTTGCTCCCCTTCAGGCCCGCAAGCGCTTCGTCTTCGGTCCCTCCTGAGAGTGATTTGTCGATCTCTTGATACGCACTGCGGCCGCCGCTGCTCTCCCGGATCTGTCGGCGGATCAGCTCGATCTCCTCTGGTGTCCGTTGCCCGAGCGTGTCGAAGATCGTCTTCGCGCTCTTGTCGTCATCGACGTCGTCGGCGCGCGTGGTACTCAAGATCTTGGTCGCCCACTCCTTTGCCTGACGTTCTCGCGCCTTGAAGGCCGCTGGACTTTTCTGTTCCAGTTCCGCGAGCTTTGTTTCGACCTCACCGCGTTCGTGGGAGATCAGGTCCTTCGCTTGTTCCTTGTCACGCTTGCTGTGCCAACCGGCGTTCTCGACAAAGTCGCCGAGTTTCTGACCCGTCTGTGACTCGAACTGCGCCGCCATCTTCTTGCGCACGTTCGGGTCGTCCACGCGATCGAGCGTGTTGAGAAACTTCCACCGCCCGTTGCGATCACCGACCTGGCCCATCGTCGACACGAGCACCGCGGTCTCCGCCGCAGCGCGCATGTTGTCCAGCGCCTCCTTCATCGCGGGAGGCATGCCTGCGGCCTTCTTCTCTATCTTCTCCGCGTTCGCCGCGTTCTCTTCGGCGTGATGCCCGTTGGCGAGCATCGGATCTGGCTTCACGCCGGGGACGCGATAGTCCTCGGGTGGCTTGGGGGCGTCGGGAAGGTGTTCCGTCGAAGGCTGTCCCGGGCCAAGGACGTCCTTGTTCTTCGATCGCCGTGGTCGCGCAGAGAGCGAGAGCTCTCGCTTCGGTGCCTGTTCCACGCCATCCGCCATCGTGCGGTGGGGGAATATGAAGGAGCCGACCTTCGAAACACCATGCCGCAAATTGCGGCACCCCTGACTCTTCGGGAACGAAGTCAGCGGCTTGCAGGGAAGCTTCGACGACCGATGGGCGTAGCCGCCAAAGGCTCGAACGCAGCGCGCGACATGGTCACGCGACGTTCGCTAGCGTTGCCAGTTGTTCTTGATCACCGAGCTCGGCGTGATCTCTTTGACGGGCTCGTCGATCGTGCGCAGCACGCCGGAGCCTTCCGCATGAACGGGCGCCGGCGTCGCGATGTCGGCAACGCCGGTCCCGCGCACGGTCGCCGTGCGAGGAACTGCCACGTCGCCGGTCTGGCGAAGGCGGCGGCGGTTGCGAACGCTGTATTGCATCGAGCCTTCCTACCTTCGTACGCGAAGGAGTCCCCGACGACAATGGCTAATCGACTGGCCGCCCGAGGCCGAGCGAGATCTCACGCTCCCGTTTCGCTCGGCTCGACGAGGGCGTAGGGCCACGACTCGATGCTCGCGCGCACCGACGGCTCGGGGCCCGGGACGGGCGGGATGGTCTGGGCGCGCGGGCGCGGCTTGACCGCGGGCTGGTCGAAGCCGCAGCGGGCGAGGACGAACTCGACCGCGCGAACGCGCTCCTGCATCGAGACGGACTCGAGCGGCAGGTAGCTGATGCGGTGCTGCTCGAGCATGAGCTTGACCATGCCGTCGATGCGGAGGACCGAGTCCCACGAGACGCCCGCGCGGACGCCGTCGTCCTTGAGCAGCGACTGGTGCGGGCGGAGGAAGAAGACGATGCCCTCGCTCACCCACTTCATGTAGTCGTGGAAGCGCGCATCGTTCATCATCGCGGCGGCGTTGGTGGTGTGTTCCGCGACGTAGGCGAGGTTGTCGAACGCGCGGTCCGAGACGAACTTGCCGGCGTGCAGCTTCTCGACGGCGACCTGGCGCGCGAACACGCGCTCCTGGTACTCGGCCACGAGGTCCATGTCGGTGCGCAGGGCGTCGAGGCCGGTCTCCATCTCGGCGAGGACGGCGCGGGCGACCTCGCTGATCATCGGCAGGCCGTAGCGGCGGCTGACGTAGCGGCAGAGCGTGGTCTTTCCGGTCGCGTGACTGCCCACGAAGTAGATGCGCACGGCCTCGATCTACGCGATCGGTATGACAGTCACCGCGAGCTCGAACAGGGCGCCGTTGATCGTCAGGTAGATAGCGCCGCCCGCGACCGAGAGGTCCCACTTGTTCACGCGGTCCAGCGTGGCGGCGATCGCGTCGAGGGTCTCGGCCGGGAGCGACTTCAGCTCGAGCTCCTCGCGGCGGTGGACCTCGCGCTCGCGGATGGCGTCGGCGAGCGCATCGACGTTCTTCCACGCGTACACCGCGACACGCGGCGCGAGCTTCTGCGCCTTGTGGAGGCGGTCGGGGCTCGGCGAGCCGACCTCGATCCACGCGAGCCACTCGCCGCGCAGGTTCTTCTGGATGATCGCGGGCTCCTCGTCGTCGGAGACGCCGCCCTTGGAGAACTCCATGCCGTCGGCGTGCTCGAGCGCGCGGGCGAGGACGCGGGCGACGAGGTAGCGCTCGTTCTCCGACGGGTGCTGGGGGACGCGCCAGTCGAGCTCTTCATAGATGCCGCGATCGGAGTCGGCGAGCTGGATCGTGAAGCGGCGGAGCGTCGCGGGGAGTGCCATCAGACGAGGACCGTACGGCAGGTTTGCAGCAGTTGCGAACGGATGCACTGCGCGGCGGTCTTGTCGTCGCGGATGCGCACGAACACCGGCTGGAACAGCACGTGGTCGTCGGTGGCGTAGAGGTAGCGCACCTCGCAGATCGGACGCTTGCCGGCGGCGAGTGCGAGGTCGAGCTCGGCGCGCGAGGCGTTGGTGGTGCCGGCGAAGACCTTGCCGCACTCGACGAGCTTCTTGCCGTTGTAGACCGCCATGCGATACGCGTTGCCCGCGTTCTCGGTGATCACGACGTCGGCGCTCTTGACGAACTTGTGCTTGCGCTGTGTGCCGCCGGAGGACGGGCGGCCTGCGGTGTAGGGGGCCGCGGCGTCCTTGAACACGATGCCCTCCGCGCCCGCCTTGAACAGACGGTTGTAGAGCGCGCGCTTCGCCTTCGCGCCCGAGGCGATCGGCACGATGCGGATGTCGCCGGACAGCGCGGGCTCGCACTCCTCGTCGAGGAGCTTCCACCGCGTGTGATAGCCGTGCATGCGCACGTCGGTGCCGGCGAAGCTCAGGATGTCGAACAGCCAGTAGCCGTCGTCGAGGAGCTCGCCGTCGACGATCGTGCCGGCCGGCAGATACTCGAGGCCGTCCAGCGAGCTGGTGGCCATCTTGCTGACCTGGCCCTCGCGGTTGGTCGCGAGGACGCCGTCCTTGTTCACGTGCGCGAGGATGCGCATGCCGTCGATCTTCTGCTGCGCGAGCATCGCGTCGTTCGCGAGGAACGCGTCGAGATCGGTGTCGTCGATCGGGTTCAGCAGCTGCGCCTTGAGCCCGACGACCGCGCGCTGCACGCCGCCCGACTTGCTGCCCGAGCCCTGGCCCGCGGGAGGAGCGACGGCGGCCGGCTTGGTCGTCGCGGTCTTCTCCTCGTATCCCTTGTTGCGCTTCTCGCGGACGCACGAGTCGAACTTCGCGTCGGCGACGGCGCGCGAGACTTTGACCGCCTTCGTGCCTTCTTGCAGGCTCGAGCCGCGACGGCCCCACTGCACCTTCACCGTGTACGAGCTCGCGTACTCCTCGACGATCTGCGCGTTGTAGACCTTGTCGCTCGAGCCCTCCTGGAAGAACAGCTCGATCTCCCGGACCACCTTGCTCACGGCTGCACCAGATCGCGCGTGATCGCGGCGACATTGGCGCAGCCGCACAGCGCCATCGCGAGATCGAGCTCGCGGCGCAACACGCCGAGCGCGGCCGCGACGCCTTCACGACCGCCGGCCGCGAGGCCCCACAGCACGGGACGCCCGACGAGGATCGCTCGCGCACCGAACGCGATCGCCTTGATCACGTCCGCGCCGCGCCGTACGCCACCGTCGAGGAGGATCGTGCCGCGCCCCGCGAGTGCGTCCGCGATGCGCGGCAGCACCTCGATCGTCGCGGGCGATGCGTCGAGCTGGCGACCACCGTGGTTGGACACGACGATGCCGGCGGCGCCGTGCTCGATCGCGCGGACCGCGTCGTCGGCGCGCACGATGCCCTTGACCAGCACCGGTAGCTTCGTGATCGAGCGCAGCCACGCGAGCGCGTCCCACGTCAGGCTCGCGTCGAGCAGCGAGACGAAGTACGCGGCGAGCCCGGACTCGTTCTCGACGGCGCGCACCGGCCGATAGCCCTCGGCGTACATGTTCTCGATGCCGAGCGGCGGCGGCAACGCGAAGCGGTTCTTCACGTCGCGCTCGCGGCGCCCGAGCAGCGGCGCGTCGACGGTGACGACGATCGCCTTCACGCCCGCCGCCTCGACGCGATGGACGAGCGCCTCGGTCGCCGCGCGATCCTTGTAGACGTAGAGCTGGAACCACACCGGCCCGCTCGCCGCGGCGACGACGTCCTCGACGCGCGTGTTCGACAGCGTCGACAGGACGAACAGCGTGCCCGCATCACCGGCGCCGCGCACGCTCGCGAGCTCGCCGTCCTCGTGCGCGAGGCGATGGAACGCGGTCGGCGCGACGCACACCGGCATCGCGATCCGATGGCCGAGCACCGTCGTCGACAGATCGCGCTGCGCGACATCGACGAGCACGCGGTAGTGCAGGGCGATCTCCGCGAACGCCTCGCGGTTGCGGCGCACGCAGCGCTCGTCGTCGGCGCCCGAGGCGTAGTAGTCCCACGCCATCTGCGTCACGCGTGGCTGCGCGAGCGCTTCGAGCTCGGCGAGGTTGATCGGATCGATCGTCATGGCACGCCAGCCTACCCGACGTGTGGCTCGACCCTGACGTCGACGGAAAGTGTCTCGCCGCCGCCACCGACGAAGATCGTGCCGCCGGTCGGCGTCGCGTCGATGTAGTTACGCCCGACGGCGACGCGCACGTGGTCTGTCTGGGTGAGGATCCCGTTCGTCGGGTCGAAGCCCTTCCAGCCGACCTGCGGAAGGTACAGCTGCACCCACGCGTGCGAGGCCTCGCTCTGCACCTGGTTCGTGGTGCCCGACTGGTTCTTCGGTCCCGTATAGATGTAGCCGCACACGTAGCGCGCGGGCACGCCGAGCAGGCGCGCGAGGCAGATCATGAGGTTCGTGAAGTCCTGACACACACCGCGCCGATTCGCGTAGGTGTCGAACGCCGTCGTGAGCAGGGTCGTCGCGCCGGGTTTGTACAGGTACTCGCGATTGATCGTCTGGTTGATGTCGAGCAGGGTGTCGAGCAGGTCGTAGTCGTTGCGCTTCACGAAGCTCATCCCGTACTCGGCGAGCTCGGCGAGCTGCGTCTCGGGCAGCTCCACGGGCAACAGGTACGGATCGAGCACCTGGCGCTGCCACGGCATCCACACGAGCGGGATCGTCGAGCGCACGCGCAGCGGACCGAAGCCGAGCGGGTCCACGTCGAGCACCTCGACGACGCTCTTGCTCTCGATCACCATCTCGTCGAACTCGGTGTCGATGACGAGACGGCGCACGCGGTTGCCGAACACGTCCTCGTAGTCGCGGCTCTGCGCGGGCACCGACACGTGAAGGTCCGACGAGATCACGTTCTGGAGGCGATCGTGCACGGGCGTCAGCCGCAGCACGTGCGTCGATCGCTCGACGGGCTTCGCGTACTTGTAGACGGTCCGGTGCACGACATCGAACGTGCGCTTCTCCGCGCGGACCGGCCGGTGCGGCGCGCGCGCGACGTCGATCGGGCCCTCGACGGTGCGCTCGGCGATGATCGCGCCCTCGCGGATCATCATCAGCGTCCCGGGCGCGAGCTGTCGCCACACGATGGCCTTGTCGGCGTCGCCATCGCGCGCGAGGAGCTGCTCGCTGCACACGATGGCGCCCTTGCGACTCTTCGCGCCGCGGCGCGTGAGATCGACGTCGAGGTCGTTATCGCCGAACGCGATCTTGTCGTACGGCGGCACGAGCAACCCGACCCACAGCGGGACGCCGCGATGATCCGCGTGCACGATCATGTCGCGCCCGTCGGTCATGCAGATCGTCAGCTCGCCCTTCTTGTTGAGCTCCGTCAACCAGCCGTGCAGCTCGCCGAGGTCGACGTCCATCAGCGTGCGCCAGCCCTTCTCGACGCAGCGATTGAGCAGCAGGCAGAACATCTGCTCGGTGTCCGTCGAGCCGACGGGCTCGAACAGCCCCGGCGTGTCGATACCCTCGATGCGTTGATCGAGGCTGCCAGCGTGGCCGATCATCCAGTCGCGCCGGCCCCACGTGCGCGAGAACGGCTGCGTGTTCGCGTCCGACAGCACGCCCCACCGCGCGCGCCGGATGTGCAGCATGAACATGTTCGATTCGACCTGCTCCCACGCGAGCGCGAGCTGGCTGCGAATCGACGCCTGCGGCGGCGCGGGCTCCTTCAGGATCGCCGCGGACGGCTCGCCCGACGGGTAGTAGCCGAGGCCCCAGCCGTCCGGCAGCTCGCGCCCTTCACCGAGGCAGTGCAGCTCGAACGATGGCGCGAGCTCGCCCTCGAAGGACATCGCGAGGAGGTTCGGCACCGCGCCACTCTATCACCCGCTCGCTGCGCGCGATCACTCGGGCACGATGTACACGATCTCGACGCGATCGACGGAGACGAGCTCCCAGCCGCCGGTCTCGAGCGTCACGCGATACTGCAGGACGGCGCCGGGCTCCACGGCGGGGACCTCGTCGTCGGCGACGGCGATCCACGACGCGGCGTCGAGGGCCGCTTCGCTCGAGGCGGTCCGGATCTCGAGCGTCGCGCCGCCCCCGCGGAGGTCCGCGTCGAGCGACACGCGCCCGAAGCCGATCGCGTTCGGGGTCTCGCGCACCGACGACGTGAATACCGCTTGCTTCGCGAACGGTGGGGCGACCTCGCCGCCGCGGTAGGTGACTGCGACGAGCGGGTTCCACACGTTGCCCGCGATGCCTCCGGTGACGGAGTCGGTGACGATGTACTTCCAGGCGAGCGGTAGATCGCTGTTCGCGCACGACGTGTCGTTCGCGAAGTAGTAGTAGCCGGCGTTCGCGCCGAGCGGGACCTGCGTGTCCTGCGTGAAGCAGTCGACGCGGCGCGCGGAGAGATCCGTCATACGCGAGAACTCGACGCCGAAGCCCCAATCGACGGAGACGACCTTCGCGCCGGCGGTTCCCGTGACGCTGATGTCGACCGTCGTCTCCGTGGGCCCCGAGGCCGTCGCATCCTTGATGTTGGTCTTGTTCGCGAGATCGATGAACACGCTGGTGAGGCCCGTCGCGACGGCGGGGCGGAGGCGCGCGGGATCGATCGGCCCGTCGGGGATGCCGGGTCCCGACATGCGCGCCTGGATGCGAGCGTCGTTGTCGTCGTCACCGAAATCGACGCCGAAGTCGTGCCAGCCGGGCTCGAGATCGACGGTGGCCATCGGCAACCTCTCGGCCGTCCACGGCCCCGCGATCGCGACGCCGTCGATCCACACGCGCCACAGATCTCCGCCGTTGCCGCCGCCCGTCGAGGAGCTCGCGTAGAACGTGTACGCGCCCGGCTCGTCGATGCGGATCTGGCCGAGGTAGCGCAGCGTGAAGTCGCTGCTCGGGATGCCGAGGTCGAACGGCGGCGCGCCGTAGCCGAAGTCGTGATCGACCTTCGCGACCGCGGTCGAGCCGAGTGCGCGGCCCATCGCGCGGAGCTGGAACGCGTCGACGAGGAGCCCCTGCGCGCTCGTGACGCGCGCGCGCGTGTGCGTGCCGTCGACGTGCGTGCGCGTTCCGCCGACGGGCGTGACGTGAATGTCGAACCACGAGCCGCCATAGCTCTGCACGAACGCCGCGCGGATCGGATACCAACCCTCGGCGGGGACGTCGAACCGGGTGATCGGGTTCGCGGTGCTGTAGGCGTCCCGCATCTCGTCGGTCCACGTGGCGCCGTCGAGCTGGAGCTGGACGATGCAGTGATCGTCCGCGTCGACCTCGATGTCGATCATGCCCGCGGGCAAGTAGATCTCGCCGTCGTAGAACAACGAGAACGCGCCGCCGGAGATGCCGACGCCGTGCGGGTGATCGGAGCCCGCGCTGTCGAAGCGAAACGGTACCTGACGGTAGCCCTCGCCGAGCTGGTTCGTCGCGGTGGCGAGCGCCTCCATGTACGTGTCGTCCGCGTCGAACGTGCTACTGAACGCGCGCACGTGCAGGCCGCTCAGCACGAAGGCGTCGGGCTCGATCGTGCCGCGCTCGGTGATGGTGGCCTCGAACGTCGAGCCCGTGAAGTCGCCGGGCGCGTCGTCGACGATCGAGATCGGGCGGCCGTCTGGAATCTGGTCATCACCACCGAGTGGCAGCGAGAAGCCGCACCCTGCGACGAACACGAGGACCAGACAGCTACGCGCCAAGCAGCTCCTTGCTGAGGGTACCGCAGATCTCGTGGACCTCGTCGACGACATGCGTGACCAGGTCGTGGACCGCGCTGCCCGACAGCGGCTCGCCGGTCCGCGCACCGACCCACGCGTCGAGGACACGCAGCCGCTCGAGCGACGCACCGCCCGGGAGCGCGTGTTGATCGGGCGGGCGGATGTCGCACAGGCGGTCGTACGCGGAGTGCACGCAGTAGGCGATCGATCGCGGGAACGCGCGCTCGCTGACGAGGAAGCGCGCGACGCCCTCGGAGCTCACGCGACCCGCGGCGCGCTTGAGGTAGGCCTCGCTGCCCGACAGCGCGCGAAGCAGCGACAGCCACAGCGCGGTCTCGACCACCTCGTGGCGGCGCGGGAGGTTCGTGAACGCCCAGTGGTGCACGTCGAGGATGCGCGCGGTCTGGTTCACGCGCTCGAGCAACACGCCGAGCCAGATGAAGTGCAGCGCCTCGTCGTGGAGCATCGTCGAGCGCAACAGGCCGAGCGTGAGCTGCGTGCCGCGGCGGATGTGTTGATAGAACGCCTCGCGGTGCTGCGTGTACGTCGCCGGCGCGAGGTCGGAGCGCATCCACAGGTGCAGCTCGTTGACCGACTCCCACGCCTCGAGCGAGAGGACCTCGCGGATCGATCGCGCGTTCCAGCGCATGCCGACGATCGAGCGCGCGAGCGACACGCCGTTGTCCTCGTCCCACACCATGAAGCGCTGCACGACCTCACCGTCGCCCCACGCCGGGTGCTCGTCGTCGCCGGCGGTGATGCGCTCGCGAAACTCGTCCTCCTCGCCGGAGACGACGATCACGGGGCGCCACACCTGCGCCGACGGCAGCTCCGCGTCGAGGGCGAGCGACACGCTCGCGGCGAGCATGCGCGCGGACGCTTCGGCGCGCTCGACGTAGCGACCGAACCAGAAGCAGTGATCGGCGACGCGCGAGATCACGCGCGTTCCCCCGGAGCGGTGTCCTTGAGGACCCAGGTGTCCTTGCTGCCGCCGCCCTGCGACGAGTTCACGACGTAGCTTCCGCGCTGGAGCGCGACGCGCGTGAGGCCGCCGGGGAGGACCCACGGTCCCTCGCGCGACGTCAGGATGTACGGGCGCAGGTCGACGCGACGCGGCTCGACGGTGCCGTTGCCGCGCTCCGCGATCCACGTCGGACACGATGACAGCTCGATGCGATGCTGCGCGATGTAGCGGCGCGGCTCGGCGATGATGCGGCGGCGGAACTCCTCGCGCTCGTCCTGCGACGCGCTCGGGCCCATGAGCATGCCGTAGCCGCCCGCTTCGTCGACCGCCTTGACGACCATCTCGTCGAGGTGCTCGAGAACGTACTTGCGATCGTCGTCGAACAAGCACACGTACGTATTCACCTGATCGAGGATCGGCTCCTCGCCGAGATAGAACTCGATCATCTTCGGCACGAACGGATAGACCGCCTTGTCGTCGGCGACGCCGTTGCCGGGCGCGTTCGCGAGCGCGACGTTTCCCGCCGCGTACGCGCGCATCAGCCCGGGCACGCCGAGCACGCTGTCGGGGCGAAATACCTCCGGATCGAGGAACGCCTCGTCGGTGCGCCGATAGATGACGTCGACGCGCTTGGGGCCGCGCGTGGTGCGGCAGTACACGCGATCACCGTCGACGAACAGATCGGGCGCTTGCACGAGCTCGAGGCCCATCGTGCGCGCGAGGAACGTGTGCTCGAAGTAGGCCGAGTTGTACGGACCCGGTGTCAACACGACGGCATTGCAGTCGCCGTCGGGCACGGAGCTCTGGGGCGCGACCGAGCGCAGCGTCTCGGCGAGGCGCGTCGGATAGTGATCGACGCGATGCACCCGCGCGGCATCGAGCACGCGCGGGAACAGGCGCTTGCTCAGCAGGCGATTCTCGACGACGTACGACACGCCCGACGGCGTGCGCAGGTTGTCCTCGAGGACGCGCCACGTGCCGCTCGAGTCGCGGATGAGATCGACGCCCGAGATGTGGATGCGCACGCCGCCGGGCGGGCGCAGGCCGCGCAGCATCGGCCGGTAGCCGGCCGCGCCGAGGATCATCTCGGCGGGCACGACGTTGTCCGCGAGGATCTTCTGCTCCCCGTAGATGTCGTCGAGGAACGCACCGAGCGCGCGCAACCGCTGCTGCAGGCCGCGATCGAGGCGCGCGAAGTCCGTCGCGGCGATCAATCGAGGCAGCGTGCAGAACGGAAAGATCTTCTCGGTGCCGCGCGCATCGCCGTACACCGAGAACGTCACGCCCTGCTGGAGCAACGCGGTCTCGGCGAGCGTCTGCGCGCGCGCGAGCTCCTCGGGAGTCATCTTCGCGAGCATCTGCGCGACGCGCGCGAACGGCGGCCGCGCACCACCGGCCTCGAACATCTCGTCGTACGTGTCCGGTAGCGCCTCGTAGCTCGCGAACACGCCGGTCTTGTCGGCTGTGGGGCCCGGTCCCTGCGACTGGGACTGGCTCTGCATCATTGGACCATCGTACGCGGCGGCGCGTATGTTCGTCCGGATGCGGATCATGAAACCGCCGGTTCCGGTCGTCGTCTCGCCGTCCGACCGCGTGGTGTTTCTCGCGGGCTCGATCGAGATGGGCGCCGCCGAGGACTGGCAGGCGCGGATCGCGGCCGACCTCGGCGATCTCGATGCCGTGGCATTGAACCCGCGGCGCGACGAGTGGGACGCCAGCTGGCGGCAGTCGATCGACGAGCCGAGGTTCCGCGAGCAGGTGGAGTGGGAGCTCGCGGGCCTCGAGCGCGCCGACGTGATCGCGATGTGGTTCGCGCCCGAGACCAAGGCGCCGATCACGCTGCTCGAGCTGGGCCTCCACGCGCGCGGCGGTCGCGTGATCGTCGGGTGTCCGCACGGCTTCTGGCGGCGCGGCAACCTCGAGGTCGTGTGCGCGCGCTACGACGTGCCGCTCGTTGCCGCCTGGGAGCCGTTCGTGGCGGCGGTTCGGAGTAAGGTGGCTCCGTGAAAGCGGTCAAGGCATCGTGGGAGTGGCTTCGTGCGAAGGACCTGCGCCTCGTCGCGCTCCTCGCGCTGATCGGTGGTCTCGTCTTCGCCTTCATCAAGATCGGTCGCGCGGTCAGCGGTCAGGAGACCGCCGGCTTCGACGAGGCGATCCTCCTCGCGCTGCGCACGACGCCCGACGATCCGATCGGCCCGCAGTCGCTGACCAACGCGTTCATGCACATCTCGGCGCTCGGCTCGGGCGCCGTCACCGGCCTGATCGTCCTCATCTCGGTCATCTTCTTCGCGGTCAGCGGCCACTGGCGCTACGCGCTGCTCATGCTCGCGTGCTCGCTCGGCACGCTCGCCGGCATGGCGCTGCTCAAGGGCTTCTACGAGCGCGATCGCCCGACCGTGGTGACGCACATCGATCCGCCCGGTGGCCATTCGTTTCCGAGCGGACACTCGATGATCTCCGCGGCGCTGTACATCACGCTCGCCGTGTTGATCGCGCGCAGGCTCGAGACCCGACGACAGCGGATCACGGTCGTCGCGATCGGCGCGGCGCTGACGATGCTGATCGGCTTCACGCGCCTCTACCTCGGCGTGCACTATCCGACGGACGTCCTTGCCGGCTGGACCGCGGGCCTTCTGTGGGCGCTCGTGTGCGGCCTCGTCGTGAACTGGGCCGGCAGGCGCGGTACGAAGGACGTCCCCGTTCCGGCCGACGAGTAGCTAACGTCGAAGATCGATCGTGAACGACCGCGTTGCCGGCCAGTAGCCCGTGGCATCGATGAAGCCGTCGTGCGCGTGCACGCGGATGCGCTCCTGCCGGCGCGCGAGCGCATCGGCGTCGTCGGTCGGCAAGCCCGGGTACGGACCGCCGTCGGGCTTCCACGCGAACAGCTCGATGCGCTGCGCGCGACCGCCGTGGGCCCACTCGATGACGAGTGGATCGATGACCGGGAGCCCCGCGTGGAAGCCGGGCGACGGCTGATACACGCGACGGCGCACGCCGACCGCGCGGACGTCGTCGCCGAGCGAGGACAGCGCCGCCCACCGGCCGTTGACCGCGATGCGATCGGGGCCCGCGCCTTCGAGCGACAGCTCGACGCGCTGCGTGGATGCGTCGACGATGCGCGCGCCCGAGCGCTCCTGCGAGGCGACGTCGCCGACCAGCGGCCAGAACTCGAGGGCAGGGCGGATCACGAGCGTCGCGTCACCGAGGTGGCACGCGATGCCCGGTGCGCGGAACGCGTCGAGCTCGCGGCGAAGCGCGGCGGGGATGCCGAGGCCGTGCTCGTCGAGGTCGCCCAGCACCCGGCGCAGATCGAGCGAGAGCGCGGCGGGGAGTGCGAAGCGATCGTGGAGCTCGTCGTGCCAGTCGACGAGCGGCGCGCGGTAGTCCGAGACGACGAGGCGCGCGACGATCGAGCGGAGCAGGGCGGCCAGCGCGGCGAGCATCGTCGGTCGCTCGGGCATGCGGATCGCGCGGAGCTCGACGACGCCGAGCTTACCGTGACGCGTGCCGTGCGGCGTGATGTGCGGGTTCCACAGCTTCTCGACGTTGATCTCCGCGCGGTGCGAGTTGCCGGAGGAGTCGACGAGGAGCGGGCCGAGCACGGACCAGAGCTGATCCGCGGCGAGCTCGCCCGTGTCGGCGAGGCGCTCGAGGTACGACAGCGAGAGACCCAGCTCGTCGTAGCGCTCGCGCACGCCCTCGTCGGGACGCGGGCCCTGCGAGGCGGAGCCGACGCACTCGTTCGCGAACCAGTAGGAGAGCGAGGGGTGGTTGTTGATGTAGCGGATCAGGGCGGGCAGGACGTGCGGGTAGCGGACGAACGGCGAGGTCGTGGGCGACGATCCGCCGAGCGTGATCTGGCCACCTCCGCCCGAGTCGACGATGTCGCCGTTGAAGCGCGCCCGGGTCGGCGAGAGGCCGGCGGTGCGCGCGGCGCGATAGATGCGCTGGGTCTGCGCGGCGAACTCGGCGATCGTCGCGCACGGGGCCATGTTGACCTCGATGACGCCGGGATCGGGCGTGACGGTGAGCCAGTGATCGTTCGCGAGATCGGTCGGCGGCGGTTCGGGCTCGGCGTCGAGCGCGGCGCGATGAGAGAGGAGCGTGTGCTCGCCCCAGCGCAGGCCGAACGCGAAGCGAGGCGCGAGCTCGTCCGGGAACTGGCGACCGATGACGCGCGTGAGCGTCGAGGCGCCGCGCGTCGAATCGGCGAGCGCGGTCGCGAGCGCGTGGGCGCGCGCGAGCTTGTCGTCGCCGTCGGCGGCGCAGATCCACGCGGGCTCGGTGGAGTCGGCGCGCGTGAACGTCGGCTCGGCGCCGACCCAGACGTCGACGTTCCGTCGCGCGATGAGCTCGTCGTGCACCGCGAAGGATGCAGACAGAGCGTCGTCCGGATCGCTCACGGCGTGATCCATTCCTCCGCGCGCGGCATCGGCATTCCGGCGTCGATCCGGCGGAGGTCGAGCGTGTACGGCTGCTGCGGGTGGGGCGCGGGCGTGACGAGGTGGAGCGGCAGTGGGCTCGCGCCGTGGACCGCGAAGCGTTGCGCTCGACGAGCCGCGGCTTCCACGCGCGTGAGCGGGGGCGCGTCGAACGCGCGGCCCTCGGGGTGCCACACGTGATACGAGCCGCCGATCACGCCGCGCTTCGCCCACCGATCGACGACGTCGATGCGCAGCGGGTGGTGGATGCCGAGGTGGGGATGGAGCGAGTGCGGCGGGCACCACGCGCGAAAGCGGACGCCGCCGACGTGGACGTTGCGCCCCGCGACGCCGCGCAGCGGGAGCACGCAGCCGTTGATCGCGACGAGGTAGCGCTCGGGATCGAGGCCGTGCGTGCGGATCTCGATGCGCTCCATCGAGCTGTCGACGTAGCGCGAGGTGCCGCTCTGCGTCGCCTCCTCGCCGAGCACGTGCCACGGCTCGATCGCGTTGCGCACCTCGACGCTCGCATCGCCGACGGCGAGCACTCCGACGAGCGGACAGCGCAGCTCCACGAACGGGCGATACGCGTCGAAGGGCACGCTCGCGTGCGCGCACACGTCCTCGAGGTCGCGCGCCATGAAGTAGGGCAGGAGGAAGCGATCGTGGAGCTCCTCGCCCCAGCGGACGAGGCGGTGCTCGTACGGCGCGGCGGTGAACGCGGCGAGGAGCGAGCGCACGAGGATCGCCTGCGCGGCGAGCAGGCGCGGATGCGGCGGCATCTCGAACGCGCGTAGCTCGACGATGCCTTGACGACCGAACGGCGTGAGCGGATCGACGAGCTTGTCGATCGAGATCTCCGCGCGATGCGTCGAGCCGGCGACGTCGACGAGCAGATGGCGCAGCAGCGCGTCGACCTGCCACACGGGTACGTTGTCGGAGAACAGGCGCGGCAGTGCGATCTCGAGCTCGGACAGCGCGTCGTGGCGCGCTTCATCGACGCGCGGCGCTTGCGAGGTCGGTCCGACGAACAGCCCCGTGAACGCGTACGACAGCGACGGATGATGCTGGACGAACGTGATCAGGCTCGCGAGGAGGCTCGGCCGCTCGAGCCACGGCGAGCGCAGCGCCGTCGGACCGCCGATCGTGATGTGGTTGCCGCCGCCCGAGCCCGCGGCGCGCCCGTCGAGCATGTAGCGCTCGGCCGTGAGGCCGTTCGCGAGCGCGGCGTCGAACACCGTCTGATACAGCGCGGTCGCTTCGCTGCACGAGGCGACCGGCGGCAGGTTCACTTCGAGCACGCCGGGGTCCGGTGTCACCGCGAAGCGCAGGCGGTCGGGAGACGGCGGCGGCGTGTAGCCTTCGAGGTGCACGCACAGGCCGGTCGCGACGCGCGCGCGATCGATCGCGCCGACGAGATCGCAGAAGTCGTCGAACGAGGGCACCGGCGGCAAGAACGCCCACAGCTGCCCCTCGCGCGGCTCGATCGCGATCGCCGTTCGCACGCCGCGCGCAGCGTCGCCGAGCGGGGCGCGAACCACGCGCCTGGCCTGCGTGTCCTCGTCGTCGCCGGTGCGTGGATCGTCGATGATCGGCGCGTCGGCCCACAGCGGCGGCGCGAGCCCGGGCCCGAGCGAGTCGAGCGGCAGGCGCAGGCCGATCGGCGAGTCGCCCGGGAGCAAGAACAGCTCGCCGCGTCGGAACGTCCAGCGATCGGTCATCCACTCGTTCGATGCGCCGCGCGCGAGCGGCAACACGAAGCCCACCACGGTGCCGACGCCGCGCTGCATGACGTGCGCGAGACGGCGGCGCTCCTCGGGATCGTCGAGCCCGGCGGTGCGCGGATCGATCGCGGGCGGCAACGCGGCCTCCGCGCGCAGCACCTCCCACGGGTCCTCGAACGCCGGGTGGAGTGCGGGCTCGACGCCGAGCGCGGCCGCGAGCGCGAGCGCGAATCGCTCCGCTTCGCCGACGCGGCCCGTATCGTCGAGGTCGCGCGTGGGCCACAGCTCGCCACCGTCGCGGCGGCCGATCACGTCGAGCGCCCAGCGCGGCCGGCTCTCGCCCGGGTAGTGCTTGCCCATGCGATGCAGCACGACGCCGCCGGTCGCGAGTCGATCGCGCAAGGTCGCCGCGAGGGCGCGTCCACGCCGCCACTTGTCCTCGCCGAGGGCGCCGCCTTGCCATTCATCGGCGTCTTGCTGCTCGCGCGCGCAGAACGTCGGCTCGCCGCCGATCCACACCGAGAGCCCCGCGCTCGACAGCGCGGCGTCGGCGCGATCGCCCGCCGCGACGAGCTCGCGCCACACCTCGTCGGTGAATGGTGCGGTGGGGCGCGCTTCGTGACCGAGGCGCATGATCGAGGTCGAGAACTCGACGCTCGATGCAGCGAGCTCGCTCGTCCCGTCGAGCGGTGCGGCCGCGAGCGGCGTCGCGGTGGCGGCGAGCGGGATGTGGCCCTCGCCGCACAGAAGGCCGCTCGTGCCGTCGAAGCCGATCCATCCGGCGCCCGGCACGTACGCTTCGGCCCACGCGTGCAGGTCGACGACGTCGCGATCGACGCCCTTGGGCTCGTCGGGGATCATGCCCTCGTCGGTGAGCTGCACGAGGTAGCCCGACACGAACCGCGCCGCGATCCCGCGCGATCGCATGAGCGCGACGAGCAGCACCGCCGCATCGCGACAGCTGCCGCGCCCGTTCGCGAGCGTCTCCTCGGGAGTCCACACGCCGGGCTCGTCACGGATCACGTAGCGAATGCCGCCGTTGACCGCGCTGTTGAGCCGCACGAGGATGTCGATCGTGTCGCCCTCGCTCGGCACCGACGCGAGGAGCTCGCGAGCGCGCGCGCCCATGCGGTACGCCGGATCGTCGAGATCGAAGTACGGCCCGAGCTCGGTCGCGAGGTGGTCCGGATACACGAACGGGAGCTTCTTCGCGCGATCGTCGACGAAGAAGTCGAACGGGTTGACCGGCCGCACGTCGACGGCGAGCTCGACGGTCATCTCGAGCGCGGGGACGCGCTGTCCCGCCTTGAACGTGACGCGCGCGATCTGATTGCCGTGCGGATCGCGCTGCCAGTGCACGCGGTGCTCCGGCGCGATGTCCAGGCGGTAGCTCTCGATGATCGCGCGCGCGTGATCCGCGGGGCGCAATCGAATCACCTGGGGACCCAGCAGCGTCGGGCGCGGATAGAGGTAACGGCTCCGGTGCTGGATCAGGACGCGCACGGCGGCTTCATACCGCGGTGCGCGGGGAATGGCTCAACGGGGGCGCGTGATTTCCTGCGCCAGGTGCTTGTTGCGCTCGAGCCAGCGATTGAGGTCGCGGGCGATGACATCGGAGGGGTGCGCGAGGTCACCGGTCATCAGCTGGTACACCGTCGCGAGTGCGGTCTCGATCGCGGTGCGGAGGAGGACGTCGTGCGGGCCGCAATCGGCGAGGGCATCCTCGAGCTCCGACTTGCGCTGGAGCACGCGGTCCGCGAGCGGTTGCCCGCGCGTTGCATCGGTCGTGTTTGTGATCTCTTCGTTCAGCACTGCGCTCATGACTGTTCCTTTGCCGGCGTGGTGGTCCACTCCTGCATCGCCTGTCGACCCGGACGATCGACGTGAACCTTGTCGTCGACCGAGACGACCCAGGCGAGTGGGATGTAATGGTGGACGCCGTTCTTGTCGCGCGTCAGCTTGATCTCGCTCGTGCCCTCGATGTGATCGACGGTCGCGAACTGACCATTCTCCGAGCACACCACGGGCATGTGCGGTTTGATCAGGTCCTTGGCAGTAGTCGAGTCCAGCATGCTCCGAGGTAGTTCACCTCGCGTGCCACTCGCTAACGCATCGACTTCTCGTCACCGAGCGCTACGGCCCACCGAAAACCGCGCGCGATCGCGCGGTGCCGAGCGCGCGATGTACTGGAACCCACGGGGGCTCCAGGCGTGATCGCGCGGAAACGCATCACGTGCGCTTGGGCGCACCGAGACCCAGGCGCTGATGATCGGCCAGCGTGCAGCGGTTCTGCACCACCGTGATCCCCGCCGCCTCGAGCACGCGCGCGGCGTCGTCGTTCTTGATGCCGAGCTGGAACCACACGACCTTGGGGCGCGGCTTCATCGCGAGGATGTCCTCGACGTGCGACGGAATCGCTTCGGGCCGGCGGAACACGTCGACGAGGTCGACGGGCTCGGTGATCTCGGCGAGCGTGGTGCGTACGGGATTGTCAAACATCGTTTGTCCGACGAGCTTCGGGTTCACACCGATGATGCGATAGCCCTCGTCGTGCAGATACTCCGGTACGTAGAACGCTGCCTTCTCCGGCTCGTCGTTGACGCCGAGGACGGCGATGGTCGGGGAGCTGGTCAGGATCTCGCGGACCTGGGCGTCGTTGATCGCCATGGGTCGAAGATAGCGCGTCCGTGCGCGTGGCATAGTTGGCGCCGATGTCGCGTCTCTGGGTGATCGCCACGCTGATCGCGTCGGTCGCGTGCAGCAGCAAAGAAGCGCCCTCGCAGGATCCACCGAGCGGATCCGCACGTCCGTCGCCGGCGGTGCTCGCCGACGCTGCGCCTCCGGTCGCGCCCGCCGACGCTGCGCCTCCGGTCGCGCCCGCCGACGCAAGAGTCGCGGTCGACGATCCAGCGGGCCACGACTTCACGCCGGTCGCGAAGGAGCTGATCGCGATCGCATCGTGCGGCGGCGGTGACATCCCGGCCGGGTTCCCGGTCGAGCGCATCGCACGTCACTGCGCCGCCGTGCAGAAGACGCAGGCGGACTACACGAAGAGATGGGTCGAGCCCGCGCGCGAGTTCTTCGCGCAGATCGTTCCGGCGGACATTCCCAAGAAGGTCGTCTATCCGTTCGCGGGCGGCGATCTGTCGACGGCGCTGACCGTGTTCCCCGACGCGGACGAGATCACGACGCTCTCGCTCGAGCCCGCCGGCGATCCGCGCACGCTCGAGGTGCTGCGCAAGGCTCCCGGTGCACTCAAGCAGAACGTCACCAAGTTCAAGGTCGATCCCACCGGCAAGCCATGGGAATCCGACGCCCCCGACACCGTCGAGCCGATCGAGAAGACGCCGTCGAGCATCAAGGGCAAGGTCGGCCTCGATCGCGCGCTCGCCACCATCCAGTACGAGCTCCACTTCCTCTACGTCGTGAACTTCAGCAACACGATGAACATGATCGACGCGATGCGCGGCGGTCAGCTCCCGACGCAACTCGTATTCGGCCTGAGCGCACTCCAGGTCCACGGCTTCGAGGTCGTCTCGCTCCGCTACTTCAAGCTCGCGGACGACGGCTCGATCATCTACCTCACCGACGCCGACGTGGAGAAGGCACCCGAGCCGACGCGCGGCTCCGCCGATCTTCGCAACCGCATCTTCGCGAACGCCGAGATCCGCTTCCGCAAGCCGGGCGGCCGCATCCAGATCTATCGCCACCTCCAGGTGAACCTCGACAACGATCACCTGAAGAAGGATCCGCGCGCGCTCAAGCACCTCGAAGCGAAGGGCCCGATCGCCGCCATGACCAAGGCCGCGAGCTACCTCCTCTCGTGGGACGCCTTCTCGACGATCCGCTCGTACCTGATCGATCACGTCGTGTGGATGGTGAGCGACGCGACGGGCGTCCCGCCGAAGTACGGCAAGCCGGCGGGCTTCACGTACGAGACCTGGGGCGCCTTCCAGAAGTCGCACATCGCCGGCGGCAACCAGATCGCGAAGGACTGGCGCGACGAGTTCGCGCGCCACGACAAGCGGTCGCTCAAGTTTCGGTTCGGCTACTACGACGGGAGCGATGGCCACACGAACCACCTCGCGATCATGTCGAAGAAGCCGCCACCGCGATGAACCGACACTGAAGCGCGAGCGTGTAGGACACGTCGGCACCTTTCCCGCGCAATCGTGATCGCGACCGAAAGATCGATCCCCCGACTACCCGATTCGCCGAAGTGAGTCGGCTAGATTTTTCCGCATGGGTGCTGGCTGTCCGCGCTGCCACGGCGCGGTCGCATTACACGAAGGTCGTCCCTCCGTCACGATCACCGGGGCTGTCGAGCTGTGGCACGCGCGCTGCTGGGAGCGTCGCGCGGAGCCGATCGTCGTCCCACCGGCGATGTCCACGATCGCGATCGCCGGTCCGCCCGAGCGCTCGCTCGCGAAGCGCATCGTCGCCGGTGTCGCGCTCGCCGCGATCATCGCGGGCGGCGTCGCCTGGCTCTCGCGACCGAGCACGTCCTCGGCCTCCGTGGTCAACGTCGATCCCGACGCGGCCGAAGCGCTGCCGATCGGCAGCAAGATCGCGACGCACGACCTCGCGCCTCCCGCGCCCGAGGTCAAGACGCTCCAGGATCGCTTCCCGATGCCGACGCGTCTGGGCGTCCCGCTCGACGAGACGTTCTACTCGCTCCAGACGTGGATCCACCCCGTCACCAACTCCGCCGAGCTGATGCCCGAGCAGAAGAGCCGCCACTTCAGCGCGACACGTATCGGCATCGAGCGCCCCGAGTGCGGCGCGGGCCACTGCGGCGTCGACCTCGATGGTCCACGCGGCCGCCCGATCGTCGCGGTCGCGGACGGCACCGTGATCCGCGTCGAGCGGCGCGAGCTCGGCGCCGACGGACGCAGCGGCCGCTACGTTCGCATCCAGCACGAGGACGGCGCGATCACCGCGTACATGCACATGGACGACGTCGCCGAGGACCTGCAGGTTCGCGATCGCGTCACCGCGGGTCAGTACCTCGGCACGCTCGGCGCGACGGCGGTATACAGCGCCGCGCCGCACCTGCACTTCAGCCTCGAGCTCCCCGATCACGCGGGAGATCGCGGCGACGGGATCGAGACGACGTACGTGGATCCCGCGCCGTTCCTCGTGCGCGCCACGATCGCGAACGCGCCCGAGCGCAAGCACGCGGTCAAGCCGGCGTTCTGAGGCGAGCTACTCGGGCGGGCGCTGCGCGAGGCGCGCGATCACGCGATCGACGAGCTCGCCGGCGCGCGTCTCTTCCCAGATGTCGTCGAGGTGATCGATGCCGGTGACCGCGAAGAAGCGGCGCAACAGGTCGGCGGCCTGCGCCGCGCGACGGATGCCGAGCAGCTCGAACAGGTGCCGCTTGCCCGCGCGGTAGAGGCGCTCGTCGAGCCGCTTCCACACGTCGAACATCGCTGGCTCCTCGAGCGGCCACAGGGAGACCTTGGCCGCGGTGGAGTGCGAGCGCTCGAGGATCGCGTTCGCGGCGCGGCGGCCGGCTTCATTCGCGCCCTCCATGGTCGCGAGGTTGGTGAACGTGCGGACGTAGTCGGAGGCGAGCGCGAGGTTCGCGATCGCGGTGCCCGCTTCGGGACGGAGGTTCCACGCGCCGGGCGGGTGGACGAGGAGCGGGTTGTTGTTGATCGGAGGGAGGCCCGCCGAGTAGTCGAGGTCGTCGTCGAGGTGCCACGAGTGGAGGAGCTCGTCGCGGAGGACGTCGTCGGCGCGGCCGTGGTCGGTGTTGAGCGCGGCCTTCATCTGGAGCCACACTTCCTTCGCGATCTCGTCGGGCGTGCAGAGGCGCGCGGGCTTGGTGACGAAGGTCCCGGGGACGTTCCACTCGGCGATGTCGACGGAGATCAAGCCGCCGACGTCGCCCGCCCCGTAGCGGCGGCGGAACAGGCCGAGGTCGCCCCAGAACTGCGGCTGCGAGATCGAGGTCAGGCCCCACGGCGAGTCGGGGTAGAACAGGTGGCCGCGGACGAGGCGGACGTCCTCGTAGAGGAAGAACTGGATGCCGACCATCCACGCGACGAGGGAGTCGATGTTGGCGGTGCGCAGGCGTTCGAGGGCGGGATCGAGCGCGCCCATCTGCGGCGTGATCAGCGACGGCACGACGTCGAGGGGAACGGCGAGCACGTAGTAGTCGGCGTGCGTGTGGCGACCATCGCGCAGCGTGATGCCGCTGATCGCGTTGCCGGTCGTCTCGAGGGACGCCACGGGGACGCCGGCGTGGAGGCGGACGCCGAGCCTCGCGAGGTGCTCGATCCACGGCTCGAACCACATCTCGCTCGTCGGGCCGCCCATCGTGCGATCGTTGGTGACGCCGCTGCCCGCGTAGTCGAGGACGAGCTGCATCGAGATCGCGCCGAGCGTGAACGCGGAGCCGACGGCGGGATCCATCGCGACCATCGTGCGCGGGACGGCGCGGAGCTGGCGTTGGAAGCGAGGCGAGTAGAGGTCGCCCTCGAGGAATTGCCACCACGACATGTGCTCGTACTCGCCGAGGCGGCGCGCGTCGCTCGACGTGTAGAACTGGAGGAACTTCGCGCTGAACAGGGCGATGTCGGCGGGATCGAACTCGAGCTCGCGGAAGAACAGGTTGAGCGCGTCGACGATCTCGTACGGCTTGGACAGCTTGCGGCGCGCGAAGCGGAACCAGGTGGCCTCGTCGACGAGGGCGATCGCGCTCTCGCTCGTCTCGCGCAGGCGATCGACGACGTGGCCGCGCGGCGTGGGGATGCGCGCCATCGTGTCGACGACGTGCTTGTAGAAGCGCGGGTAGAAGCGAAAGCCGTGCTCGCCGGGGAGATCGCGCCGGCCGTTGGTGCCCGTGTTCGGCACCGGCTGCGAGCGCGCCTTGCCGCCCCAGTCGGAGGTGGCGTTGTAGACGTCGACCGAGAAGCCACGCTCGACGAGCTCGTGCGCGGCGGTGAGGCCACCGATGCCTCCGCCGATGACGATCACCGATGGCATTTGCGCCGATTAGTACACGATTCCGCCGCTGCTCCACCGCACGGCGAGCGCGAGCGAGCCGAGATCGACCGCGTTTCCGCGCATCCGCTCGATCGCCAGCCGGTCGAGCTTGCTCCCACAGCGCGCCGCGGCGACGGCGGCCGTCGCGAGGATGCGGTTCTCCTCGGCGGTGTTGCCGAGGCGGTGCTCGGCGTGGGCGCGGAGGCGCAGCGCGGTGACGTAGTGGAAGGAGACCCTGCCGAGCCGCTCGAGGCGGCGGGCGCGGGCACGAGCGCGGCGAGCGGCATCGCGATCCGCGCGGCCGATCTCGGCGGTCGCGATCAGCGTGTCGATCATCGCGGAGATCGCGGGGATCGCGCCGATCCACTCGGCGCGCGCCTGACGCGCGAGCTCGTGGCCGAGGGCCTCGGCGCGCAGCCAGTCCCCGTCGACGAGCGCGAGCTCGCCGGCGAACAGCTGGCGATAGACGGCCGGAAGACCGCGCTTGGCGACGCGCGCGGTGGCGACGTCGTGCGCGGCGGCGCGGGCGGCGTCGATCTGGCCGTCGAGGAGCAACGCGCGCGCGCGATAGCTGCCGATCATCGCGCGCGCGAACATGTCGTCGCTGGTCTCGGCGAGCTCGTCGAGGATGGCGATCGCGCGGCCCGGCTCGCCGGCGAGGAACTCGCCGAGCGCCTCGTACGTGCGCAGGAACGACGCTTCCCACGACTTCTGGAGGCCGAGCTTCAAGCAGATGCGGTGGCCCTCGGTGTGCGAGCGGCGCATCGTGTCCCAGTCGCCGCGGATGGTCGCGAGGATGCCGGTGGCGCCGGACGCGACCATGCGCGGGTAGGCGCCGCCGCTCTGCAGCGCGGAGGCGATCGCGCGATCGCCGTAGCGGCCGAGCGACGAGATGCCCATGTACACGGCGAGCATCGCCATCCCGGTCGCGTAGTTGTCGCGGTCGCCGGTCCGGTCGGCGATCGCGGTGGAGCGGATCACGTACTCGAACGCTTCGATCGGATACGGCGTGGACACGAAGCTCGCGATCACGCGATACGCGGCGGCGAGCACGTCGTCGGCGGGCGCCGAGGCGCGGGCGCGACGCGGCGCGAGCCAGCGGGCGGCGACCCCGAGCGTCCGCGCGCTGCTCGCGAGGCGGCTCTTCGCGCGCGGTTCGCCGCGCCGTTCGAGCACACCGTCGAGGACCGCCAGCCCGCGCTCCAGCTCGCCGAGCTTGATGAACGACTCGGCCGCGCGCACGCGCCACTTCTCGCCGCCGTCGGGTGCCGAATCGGCGAGCTGCTCGAACGTCCTCGCAGCCTCGGCGAGCTTTCCGCCGAGGAAGAGGCACTCGGCGAGCTGCTCGCGATAGCCGGTCTCGCCGAGCGCGATCGCGCGCTCGTACCAGTCCGACGCGACGGCCCACGCGAGCTGCGCGCGCGCGTCTGTGGCGGCGACGATCGCCCAGCGGGCCGCGCGCGCGTCGCCGGCGCGCTCGAAGTGGTGCGCGAGCTGCTCCGGTCCGCCGTCGTGACGCTCGGCATGCTCCGCGATGCGGAGGTGCAAGCCGCGCAGCGCATCGGTCGCGATCGCCGCGTGCGCCGCGTCGCGCAGGCGCTGGTGATAGCAGGTGTAGATCGGCTCGCCGCTCGCCGAGGGGGACAGCTTCACGACGCGCGAGTCCTCGAGCGATCGCAGCACGGTCGTGAGCTGCGCCGACGGCAACCCCGTGAGCGCGCGCAGCTGCTCGAACGTCGTGCCGCTGAGCGCGATCGCGGCGAGCTCGACGACGCCTCGCTCGTCGCGCTCGAGTCGGCCGAGAAGGCGCGCCTCCGCACCCGAGCGCTCGACGGCGCCGGTCTCCGCCAGCTCGCGTGCGATCAGCTCCGCGAGGTACGGGCTGCCGTCGGCGATCGCGATCGCCGCGCGGATGTCCTCGATCGGCGCCGCGGGCGCTGCGCTCGCGACGATCTCCGCGAGCTCGACGTTCGCCATCGGCGCGAGCGTGATCACCTGGACCGCGTCGCCGAGCTTCTCGACGATCTCGGCGAGCCGACCATCGGATGTCGACTCCTCGCTGCCGTCGCTCCACGTCACGACGATCGTGAGCGCCGCCCGCGCGCGCGCCGCGATCACCGACAGCAGGCGGATGCTGTCCTCGTCGGCCCACTGGAGGTCGTCGATGGTCACGACCGCGCGCTGCTCGCCGATCGCCATCTCGAACAGCTGCGTCATCGCGATCAACGCGCGCTCGCGCTCGACGCGAAGGTCGCCCGCGGCGCCGGCGAGGTCGGCCGCGGACAGCGCCGGCGCGAGCGACGGAAAGCCGCGCCGCAGCGCTCCCGCGTGCTCGATCGTCGCCGCGAGCTCGGGTGCGCGAAGCAGCTCCGCCGCGAGGTCGTCGATGATGAAGTCGAACGCGCGATACGGCACGAGCTCTCGCTCGTGGCACCGCCCGCGCCATCCGAGCTCGACGCCCGCGATGCGCGCGCGGCCGATCGCCTCGTCGACGAGCGCGGTCTTGCCGACGCCGGATGGCCCGCGCACGACGAGCACGCGCGCGCGCGGAGTCTCGTCGGCCACGACGCGCGTGATGCGATCGAGCTCCGCCGCGCGACCGACGAAGCGCTCGGCCCGCCGTGTCGCGCGGGGCTGCGTCATGCTCCCGAGCAGCTTCGTCGCGACCTCGTGCGCCGTCGGTCGATTCGCCGCGTTCGTGTCGATCATCCGCAGGATCAGCTGCTCGAGGTCGGGCGGGACGTCGCTGCGTGCGCCCAGGTCGATGCCCTTGAGCGGCGACACGCCGGTGACGAGCTCGCACGCCAGCACGCCGAGCGAGAACACGTCCATCGCCGGGCTGACCACTCGCTGCGCGAGGTACTCGGGCGCCATGTACGCCGGCGTCCCGACGATGCGATTGCTCTCGCGCGCGCGCTCGCCTTCGATCCGCTGTCGATCGAGCGCGAGCCCGAAGTCGAGCAGCTTCACGGTGCCGTTCGCCACGAGCACGTTCGACGGCTTGATGTCGCGATGGATCACCCCGCGTCCGTGCAGGAACGCGAGGCCCTCCGCCAGCTGCGCGAGCACCACGCGCACGCGCGAGAAGTCGATGTCGACCGCCGCCGCGCTGCCGCTCGCTATCGGCGGCGGTCGCAGCGGCGCGAGCGTGCTGGTCTCGTGCTCCGGCGGTGCGTCGGACTCCCCGCGCGTCCACCGCCGCGGATCGATCCCCGCGACGTGCTCCATCGTGAAGTAGTAGCTGCGCTCGTGCGCGACCAGCTCGAACAGCTCGACGAGGTTCGGGTGCCTGAGCGATGCGACCACGCGGAACTCGCGCTTGAACCACAGCATCGCGTTCGCGTCCTCGCGGCCGCACAGCTTGATCGCGACGGACATCTCTCGCCACAGATCGTGGCCGAGGTAGACGACACCCATGCCGCCGCGGCCGAGCTCTCCCACGATCTGATAGCGATCGCCGATGACCCGGCTCTTCACGTCGGCGCGCACCTACTCCAGCGGCAGCTCGGGCTCTTCGCTGGCCGGCTCGAGGCGCTCGGCCTCGATCGACCGCAGGCAGCTGTTCCAGCGCAGCACCGCGTCGACGTTGCCCGGAGGCCGCAGCGCCTCGGCGCGCTCGTACCACTCCATCGCGTGGCGAAAGCCGTCGTACGCCGCGGAGCGCACGACGTTCTTTCCCTCGAGGTAGGCGCGCGTCTCGCGCTCGTACACGATGCCCGTGTAGTACGCGCGGTCGTACTCGTCGTCGAGCTGGACGATGTAGTCGCGCGCTTCCTTCGCCGCGGTCGCCGCACCACTCACGCCGAACTGATCGGTCAGCGCGAGGATCAACGCGCGGAGCGCGAGCTGGTTGTCCGCGTCGACGGCGAGCACGTCGCGGCAGATGCTCTCTGCTTGCACCGGCTCGTTGAGCAGGCGGTAGCGCTCGGCTCTCTCGAGCGCGTGGGGTACTCCGTCGGGACTGATCTTCTTCAGCTGCACGCGGAGCCTCCTCGTTGGCTAGGTACGCTTGCGGATACCGAACAGCTTGCGGCCGATCATGGCGACCGGATCATAGTAGCGGTCGACGACGCGCTCCTTCATCGGGATGATGCCGTTGTCGGTGATCCCGATGTGCTCGGGGCAGACCTCGGTGCAGCAGCGCGTGATGTTGCACATGCCCGAGCCGTACTCCTTCTTCAGCTCGGGGATGCGGTCATCGGTGTCGAGCGGGTGCATCTCGAGGCCGGCCACGCGGATCATGAAGCGCGGACCGATGAACGTCTGCTTCTCGCGGCCGTCGCGGTCGCGCAGCACGTGGCAGACGTCCTGGCACAAGTAGCACTCGATGCACTTGCGGAACTCCTGCACGCGGTCGACGTCCTCCTGGTACATCCGGTACTGACCGTCGGCGTCGCGCGGCTTTGGCTTGAACTTCGCGATGCGCTTGTTCTGCGCGTAGTTGTAGGAGACGTCGGTGACGAGGTCCTTCATCACCGGGAACGTCTTGAGCGGCTGGCACATGATCGTCTCGGTGTCCGTGAAGACGTTCATGCGCGTCATGCACGCGAGGCGCGGCTTGCCGTTGATCTCCATCGAGCACGAGCCGCACTTGCCGGCCTTGCAGTTCCAGCGCAGCGCGAGGTCGTTCGCCTGCTGCGCCTGGATGCGATGGAGCACGTCGAGCACGACCATGCCGGGGTCGACATCGACCTCGAACGTCTTGAACTCGCCACCCTCGTTGTTCCCTCGCCAGACTTTGAATTCGCGTTTTGCCATGGCGTGCTCCTAGGTGACGTCGGCGCCGACCTTGCCGGACTCGAGGTCTTCGATCTTCGCGTTCGCGATCGCGACGAGGCCCGGTGGCCCCTCGGGCTTGGGTCGCTTTTCGACCTCCATCCCGTTCGCGCCCTTCTTGATGATCACGTTGTACTTCACCCACTCGGCGCTCTCGCCCGGGTGATCGAGGCGCGTGTGCGCGCCGCGGCTCTCCTGGCGCATCAACGCGGCGCGCGTGACGGCCTCCGACGTGATCAGGAGCGACTGCATCGACAGCGCCTCGTGCCACCCCGGGTTGTACTGCGACGCACCCGGCGCCTTCATGTTCTTTGCCTTCGCCTTGAGCTCCTCGAGCTCCTCGATCGCGGTCTCGAGCTCGTCGCCCTTGCGAACGATGCCGACGCCCTTGGACATCGTCTCCTCGAGCTTTGCGTGCAGCAGGTACGGGTTCTCGCCGCTCTCGCGATTCAAGATGTCCGTCGCGCGGCGCACGCCCGCGGCGATCTGATCGTCGGTCGCCTTGGGCGTCGAGGTCAGGCCCTTCACGTAGTCGTTCGCGCCGTCGCCGGCGAGCTTGCCGAACACGATCAGGTCCGACAGCGAGTTGCCGCCGAGGCGGTTGGCGCCGTGGAGTCCGGCCGCGCACTCACCGCACGCGAAGAGGCCCGGCACCGTCGTCATCTGCGAGTCCGCGTCGACGCGAACGCCGCCCATGAAGTAGTGCAGCGTCGGGCCGACCTCCATCGGCTCCTTGGTGATGTCGACCTCGGCCAGCTCCTTGAACTGGTGATACATCGACGGGAGCTTCCGGCGGATGAACTCCGCCGGGCGCCGCGACGCGATGTCGAGGAACACGCCGCCGTGCGGCGAGCCGCGTCCGGCCTTCACCTCGGCGGTGATCGCGCGCGCGACCTCGTCACGCGTGAGCAGCTCGGGCGGACGCCGCGCGTTCTTGTCGCCGTCGAGCCAGCGGTTCGCTTCCTCGACGGTGGCGGCGGTCTCGGGCGCGAAGCGCTCCGAGATGTAGTTGAACATGAACCGCTCGCCCTTGTTGTTCTTCAGGATGCCGCCGTCGCCGCGCACGCCCTCGGTCACGAGGATGCCGCGCACGGACAGCGGCCACACCATGCCCGTCGGATGGAACTGCGTGAACTCGAGGTCCATCAGCTCCGCGCCGGCCTCGTACGCCATCGCGATGCCGTCGCCCGTGTACTCCCACGAGTTCGACGTCACGGGCCACGCCTTGCCGCCACCGCCGGTCGCGAGGATGACGGCCTTGCACTTGAACACGACGAAGCGCCCCGTCTCGCGGCGATACGCGAGCACGCCGGCGATCTTGTCGCCGTCCTTGAGCAGCTCGAGCGCGGTGACCTCCATGTGGAAGTCGATGCCCTGGTGGATGCCGTGATCCTGCAGCGAGCGGATCAGCTCGAGGCCGGTGCGATCGCCGACGTGCGCCAGGCGCGGATAGCGATGCCCGCCGAAGTTGCGCTGGCTGATCAAGCCTTCCTTGGTGCGGTCGAACACCGCGCCCCACTCCTCGAGCTCGCGCACGCGATCGGGCGCTTGCTTCGCGTGGAGCTCGGCCATGCGCCACACGTTGAGGAACTTGCCGCCGCGCATCGTGTCGCGGAAGTGCACCTTCCAGTTGTCGCGCGCGTCGACGTTGCCCATCGCCGCGGCCATGCCGCCCTCGGCCATGACCGTGTGGGCCTTGCCGAGGAGGCTCTTCGAGATCACGCCCGTGTTCAGCTTGTGACCACTCGCCGCGATCGCCGCGCGGAGCCCCGCGCCGCCTGCACCGATGACCATCACGTCGTGTTCGATGGTCTGAATCTCTTTGACATCTAGCGCCATGACTTCACCACGTGTTCAGGTCCTTGATGACGCCCATCGACACGAGTCGGATGTAGACGTCCGAGGCCATGACCGACACCAACGACACCCATGCGAACTGCATGTGGCGCGCGTTGAACCAGCTCGCCTTCTTCCACATCGACAAGGACGCCGTCATCTTCCCGCAGTCGGTCATGCAGTCCTTGCGACCACCGATCAGGTGACGGAACGAGTGGCAGCCGAACGTGTAGCCGGCGATCAGGATGACGTTGATCGTCAGGATGATGCTGCCGACGCCCACGCCGAACTTGCCGTCGTGGAAGTAGCTCTTGAACGCGCCCCAGCCGAGGAGCGGGATGAACAGCAGCGCGGCGTACAGCGCGAACCGGTGCAGGTTCTGGATCAGCAGGAGCTTGGTTTCGCCGTTATATTTGCGCTTGCCCGCCAGCGGCCCGACGGCGCAGCCCGGAGGGGATCCCGCAAACGACCGGTAGTACGCCTTGCGGTAGTAGTAGCAGCTCATGCGGAAGCTGAGCGGGAAGATCAAAATGAAGATCGCCGGCGACGGCGGGACGAAGCTCGGCCACCACGACGGCCACGTGCCGAACCAGGCGTGATCGAGCGGCGCCGCGCCCTCGATGCCGGGCATGCCGTAGTTCGAGAACAGGATCGGCTCGTAGTACGGGGAGAGATACGGCGAGGCGTAGTAGTGCTCCGCCTGCCACAGCGCCCACGTGGTGTAGACGACGAACAGTGAGAACACGAAGAACGTGATCCCCGGCCCGGCCCACCAGTTGTCGGTTCGCTTGGTGCTGCAGAACCCCGGTTCGTGCCCTCCGACAACAGGCAGATGTGTAGCCATGTCGCGGCGGACTATAGGGAAAGGGTCCAAACCCTACAAGGGTCTACGGGCGATCAGGGCCCGGCGCCGTGACATCGGATAGCCTCGCGCCATGGATTTCGCGCCGGCTCTCGAGTTCTACGAAGCGGCCCTCGCGACGGGTGGCGACGCGGGAGCGAAGGTCGGCTGGTACAGCGGCGAGGGTTCGCAGATCGCGAACTTCATCGCGCTGTGCGACGCGGTGGGCCTCGCGGACGGTGTCAGCGTGCTCGACGTCGGGTGCGGCCTCGGCGCGCTGCTCGACTACCTCGCGCGCATCGGACGGCGCGTCGACTACGTCGGCGTCGACATCAGCGAGAAGATGGTCGCGGCCGCTCGCGAGCTCCATCCCGGCGCGACGTTCGAGGTGCGCGACATCCTCGAGTCGCCACCGCAACGACGCTTCGACGTCGTGTTCTGTTCGGGCACGCTGAACTACCGGATCCCCGATCATCATCGATGGATGGGACGGATGCTCGCGCGCATGTACGAGCTCGCGAATCGCGCGGTGGCCGTGAACTTCCTGGGCACCACCGTCGTGCCCAGCCTTCGCGCACAGCTGGCCGCGCGTGACGAGTTCGCGTACGTGGCACCCGAGGACGTGGTCCGGTTCTGCCGTGGACTCACGTCGCAGATCGAGATCCACCATGCGTGGGGCAGCACGTTCGACGTGGTCCTGCGGCGCCCGCGCGAGGGCACGGTAGCCGAGCTCGCGCGAACGCTCGGTGTCCGTGATGCGGACAGCGCGGACGCACGCGCGTTGATCGAGCTGGCGTTTCGCCGTCGTCTCTACGCGGAGCTGCGAGACTTCCTGCGCGGGCTGCCCGAGAGCGCGACCACGCTCGAGTGGATCGCGCGCGCGTGCGCGATGCTCGGCGAGAACGGCGAAGCGATCGCCGCGTACGAGCGATGCGCCGCGCTCTCACCGGCGCGCGCCGAGCCATGCACGAGCTTCGGCCGGCTGCTGCTCCAGCTCGGCCGCGATATCGAGGCACGGACATGGTTTCGCGAGGCGCTCTCGCGCGCCGCGGACAACGTGGATGCGCGCTACGGCCTCGTTTTGTCGCTGCTACAGAGCGGCGATCGCGCGAGCGCTCGAGCGGCCGCGCTCGAGACGCCTTCGCCCGTGCTTCGAGACCTGCTCGACGCGCGCACGGCCGAGGACGCGGCGACGGCGCTATCCGCCTTCGAGCGAGTGCTCTCGGCGGCGCCCCGCTGCCTCGATGCGATCGCGGGCGTCGCCGCCTATCGCGAGGAGGCAGGGCGGTGGAGGGAGGCCGCGACGCTGTGGGAGCGCGCCGCGAGCATCGCGGGCGACGATCCGCGCGTTCGCGATCGGCTGGCAGCGGCTCGCGCGCGCATCCGGTGACGTATAGTACGCGCGTGTCCGACCGGATGAAGTTCGCGACGGTGATGCTGGTGATCGCGGTACTTCTCGCCGCGGTGCTGATCAACTCGTGGCGAGCGCATCGCTCGTTCACGAGCGTCCTCGACAAGGAGGGCTTCTCGAAGGCGCCGTGCGACTCCAAGGTCGTGGTGCGTGGAAAAGACCTCCTGAAGATGCAGTGCTGGCGCGGCCCACTCGCCGCGGGGATCACCGGTGACGTCGTGACCGGGCACATCCCATCGTTCGAGAAGTCCGACTACCTCTACTTCGTGGGCGTGGTCGTCGCGCCGACGAGCGGTATCGACGATACGTGGTTCCAGAAGTTCACCTCGCAGGACACCTACAAGACGCCCGACGGACGCTACGCGGTGCTGTGGAACCTGATGGATACGCGAGAGAGCATCGAACGCGTGCTTGCCGAGCTGCGTGCGAGCCTTCCGCGATGAGCGCCGTCGAGACGCGCGAGATTCCATTTCACGGCGGAACGATCTGGATGTCGATCCACGGCGCGCATCACACCGCGCCACCGCTGCTGTGCGTTCCGGGAGGTCCGGGGCTTCCTCACGACTATCTCGGCCCCCTCGCAGCGCTCGCCGCCGAACGACCGGTGATCCTCTACGATCCGATCGGGACGGGACGCTCCACGCGATCTGTGTTGCGCTGGTCGCGCGCGCTTCTCGTCGAGGAGCTCGCCGCGGTTCGCGATCAGCTCGGTACCGCGCCGATCGATCTGTACCTCCATTCGGCGGCGATCCTCGTCGCGGATGATCTGTGGTCGCGACCCGAGCTCTATCGACGCGTGATCCTGGCGAGCACTCCGTTCGATATCCCCGAGCTCACCGCGGCGATCCAGGCGCGCATCGATCGGCTTCCACCCAAGCTCGCGGCAGCGCTTCGCGCCGGTGAAGCCGATCCCGCGAAGCGACGCACCACGTTCTACGGTCAGGCGTACTACGAATTCAGCGCCGCCAACATCATGCGGTTGCCGTCGACGCCGCCGCCGATGCAGCGCGCCGCGCTCGGCTTCAACCGCGACATCCTCCACGCGGTGAAGGGCGGGATGCTCCTTCACTCCGCGGAGTGCGTGCAGTGGTCGATCGTGGATCGCCTGCACCAGCTGACGATGCCGGTGCTCGTCAGCTGCGGTCGTCACGATCCGTACGAACCAGATCGCGTCGACAAGGTCACCGCGTCACTGCCCGATCGGCAGCTCGCGGTGTTCGAAGCAAGTGCTCACATGCCGCATCTCGAGGAGACAGCGGCGCATCTCGAACTCGTCGCGCGCTTCTTGCGCTGAGTTACATTCCGCCCGGGTTGCCGTAGATGCCGCGGACGCCGCGATCCATCCAGTTGTACGCGTCGCTCGCCATGCCCGTCGCGCCATCCCAGAGGGAGTGCAGACCCGAACCGAGCATCTGGTTCGCGTAGTGTCCTTCGTGGTGCGCGGCCGCGTTGCCCGCGCCGATTCCACCCTCTTGTACCGAGTGCGCTGCGAGCACGCCTCCGTTCCACCCGAGCTCGGCGGCGCCGGTGTACGTACCGACCAGGGGGATCGCGCCGAGAGCGCCGAGCACGGCGCCGCCGATGTGATCCCAGCGCTCGCTCCCTTCGGACTGCGTGGCCTGATAGATGTTCAGTCCAGCGTCCGCGAGACCGGCGTACGTTCCGAACGCCGGAATCGCGTGCTCGATCGCGTGATGCAGGGGTTGAATCGCGTGGGTCGCGGGAAGAACGAAGTCTTCGACCGCGCCCTGGGCGGTCTGCCACCAGCTGCGCTCGTGGCCGCCTTCTCCACCATGCTCGTCGTGGCTCATAGGTGACGCATTCTACGAGAACACCCGGATCAAAACTTCCTCACTCCACCCAATGAATGACGGCTTGTTGTTCGGGCTGGGTCGGCATCGGAATGGGTGCGACACTTCGCACCAGCTCGACGAAGAGATCGTGGGTGGTGTCGATGGTCGGACCGCTGGCCTCGAGACGGAGGCTGTAGCTGAAGCGCTTGTCGACGAGCGTGCACTTCGCGATGGTTGCCGGGACGCCACCCATCCACGTTCCGCGGAGGATCTCGTAAGCGCCGTGAAGGCCGGTGTCGGTGAGAAACGACCGCATCTCGCTGTCCGTGAAGGATTGCAGGCTGTTCTGCGGCTCCATCAACACGAGTCGATCCAACCGATGGGGCCTGTCGGGCTTGAGACCACCCTTGGCGTCGAACACGTGAATCACGGCGTGGTTTCGCGGGTAGTCCGGCGGGTACCACGCGACCGAATGCCGCTTCGGTATCGCATACCAGTTCTGCGGGCGACGGTAGAGGTACCGCCGGTGGCGATCGGTGCCGAGGCCCATCGGGAGATGGAGGGTCAGCCGACGGGTGCCGGCGGCGAACGTATCGCCGAGCTCGAGATCTCCGCACATGCCTTCGACGAGCATGTAGCCGTCCTCTGCGAACACGACGCCGACGTGAAGCTCGAGCTCCGCGGCGCCACGGATGCGAGCGCGATACAACGCCGCGTGTTCGCCTTCGACGGTGATCTCGCGCGTTGGCTCGGTGAGCTCGACGGAGCCGAGTGCAGCGAGCCGAGCGACGTGCTCCGCGCGGATGTCGCGTAGTCGTTTGAGGGGGCGCACGAGCTCGCGTACTCGCAGTGCGCCCGCAGCTTCGCGCCCCTCCGGCGGATAGAACACGACTCCGTCAGCGGTGAGGCGTCTCGTCCAGTTGAGCATGTGACGTTGACTGCCAGCCTATACTAGTGCGCGTGCAGCGCGTGCCCGAGATGATCGATTCGTTTCGCCGAGCGCTCGGGTGGACGACGACGAACGCCGCCGAGATCCTCGAGAACAAGCCGACGTGGATCCGACTAGTGAAGCGCATCGCCGAGATCAGCATGCTGTCGAACTCGATCCTCGACGGAAGGTTGGGGCAATTTGACCCAGCCTTCGAAGAAGACGCACGCCGGTGGATCGAGCTCGCGTGGCGGCGCACCCGGCACGGCGATCTGTTCGCGGAGGCGCTCGCGAACGAGCCCGCGATGACCTCGCTCGCGATGACGTACTCGCAGTTCCATCGCCACGGGCTGCGGAACGAGCGCTTCGAACAGTTGCTCGTGCAACGCGCGAGCGAACCGAGACACGAGTGGTTCGTGCAGCTCGCGACCGCGTGTGCGTATCGATCGCTCGGGTTGCCATCCGGCCACGATGTTGATGCGCTGCTGTCGCAGGCGTGGTGTGTCCGGATCCCGGACCTCCAGATCGCCGACATCGGACGGATGTACGAGACGACGCACGTGATCATGTGGCTCGGTCACGACATCCCCGCGGATGCATGCGATCGGTTGCGGCGGTTCGTGCCGCGATGGATCGATCACTACCGGGCGGTGAAGAATCCAGACCTCGTCGCGGAGCTCGTCGTCGCCGCGCACGTCCTGGGCGAGCGCGGGAGCGACGCGACATGGCGCTGGCTCCTGGACCTCCAGACCGACGACGGCTCGCTCCGCGAGATGGACAGTCCGACGCGGGTCCTCGGTCGCTGGCACGTGACGTTCGCGTTCGCGCTCGCGCTCGCTACGGCCCTGGGCGATCTAGAAGCCTCGTGAGCTGTTCGAGCCCCGATGGCAATGCCGCGATCTGCGCGCGATAGCTCGCGCGCGCGTCACGCTTCTTCGGATCTCGCTCGAGGAGAGCGGCCACCCGCGCGGCGGTCGCGTCGGGATCGAGGATGTCGCAGCGATCGATCGCGTCGGCGAACGGATTGCCCGCGAGGATCGGAGTCACGAAGCGGCGGAGCCCGAGCGGGAGCACCGCGTACGGATAGAGCGGGACGACACTCGACAACCACCGCCGCACATCCTCGGGGACCGCGCCCGCCTCGTCGATCGTCATGCAGGCGCGCGTGGACTCGACGACGACGCACGCGACGTCGAGCGCGAGCGCGGATGCGATCGACGTCGCCATCACGTTGTTGCCGATCGCGACGTCGCTCGCGACGAGCAAGCGATGAAACTCCTCGGGAGGGACCTGCGACACGTGGAGGTACGAGCCTTCGAGCGGCATCGGTCGTGGACCGACGTGGAGGACCCGGACGTCGCGAAGTCGGCGCAGGACGAGCGCGAGCGCGGAGGGCCACGCGTCGGCGATGCGATGCATCGCGCTCGCGGGCGGATACTTGGTCGGTGACTGCCACGTCCCCGTCGCCGTGAACACCACGCGCTCGTGCTCTCCGATACCGAGGCGCGCGCGCGTGCTCGCTCGATCGCCCATGCGCTCCGCGAGATCGGGGATGGCGCGATACGCACCGGGAGCGTCTGGGCGTGCGACGGGCGCGGGGCGAACCGTCGGCAACTCGACGAGCACCGAGTCCAGTCGGACCTCGGTCTCGCCCATATCGCATCCGAGGTCCGTCTCGCGGCAGCCCCAGAGGTCGAGCGCGATCACCTTCGTGCCGCATGACTCGACGAACGCTCGCGTGCTCGCTCCCAGGACACCGTACGTGGCGAGTGCATCGACGAGGACGACGACGTCGACGTTGCGAGCGCGGACTGCGTCGCGCACCGCGCTCGCGAGCGTGGGGAGAACGTCGTCGAGGATCCCGCGCTTGAACGGAGCGCCCTCGAAGACCGGCGCGATCTTCGAGGAGTGAAGGAACGCGACCTGATGCCCCGCCACATGCGCGGCAACGGCGAGCTCGCGTCCCATCACCGCTTCGCCGAACGGCGCCACCGCCGGCGCGACGAACAGGAACGAGGTCACGTCGCGAGAAGATCCTCGAGCGAAGCGCCGACGGGGACACCCCAGTCGGGACGCGCCGTGCGCGCGATCGCGAGGAGCTCGGCACGGCGCGTGGAAAGCTTGGCGTCATCCGTCGCGCGGAACGCGATCATCGCGCAGTGCTCGACGAAGATGTAGAGGACGTGAATGCGCGACTGCACGCGGGTGCCGTTCGCATCGAGGCCGTTCGATTCGTGGACGATCATCGTCCACTCGAGGTCACTCTTGTCCTCGCTGCTCGCGGTGATCACCGCCGAGCTAACGCCTCCGGACAGGTCACGAAGCGGAACGCCGCGCGCCCAGGCACGAACATCTTCCGGAAGCTCCGCGAGGGGCGCGACCTCGAGCTCGAGTCCGTGCTCGATCTCCGCGCGAAGTCGCGGACCGAACGCCTGTTGCTTCCACGATTCCGGGATGTCGATCGCGAGTCGCATGAGGACACTATAGCTGCTCAGCGCATCCACTTGCGGGTCAGGTTCACGATCGCCTTGTCGACCCACTGCCGCGGCTCGCGTGGACCGTCGACACCGAGTGCATCTCGCGCGCGAACGAGATCGAACACGATCTGCCGCTCCTCGTGATCCGCGATCGAGCTCTCGAGCCAGGCGACGACCGCGAGACGAGTCCCGCGGGTCACGACGTTGACCCGGTGCACGACGCCGGTCTGATAGACCACCGCGTGTCCGGCGGGCAGCTTGATCGCCGTCGACGTGTTGTCGGTGTCGAGGACCAGCTCGCCGCCGTCGTAGGTCTCGGGCGCGGACAGAAACAGCGTGAGCGAGAGATCCGCTCGCGTGACCGTCGTCCCGAAAGCGTGCGTCGGGTTGTCGACGTGATCGCCGTAGTACATGCCTTCATCGAAGCGATTGAACAGCAGGGCAGTGCTGCGTCGAGGCATCGCGTACGCCTGCAAGAGCGCGCTCGAACGGATGCCCTTCGTCACCGCGGCGACGAGCTCGGTCGGAAGCGAGGAGAGCTCGGGGAGCTCGAGGTTGTTCTTGATGCCGCGATTCGCCTTGCCGGCGGTGACGCTACCGCTCGCGAACGGCGCCGTCGCGAGCGACGAGACCAACGACGTGGCGACGCTCGGCGAGATGACATCCGGGATGATGCGGTACATGGAGATCGCCGCCAGCATAGCCGGCGCGGACGCATGATAGGGTGGTGCCGATGGCACAGGCCGCGATCGTGGTGCCGGATCTCGGCGAACAGGTCATGCGCGTCCGCGTCTCCAGGTGGCTCGTACCGCTGAACGCCCGGCTCGAGGCGGACGACGTGGTCGTGGCGGTCTCGACGGAGAAGATCGACGTCGACCTCGTCGCGCCGATCGCCGGAACGCTCACGGCGGTTCACGTACGCGAGGGTGAATTCGTCGCCATCGGCGCCACCCTCGGCGAGATCACGTCGGACTGATCACTGCTTCGCGTGCGTCGCGAGCACGTCGGCGACGCACAGCGTGAGCTTGCGCGCCGTCGGGATGTGAAGGAACTCGTTGGGGCCGTGTGCGTTCGAGCCCGGGCCGAGGACGCCGGTGATGCAGAACTGCGCCTTCGGGAACTTCTCCCCGAGCATGTACATGAACGGGATCGTGCCGCCTTCGCCCATGTACATCGCCGGCTTGCCGAAGTAGGCCTTCGACGCGGCGTCGAGCGCCTCGCCGAGCCACGGCGACATCTCGGGCGCGTCCCAACCCGCGCTCGCCGTCGAACCGCTGAACGAGACCTTCGCGCCGTACGGCGGATCCTTCTCGAGCGCGGCCTTCACGGCGGCCTGCGCCTTGGCCGGATCGACGCGCGGCGGGATGCGGATCGACAGCTTGAGCGTCGTCTTCGGGCGCAGCACGTTGCCGGCGTTGCCGGGCGGCGGCCAGCCGTCGGCGCCCGTGATCGCGAGACCGGGGCGCCACGTGCGGTTCAAGATCAGCTCGGCGTTGTCGCTCGTGACCGGCTTCACGCCGGACTGCAGCGGGAACTTGTTCCACACCTCGTCGCCGAGGACCTCGGCCGTCTTCGCGGCCTGCTCGATGCGCTGGCGCGGGATCTGGGTCGCGAGCTCGGACAGCTTGACGATGCCGGTGTGCGAGTCGTCGATGCGATCGAGCAGCTGCCGGATCACGCGCTCGCTCGCGGCGACGACGCCGGTGCCGTCACCGGAGTGCACGCCCTCGGTGAGGAGCGACACCTCGAGGTTGCCGATGACGAGGCCGCGCAGCGACGTCGTCGACCACAGCTGATCGTAGTTCGCGCAGCCCGAGTCGAGGCAGACGACCAGCGACAGGTCGCCGATGCGCGGCGCGAGGTGATCGATGTACGCGGGCAGGTCGTAGCTGCCGCTCTCTTCACACGCTTCGATCAGCACGACGCAGCGCGCGTGCGGCGTGCCGTCCTTGCGGAGCGCGTTGATCGCGGTGAGCGACGCGAAGATCGCGTAGCCGTCGTCGGCGCCGCCGCGGCCGTACAGCTTGTCGCCCTCGATCACCGGCGTCCACGGACCGAGGCCATCGCGCCAGCCGGTCATCTCGGGCTGCTTGTCGAGGTGGCCGTAGAGCATCACCGTGTCGCCGGCCTTGCCGCCGGTGCCCGGGATGTCGATGAAGATGACGGGCGTGCGCGGCTTTCCGCCGTCCTCGAGCCGCACGACCTCGAGCTTCGCGCCCTCGGGGAGCTGCGACTTCGCCCAGCCCGCGAGCAGGTCGACTGCCTTGGCCATGTGGCCGCTCTCGACCCACTGCGGATCGAACATCGGCGACTTGTTCGGGATCTTGATGTAGTCGACGAGGGTCGGAACGATCGACTTCGCGAACGTCTCTTCGACCCACTTGGTCGTGGTCTCGCTGGGCATGCGCGGACTCTACCGACGGATCGCGTACGATGCGACCGATGCCGCCGGGGAAGAAGACCGCGCCGAAGAAACCCGCGAAGACCGTGAAGAAGACGGCGCCGAAGAACGCGCCTGCGACGGCGGGACTCGCAGAACGACTCGCCGGCGTCGCGATTCCTCCGGATGCATGGGCGCTGACGCGCGTGGAGCGTGGCGTCGGTGTCACGCCGCACATCGACAACCTGCTCGCGCTCGGCTTTCCGTGCATGATCAGCGTCGTCGACGAGCCGTTGCCCTCGACGGATGCGAAGAAGGCACTGCGGACCTTCGACATCTCGCGGGTCGTCCCGCGCGCCATGGTGGCGAGGCTGTACGCGTACAAGCGAGCCGAAGGCGATCCGGCCACCGCGGCGAACGCCGGCGAGGTGTTCGCGTCCGAGCCTGCGCCGATCGAGCTCGCGGCGGTGGTGGACCGAGAGCTCCGGGCGCGTGACTGGAGCCGCGTCTGGCTGCTCGAAGCGATGTTCGGGAGCACAGCGGTGGCCGAGGCCTTCGTCGACGCCTACGAGCGCCTGCCCGACGAGAAGTGGTTCGTTCCTCCACTCGGCGCGTGGGGCAACATCGCGATCAAGGGGCTCGGGTCGGTGATCGATCGTACGCCGGCGGCAACGCGCGAGCGATCGCGCGCGCGGCTCGAAGCACTGTTCGCTCGCCTCGATGCGCGCGACGGACACTCCCGCGCGCTGCGCGGTCTCGACGTGATCCTGCACGGACGCGCGGGTTACGAGGCAGGCGAGAACAGTGGATCGGTGTCCCTCGGCGACTACCACTGGGCGCGCGACGATCGCGCGTGGATCGAGAGCAGGGTGCTGGCATCGGCGGCGACGTGGACGAACCGCGATCGCATCTGGTTCGACGCGCAGCTCGCGTTCGCCGGTGGCCCCACGGTGCTCGCCAAGCTCCGCGAGGTCGCCGCTGCGAACATCGTGATGAAGGATCACCGCGAGGCGGTCAACGCGCAGCTCGCGTTGTTCGCCTGAGGACGCCGCCGAGCCCGACCTTGTTCTTCGGGTTCGTCCATCCGGAGTAGCCGTTCGCGGTCCACCGCGTCGCGCCCCAGCCGAGCCAGAACCAGCCGAGCGGAACGTCGCCGTGGCGAATCGCCCGCCACGCGAGCTTGGCGCAGCGCACGAGGCGATAGGCGAGCGCGGGGCGGGAGGTGTTCGACTTCGCGAGCGTCTCCTCGGGCGCGAAGTGCGTGTTGACGCCGAACCCGAGCAGCTCCTTCGCGAAGCCGACGATCGTCGTGAGGATGTTGAACACGAAGTGAAACACCCCGGCGAGCGGAAGCGCGAGCAGCTTGTGCCAGTGACCGCGAAGATCGTGGTCCTGGATCATCGCGAGCACGGTCGATGCGCCGCGGATCACCGTCTCGAAGGCATACGCGAGCGCGAGGATCGCGATCCAGCTGGCAGGGCGATCCGCGAACGGCCAGCCGAACAGGCCGATCAGGATCACGCTGTGAACGAACAGGACCAGCGCGAGGCCCATCGCGACCCAGGTGCCGAGCTCCCAGTGAAACATCGGCATCCGGCCGAAGCGCCGGAACAGCCAGGTGCGTGACGAGTTCCAGCGGACGCGTTGCTTGAACAGAGCGCGCACCGTGGTGGGCGTCGCGGTGTACACGCGCGCGAGTGGGTCGTACGCGATGTTGCGGATCCAGAACGAACGGATGAGCCGCCCGAGCGCGTGCAGCGGCGTGCGAGGCAGCTCGAGGCAGATCCGGCCATCGCGCCACACGGCGACCATCGCGACCCACGCGACCCACGTGTCGTCGCCGGGACCGGCGGTCGCCTCGACGTTCGGTGCGCCGGTGAAGCGCTCGAAGCTCGGCGCGCCGCCGCCGAGCCACCAGCGGAAGAGGTCGCGGCGACGCAGCGAGTGCATGAACGAGGCGTGCCTCGCCAGCTGCTCGTGGAGCTCCGTCCACGTCGCATAGAGGGCGCCCGAGACGCCGGTACCCGGAAGCAAGCCGCAGTTGTTGCGCGCCAGGCTGATCGACGTCATGTACTCGCGCGCGACCTGGAGCGCGAGCTGGTAGCGCATCGTGAAGTACTTGCGCCAACCCGCCCAGTAGTGCTCGCGGCGGACGAGGACGTTCGACGCGACGATCATCGGCCGGCGGCGGCTGAGAACGCCGGGGCGCACGAGCTTCGCGACCATGCGCTCGAGCGCGCGTGGGCCGAGCACGCCGTCGGAGTCCATGTTGAAGAACACCGGTGGCAATCGTTCGAGCTCGCCATCGCGGACGGCTCGCTCGGCACGCGCGAGACCCGCGGCGACCGCGACACCTTTGCCCGCGCGCTGGGGAACTCGCGCGACGAGGATCGTCATCGCGCCGCGTCGCTTGTTCGCCCAGGCTTCGAGCTCGTCGACGAGAGCCGGGCGATCGTTGGCCCCGTCGATCGACAAGCAGAGGGTGACGCGTCCTGGGTAACGATTGCCAAGGACGGTGTCCGCCGCGTCGCGCAGATCGTCGAGGTCCGAGGGCGCACGCAACAGCGTCGGGATCACGACGAGGATATCGAGAGCCTCACCCGTCGAGAGGCCGCGGAACGGAGGCGTGAGGTGTGCGACCCGTGCGAGCGCCGCGAACCACACGACGAAGTACCCCGAGAAGTACAGGACCAGCGAGATCAGGAACGGGCGCCACAGCGTGCCGAGGACGCTGACGCTATCGGCGGTCCCGATGCTGTAGAGCAGCGTCTCCATGACTACGGACGCACGCGAAGGACGCGCTCGCGAACGGCGTCGGGATCGACGAGGTGAAGCACGGCGTACTGCCCGCGCGCGATCTCTCCCCATGGGTCCTGCGTCGCGATCTCGCCGGGAACGAGCTCGCCGATCGTCCCGACCTTGTCGCAGACGAACACGGCCCACGCGCACGCGACGACGCTCGCGCCGGGCTTCACCGACGACAGCTGGTCGTACGGTACGAACGCGACGTCGGTCGCCTTCTTCATCGCGCGGTACAGCGGGCGGTTCTCGAGCTCCGCGAGCAAGCGCCGCTGCTCGGCGCTTCCGGCGACGGCCGCGGCGCGCAGCGCGCGGTGTCCGCGGGCCTCGGCGGCGAGGCGCTGGATCTCGATCTCGACACGCGCGTCGCGCTCGTCGCGCGCGGCGATCTCGGGCATCCGGCCGATCGAGCTCGCGGCGCTGTGGTCGAGCGTCGCTTGGTACGCGTCGAGGGCGACCGTCGTCTGCTTCGAGCGCAGCTTCGTCTCCTCGATCTGGCGGGTGAGCTCGGTGATCTCGAGCGCGAGCTGGTCGCGCCTCTGCTCCTCGCGATCGACGACGCTGCGGTCGATCACGCCGGCGGCGAGGTCCTGGCGCGCGCGCTCGACGAGCACGGACTGACGCGCGTGGAGGAGCTTCACCTGATCGCGTTGCTTGCGGAGCAGGCGGCGCGACGCGTTGAGGCCGCCCGCTTCGACGCGGTTGTGCTCGGCCTGCCACTTCATCGTCTCGGTGGTGCTGCCGCGCATCGCCGAGAGCTGCGCGATCGCGCTGTCGATCGCCGCGAGCTCGCTGTCGAGTCGCGCGACCTCGGCGTCGATGCGCCCGAGCTCGGAGAGGTTGCGCTGGTGCGCGAGGCGGAGCGACTGGATCTGATCGCTGTCCGGCGAGAGGTGCATCGGTGCGATCCAGCCGTCGGTGATCACGAAGTAGATCTGCTGCCCGAGCCAGGCGAGGCCTGCGATCGTGCCGACGAGCATCGCGAGCGCGAACACGCGCCCGACGATCGAGCGCCCGGGGCGCGTGTCTTCGGAGGGAATCCCGCTGACGTCGGGTGCTGCGACCGTCGCCGGCACGGCGAGAGCGGGCTCGGGGAGCAGCGGCTCGTCGTCGTCGGGCGGCGGGACGAGCGAGAGCTTCGGGAGCTTCATCGTCATCGGAAGCTCGTGGTCGTCGACAATTCGCAGCATCGGTTGTGTGGTCTGCATCTAGTTCTCTCCTGCAAACGGTCGCCGGGCAGCGGCGAGTGCTTCGATGTACGTCCGGCGCGCCTCGAGCTCGATCAGCTCGAGCGTGAAGCGCGCGACGAGCTGGCGTCCCGGATCGGTCTGTTGCGTCGCGACTCGCTCGCGCTCGCGGCGCACCGTGGCGATCTCGTCGTCGAGCATCGCGATCTCGGTGGCGAGCGCGCGCGTGCTCGCCGTCATCGCGCGCCGCAGCTGTTCGATCTGTTGCGGGATCGCGTGGCGATCGGCCGCGATCTCTCGTTCGCGAGCGGCGATCGCGCGCTGGTTCGCGCCGCGCTGCCATGGTTGTCCCAGCGAGTAGCCGAGCTCGACGACGGCGAACCAGTCCGCCCCGTCACCGGCCGCGACGCCGGTCCTCACGTCGAGGCGCCACGCGGAGAGCGATCGCAGCGAGGCGCGGCTTTGCGCGGTGGCCACCTCGGCCGCGGCGGCGTCGTTCGCCAGGGCGGCGAGGTCGACTCCCTCGGGGATCGCCGGATCGAGCTCGCCGAGGACGCTCGCGGTGTGGCGCAACGCCGCGAGCCGGACGCGAAGCGCGCCGCGGCGCTCCCGAAGCTCCTCGACCTCGTAGGCGGTCGCGCGCTGCGCGGCGAACCGCGCCGACGCTTCCGCGATCAGCGCATCGACATCCGGCAGCTTGCTCTCGCGAAACGCGATCTCCGCGCGTGTCGCGGCGAGCTCGCCGATCCGCATTCCCGTGCCGAGCACGTTGCTCGCGCGATCGACGGCGCGTTCGCGCGCGCACTCGGCCGCCGCGATTCGCTCCACCGCACGTCCGCGCAGCGCATCGATCGCGGACCACGAGAGGGCCGCTCGCGCCTGGAGCCCTTCTCGCGCGACCGGGTCGCTCGTGTCGACGACGCTCGGCGCCCGTGCACCCTCGACGATGACGCGGGGCGCGTACAGCGTCGCGGCCTCGGCGCGCGCTTCCTCTTCGAGGCGCTCGCAGGTCGATTTCGGATCGGCCTGTGCCACCGACAAGCCTAATGCGACAAGGATGACGGCCGATACCCGATGCACATGCGAGAGGTCGGCCGAACTGTGGTGGCTTTGATAGGTATTCTCGGGGGCCTCGCGATCACGTGCCGCGAAACGCATGCCACACCCTCACGTCGGGCCGTGTACGTGCAGGACCCCATGGCCGTGTTGTCGTCGGGAGCGCTTCGCGATCGCCTGTCCGCGTCGCTCGAGTCGCGCACCATCACCGACGTGGTGCCGTACGGCCTCGGGCCGCTGCTCGAGAACCCGGGTGGCCGCGCCGCCCTCGCGATGTGGATCGATGACCTCCATGCTCGCGGCGCGCGCATCGTGCTCCCGATCGCCGCGACGAGCCGGCTGGTCGCGCTCGATGGACTGTTTCGCGAGCACCCGGCCTCGTATGTCGACGGCGTGATCACCGAGCTCGAGTTCTGGAACGCCGAAGATCGCGAGGCCGCGTTCGCCGGGATGCTCGCCCTCGTGAGCGAGATGCGTGCGCGGCGCTCGACGTGGGGGAACCGCGCGCTGCGCGTGGGCGCGTACCTCGGCTATCCGACCGATCGCGAAGCAGCGCGCCTGGCCTCGGAGCTCGACTTCGTGTTCCTCAATTACTCCGTCACGTCGCCCGAGCGCGCGTGGAGCAAGACGTCCGCGACGGGATCGCTCCGCGCGCGCTACGCCGCGTTCCGATCGATCGAGCGCTGGCCGATCTTCTACGCGACGGGGGAGGTCGACATGAAACCCGCGCTCGCCTCGCGCGGTCCCGCGGTGGTCGAACGCGTGTTCGTTCGCGACTCCGCGCGCGATCGCGAGCGGGCGCCCGAGGGTTTCGCGTACTTCACGTTCGAAGCGATGCCGTGATCTCCTGGGCGGCTAGACGCGCGAAACCTGCCCGAAATCGTGGGCGCGTTCACGGTCATCTGGGCACTACACTCGGGCCGCGAGTTTCGTAGTATTGGACTGCATGGTGATCCGCATGGCCGACGAAAAGAAGCCTCCCGCGCCGAAGCGAGAAGGCGATCGGCAGACGGGCCTGATCCTCGAGGATCGGACGCGCACCAAGAAGCCGCCGATGTACAAGGTGCTGCTTCACAACGACGACTACACCACGCGCGAGTTTGTCGTCTGGGTGCTCCAGACCGTGTTCCACAAGAACGAGACCGACGCGATCGCGATCATGAGCCACGTGCACAACAACGGCGTCGGCATCGCGGGTGTGTACACGTTCGAGGTCGCGGAGACCAAGGTGACAAAGACGATGCACCTCGCGAAGGCGCAGCAGTTTCCGTTGCAGCTCTCGATCGAGCCGACCGACGACGGCGACGACTGAGTCAACCGCCGACCTGCCCGAAATCGTGGGCGGTTTGGGGCCAGCGCACGATCCGCGCAGGCCGTACAATACGAGACAGCCATGCTGTCTCCCGAGCTACAAGCCACGTTGCAGCGCGCGGTCGACGACGTTCGCGCGCGGCGCCACGAGTACCTGACGCTCGAGCACCTGTTGCTCGCGATCCTCGACGATCCGAGCGGTGCCGACATCATCGCGAAGTGCGGCGGCAACGCCGACAAGCTCCGCGGCGAGCTCGAGCGCTTCCTCGACGAGCAAGTCGACGAGCTGCCCGAGGGCGAGGAGAGCGGACCCGATCAGACGCTCGCGTTCCAGCGCGTGTTGCAGCGCGCCGCGATGCACGTGCAGGCGGCGGGTCGCCAGCAGATGACGACCGGCAACGTGATCGCGTCGATGTTCCGCGAGCGCGATAGCCACGCGGTGTACCTGCTCGAGAAGCAAGGCGTCTCGCGCTTCGACATCATCAATTACATCTCGCATGGCGTGTCCAAGGTCGACACCGGCGGTGGGCCCGTCGTGCCGCGCAGCCGCGGCGTCGAGGACAACGGCGAGGAGGATGGAAAGGTCTCGAACCCGCTCGAGAGCTTCTGCGTGGATCTCACGCAGCGCGCTCGCGACGGCAAGATCGATCCGCTGATCGGCCGCGCCGACGAGCTCGAGCGCATGATCCAGGTGCTGTCGCGGCGGCGGAAGAACAACCCGCTGCTCATCGGCGAGCCGGGCGTCGGCAAGACGGCGCTCGCGGAGGGCCTCGCGCTGCGCATCGTCGACGGCTCGGTGCCCGAGCCGCTCAAGGACGCGAAGCTCTACTCCCTCGACATGACGGCGGTGCTCGCGGGCACGCGGTACCGCGGTGACTTCGAGGAGCGGCTCAAGGCCGTCATGAAGGTGCTGATCGGCGATCCGAAGTCGCTGCTGTTCATCGACGAGATCCACAACATCATCGGTGCCGGCGCGACGAGCGGCGGCACCATGGACGCGGCGAACATCTTGAAGCCGCCCCTGTCGAACGGCGAGCTGCGCTGCATCGGCTCGACGACGTTCAAGGACTACCGCCAGGCGTTCGAGCGCGATCGCGCGCTGTCGCGCCGGTTCCAGCGCATCGATGTCGGCGAGCCGACGGTGCCCGAGGCGATCGAGATCCTCAAGGGGCTGCGCTCGCGCTACGAGGAGCACCACGGCGTGAAGTTCACCGACCCGGCGATCGAAGCCGCGGTCGAGCTCTCGGCGCGCCACATCTCCGGATCGCAGCTGCCCGACAAGGCGATCGACGTGATCGACGAAGCGGGCGCGAAGGTCCGCCTCATGCCCGAGGCGGATCGCCCGGCGGAGATCCGCCCGCCGCTGATCGAGGAGGTCGTGGCGAAGATCGCGCGCATCCCGACGCGCTCGGTGAACACCGCCGACAAAAAGAAGCTCGGCGATCTCGAGGGCGAGCTGAAGAAGATGATCTTCGGTCAGGACGCGGCGATCGAGCAGCTCTCGACCGTGATCAAGCTGTCGCGCGCGGGGCTCGGCAACCCGAACAAGCCGACGGGCTGCTTCCTGTTCGCCGGCCCGACGGGCGTCGGCAAGACGGAGCTCGCGAAGCAACTCGCGCAGGTGATGGGCATCGAGTTCATCCGCTTCGACATGTCCGAGTACATGGAGAAGCACACCGTCTCGCGCCTGATCGGCGCGCCTCCGGGCTACGTCGGCTTCGATCAGGGTGGCCAGCTCACGGACGCGATCAACAAGCACCCGTACTCGGTCGTCCTCCTCGACGAGATCGAGAAGGCGCACCCGGACATCTACAACATCCTGCTCCAGGTGATGGATCACGCGACGCTGACGGATAACAACGGGCGCAAGTCCGACTTCCGCAACGTCATCCTGATCATGTCGTCGAACGCGGGCTCGCGCGAGATGGCCGCCGGGTCGATCGGATTCTCTGGCGGCTTCGGCGATCCGTTCGCGGCAAGCAAGGATGGCAAGAAGGCGCTCGAGCGCGTGTTCACGCCCGAGTTCCGCAACCGCCTCGACGCGACGGTGATGTTCGGTGCGCTGCCGCTCGAGGTGATCCGCAAGGTCGCGCGCAAGTTCCTCGACGAGCTCGATGGACAGCTCGGCGAGAAGCACGTCGAGCTCGAGGTGAGCCCGGCCGCGATCGACTGGTTCGTCGCCAACGGGTACGACAAGGCGATGGGTGCGCGTCCGATGGCGCGCCTCGTCCAGACGACGCTGAAGGCGCCGCTCGCGAACGAGATCCTGTTCGGCAAGCTGACGAACGGCGGCATCGCGTTCGTCGATGTCGACGCGGACGGCAAGATCGTCGTCAAGTGCGAGGCCGCGCCCGACAAGGTCGACGGCCCCGAGCTCGTCGGCGCGAACTGAGCGGGCTACCCGATCGCTCGGGTAGCACCGGCCGCAAACGTGAGCACGCTGACGGCACACGCGTTGAATGACCGCGTGGTACCGCCATGCTGCACGACACCATTCGCACTCCCACGATCCCCGAAGTCGATGATCAGCCGATCGCGGAGGGGACGATCGACACCCAGGCGGCGCAATCGGCACCCGACCGCGCCGCGCTCACGCGCGCACTGCGCGATCTGGAGTCAGCGAAGGGGCGTGTCGAGCGCGACGCGCAGCTCGCCAAGAACGAGATGCAGCGCGATCTCGTGATGAAGATCCTTCCGGTCCTGGACAACCTCGACCGCACGATCAAGGCGGCGGAAGAGAACGGCGACGCGCCCAGCGTCGTCGAGGGTGTCTATCTCGTTCGGAGCCAGCTCGAGGGCGTGCTCCGCGGGTACGGCGTCGAGCGCATCGACGCGAAGAACCGGCGCTTCGATCCGAAGATCCACGAGGCGATCAGCACGATGCCGGTGGTGGATCCCGCGGTGAACGGGCTGATCCTCGACCAGCTGGAGCCGGGCTACCGGTTCGGCGAGACGCTGCTGCGACCCGCCCGCGTGGTGGTCGCCAAGTTCACCGCGTCGCGCCCCGCGCCGATCCGCTGGCACTAGCGGGAGTAGCGCGCGAGAGCGCGGACATGGTATCGGGGCGGCATGCGAGGTCGCTCGACGACGTGGCCGCCCGAAGGAACGCCGCGGCAAACCAGCCGCCTGCTCGATGAATGCTTCGAGGCCAACCGCAAGTGGGCCGAGAAGGCGACGAACGAGGATCCGCAGTTCTTCACGCGGCTCCAGAACGTCCAGAAGCCCGACCTGTTGTGGATCGGCTGCAGCGACAGCCGCCTGCCGCCGAACGAGATCATCGGGCGCGCGCAGGGCGAGCTGTTCGTGCACCGCAACGTCGCCAACGTCGTCGAGCACACCGACGTGAACTGCCTGAGCGTGCTGCAGTACGCGATCGACGTGCTCGGGGTGAAGCACGTGATCGTCGTCGGGCACTACGGCTGCGGCGGCGTGCGCGCCGCGCTCGCTCACCAGCCGCTCGGGTTGATCGACAACTGGCTCCGCCACATTCGCGACGTGCACCTGTGGAACCGCGAGGAGCTGTCGGCGATCGAGGACTTCGACGCGCGCGCGGATCGGCTGGCGGAGCTCAACGTCGAGGCGCAGGTGGCGAACGTGTGCCACACGACGATCGTGCAGGACGCGTGGCGGCGCGGGCAGACGGTGACGATCCACGGCTGGATCTACTCGCTCAAGGACGGCCTGCTTCGCGATCTGGGGATGGTGATCGAGTCGCCCGATCAGCTGCCCGACGAGTACCGGCTCGACTTCACGCACGGCGCGCGGACGCCGAATCGCTGATGATCACCCGGATCCGGGCCGCGCGCGACGAGGACTTCGACGCGATCGCCGCGATCACGAACCACTATATCGCGAACACGACGGTCCACTTCGCCTACGGGCCGGTGACCCCCGAGGAGATGCGGGCGCAACGAACAGCGCGCCACCCGTTCCTCGTGTACGAGGAGAACGGCCACGTGGTCGCGTACGCGAAGGCCGGCGTGTGGCGCACGCGCGAGGCGTACGCGTGGACGCCGGAGCTCGGCGTGTACGTCTCGCACACGGCGCGGGGGCGCGGCGTCGGGCGTGCGGTGTACGAGGCGCTGCTCGTCGAGTGCGAGCGCGCCGGGTTTCGCTCGGTGGTCGCCGGGATCACGATGCCCAACGAGGCCAGCGTGAAGCTTCACGTGGCGCTCGGGTTCGAGTACGTCGGGACGTTTCGCGACGCGGGCTGGAAGCACGGCACCTGGAACGACGTCGCCTGGTACCAGAAGCGGTTCGCGACCGACGCCGCGGGCCCGCGTACGTCCTAGCCACGGGCCCCTTGCGCGGCGGCCGGTCCCGCTTTACGAGCGTGGTCGGATGAGCCAGCCCGAGCGCCACGAGTTCCAAGCCGAGGTCAAGCAACTGCTCGATCTCATGATCCATTCACTCTACTCCGAGCGAGACATCTTCTTACGCGAGCTGATCTCGAACGCCTCGGACGCGATCGACAAGCTGCGGTTCGAGCAGCTGACGCGGCCCGAGCTCGGCGCGGGCGAGCCCGAGATCCGGCTCGAGGTCGACAAGGACAAGCGCACGCTCTCGATCAGCGACACCGGCATCGGCATGTCGCGCGAGGAGGTCGTGCGCAACATCGGTACGATCGCGCGCTCGGGTACCAAGGAGTTCATCGGAGCGCTGAAGCAAGGCGACGCGGCGAAGAGCGCACCCGCGCTGATCGGCCAGTTCGGCGTCGGCTTCTACAGCGCGTTCATGGTCGCCGACCGGATCGAGCTCGTCACGCGACGCGCCGGCGAGGCCACCGCGACGCGCTGGGAGTCGACGGGCGACGGCGCGTACACGCTCGGCGAGGCCGAGCGCGCCACCGCCGGCACGACGATCACGCTGCACCTGAAGGCCGCGGACGCCGAGAGCGGCATGGCCGACTACACCGACGACGCGGTGCTCGGCAGCATCGTGAAGCGCTACTCCGACTTCGTCGCGTATCCGATCAAGGTCGAGGACACGGTGCTCAACTCGATGAAGGCGATCTGGGATCGCCCGAAGTCCGAGGTCACCGACGACGAGTACAAGCAGTTCTATCGCCACATCTCGCACGACTGGTCCGATCCGCTGCGCACGATCGCCACGAAGATCGAGGGCACGTTCGAGGCGAGCGCGCTCCTCTACATCCCGGAGAAGGCGCCGTACGACCTGTACGCCGCCGAGATGAAGCGCGGCCTCCAGCTGTACGTGAAGCGCGTGTTCGTGATGGACGAGTGCAAGGACCTGATGCCCTCGTACCTGCGCTTCGTTCGTGGCGTCGTCGACGCGCACGATCTGTCGCTCAACGTGTCGCGCGAGATCCTGCAGAAGGATCGCCAGATCCAGCTGATCAAGAAGCAGCTCGTGAAGAAGGTGCTCGCCACGCTCGACGAGGTGAAGCGCGACGACCGCACGAAGTACGAGGCGTTCTGGAAGGAGCTCGGCCCGGTCCTCAAGGAGGGCCTCGCCGCGTACGACGTGCCCGACAAGGACAAGCTCCTCGAGCTCGTGCTCGCGCGGACGACGCGCGCCGCCTCCGAGCAGGTCTCGCTCGCCGAGTACGTCGCGCGGATGAAGGAAGGGCAGGACGCGATCTACTACCTCGTCGGCGCGCCGGACACCGTGGCGCACTCGCCGCTGCTCGAGGCGTTCGCCGAGAAGGGCTACGAGGTGCTGCTGTTCTCCGACGCGATCGACGAGCTCTGGCTCGAGCGCGCGCCGCGCTACAGCGACAAGCCGATGAAGGCGATCGATCGCGGCGCGATCGATCTCGGCGCGAAGGACACCGCGGACGCCGACAAGCAGCGGTTCGCGGAGCTGCTCGCCGCGCTCCGCGTGGCCCTGCAAGAGGACGTCAAGGAGGTCCGCCTCTCGACGCGCCTCGCGTCGTCACCGGCGTGCCTCGTCGGCGACGAAAACGATCTCTCGCCGCGCATGGCGCGCATGCTCGAGCAGATGGGGCAGGCCGCGCCGAAGGTGAAGCGCATCCTCGAGGTCAACCCGCAGCACCCGCTGCTCGAGCGCCTGCGCGCTGTCCACGCGGAGAGCAAGGCCGACCCGCGCATCGAGGCGTGCGCGAAGGTGCTCTACGGGCAGGCGCAGCTCGCCGAGTCGGGCAGCGTCGCGGACCCGCAGGGCTTCAACCGCGCGCTCGGCGATCTCGCGCTGCGCGCACTGTAACCGCCCGCGGACAACGACCGCGCGGTGGTCGCTCGCGCTGCGTGCTCGTGATCGTCATCATCACCGACGAGGACGACGTCGCCGGCGGCTGCGACAAGCCACCCGCGGTCCCGCAGGGCGCGAGGCGGCGAGCTACTTCTCGCTGTCGAGCACGGCCATCTGCGGCGCCGCATAGCGCGTGCCCGCGACGGCGGACGCGGGGACCGCCGCCTCGATCGCCGAGACCTCCGACGGCGTGAGCGTCACGCGCAGAGCGTCGATCGCGTCGCTGATCTGCGCTGGCTTGCGCGCGCCGATCAGCGGGACGACCGGCGCGTGCGCCGGGTTCTGCGCGCTCTTCGCGCGGACCCACGCGATCGCGAGCTGCGCCGGCGTGACGCCCTTCGCGCGCGCGAGCTCGCCGAACGCGTCGACGAGCTTCTGGTTCTTCTCGACGTTCTCGCCAGTGAACCGCGGCAGGTGCGCGCGGAAGTCGGTCGGGCCGTGGCCCTTGCTCCCCGACAGCAGGCCGCGCGACAGCACGCCGTATGCGGTGACGCCGATGCCGAGCTCGCGGAGCGCGGGGAAGATCTTGTCCTCCGGACCGCGCGTCAAGAGGCCGTACTCGATCTGCAGGTCGACGATCGGGTGGACGGCAGCGGCGCGGCGGATCGTGTCGACGCCGACTTCGGACAGGCCGATGTGGCGGACGTAGCCGGCCTTGACCATGTCGGCGATCGCACCGACCGTGTCCTCGATCGGGACGTTCGAGTCGAGGCGGGCCGGGCGGTAGATGTCGATGTAGTCGACGCCGAGGCGCGACAGCGAGTAGGCGAGGGCGTTCTTCACCGCCGCCGGGCGCGCGTCGTAGCCGAGGAAGCTGTTGTCCGGACCGCGCAGCGCGCCGAACTTCACGCTGATCATCGCCTTGTCGCGGCGGCCCTTCAGCGCCTTGCCGACGAGCATCTCGTTGCGTCCGATGCTGTAGAAGTCGCCGGTGTCGAGGAGGTTCACGCCGCGCTCGAGCGCCGCGTGGATCGTCGCGATGCCTTCGGCCTCGTCGTTGTCGCCGTAGAAGCTGCGGGCGCCCATACCCATGCAGCCGAGTGCCAGCGGGAATACGTCGGGCCCCGTCGCTCCGAGCTTCAGTGAATTCGTCATGTCCCGACCATAGACATTGGCGTCCTATCACTCCAGTGAATAGGATGTATGCGTCATATGCCCAAGGTTTATGGACGCGACCTCGACCTGAACCTCTTGCGCGTGTTCGCCGTCGTCGCCGAGTGCGGCAGTGTCACCGAGGCAGCGAGCCGCTTGTACCTGACGCAGCCGGCGGTCAGCGCGGCGCTGCGAAGGCTGACGCAGACCGTCGGTGCACCGCTGTTCACGCGGAGTGGTCGTGGTCTCGTGCTGACCTCGCGCGGGCAGCGCCTCCGCGGCGCGTTGCACCCGCACCTCGAGGCCCTCGTCGACGCGGCGCTCGCACCACCCGAGTTCGATCCGGCGACGAGCACCCGCACGTTGCGGCTCGGTCTGTCGGACACCGCGGAGGTGTGGCTATTGCCGCCGCTCTTGCGCGTGCTCGAGCGCGAGGCGCCGAAGATGCGCGTGGTGTCGCTGCCGGCCCAGTTCCGCACCGTCGGTGCGATGCTCGCGAGCGGGATCGACGCGGCGGTCACGGTCGCCGACGAGATGCCGTCGACGATCCACCGACGCGCGCTGTTTCACGGCGGCTTCACCTGCCTGTACGACCCGCGCCACGCGAAGCTGCGTCGGCTCACCGAGTCCGAGTACTTCGCACGCGAGCACATCATCGTGTCGTACAACGGGGACCTGCGCGGCATCGTCGAGGACATGATGGGCCACACGGGCAAGGTGCGGAACGTGCGCTGCTCGATCTCGAGCTTCGCGAACCTCGGCGCGATCCTCGAGGGCACGGCGATGCTGGCGACGGTGCCGACGATGGTGGCCGCGCACATCCGCGCCGTGCGCCCGGCGTTGCGCACCAAGGACTTACCGCTGCCCATCAAGGGCTCGGCGATGGAGCTGCTGTGGCCGATCGCCGCGGACGACGATCCTCCGGGTCGCTTCGTTCGCGAGAAGATCGTCGAGATCGCCGGCGCGCTGCGCTGAGCGTTTCGATACGATCGTCGATCATGGTGGACGACCCGCACGCGACGACACAGCCAGGCCAGGGCACGCGGATCGAGCAGGCCGATGCACCGACGCTCGTCCCCGCGGGCGCTGCCGCCTCCGCGATGTTCTCGCTGCCGCCGCCGGGGTACGAGCTCGGCCCCGCGATCGGACGCGGCGGCATGGGCGAGGTCGTCTCCGCGACCGATCTGCGCATCGGCCGCGAGGTCGCGGTGAAGCGAATGACCGCGGAGAAGCCGTCGAGCGAGCAGACCGTGCGCTTCCTGCGCGAGGCGCGGATCCAGGCTCGCCTCGATCACCCGGCGATCGTGCCGGTGCACGAGATCGGGATCGACGACAAGGGTCGCCTCTACTTCACGATGAAGCGGCTCGCGGCGAAGACGTTCGCGCACAGCCTCTCCGACAAGATGCCGCTCAACCGTGCGCTGCGCGCGCTCGTCGACGTCTGCCTCGCGATCGAGTTCGCCCACAAGCGCGGCGTCGTGCATCGCGATCTCAAGCCGTCGAACATCATGCTCGGCGAGTACGGCGAGGTGTACGTGATCGACTGGGGCATCGCGCGCGTCCTCGCCGAGGAGAGCACGACGACGACCGGGGATCCGCGCATCTCCGCGGGGGACATCTCGACGCTCGACGAGGGCACGAAGACCGGGGCGCTGCTCGGCACGCCGGGCTACATGTCGCCCGAGCAGCTGCGCGGACAACGCGCGACGACCGCCGCGGACATCTACGCGCTCGGCGCGATCCTGTTCGAGGTCCTCGCAGGCGAGTCGCTGCACAAGCGCGGCGAAGCGGGCATCGGCTCGACGCTGGCCGCGCCGCAGCAGTCGCCCGCGATGCGCAAGCCCGATCGCAACATCGCGCCCGAGCTCGACGAGCTGTGCTGGAACGCGCTCGACGAGGATCCGACGCGGCGGCCCACCGCGCGCGAGCTCGCCGACAAGCTGCAGTCGTTCCTCGACGGCGATCGCGATCTCGCCCGCCGCCGCGAGCTGGCGCGCGAGCAGATCGCCGCCGCGAAGGTGGCGATGGACAGCAAGCAGACCGACGGTCGCGCGATCGCGATGCGGCACGCGGGGTACGCGCTATCTCTCGATCCGTCGTCGGAGGAGGCCGGCCACCTCGTCAGCGCGCTGCTGTTGCAACCGCCGCCGCAGCTGCCGCCGGATCTCGAGAAGAGCCTGGATGCGTACGAGTCGAAGCTGTCGTCGGAGCGATCTCGCCTCGGCATGTGGACGTACGGCGCGCTCTTCCTGCTGCTGCCGACGCTGTTCTTCGTGCAGGTCAAGGAGTGGGGCCTCGTCTTCGGCATGTACGGCCTCGTCCTCGTCGCGATGCTCGCGGCGATGCGCTATCGCGGAACCGGCCGCCCGAACCCGGTCGTCGTGCTCACCGTGAACATGCTGCTGATCATCCTGTTCTCGCGGATCGCGGGACCGTTCATCCTCACGCCGCTGATCGTCGCCGCCGGTCTGATCGCGTTCACCTCGATGCGCGGGATCATCGAGCATGCGTGGGTCATCATCGGGTGGGCGGCGTGTGCCGTGATCCTGCCGATCGGCGTCGAGTACCTGAGGCTGTTCCCGTGGACGTGGCAGATCAACGACGGCTTCATGGTCGTGCAATCGAACGTCGTGCACTCGGCGGGGCCGCCGACGGAGGCCGCGCTGATCGCATCGAGCGTCCTGCTGCACGTCGCGCTTGCGTGGTTCGTGCTGGCAATCGCGCGACAGCGACGGCAGGCGCAGAACCAGCTGTTCATCCAGGCGTGGCACCTCCGCCAGCTGTTGCCGAGCACGAGGGAGTCGTAGCGGTTACCATCGGTCGCGATGGTCGACGACGAGACAGTCAAGAACCTGCCGAAGGGCGACACGGAGCGGGATGAGGTCGGCGACATCAGCGGCGCGAACACGATGGCGGCTCCGCCACCGACGAACCGCGGTACGCCGAGCCACGACGAGATCGCGGTAACGCTCGCCGCGCCGTCGGGTAGCTCGGGCGGTCCGACGGTTCGCCTCGGCCAGCGGTTGCCGCCGACGTCGCCGCTCGTGCTCGAGACGACGCGCTACACGATGGGCGTGTTGCTCGGGCAGGGCGGCATGGGCGAGGTCGTGCTCGCCTTCGACGAGCAGATCGGTCGCGAGGTCGCCGTGAAGCGGATCCGCTCCGAGGCTCCGTCGGGCGAGGAGCTGTCGCGGTTCGTGCGCGAGGCGCGCGTGCAGGGGCGACTCCAGCACCCCGCCGTCGTGCCGGTGCACGACCTCGCGTTCGATCGCGCGGGCAAGCCGTACTTTGTGATGAAGCGGCTGTCGGGGACGACGATGCAGGAGATCCTCGATCAGCTGCGCGCGGACAAGGACAAGGATCCGGCGGGCACGCGGCGGCGACTCCTGCGCGCGTTCGCGGACGTGTGTCTCGCGATCGAGTTCGCGCACGAGCAGGGCATCGTGCATCGCGATCTCAAGCCCGCGAACATCATGCTCGGCGACTTCGGCGAGGTGTACGTGCTCGACTGGGGCGTCGCGCGTGCGTCGAGCGACGCCGAGGACTCCGGCGTCGATCCCAAGGCGCAGCAGAATGTCCCGAACGTGAGCGATGGCCTCGAGCTCGACAGCGGTGCCACGCGCGCGGGCACGGTGCTCGGCACGCCGGGCTACATGGCGCCCGAGCAGCTCGCCGGCGAGCGCGCGGATCCGCCGGCGGATATCTACGCGCTCGGCTGCATCCTGTTCGAGATTGCGTCCGGGCAACCGCTGCACGCGGGGCGGCGCAGCGTGACGGCGATCCTGAAGCCGCTCGACGCGCGGCCGTCGCGCGTGCGCCCGGACTCGCCGCCCGAGCTCGACACGATCTGCGAGCGCGCGACGAGGCTCGATCCCAAGGACCGGTTCTCGTCGGCGCGCGCGATGGGCGACGCGGTGCAGGCGTTCCTCGACGGAGATCGCGACATCGCGGTTCGCCGCGAGCTCGCCGCGCATCACATCGCGACGGCTCGTGCAGCGCTCGCGCGCGGCACCGACGAGGCTGCTCGCCGCGAGGCGATGCAGGCCGCGGGTCGCGCCCTCGCGCTCGATCCGACGGCGTCGGAGGCCGCCGACCTCGTCACGGGGCTGATGCTCGAGCCACCGCAGGAGACGCCCCGCGAAGTGGCGCAGCACCTCGAGCACATGGACACGGAGACCGCGCGCTCGCAGGGGCGGCTCGCCGCGTACTCGATGATCGGCTACCTCATGTTCGTCCCGATCCTGCTGTGGACCGGCGTGCGCGACATGTGGTCGGTCGTCGCGTTCGCGGCGCTCGCGCTCGCGAGCGGCCTGCAGGTCTACACGCTGACCCGGCGCGAGGCGATCCCGAAGCTCGGGATCTATCTCAACGCGTGCATCAACGCGGTGCTGATCGCGGTCGTGTGCCGGCTCGTCGGTCCGTTCATCATCGCGCCGACGCTGGTGACGACGACGCTGATCGGCTTCGCGGTTCATCCGGCGTTCGGATCGATCCGCATCGTCGGAGCGATCCTCGGCGCGGGCGTCGCCATCCCGTGGGCGCTCGAGGCAGCGGGCCTGTTGCCGGCCACGTATCGGTTCACGGCGAATGGAGAGCTGCACCTCGTGTCGCCGAACCTGTCGTTCTCGCCGGTGCCGGTGCAGCTCGCGTTCGCGCTGCTGCTCGTCGTGCTGATCAGCGTCGTCGCGCTACTCACGCGCGTACTGGCGGTGCGCCAGCGCGAGGCCGCGCACAAGCTCGAGCTGCAGGCGTGGCACCTGCGTCAGATCCTGCCCGTCGGCACGCGCTGATCGGTACCATGGGTGCATGGCGCCTGATTCGAGCGACCGGGTCGATCCGCTGACACCCACCGTCGCCGCGACGCTCCCCGATGCCCCCGCCACCGACGCTCGAGAAGGCGACGCGATCGGCGGCTACTCGGTGCGCCGGCTGCTCGGTCGCGGCGGGATGGGCGAGGTCATGCTCGCGCACGACGCCTCGATCGGCCGCGAGGTCGCGCTCAAGCGTATCCGCTCGACGGCTCCGAGCGACGAGCACCTCGCGCGGTTCATCCGCGAGGCGCGGATCCAGGCGCGCCTCGATCATCCGGCGATCGTGCCCGTCTACGCGATCGGCACCGACGACGCTGGGCGCCCGTACTTCACCATGAAGCGCCTCGCGGGCACGACGCTCCACGAGCTGCTCACCCGCGGCGAGACGCTCCAGCGCCTGCTGCGCGGGCTCGTCGATGTCTGCCTCGCGATCGAGTTCGCCCACTCTCGGCGCGTCGTGCATCGCGACATCAAGCCGTCGAACATCATGCTCGGCGACTACGGCGAGGTGTACGTGCTCGACTGGGGCGTCGCGCGAGTGCTCACGGATCCGGACGACGCGCGCAGCTCCGCCGACGACATTCCGTCGCTCGGGGGCGGCAGCGAGACGAGCACGGGCTCGCTGCTCGGCACGCCGGGCTACATGGCGCCGGAGCAGGTGCTCGGGCAGGAGGTCACGACCGCGACCGATGTCTACGCGCTCGGCGCGATCCTGTTCGAGCTCCTCGCGAGCGATCCGCTGCACCCGCGCGGGACCGCAGCGATCGCGAGCACGCTGTCCGCGCACGATCGCTCGCCGGCGAAGCGCGCGCCCGCACGAGGCATCGCACCCGAGCTCGATGCGCTGTGCTCGCAGGCGCTCGATCCCGATCCGGCGCGCAGGCCCACGGCGCGCGAGCTCGCGAACGGTTTGCAGGCGTATCTCGACGGAGATCGCGATGTCGAACGCCGCCGCCTCCACGCGGCAGAGCTCGTGACCACGGCACGCGCGGCGCTCGACGGTGGCGACCGCAGCGAAGCGTTCCGCGTCGCGGGACAGGCGCTCGTCTTCGATCCGAGCTCGGCGGATGCCCGCGAGCTCGTGCGCACGCTGCTCGTCGAGGCGCCGACCGAGGTCCCGGCGCAGCTCCTGCCGACGATCCTCGAGGAGGAGCGCATGGCGGCACGCAAGCGCAGCCGGCGAGCGATCCGCCCCTATGCATCGCTGTTCGTGTTGATCCCGCTGATCCCGTTCATCGAGATCCGCTCGTGGCCGTCGTTGATCATGCTGAACATCGCGGCGCTGCTCGGCGTCGCGATGGCGTGGTGGAACGTTCGGCGGGGCCTCCCGCTCCCCATCATCCTCGCGATCCACGTCATCATCGTGATCTCGTTCTCGCGGATCGCCGGACCGCTGATCCTGACACCGCTGCTGATCGCCACGACCCTCCTCTCCGTCACGTCCATGCCCTGGCTGATCGAGCGCAAGTGGGCGGTGGTGGGGTGGACGATCGTCGCGGCGATGGCGCCGTACGTGCTCGAGCTCGCGGGCGTCCTCGGTCCGACGTGGTCGATCGGCGAGGAGGGTGTGATCACGTTCGGCCGCATCTTCCGCCCGACGGAATCGTTCAACCTCGCGCTCACGATCAGCTCGAACGTCGCGGCGATCGTCGTGGTCGCGTTGTACTCGCTCACGATGTCGCGCGACCGGCGGGATGCCGAGCGGCGTCAGCGCGTGCAGGCCTGGCAGCTCGAGCAGATCCTGCCGCGCCGGCCCCGCACGGTGAATGCTGGGTGAGGCCATGCTAGCTTCGGTGCCATGGCCAAGCCTCCCGAGAAGAAGCTGCGTTGGGGACGGTTGATCGGTGCGCTGATCGTCGTCGGTGGCGGTATCGCGGCGATCATCTACCTCGTCACGCAGTAGCTCGGGTCGATTGACCCTACGGACAGCTGACCCGGCGACGACGTAGGGTCGGCTGCGCATCGCGCTGGTTCGACGCCCCCATCGCTAACTGGGGCTTCCGTTTGGCGTGCCGTATGCTCGTCGATTGATGATGCGCCGCCTCGTCCTCGTGTCGTTCTTGCTGGTTGTCGTCGCATGTGGGAAGCGGGGCGATGATGACGATGACGGCAACGATGGTGGTGGCGACCTCACGGGGCTCGTCAGCATCGAGGTCAAGCCGACCGATCAGACCCTGATCATCGATCAGGGCACCGTCGCGACCAGCACCTACACAGCGCTCGGCACGTTCGACGACGGGCGCGTCGAGGACATCAGCACGCTCGTGTCGTGGGCGCTCGTCGAGCCCACGCTCGGCGGGTTCGTCGGCCCCGACTTCACCACGAACTCGGTGAAGGGCGGGCAGACCCGCGTGATCGCGAACGGCGCCGGGATCGAAGGCTCGACGGGCCTGACGATCCTGCTGCATCAGACATACACGGATCCGGGATCGACGGGCCTGCCGACGAACCCGGAGGGCTTGTTCACGAATCCGGCGAACAACGGCGCGGCGCCTTCACTGGTGTATCCGAACGATGGCGTGATCGTCCCGCCGAACCTCGGCAAGCTCGAGCTGCACTTCCGGCCCGGCGGCGGCAACACGGTGTTCGAAGTGTCGTTCGCGTCGAGCGTGATCGACCTCAAGGTCTACGTCTCGTGCACCGCGCTGAACGGCGGCTGCGTCTACCTTCCGGACCAGCAGGTGTGGTCGTGGATCGCCGAGAGTCATCGCGGCACCGATCCCGTGCGCTGGTCGATCCGCGGCACGGACGCGAACGGAACGGCGGTCGGTGCGTCGACCGAGATGACGATCGGCTTCGCGCCGCGTGACCTCGGCGGCGGCATCTACTACTGGACCACGGCGACCGGCTCGATCATGCGCTTCGACTTCGCGTCGACGACGCAGACGATGGCCGAGCCGTTCGTGACGCCGTCGATGACGGGCGGCACGTGCGTCGGCTGCCACGCGCTGTCGCGCGACGGCAAGAAGCTCGTCGCGGAGGCCGGCGGTCAGAACGATGGACGCATCCTCCTGCTCGACGTCGAGACGCGGATGCCGATGGTGCCGTTCGCGTCGACGCCGAAGAGCAACTTCGAGAGCTGGAATCCCGACGGCAGCCAGTTCGCGGGCGTGTGGGCCGACAGCGGCAACGAGTTCGACCTGATGATCTTCAACGGTACGACCGGACAGATCGACGAGATCGTCGATGCCGGCGGCACGGCCGCGAACCCCACGAACCATCCCGATTGGTCGCCGCTCGGCGATCGCATCGCGTTCGCGAACGTCGGCGTCATGAACACGCTGCAGATGATGTACAACTGCGAGATTCGCTCCGTCGCGAAGGTCGGTGGAGCGTGGCAGCCGTATCAGGTGCTCGTGCCGCGCGAGGCCGGCAAGAACAAGTACTACCCGGCGTACGCACCCGACGGAAAAATGCTCGTGTTCAACGAGTCGATCTGCAACTCGGGCAACACGGGCGGCGAGTGCGACGCCGACACCAACCCGACCGCGAAGCTCAAGGTCGTCGACGGAATCGCGGGCGGCCAGGTCTGGGACATGACCAGGGCGAACGCGCCCGGCATCGCGGACAACGGACAGACGAACCTGACCAACACCTTCCCGAAATGGAACCCGTTCATCAGCGAGGTGAACAACCAAGGTGGACGCCTCGCGTGGGTCACGTTCGCGTCGACGCGCAAGTACGGCCTGCGCAACCCGCCGGGCAACGGCACGCTGATCTGGATGGCGGCGGTGAACCTCGATGCCCCCGCCGGCACCGATCCGAGCTACGCCGCGTTCGCGCTGCCGTTCCAGGACATCACGACGTCGAACCACATCGCGCAGTGGACGACGCAGGTCGTCGGACCGATCCAGTAGACCCAGTTCGCGCACGCGTTGGGTCCGGGTGAGACCACGGACGATCGACGAATCAGCGGCTTGCCTCGGATCCAGGCCGGCCCGGGACGTGCTGAAGTCCATCTCATGAAGCAACGCATTCTCCTCGCATCCGTTCTCGGTCTCGGTCTCGCCGTCGGCGCGGCGTGCAGCAAGAAGAACGAGGGCGCGAAAGATCAACCGGCGACGGACAACACCGCGGCGCCGGCCGATCCTGCTGCCAAGACGGCGGAGCCGCCGAAGGCCGCCGCGAAGGGCCGCGCGATCCCCAACGCGAACGGCCTCGTCGTCGACGCGCCCGCGAAGTGGCTCGACAACGGCATCGGTGGCGCCGCCGGCATGCACCTCGACGCGGACGGCGGCATGTTCACCGTGCGCGAGGCCGAGGGAGAAGAGGCGACGCAGTCGCTCGACGACTGGAAGGCGGGGACCGAGGAGATCATGTTCCAGAAGTGGGTCAGCGCGGATGCGCAGCCGGACGGCTTCAAGGCGATCTACCTGCTCGACAAGATGACGATGAAGGGCGAGGACATGGTGAAGGACGGCAGCGTCGTCGCGTTCACCGTGCGTCGCAAGATCGGCGACAAGACGTACGTGTGCTCCGGCTCGGCGGCGACGGAGGAGACCGCGAAGGAAGCGGTCGAGCTCTGCTACAAGATCTCCGCGAGCTGAGCCGTCAGTCGGGCGGAAGCGGATCGTCCTTGTCGCGGAACAGGCGCATCCGCACGCGCTCGTGCTGGCGCGCCTTGTACGCCTCGTGGCTCGACGCGCCCGACTCGTTCCGCTTCGCGGTCTCCTTGTCCGCGATCTGGAACTCGGTCAGCGCGAACACCACGTGAGAGATGCCCTGCGGCATCTCCGCGCGCGGCAACAGGCGCTCGATGCGCAGCGGCAGATCCGCGACGAAGTTCACGATGCGGTACTCGGGACCGGAGAACTCGTTGTACGGCATCGCCGTGGGGAGGCGCAGTCGCGCGCTCTCGTCGTTGCTCGCCCGGATCGCCGTGAGGTCCACGAGCTGGTTCACGCTCTCGCCCGGGACGACGTAGTTGAACGGGATCAGCTGCCGCGTCAGCGTGGCGAGCATCGGGACGAGGTCCTCCTGCGTCGGCACGATCAGACGGAAGCGCAGCTTGTCGTAGATGTTCGCGGCGAGCGTCGAGCGCTTGGCCAGGAGCTTCGTGATCTGCGAGTCGAGCGGCTTGCGGCTCCACTCCCACTCGCTGAGCGGCGCGCCGGCCTGCCGCAGCTGCTCGACGACCTGCATCACCTTCAGCTCGATCTCGCGGAAGATGATCTCGTCGGAGACCGACATCTTCAGCAGCGCCTGGCGGCCGTTGATGTGATGGATGATGTGCATGACCTTGAGCACCACGCACGCCCACTTCTGGTGCGGGCCGGTGCTCGACGCGACGAGGAACAGGTCGCGCGCGGGGAGGTCGGCGGCGACCTCGTCCGGGATCGCCATCGCGTAGGCGCGCGCGAGGTACTCGACGGCCTCGCCGCGCAGGTCCTCGAGCCGCCCGATCTCTTCGTCGGACTCCGGGTCGAACTCGTTGAGCCGGAGGAAGCGATCGACCTCCGAGTGGTCCTGGTAGCTCAGGCGGTGCCAGTCGATGACCGACTCACCGCGGAGCAAGAGCCGCACGGACTCGACGTCGGCGAGGGTCAGCTCGTCGGTCCCGGGCGGCCGCGCGACTCGCGGCAAGACGGTGGTAACCACCCGTCCAGTCTATGCTCGCTTGCCGGGCTTTGTCAGGCGCAACGTCGCCGCGAAGAGTCCGACGCAGGCGAGTCCCGCAAATACGTTTCCGATGACGCCAAGCATGTACGACCTCACTGGGACGAACGCGACAGGTGCGTCCATTGTTCCCAGCGAAAATGATCGCAAGGGCGTCGCGTGGCGTCCACAAAACGGCAAAGCTTCGAGCGGGTGGTGACCCTGACCTGCGATCAGTGCGGTGCGGCGCTCGCCTTCGAGGGCGTACGGTCCGAGGTCTGCGCGTTCTGCGCGAGCCCGAACATCGTCGAGCGCGAGCCCTCGCCGGACCAGCCCGCGCCCCGCTTCGCGCTCGCGTTCGCGGGTGATCGCCGCTGGGCGCAGCGGCACCTGTCGGCCTGGCTCGGCAAGCGCCGCCTGTTCGCCGACGGTGCGCTCGCCCACGCGCGGGTCGAGGACATCCGGGGCGTGTACGTGCCGGCCTACCTCTACTCGTCGATCGCACACACGGACTTCACCGCCGAGATCGGCGAGCACTACTACGAGACCGAGACCTACGAGGTCGAGGGCGAGAAGGTCACGTACATCGATCCCCGGACCGGGAAGCAGAAGACCAAGCGCGGCGAGAAGACCACGCGGACCCGCACGGTCACGAAGACCGAATACCGCCCGCTCGCCGGTCGCCACGTCGGCTACGTCACCGACGTGATCGTCAGCGCCTCGCGCGGCCTGGCCGACGACACGCTGCGCGCGCTCGAGCCGTACGACCTTCGCCAGCTCCGCCGGTTCACTCCCGCGCTGACCGCCGGGTGGATCCACGAGGAGTACGCGAGGTCGCGCGTCGTGTGCGAGGTCACCGCGCGCGCGGCGGCCAACGACCAGATCGGGACGGACCTGCGCGGGTTCATGCCGGGCGATTCGCACGCCGACCTCCACTGGCGCACGCACGTGCAGTGGGAGTCGCTCGATCCGCTGCTGGTCCCGGTGTGGATGTTCGTGGTGCGCTATCGCGACGACAAGCCGGCGATCCAGATCGCGATCAACGGGCAGACGGGCAGGGTGGCGGGCCGCGCGCCTGTCGCGTGGTGGAAGGTCGTCGTCACGCTCGCCGCCCTGGTCGCGATCGCGGCGCTGATCGCGTGGACGCAGCGAGGTGGCGCGTGAGGGCCACGAGCGCGGCCGCGTGCACGCGGTGCGCGTCGGCGCTCGAGCACGGCGATCTGCGCTGCGCGATCTGCGCGCTGCCGGTCCCGTTCGAGGAGACGCCGCCGGCGAGCGCGTACGCGAAGGTCCTGCGCTGTCGCGAGTGCGGCGCGGCGGTGGCGTTCAGCGCGGAGCACCGGGCGCCGAGCTGCGCGTTCTGCGCGTCGACGATGGACATCGAGCAGCCGATCGACCCGCTCGAGGTCGCGAGGGTGCGCGTGCCGTTCAGCGTCGATCGCATGGACGCCGAGGCGTCGCTGCGCGGCTGGCTCGGCAATCGCGGGTGGTTCGCGCCGAAGGAGCTGCGCGACGGCGCGGTCGTCGAGAGCATCCAGCCGCTGTACTGGGCAGGCTGGCTCGTCGACGCGAGAGCGCGCGTCGCGTGGACGGCGGACAGCGATCGCGGCGCGCACCGGAGCGCGTGGGCGCCGCAGGCGGGCGACCTCTCGATGACGTTCGACGCGATCGTCGTGCCCGCGTCGCGCGGCCTGCACCGCGAGGAGTGCCGGCTGCTCGTGCCGTACTACGACGTCGAGGTCGCGCTACCGATCGATGCGGCGACCGTGACGGACCTCGACGCTCCGGTCGAGAGCTTCGATGCGCAGCGGAGCGCCGCGCGCGACATCGTGCAGCACGCGATCGAGCGGGCCGCGAAGACGCGCGTGGAACCGCACATCCCGGGCACGCGGTTCCGCAACGTCCGTGTCGCGTGTCTCGTCGAGAGTCAGACGACGGAGCGCATCGCGCTGCCCGCGTGGGTGCTCGCGTACCGCTATCGCGGCACGCTGTATCGCGCGATCGTTCATGGCCAGCGCCGCGAGGTCGTGTTCGGCAACGCGCCGCTCGACCTGCGCAAGATCGCGCTCGTCGCCGGCGCCGTGCTCGTCGTGATCGCGGCGATCGTGCTGCTAGCGCTTGCGAAGAAGATTGCGTGACGACCACCAGCTCCAGCACAGGAGCACGCCGCACGCGCGCGCGGTCCACCACGCCCAGTTCGCGCGCGCGTCGTCGCCGCGGCCCTCGAGCACGAGGGCGAAGGCGACGCTCGAGATGCCGACCACGGCGAAGATCAGCTGGTGCCCGAGCCGGTACATCAGCTGCGCGGGCGCCTCGAGGTTCTTGAACTTCAGCTGCAGATCGCCCGAGTGCGCGGCGCGCATGAACTTGCGGATCTCGGCGGGCAGCGCCGTCACCGACATCACGAGATCCTTCGACGTCTCGACGAGGAGCTGCGAGATGTCGCCGTCCTCGCCGAGCACGAAGCGCTCGAGGTACGGGCGGATCACCGTCATCGGGTTCAGCGTCGGATCGAGCTCGGTGCACAGCCCCATGAGCAACAGGAGCGTGCGCTCGAGGACGATGATCTCCTTGGGGATGTGGAAGTTCTCGGACAGCTCGCGGATCGAGATGTCCATGCGCCGGAGATCCGCGACCGACTCGAGGCCCTTCTGCGGATCGAACTTGATGTCCTTCAGGTTCAGCGAGTCGAGGGAGATGTTCTCCTGGAACTTCTCGTGGAAGTACTCGACGACCTGCTCGAACATCGCTTCGTTCGCGCCGCGCGCGACAAAGCCCATCGTCTTCATCGCGGTGACGATGCGTCCCGTGTCGCGCGTGAGTGCGCCCTGGATCAGCTCGACGATGCCGGCGCGCACGTTCGCGGGGATCGAGGCGACCGCGCCGAAGTCGAGGAACACGATCGTCGGCGGAGAGCCGGGCGTGGGGCCGGGACGGACGAGCAGGTTCCCGGGGTGCGGATCGGCGTGATAGACGCCGTCGGTGAAGATCTGCTGGCAGTAGATCTCGACGACCTGGCGCGCGAGCTGGCCGCGATCGACGCCGAGCTGCTTGACCGCGTGGCGATCCGTGATCTTGCAGCCCGCCTCGAAGTGCGTGACGAGCACCCGCGCGGTCGATAGCTCGTCGACGACTTTCGGAAACGCGACGTCGGTGCGCCCTTCGAAGTTGGCCGCGATGTTGCGGGCGTTGTCGGCCTCGGCGCGGTAGTCGAGCTCCTCGAGGATGATCGACCGGATCTCGCGGTACAGCTCCTCGAGCCCCTGGTACGGGACGAACCACCCGATGATGCGGAAGATGCGCCGCAGCGTCAGCAGGTCGCGGCGCACGACCTCCTCGATGTCCGGGTACTGCACCTTGACCGCGACCTTCTGGCCGCTCTCGAGTCGCGCGATGTGCACCTGACCGATCGACGCCGACGCGATCGGCCGCGTCTCGAACTGCGCGAACGCTTCGCCGACGGGGCGACCGAGCTCTTCCTTGAGGCGCGCCTCGATGTCCTTGTACGGGCGCGGTGGGACGGCGTCCTGAAGGCCCTCGAGCTCGCGGCGGAACTCCTCGGGGAGGAAGTTGGTCATGATCGAGATCAGCTGGCCGACCTTGATGAACAGGCCCTGCAGCTCGACGATCGTGCGCTCGATGCGCCGCGCGTTGCGGAGGTTCGTCGCGCGCAGCTCGTGCTCGATCCACGTGTCGGAGTGAAAGCGCGCGCGGAACCGCAGCCACAAGTAGCTCGCGATCACGAGGAACGTCGTCCAGTACGCGCGCACGCTGCGGATGCGCAGCGGCGGTCGCTTGGCCTCGAGCTCGTTGGCGTAGCGCCGCGACGACCGCGCGATCACGCTGACCGTCATCGACTCGCCGGCGCTCGGGACCGTCGGAAGCGAGCCCGGCGGGGGCGTGTCGCGTACGGGAGGCGGATCGCCGTCCTCGTCGTCGAGCCTGTCGACACCTCCGCGCGCGGGTTCCGCCACTGCGTCGAGGATACCGCGCCCGCCCCCGTTGCGCGCCCCGGCGTTTCTGGGTACCCACCTATATATATGGGCACCGAGGACGACGCGCGAGAGCCGAGGCCCGAGGAGCGTACCGAGCGCGTCGAACGAGGCGAGCACGATCGCGACGGGCTCAGCGAGCGCATTCGCGAGCGCCTGGAGCACCTCGTGCCCGAGCTCGTGAAGAAGACGTTCCAGGCGGGCATGGGCGCGGTGTTCCAGACCGAGGAGGGCATTCGCCGCCTCGCGCGCGAGAACCTGCCGGAGGTCGCGGGCTACATCGCGTCGTCGGCCGACGGTGCGAAGGACAAGGTGTTCGAGGTCATCGCGCGCGAGACGCGCGAGTTCCTGTCGAACCTGAACCTCACCGAGGAGATCGCGAAGATCCTCACGACGCTGTCGTTCGAGATCAAGACCGAGGTCCGATTTATCCCGAACAGCGAGCGCTTCACGGGTGCCGAACCCGACGTGAAGGCATCTGTGCGCCTCAAGCGGAACGACAAGGCGATGGGCGAAAAGGACGCGCCCCGCGACAAAGACGAGGCCGAGGGGCGCGATAGCCGCTCTCGGCTGCGGTTCTGGCGCCGTGACGAGGCCGGCGATCGGCCCGATGGTGACGCCGACGACAACGCCGACAAGTAGCGGTTTCTGGATCCGGTGCGCGCAGTGTTAGAATTTTCGTGATGGGACGACCTGCCCGGATCGGGCTAGTCAGCGCCGCTGTCATGGCGTCGGGTTGCGCGCAGCTCGCCGGCATCGATGTCACGACGCAGGCCGAGGAGCCCGAGCTCTCGTCGCTGACGCTGGACCGCCTGTCGATCGGCGCGAACCTGGTCACCGAGCCGCTCGATCTGACGGGGCTGACCGCGTTCTACCTGATCCCCAACCCCGACGCGCCGGACGGCTTCGATCGGATCGAGGCGATGGCCGATGCGACGACTCCGAACAAGTGGGTCGCGGAGGTGGGCGAGGGCACGCCGCCGATCCTGTTCACGGTGCCCGACTACCCCGAGGCGACGTCGCGGATCTGGGCGCTTCCGTACAAGGACCTTCGTGGTCTGTTCGCGGTCTACGAGCATCCCGATCCGATCATGGCGCCCGATCCGGCGACGCTGACGGTGCAAGCGGCGTTGCCGACGCCGTTCGCCGCGACCGAGAGCTTCCAGCTGCTCGTGGTCGGCACGTGGAACGCGCGCGGCTTCTCCGGTGCGATGGAGATCCCGACGGTCGGCGATACGGCCTTTGGGCCCGTCACGTTCGCGTACACGACGACGTCGCGACAGACGAATCGACCCTACGAGAAGATCACGACGGCGGACTCCGCGTTGCTGCTCCGCTATGTCGGCGCGCGGCTCACCGGCGTGATGGAGGGGACGCCGTTCGATCAGACCGGCTCCGACACGATCTCGGGGACCATGGGTGCGGTCGCCGCGACGGAGACGCTGACCGCGACGCTCAACAACACGTCCGTCGGCATGCGCTACACCCCGCTGCGCCCCGCGATGCCAGCGCCGTCGATGTCGTGGGCGCTGGTCGCCGCACCCGGCTACGCGAGCGCCAACCTCAACGGTCCGCGGCTCAACAGCGCGGCGGTGCTCGCCGCGGATCCGAGCACGATCAACGTTCCGTACGGTAATCCGTTCGTCGCGAAGGGCTGGCAGACGGCGTTCGCCTGGTCGACGAGCTCGTCGCGTACGTACACGCCGGCGGGAGCCGTGGGACCGGCGACGCTGAGCGCGGGGCTCTCGCAGTACGTCACTCCGACGGCCGACATGGTGCTCGACCTGCCGGCGAGCTTGCCCGAGCTCATCACGCTCGGCGCGCAGCCGCTGTCGACGGACGGCATCGCGATCGACAAGCCGATCAAGGCGCTCCCCGCTTCGTTCGTCGTGCCGCCGAGCCCCGCCAACACGCTGTTCCAGCTCGCGATCTATCAGCTCGTGCCGAATGCCGCGGCCACCGCGCTCGAGCACAAGCACCTGCTCACGATGACGAGTGACACGCCCGAGTTCCTGGTGCCTCCCGAGTTCTTCCAGTCGGGCAACGCGTACACGCTCCGCGCGTCGACGATCGCCGGCGGCTATCCCGAGCTCACCAGCGGCAACCTCCAGAACATCCAGCTGCCGATCGCCATCGGCTTCATGGACAGCGGCGTGGTGACGGTGAACTGATGAAGCTCGTCGCCTCGATCGCGTTCATCGCGCTGCTCTCGTCGAGCGCCTCCGCCGACAAGGCCGACCGCCTGTTCCAGAAGGCGAAGAAGCTACACGCGGAGAAGAAGTACGCGGATGCGTGCCCGACCTACGAAGAGGTCGACAAGATCGATCCGGCAATCGGCTCCAAGCTCAACACGGCGAAGTGCTACGAGGACTGGGGCCGGCTCGCGACCGCCTACGACTGGTACCTCCGGGCCGACAAGATGGCGACCGACGCGAAGGACGAGCGCGCGGCGAAGATCAAGGAGCTGATCGACGAGCTCGATATCAACGTCCCGCGCATGACGATCAAGGTCCCCGAAGGCGCGGACCCCGACGTGGTCGACACGCTCACGCTCGACGGAAAGCCGCTTCCCGAGAACTGGATCAACACGCAGCAGCGGATCGATCCGGGGCCGCACGTGATCGAGTTCGTCGTCGACGGACAGACGAAGAAGAAGATGGCCCCCGTCGAGCGCGGCGGCGAATCCGAGCTGTCGCTGGACATTCCCAAGGGCGTGGGCAAGAAGCCGCGCCCGAAGAAGAAGGACGGCGAGGTCACGCCGCCGGCGATCGCGACGCCGGATCCCGGCAAGACGCGCCGCTACGTCGCGTACGGGCTCGGCGGCGCGGGCGTCGTCGCGATCGGTGTGGCCGTCGGCATCACGCTGTCCGCGCGCAGCGACTACAAGGCAGCGCTCGACGCGCACTGCATGGGCTCCACGTCGGGCTGCGATGCCGAGGGCGCCGCGATCACGCGCGACGCGCGCCGCACCGCGAACATCGGGACGGTGCTCACGCTGATCGGCGTCGCGGCGATCGGCGGCGGCGCGGTGCTCTACTTCACCGCGCCCGAAGCGCCGCCGGCGCCATCGAGCACCGAGAAGCCCGTGCAAGCGCTGTACGTCTCGCCGACGATCGATGCCACGGGTGGTGGGTTCGTCGTCGGTGGAACGTTCTAACCGCGTGTAGTGGCTGGATAACGCCCGCTACCGGAAACACGACGCGGAGGAAGGGAGGAATGGAGGGAGAGATCGGTGGAACGCGTGGCGATCGGCGGAGGTGATCGCGAAACGCCTCTGACGCAGTTCTTTCATCGCGTGGGGCTGGATCGGGCTCGATCGTGAAATGCCCACCGAGTGTTGATTCGCGTCACGCGGACACGCTCGGGTCCGCTTCCGGAAACGCCTGCTTCCAGAAACGCCCGCTTCCGGAAACGCCCGCTACCGGAAACACGACGCGGAGGAAGGGAGGAATGGAGGGAGAGATCGGTGGAACGCGTGGCGATCGGCGGAGGTGATCGCGAAACGCCTCTGACGCAGCTCTTTCATCGTTCGGATCGGGACTCTTCTTCGCGAAGCGAAGAGAAGGTTCTTCCTCCCTTCCTTCCTTCCTCCGCGTCGTGTTTCTGGTCTGGACGGTCAATGACGCGAGTCGAACAGACCGCCCGACGTCTTTGACTTCGTCGAGGTCGGCTTCGTCGGGGCCTTTGTCTTCGTCGAGGTCGATTTCGTCGCGGCCTTGGTCGTCGTCTTTGTCTTCGTCTGGGTCGGCTTCGCCGCCGCCTTTGTCGTCGTCGGCGCTGTCTTCATTGTCGCCGGCTTCGCTGCGGCGTTGGACGCCGTGGTCTTCGACGTCGTCGTCGTGGGAGCCTCGGTCTTCGCCGGCCCGGATGTGATCGTCACGGTCTTCGTCGGCGTCGTCGCCGTCGTGGGCGCGACGGTTGGCACGGTCGGAATCGTTGGCTTGATCGTCGGTGTCGTCGGCGCCGGAGGATCGAGCGTCGCTGTGGGCGTTGGCTCGGGGGCGCTTGCTGGCGAGGTGGTCGTCGCGGGCGATGTCGTCGCGGGCGATGTCGTCGCGGGCGATGTCGTCGCGGGCGATGTCGTCGTCGCGGGCGATGTGGCCGATGCCGACGCATCGTCCTGCATCAGCGTGCTCGCGATATAGCCGCCCGAGGCCGCGAGGATCGTCAGCGAGAGTGCGCCCGCGATCAGCCACGTGCGGCCACCGCCCGTGCGCTGCGTGAGCTGGCTGCGTCCGACCTCGCCGCGTCCACCGGTGCTGGTGCCGGAGGCCGATGGCGAGGGCGGCCACGAGCGCGGCGTGTGCTGCGCGGGCGAGAGCGGCACCGGCGTGGCGAGGCCGCCGTTCGCGCCGACCGGCAGCGTCTGCTGACCGGGTAGGGCACCGCGCTCGACCGAGGGGTGCGAGGCGCGCGTCTGGAGGATGCGCGTGGTGCGATGGGCGATCTGCGCGGCCGTGATCGGATCGGAGGCGTAGGGCGCGAGCATGCGCGCGAGCTCGCCGACGTTCTGATGGCGGCGATTCGGATCCTTCTCGATGCAGCGCAGGATCGCGGCGCCGAAGCCGGGCGGCAGCGGCACGTGGAGCGGCGAGGGCGGCTCGTTCGCGACCTTGAGCACGAGCTCCGCGTAGGACTCGGCGGCGAAGGGAGGGCGGCCCTGGAGGAGCTGGTACATCACGACGCCCATCGACCAGATGTCCGAGCGCGCGTCTGCTTGCTTGCCGGACTTCATCTGCTCGGGGGACATGTACGAGGGCGTGCCGATGACGTTCTGGGTCGTGGTGAGGTTGTCGTCGTAGCCGATCGGCGTCTTGGAGATGCCGAAGTCGAGGATCTTGAGCAGCATCGAGCCGTCGGGGCGGCGCGTGATGAAGAAGTTCGACGGCTTGATGTCGCGATGGACGATGCCGATCGCGTGCGCCTCGGCGAGCCCCTCGCACGCTTGCAGCATGAGGTCGCAGACGATCGAGGGTTGCTGCGGACCGTGGTGACGGAGGATCTGGTTGAGGTCGTTGCCCTCCAGATACTCCATGATCATGTACGGGCGGCCGTCGGGCATCGTGCCGACGTCGATGACGCGCGCGGTGTGCTCGGACTTGAGGCGGACCGCGGCCTGCGCTTCACGCAGGAAGCGCGCGACCGTCGACGGCGACTCCGTCATCTGCGGCAGCAGCACCTTGATCGCGACCGACTGCTGGAGATAGAGGTGCGACGCGCGGATCACGCGACCCATGCCGCCGACGCCGAGATGCTCGTCGACGCGGTACTTGCCCAGTAGCACCGTCCCAGGTGCTAGGTCGCGCTCGGACACGAAGGCAATCGTAGCAGCTTATTTCAGGCAATCCGCGTACATCTGCTGGAGGCTGGCCTCCTGGGTCTTGCAGGCGTCGCGCATCGAGCTGACGAGGTCGGCCGGGGCATCGGCCACCCCGCCCGCATCGTCGATCATCTGGAGGGAGTCGCGGATGGTCTTCGCGCTCTCGAGGATGGTCTTGCGCTGATCATCCGGGACCTTGGGGCACGCGCTGATCTTCTCGATCGCGGTCACGAGCGCATCGCATTCGGGGATGCGCTTCTTCGCACATCCACCCAGGCCGAGCACGAGGGCCGTGGCGAGGAGGACGCGGTTCACACGAAGCTCAGCCAGTGGTCGTGCTTGGTGTCGGCGCCCTTCACGATCGAGAAGAACGACTCCTGCACGCGGCGCGTGACCGGCCCCGCTTCACCGCGGCCGACGCGACGGTGATCGATATCGCGCACCGGCGTGATCTCCGCGGCTGTACCGGTGAGGAACACCTCGTCGGCGATGTAGAGCTCGTCGCGCGCGATCGGCTCTTCGCGAACGTCGACACCTTGCTCGCGGAGCAGCGTGATGACGGTGTCGCGCGTGATGCCGGCGAGGATCGCCCCGGAGGTCGGCGGCGTGCGCACGACGTCCTTCTTCACCACGAAGATGTTCTCGCCCGTGCCTTCGCTGACGTAGCCCTGCGGGTCGAGCATCAGTGCTTCATCGAAGCCCGACTTCACGGCCATGCGCTTCGCGAGAACGCTCGACACGTACTGGCCGCAGATCTTGCCCTTGTTCATCACCGCGTTCGAGTTCGCGCGGGAGAAGCCGGACACCATGCACTTGATGCCCTTCTTGAGGCCGTCATCACCGAGGTACGCGCCCCACTCGTAGCAGGCGACCATCGTGCGAACGGGGGGCTCGAACGATCCGAGACCGAGCGCGCCGTAGCCGAGGTAGACGAGCGGGCGCAGGTAGCACGAGGACATCTTGTTCACGCGAACGACGTCGGCGCACGCCTGCATGATCTGCTCGCGTGTGAACGGAACGTCCATCGTGCAGATCGCAGCGGAGTCGATCAGGCGCTCGATGTGATCGCGGAGCCGGAAGATCTGCGTACGACCATCGGTGCGCTGGTACGCGCGGAGTCCTTCGAACGCGCCGACGCCGTAATGCATCGTGTGCGCGAGCAGGTGCTCCGTCGCGGAGTCCCACGGGATCAACTGTCCGTCGATCCAGATGGTGTCGAGCTTCTTGATGCCCATATGTGCTTCGTACCAACCAACGTCGTCGATCACAAGGCACACGGGTCGGCACAGATCACCTGCACGCCTCTCGATGACGCAGTGCGCGGTTTGCGCAGTGTGTAGCGCTCTACGCAGGCTTGACGAGGCGCACGTAGGCCGCGCGAATGTCGTGTTGCCAGCGCTCGACGTGCTCGAGCAGCACACCACCGTCGGGAAAACCGGATCGACGCGCGAGCTTGTCGAGCTCGTCGCGCGCCTCGGGCAAGCGATGGATCGGTTGATCGTGCACCACGCGCAGCCGATGCTCGATGCCGCGCAGGAAGCGATAGCCTTGATCGAGGAGCTCGAGCTCGCGCGCGGGCGCGACTCCGCAGTCGGCGGCAGCGCGCAACGCCGCGGAGGTCGACGTGGTGCGCAGCGCGGGATGTGCGTGACCGTGCACGAGCTGGAGGAACTGCGCGGCGAACTCGACATCCATCACACCGCCTGCGCCGGTCTTCAGATCCGCAGTGCCGCCGAGCTCCTTCTCGACGCGATTGCGCATCCTCGTGATCTCCTCGGCGACGACGCGCGGATCCGGTGAGGTGCCGTAGACCGCCTCGATCGCGAGGCGCTCGACCTCCGCGCCGAGCGCGCGATCGCCGGCGACCGGTCGCAGCTTGGTCAGCGCCTGGCGCTCCCACAGCCGCGCGTCCTTCTCGTGATAGCGCCGCCATCCCGCGAGCGACGTGACGAGCAAGCCCTGCGAGCCCGACGGACGCAGCCGCGTGTCGACCTCGTACAGGCGTCCGCGCGGCGTGCGCTGGCGAAGCGCGCCCAGCAAGCGCTGCGCGCAGCGGCTGAACCAATCGACGGTGTTCTCGTCGCCACCGTCGAATACGAACACGACGTCGAGATCCGCCGCGTAGCCGAGCTCGCGCCCGCCGAGCTTGCCGAGACCGAGCACCGCGAGGCGCGCGTCGTCCGGCGGGCGGCCGTGTCGCTCCGCGAGCTGTAGCGCGACGATCGCGAGCGCGTGCTCGAGGCAGGCCTCGGCGATCGCGGTCAGCTCCGCGCACACGGCGAGCGGATCGAGCGCGCCCGCGAAGTCGGCGAGCCCGACGCGCAGCACGTGGCCGTTCTTGACCTCGGCGATCGCGGACCACAGCGCCTCGGGGTCATCGCCGTCGACGGAGGCGAGCCGCTTGGCGAGATCCGCCGACACCTGCTGCGCCGTGCGCGTCGGCGGCGTTTGCCCGAGCTCGACGAGGAGGTCGATCAGCTCGGGCGTGTCGACGAGCATGCGCGCGAGGTACGTGCTCGCCCCGAGGATCGATCCGAGCAAGCGCAGGATCGCGGGCTGCTCCTCGAGCAACAGCCAGATCGACCACGCTTCCCCGCGCTGCGCGATCAGATCGCCGAACGATCGCAGCGCCTGATCCGGATCGGCCGACGCCGCGATCTCCGCGAGCAGCGCGGCGCCGATGCGCGTCGTCCGCTCGTTCGCGGTCGGCGACAGCGGCGAGCCCGTGTTGCGCCGCGCGCGCGCCAGCTCGGCGCTCGCCGCGGTCACGTCGCGAAAGCCGAGCCGCCGGAGCGCTGCGGCCTCCTCGGTCGCGTCGAGCTCGCCGCGCAGGATCTCGGTGATCTCGGCGCGCTCGTCGGGAGCCGGATCGCCGAGCGTGCCGAACAGCCGGCTCACGTTCGACGTGTGGCCGAACAGCTCGAGCGCGAACGCGGTGCTCGCGCTCGCCTTCGCGAGGGGCGAGCTGGCGTCGACGGCTCCGACCTCGGACCCCGTGTAGCCGAGGCGCCGCGCGAACACCTCGAGGTGATCCGGATCGTCGGGCACCGTCTGCGTCTGCAGGCCCGCCTCGAGCTGGAGCACGTGCTCGGCGTGGCGGAGCCAGCGATACGCGCGCCACAGCGCGTGGTGCTCGTCGTCGGTGACGAGCCCCGCGAACAGCAACGCGTCGAGCGTCGCGAGCGTGCCGCGCAATCGCAGCTGCGTGCGCTTGCCCGCGTGGATCAGCTGCAGCGCTTGCACGAAGAACTCGATCTCGCGGATCCCGCCTTCGCCGTTCTTGAGGTCGAAGCCGCCGGCGCCACCACCGCGCGGCCGCACGAGCTCGCGCTTGATGCGGCGATTGAGATCGCGGACCTCGTCGATCACCGTCGGCGCGACGAGGCGCGGGAACACGAACGGCCGCAGCGTCGTCATCACCTCGGCGCCGAGCGCTTCATCGCCCGCGCACGCGCGCGCCTTGATCCACGCCTGCCGCTCCCACGGGCGGCCGAACGTCTCGTAGTAGCGCTCGAGCTGTGCGAGCGAGTTCGCGATCGCACCCTTGCTGCCCTCGGGGCGAAGGCGCAGATCGACGCGGAACACGCTCGCGCCCTCCGTGACCTCGGCGAGCGCAGCGGTGACCTGCGTACACAGCTTCGCGAAGTACTCGTGCAGCGAGAGCCCACCGACCTCGCCTTGATCCGACGAGTAGACATAGATGACGTCGACGTCGGACGAGAAGTTCAGCTCCTCGCCACCGAGCTTGCCCATGCCGATCACGACGAGCTTGGCCTCGCGCTCGGTGCCGTCGTCGTCGAGATAGGTCGGCACGCCGTAGCGCGCGCGCAGCTCGCGATCGTGAAACGCGATCGCTGCGTCGAAGCAGACGTCGGCGAGCCGCGAGAGCTCGCGTCCGACCTCGGTGTCGAGGCCGAGCTCGAGCTCGCGCACGCCCAGGCGGACGAGCTCGTCGGCGCGCACCCGACGCAGCGCGGCGTGCAGCTCGGCGGTCGTGGACACGGTCGAGACCACGTCCGCCAGCTCGTCTACGAGAACTCCCTTGGGCTTCTCGCGGGTGAGGTATGGATCCCGGCTCACCCGGACCAGCCGATGGGGGTCCTGAATGAGGAGGGTGGCCAGGTACGGGGCCGACTGACACGCGATGCGGATCACATGCTCCGCCGCCCCTCCAAGCCCCGACAGGTCGAGGCCTACCTGCGCGGCGGCGTCGAGCAAACGCTCGGCGCGCCTGTGGGCGTCGCCCTCGTCAGGGGCTCCCCGTGCGAGATCGGCGGGTTGCATCACGGCTGGCCCCGACCTTACCCGAGTCGACAGCTTGACAGTCTGCGGGGCCCGTCTTACCCAAAGCCCTGATTATTAACGACCATGCGTGATCTGTACGAAGTCTTAGGGGTCGAGCGCCAAGCCAACGCTGGCGATCTGAAGAAGGCGTACTACCGCCTCGCGAAGCAATACCACCCGGATCACAACCCGGGTGACAAGGAAGCCGAGGAGAAGTTCAAGGAAGCCGCGAACGCCTATCAGATCCTCTGCGACGACGATCAGCGCCAGCGCTACGACCGCTTCGGCTTCGATGGCCTCAAGGGCTACTCGCAGAACAACGGCGCGAACGGCTTCTCGAACGTCGAGGACATCTTCTCGGCGTTCGGTGATCTGTTCGGCGACTTCTTCGGCGGTCGCTCGCAAGCGCGTCGCGGTCCTCCGCGCGGTGGTGACGTTCGCGTCGATCTCGATCTGACGTTCGCCGAGGCCGTGTGGGGCGTGACGAAGGAAGTGAACGTCACGCGCCAGATCGCGTGTGCGTCGTGCAACGCGACGGGCGCGAAGCCGGGCAGCAAGCCCGAGACGTGCGGCACGTGCCAGGGCAAGGGCCAGGTCGTGCACGCCCAGGGCTTCTTCATGGTGCAGACGACCTGTCCGCACTGCCGCGGCGCGGGCAAGGCGATCAAGGATCCGTGTGAAGACTGCCGCGGTCGCGGAACGAAGGGCGAGCAGTCGCAGCTCTCCGTCACCGTCCCGCCCGGCGTCGACGACGGGCAGCCGCTTCGCATCATGAACAAGGGCAACGTCGCCCCCGGCGGCACGCCCGGTCATCTCTACGTCGTGCTGCACGTGCAAGGCGACGAGCGCTTCCGTCGCGACAACGACGACGTGCTCACCGAGATGCCGATCAGCTTCGTGAAGGCCGCGCTCGGCGGCGAGCTCGACGTGCACACGCTCGACGAGAACTGCATGGGCACCGCGACGATCCGCGTCGAGCCGGGCATCCAGCCGGGCGACGTGTTCGTGCGCCGCGGGCAGGGCATCCCGCACCTCGACGGCAAGGGCCGCGGCGATCAGGTGATCCAGTTCAAGGTCGAGATCCCCAAGAAGCTGACCGCGAAGCAGGAAGAGCTGCTGCGCGCGCTCGCGGCCGAGATGAGCGAGGACGTCCCCGCGCAGAAGAAGGGCCTGTTCGGCCGGTCGAAGAAGTAGCGCCTTACCGGGCTACTTTCGACGCGGCGGAACGTACAGGCGGATCTCGACGCGGCGGTTCGCGAGGCGACCGCGCGGCTTGTCGTTCTCCGCGACGGGCTCCTCGCCACCCTTGCCGTCGACCTCGACGCGCGTGGCGGGGACGCCGACCTCGACGAGCGCCTGGCGCACGGCTTCGGCGCGCGCGCGCGATAGATCGATCGCGAGCTGCGCGAGATCGGGCGGGGGCTCGCCTTCCTTGGGCGTCGTCGCGAACTGGTTCGCCTCGCGATCGTCGGTGTGGCCGATCAGCAGCACCTTGATCGACGGGAACGCGGCCATCAGCTTCGCGATCTTCTCGAGGTTCGGCTTCGCGGACTCGCGAACCGCCGTCTCGCCCTCGGCGTAGATCAGGCCCTCGACGGTCCCCTTGAGCGCGTCGACCTCGGGCGGCAGCGTGTCGGGGCAGCCGTCGTCGTCTTCGAAGCCGTTGTACTCCTCGGGGACGGTCGCGCAGCGATCGGCGATGTCGAGGACGAGGTCGCCGTCGTTGTCGATGTCGGGGCAGCCGTCGAGATCCTCGAAACCGTCGGCGTCTTCCTCGCGCGTCGGGCACGCGTCCTTGCCGTCGGCGATGCCGTCGTTGTCGCGATCGACGACGGCGGGCGGGATGACCTCGCCGTCGCCCGTGCGCCGCGTGCCCTCGCCGATGTGGAACTCGATACCGAACGAGAAGTCGAGCTCGGCGGCGATGTAGCGCTCGGCGCCGGGGAGCATCGTGACGCGCGCGTCGATGCGAGCGACGAACTTCTTCGCGTCGAAGCGGATGCCGGCGCCGACGTAGCCCTCGCCGAGGATGCCGGAGTCGAGCGTCTTGCGCGCCGACGACAGCGCGATCGGCGCGCCGCCACCGACGACGAAGAACGGCATCACGCGGCGCTCGGGGAGGATCTCGAAGCGCATCTGCAGGCGCGGCTCGATCCAGAACACGCTGACGGCGGGGATGGGCATGCCCATGTACTCCGTCGCGTTCGTGTCCGTCGACGCCATCGCGAGCTCGAGCTCGGGCACGAAGAACGGGAAGAACGGCTTCGCGATGCGCGCGCCGAACGAGATCGCGTTGTCGAGCATCACGTGCTGGGGCGCGTCCTCGATGTAGCCGAGCCGCGAGTCATCGCTGTACAGGCGCGGGCCGAAGAAGGCGCCGATCTGCGTCGGGTCAGCGAGGGCTGGAGTGGTGCTCGCGATCGTCGCGAACAGGACGGCGCAGCCGATTCGACCCATCGCCCGAAAGTATACGCAGAATCCGGTCAGCGCTGCGCGGTCGCGGGCATCATCACGCCGTCACCGGGCAGGCCCGTGAAGTCGAGTCGCGAGTGCAGGCCGAGCCACGGATCCGACTTCGGCGTGTCAAACACCTTGGCGTAGATGAAGTCGTTGGCCTGCCGGAAGTCGGTGTTGCCCGACGAGAGGTACGCCGCGATCTCGGCGCGGAGACGCAGCTGGTTGAGCGCGCTGTCGGCGAGGGCGTGCTGCGCGAGGCGAGACAGCATGCGCGCGCGCTCCTTCTCGGTCGCCTCCCCGTAGATGCGCGTGACGAGCTCGATGCTCTGCGCGTCGAACACCGTCTGCGCGGCGACCTGGGGCATCGCACCCGGAGGCGGGTAATACAGGACCTGCTCGCCCTCGCCGAGGTCGACAGTCGTGGCCTTCGGTCGCGCGGGAGACGGCTGCGCGGGCCACAGTTGACCGGCGAAGCTCGCCCACGTGGCGGTCTCGTTGTCGTCGATCGACCTCAGCTCTGCGCTCGTGATCTGCCGGAGCTGCGGGATCTCGACGTAGCCCTTGGACATCGTCGCTCGCTGGGCGCGCGACAGCGCCTCCTCGGCGGACACGCGCATGCCGCGCAGCGCGAACACGTTCAGCTTCGAGGCGGCGGCGCTGATCTCGTTCATCTTCGCCTCGTGGTAGCCGATGATCTTCGCGCCGCGCTCGTGCGCCGGGGCGGCAGCGACCTCCTTCGCGTGCGCGAGGCTCTTCGCGAGCTCGGCGCGGAACGCGCGCGGCGCATACAGGCCGGGGATGACGTCGAGGACCTCGCCCTTGTCGTCGAGGATGTAGTGCGCGCTGTTCCCCGTGGTCGTGCTCTGGATCTTGCGGCCGTCGCCGAAGTCGATCGTGACCTTGGGCACCGCGCGCTCGCTCGACCAATACAGGACGAAGTTGTCCTTCATGAACGTGGACACGTCCTTGTTCGCGTACAGCGTCGCGCGGAAGAACCGGCTGTTCGCGCACGACATGTCCTCGTCGAGGTTGCCGAGCATGCGCAGCGCGAGGATCGGCTTGTCCTGCTTGGCGGCCGCGGCCTCGGCCTCCGCGAGGTCCGTGTACCAGAACAGGCGCGAGACGGTCGCGTAGCGCTGAGCGGCCATCCGATCGATCTGTTGCGCGAGCGCGTCTCGCGCGGGACCGTGCACGCGGTCGTACTTCACGAGCAGCTCCTCGAGCGCGGCGGGGCTGCGCACGAGCGTGGGTTCGGCCTTGGGAGCAGGATCGGTGATGTCGGGCATCGCGATCGCCGAGGCGCATCCGGCGAGACCGAGCGTCAGGACGTACGTGGCGTTTGGCATGCGTTGACCCTGCGCCCATCGACGCGCGACCGCTGTCAGCCCTTGGTAAGGCCACGCTTTACGCGCGCCTTACATGCCGGGGCGGCGCGTGTGGCACGCTGATGGGGTGCGTATCTTGGTGGTCGAAGACGAAGCCAGCCTCCGCGATGGCATCGTGGATCTGTTGAACGGCGACGGGCACGACGTCACCGCGGTCGGCGATGGAATGGCAGGCGTCGAGGCCGGGCTGCGCTCGCCGTTCGACCTCGTGCTGCTCGACCTCATGCTGCCGCGGCTCGACGGCATGGAGGTGTGCCGGCGCTTGCGTGCGGCGCGGCCGGGGACGCCGATCCTGATGCTCACGGCGCGCGGCTCCGAGGACGACAAGGTACGCGGCCTGATGGAAGGCGCCGACGACTACGTGACGAAGCCGTTCAGTGCACGCGAGCTGCTCGCGCGCATTCGCGTGCTCGGCCGCCGCTCGCCGCAGACCGAGTCGCTCGACGAGGTCGCGATCGACGGCGCGGTGATCGATCTCGCGCGCATGGTCGTCGTGCGTGGCGATGCACGCGTGACGCTCACGCCGCGCGAGGTCGGCATCGTGCGCTGGCTGTACAAGCATCAGGATCGCGTGGTGTCGCGGGCCGAGCTGCTCGAGCAGGTGTTCGGCCAGCGCGGTGACCTGCAGACGCGCGCGGTCGACATGGCGATCGCCGTGCTGCGCAAGAAGGTCGAAGCGGACCCGGCGAACCCGACGCTGATCATCTCGGTCAAGGGCGCCGGCTATGCGTGGAGACTCGAGCGGTGAAGGGACCCTCGCGCACGGTGATCGCCGCGGTGTTGCTGGTCGCCGCGCTCGCGACGCTGCTCGGCGCGTGGTTCTTCGCGGGCTGGTCGGACGTGCGCGCGCGCCAGATCGAAGCGCGCACCGAGCCGACACGCGAAGCCGCGCGACGCAGCGAGGACCTCGCACAGGATCTGCGCCTGCAGCTCGATACCGTCGTCGGCACGGAGAGCGAGCGAGCGTACTTCCACTATCAGAACCTGTTCCGCGACCCGCGCGCGTCGACGTCGATCGCCGTCGCGCCGTCGCCGCTCGCGACGGAGCGCGCACCGCTCGTGCTCGGCTACTTCCAGATCGATGACAAGGGGAAGGTCACGACGCCGACGATCAACGATGACGTCCCCGAGCTGTCGGAGCCGAAGGGACTCGCGGGAAACCTCGCGTTTCGCGACGAGGTGAAGAAGAGCTTCGGCGCCACGTATCGTCCGCCGGATCGCGGCACCACGCCGACGCTCGTCGCGCAGGCGGATCCGCCGAAGCAGCGCCCGCGCCCGCGTCCGCCGGTCACGCAGTCTTCCAACACGGTGCCGCCGGCGACCAATGGCGTGGGAGTCGATGCGGGCGTCGTCGCCGCGGGACAGACGATCGAGCTCGGAGGCGCGCGCAACGTCACGCAGGTGCAGACGGTCGACAACGTGAGCTACCAGCAGAACTGGAACTCGAACTCGATCTATCTCGAGAACAATCCGAACGTCCCCGGCAAGAAGGGCGAGCCGAAGACCGAGCCGCCGCCCTCGACCGACGTTCCGGTGTTGAACTACGACGTCGAGACCGTGGATGGAGGCGCCGTCATCGCCTCCGTCGAGCCGCCCGATCCGACGCCACCCGAGGTGAAGCCTCCCGTGGTCAAGCCGACAGGCTCGCGCGTCCAGCCGCGCGCGGTGTCGACGAAGATCGAGAACCTCGAGAACAAGCCGGTGACGATCGTGGTGTCCGCGTTCGCGCTCGAGACCGAGACCTTCGCCGGCGCGCCGGTGCTCGTCGCCACGCGGATCGTCGAGACGCCGGATGGCGCGTTGACGCAGGGCTTCGTCATCGATCGCGCGCAGATCGATCAGTGGTTGGCCTCGCGCGGCGGCAACGCGGCCGTCGTGCATCGCGAGAGCGCGCGGTCGCCCGACGCGCTGGTCTCGTCCGCCCAGGTCGTTCCGGGCTGGTTCGTCGACGTTCGCCCGCCCGCCGCGGAGGTCGCCGCCGCCGCGACCTCGGCCGCGAAGCTCGCGACCACGTTCCTCGTGCGCTTCATCACGCTCGGCGCGCTCGCGCTCGTCGCCGGGATGCTCGTCGTGCTGATGGTCGCGCGCGCCGAGCGCCTCGCGCGCGAGCGCAGCCAGTTCGCCGCTGCCGCCGCGCACGAGCTCCGCACGCCGCTCGCCGGGCTCCAACTCTACGGCGACATGCTCGCCGACGGCATGGGCGATCCGTCGAAGCAGCGCGACTACGCACGCCGCATGGCCGAGGAAGCCGCGCGGCTCGGTCGCGTCGTCTCGAACGTGCTCGGCTTCTCGCAGCTCGAGCGCGGCAACCTCAGCGTGAACCCCACCGAGGGTGATGTCGCCGCCGAGCTGGCCGAGCTCGCGTCGCGCGCCGAGCCCGCGCTCGATCGCGCCGGCGCCGTCCTCGCGCTCGAGGTCGCGCCCGATCTGCGCGCGACGTTCGATCGCGACGCCCTCGCGCGCATCGTCGGCAACCTGCTCGACAACGCCGAGAAGTACTCGCGCGAGGCCGACGACCGCACGATCACGCTCGCGGCGCGCGCGCTCGATGGCGGTGGGGTCGAGATCGAGGTCGCGGATCACGGGCCGGGCGTGGCCGCCGCCGCGCGACCGAAGCTGTTCGCGCCGTTCACCCGCGGCGTGAACGCCGATGGCCCGGCGGGCCTGGGCCTCGGGCTCGCGCTCTCGCAATCACTCGCGCAGGCGATGGGCGGATCGCTGGAATATTTGCCGTCGAGCGCACCGGGCGCACGCTTCGTCTTGCGCCTCGCGCCCGCGTAGTAGGCTGCGCGCATGGTGCGCCGTGACGACAACGCCGGATCGCAAGATCTGACCGAGTCACGCTGC
>CAZUAR010000037.1:0-105063 GCA_964617845.1 uncultured Kofleriaceae bacterium | reverse complement strand
GGCCTCGGATTCGCGATCGAAGCGCGACCGACGACCGCCTTTGTTTCAATCTAGAGATCGCGAAGCTCGCGCTTGAGCACCTTGCCCGTCGGGTTGCGCGGCAGCTCGGCGAGGAACGTCACCTTGCGCGGGCGCTTGAAGTCCGCGAGGTGCTGGCGGCAGTAGTCGATCACCTCGATCTCCGACAGCATCGTGCCGTTGCGCGTGACGATGAACGCCTTGAGCGTCTCGCCCCACTCGGGATCCGGCAGCCCGATCACTGCGGCTTCGAGGATCGCCGGGTGCGTCATCAGGTGATCCTCGATCTCGCGCGGGTAGATGTTCACGCCGCCGGAGATCACCATGTCGTGCTTGCGCGACTCGAGGTAGTAGTACCCGTCTTCGTCGACGCGCCCCATGTCGCCGACGGAGAAGAACCCCTGGCGCTGCGAGGACTGCGTCGCTTCCTCGTTCTTGTGGTAGCCCGAGATCATCGTCGAGTTGCGCGCGTACAGCTCGCCGATCTGCCCGGGTGGGACCTCGTTGCCGTTCTCGTCGAGCAAGCGGATCTCGTTGCCGCGCATGCGCTTGCCGATCGTGCCCGGACGCGAGACGTGATCGCCCGGGCCCGCGAGCGTGACGAGGCCGGTCTCGGTCGCTCCGTAGAAGTTCCACAGGATCGGACCGAAGCGGTCCATGAACCGGCGCGCCGCATCCGTCGACAGCGGCGCGGCACCCGACATCACCCAGCGCAGCGAGGACGTGTCGTACTTGCGGAGCGTCTCTTCTGGGAGGTTCGTGATCCGCACGAGCATCGTCGGCACCATCAGGGTGCACGTGATGCGCTCCTTCTGGATGATCGCGAGTGCTCCCTCGGGATCGAAGTGATTCATCAGCACGATCGTCGCGCCGAGCGACATCATGATCGCGACGAACGCCGGCGCCGCCGAGTGATACAGCGGACACACGACGAGATGCCGATCGTCGGCGCGCATGCCGCACTGGTAGATCATGTCCGCGACGGACTCGAACCCCGTCTTCTTCCACGAGCGGTTCGCGCCCTTCGGCTTGCCGGTGGTGCCGCTCGTGTAGACGATCACGCCGCCGCCGTCGCCGCCCCGCGGGCGCGGAGGCATCTCGGGCGAGGACGCGGCGAGCGCGCGAGCCCAATCGATCGCGTTCGCATCCGTGACCGAGTCACCGTCGACGACGATCATCGCGCCGCCCTTGCCGGTCTGCGCGCGGGCGGCGCGCATCGCGTCGATGTACGCGGCGTGGACGATCGTGACCGTCGGCTCCGCGTTGTCGAGGATGTACGCGATCTCGCCGGCCTTGCTGCGATAGCCGATCTGCACCGCGGTGCCGCCGATGCGCGCGAGCGCTTGCTGCGCGATCAGGTACTCCATGCCGTTCGGCAGCATCAGCGCGACGCGCCCGCCGCTGCCGAGGCCTCGCGTGACGAGCGCTCCCGCGAGGCGATTGATCGTCGCATCGAGCTCGCCCCACGAGAGCCGGCGAACCCCGCGCTCGCCGTACTCGACGAGCGCTTCCTTGTCGGGCTGCGCCGCGGCGTGAAACATCGGCGCGAGGTGCGGTCCGAGCGATGTCTGTCGCGCCGCTTGCACGAAGTGCGCGAAGCGCGCGGGGCGAACCGGCGTGATGACCTTGGTCGCGCGCACGACCTTCGCGAAGAAGGCGGCGCGCTCTACGCGGCGACGAAGTTTGTCGAGCACGAATGGAGTCTACGTCGAGCGGGCGTGCGGGATTGCGGACAAACGGCGCCAAACGAGGCCGGGATGGCACCAAACGCCACTCAGCGACGACGGCGAAGATCACCAACGCGCAACGTCACCTTTTCGGCGTCGAAGTATTCGGCCAGCGGAATCGTGAATTTTCGGCTGGCGCCCGTCAGGTCCTTCCACTGCTGCGCGTCGATCGTCGTGTTCGCGTCGAGGAACGCGAGGAGCTTTGCCTTGATCGTGGCGACCGCGTCGGCGTGCATCAGCAAGTCGGGCTTGATGCGCGTGACGAGCTTGGCGGCGAGCAGGCGGTCGAGCGCGGTCTTGATCTGGGCATCGGTGAGCCCGAGCGCGGGCGCGAGCTCCTTGGGGCGCAACGGCTCGAGCTTTCCGTCCGCGAGGCGATCGAGGACGCGCAGCTCGATCGGCGTCAGCGATGGTGCCTTCGCGGCGGGCTTGGTCAGCCGCTCGCTCGTGATCGCAACCGCGTTGCGCACGATGAGGCCATCGACCAACACGTCGAACGCACGCGACGGGAGCGCCGACGGGAGCTTCGCGCGCAGGGCTTCGCGCGTGATGCCATCGGGAGCCGCCACCGCAGTCGAGATTGCTTGCTCGATCTCCGCGACGACCTTCGCGTGCAGAAAGATCGAGTCCGACCGCACGAGCTCGCCGGGATCGAGCTCTTCGAGGCGCGCTCGTTCGGTCCTGTCGATCGCGACGATCTCGCCCTTCTCGACGAGGTCTGCGATCGGCTGCGCGAGAGCGCCGATGCTCGCGCCGAGTCGGCGCACGAGATCCGCCACCGACAATCCTGCCGACGACGCTGATTTGACCTCGAGCGCGATGCGCTGCTCGAGCTTCGCGGCGGCCAGCCGAGCGACCGTGTCGGCGTGGTTCGATCCTCGACGCGCGCGGGGCGCCATCACGCGCACGATCGTTCCGCCGCCGATCGTCGTGCCGTGGGTCGCGGTCGCGACGAAGCCGCGGACGATGAAGTGATCGCCGGGGAGCGCGCCGATCGGCGTGTCGGCGGGGAGCCGCAGCTGCGCGATCGCCTTGTCGCCGGGCGCGAGCTCGCTCTGTCCGACGAGCGCGAGCGTCGCGAGCGACTGGCTCGTCGCGTGGTGGAGCAGCACCTTCGTGCGAGAGCCGAGCGGCCCGGGCGCGGTCGCGAGGTAGCGCAGCTCGACGTCGAGGATGTGCGACTCGGCGACCTCGTCGGGACGCGCGAGCATGTCGCCTCGATCGAGCTGGTCGACCGCGAGCGCGTGAAGGTTGAGCGCGGCGCGCTGCCCGGCGACCGCGCGCTCGACGGAGGCGCCGTGCACCTCGATGCCGCGCACCTTGGTATCGAGCCCGGTCGGGATCACGTCGAGCGAATCACCGATCGCGATCGAACCGCCCAGCACCGTGCCCGTGACGACGGTGCCGAAGCCCTTCACGGTGAACACGCGATCGATCGGCAAGCGAAACACGCCGGTGGTCTCGCGGGGCGGCAGCGACGCGATCGCGGCGACGATCGCGGCGCGCAGCTCGTCGAGGCCCTCGCCCGTCTTCGTCGACACCGGCACGAGCGGCGCGCCGGCGAGGAACGTGCCGGCGAGCGCGGACCGGACGTCGTCGCTCGCGAGCGCGAGCAGATCCGCGTCGACGAGGTCGGACTTGGTCAGCGCGACCACGCCGCAGCGCACGCCGAGCAGGTCGCAGATGTCGAGGTGCTCGCGCGTCTGCGGCATCACGCCTTCATCGGCGGCGACGACGAGCACCACGATGTCGATGCCGGTCGCTCCGGCGACCATCGACTTCACGAAGCGCTCGTGCCCCGGAACGTCGACGACGGCGACGCGTTGCTCGCCGAGCATGACGTGCGCGAACCCGAGCTCCGTCGTGATACCGCGCGCCTTCTCGACGGGGAGCCGATCGGTGTCGATGCCGGTCAGCGCGCGAACGAGCGACGTCTTGCCGTGATCGATGTGCCCAGCGGTACCGAGGACGATCACGCGAGCAGATCTAGCAGACGGAGATCAGAAGAAGTAGCCGATGGTCCCACCGTAGAACGGCGCGGTGCGCAGGCCGCCTTCGATGTTGATCACCATCTTGTCGATCGGCTTGATCTGCACGCCGATGATCGCGTTGACGACGGGGAACACGGGCGGCAGGTCGTACTTCACGGGGCCGCTGCCGATACCGTTGCCACCGCGCTGCGTGGGACGGCAACCCGGCTCGGGGTTCGCGTTCGTAGCGCCCACGCACTGCACGTCGTAGCGGTAGAGGTCGCCCGTCAGGATGCCGAGGCCCGCGCCACCGCCGTAGCGGATCGCGAAGTTCTTGTTGATCACGCTGTGGTTCACGAACGTGAACTCGATGGTGAACCAGCCGAGCTCGTCGTTGTTCGGTGCGTGCTCGGGTGCGAGGATGAAGTCGGCTTCGTCACCGGCGGCGACGTTCTCGCCGCGATTGATCCAGACGCCCTCGCCGACCTGCAGGTGCTCGAACTCGAAGCCGAGCTGCAGCTCGACGGTGCCGCGCCGGCGAACCAGCTCGAGGCCGTACCCGAAGCTCGAGGCACCACCGGCCGCGCGATCGACGAACAGCTCGAGGATCGCCTTGGGGACGCGCACGTTACGCAGGCGGATGCCCACGCCGTACTCGACGGGCATCTCCGCCGGCGTCTGACTCAGCGTCGGATCGAGCTGCGCCTCCGTCGGAGTCCCGGTGGTTTCCTTGTTCTCGCCGTCGAGAACCGGCGTCTGCGCCGAGGCCACGGATACGACGCAGGTAGTCAGCGCACCCAAGCAAAGCTCGTTCAAGCCAAACCGCATGTTGGTCTCCCCGAAAGACGCGACATTATATACTCGGCCTCCCCACCTATCGGGCCTAGGATTCCCTTCGTTTCGATGTTGTCGCGCCGATTTCTCCTGCCGTTCACGATCGCGCTCGCGGGATGCCCCGGCGGCGACGGCGACATCGGCGATCCGTGCGGCGACAACGGCAGCTGTGACACCGCGCTCCAGTGCGTCGCGAACGTGTGCGTCCCGCGCTGCCAGCGCGCGCCCGAGTGTGGCGATGGCTACGCGTGCAACGACGAGGGGCTCTGCATCCTCGCGACCGGCGAAAATGGTGACGCGTGCCACAGCGAGGTCGACTGCGCGCCCGGGTTGTCCTGCCAGATCAACAACGGCACGTCCGTCGACGACAACAAGCGCCTGCTCGCGAGCTGCACCGCGCAGAACAACGGCAAGCCGGCGAACGCGCTGTGCGAGATCGACAGCGACTGCCGCAACGGAACGTGCGCGCTCGGTCGCTGCGTGGATCTGTGCAGCGAGACGCGCGACTGCGGTGCCGGCAACGCGTGCGTGACCACGCCGCGCGTCGCACCGCCGAGCAACGGACAGCTGTTCGACGCGTGCTTGCCGCGCGCGGGCAACCTCGTGTGGTCGATCCCGACGTCGGGTCCCGAGGCGGACATCCTGCTGCCGATCCCGACGGGCGCGCGCTCGGCGACCGTCGTGTTCCGCGTCGACGATCCCGCGCAGATCGTCGGAGCGCGCAACGTGTGGGCGCCGAGCGACGAGTTCGGGAGCCCGAGCTACGACAAGCCGTGCGTGCCGCAAGGCCCCGCCGATCCGCAGTGCAACACGACGCTCGCGCTCGAGGAGTTCTATCGCAACCCGCTGCGCCATCAGCCCGAGGCCGGCCAGTCGGTGCTGCAGATCCCGTCGAGCTCCGCGGCGCCGCTCGAGCCCGGCGCGTATCGCATCGCGGTGTCGTCGTTCCGGCCCAACGGCCTCGTCGGCTCCGCGATCCCGCGCGTGACCGCGATCCTCAAGATGGACACGGCGGTCAACCTCGACCTGCACTTCCACTTCCTCGATCTCGACGATCATCCGTGCGAGGACGCCTTCGGCGGCGAGACGCTCGACGCCGCTCGCGCGCAGGACGCACCGTTCTTCCAGACCACGTTCCTCGGCGAGCTGCGCACGATCTTCGCCGGTGCGGGCATCGCGCTCGGTCAGTCGACGTACGAGGATCTTCGCGACCACGCGGATCTCGACGCGCTCTCCGTCGAGGACGCGCCCGCGCTGTTCTCGCTCGGCACGCACGCGCAGGGCATCGACATCTACTTCGTGCGCTCGCTCTCGCCGGTCGGGCTGCAGGCGTTCGGTCCCAACCCGGGGCCCGCGGGGCTCGCCGGCTCGCGCCAGTCGGGCATCGCGATCGGCGTCGACACGCTCTGCTATCGCTCGTGGGGGTTGCTCGCGCGGCTCACCGCGCACGAGGTCGCGCGGTACATGGGCCTCTATCACAACGTCGAGCTCGAGGTCGAAGAGCACCCGACCTGGCGCGACGGCATCTTCGACACGGATCCCGAGCCGGGCCGCGAGACGACGAACCTCATGTTCTTCTCCGAGTTCGGCGGCACCGAGGTCACCGCCGGCCAGCGCGAGATCCTCACGAAGAGCGCGGTGCTCCGGTGAAGACCGCCACGCTCGCCGGCCTGGCGCTCGCCTGCATGATCGCGGTGCCCGTGATCGCGGGCCCCGTCGCGGATCGCGTTCGCTTCGCGCTGACGCCGATCGACTCGCAGCCGACGACGCAGCAGCTCAACCTCGTGCACAACAACAGCGAGCAAGAAGCGCTCGACAACCTGCAGGAGATCGCGCTCGGCGACGGCGTCGATACCGGCGTGCAGCTCCGCGCCGTGCGCGCACTCGTGCAGTACTGCAAGTCGCCGTGCGGGAGCCACGAGGCGCACGACACCCTCGTGACCTTGATCGGAACGCCGAAATATCGCGACTCCCGGGCAGGCCGGGACCTGCTGGTCCTGCGCGCGACGATCGAGGCGATCGGGGTCCTCCGGGTGGTCGATGACATGAACCTGCTGCTCCCGTTTCTCCAGCACCCGAGCCGCGACATCCGGGCCGCGACCGCGCACGCGCTCCGCGACCTCGGAAATACCCAAGCGATTACACCGCTCCGCACGCGTTATCTGGTCGAGGACGTGCCTCAGGTGCAGAACGCGCTGTCCGATGCGCTACGGGTTCTCGGCCAACCGATCCAGTAGGGTCGAGTGACCCCACGCGGCTAACGTGAGTCACGGCACAAGCCCTCGGAATCGTTTGGTTGCTGAGGACGAGGTTCCGATCGTACAATTCACGTTGCCCCACCGTCCGGTGCCACGCGTTCAAGTGTGACTCCGGCTGTGCTCCTATGACGACTCGCGACCCGCGTTCACGAGATCCCTCTACACAGGGAGTGATCCGCGATCCAACGCAGTCGCTCTCGCTCGATCCTGCCGATGAAGTCGGACCGGACAGCGGCATCGTGCATCCATCGCTCGCGCTCGGCACGCACGAAGCGAAGCACCGCGACGACGAAGGCACGAAGGTCGAGTCGCCCGCGGGTCGCGTTCGCACGCCCGCACCACCGCGACCGGTCACCAAGCCTCCGGCACCGCCGCGCACCGTCGACGATCCCGACAACCGCATCGGCTCGACGCTCGGCAGCTATCGCGTGATCGAGCTGCTCGGAAAGGGCGGCATGGGCTACGTGTATCGCGCCGAGCACACCAAGCTCGGACGCGAGGTCGCGCTCAAGCTGCTCCGCACCGACTACGCGAAGCGCAAGGACGCCGTCGCGCGGTTCATCCAGGAAGCGCGCACGGTCAATCGCATCCGGCATCGCAACATCGTCGACGTTCCGGACATCCTCGAGCTCGACGACGGCACGACGTGCATCGTGATGGAGCTGTTGCGCGGGCAATCGCTCGGCAAGTGGGCGCGCACCGGCATCGATCTGCCGCGCGCGCTCGCGGTGCTCGTGCAGATCTGCGACGGCCTCGGCGCCGCGCACTCGGTGCAGATCGTCCATCGCGATCTCAAGCCCGACAACGTGATCGTCGTGCCGACCTCCGACGGCGCCGAGCTCGTGAAGCTCCTCGACTTCGGCGTCGCGAAGCTGCTCAACCGCGACGACGAGGACATCGGCTTCCAGACCGCGGCCGGCTCGGTGATCGGCACGCCCGCGTACATGTCTCCCGAGCAAGCGGGCGGCATGCCGATCGACGGTCGCTCGGACATCTACTCGCTCGGCGCGATCATGTACGAGCTGTTCTGCGGCCAGCCGATGTTCCGCGGACGGTCCTTTGGCGAGTACGTGCGCAAGCACCTCACCGAGATGCCCGTGCGCCCGAAGAACACCGCGGGCGGCGCGAACCTCGACGACCGGCTCGAGGCGATCATCCTGCGCGCGCTCGAGAAGGATCCCAACCAGCGCTACCAGAACATCATCGAGCTCCGTGACTCGCTGCTCATGGTGCTCGGCGGGCTCGAGACGTTGCCGCCGCCCTCGTTCGCGACGATGACCGCGAGCGGGATCCGCCCCGCCCCGCTTCCGCCGCAGGCGCCGCTGCAGCACCTCCCGACGCTGCCGCCGGTGATGCACGCGCCGACGCCGCCGGGCGGTCACATGTCGATGCCGCACATCCCGCTGCATCAATCGCAGATCTACGGCGCGCCGTACTACAGCCAGATCGTCGGCCTCCCGCAGGTCCCCGCGCAGCCACCGACGCCATGGTGGGTGTGGTTCATCGGTGGTGCGATCGCGGTCGGCCTCGGCGTCGGCGGAGCGGTCTGGTTCGCGGGGCGCACGAGCGATCCTGCGCCACCGCCAGCGCAGCCGATCGCGACGCCCGATCCCGCGCCCCTCAAGGAGCCGACCCTCGTGCCCGAGGAAGCGCCGGCGGCCAAGCCGACGTTCGTCGAGCTGCGCTTCGATTCGCTGCCGAGCGGCGCGGTGTACGCCGATGGCCAGTCCGCGGAGCTATGCACGACGCCGTGCAATATCAACGTCGACCTCACCGACGGCGGCTCGACGGAGAAGCGCACGTTCGTCGTGAAGAGCAAGGGGCACAAGGACGGCGAGATCGTCGTCGATCTGACGAGCGCGCAGCGCGAGTACAACGTGACGCTCGACCAGCTGATCACGGCGAAGCCGCCCGAGCCGCCGGTGAAGACCACGAAGTCCACGAGGCCCTCGAAAGTCACGAAGCAGGCTGACAAGGCCGCCGCGCAGCCTGACAAGACTGACAAGAAGCCCACGCCGCCTGACACGACGACCCCATCGTCGGACGATCTTCAGCCCCCGGAGAAGAAGCCCGAGAAGAAGCCCGGCGATAAGATCGATCGAAGCGATACGCTCGATCCGTTCAATCGCAAGCGCCCATGACTCGTCCTCTGATCCGCATCATCACCATCGTCGTCACGCTGCTCGTCGCGAGCAGCGCGTTCGGTGATCCCGCGGAGCGCGCCGCGAAGCGCCACTTCGATCGCGGACAGAAGCTGTTCAACCTCGGCAAGTTCGAGGAAGCGCTCGACGAGTACACGCAGGCCTACGAGGCGAAGCCGATCCCGGACTTCCTGTTCAACATCGGCCAGTGCCATCGCAACCTGAACAACTTCGACGCCGCGATCTTCAGCTTCAAGAAGTACCTGAAGCTCGCGCCGGAGGCGGAGAACCGCGACCAGGTCGAGGAGTACATCGCGGACCTCGAGGCCGAGCAGGAGAAGGAGAACTCGCGCAGGCTGCGTCTCGTGAAGGAGCAGCCGCCACCGCCGCCACCCGAGGGAAAGCCCGTGTACAAGAAGTGGTGGTTCTGGACGGGCCTCGCGCTCGTCGGCGCCGGCGCCGGGGTCGGCATCTACGCCGCGACGCGTCCGGGCGAAACCTCGAGCCCGCCGATGACGACGGGCGGAAACATCAACTTCCCACCATGAGCCGCCCTGCCCTCCTCGCGCTCATGAGCCGCCCTGCCCTCCTCGCGCTCGCGTGTGGAGGCCTCGGCGCCTGTGGTGGGCCCGAGACCGTGCAGGCGTACACGGTCGTCACCGTCGACGGCGTGCCCGCGGTGCACGACGTGAACCTGTTGCGCGTGACGCTGTCGAACAGCGGCTCCGAGCGCACGGACGAGCTCGTGTTCACGGGCGCGTTCCCGTTCACGTTCAGCGTGTCGGCGCCCGAGCGCGAGGGCGAGCTCGGCATCCAGATCGACGCGTTCGACGACAACGACTTCATCGTCGGTCAGGGCAGCACGACCGCGCAGATCGACGACCCGGCGGCGAGCGTGATGCTCGACAGCACCGACTTCGTCGTCAACACCGACTTCGCGGGCGACCAGTACCCGTCCGACGACTACGAAGCGCACGGCTTCCAGGTCGCCGCCGGTTCCGACGGTACGTGGACGGCCGCGTATCGCGATGCCTGCACGCAGCCGTGCAACATGTTCGCGCGCCGCTTCGACGTGACCGGCAAGCCGGTGAGCACGCGCGCCGCCGCCGGCATCAACGGCTTCCCGATGAACTCGAACCCGGCGGACTTCCCGAGCACGCCCGCGATCGCGACCGCCGGGCCCGCGACGCTCGAGGTGTGGGACTTCTCGGAGCCCTCGCCGAGCACCGTCGACGGCGTCGCGTGCCGCTCGCTCGACACGCAGGGTAACCCAACGCCGAACCAGCTCAACATCTCGACCGATCCGAGCACCGACGTCGTGTCGATCACGCCGCTGTCGAACATGAACTTCGCGGTCGCGTGGAACTCGTTCATGATGACGAACACGATCCGCGCCGCGATCGTGCGGCCGGACTGCACGGTGCTCACGGGGCCCGTCAACGTCTCGACGGTGACCACCGGGGGACCGCGCAAGGCCTCCGTCGCGAGCAACCCGACGTCGAACAAGATCATGTACGCGTGGGTCCTCTCGGGATCCGTGCGCGTGCGCATCGCGTCGCTGACCAACGCCTTCGACATCGGTGACACCGAGTTCCTCCCGCCGACGGCGACGGAGACCGTCGAGCACGCGCGCGTCGCGCCGCTCGGCGATGGCTTCGCGATCCTCGTGCGCTGGACGCTCTCGACCGGCTTCGAGGGCCCGGGGCGCATCGAGCTCTACCGCACGAACGCCGCCGGCGCGGTGATCGGCAGTCCGACGCTCGTCACGACGAAGAGCGGCACCGACTTCCAGTCGAGCGAGGCGTTCGGCGTCGCGACCAGCGCGAGCGGCAAGCTGTTCGTGACGTGGCACGCGTGCGAGGCGAACGGCGATGGCCAGGGCTGCGGCGTCTACGGGCGCGCGTTCAACTCCGACGGCACGCCAGCGAGCGACGAGATGACGATCCCGACGACGATCGTCGGCGATCAGACGAACCCGAGCGTCGCCGCGCTGCCGAACGACGCGTTCGCCGTCGTGTGGCGAGACGACAGCATGCAGGCGCCGGACACCGCGGGATCCGCGATCCGCGCGCGCATCGTCTACATCGGCAACGGCGCCGGCAACTGATCACTTGTCATCGTCGTCGTCGGCGCGATGATCGATGCCGAGCGAGCGCATCTTCTTGTACAGGTGGCTGCGCTCGAGCTGCAGCTCGCGCGCGGTGTTCGACACCTGGTGATTGTTCGCTTCGAGCGCGGCCATGATGATCTCGCGCTCCGCGGCCGCGACGAGGTCCTTGAACGGCGTGCCGCGCGCGAACTCCGCCTTGACCGGCTTCACCCTCGGCAGTGCATCGCCGACGTCGGCCTCGGTGATCACCTCGGCATCGCCGGTGAGGATCGCGAGGCGCTCGACCACGTTCTTCAGCTCGCGCACGTTGCCCGGCCACTCGTGCTGCATCAGCAAGGTCATCGCGGATGGGGCGACCTTCTTCTGGCGGCGCCCGTTGTCGGCGCACACCTGCTCGATGAAGTGATCGACGAGCGACGGGATGTCCTCGCGGCGGGCGCGCAGCGGCGGGAGCTCGATCGGCACCACGGCGAGGCGGTAATAGAGGTCCTCGCGGAACCGCGCTCCCGCGATCTCGGCCGACAGGTCCTTGTTGGTGGCCGCCACGACCCGGACGTCGACCTTGATGGTCTCGGCCCCGCCGACGCGCTCGAGCTCGTTTTCTTGTAGGACGCGCAACACTTTGGCCTGCGCGCTGGGGTTCATGTCACCCACCTCGTCGAGAAAGAGCGTGCCACCGTCCGCCAGCTCGAATTTTCCGCGCCGTTGCTGCGTCGCTCCCGTGAAGGCGCCCTTCTCGTGTCCGAACAATTCACTCTCGATCAGCTCCGAGGGAATCGCCGCGCAGTTGAGCTTCACGAACGGACCGTCGGCACGACGGCTGTGCTCGTGAATCGCACGCGCGACGAGCTCCTTTCCGGTCCCGTTCTCCCCCGTGATCAGCACGCGGCCGTTGGTCGGTGCGGTCTTCGCGACCTTGTCGAAGATCGCGCGCATCGCCCCGCCCTTCCCGATCATCGCGAAGTCGGTGGTGACGCGATCGCGCTGCCGCTTGTTCTCGCGATTGAGGCGCGCGAACTGGAGCGCGTTCTGGACGGTGATCAGCAGCTTGTCGCCGGACAGCGGCTTCTCGACGAAGTCGTGGGCGCCCGCCTTGGTCGCGTTCACGGCGGTCTCGATCGTCGCGTTGCCGGACATCATGACGACGATCGTGTCGGGGCTCGCGACGCGGATCTTCGGCAGCACCTCGAGGCCGGTCTCACCGGGCATCATCACGTCGAGGAGCACGAGGTCGATATCGCCGTCTGCGAGCTTGGCGAGCCCCAGCGCGCCATTTCCTGCCACCTCGACCTTGAAGCCCTCGATCTCCAGCGAGCGCCGGACCGTGGTGAGGATGTTGGGCTCGTCATCGATGACGAGGATCGTCGAGCGCGCCATTTCGCCCAGACCCTACCAGATGTTAGGGTCCTGCCATGAGAGCGATCCTGCTCGCTGCGTTTGCCATGATCCTCGGCTCGGTCCTTGCGGTGAGCTGTAGTGATCCGGCCAAGCCCGGCTGCAAAGGCGACAAGGACTGCAAGGACGGCAAGAAGTGTGCGGAGAACAAGTGCGTCGAATGCACGGAAGACTCCGACTGCGGCAAAGGGAAGAGGTGCAGCGCGAACGCGTGCATCGCGGCCCCCGAGTGCACCAAGGACGATCAGTGCCCCGCGGGCCAGGTCTGCCAGGCGAGCAAGTGCAAGCCGTGCGCGTCCGACGGTGAGTGCGGTCCCGGCGGCTCGTGCGAGGCGGGCGCCTGCAAGCGCGCCACGAAGTGCGGCAAGGACGAGGACTGCGCCGACGACGAGGACTGCGTGAACGGCTACTGCAAGAAGGCCGGCGCGGCGTCGAACGACCCGGGCGCCTGCCCGCTCGCCACGGTCTACTTCGGCTTCGACGACGCGAGCATCCAGCAGTCCGAGCGCGATCGCCTCGACGGCAACGCGCAGTGCATCGAGAAGACGAAGGGCAAGAACGTGTTCCTCGTCGGGCACACCGATACGTCGGGCACCGAGGAGTACAACATCGCGCTGTCCGAGCGTCGCGCTCAGTCGGTCGCGGACTACATGGCTCGCCTCGGCAGCGATCCGGCGCGCATGCAGATCGTGCCCAAGGGCGAGACCGAACCCACCGGCCTCGGCGACGACAAGGATCGCCGCGTCGAATTCCAGTGGAGGTAGCGATGACCAAGACCCTCCTGATCGTGACCATGCTCTCGGGCTGCTTCTGGGCGACCACGAAGTCCGAGGGCGAGGCCATGCGCAAGGACATCAACAGCATCGACCAGCGCCTGTCCGCGAAGGAGCAAGACCTGTCCGGCAAGATCGGCGAGCTGCAGAAGACGCTCGACGACGCGGCGAAGCTGCTCAAGCGCAACTCGGCCGACCTGGGCGCGGATGTCGATCAGCTCCGCCAGGACGTGCGCACCGCGAACGGCCTCGTCACCGCCGTGAACCAGCAGGTCAACGAGCTGAAGATGGCGCTCTCCACCACGCAGCAGCGCGTCGACGCGCTCGAGGCGCGGCTCGCCCAGCTCGAGAGTGGCAAGCCCAGCGCGAACAGCTCGCCCGATGACCTGTGGCGCCTCGGCTCGACGGCGTTCGAAGCGGCTCGCTACAACGACGCGATCGACATCTTCAAGCGCCTCGTCGCGTCGTTCCCGACGCACGCTCGCGCTCCCGACGCCCAGTACTTCCGCGGCCAGAGCCACACGAACCTCAAGGAATGGGACAAGGCGATCGCCGCGTACCAGGTCGTCGCCGACAAGTACAAGGACAGCCAGCTCGCCGACGACGCTCTCTACTTCGCCGCGGTCGCCGCGCAGCAGCTGAAGAACTGCACGGAGGCTCGCGCGTACCTCGGCCTCATCAAGCAGAAGTACGGTCGCTCGAACGTCGCGAAGGCGTCCTCCACCCTCGACGCGCAGCTCAAGAAGGACGCGAGGAACAAAGCAAAATGCTCCTCGTAGCGCTGATCTCCGTCGAGGCCGGCAAGCTCGACGAGTTCCACAAGTACGAGCACGCCGCGGCGCAGATCATGGCGCGCTACAACGGCGTCATCGAGCGCGCGATCGCGCTGCCGGGCGTCGTGACGCTGCCCAAGGCGACCGCGCCCGCGCCCAAGCGAAGCGGCATCATGGGCGCGATCGAAGGCGTCGCGAGCGAGATCGATCGCAGCGTCGAGAAGCTGCTGCACCCCGACGAGCAGGGCTATCGCGAGCTCCACATTTTGCGGTTCCCCGACGAGGCCGCGTACGACGCGTACCGCGCGGACCCCGAGATCATCGCTCTCGCACCCGAGCGCGCGAAGTGCGTCTCGAAGACCGAGCTCTGGCGAGCGGCCGAAGGCCCTCGCTACTAGCGCCGCGGACGACTCGCGCCGCGGGCGCTACTTCGCTTTGACCGGCGCCGCGAGCACCTCGCCGCCGAGCTTCTTGAACTGCTCGAGGCCGTCCTTCTTGAGCTCGTAGCTCGGTGCCAGCTTCGTGTGGCACTGGTTGCAGCTCTTGAGCTTCTTCTCTTTCATCCACGCCTTCATCGCGTCCTTCGCCGCCTTCTGCCCGCCCTTCGCGCACGCCTCGCTCACCATCTTTGTCGAAAACTCTTTGTGCTGGCACGCATCCGCCGCCTCCACCGAGCGTGGAGTCGACGTGATCATCGCGAACGTGAGTGCACCGGCGATGACCGAGAACGAGGCAAGAACACCGATCTTCATAGACGTCCTTTGGGGCGGCAAACCTTGAAGCTCCAGACGAATGAGGCCGCAACTCTATTCAGGTCGCACGAGCATGCTCGATCGCGACTTCCGGCGCAATATCCAGCCTTTACCGATGGTTCGAGAAGGTCTGTCCCGCTGCCGCTACATCGGCCGCCCCGTTCACGGCTCCGATCGCGCAGATCGCGGATGCGCCCGTGTCGTACACCGCCTTCACGCGCTCCGATGTGATCCCACCGATCGCCACCACCGGCGTCGCCCCCGCCAGCTCGACGGCTCGCGACAGCGCCTCGAGCCCCTGCACGGGATCCGGGTTCTCCTTGGTGCCCGTCTCGAACACCGGCCCGTACGCGATGTAGTCCGGATCATGCACGAGCGCGGCGCGGACCTGCTCCGCATCATGCGTCGACACGCCGATGAACAGCGTGTCGCCGACGATCTCGCGCACGCGTGCGATCGGTAGATCCGTCTGCCCGAGGTGCACACCGTCCGCCTTCGCGAGGAGCGCGAGATCGAAGCGATCGTTCACGACGAGCAGCGCACCGTGCTCGTCGCACACGCGCCGCGCCATCCGCGCGACCCGCAGGATCTCGGCGGCCCCCACACGTCGAGTCTTCCCATCCGTCGACCGAGGCTTGAGGCGGACCTGGAGCACGCGCGCGCCCGAGACCAACAACGCACGCGCGAGCGCCTCGTCGTCGCGATCGAGCACGGCGTAGAACCCTCGAAGCGATTCGCGAACGCGCGCACGGACCGTCATCGGAGCTCGCCTTCGATCGCGCGTTGCATCGCCTGACTATAGGCGACATCTCCTCCTCGCCATCCGTCATGACACTGTCCGTACAACCGTCATGACGCGATTCGCGACCGTCGCGAGCGCGAGCGGTGCCAAGCGACGATCGCGCGCTGGCGTCATGACAGCTGTCAGGACATCGTCATGACGAAACGCGAGGGGCGTGTCATCGCATCGCCAGTTCCATCTGCTCGAGCTCGCGCGCCTTGTCGCGAAGGGCGGCGGCCTTCTCGAACTCGAGATCGGCGGCGGCTTGCTTCATCTCGGTGCGGAGCTTCTCGATCGTGGCGCGAAGCGAGTCGATGTCGTCGATCTTCTTGAGATCGATCGCGGCGATCTGCGGAGCGCGCCGGCCCTTCGGCAAGGGCTCGGCCGGCTGCACGTCGAGGATCGCGCGCTTCGCCGACCTCGGCGTGATGCCGTGCTCCTTGTTGAACGCGGCCTGCACCTCGCGACGCCGGCGGGTCTCGCCGACCGCGAGCTGGATCGACTCGGTCTCCTTGTCGGCGTAGAGCAGCACGCGACCGTTCAGGTTGCGGGCCGCGCGGCCGATCGTCTGGATGAGGGACCGCTCGCTACGGAGGAAGCCCTCCTTGTCCGCGTCGAGGATTCCGACGAGCGACACCTCCGGGATGTCGAGGCCCTCGCGCAGCAGGTTGATGCCGACGAGGACATCGAACTCGCCGCGGCGGAGGTCGCGGATGATCTGGATGCGCTCGAGCGTGTCGACATCGGAGTGCAGGTACTTCACCTTCACGCCGATCTCTCGGTAGTACTCGGTGAGGTCCTCGGCCATGCGCTTGGTGAGCGTGGTGACGAGCACCCGATCGCCCTTCGCGGTGCGCTGGCGAATCTCGGCGAGCAGGTCGTCGACCTGGTGCGCGACCGGGCGCACTTCGACCTCGGGATCGAGCAGGCCGGTCGGGCGGATGATCTGCTCGACGACGATGCCCTTCGCCTGGTTGAGCTCCCATTCGGCCGGCGTCGCGGACACGTAGATCGTGCGGCGCGCGCGCGCGTGCCACTCGTCGAAGCGAAGCGGCCGGTTGTCGAGAGCGCTCGGGAGGCGGAAGCCGTACTCGACGAGCGTCTCCTTGCGCGAACGGTCGCCGTTGTACATCGCACCGATCTGCGGGACGGTCTGGTGCGATTCGTCGACGACGAGCAGGAAGTCATCACCGAAGTAGTCGACGAGCGTCGGCGGCGGCTCGCCGGGCGCGCGACCCGTGAGGTGGCGCGAGTAGTTCTCGATGCCCGAGCAGAAGCCCATCTGCTCGATCGACTCGAGGTCGTACATGGTTCGCTGTTCGAGGCGCTGGCGCTCGAGCAGCTTGCCCTCGCGCGAGAGCAGCTCGAGCTGGTCCTTGAGCTCGGCGCGGATCGTCTGCACCGCGCGGCGCATCGTCTCGTCGGGAGTCGCGTAGTGCGACGCCGCGAAGATGACCGAGCGATCGAGCTTGCGCTTCACGCCGCCGCGCAGCGGATCGATCTCGGCCATCGACTCGATCTGATCGCCGAACCACTCGATGCGGATCGCGGTGTCGGCCTCGTACGCCGGAAACACCTCGACGGTGTCGCCGCGCACGCGAAACGTGCCGCGATGGAAGTCGACGTCGTTGCGCTCGTACTGCAGCTCGACGAGCCGGCGCAGCACCGTGTCGCGATCGATCGACGTGCCGACATCGAGCTCCGCCGTCATCGATGCATACGTCTCGCGCGCGCCGATGCCGTAGATGCACGACACCGACGCGACGATGATGACATCGCGGCGCGAGAGCAACGCGAACGTCGCCGCGTGGCGCATCCGATCGATCTCCTCGTTCACGATCGAGTCCTTCTCGATGAACGTGTCGGTCGTCGGGACGTACGCCTCGGGCTGGTAATAGTCGTAGTAGCTGACGAAGTAGTGAACGGCGTTGTCCGGGAACAGCTCCTTGAACTCGCCGTAGAGCTGCGCCGCCAGGATCTTGTTGTGCGCGATGATCAACGTCGGCTTGTTGATCTCCGCGATCACGTTCGCGACGGTGAACGTCTTGCCGGAGCCGGTGATTCCGAGCAGGACCTGCGCCGACTCCCCACGCCGGATCCCCTCGACGAGCTCCTTGATCGCCTTGGGCTGATCGCCCGCCGGCTTGAACGGCGACGCGAGACGGAACGAGCCCGGGGACTTGGTCGGGAGCTCGTCCTTCGCGGGATTCGCGGCCATCATCGGACCGCCATCTCCTTCGCGCTTGGCTTTCTTGCGGTAGCTCGCCACCGCGCCGACTCTAGCCCGTCGATGGAGCCGTCGCACGGCCCAAGAGACGCGAGGTATCCCCACCACGCATGGTGAGTGCGCGCGTCTTCCGCGCGCTCATCGATCCACGGATCGATGCCGAACGCCTGGCGCAACGCGCGCACCCAACCTTTGCGTGATGCGGTCATGTCACTTCGCCGGGGTGTGGATCCCGATCACGTTGCCATCGTGATCTGCGACCAGCGCGTACGTGCCCTGCGGCCCGATCGACGTCTCGCCCTGCACGACCTTCGCGCCGGCTTCGGTCGCGCGCCCGAGCGCCGCCTTCACGTTCGGGACCTGGAGATAGAGGACGGTCGAGTGACCACCCTTCGCGGGCCGGTTCGCGTCCGCGAGGATCAGCGCACCGAGCGAGCGCTCCCCCGACTTGAAGATCGCGTGGGGCACGTTCGCGAACAGCGTGCGCTCGAGCTTCGTGTCGAAGGTGGCCTCGTAGAGCCGGGCCGCCTTCTCGAGATCCGAGACCGCGATCTCGAACCAGTTGACGTTCAGGGGAAGGGAGCTAGAAGTGGTCGTCATGGTGGTTTGTCCTTTCGAAATGGACCTTGGCTCCCCTTCGTGACAGCCTTCTGTCAGGTTTCGTACCTACACTGATCTCATGCGCCGCAAGACCCGCCTGTTCGCTCTCGCCGAGGCCCTTCGCGCTCGGCGCACGGGTGTGACCGCCGCCCAGCTCGCCGATCGCTTCGGCGTCACCCTGCGCACGATCTATCGCGACCTCGAAGCGCTCCAGGACGCGGGCATGCCGATCAAGGCGGACCGCGGGCGCGGCGGTGGCTACGCGCTCGACAAGAGCTACCAGCTGCCGCCGGTGAACTTCACCGCTCGCGAAGCCGCGCTCCTGCTCGCGCTGTCGCGCCTCGCGATCGAGCAGCGCTTGATCCCGTTCCCCAACGCGATCGAGAAGGCGACCGACAAGGTGCGCGCGGCGCTCTCGACGTCGGCGCAGCGCGAGCTGCTGACGCTGATCGGTGAGCTGCAGATGGTCGGCGTTCCCGCGCTACCGATCCCCAACACCGTGCGCGACGCGATCGAGACCGCGTGGTTCGAGTCGCGCGCGCTGCGCATCGTCTACGAGAAGAAGGCGTGGGAGCTCACGCCGCGTCTGGTGCGTATCCGCAGCCTCGTGTTCGATCGCCAGATCACGCTGCTCAACTGCACGGACCTCGAAACCGGCAACGATCGCCAGTTCCGCCTCGACAAGATCAAACAAGCGACCGTCCTCGATCCGAACCCGAGCTAGACGCGCTCGTACAGGATGCGCCAGATCGGCAAGCCCGTCTCTTCGGCGTTCTGCTCGCGCCACGAGCGCACGCCGTAGGGGTTGCCGGCCTTCCAGAACGTCCACTCGCCCGCGCGATTCGCGAAGCGTGCATCGCTGTCGAACGAGCTCATCGCATCGATCGCGATGTCCCACACATCGGTCTGCACGAACAGCTCGCCTCCTGCACGCAACACGTACGCGATCTGATCTGCGAGCACTGCGTCGACCATGCGGCGGTCGCGATGCGCGCGCTTGAACCACGGGTCCGGAAAATTCACGTAGACGCGCTCGACGCTGCCGGCGCCGAACAGCTCCTTCGTGTGAAGCTGCGCCTGGCAGAACACCGCGTGCACGGGAAGTCTTGTCGCGCGAGCGCGCTTGTTCACGAGGATCGTGAGGTCCTCGCGGATCTCGAGGCCGACGTAGAGACGCGACGGATCGAGCTGCGCGCGCTCGAACAGAAACTGCGCGTCGGCGCACCCGATCTCGAGCTCCACGAGACGACCATCGAGGGGCGGACGCTCCCCGCGAAATCGCGTGAAGTGCAGCTGGTTCGGGTTTACGTGCTGGCGGATCCGCACGGCGGCTTCGCGGCACCCATAGCACGACGAGACCAGGTCAGATCGGCCCTGATGAAGCGAACCGTGCGTCCAGCGCGAGGTACCCGAACTGTCTCACGTTGAGCGGAGACTCCAGACGATCCAGCTCGCCGCGATCCACCCAGCGCCATGCGCCGAACTCCTCGTTGGGCGTGACGTCGACGCCTGCGGGCACGCTCGCCACGAAGACGAAGTTCATGTGCAGGCCCTTGGAGCCCGCCTGGTGCTCCTCGTAGCCGATGAGGCCCGGCGGAACCCCGTCGAGCGCGCCCGCGAGGGGGGCGAACTCGCCGGCGATGCCCGTCTCCTCGCGCAGCTCGCGGACCGCGGCCTCGAGCGGCGTCTCGCCGGCCTCGAGCTCGCCGCCGATCGGCAGCCACGTCTTCAGGCGGCGATGCTCGATGACGAGCACGCGATCATCGCGGCGCGCGTAGACGGCAACGGAAAACGCGCGGCGAGAGGTCACTTCGGGACTTTCTCCCAGTCCGCGAGGAACTTCGCGAGGCCGATGTCCGTGAGCGGGTGCTTGCACAGCTGCAGCAGCACCGACAGCGGACACGTCGCGACGTGCGCGCCCATCAGCGCGGCCTCCTGCACGTGCATCGGGTGGCGAACGCTCGCGACGAGCACTTCGGTCTCGAACGCGTAGTTGTCGTAGATCTGCACGATCTCGCCGATCAGCTGCATGCCGTTGGTCGAGACGTCGTCGAGGCGGCCGACGAACGGCGAGATGTACGTGGCCCCGGCCTTGGCCGCGAGCAGCGCCTGCGTCGCCGAGAAGCACAGCGTCACGTTGGTCTTGATGCCCTCGTCGGCGCAGGTGCGGACCGCCTTGAGGCCCTCGGCGATCAGCGGGATCTTGACGACGATGTTCGGGCGCAGCGCCGCGTAGTCGCGCGCTTCCTTCATCATGCCGTCGTAGTTCGTGGCAACGACCTCGGCGGACACCGGGCCCTTGACGATGTCGCAGATCTCGAGGAGGACGTCCCGGAACTTCTTGCCGGTCTTGGCGACCAGCGAGGGGTTCGTGGTGACGCCGTCGACGAGGCCCATGGCGCTCGCCTCTTTGATCTCCTTGATGTCGGCCGTGTCGATGAAGAACTTCATGCTGCCCTCCGTTGCACCCGTGGCGCGGGCACGATACGCAGCCCCCCTGACTGACGCAATGTCCGAAACCGACGACGACACCGACGACACCATCGACACGCGCATCGGCACTGCGGACATTCCGGAGCGCACCGATCGCGAGAAGTACTTTCGCGAGCTGACGTACCTCGAGCTCTCCGCGTGGTTTGCGGGTCCGCTCAAGCCGAGCGCCGTCGCGAAGTGGGCCGAGATCGCACCGAAAGGCTCGCTCGGGCTCGTGGCTCCGTGGGTGCTCACGCACCGCAAGGCGCCCAAGTCGGAGAAGCTATGGGCGCACGACGAGACCGTCGGAGATTTTCGCGATAGCGGTCCGGGGCGCGTGGCGCTCGCGGACTTCGCGAAGGTGATCGCGCAGCTCGGCGCCGCGCACGCGGTCTTTCGATCGCCGCCTCTCTTCGCGGCGTCGCAAGCGAATCGCGACGCCCTCAAGAAGTTCTTCGGCGAGGTCGCGACCGAGGAAGCGCTCGGCGCGCCGCGCGTGTGGATCCCCGACGGACTGTGGGATCTACGTACCGCGGTGAAGCTCGCGAACGAGCTCGGCGTTCTGTGCGCGTTCGATCCGCTGGTTCGCGACCCGGGTCAGCCGCCCGAGGTGCACTACGACCTCGGCGTCCCCGCGCTGTACCTGCGCGTGACGGGCCTCGGACGCACGGGTCCGCTGCGTAGCGAGCGCATGGATGACCTCGTCATGCTCCTGGAGCACTACGAGGGCATCCCGGCGACCATCGTGTTCGAGTCACCCTCGCGATGGCAGGACGCGCGTAACCTACGGAAAACCCTAGCGGGCGCAGTCGACTAATCAGAAGACAAACGTCGCGATCGGGATGGGCAGCTCGCCCACCTTCTTCGGTAGCTCGATGATGTTCCGAGAGGAGCGACGCTCCACCATCTGGATGATCGGCTCCGACTTCCTCGACGCCACCCCCACCGTCTTCTTTGCACTAGACCCACTGCCTTTGCGCGCCGCGGGGCGCGCCGTCATCACCTTGGATCGCATTCAAACTCCCCCGGAGTTGATTGTGTGAAGACTCTACGGATCCGTGCTTTCGACTGTCAATGTAGGCAATCGATTCCTTTACTTCGAGATCGCGGCACCGTATAACCACGCCCGTTCTTCCTTTGGAGTTACGGTGATTTATGGCTGACAAGGCTCCGGTGGCTGTCACTCATCTGCACGGTTCATTTCTGCAGTCGCAGGTGGATCTTGTGGCGTTCGTCGCTTTCGGTGACGCGAGCAAGGACCCCATTTTCAAATTGGCAGACCAGGCCCTCGGTGGCGTGCTCTCCGATGTCGCGAAGAGCGAGTCGTTCGAGGGCAAGACCGGGCAGCAGATCACCGTTCATTCGCACGGCAAGATCCCGGCGAAGCGCGTGATGGTCGTGGGTGGTGGGACCAAGGGCGAGTTCGGCAACCCTTCGATCCGCGATCTCACCGCGATGGTCTCGCAGTACGCGAACAAGGTGGGCGCGAAGTCCGTCGCGTTCCTGGTCCCGCCGTTCGGCGCGAACCGCGAGAGCGCGCTGATCCAGCACGCGACCGAGGGCGTGTTCCTCGGTACGTACAAGTTCGGGCGCTATCTCACCGGCGAGGATCACAAGAAGCCGACCTCGCTCGCGACGTTCGGCCTCGTCACCGATCCCACGGGCAAGAAGAAGCCCACCGCGAAGCAAGGCCGTGACTTCGCCGCGTCGATCGAGCGCGGCATCACCGTCGCGAACGCGATCAACCACGCGCGCGACCTGATCAACGAGCCCGCACACGCGGTGACGCCGTCCTACCTGGCCTCCGACGCGCAGGCGATCGGCAAGAAGCACAAGTCGATGAGCGTGACCGTTCTCGACGCGAAGAAGTGCGCGGACCTCGGCATGGGCATGTTCCTCGCCGTCGGCCAGGGCTCCGATCAGGAGCCGCGCTTCATCCACATGACGTACAAGCCGGCGAAGAAGCCGAAGAAGAAGATCTGCTTCATCGGCAAGGGCATCACGTTCGACTCGGGCGGCTACTCGCTCAAGCCGTCCGCGTCGATGGAAGACATGAAGGTCGACATGTCCGGCGCGGCCGCGGTCATCTCGGCGATGGACGCGATCGCGACGATCGGCTCGGACTACGAGGTCCACGCGGTCGCCGCGTGCTGCGAGAACCTCGTCTCGGGCCGCGCGTACAAGCTCGGCGACGTGCTCACGTCGATGGACGGCACGACGGTGGAGATCAACAACACCGACGCCGAAGGCCGCCTGACGCTCGGCGACGCGATCACCTATGCGCGCAAGAAGATCCAGCCGGACGAGATGTTCGACTTCGCGACGCTGACCGGCGCGTGCATGGTCGCCCTCGGGCCGTACACCGCCGGCGTGATGTCGGACAACGAAGGGCTGCTCAAGGGCTGGATGCAGACGGCCGAGCGCACGGGCGAGGACATGTGGCGTTTGCCGCTCAACAACCGCCTGCGCGAGCAGCTGAAGAGCTCGGTCGCCGACATGCGCAACACGGGCGACCGCTTCGGCGGCGCGATCACCGCGGGCCTGTTCCTCAAGACGTTCGCGAAGGACACGCCGTGGGTGCACGTCGACATCGCGGGGCCTGCCTCGGTGTCGAGCACGCGTCCGTCGCAGCCCAAGGGCGGCACCGGCTTCGCGGTCGCGACGATCGTCGAGTACGCGACCAACCGGTAGCGCTGGCTCGGCTGTCCTGGCCACTCGAGTGGTCGGCCGCCTGCGTCAGGCGTCGGCGAGCCCGATAACTCGCAAGGAGATCACCCGGATCCGCCGGCTCCGTGCTGGCCTGCGTGCTGCACGACGCGTGGGTCATGCGCGCTGTCTGGCTGATCGGCTTGTTCCTCGTCGCGACGGCGTGCGCCCAGACCGGCGTTCCCGAGGCTGCCGACGACTCCGAGCAGCAGCCGGACATGGAGCAAGACGACGACGAGCTCCCCACGCCGCCGGGCGGGATGCAGTGCGAGGAGGGCTTCCACGCGTGCGGCGAGTCGTGCGTCGCGCCGCAGCGTAACGAGCCCGATCGCGGCTGTGCGCAAGGCTGTGGACAGGCCTGCGCGGCTCCCGAGAACGCGGTCGCGACGTGCACCGAGGACGGCGCGTGCGACTTCACGTGTCCCTCACCGTTCGCGCGCGTGAACGACGCGTGCGTACTGCTCGCGTGTGAAGACCAGGGCTACGTCTGCGGCACCTACACCGTCGGAGGCTCGAGCGTCGAGTGCGGGACGTGCTTCGGCGAGACGTCGTGTGGCGCGAACCATCGCTGCACCATCGCGCCCGACTTCCAGGAGAACAACAACACCGTCGCGAACGCGAACCAGCTCGGAGATCTCGACGACTCCGAGGATCCATCGTCGTGGCTCGACGGCCTCTCCATCCACAGCCTCTCCGACGACGATTGGTTCCGCTTCCACATCACGGACGGCTTTGACTTCGGAAACCCGGACGCGACGATCCAGCTCGCGACGCACGCGTCGACGCTCGGCTGGCTCGACTCGGCCCACGAGCTCACCGTCTGGTTCAAGTGCGACACGCAGGACTACGGGTCGTCGGTGAAGTGCGGCGAGTGGTACACGCAGTCGGACGAGAACAGCCTCGACGATCCCGCGCTCGGCATCGGTTGCACGGCGAACGCGCAGTACGTGGTCTGGGGCGACGTGGCGCCCAGCTGCACGGGAACTACCGACAGCGGAACCGTGACGGTGCGCGTACGAAAGAAGAACCACCCGCGCGGCGACACGTACGACCTCTACTACGCGGTCGACTGATCACAATCAGTTGTCCAATGTAGGTGTCTCCGAGGTCACGAACCTAACCCCGAAAGTGGTTTTTTCGTGTGATTACAGTCGGTTGAGTCGCGCAGGAGTTTGACAGGTGATACCCCGCCTGTTACCATTTAGCAGCTAGGGGTTTAGCCATTTGATGAAACACGAATTCAGCGTCGGGGACAAAGCTGTCTATCCAGTCCACGGGGTGGCGGAGGTCGTGGCGCTCGAGCACCGCGACATCGGTGGGAACAAGACGACGGTCTACATCCTCAAGATCCTCGACACCGGTCTCAAGATCATGGTGCCGACCATGAACGCGGGCTCCGTGGGCCTGCGCGACCTCATCACCTCGAAGCAGGTGAAGGAGGTCTATTCGATCCTGAAGTCGCGCGACATCCCGCGTGACACGCAGACGTGGAACCGGCGCTATCGCGAGTACATGGAGAAGATCAAGACCGGCAGCGTGTTCGAGATCGCCGAAGTGATGCGCGATCTCAGCGTGCTGCGCACGACGAAGGACCTCTCGTTCGGCGAGCGCAAGATGCTCGAGACCGCGCGTGGTCTGCTGATCAAGGAGCTCGCGCTCGCCAAGGGCGTCGGCGAGGACAAGATCGGCGCCGAGATCGACGCGATGTTCGCGCCCGCGGCCGCCTGAGCTCGCTAGCGGCGCCCGCGGCCTGCTGCTACTCGCGGTTCATCGCCGTCTGCCGCGCCGTACCGCGAGCGCTCGACGCGCGACGCGTCGCCTTGATGTCGAGCACGATCTTGAGCCCGCGGTACTTCGCCAGCTGAGGAACCGCGGTGACGAGCGAATCGCTCGCGAGCCAATCGCGTCGAACCACATCGAAGCCGACGCTATCGAGGATGTCGCAGAGCACGGGGATGTTGTGCGCCACGCTCGCGAACTGCACGTCCTGCGCGCCGTCGTGGAAATGTGCGAGCGTTCCCGTGGCGACGCGCTCCGGGTGCAGATCGACGATGCGAAGGCGGCCGCCGGGCTTCACCACATGCGAGAGCGTCGTCGCCAGCGGTTCGATCGTCGGGAGGTGTTCGAGCACGAGCACCATCATCGCGAGGTCGACCTGCTCGTCGAGCTTCCACGGTGACAGCAAGTCGGCGCGCATGAACTTCACGCGCGGCTCGCGGTTTTGCTGTGCCGCGATCGCGAGCATGCCGTCCGAGCCGTCGACACCGGTGTAGCTCCGCGCGCCCTCGCCGAGCACTCGCCACGCGTTGCGTCCGGTGCCGCAACCGAGATCCAGCACGTCGCAGTCAGCGGCGCCGAGCCCCATGCGATCGAGCACCCACGACGTCGCCGTGATGAGCGGATTGTCCTCGTGATCGTATGACTGGGCCCAGCGGTCGTAGCCCTGCAGCGTCTCGCCCGGCGCGAGCTGGAGCCGTTGGTTCACGTCGTTATCTCGCTCGTAGCCGGTCATATCCGCCGGCCCTTGTACATCGCGCTGCGCTCGCGCGACGAACATTGGTGTTACGCGAACGACGATTCTTCACCGAAATCGTTCCGCGATTGGTTCGGCCTCTCCACGAACGTAATCGCGGTTGCTCGTTCTCGCGATCGCGTTGCGCAAAGCAACGACGCTGCTCAGTAGCGAAGGAACGCCGAGCCCCACGTGAGGCCGGCACCGAACGCGACGAGGCACACGAGATCGCCCGACTTGATCTTGCCGTGCTCGATCGCGTCGTACATGCACATCGGGATCGACGCAGCAGTGGTGTTGCCCCACTTCATGATCGTGTTGTGCGTCTTCTCCGCCGGCATGCCGATCATGTTCGCGACCATCTGATTGATGCGCAGGTTCGCCTGATGCGGGATGAGCATGTCGATGTCGGTCAGCTTCAGGTTGTTCGTGACCATGCCTTCCATGATCGCGGCGGGCATGCGCGTGACCGCGTGCTTGAACACCTTCTTGCCGTTCATCGACGGATAGTGACGGCGCTCCGCCATCGCTTCGGCGCTGATGCGCGGATGCCGCGCGCTCGCCGGATACTCGGTCCACAAGATCTCGGCCTCGCTGCCGTCCGCGTGGATGTGCGACGACAGGATCACGTGCTTGTCGTCGGTCGCGCGACCGATCACGACCGCGCCGGCGCCATCACCGAACAGCACGGTGACATCGCGGCCCGCGGTCGAGACATCGAGCCCGGTCGAGTGCACCTCGGTGCCGATCAGCAGGATGTTCTTGAACATGCCGGTGCGGATGTAGGCGTCGGCGATCGAGATCCCGTAGATGAACCCCGTGCACTGCTGCCGGATGTCGAGGCACGGGATCTCCTTGAGCCCGAGCTCGCGCTGCACGAACACGCCAGTGCCCGGAAAGTTGAAGTCGGGCGACAGCGTCGCGAGGATGATCAGATCGATGTCCTTCGCGTCGACACCCGAGCGCTCGAGTGCTTGCCGGCTCGCTTCGGCTCCTAGCGTCGCGCCGGTCTCGCCGGGCTCGACCCAGTGACGCTGCTCGATGCCCGTTCGCTCGACGATCCACTCGTGCGACGTCTCCATCACTTTCGCGAGATCGTGGTTCGTGACGATCTTCTTGGGAACGGACATGCCGATGCCGAGGATGCGGCTGCGATAGGTCATGGCCACCTGGCTACCACGCCCTCGCGCCTGATGTCGCGCCTGATGTAGCGGTAGACTGCGACGGATGAACGTCCTCCTGGTGCGCCATGGCGAGACGACCTGGAACCGCGAAGGTCGCTACCAAGGTCGGACCGACATTCCGCTGTCTCCCGACGGAGAATCGCAAGTTCGCGCGCTTGGCCAACGCCTCGCGCACCTCCCGATCGACATCGCGATCGCGTCACCGCTTTCGCGTGCGAAGAACACTGCGCAGGCCATCCTCGCGAACCGGAGCACGCCGCTCGAGCTGGACGAGGGCCTCCTCGAGATCTCCCATGGCCAGTGGGAGGGCAAGCTCGCGAGTGACATCGAGCTCTCGCACGCCGAGATGTTCGGCACCTGGCGCTCCCGTCCCGAGCGACACGTTCCCGCGGGACCCGAGGCCGAAACTCTCGGCGATGTCGAGGATCGCGCGTGGCCGGTGCTCGTTCGCACGATCGCCCGCCTCGAAGCGCTCGGCAATCCCGACGCGACCGCGCTGATCGCGGCGCACGACGCGGTCAACCGCGTGCTCCTCTGTCGCGTGCTCGGTCTGCCGCTGTCGCGCGTGTGGATGTTTCGCCAGGCGCCGGCGACGCTCAACGTCATGTCCGGCCCGTCGCTGTCCGAGCTACAGCTCGTGCGGCTCAACGACAGCGAGCACTCGGCGCCGCTCCTCCGCGAAGCGACGCACCGCGCGCTCTAGCGTCACCATCGACGCCCTGGCGTCGCCATCGACATCCTGGCGTCACCATCGTCCTCGACGCCGTCAGACGTCGAGGTTGCGCACGTTGAGCGCGTTCTCTTCGATGAACTCGCGGCGCGGCTCGACGAGATCGCCCATCAGCTTCGTGAAGATGCCGTCGGCTTCTTCCATCTCTTCGACCTTCACCTTCAACAGGTGACGCTTCGCGGGATCCATCGTGGTCTCCCACAGCTGCTCCGCGTTCATCTCACCGAGGCCCTTGTAGCGCTGGATCTGGAGGCCCTTGCGGCCGAGCTCTTCGATCGTCGTCGCGATCTCGTCCCAGCCCTGAATCACCTGCGGCTCGCCCTTGTCATGCACGAGCGTGATCGGCTCGGTCAGCTGCGTCCGCATCTCCATCGCGGCCTTGCGAAGCTCGACGAACTCCGCCGAGCGAACGAGGTCCGCGCTGATGGTGGTGTGGCGGCGCACGCCGTGCTGCCCGGCGCCGTAGAACAGCTCCCACGTGCCGTGCTCGACGTCCTGCTTGATCTCCGCGCCCGCCTGCGAGAGCTCGGGATAGCGCTGCGCGACCTTCGCGAGCACCTTCGCCTCGAACTGCTCGAGCTTGTCGCGGTTCTGGAGCATGTCCTCCGTCAGGCCCTCGTACGCGAACTGAGTCACGATGCGAGCATCGCCGCGCTTGTCGATCTGCTGGCGCATGCGCCGCATCTGGTTGATGCGCTTCACGAGCGCGGACAGCTCGTCGCCCGTGAGCGATGCGCCGTTGCCACGACTGAGCACGGTCTCCCGGCAGACGCTGTCGAGGAGGAAGTCTTCGAGCGCGCCTTCGTTCTTCAGGTAGAGCTCGGTCTTGCCCTTCTTGATCTTGTAGAGCGGCGGCTGCGCGATGAACACGTGGCCGTTCTCGAACAGCTCGTTGAAGTGGCGGAAGAAGAACGTGAGCAGCAGCGTACGGATGTGGCTACCGTCGACGTCGGCGTCCGTCATGATCACGATCTTGTGATAGCGGAGTTTGGCGATGTCCTTCTCGTCGCCGACGGAGGTGCCGAGCGCCGTGATCAGCGTCGTGAGCTCCTGCGACGAGAGCATGCGATCGAAGCGCACCTTCTCGACGTTCAGGATCTTGCCCTTGAGCGGCAGGATCGCCTGAAACGCACGATTGCGCCCCTGCTTGGCGGAGCCGCCTGCGGACTCACCCTCGACGATGAACAGCTCGCTCTTCGTCGGATCGCGCTCCTGACAGTCGGCGAGCTTGCCGGGTAGCGAGGACAGCTCGAGCGCGCCCTTGCGCTGCACCATCTCGCGCGCCTTGCGAGCGGCTTCACGCGCGCGCGATGCGAGCAACGCCTTCTGGATGATGCCGCGCGCGTCCTTGGGATTGCGCTCGAGGTACTGGCCGAGCTTGTCGCCGATGACCGCCGACACCGCGGTCGCGACCTCCGACGAGACGAGCTTGTCCTTGGCCTGGTTCGAGTACTTCGGATCCGGAACCTTCACCGAGATGACCGCCGTGAGTCCCTCGCGCAGGTCCTCGCCCGACAGGCCGCTCTTGGCATCCTTGAGCAGCTTGTTTTCGTTCGCGTACGCGTTGATGGTGCGCGTGAGCGCCTGGCGGAACCCCGTCAGGTGCGTGCCGCCGTCGCGGTTCTTGATCGTGTTGGTGAAGCAGGTGGTCAGCTCGGAGTAGCCGTCGTTCCACTGCATCGCGAGGTCGACGCCGATCTCGACATCGCCCTCCTTGTGCACGCCGGAGAACGACACGATCTCGGAGATCGTCGTCTTGTTCGCGTTCATGTCCGCGACGTACGTGGCGATGCCGCCCGAGTACGCGAACTCGTACTTCTTGTCGGAGCGCTCGTCGGTGATCGCGATCGTGAGCCCGCTGTTGAGGTACGCGAGCTCGCGAAGCTTCTGCGCGAGCGTCTCGAAGTTGAACTCGAGGACGTTCTTGAAGATCGTCGGGTCCGGGTGGAACGTCGTCTTGGTGCCGCGGCGATCCGTGACGCCGGTCTTCTTGAACTCGGTCGTCGGCTTCCCGGCGCTGTACTCCTGGTAGTACACGCCGCCGTCGCGACGAATCTCGAGCTTCACCCAGTCGGAGAGCGCGTTCACCGCGGAGACACCGACGCCGTGGAGTCCGCCGGAGACCTTGTAGCCCTTGCCGCCGAACTTGCCGCCGGCGTGCAGCTGCGTCATCACGACCTCGGGCGTCGGACGCCCTTCTGTCGGATGCGTGCCGACCGGAATGCCTCGACCGTTATCCTCGACGGTGATCGAGTTGTCGAAGTGGATGATGACGTCGATGCGATTGCAGTGCCCGGCGAGGTGCTCGTCGACGGAGTTGTCGACGACCTCGAACACGAGGTGGTGCAGCCCCGTGCCGTCATCGGTGTCACCGATGTACATGCCGGGGCGCTTCCGGACACCTTCGAGGCCCTTCAGGACGCCGATCGAAGAATCATCGTAGGCATCCGAACCCTGCGTACTCGTTGTGGGATCAGCCATGCAAACCGCGAGGTCAGTTCGTACCACACCGACCCTTCTGAAAGAAGCGATCGAGGGCACTGTTTTGGGCGATCATCCCGCCGATTTCATTCGAGAATTCGCCCTGCCTGGATGCGGTAATCCGCACGGTTTTTCGCGAGCAAAACATGACCCTCGTGCGTCGTCGTGATGAAGCACTGTCCGGCCAGGGTCGCGAGGTGATCGAACAGGAATTCGTTGCGTGATGGGTCGAGCTCGCTCGAGACATCGTCGAGCAACAAGATCGGCTGATCGCCATGCGCCTCGCCGAGGACACGCAGCTCGGCGGTCTTCCACGCCAGCATGATCGCGCGAAGCTGCCCCTGCGATGCGAAGCTTCCCGCTTCGCGCCCGTCGAGCTCGAGCACCACGTCGTCGCGATGCGGACCGAGCTGCGTCGACTGCGTCGCGAGATCCTTCACGCGGTTCTCGCGCAGCTTCTGCTCGACGATGGCGATGACGTCGTCGCTCGACTCGCCGCCGCTGCCGGTCAGCTCGACGATCTTCGAGAGGTAGCGCGCGCCTGCGACGAGCCCGGTCCGCGTGATGCGCGAGAACGTCTCGACGAGCGCCGGCGCGAGCACCTCCAGAAATCGTGTGCGTGCGCGAACGACGGCGAGCGCGAGACGAGCGAGCTGCGCGTCGTAGACGAGCAGCATGTCCTCGAGCTTCGTCCCGCCGAGCATCCCCTGCCCTGCCTGCTTGAGCACCGCGTTCCGCGAGCGCAGCACCTTGTCGTAGTCGGTCGCGACGGCGAGGTACGCCGGGTCGAAGTTGAACACGCCGCGGTCGAGGAAGCGCCGGCGGTCCCCCGGCGAGCCACGAGGTAACCCGAGGTCCTCGGGTGTGAACACCACGACGTTGAAGCCGCCGAAATAGCGGGCCAGCGGCCGCGGCGCCTTGCCGTCGAGCCGGACCTTGCGCGAGCCCGGTGCGAGGTCGACCTCGTAGACGCGCACGAGCTCGTCCTTGACCACGCGCGCACCGAGCTTCGCCTCGGGCTTGCCGAACGCCACGAGGTCCGAGAGCCGCGTGGTGCGAAACGAGCGCAGCGTCGCGACGACGTAGATCGCCTCGAGCAGGTTCGTCTTTCCCTGGCCGTTATCTCCGACGAAGACGTTGAACCGCTCGCGTGGCGCGAGCTGCAGCGTCTGGAGGTTACGAACGCCGTCGGCGACGAGCGCGTTGATCCGAATCTAGCGCCTCACCGGGTCTAGATGCGCATCGGCATGACGACGCCGAGATAGTCATCGCCCGCCAGCGGACGAATCAGGCCGGGATCCAGCTCGCCGCCGAGGGAGAGCGTGACCTGGTCGCTCGACATCTGCGTGAGGAGCTCGACGACGTACTTGGGGTTGAAGCCGATGGCGATGGGATCGCCGTTGTACTCGGCCTCCATCTCCTCGCGAACCTCACCGAGGTCGGGGTTGTCGCTCGTGATGGTCACGCCCTCTTTGGTCGCCGCGATCTTCACGCCGCGCGTCTCCGACGACATCAGCTGCGCACGACGGAGAGCGTCGATGAAGCGAGCGCGGTCGATGGTGATGACCTTCTTGTGCTCCTTGGGAATCACCTGCTCGTACGGAGGGAACTGCGCGTCGATGAGCTTCACCGCGATGGCGATGTCGTCCTGCACCAGGAACAGGTGCGGTGTCTTGATGGCGAGCTTGCACGACGGTCCCGCGTCGAGGACCTTGCGAATCTCGAGGAGTCCCTTCTTGGGGATGATGATTCCGGCCGACAGCTTCGGTCCGTTCGCGATGGTGCGCTCGACCTTGCTGAGGCGATGACCATCCGTCGAGACCATGCGGCTCTTGCTGCCGTCACTCTCGAAGTACACGCCGTTGAGGTGAAAGCGCGTCTCGTCGTTGCAGATCGAGAACAGGGTGCGCTCGATCATTTCGCGGAGCACCGCGCTCTCGAGCGTCGAGTACTGCGCTTCGCGATGGTCGGGGACCTTCGGGAAGTCACGGTCGGGCATGCCGACGATGCGATAGGAGACCTTGCCGCTCTTGATCTCGGCCCAGTGGTTGTCGGTCTTCTTGAGCGTGATGTCGTCGCCGGGTGCGTTCGCGATGAGCTCGTAGAGGTTCTTTGCTCCGAGGGTGATGCCGCCTTCACCCGTGTTGCTGCTCTTGAGCTCTGCCGTCAACGAGACGTTGAGATCCGTCGCTGCGACGAGGAGCTGGTTCTTTCCCTGCGTTCGAAGCAGAACGTTGGCGAGCATCGGCATCGTGCTCTTGCGATCAGCGATGCCTTGCGCGAGGCGCAGGCCGCGAAGGAACTCGTTCTTTGCGATGCGGATCTCCATGTCACCCTCGGCTCTCTCTTCGCTCTCTTTATCTGATCAGGAATAAAAGATCTTTGAATTAGTAGGATCCAGTAGGTCCTGTGGATCCTGTGGAGAATGCTTCAAACCCCTGACATCCAGTCGGGAGCGGACGAGTCGAGCGATGGCGAAACGTGCGCGTCGCGAAGTGGATGCCATGCAGGAAAGATGTGGACAAGCTCGCCGGTCCGGATGGCCAAACGCTCGTCCACAGCCAGAAACACAGGCTTACGCACAGCGGTGATCGCCGTCGGAATCATCGCAGGATCATCGCTTCGACCGCGTGGATCTCGGAGCGCAGCGAAGCGTCGTCCTTGAGTCGCTCGACGATCTTTTGCACGGCCGAGATGACGGTCGTGTGGTGCTTGCCGCCGAACGCCCGCGCGAGGTCGGGATAGCTGTCCTTGGTGTGGTGACGCGAGAGGTACATCGCCACAGCGCGCGGCGTGGCGACGCTCTTGTGACGGCGCTCGCTCTTGATGTCGCTCGGCTTGAGGCCGTAGTAGCTCGCGACAGCCTTGATGACGGTGTCGACGGTGATGACCTCGCGCGGGCGTGTGATCGCCGCTCCGAGCGTCTCCTGCGCGAACTCGAGGTCGATGCGGCGCTTCGACAGCGACGCGTAGGCGGCGAGCCGGATCAGCGCGCCTTCGAGCTCGCGTACGTTGCTCTTGATGGACGAGGCGATGTAGAGCGCGACATCGTCGGGGAGCTGCAGCGCCTCGACGGCGGCCTTCTTGCGAAGAATCGCGATGCGCACCTCGAGCTCGGGCGGCTCGATGTCGGCGAGGAGGCCCCACGCGAAGCGCGTGCGCAGTCGATCGGCGATATCGCTGATTTCGTGCGGCTTGCGGTCGGCGGTGAGGACGATCTGCTTGTGGTTCTCGTGGAGCGCGTTGAACGTGTGGAAGAACTCGTCCTGCGTGCTCTCTTTACCGGCGAGGAACTGGACGTCGTCGATGAGCAGGACGTCGATGCCCTCGCGATAGTTGCGGCGGAACTCGTGCATCCGTCCGGTGCGGATCGCCTGCACGTACTCGTTCATGAACCGCTCGCTCGAGAGGTAGACGATGCGTGCGCCCGGGCGGTTCGCGAGCTGCTGGTGACCGATCGAGTGCAAGAGGTGCGTCTTGCCGAGACCGACACCACCACAGATGAAGACCGGGTTGTACTTCGGTGGGTAGCTCGACGCAGCGGCTTGCGATGCCGCGAACGCGAGCTGGTTCGACGGACCCGCGACGAACGTCTCGAAGTTGTAGCGAGGGTTGAGCGTGGCCGCTTCGGGCGGCGTGATGATGTCGTCCGCGGGTGGGGGCGCGTGGACGGGACCGGAGCCGGTCGACACGACCTCGATCGCGGGAGCGGCGGTCGTGATCGGCTCGGGTGCGGGAGCCGCCTCGATCGGGGGTCGCTCCTCCGAATCGGGCTCGAACTCGACTCGCAGCTCGTCATGGCCGAGCTCGCGCAGGTCCTTCAGCAGGGTCTGGAGGAAGTTCGACTCGAACCAGATCCGGACGTAGCTGTTCGGCGCCCGCAGCCGGAGGGTGCCGCCGTCGAAGGATCGCACCTCGATCGGACGCAGCCACATGTCGTAGTTTTGCGAAGAAACTCGCGATCGCAGTCGGCCGACGGCCTCGTCCCAGAGGAGTTGAACAGTCATCCTCGGCACCTCGCGGCTTTGTCTTGCAACGTCATGCAGTTATGCGTCCCGACTCACAGGCAAAAGACAGCCAATCCAGAAGTTATCCACAAGGGCTTCTGGTTCTCTCCCGCGGCCAACCGGTATGGCTTATCCACAGGCGAGGAAACCCGGCGTTGGTAGCAGCTTCGAAACTCGTCTCGCAAGTCAAAAACGTCGCCAAGTGAACTCCGGATCGCGGCGAATCTGTTGCCAAACCGGCGCGCTCGTTGCTCGGCCCGATCGCGACGAATCGCCACGTGTCCGGACGCAATGAAGCGCCAACGGACGCAGCTCAAAGACCGCACCTTGACTTCGAGACCCCGCTTGAGTATCGATCCCCCTCCGCAACGAGCCCGGTGGCTTGGATGCGATCAGCCCCCGGATTCGGAGAGTTACCGTGAGCAAGCGTACCTATCAGCCCCACAACAAGAGCCGCAAGCGTACCCATGGCTTCCGTGCTCGTAAGAAGACACGCGGTGGTCGCGAAGTCCTGCGTCGTCGTCGAGCGAAGGGTCGCAAGCGCATCTCGGTGACCGCTGCGAAGAAGTAGCTCGTGGCACGTCGTCGCGCTCCGTCGGGAATCTCGAAGGAAATGCGACTGCGACAGCGCGCGGACTTCGTGGCCGTTCAATCGAGCGGGCTCAAGCTCCACGGGCGACACGTGCTCGCGATTGCTCGTAAACGTCCCGCGCCTGACCTTGCAGGCAGGCTCGGGCTCACCGTGACGAAGAAAGTAGGGAACGCGCCCGTTCGAAATCGGATCAAGCGCATGTTGCGCGAGTGGTTGCGGCTGCACGGCTGGGTGCCTACAGGCTGGGACATGGTCCTGGTTGCCAAGGACTCCGCGGCGCGGCAGCTTCACCCCGACGATTTCGCATCCGATCTGACCAAGATTTTGCGGCAGCTTCCGAACGCCACGCCTCCTTCGGCCCCTACATGATTCGCGCTCTTCACCGCTTTCTCGTCTGGCTCGTACTCGCGCCGGTGATGTTCTATCGCCGCGTCCTGTCGCCGATGAAGAGAGCGCCGAGCTGCATCTATCTGCCCACGTGCTCCGAGTACGCGATCGAAGCCGTCAAGACACGCGGCGTCGTCGTCGGTACCGCGCTCGCGACGTGGCGCATTCTTCGTTGCAACCCGCTGTTCCACGGCGGCTACGACCCGGTTGACCGCCACGACGCGTGTGCTCATCGCGCGCAGGAGCAGCACTGAATGCAGGATCAAGGTAAGCGGCTGCTACTAGCCGTCGCGCTCGCACTGGGCGTGATGCTGGTGTGGAACTTCATCTTCCCACCGAAGGAAGAGCCCAAGAAGCCGGTCGCGACCGAGACAGGCTCGGGCTCGGCTGGTTCTGCAGCGACACCGACGCCGTCGACGGGACCGATCGCGCCACCCGAGATCGAAGTACCGCGCGGCGCCGAGGAGCGCATCACCCTCGAGTTCCCGAACTTCACGACGACGTTCTCGAGCTACGGCGGCAACCTCGTCTCGTACCACCTCACCGACAAACGCTACGAGCGCGACCAGACCAAGGGCGAGCTCGTCGCGCAGGAGCCGGATACCGGCGCGTTCGGCGTCAACTTCGCGCGCTCGACATACGTGCTGCCGAAGAAGTCCGAGTGGAAGGGAGAGAAGCTCTCCGACACGTCGGTGAAGTACACGATCGAGACGGACAACCTCTCGGTCGAGAAGGTCTTCACGATCGACCCGGCGAACTACCTCGTGCGCATGGCCGTCACGACGAAGGTCAAGGCGCCCGCCGGAACCGACGCGGTGCAGAACCTCGCGGTGAGCGTGTTCGCGTTCCAGGATCCGACGAAGATCGTCAAGGGCACGAGCCAGGAGGGCCCGCGCGCGTGGTTCTCGTCGACGCTGCGCGGCGGCACCATCTATCACACGCACGTCGAGAACGTGCTCAAGGCGCCGCGCGAGGAGCTCGGCATCACCTGGACCGGCTTCGAGCATCCGTACCTGCTCGCCGCGTACGCGCCCAAGGTCGACGTGACGACGCCCGTGATGAAGCGGACGTACGCGGGCGAGACCAAGGGCGTGATGCGCACCGACATGTTCTTCGGCGAGCAGCACATCAAGGACGACAAGCCCGTCACGCAGGAAGTCGTCGCGTACCTCGGACCGAAGAACTACACGAACCTCGGCGCGGCCGACGATGTCGCCGGGTTCTCGACGAACTTCAAGTCGACGATCGATCTCGGTTGGTTCGCCTTCATCGGCAAGCCGCTGATGTGGCTGCTGCTGAAGTTCTACTCGTTCCTCCAGAACTGGGGCCTCGCGATCATCCTGCTCACCTTCCTCGTCAAGGGCGCGACGCTCTACTGGACGACGAAGTCGATGCGGTCGATGAAGGCGATGGCCGCGCTCGCTCCGCAGATGAAGTCTCTGCAGGAGAAGTACAAGGACGACAAGCAGCGCCTCCAGGCGGAGACGATGGCGCTGTACAAGACGCACAACGTCAACCCGATCGCCGGCTGCCTCCCGATCCTGCTGCAGATGCCGATCTGGCTCGCGCTGTACCGCATGCTGTCGTCGGCGGGCGAGCTGTATCAGCAGCCGTTCATCCCGGGCTGGATCGACGACCTGACGTCGACGGATCCGTTCCACATCCTGCCGATCGTCCTCGTCATCACGATGTTCGTGCAGGCGCGGCTCACGCCCTCCACGGGTGACTCGCGCCAGCAGAAGTTCCTGCAGTACGGCATGCCGCTCATGTTCGGCGTGATGTCCTTCTTCTTCCCGGCAGGACTCACGCTCTACATCTTCACGAACACCGTGCTCTCGGCGCTGCACTCGATCTACATGAACAAGTTCGACAAGAAGAGCCTCGAGATCGTCGAGAAGATGAAGAAGGCGACCGAAGAGGCAGCCGCGAAGCAAGCCGCTGCCAAGACCGGTGGCAAGGCAGTGAAGAAGGTCATCGACGTGAAGGCGGACGAGACCGACGAAGAATCGGACGATGCGGAGAGCCCGGCTCAGGCCAAGCCCTCGGGCGCGTCGTCGACAAATGGCCCAGCGCGTCCTCGTAAGAAGAAGAAGCGCCGGAAGTAGGAGACACCTGTGGCGGAAACTGCGACTGCTGAACGTGAAGACCTCGCCGAGAAGGCGAGCGAGTTCCTCTTGGGCGTGCTCGAGCGAATGGGCATCTCGGCGGACATCGATATCAAGGATGACAAGGACCGCACGACGCTCGAGATCCAGACCAAGGACACCGAGCTCGTGATCGGTCGCCGCGGTGTGGTGATGGATGCGCTCCAGCACCTCGTCAACAAGGTCGTCTATCGCGACAAGCGCGACGAGAAGACCAAGCCTCTCGTCGTCGACGCCGGCGGCTTCCGCGACAAGCAGATCGAGCGCCTTCGTGCACTCGGTCAGCGCATGGCGGAGAAGGCGCTGGAGACCAAGCAGATCGTCGAGCTCCAGCCGATGACGCCGCACGATCGGCGCATCGTTCACATGGCGATCTCGGAGATCGCGGGTCTCTCCACGCGCAGCGAAGGCGAAGGCGAAGACCGTCACATCCTGATCGTCCCGAACCCGGAGTAGTCCGTGGATGCATCGGTCGCGTCCATCGGGGACGGCGACACGATCGCCGCGATCGCGACGGCGTCGGGCATCGGCGGCGTCGGGATCGTGCGCCTGTCGGGCCCGCGCGCGATCGAGCTCGTCGCGCAGACGCTCGGCCTCGCGCCCGACGCGTTGACCCGCGAGGTTCGCGTCGGATGGGCGCGTTCGCGAACGGGCGAGCGTCTCGACCACGTGCTCGCGTTCGCGATGCGAGCACCGGCGTCGTTCACGGGCGAGGACGTCGCCGAGCTGCACGGTCACGGTGGCACGCACAACCTGAACGCCCTGCTCTCCTCCGTCGTCGAGCGCGGGGCGCGCATCGCCGAGCCCGGCGAGTTCACGCGGCGCGCCGTCGCCAACGGCAAGCTCGACCTCGCCCGTGCCGAGGCGCTACTCGACGTGATCCACGCCGGCAGCGAGCGTGCGCTGCGACTCGCACGCGCGAACCTCGGCGGCGCGCTCGGAGAGCAAGCGCAGCGTCACGAGCGTCGCGCGCTTGCCCTGCTCGCCGAGCTGGAGGGCCGCATCGACTTCCCCGAGGAGGAAATGCCCGACGCGGACACCGCGTGGATCGCGTCGGAGATCGAAGCGCTGCGCTCGGCCTGCGCTGCGCTCGCGGACGGCTTTCGCCACGGCCGCGCGATCAGCGCCGGCATCACGGTCGCGCTTGTCGGGCCGGTCAACGTCGGCAAGTCATCGCTGCTCAACGCGCTCGTCGGCACCGAGCGCGCACTCGTGGCCGCCGAGCCGGGCACCACGCGCGACTGGCTGGAGGTGTCCGACGTGTGGAACGGCGTCGCGGTCACGCTGATCGACACCGCGGGCATCCGCCCGACGGAGAACGCGATCGAGGCGCGCGGCATCGAGCTGGGCGCGCAGCGCGTCGAGTCCGCGGACGTGGTCGTCGTGGTCAACGATGGCGTCGGCCCGTGGGACGATGGTGCTCGCTACGGCGCTCGCGCGGTCGTCGTGCGCAGCAAGGCGGATCTCGCGGACGGCGAGCGCACCTCGCTTCCGGGCGGCCGCTCGGCGACCGCGTCGGGCGAACGCACGCCGAGCGCGCCGATCTACACGTCGGCGAAGTCGGCGCAGGGCCTCGACGAGCTCCGCGCGCGCGTGCTCGCCGTCGCCGGCGTCGCCGATCGCGAGGGGGCCGAGCAGGCGTTCGTGACGACCGCGCGCCAGCAAGCGGTAGCTGCCTCCGCGCGCGATGCGTTTGCCGCCGCCGGCGTCGCCTGGGCCGCGAAGCGGCCACCCGAGATCATCGCGGTCGAGCTTCGGGCGGGAGCGCAGGCCCTCGCGCAGCTCCGCGGCATCGAGGTCGGCGAGCGCGTCCTCGACGAGGTGTTCGCGCGGTTTTGCATCGGCAAGTAGCCCGCGTCCCGACGGGTGCTCGTGGAATCCGTATCGGCAAGTAGCCCGCGTCCCGACGGGTGCTCGTGCGAATCCTTGTCGGCACACCTTGCGGCCCTGCCCTGCGGCCCTGCGTCGTCGGAGACGGATCGCGACCTGATCGACTGGTCGCCGCGAGATGCGCGCGTATAGTCCGCGCGATGTCTCTCGACGACGATGCGCGCACGGAGCTCGCAGCTCTCGAGGCTGCGCATCGGCTGCGCGTGCCGCGCGTCGTCGAGAGCCGACAAGGCGCGACGTTCGTCCTCGACGGACGAGAGGTCATCAACCTCTCGTCGAACGACTACCTCTCGCTCGCCGGCGATCCGCGGATCGCGCGCGCGGGGATCGCGGCGATGGAGAAGGGTGGCGTCGGCGCGGGCGCATCGCGATTGATCTCGGGGACGCATCGCGCGCACGTCGAGCTGGAGGGCGCCGTCGGCGACTGGATGCGCTGCGATGGCGTGCGCTTGTTCAACTCGGGCTACGCCGCGAACACCGGCGTGCTCGCGACGCTGCTGCGCGCCGGCGATGCCGTGTTCTCCGACGAGCTGAACCACGCGAGCATCATCGATGGTTGCCGGCTATCGCGCGCGAACGTCGTCGTGTATCCGCACCTCGACGTGTCCGCGCTCGACGATGCGCTCGCCAGGAGCTCGGCCCCGCGGAAGATCGTGGTGACCGAGTCGCTGTTCTCGATGGACGGCGACATCGCGGATATCGGGGCGATCTCGTCGGTGTGCAAGCGCCGCGATGCATCGCTCGTCGTCGACGAGGCCCACGCCGTCGGCGCGTGGGGCCCGGAGGGCAGGGGAATCGCCGCCGACGCGGCTATCGCACCAGACGTGGTCATCGGTACGTTCGGCAAGGCGCTCGGAACGTTCGGCGCGTTCGCCGCGACCACGCGCGCGATCGCGGACCTGTTGTGGAATCGCGCGCGCAGCTTCGTGTTCTCGACGGCGTTGCCGCCGGCGATCCCGGCCGCGACGCTCGCGGCGATCGAGATCGTCCGCGGCGACGAAGGGCTCGATCGCCGTCGACGACTGGCCGCGAACGCGCGCGCATTTCGCGAGCTCGTGCCTCGTGCGGGTGGCGCGCGCGAGAGCGCGATCGCGCCGGTCCGCGTCGACAGCTCGTGCGAGTCGTCCGCCAACGATGTGCGAGCGAACGATGTGCGAGCGAACGATGTACGAGCGAACGATGTGCGAGCGAACGATGTGCGAGCGAACGATGCGTGCGCGAGCGATGCGCGCGTGAGCGATGCGCGCGTGAACGAGCGCGTGAACGATGCGCACGCGAGCGATGCACGCGTGATGGAGCTGACCGCGCAGCTGCTCGCCCGTGGTGTCTTCGCGCAGGGCATTCGCCCGCCGACCGTTCCCGAGGGCACCGCGCGCGTTCGCGTGAGCCTCGCATCGGGGCATTCGCTCGAGCAGCTCCAACGAGCCGCCGATCTTCTGCTGTAACGCAGCGCGTCATGTCGGAATTAACCGAGCTAGATAAACAGGTTACGTGGCATCCCTTCACACAGATGGCGGAGTGGTCGCCGCTGGTGATCGCGAGAGGCGAGGGCGCCTGGTTGTTCGATACGGACGGCAACCGATACCTCGATGGCGTCAGCTCGCTGTGGTGCAACGTGCATGGTCATCGCCATCCGCGTCTCGATGCTGCGCTGAAGGCGCAGGTCGATCGGCTCGCACACTCGACGTTCCTGGGACTCTCGCACGAGCCGGGGATTCGACTCGCGGCTGCGCTGATCGACATCGCGCCGAAGGGACTCACGCGGGTGTTCTTTTCGGATTCGGGATCGACCGCCGTCGAGATCGCGCTCAAGCAATCGTTCCAGTACTGGCAGCTCGCGGATCGCTCGCACCTTCACGAACGATACGTGACCGCGGACGGCGAGGAGCGACTGCGGTCACCGCGCTCGACGAAGTCGAAGCAGAAGTTCCTTCGACTCGGCGACGCGTATCACGGAGACACGCTCGGTGCCGTCGGGGTTGGCGGCATCGACATCTTCCATCGCATCTTCGGTCCGCTGCTCGTCCAGTCGATCGCGATCCCGTCGCCGGCGACGGTTGGGCTCGATGCATCGATCGGGGCGCTGCAGCGCGAGCTCGAGACTCGCGCGTACGAGATCGCCGCGTTTGTCGTGGAACCGCTGATTCAGGGTGCAGCGGGCATGCTGGTACATCCGCCGGGCTTCCTCGCGAAGGCCGCGGAGCTGTGCAAGCGATTCCACGTGCACCTCATCGTCGACGAGGTCGCGACCGGTTTCGGGCGAACGGGGACGATGTTCGCGTGCGAGCAGGAGGGTGTGTCGCCGGACTTCTTGTGCCTCGCGAAAGGAATCGCGGGTGGCTACGTGCCGCTCGCGGCCACGCTCGCGACCGAGGAGATCTTTCGCGCGTTCCTCGGTCAGCGGGCCGAGATGAAGCACTTCTTCCACGGGCACACGTTCACGGCGAACCCGCTCGCGTGCGCCGTCGGGCTGGAGTCGATCGCGTTGCTTCGCGAGTCGACGCTGGCCAACGCACAGGCGCAGGTCCCGACGATGACGGCTGCGCTCGAGCGGATCTCGAGGGAGCCCGGCGTGGCGTCGATCCGTCAGCGTGGGTTGATGGGAGGCATCGAGCTGGTGTCGGCGGAGGGGCGCTTTCTCGGGGTCGAGGTCTGCGATCGGATCCGATCCCACGGAGTCATCCTGCGGAACCTCGGTGACGTGGTGGTGTGGATGCCGCCGCTGTCGATCTCGGGCGAGGAGCTCGCTCACCTCGAACAAGCGACGCTCGCCGCCATTCGCGAGACGCTGCGAGCGTGAAGCGGTACTTTGTTACGGGGACCGGCACGGGGGTCGGCAAGACGTTCGTGACGTGTCGGCTGGCGACGCTCGGTGTGGAGCAAGGCCTCGCCGTCGTCGCGCACAAGCCCATCGAGACCGGGTGTCCGTGGGTGGATGGGCGTCGACAGGGCGAGGACCAGACGATGCTCCGCAGAGCGTCGAGTGCGTGGGCAGAGACGCTGGCGCCCGAGGTTGGATTCGGGACCTATCAGTTCGTCGCTCCACTCGCGCCGTCGGTGGCAGCAGCGCTCGAGGGACGGTCCGTCGATCTCGGCCGGATTCAAGGCGTCCTCGACCAGGCGACGCGAGGACCAGACGGAGCACCGATCGATCTGTTCCTCGTGGAAGGCGCCGGGGGCTGGCGGGTGCCGATCACGGATCACACAGACATGAGCCACCTGGCGCGGATGGTGGGCGGAGAGGTCATCGTGGTGAGTCTGGCGACCCTCGGGACGATCAATCACTCGCTGCTGACACTCGAAGCAGTGGAACGAGATGGGTTGGCCGTCGCAGCGCTGGTGCTCTCGAACCGGCCTGAAGACGACGAGGTGATGGTTCGCCAGAACGTTGCCGAGATTCAGAAGCGTTGGACGGGCAGGGTGCTGCTACTCAACGATCTTGCGCAGTTGCTTCCGTTGCACGTGGAACGTTCGCAAACACGCGAAACTCCGTGAACAGCCGGTGCAGGACTGCGGGTGGGTGATGGGCGTTGAGACCACTTGGATTCGGCAGGACCCAGATGCGCGTGGAACCAATGGACTCCGGCTGCAATCCACCCATCGCCTTGGGCTGCTGAAACGCCGCGCGGAATGCTGTGATCCCGAGGATCGCGACGAACTTTGGTTGGAGCTCCAGGAGCTTTCGACGAAGCGAGCGTGCGCCGTGGTGGCGCCAAAGCCGAGGTTGAGGAGCTGTCGATCGTCAAAACCAGTGAAGAGCCGAGGCGTGAACCCAGCGGCGTAGAGCGCCGGCCAGAATCGATTGCCCGGACGCCCGAAGTGATGGCCGATCGCTGCCGAATAGAGGCCTGGGTTGATCCCGCAGAACACGACCTCGAGGTCGGGACGAAGGAGGTCGGGAAGCCGCTTGGACGTCGCGGCCAGGAGCTGGGCACGGTTCGGCTTCCACGGAGCCTTCGAAGCACTACGGCGCATCACTGGTCGCAACCGAGGGAACCGTTGCACGTGGAACGTTCGCAGCCTCCCGGAGCTCGCCAAACAGCTTCGCCAGTGCCCCATCCTGGTGATGTGCATTGAGCCCGCTGGGGTTGGGCAGGAGCCAAACTCGCGACGCACCGATCGTCTCGGGCTGGAGTCCACCTTGGGCCTTGGGCTGCTTGAACGCAGTCCGATAGGCGACGAAGCCGAGCACGGCAAGGTACCGAGGCTGGTACTGCAAGACGAGCTTGCGAAGCCGACGGCCACCCGACCGAAGCTCGTCCAACGATAGCTCGTCAGCGGTGGTGGAGGCACGCGGGACGAGGTTCGTGATTCCGTACCCGAGCTCGAGGAGTTGGTCCTCCTCGAACGCCGAGTAGAGACGTGGAGTGAGCTTGGAGTCGCGCAGGGTGATCCAGAAGCGGCTTCCGGGGCCGGCGAAGTGGTGACCCACGGCCGCCGAATAGAGACCCGGATTGATCCCGCAGAACAGAACGTCGAGGTTCGGTGCGATCAGATCGGGCACGCGTCGACGGACGGCCTTCGCGAGCTGCTCCTTCGTTGGAGTCCACGCGCCCGTGATCGGATCGGGTGGCTTGGGCTTCGCGACGCGTTTTGTCGGAGCAGACCTCGAGGAGCTCGACTTCGAGGATGAGGATCGCTTCTCGGACTTCCTCATGGCGCTCGTCGCGCGATCACGATCGCACGCGTCTTGTCGTCGAGCGCGTAGGGGTAACGTTCGATCGGCATCGGAAGATCGGTGCGCTCGATCGCTTCGAAGCCGACGACGAAGCCACCCGGTCGAACGTACGTGAGCCCGAGCGACAACCACTCGCCGAGATCGAACGTCGCGCGCGAGCAGGCCGCGTCGTAGTCGCGGCGAGCGTGATCTTCGATTCGAGTCGCGTATGCCTCGAGGTTCGGTAGCTCGAGCTCGCGAGCTACCGTGCGAAGAAACGCGTGCTTCTTGTGGACGGGCTCGAGCGCCGTGAACGAGACGTTCGGGAGCGAGATCGCTGCGATCACGACAGGCAGCCCACCTCCCGATCCGACATCGAGCACTGTCGATGCACTCGCGAGGTGCGGGACGACCTCGAGACAATCAACGACGTGCTGCTCCAGCTCCTCGCGTGTTCGAGCGGCGGACAGGTTGATGCGCTGGTTCCACTTCTCGAACAGCGCCATGAACGACAGCACTTTTGGATTCTCGATAACGCGTCGCGTCATACGGCCTCGAACAAGAGCTGGCTGGCGCGTGGAACGACGGTGACCGCCCCGGTGCTTTCCGCGAGCACGTCCGAGAGGGACGGGGCGTACTCGACCAGCGTCGTGCTCACCACCGCGGGATCGAGGCCGCTGACCAAGCGCAGCCGGACGCCCGCGGGAAGTCGCGGCAAGACGCCGATACGGAGGATCGCCTCGTTCACGACCTCGAGGGGCCCCACGCCATCGCAGCACTCGGCGGCGATCGCGATCGTGCCGCCTTCGGTGACGAGGGGAGCGACCGCAGCGGCGATCTTCGCGGCCTGGTACAGCGAGGCGGTGACGGGGAGCGCATCCGACGCGATCACGAGTGGGGCGCGCGGTGCTCGCGCCGAGAACCAGGCGCGCGCGAGGGAAGCGCCTGCGCGGAACGCGTCGATCGGGTCACCCGCAACAGCCGCGTGGACGAGGTTGTCGGGCGCACAGACACCATTGAGTAAAAATGTCGGCGTTTTCAAGAGGGCGAACGCGTTCTCGAGATCTGCGCGACACGGATTTTTGTCGACGACGCCGGCGCGCGCGTCGGGCTGCGTCTTCAGTGCGTGGTTGATCCGGATCGCCCGCGCCTCGCCGAGCCCCGGGAAGATCGCCTTGACGCCGGCGCCGAAGCCCGCGAAGTAGTGCGGGCGCACGCAACCCGTGGCGATGACCAGGTCCGTATCGACGAGACAGCGATGGACCCGCACCGGAGTCCCGCGCGTGGTGACACCGAGGTCGACGAGGTCGGCGTCCGCGTGACCGTCGTGATTGACCACCGACGCGCTGGCAAGCACCTCGGCGGGAACGCCGAGCTCGTCGAGGTTGCAGGGGCCATGCGTGCCCGTGGCGATCGCGAGCGTCCATCGGACGGCAGGCAGCCGCTCCTGGACGGCGGCGATCAGCTGGGCCCGCGGCTCCGCGCGTGACGGGTCGCTGATGATCAGCGTTGCTCGTGCTCCCGCCGCGGCCATTGCCTCGAGACGCGGCCGGCCGATCGGAGCATCGAGGGCGCTATCGAGGAGCGAGCGAAGGGGCTGCGGAGCGGGCAGCGCCGTCGGCAGCACGAGCGTATATTCTCGGCCAGCGAGGTCGAGAGGGTAGGGGGTACGTCCGTAAGGGAGCTCGACCATCGACGGTCCGGTTCCTGGCGGCAGTCTAATTCCTTGGTTACGATTTAGCGCCCGGTTCTGGCCGGACTTCGCTCACTTCCGTGTCCAAACAAAGCTTGCTCCTGGTCGACGGGGACACTCGCAGCCTCCGAGTGCTGGAGGTCTCTCTGCGCAAGGCGGGGTTCACCGTCACGCCGGCGGTGTCCGTCCAGGATGCGCTCGACAAGCTCGAGCTGCACGCGCCGGATCTGATCATCTCGGAGACCACGTTCACCGACGGTGATGGCTTCGAGCTGCGCCGTCGCGTGCGTGCGACACAGGACTGGGCAGACATCCCGTTCATCTTCCTCACCGCGGAAGCCGCGATCGAGAACAAGATCCGCGGCCTCGAGCTCGGCGTCGACGACTACCTGACCAAGCCGATCTACATCAAAGAGATCGTCACGCGGATCAACATCCTGCTGCAGAAGCGGCAGCGGATCCGCTTCGAGGAGCGCAAGGATGGACGCACGCGGTTCGCCGGGCGCGTCGCCGACATGCCCGTCGTGGACGTCATCCAGACGATCGAGATCAGCCGCAAGTCAGGCGTGATCCAGTTCGTCGGCGAGCGCGGGCGGCAGGCGGCGATCTACTTCCGCGACGGTCGCGTGATCGACGCGGAGGCCGGCACGCTGCAGGGCGAGGACGCCGTCTATCGCCTGCTCACCTGGAGCGAGGGCGAGTTCGAGGTCGTGTTCCGCACCGTGCGCCGGCGCGAGGTGATCCAGATGAGCTCGCAGGGCCTGCTCATGGAGGGCATGCGTCGCCTCGACGAGTGGTCGCGCTTGCTCGAGCAGTTGCCGCCGCTCACGCACCGCTTCGAGATCGACACGGCAGAGCTCGCCGCGCGACTCGGCGATGTCCCCGACGACAACAACCGCATCCTGCGCTTGATCGATGGCAAGCGCACGCTGCTCGAGGTGATCGACAACTCGGACTTCGGCGACCTCGAGTGCCTGCAGGCGATCTCGCGGCTGTTCTTCGAGGAGCTGTTGATCGACCTCGACCACGGCAAGAAGGCGCGCCGCAACACGGGGCAGCCGATGCCGCTGATCGAGGTGACGGACGCGCCGACGCCGATCGAGGAGGTCGCGTCGGGCCCGCACGCGGAGGCGCTCGCGCGAGACTCGGGCAGCTATCGCGCGCGCGGTCGCGACTCGGGCGAGACCGCCGCGATCCAGGACGAGCTCGGCGTTCGCGACTCGCAGGTGATCTCCGAGGAGGCGGTCGAGCAAGCGACGGCCGAAGCCGCGGCACAGGACGCGCAGACCGCCGAGCCGGCCCCGATTCCCGCCGAGGAGCATGTCGTGCAGGAGGAGGCGGTCCAGGACAGCGCGCTCATGGGGAGCTATCGCCCGTCGGGCCTGCGACTGATCGACGACGCGATCGCAGCAGCGCAGGCGATCGATCCTTCGCTGTTCACCGATGGTGCGGTCGCGTCGCAACCGAAGGAGACGGAGCGCGACTTCGACGTCGCCGCCCCGCTCGCGGCTCCGTCGGACTTCGCCACGGAGGAAGGCACCGCGAGCGGCGTCCCGGCGTTCGAGACGACCGAGACGAGCATCCCGCAGGAGATTCCGCCGGAGAGCGAGCGCGACGGTCTGCCGTCGATGCACGCCAACGGACGCTCGCGCACCCGTCGCGCGTCGGCGGTGCCGCCACCGGAGCAGACCCCGAGTCCGCTGCACAAGCGCAACGAGGACTCCGGCCTTCGCATGATCGGATCGCTCGGACGCGATCGCGCGGAGGCGTCGGGCGAGCTGGTCCCGGTGAGCGAGCGCACGTCGGGGCAGCAACCGGCGGTCGAGACGCAGCGCGAGCTCGTGACGATCCTCCCGCGACGGATCACGCGCGAGATGGCGATCGTGCAGCCGCCCGCGGACACGCCGGCGACCGCGCCGACGCCCGCGACGCCGGTCGCGCCACCCGAGGCATTGCCGCCGCGGCTCGCGGTGCCGCGCGTGATGACGCCGCGATCCGGATCCGGCGTGAGCCGCAACACCGGGCCCGGCGGCGGAGCGCTCGCGCTGATCGTCCTCGCGGCGATGCTCGCGGTGCTCGCGATCGTCCTCTGGATCCGCAAGCCGGCGAAGAAGGTCGCGCCCGCCGCGGACGCGGGTGTCGCCGAGGTCCTCGATGCCGCGGAGATGGAGAGCGCGGATGCTGACGTCGTCGTGGCGACGCCCGATGCGAGCGTCGTCGCGATGGCGCCCGACGCCGGTGTCGCGACGCCCGACGCCTCCGTTCCCGTCGACGCGGCGGTGGAGATGACCGTCGATGCGAGCGTGCCGATCGTGGCTCCCGGCGATGCGGGGGAACCGGATCCGCTCGCGCAGGCCAAGCAGCTCTACCAGCAAGCGCACGAGGCGAACCAGGAGGGCGATTTCCAGAAGGCGCTCGAGCTCGCCGATGCCTCGCTCAAGCTGCGGCGCACGGCGCGCGCGAACATCGTGCGAGCGCAAGCGCTGCAACGCCTCGGCCGCCTCGATGACGCGATCTCGGCGATGGAGTCCGCGATCCGGCTCGCGCCGAAGTATCCGTCGAACTACGAGGTGCTCGGCTCGATCCTGTGGGCCGCGCAGCGCTACGACGAGGCCGCGAAGTACTACGTGCACTATCTGGAGAACTGGCCGAACGGCGAGAAGGCCGCGATGATCCAGAAGCGCCTCGACGACACTCGGTAAGTGGAGTAGAAGCCCGAGCCATGCGCGTCCTCGGGATCGAGAGCTCTTGCGACGAGACCGCCGCGGCGATCGTCGACGACGGCACGCGCGTCCTCGCCGACGTCGTCGCCTCGCAGCACGAGGTGCACGCGAAGTACGGTGGCGTCGTGCCCGAGCTCGCGTCGCGCGCGCACATCCTGAACGTCGTGCCCGTCGTCCAGGCGGCGCTCGACCGCGCGGGCGTGACGCTCGCGTCGATCGACGGCATCGCGGTCACGAACGCCCCGGGGCTGATCGGCGCGCTGCTCGTCGGCCTGCAGACGGCGAAGTCGCTCGCGTGGGTGACGGGCAAGCCGCTCGTCGGCGTGCACCACCTCGAGGGGCACCTGTCGGCGGTGTACCTCGAGCCGGATCCGCCGCCGATGCCGCACCTCGCGCTGATCGTCAGCGGAGGCCACACGTCGCTCGTGCGCGTGAACGCCCACGCCGACGTGATCGAGCTCGGCGCGACGCGCGATGACGCCGCGGGCGAAGCGTTCGACAAGGGAGCGAAGCTCCTCGGGCTCGGCTATCCCGGCGGCGTCGTGATCGATCGGCTCGCGAAGACCGGCGATCCGAAGGCGGTGAAGTTCCCGAAGGCGATGACCGGCGGCGACACCGGCGCCGAGTTCTCGTTCTCGGGGCTCAAGACGTCGCTGCTCCATCACGTGCGAGCGAACGGCGTGCCCGAGGGCCAGGCGCTGAGCGATCTGTGCGCGAGCTATCAGGCGGCGATCGTCGAGGTGCTCGTGCGCAAGACGCGGCGCATCGCGCGACGCGAAGGGTTGGCGCACGTCCAGATCTGCGGCGGCGTGGCGGCGAACTCGGGGCTGCGCGCGGGCATGCAGGCCGCGGCCGCCGAGGACGACTTCACGCTGTACATCCCGCCGCCGAGTCGCTGCACCGACAACGCCGCGATGATCGCGGCCGCGGGCTATCACCACCTCGTGCGCGGCGAGAGGGCAGGGCTCGATCTCGATGCGGTGCCGAGCAAGCCGTTGCCCAGGGCGTCGTGAGCGGAGGCAACGGGCATGGCAGCGGTAACGGGCGTGCGACGCTCGGCGATCCGCTGCGCGCGGCCGAGCCGTTCCCGACGGCGCACATGCTGCTCGACAAGTACGGCCTGCGGGCGAAGAAGTCGTTCGGCCAGAACTTCCTGATCAGCGAGAGAGCGTTCCGCGCGATCGTGGATGCGACCGTGAAGTCCGACGAGGACTGGGTCGTCGAGATCGGCGCGGGGCTCGGAACGCTCACGATGCGACTCGCGGAGCGGCTGACCGCGGGCAAGCTGTTCGCGCTCGAAGCGGATCCGGACATGATCACCGTGCTGCGCGGCGAGCTCGCCGGCGTCGACAACGTGGAGATCGAGCACGTCGATGCGCTTCGCTACGATCTGCGCATGGCCGCGAAGTGGCGTGGCGAGCCGATCGCCGTGTGCGGGAACCTGCCGTATCACATCGCGTCGCAGCTGCTGTTCAAGATCATCGACGCGCGCGCGTCGGTCACGCACGCGGTCGTGATGATCCAGAAGGAGATGGCGGATCGCATCGTCGCGCCGCCGGGCGGCAAGGAGTACGGCGCGATCGGCGTGATGCTGCGAACGTACGCGGATGTCACGACGGTCGCGAAGGTCGGCGCGGGCTCGTTCGTGCCGGCGCCGAAGATCGACTCCACGGTGATCCGGCTGGTGCCGCTCGCGACGCCGCGTACGGAGATCACCGACGAGAAGCACTACTCCGCGGTCGTGCACGCCGCGTTCGGTCAGCGCCGCAAGACGTTGCGCAACGCGCTGCGCGCGGTGTTCGACGAGGCCGCCGTCGACGCCGCGCTCGTGAGCACCGCGATCGACGGAGGGCGTCGCGGCGAGACGCTCGAGATCGCCGAGTTCGGCGCACTCGCCCGCGCGATCCCTGCTAGGTAGCGGACATGCCGGAGTTGCCCGAGGTCGAGACGGTTCGCCAGACGCTGCTGCCCGCCGTCGGTGCGCGCATCACGAAGGTGTGGGACTCGGGGCTCGGTCTTCACATGAAGCGGAAGCCTCCGCGCGCGAAGCTGAAGAAGCTGGTCGGCGCACAGATCACGGAGCTGCGGCGCATCGGCAAGTACCTGCTCGTCGACACGGACACGCCGCACTCGCTGCTCGTGCACCTGGGCATGACCGGTCGCTTTCGCCTGCACGCCGGCGGCGACGCGCGCGCGAAGCACACGCACCTCGTGCTCTCCCTCGCCGACGGGCGCGAGCTGCGCTTCTCCGATGCGCGCCGCTTCGGTCAGCTCGACATCGTCGCGCGCGGCAGGGAGCGCGAGCACGTCGCGCTGAAGGATCTCGGCCCGGATCCGATCGTCGACGGAATCGATCCCGCCGCGTTCTTCGCACGCTCGCGCAAGAAGCGAAGGGCACAGCTCAAGGCGTTCATCCTCGATCAGACGGTGCTCGCCGGTGTCGGCAACATCTACGCGTCGGAGGCGCTGTGGTTGTCGAAGCTACGTCCGACGAAGCGCGCGGGCCGACTCACCGAGGAGAAAGCGGCGATCCTCGCGAAGGCGATCGACGACGTCCTGCGCACGTCACTCGCGAATCACGGCACGAGCCTGCGCGACTTCGTCGACGGAGATGGCGCCGAAGGAAGCAACTACGACTATCTGAAGGTCTATGATCGGAAGGGGCAACCGTGCCCGCGCTGTAAGACGTCCATCCGGCGAAGCGTTCTCCAAGGTCGTGCGACCTACTTCTGTCCAACGTGCCAAACCCCATAGCGGTCTAGCCCTGGTAGTGTCCGGGACGAGGGCTGCTCGATCACCTGACCAGGCAGCTCCTAGCTCCGCGCGATGATTACGGAACAAGCCGACGAAGACCTGATGGTCATGTACCAGAAGGGCGAGGTTCGCGCCTTCGAGGTCCTGCTCTCTCGTCATCGCAAGCCTGTCTACAACTTCATCCTGCGCTTCGTCGGCGACAAGGAGACCGCCGAAGACCTGCTGCAAGAAGCCTTCATGCGCGTCATCAAGGGCGCCGAGGCCTACAAGCGACAGGCCAAATTTACGACGTGGCTTTACACCATCGCGCGCAACCTGTGCGTTGACCAGACGAGGAGACGCAAACATCGCAAGCACGCATCGCTCGACGCTCCGATGGACGCGAGCGAAGAGAGCGGCACGCTGATGGATGTGATCCCCGGCAACGAGATGTCGAGCGATCGCAAGAGTGTGAACAAGCAGCTGCACGAGACGATGCAGCGAGCGATCGGCTCGCTCTCCGACGAGCAGCGCGAAGTGTTCCTGATGCGCGAGTTCCTCGACATGCCGTTCAAGCAGATCGCGGATGTCGTCGGTGTCCCCGAGAACACCGTGAAGAGCCGCATGCGCTACGCGCTCGAGAAGCTGCGGCTCGAGCTCGACGAGTACAAGGACCTCGCGAAGGCCGCGCCATGACGAGATCGGGCGACGAGCGCAAGAGCGACGCGAGCAACGACGACGACGATCTGGGACTCGACGAGTCGCTGTCGTCGATGCGGTCGATGTGGCGCGACATGCGCGACGAGGAGCCCTCCGACAAGGGCATGGCCGCGTTGCTCGCCGCCGCGCGCGAGAAGGCCGAGGAGATGAAGCCGAAGCGCTCGTGGCTTGCGGTGCTGCTCGATCAGCTGCGCCGTCCGCCCGTGCTCGCGATGGCGACCGTCGTCGTGTTGATCGGCGGCGCCGTGGTGATCTCGCAGCGCAAGGACGAGCTCAGGACCGAGTCCGAGCTGGCGGAGTCGTCGAGCGACACGCGCGGCGACACCGTGGTCGCGACGCCGGAGCCCGCGCCGGCACCTGCCGCGGAGCCGGTCGTGACCGAGACCGAGCCGCCGGGCGCCGAGGTTCGCGATCGAGGCGGCCAGGCCGCGGGCTCGGCAGCCCCCGGGCCGGTCGCAGCGCCGGTCGTCGCAGAGAAGCCTCGGCCGCCGGCGAAGAAGGCGACTCGCCCGTCGGCCGGTGAGGGCGGCGCGCTCGACGGTCTCGCGAAGACGCCCGACGCGCCGAAGCTCGACGCCGCGACGGCCGAGAAGAAGCAGGAGCCGAGAGAGCCGTTGCAGCTCGCGACGGGCGACGAGGACGACATGCAGCCCAAGGGGGCCGCCGAGTCGACGGGCGCCGCACCGCCGGCGCCGGCGCCGGTCTCGCGCAAGCCGTTGCCGTCGATCGAAGGCGAGGATCGCACCTCGCGCGACACGACGCTCGCGCAGCTCGTCAAGCAGTGCGAGGCCGCGGCTGCCAAGAACGACTGCGGCGCGGTTCGCACGATCGTGCAGAAGATCCAGCGCCAGGATCCGTCGACCTATCGCCTCAAGCTCGCGAAGAACGCCGCGGTGACTCGCTGCCTCGAACCGCCGGCGCCCGTCGAGGCTGCGCCGGAAGCGAACGCGGACTGAGCTAGCCGAACAGCTCGACCTGCGGACCGGCGGGACGCGTGTTGCCGATCAAGTCCTCGACGTAGTCGTGCGGCCACGAGCGGCGCGCTTCGTCGGGCAGCTTCATGTACTTCTCGACGTACTTGCGAACCCACGCGCGCGTGGCGGCGTTGGAGTAGCCACCGCCGAAGATCGGGCCGAGCTCGTCCTCGTACCGCGCCTTGATCTGGTGAAAGCGCTCGTCGCGACGGACCTTCGCGATCACCGAGGCTGCCGCGACCGCCGCGTGCTTCTCCTCGGCGCGATCGTGCGACTCGAAGTTCGTGAACCGACCGCACAGCGCCGCGAACATGCGCTTGCCGTCGGCGATGATGCGATCGCAGGTGGGGGCTTGCGTGATGAGCTTGGTGGCGAGCTCGCGCTCGAGCACGTTGAGCTCGTTGCGCAGGACGCGCTCGTCGATCTCCGTATGCTCGACCTCGATCACGGCGACGAACGTCGCGCGCTGGCGAATCTCCAAGGCGAGGTTGGCGCGGACCTCGTGCGCTTCATCCCCGGCGCCGTAGGTCTTGGAGTCGCAGAGCCCCTTGCGCGTGAGCGCCGCGGCGGCGCGCGAGTCGAGGGCGACGGCGGCCATCACCATCGGGCCGATCGCGGGACCGCGACCGGCTTCATCGATGCCGAGCGTGACTTTGATCGGCGCGGGGTTGCGCGAGCGCTTCTTGGCCATCGGGTCGGGAGTCTACGGAGCGGGTATGACTAGAGCCGCGCCGCTGCCAGTTCTAACGCACGCGCGATCCCGACTTCCAGATCGAAACCGAGGACATCGACGACCGCGCCCCAATGATCGAGCCGGCCGGCCAGCGCTGCGAGAGCGTCCGAGGCCGCGCGGGCGAGCGGCTCGCCCAGCTCGCGATCGAGGTCGGGAGCGCCGCGGACCAGCGCGTGATAGACGGCGTCCTCGGCCAGCTCCAGGCGCGGGACATCATTGCGGAAGAACGCCTCGACGTAGCCGCCCTCGACGTAGCCGCGCGTGTAGGCGCGCGCGCGATCGAACACGCGGGACAGCGCCAGGCCGATGCGGTCATCCGCCGTGCGGTGCAGATCGCCGAGCACGTCGACATCGAGCGCGGTGCGGAGGATGCGCGCGGCGGCCTCGGCGGACTTGCTGCGCGCGAGCAGATCGACGGCGACGCGCTGGCGGCCCGCCTCGACGGCGCTCTCGAACCCGGAGGAGAGCAGGGCGATCAGGTAATCACGATCCGCGATCGTCGCCGAGTGCGACGAGAACGGCAGGCGGCGCGGGCGCACGAGCTCGATCACCTCACGCGCGGCGCGGCGATACAGCGCCGTCATCTGCTCCGACAGCGCCTTGCGCTCGGCGAGCACCGACGCCTCGCTGAACTCGCGCGCGGAGGCGAGGAGCTCGTCGCGTCCCTCGCGCGCCGCGTTTGCGGCCTCGTTCGCGCGCTGTCGCGATGTCTCGATCGTGGCCTGCGCCTCGGCGACGACACCGCGCAGCAGGCGCGCGCAGGCATCGCGCTTGAGCTGGCGCGCTTGCTGGAAGAACCGCTCCTCGAGGTTTCCGAGTAGCGAGCCCCAGTTGCCATCGCTCTCGCCCGCGGGGCGATCCGCCTGCTTCCAGGCGAGCGCGTTGCGCGCGGAGAACGGGACGATCGCCTCGACGAGATCCTCGAGCTCGCCGCCGATGAACGCGGTGACCTCCTTGGTCTCCTCGGGCGAGAGCTGGTCGGCCTTGTTCAGCACGCCGAGCACGCGCTTGCCCTCGTCGCGGATCGATCGCAGCGCCTTCTTCTCGCTCGCCTTACCGCCTTGCGCGGCGGTGAACACCCACACGATCGCGTCGGCGCGGCCGATGAACGCGCGCGCGGTGGCTTCGTGCTCCGGCTGGATCGAGTTGAGGCCCGGGGTGTCGACGATGTTGATCTTCTCGAGCTGCGGCAACGGGACGAGGATCTCGACGCGATCGATCGCCTTGGCCGCGGCCGGCTTCAACGCCTTCATGTGCGCCATGAACGCGTCCCACCCAAGCTCCGTCGTCGAGCCGTCGCGGGCGATGATGCGGCCACCGCGTTCGCGGCCGTAGCGCACGACGTTGATCGTCGCCGTCGTCGGCGTGATGCCCGTCGGCGCGACATCGGCGCCGATGAACGCGTTCACGAACGAGCTCTTGCCGCTCGAGAACTCGCCCATCACGGTGACGAGCAGCGGCTGGTCCAGGTTCGCAGCGGCACGCGCGACCTCACCGACGAGGTGGCCGAGCTCGCGCCGGCTCTCGACCGTCTTCTCGACGTACTTCGCGACATCGGCGATCTCGGGCCCGGGCGTGCCGAACGCGGCGGTGCGCGCCTCCGTCAGGATCTGTCGCGCCTTGGTGTGCTGCGGGGACACGCGCAGCGCGGCGAGCGCCGAGGCCGCGGCCTTCTGCGGATCGGTCGCGAGCGTCAGTCGCGCGAGCGCCGTGTGGGCGTCGACGTCGTCCTTCGCGGCCGCGACCTCGAGCAGCGCCTTCGCCGCGTCGGGCTGATCCGCGAGCATGGCGGAGCCTCGAGCGACGAGGGCGCGCACGTCGTCGGGTGTTTTCCCGAGCAGGTCGTTGCCCCACTGCAGCTCGCGCGTCGCATCGCCCGCGGCAATCGCCGTATCGACGGCATCGCGCAGGACATCGAGCCCCGCGCCGAGGCCGAGCGCGCGCTCGTAGCTCTGCAGCGCCGCGTCGAGGTTTCCGATCGTGCGATGCGCGGTCGCGATCTTCGCGTGGATCGCCGCGCTCTTTGCATCGAGTTGGAGGGCCTCGAGGAAGTGGCCGTGCGCGCGCATGGGATCGTGTGACGCGAGCGCCGCGTCCCCGAGCGCGAGCAGGATCTCCGCCCGCAGCTGGCTCGCGAACGGGGATGGATCGTCGTCGGAGGCGGCGCGCGCCTTCTCCAGCCGCTCTCCGGCGATCGCCGGCGATCCTTCGATGAGCGCGAGCTTGCCGAGCGCGTACAGCGCGAGCACGGGAGGCTTCTCGCCCGGCTCTTCGGAGCTGCTGCGCGCGCGACCCGTCTTGCCCGCGACGGCCCGCTCGAGGTGACGGAGCGCCTCGTCGTAGGGACCACCGTCGGCGATCAACGCCTCGCCGAGCGCCGCCCGCGCCTCGAGGTCATTCCCGTTCTCGGCGACCGCCTTGCGAAGCTCGCGGATCGCCTTGTCGAGGTCGCCCGTCCGGCGCCACGTGATGCCGAGTCCGCGATAGGCATCCGCGAGGATCTCTCGATCGCCACCTGCCTCGTGGATCGCGCGCCCGAGGATGCCGATCGCCGGTTCGTACCGGCCGAGCGCGACGAGCGTGGTCCCGTACCCGACGAGCGCGTTGGGATCTCCACCGCGAACCTTGAGCGCGCGCTCGAAGGCGTCGCTCGCCTTGTGCGGCTTGTGCTGGGCCAGATAGGCCGCGCCGAGGAGGATCAGCGCCTGGCCGTGCTCGCTCTTCGAGACGAGCATCGCCTCGAGGAGCTCGATCGCCTGCTGCGTGTCGCCCTTCGCGAGCAGGTCCTGCGACTTGTTCAGCTGATCGCGGTACTCGTCGAGGATCAGGTCCTCGGCGATGTCTCCCAGCCTGCGCTGGAACCGCGACCACAGCGACATGACCACACCTTACAACGCGCGCCCGGCGTTCACCACGTCAGGCCAGCTCCTCGTCCTCGGCCTCGTGCTCCGGGTGCGCGATTTCGAGGTCGATGTGCTTCGCCTGCGGAATCGCGCGGCGGATCGCCTTCTCGACCTGGACCATCTCCGTCGCGATCAGGTCGGTGGTCGCGATCGTCGCTCGCCGGAGCGCGCGACCCTTGGTCAGGTCGCGCTGGTTTGGAGGCAGCACGCGATCGAGCTGCTCCGACAGGTAGTCGGTATCGAGCGTCAGCTCCGCTTTGAACATGTACGCGTCGTGCGTGAGCTGCCGGGTCTTGATGTCGCGCACGCTGCGGATCGCCGGCTGATCGAGGATCACGTTCGTGAACATCTCCTCGACGACCTCCGGCACCGCGCGTCCGATCAGCAGCTCGCGGTTCTCGCGCACGAGGTAGACGGCGACCGCTCCGAGGATCGCACCGACGACGAGCGCGCCGATCGTGTCGAAGATCGGGTTGCCGGTCACGTACGACATCACGATGCTCCCGCTCGCGATCAGGAGGCCGAGCACCGCCGCGCCGTCCTCGAGGAGGATCGCCACCGTCGCCGGATCGGCACGCTCGCGCACGTACCGGAAGAACTTCATGTCGCCGCGCGACGTGTTCACGCTGTGGATCGCGAGCAACAGCACCGTTCCTTCGATCACGAGCGACACGCCGAGGACGATGAACGTCGTCGCCGTCAGCTGGGGCGGATGCGGATGCATCAGCGAGTCGATGCCGTGATAGACGGTGATGCCGCAGCCGATGAAGAAGATGCCGGCCGCCGACAGGATGCCGAACACGAAGCGCTCGCCGCCGTATCCGTAGTGGAACTTCTCGTCGGGAGCTTTCTCGCCGCGCCGCAGGCCGATGAACAGGAGCAGCTGATTGCCCGTGTCGGCCGCGCTGTGGATCGCCTCGGACAGCATCGCGCCCGAGCCGGACAGGAGAAACGCGATCAGCTTGATGATGGTGACGAAGGAGTTCCCGAGGAGGGCGGTGATCACCGTCTTCGCGGACGTCGAGCCAGCCATGGGAGCCGCGTACCTTACGACAATCCCGTGTCCGTGCGCCCGCGCGCGGCGTGGCTACTCGACCATCCTGCGTTTCACCGACACCACCGCGGAGCCAAGCGTGTCGCGCACTTCCGCGTGCCGGCGCTCGGTACGTGGCTTGCGATGAAGGATCGTGAATGCGTGCGCTGCTGATGGCTCTCGTCCTCGCGATCCCGACCTCGGCGCACGCCGAGCCGACCGCGATGTACGTCCGTGCGATGCCCGCACGCGTCGAGATCCCGGCGTCCCGCGAGCCAAAGCCGGTCGTCCTCCGTCTGGCCATGCGCGAGCCCGAGGAAAATCCACTTCCCGAAACGGCCGAGCGACCGGAGCATCCCTCGCTGATGGAGCGACTTCGTGATCGCGTCATCGAGGTGCTTCCGGTCGTCTCGACCGCTGTCGTCGCGCCGCTACCGATCAGCAGCGCCGATGGAACCCTCGCGGGCCTCGGCGTGGTCGGCAAGTTCTAGCGCGTGGCAGTGAACGTCGCGGGCGCGTGGCGCAGGCCCTGGCCGGCGTTGATCTCGGCGGTCCACACACCGTTCGTCAGCGACTCGGCGAGGCGATCGTTGTTCGCGTCGACCATCGTCGCCGTGCCCGCCTCCAGGTGAAGCGCGTCGAAGCGGAACGTCTCGAGCTTCGCCTTCGCACGCGAGACGACCTCGTCGAGGCCGCGTTCGCAGATCGACGTCAGCTCCGCCTCGTGACCGACGCACTGACCCAACACGCACTTGTTCGCGACCGTGTGCGCGATCGCCGGGCAGTTGATCGCCGCGCCCAGCAGGCCGCGGATGTTCGTGCCGTACGTCTCCGTGATGTTCGCCTCGAGCGCCATCCAGGCGTAGTGGCCGTACGCGACCGAGAACATGTGGTCGCCGATCGCGAGCGTCGTGCGGTTCGCCGACACGGTCGTCGTCTGCGACACGATCTCGTTCGGGAACTGCCCGAGCTCGAGCTGCGAGTCGATGCCCGCCGGCGAGAGGTCGAGCGTGGTGAGCGTGTGGGTCGCCGTTCCATTGTCGATCGCGAGCGTCGACTCGATGTTCACCTGCGAGAGCGTCGTCTCCGCGAGTGCGACGATCTGACCCGCGAACTGCGGCACCGGAACGCCACCGATCGTGACCTTGTTGATCTCGTCGTTGATCCAGCCCTCGAGCTTGTCCTCGAGATACGACGGCAGGTAGTCGCGGATCGTGCCGACCGCCGGGACGCCCGCGTCCTGGGCGGTGTCGAGCAGCGTGTGCGCCGGGTTCTGCGAGAAGTCGCGCAGCGTCTCGACGAGGTTCGCGGCGGGCTCCGGCAGGAGCGCCTCGATCGTGATCTCCACGTTCGAGGTCACCGCGTACGGGCCGTTCGCCACGGGCGCGGGCGTCGTCGGGTTCGGGTTCGACGGGTCCGACGGGTCGGAGGGGTCCGACGGGTCGGTGGAGTCATCACCGGTGGTGTGAAGGACGCAACCCGAAGCGGCAGAAGCGATGAGAAGCGAGATGGCGAGGCGCATGTCCTTCCATCATCAGCAACCTCGGAGCCATCGGTCCGGCCTTCACCAACGTCCGAATTTCACAGGCCCGACCAGTGCCATGATGCGCCAGGTCGTGTGGAAACGACCGGCACCTACACGCAGGATCCGTCAGCTGGCGGCTGGCGGTTCATCAGCGTCGGCCGACCACAGTCCTTCTCGAAGCTGCGCGAGAGCGCGAGTCGTGGCGCGGACCTGCTCGATCTGCGCCGTCGTACCTACCTTCAGCTCGCTGACGTCTCCCGCTCGCTCTTTGCGCTCGCGCATCGTGCGGTCGAGGATCTCGCTGATGCCCTTGTAGAGCGTATTGCCCGCGTTGGTGACGAAGTCGGACAGCCGCTTCGCGAAGTCATCGATGCAGCGATCGAAGTGCGGCTTCATCGCCTCGGCCGCGTTGAGCACGGCGCCGGGGACCTTCTCCTTCGCCTGCACCTTGATGTCGCCGCTGATCTTCGACTTGAGGACGATCGCGAGGATCGGGGCCGCGAGCGTGAGCAGTCCGCCCGCGAGCGCGTTGACGAACAGCATCACGGTGGTGCCGAGCGCACCGACCGCGTAGATGCCGACGTCGTACTTGAAGCTGTCGACGGTGATGTCGACCTGTGTGTCGTCGGGGCCGAGCCGCTCCGCGAGTGCACCCGCCGCGGCCGCGACGTTCTCGTTGGTGATCGAGATGACCTCCTCGGCGAGGTGCTCGAGCATCGCGGCGAGCTTCGCGCCTTCGATCTCCGCCCACTCCTTGAACTTGTCCTCGATGAACTGCGGCAGGTACGCCTTCACGTCGTCGGCGTCGACCGCGTCGATCTGGCCCGGCAGCGCCTGCACGAAGGTCTTCGCGAACGCTTCGAGGTCGAGGCCGATCTGCGCTTTGATCGACTCGGCGGCGGCCTCGATGCGGCCGTGCAGCTCGTCGAGCTTGCGCTTCGAGGTGTCGAGCTGCGAGCGCACCTCCGTGATCCGCTGCTCGAGCTCGTCGAGGTTCAGATCGTAGCTGCGCATCCGGACGCCGAGGTTGTTCTCGACGTACGCGGCCGTGCGCGCGGCGTCGGCCGCGGCGTTGTCGAGGATCATCTGGGCGCGATCGCGGGCGAGGAACGTCTCGAGGTGCGCGATCAGCTCGGGCATGCCGCTCTGCGGATCCTTGTGCTTGGCCCAGTCGCGCGCGCTCAGCGGGAACACGACCGGATCGGGCATCATCTTCGCGAGGTTCTGCCGCACGTAGTCCGTGACCGCGCTTCTCTCGTCGGTGGAAAGCATGTCCATCTTGCCGAGCACGAAGATCAGACGATCGCGTGCGTTCTCGAGCACGCGCGAGCGCAAGAACTCCTGCTCGGAGTCCTTGAGCGCCTGGCCCGCGTCGAGCAGGAACAGCACCGCGTCGGCGCGCGGCACGTAGCCGTACGTGACCTCGGCGCGCTGCTCGTTGAGATCGTTCACGCCCGGCGTGTCGACGAGCACGACGTTGTTCTTGAGCAGGTCACTCGGATAGCCGACCTCGACGAACGCGACCTCGTCGGCGCGGCCGCCGGCGACCGTCACCCAGTCCTTGATCTGCGACGTGTCGAGGAACTGGCTCTCGCCCGTCAGCAACATGACCTTCGCGGTCGGGTTGGGTGCGTAGACGACGTGGTTGATCGACGCGGTCGTCGGCGTGATGCCGGTCGGCAGGATCTCCGAGCCGAGCAGCGCGTTCACGAACGTCGACTTGCCGTGGTTGAACTCGCCGAGGACGACGAGGTGAAACCGCTCCGCCTCGAGCTTCGGGATCCGCGTGGTGCGGATGTCGCGAGCGAGCGTGACCATGCCGACGCCTTCGGCGACGTCGGCGAGCTGCGTGAAGCGGTTGATGATCTCGCGCTTCGCTGACTTGTGGTGCTCCAAGAGAATCATGGTCGTCTTCCTTCGCCTCTAGAGCAGGTCAGCCACTTGCTTGTCGATATCGGGGAGGCTCGCCTTGCCGGCCGGGTCCTTGCCCGTGACGTGCGCGAACAGCGTGGAATTCGCGAACAGCCGCAGCGCGTGCACGCGCTTGGGCATGTACGGATGCGAGCGGAAGATCTCGGCGTAGCTGCCGAGACCCTTCTTGATGTCCGGCGGGTTCTTCAAATACTCGGACACGTCGAACGAGCTGTTCTTGTCTTCGCCCTTCGCGTCGCCTTCGGCGCCGCTACGCGCCCGACGTTCGTCGGGCTTGTCGCCAAGCTCGAGCTTCACGAGCGCGGCGAGCGTCTTGTCCTCGTCGCGGAGCGCGAGCAGCGCGGCGCGGTCGCACGTGATCTCGGCGCGGCGCGACCATGCCTGCAGCGTCATGATCGCGGGCTGCACCACCCAGCGCACGAAGAAGGCGGCGCTGCTGGTCAGGTAGTGCAGCGCCGTCGCGTAGAGGATGTGGTTGTTCTGCACGTGGCCGAGCTCGTGACCGATCGCCGCGACGAGCTCGTCGTCGGAGAGCTTCTCCGCGAGCTCGAGGTTCACGATCAGGTGCGGCGCGTCCTCGGTGCCCAGCACCTTCACCTTGATCGACGAGGTCGGCGCCGCGAACACGACGGGGACGCGTACGTGCAGCGCGGCTCCCGCTCGCTTCGCCGCCTCGTACACGCGCGGGTACTGCTGGTCGGTGACCTTGACCGCGGTGCCGAGCAGCTCGGTGCGCGCGACATCGCGCCACAGCCGCGTCGTGGCCTCGAGCGCCATCGTCACGGGGCGCGCGATCATCAGCGTGCGGCGAAACTTGCGCTCGCCCGAGAACGCGTATGCCGCACCTTCGCGCGCGGCCTGCTCGACGGCGCCGCGCCGCTGCGCGAGCCATTTCGGAAAATCGAAATCGACGCCAACCGACATAGCGGCAGTATAGCGAGCTAGGCCTCGCGCGCTTGGTTGCGCCGAGCAATTCGTTGGCGCGCAACACCGAGCAGCACGAGCCCGAGCACGACGGCAAACCACAGCGTCGCGAGACGCGTGAGTAGCGTCGCATCGAGTGCCGTCGGTTGGTCCACTCCCTGTGCGCTCTTGACCAACAAGATGGTCATCGCGCCCTCCGTGACACCTAGACCACCGGGCAGGAACGACAGCGCGCCGGCGATCGTCGTCGCGGCGTAGATCATCATCGCGAGGCCGAGATCGACGTGCGCGCCGGGAAAGCCGTTCACGATCAGCGCGAACCCGATGCACTCGAGCCCCCACGCGGGGATCGCGATCGAGGTCGCGGCGACGATGCGCGCCGGGCGGCACAGGGTGACCAGGCCGTTATAGACGTCGTGCAAGGGCTCGCGAAACCGCCGCGTCACCGAGGCGCGCGTGAGCAGATCGATCAGCGCACGCGTCGGACGCGGCCACGCGAGCAGCACGAGCCCGAACACGACCACGCTGCCCGCGACGATCACGACCGTCGTCTGCACGCCGTACACGGCGACTCCGATGACCGCGAGGACGAGCAGCGCGATCAGGTCCGTCACGCGCTCCGCGACGACGATCGGTGCTGTCTGCGTCGCCGGGACATCGTGCAGCTCGCGCAGGAGGTAGCTCTTCACGAGCTCGCCGAGCTTGCCGGGCGTGATCGAGAGTGACAGCCCGGCTCCGAACACGATCGCGCTGTTGCCGAGCGGCACCGAGACGGCTTGCCAGCGCAGATAGAGCATCCAGCGCAGGAAGCGCACCACGTAGTTCCCGAAGGCGAGCGCCAGCGCCACACCGAAGGCAGGCCAGTAGAACGCACCGAGCCGATCGGCGACGCGATTGACGTCCCCGACCATGGCGTACGCGGCGATGCCGATCACGACGACGATCGTGATCCAGATCCAACGGCGCACGGCGCTTCGTATCACAGCGGGCTGCTCCTGCGGCTCCTATTGACGATGGGAAGCGTCGCGGCGTAGCGTGGCCCTCATGAGCAAGGGCACTGGCGCGAACATCCTGGTGGTCGACGACGATCCGGAGATCGTCTCCATGCTCAGCACGCGCCTCACGAAGCGCGGATACAACGTCTCGACCGCGGCCGATGGTCATCGTGCGCTCGAGCTGGCGAAGCGGGAGCGCCCGGACATCGTGCTGCTCGACGTGATGATGCCGGGCAAGTCGGGCTGGGAGGTCGCGCGCGCCCTCAAGCAAGACCCGGTCACGCAGAGCATCAAGATCGTGATGGTGACGGCGATCGGCGAGTCCGTGAACGAGTTGACGTCGCCGCTCTACGGCGCCGATGCACACCTCGACAAGCCGTTCGAGTTCGAGAAGCTCGAGAAGATCATCGCGAAGCTTCTCGCGTAGGCGAGCGCTACATCTTGTTCAGCTGCGCCTGGGCCTTCGCGGCCCACGAGCTCGACGCGTCGACCATGCCGCGGATCTGCCTGAGCTTGTCCTTCGCGCCTGCTGGATCCGAGGACAGCATCGCCATCGCTTCCTTGTAGACGGTGCCGGCCTGACGCTCGAGCGCCTTGCGGACTTCCTTCGTCGTGTCGTTCCCGCCGCCATTCGCCTCCGCGACCCGCACGGCCTCGCGCGCCTTCACGTAGTCCTTCGCGCCCATGAACGAGACCGCCGCCTTCGGCGCGATCTTCGCGAGCTGTCCCGAGATGTCGTCGGTGAACGCTTTGCCAGCGCTGTTGTCGAGGCTGAGCGCCTTCTTGAGCCGCTCGAACGCTTCCTTCGCCTGCGTCCCCGGCGCCATGCCGACGTTGTAGGCAGCGCCGAACTGCTGGTACACGGCCGCGAGCGAGTTGAGCTCGCGGGCTTCGTCACCCGCGTTCTTCGCGGCGGCACGCAGCGTCGCCGCCGCGGCGCTGAACTGCTTCGCGCGGTACTGCTCGTCGGCCTTGTTCTTCGCGCCGCTGGCGTCGAAGGCGACCTTCTTCCTCTCGACCTTGGTCTCCGGAACGGGATCGGGCTTCGGCTCGGAGCGCGTGACCTTTTTCCGCTCGGTCTTCTTCTCGGTCTTCTTCGGCTCGGTCTTCTTGGTCTCGGTCTTCTTCGGTTCGGTCTTCTTGGTCTCGGTCTTCTTCGGCTCGTCGAGCGCGACGGACTTCGTGTCGATCGAAGGCTCGGTCTTCTTCGCCTCGGCCTTGGTCTCGACCTTGGGTTGCTCGACGGTGGTCGCCGTCTTCAGCTCGGGCTTGGTCTCGACCTTCGGCGTGACCGTCGGTGTCGTCGGCACCGTCACCTTCGCGTCGACCTTCGCCGCGTCGACCTTTGTCGCGGTCTCGGTCTTCGGCGCGGTCGTCGGCGCCGGCTTCTTGTCCTCGATCGGCGTGACCGTCTTGTTCGACTCGGGTGGCGGTGCGCTCGCCGCCTCTTGCTTGCTGCTGCCGCCCTTGATGATCGCGATGGTCGCGATCGCCGCGAGCACCGTCAGCGCCGCACCACCGAGGATCAGCTTCATCCGCCGCGAGATCAGCGGATACGCCGGCTGCGGCATCATCACCTGCGGCATGCCGTTGTACGGCGTCGGCGGAACGAGCGCCGTCGACGTCGCGTCGCGAACGGCCACGCCGTTGATGATCACGTGTCCGTTCGGACCGGGCGCGTGCTGCCGCGGCATCTGCTGGCTCGACGGATAGCCGAACATGTCGGGCGGCAACTGGGACGGTGCGAGGGGCGGGCCCTGGCCCGGGATCGTCGTCGCGGGAAGTCCGCCCTGCATCTGTCCGGGGCCGAGCGGCATGCCCATCGCGTCGCCGAGCATCGTCGGTGACATCGGCGGTCGGCTCTGCATCGCGCCCGGCGCAGGTGGCGGAAGCGGCGCGAGCGCGGGACCGACGCCCGAGCCGCGCATCGGCGTCTGCACGGGCATCGCGTAGTTGTTCTGCGCGGCCATCGGGTTCGAGCCGGGCGGCATCGTCGAGCCGAGGTGCATCGGCGGCGGCGCCGAGGACATCGCCGGCACCTGCGATTGCGTGCGCGCGCGCATCGGCGGCGGCGGCGGCACCGTCTTGGGACGCTCGCGAGGACCGTGACCGAGCGGCGTGATCACCGGAGGTGACGGATCGGGCGTGTCTTCGCGAAGCGGCTTGCTCGCGACCGTCGACGGCTCGTCCTCGTCGACGGGGAGACCCATGCTGGCGCGAGCGATGCGCGCGGGGCCGTTGGGGATGTCGATGCGGAACTGCGTGTTGCCGATCTCGATCGTGTCGCCGTTCGCGAGCGAGAACGGGTTGTCCTCGATCTGCCCGTTCACGACGGTGCCGTTGCCGGACCCGCGATCCGCGAGCACCCAGACGCCGCCGTCGAACTTGAGATCGAAGTGCTTTCGCGAGACCGCGATGTCCGTGAGCACGAAGTCGTTATCGACCCCGCGGCCGACGGTGTACGTCTTGCCGGGCGTGACATCGAGCGACTGTCCGAGGTCGTTGCCGGCGGTGATCACGAGACGCGCGTGCATCGAGATCGAGACCGGCGTCAGCATCGCGATCGCGACGTTCGCTCGCTGATCGTCGACGGTCGGTTCGTCGAGCGGGCCGCCGTTCGTGTTCGTGATCCCCGTGATCTGCTTGCGAAGACCGAGCGCGCGGATCTTGTCCGCGACCTCTCCTTCTTCGACCGTGGTCGACGGCTCTTCTTCCCACCCGTGTTCGATGGTGGTCTTCTCCTCGTCATCGCCGAACGACGACGAGGCTTGGGCCTTCGGCACCACATGTGGAGACACACGTGGCGCTCCAGCGTTAGGAGCCCGGCCCATCACGCAAATTGTACGGGGCGTAACACCAAGGATCAATGACAGGACGCCGACGGTGTCCTACCTTTCCCCGCATGCTGCTGCCCTTCGTGTGCGTGGATGGCCCCGAGTCGATCGACCTGGTTCCGAGCAAGATCATCGGCATCGGGCAGAACTACCGCGCGCACGCCGCCGAGATGGGGAAGGGGATTCCAGAGGAGCCCCTCATGTTTCTCAAGCCTCGATCGGCGATGGTGGCCGAGGGAACGCCGATCGAGCGACCCAGCGGGTACGAGCGCGTCGACTACGAGGGCGAGCTGGGCGTCGTGATCGGCAAGCTCGCCCACCGCGTGTCGCGCGAGATCGCGCTCGACTACGTGCTCGGGTTCGTCTGCGTGAACGACGTGACCGTTCGCGATCTACAGAAGAAGGACGTGCAGTTCACGCGCGCGAAGGGCTTCGACACGTTCTGTCCGATCGGACCGCGGATCGTCGCCGGCCTCGATCCGACGAACCTGCGCATCCAGACACGCGTGAACGGCGTGGTGAAGCAAGACTCGTCGACGAGCGACATGATCTTCGACGTCGCGACGCTGATCGCGTTTTGCAGCGAGCACATGACGCTCGAGGTCGGCGACGTGATCTCCACCGGCACGCCGGCGGGCGTCGGCAACCTGGCGCCGGGGGATATTGTCGAGGTGGAGATCGACGGGATCGGCGTGCTGAAGAACCCGGTCGTCGCTCGCGCTACCAACTCGCGCTGATCTGCTCGACCTCTTGGTCGCGCACGCGCGCGAGCGCATCGCCGACCCGGCCGACTCCGGGGATGACGAAGTCCTCGCCGACGAGATCGGCGAGGGGCGCGAGCGCGAAGCGACGCTCGCCGACGCGCGGGTGCGGGACATCGATGCCGCCCGGCTCGGACGCGCGGATGATCCGGTCGCCCCAGGCGAGAACATCGAGATCGATCGTGCGAGGGCCCCAGCGCACCTCGCGCTCGCGCTCGCGCCCGAGCAGTCGCTCGATCTCGCGCAGCGTTTCGGCGAGCTCGCGCGGCTGTGGATCCTCGATGCGCAGCATCACCGCGGTGTTGAGGAACGCGGGCTGATCGGGGCCGAGCGGCGCCGTGCGATACAGCGAGGCGGAGCGCACCTCGCCGAGGACCGCGATCCCTTCGCGCGCCTGGCGAAACCGCGCGAGGACCGCCTCCTCGCCGCCGACGTTGCCGCCGAGCCCGATGACGATGCGAGCGCGGCGGTCCATCAAACCGGCTTGCCCTTGCGCAGCTTTGCGAGGTTCGTGCGGTGCGTGTACAGCATCAGCGCGAAGACGAGAAACGCGAGGGTCGCGGCTTCGCTCTCGTGGTGATAGGTGAAGACGAGCGCGATCATCAGGCCGGCGGACAGCGAGCCGAGCGCGGGGACCTTGGTCATCTCGAGGACGGCGACGAACGTCAGCACGCCGATCGCGGTCACCGCGGGATCGAGGACGAGGAACACGCCCATCGCGGTCGCGACGCCCTTGCCGCCGCGAAACTCGAGGAACGGCGAGAAGCAGTGACCGATGATCGCGGCGAAGCCGGTCGCCATCACCATCCATGGCTCGCCCGAGTAGCGGATCGCGAGCCACACCGGGACCGCACCCTTCATCGCGTCGAGGACGAGGACGATCGCGCCGGGGACGGGACCGAGGACGCGCGTGACGTTGGTCGCGCCGATGTTGCCGCTCCCGTGCTCGCGGATGTCGACGCCGAGCCATTTCGCGATCAGCACGCCGAACGGCACCGCGCCGGCCCAGTAGCCGAACAGGAGCAGCGCCATGCGCGCGAACATGGACTCAGCTTCGCACGGCTCCCGAGGTCCACCAGCGCTTGACCTGCTCGATCGTCGACGTCCGAGGCAGGTTCGGCGGCAGCGTCTCGAGGAACACGCGGCCGTAGGTGCGCGTCACGATGCGACCGTCGAGGATCGCGACGATGCCGCGATCGTCGCGGCGGCGGATCAGCCGGCCGAAGCCCTGCTTGAGCGCGATCGCCGCCGACGGCAACTGGATCGCCGCGAACGGATCCTCGCCCGCCTCTGCTCGTACCTGCATGCGCGCGGCGACGAGCGGATCCGTGTGCGGCGCGAACGGCAGCTTGTCGATGATCACGAGGCTCAGCGCATCGCCGGGCACGTCGACGCCTTCCCAGAAGCTACCGGTGCCGAGCAGCACCGAGCTCGGCGTGGCGCGAAATCGATCGACGAGCGCGGCGCGTGGCGCGTCACCCTGGACCAGCACGGGATACGAGAGCTTTGCGAGCCGTGCGCTCGCCTCGCGCAGCGCGCGGTGGCTCGTGAACAAGAGGAACGCGTGTCCGTTCGTGATCGCGAGCAGCTCCTGCACGCGCTCCGCGGCGGCGACGGAGAAGCCCTCGTTCACCGGTGGCAGATCGCGCGGGACATACAGCATCGCCTGCTTCGCGTAGTCGAACGGCGAGCTGACGACGAGCTCGTCGATCTCGCGCCGGTCGTCGAGGCCGAGGCGCTCGCGCGTGTACGTGAAGTCCCCCGCGGCCGTCAGCGTCGCGCTCGTGAACACCGGCGTCGGGCCCGCGTGCACGATGTGGCGCCGCACGAGATCGGCGACGTCGATCGGTGACGCGGTCAGGAACGTCCCTGTCGGCCGCACCTCGCCCCAGAACACGTAGCTCTTACGACGCTGCTCCGCGATCGTCGTCAGGTCATCGCGAAACTCGCGCGCGCGCCTCGCGAGACCGACGAGCGACGCCCGCGGTCCCGCGTCGTGCGCGTCCTCCTCGTCGGGCGGTGGCTGCGACTCGGACTCCGCGACCCGCGCGAGCTCCTCGAGCGCCCCGTCGAGCCGGAACCACGCCGCCTGGCGCTCCGGCTGATCGAACAGGTGGGGCGGCATCGGCATGCGCGCGGTATCGAGCGGATCCGCGGCCACGAGCGCGGCTCGCAACATCGCGAACAACGCGATGCCCGAGCGCTCGACGGTGTCGATGACATCGACCGCGGCGCGCCCCGTCCACAGCGGCATGCGCGCGAGCCCGAGGTGCGCATCGCGCACGAGCTCGGCGAGCTTGGACGTCGAGATGCGCGCGCCGAAGTGCTCGGTCGCGACGTCCTCGAGCTGATGCGCCTCGTCGAAGATGACCGCGTCGTGATCCGGCAGCACCTTCGCGCCCGGGCTCGCCGCGCGCAGCGCTCGATCCGCGAAGTACAGGTGATGGTTCACGAGGATGAGCTGTGCTTGCTCCGCCATCCGCCGCGCCTGCGTCACGAAGCAGCGCTCGAAGTACGGACACCGCGGCCCGATCCGCGCATCGGGCGTCGTCGTCACGTCCTGCCACAGCGGCGCGCCCTCGGGCAGCCACTCGACCTCGGCGCGATCCCCCGTCGACGTCTGCTCGCTCCAGTCGACGAGCGACGACAACGAGACGTCCGGCTTCGCCAGCCTCGACACCGTCTCGGCGAGCCTGCGCCGGCACACGTAGTTGCCGACGCCCTTGAGCACCACCGCCGCGAACGGCTTCGCGATGATCTCGCGCAGCAGCGGCACGTCGTGGCGCGCGATCTGATCCTGCAGCGTGCGCGTCCCCGTCGACACGACGATGCGCTTGCCCGACTGCAGCGCAGGGACGAGGTACGCGAGCGTCTTGCCGGTGCCGGTGCCCGCCTCGACGATCAGCGGCCTCGCATCATCGAGCGCACGCGCGACCGCCGCCGACATCGCACGCTGCTCGGCCCGGTCCTCGTAGTGCGGGATCGCTCGCTCGAGCCCACCGCCGGGTGCGAGCAGATCGATCACGCGCCGTCCTTCGGCTCGTTCTTCGGCGTCTCGTTCTTCGGCGTCTCGTTCTTCGGCGACTCGTTCTTCGGCGGTCGCGATGCCTTCTCGACATGCCCGCTCGTGCCGAACCGCTTCGCGAGCTCGGCGAACACCTTCTCGACGGGAATCCTCCGCGCGGTCAGCCCGACCATCACGTGAAACAGCAAGTCGGCGGTCTCCGACACGACCCGCTCGTCGGTGCCGCTCGGCAACTCCGCCGCGAGCTCGCCCGACTCTTCCGCGATCTTCTCGAGGATCTTCGGCATGCCCTTGTCGAGCAGGCTCTTCGTGTAGCTCTTCTCTCCCGTCGACGAATCGCGTCGATCGATCAGGATCTGTCCCAATCGCGCGATCACCTGGGCGCTCTCGGCCTCGATCGCCGGGACACCATCGTCATCGCCGCCGTCGTCGCGATGGAAGAAGCACGTCGTCGTCCCGGTGTGACACGCGGGGCCGGCGGGGCGCGCGCGAACGAGCACCGCGTCGCCGTCGCAGTCCAGGCGCAGCTCGACGAGCGCGAGCGTGTTGCCGCTCGTCTCGCCCTTCTTCCACAGCGCCTGCCGCGATCGTGACCAGAAGTGAACGATCCCCGTCTCGCGTGTCAGCCGCAGCGCGTCCGCGTTCATCCACGCGAGCATCAGCACCGTGCCCGCCACCGCATCCTGCACGATCGCTGGCACCAGGCCGCGCTCGTCGTAGGCAGGCTCGATCACCACGCTACGTTCGCGAACGCGGATCCACCTGTCAACTTCTGCCGATCACCGATCCACTCCGGTCTATCGCAAATTGCGACGATGCGTCCGCGACTAACGAATCGGCAGACCGCGTGCGGCGAGGAAGGCCTTCGCTTCCGGGATGGTGTGCTTCCCGAAGTGGAAGATGCTCGCCGCGAGCACGGCATCCGCACCCGCCTCGAGCCCTTTTGCGAGGTGCTCGAGCTCGCCCACGCCGCCCGACGCGATCACGGGGATCGTCACGCTGGTGACGACGCGCGAGATCAGCTCGGTGTCGTATCCCTGGCCCGTTCCATCGCGGTCCATGCTCGTCAGCAAGATCTCGCCCGCGCCGAGCTCCGCGATGCGCTTGCACCACTCGAGCGCGTCGATGCCCTCGGGCGTGCGTCCACCATGGCTGAACACCTCCCAGCTCGCGCCCTTTCGCTTCGCGTCGATCGCGACCACGATCGCCTGACTGCCGAACCGCTGCGCGCACGCGGTGACGAGCTCGGGCGTCCGGATCGCCGCCGTGTTCACCGCGATCTTGTCCGCACCCGCGTCGAGCAAGCGCTCCGCATCCGCGACCGTGCGCACGCCACCGCCCACGGTGAGCGGCGCGAACACCTGGTCCGCCGTGCGCGCGACGAGATCCACGAGCGTCGAGCGACCCTCCGGCGACGCCGAGATATCGAGGTAGCAGAGCTCGTCCGCGCCCTGCGCCTCGTACGCCGCCGCTTGCTCGACGGGATCACCCGCGTCGCGCAGCTCGACGAAGTTGATGCCCTTCACGACGCGCCCATCCTTCACGTCGAGACACGGAATGATCCGCCTTGCGAGCGTCATGGAGCCCACGTTCCTGTCCGCCGGCTGGACAAGCGTCCAACTGAATGGACAAAAGTGGTGGATTTGACCAAATCGGCAGCGAATTGGGGTCGGACCCCATTACATTTCGAAAGTGGTGGATTTGACCAGGGGGCCACGAGCCTCATCGAACAGGGCCTCGCGGGATGCCGTGCGCGATCGCGTGCGCGGTGTGCGCGGCGTCGGCGACGGTGAAGCGCTTGTCGTAGATCGCGCGGCCGACGACGACCGCGGCGATGTTCGCGTCGCGCAGGCGCGCGATGTCGTCGAGCTCGCCGACGCCGCCTGACGCGATCACCTCGATCGAGACGGCGTGCGCGAGCTGCGAGGTCGCGGCGACGTTGGGGCCGTGGCGCAGACCATCGCGAGCGATGTCGGTGTAGAGCAGCGCGGCGGCGCCCCATGACGCGGCGCGCGTGCCGAGCTCGATCGCCGTGACGTTGCCGCTCGTCGTCCAGCCGTCGACGGAGACGACGCCATCGCGCGCGTCGACCGCGACGATCACCTTGCCCGGGTACGCGCGGCACAGCTCCTCGACCAGCGCGGGCGACTTCACCGCGGCCGTGCCGAGGACGACGAACGCCGCGCCCATCGCGAGCACCTCGTCGAACGCCGCGCGATCGCGGATGCCACCGCCGACCTCGACGGGGATCGGCGAGGCGGCGACGATCGCGCGGACGAGGTCGGCCTGGCGTGGCTCGCCGAACGCGCCGTTCAGATCGACGACGTGGAGGCGATCGGCGCCATCGTGTGCGAGCTGCGCGACGAGCTGGACCGGATCGTCGTGGAAGATGGTCGCTCGCTCGCGCTTGCCTTCCTCGAGGCGCACGGCCTTGCCGTCGAGCAGATCGATCGCGGGGAATAGCTTCATGACGTCACGCGCTCTCGACGAAGTTCTCGAGGAGTCGGATGCCGACGGCCTGCGACTTCTCGGGGTGGAACTGGCAGGCGAAGAGGTTGTCCTTGCGGATCGCGGCGGTGATCCGCGTGCCGTGCTCCGCGGTCGCGGCGAGCAGCGACGGGTCGGTGGGGACCGCGTGGAACGAGTGCACGAAGTAGAAGTACGCGCCGTCGGCGACGCCATGGAACATGGGATCGGGCGGCAGCATGTCGCCGTCGGTCGGCGAGGTGTGCACCACGTGGCGCACGCGGTTCCAGCCCATGTGCGGCACCTTGAGGCGCGGATCGGTCGGCGCGAGGCGCGCGACGCGGCCGCCGAGGATGCCGAGGCCGGCGACCGGGCCTTGCTCCTCCGACGACTCGAACAGCACCTGGAGCCCGAGGCAGATGCCGAGGTACGGGCGGCCCGAGGTGATCGCTTCGCGCAGCGCATCGCCGAGCCCGCGGTCCGCGAGGCCTTGCATGAACACGCCGAACGCGCCCTGGCCGGGGACGACGATCCTGTCCGCGCGCCGGACGGTGTCGGGATCGCGCGTGATGGTCACGTTCGCGTCGGCGGCGAGGAAGGCGCGCTCGACCGAGCGCAGGTTCCCCGAGCAGACGTCGACGATCGTGACCGAGCGGCTCACGTCGTGAGCGTACCCTTGGTCGACGGGATGGCACCGCCGAGCCGAGGATCGATCTTCGTGGCCATGTCACACGCGCGCGCGAACGCCTTGAAGATGCACTCGATCGAGTGGTGCGCGTTGCCGCCGTAGTGCAGCAGCACGTGCAGGTTGCACTGCGCGCGCGTCGCGAACGCGGCGAAGAACTCCTTCGCGAGCTCGCAGTCGAACGACCCGATCCACTTGCCGTCGAGGCCGTCGACCTTCCACACGAACGCGGGTCGGCCGCAGAAGTCGACGGCGACGGTGGCGAGCACCTCGTCCATCGGGAGCGTCGCGGAGCCGTAGCGCACGATGCCGGCGCGATCGCCGAGCGCCTTCTCGAACGCGGAGCCGAGGACGAGGCCGGTGTCCTCGACGGTGTGGTGTCCGTCGATCTCGATGTCGCCCGCTGCCTTCAGCGTCACGTCGAACACGCCGTGCTTCGCGAACGCATCGAGCATGTGCGTGAAGAACGGCAGCGGAGTTTCGATCGAGCGAACGCCGGTGCCGTCGAGGCCGAGGTCGACCCGGATCTGGGTCTCCTTCGTGTTGCGGTCGATCGAGGCAGTGCGCACCAGGTCTCCTTGTATCAGGTGGGTCGGGATCGTACAAACTACAGATGCTTCGCCATCCGCTGGTGATCACTAATCTTGTCTTCGCTCTGACCGCACTCGCAGGATGTGGCAGCGACCCGAAGCCGACGCCGAAGAAGCCCGAGGTCGTCGAGGAGAAGGCTCCGCCGCCCAAGGTCGAGACGGAGGAGGACCGCGAGAAGAAGCGGATCGAAGCGTCGCTCGCGATCGTTCCCGAGGGCAGCGCGTGCTTGCCGCTCGCACTCAAGGAGAGCGGCGCGCCGCGGCTCGAGCTCGCGGCGGTCGACTCGGCGGCGGTCGTTTGCGCGATCGATATCGACGAGGCGCGCCTCCTCGGACCCGTCGGCTGCTGGTCGGTCGACCTCGCGTCGGGCTCGCTCACCTACAAGCAGCCCGCGCCGCTGCCGGGGCACGGCATGCCGGTGAACCTCGACGATCGCTGCGCGCGCGGCTACTGCTTGCCGAAGGACGCGAAGGCTCCACCGACGAAGATGGTCGGCCTCGCGTGGAACGCGGATGGCTCGAAGGTCGCGCTGCTCGCCGGCGACGATCTGCACCTGTTCGATGCGGGCACCAAGGCGCACGAGAAGAGCTTCTCGGTGCGTGGCGACAAGGGCGTGTCGAACGAGCCGCGCGCCGTGCACTGGGTCGGCGACGTGCTGTTCGTTGAGGGCTTCGATCAAGGACCGTACTCGGCCGTGTGGGCGTTCAAGTCCGACGGCACGCAGATCGGCCCGATCACCGCGATCGGCGCGAAGGACGACAAGCCGCTCTCGACGCATAACGGATCCTTCTCGATCCTCGACAAGACGCGCGTGGGCATCTCCGAGCGCGGGTTCAGCGCTCTGCACATCTACGAAGCGGACACGGGCAAGCGCAGCAAGCTCGTGCGCAAGCTCGCGAAGCCGCCGTGCAAGGCGGACGAGCTCGACGCGTACTGGACGGACAACACCGATGCCGTCGGCGCGAAGTGCAAGGCCCACATGGAGAAGAACTTCTCGTCGCTGATCGGCGCGACGGCCGTCGCCGGCAAGACCAACTTCCTCGTCATGTTGCGCGGTGATCGCCTCGGGGAGCTCGCGGTCCTCGACGCGAAGTCGCTCGCGGAGAAGAAGGTCATCAAGATGCCGTGGTGCGACGCGGGCTCCGCGGCCGCGCCCGCGATGAGCGAATCCGACGCGCTGAAGCCGAAGAAGGATGCCGAGCCCGAGAAGGCGAAGGGCACCACGCGCGGCGCGACGAAGAAGTCCGAAGATCCCGACGCCGGCGGCGAGTGATCGCCACGATCTCGATCAGCGGCGCAGCTGCTGCAGCCGCTCGCGCGACGCAGCGACGTTCTCTTCGCTGACGCCACCGACGAGATCGAGCGACGCCTGCTGCTCGCGGCCCGTCTGCGCATCGCGCGCCTTGACGCGCAGGATGCCCGATGCGTCGAGCGAGAACGTGACCTCGATCGACGTCTCGCCACGCGGGCGCGGCGTGAGGCCCTCGAGGTGGAGGTCGCCGATGATCGTGTTGTTGTCGAGGCGGCGCGACTCGCCCTGGCAGACGACGATGCGCACTGCCTTCTGCAAGTCGCGCGACGTCGAGAACACCTTGACCATCTGCGCGGGCACGCGCGAGTTGCGCCGGATCAGCTCCTCGCAATAGCCCGCCACCGTCGCGATGCCGAGGCTGCGCGGCGTCACGTCCATGACGATCGGCGCCGGCGCCGGCGCGACCGGTGCCTGCGCGCGCGGCATCACGGGATACGCCTGCGGCGCCGCCGGTGGCTGGAACCCTCGCGCGGTCGACGCCGCGCTCGCCGGTGCCGTGCCCAGGTCCGTCTGCTCCGACTCGAGCTCGAGAAGGGTCGCGCCGACGTTGGGCGATTGATACGCGGGCGGCGGCTGCGAGGGTGCGATCGTGCGCGCGCTCGGTGACGCCTTGGGCGGCGGCCCGAACGGCGTCGGTTGTCCGGACGACGGCATCGACAGCGCGGAGGCCGCGGGTGGATACGTCGGCGGCGGTTGCGACGGCGCGACCGGACGAACGGGCGGAACCATCGACATCATCGTCGGCGCCGTCGGTGTCGCGACCGGCGCCGGCGGCGGGAACGTCGGGTTCGTGGCGGCGGGGCTCGGTTGCGGTGGCTCCTGATCGCCCGGCTTGGTCTGGAAGTCGTCGGGGGAGCCCCACTCGAGCGCGATCGGCGCGGACTCCTCGGTGCGCGGCGCGATCGGCGCGGGTGCGGCCGGCGGCGGCTTCACCACCGGGATCGGCGGCGGCGTCATCGCGGTCATCCCGCGCGCCGTCGATGGCTTCGGCTTCTGCGGCGGCTTCGAGAGCGTTCCCGGCGGCGGTGTCGGGATCGAGATCGGCTCCGCCTGCGTTGTCTCCTCGGGCGTCTGGAACGACGACGGCGACGGTGCGGCGGGCACGCCGAACGCGGTCTGTCGCGATGCCGGCGGGACATCCGCGCGCGGCAACGGCTGCGTCATCTGCGGAGCCGGCGCGCCGCGCAGGCGGCCGATCGGTTGATGCGACCCGGACTGTGTCTTCTCCTCGAACACCTCGCGCGTTCCGGCGCGCTGCACCGAGTACGCCGTGTCCGGCTTAGAGCCTCGCTGCGCGCCGTAGTCCGCCGTCGTGCGCTTCGGGCGCTCCTCGAGAACCGGCGGCGACGACAGGTCGGTGAACGACTGCATCGTCACGCCCTTGTCGTTGAGCGAGCTCATCGCCGTGATCGCCGTGTCGCGCGTCGGCGACTCCTCCGGCAAATCGATCTTGGGCACCTGCGCCGAGATGCGCCCGCTGCGCGAGAGGATGCGCTCGAGCGAGGTCGCCTGCAGTGCGGCACCGACGGCGACCGCGTCCTCCGGGTTCACGTCGGTGCGCGGCGCCTTCGCGAAGAACTTGCTGACCTGATCGCGAACGTACGGGATCTTCGTCGTGCCGCCGACGAGGATCACGTCGTCGATACGATCGATCGGCAGCCCCGCATACGACATCGCTTCCTTGCAGACCGGGAACGTCTTGTCGATGATGTCGGCGACCTGCGAGACGAACTGGTCGCGCGTGATCTCGATCTGCAGGTTCAGCGGGCGACCGTTGGGGCCGTACGCGATCTCGTCGACGCGAACGACCGCGCGCGAGCGGCGCGACAGCTCGATCTTCGTCTGCTCCGCGACGGCGCGCAGGCGCATCATCGAGATCTCGTTGGTTCGGAGATCGATGCGGTTCTCGCTGAGGAACTTCGCGACCATCGTGTCGACGAGCCGCTCGTCGAGATCGTCGCCGCCGAGGAACGTATCGCCGGCCGTGCCGAGCACCTCGTACACCTGATCGTTCAGGCGCAGGATCGTGATGTCGAAGGTGCCGCCGCCGAAGTCGTAGACGGCGATCGTCGACTTCAAGTTGCGCATGTTGCCGTACGCCAGCGCCGCGGCCGTCGGCTCGTTGAGCACGCGCACCACGGTGATGCCCGCGATCGCACCGGCGGTCGCCGTCGCGGAGCGCTGCGCGTCGTTGAAGCTCGCGGGCACCGTGACCACCGCGCGCGAGACCTCCGCGCCGAGCTGCGCCGACGCGATGTTGCGCACGTGATCGAGGACGATCGCGCTGATCTCGGGGACCGCGAACTCGCCGCCGCGCGTGACGATCAGCGGCAGCTCGTTCTCGCCCTCCTTGATCTGGTAGGGCATGCGCTTCTTCGCGGTCTTGACCTCGTGCGAGCTGTACGCGCGACCGATCAGCCGCTTCACCGAGTAGATCGTGTTCTGCGGATCGATGACCTTGCGCTGCTTCGCGCCCGCGCCGACGACGACGCCGCCGTTCGGATGGAACGACACGACCGACGGATGGATCTTGCCGCCGCTCTCGTCGGCCAGGACCCGCACCTGTCCCGCAGCGTCCGCGTGTGCGACCACCGAGTTGGAGGTGCCGAGGTCGATGCCTACGATCGGATCCGTCACGAAGTCCCGGGGCTAGGTTACCGACTCTGATCGGTGCTGGCCAGAACGCGGTCGTACCAGCGTTCGAGATGCTTGCGAAAGGGCCACATCCATCCGTACGAGCTACCCGTGAACTGCCCGATGATGTGCTCGCGGTATGCTGCGCGCCGCGGATAGTCCGCGCCCCACACCTCGGCGGCGGCGCGGATGCTCTCGGCGTACGCCTCCTTCTCGAAGTACGCCCGGAACCACGCGAGCCCCATCGGCAGCGGGAGCAACACGTAGAGGAGCGCCATGCCGGGCAGCGTGAACCTGCGAAACTGCCGGAGGTGCACCGCCTCGTGGCGCAGCGTCACGTAGCGGCGGTCCGGATCCCACTCGTCCCAATCGGAGGTCACGTAGACCGTCTTGCCGATCGTCGTCTGATACGAGTCGAGGTACGTCCGCATCTGGCCGAACGTCACGCCGATCAACGCGTAGTGAATCGCGCGATGAAAGCGGGAGCGATCCTTCCGGATGATCCGGAAGCCCGGCAGCTCGGCGCGCAACTTCTCGACGAGCCCGTCGTACCGATTCACCTGCTCATCGTAGCCGATTGACTCGACGGTCGCAGATCCGTAGCGTGCACGGTCCGTGGTCGACCTCGCGAAGTTGAACGCACCGCAACGCGAGGCGGCGAGTCACGGAGGCGGGCCGCTGCTCGTGCTCGCCGGCGCGGGGAGTGGCAAGACGCGCGTGATCACGTTCCGCATCGCGCACCTGATCGAGCTCGGCATTCCCCCGAGCGCGATCTGCGCCGTCACGTTCACGAACAAGGCGGCCGAGGAGATGCGCGAGCGCGTTGCGGCGCTCGTGCAGGACAGGCGGGTCGCGCGCGAGCTCACGATCGGTACGTTCCACGCGCTCGGCCTGACGATCCTTCGCCAGGAGCGCAAGGCGCTCGGCCTGCCGCGCGGGTTCACGATCTACGACCAGAGCGATCAGATGGGCGCGCTGCGCGAGGCGATGCGCCACACGAAGAACATGACACGCGACGGAGAGCGTCGCTTCGACGTCAAGGCGATCCTGACGCGCATCTCGCTCGCGAAGAACGCGTTCGTCGCGCCCGATCAGTACGAGGGCAACCCGGCCGACGACTACGACGCGATGACGGCCGAGGTCTATCCGAAGTATCAGGAGATGCTTCGCGCGTGCGCGGCGTTCGACTTCGACGATCTGATCGTCGAGCCGGTGCGCCTGTTCGAGACGAACTCCGACGTGCGCGAGCGCTGGTCGAACAAGTATCGCTTCGTCATGGTCGACGAGTTCCAGGACACCAACGCGGCGCAGCTGCGCATGGTGAAGGCGCTCGTCGAGCAGCACGGGAACCTGTGCGTCGTCGGCGACGACGATCAATCGATCTACTCGTGGCGCGGCGCGGACCCGACGAACATCCTGTCGTTCGGCGAGCTGTTCCCCGGCGCGAAGATCGTGAAGCTCGAGCAGAACTATCGCTCGACGAAGACGATCCTCGAGGCCGCGAACACCGTCATCGCGAACAACAAGCAGCGTCACGGCAAGACGCTGTGGTCGCAGATGGGCGAGGGCAAGTCGATCACGCACGCGGTCGCGAGCACGCCCGAGGATGAAGCGAAGTGGATCGCGCGCGAGATCCACGAGCTGCACAAGGACGGTCGCCCGTGGGACGCGATCGCGATCATGTACCGCTCGAACATCCAGGCGAAGATCCTCGAGGAGGAGCTTCGCACCGCGAGCATCCCGTACGTGATGTACGGCGGTCAGCAGTTCTTCGAGCGCAAAGAGGTCAAGGACGTCATCGCGTACCTGCGCGTCGCGCTCAACCCCAAGGACGAGCTCGCGCTTCGCCGCATCATCAACTATCCAGCGCGCGGCATCGGCGCGACCACCGTCGAGAAGCTCGTCCAGGCCGCGCACGCCAAGCACGCGACGCTGTGGGACGCGCTCAAGGGCGCGGTCACGGGGACCGCATCGCTGCCGGGGCTCGACGTGGTGCTGTCGACCAACGATGACGATCCGCTCGGACAGGGATCGAAAGAATCGACGCCACGCGTGGACGTCGGCGAGGTTCGCGGCGCGACGAAGAACGGGATCCTCGAGCTGATCCACGTCGTGTCCGAGCTCGGCGCTTCGATCGAGGCGGGCGAGAACATCGTCTCCGCGACGAAGATCCTGATCGAGGACATCAAGCTGTACGACGATCTGCGCCACGCATCGGGCAGCATGTCCGCTGCGCAGCGCCGCATCGACAACGTCGAGGGACTGCTCGCGTCGCTCACGCGCTTCGCCGAGAAGGGCAAGGGCCGCGAGCAGCTCGCCGAGTATCTGCGCATGCTCTCGCTCGAGTCCAAGGACGAGGAGCAGGACACGCGCGCGAAGGTGGTGCTGACGACGCTGCACGGCGCGAAGGGGCTCGAGTTTCCGGTGTGCTTCATGATCGGGCTCGAGGAAGAGCTCCTGCCGCACATCCGCACGCTGCAACCGCAGGCGACCGACGTGCTGGACGCGGATCACGCGACCGACATCAGCGAGGAGCGGCGCCTGTGCTACGTTGGCATCACGCGCGCGCAGCAGAAGCTCTACCTGACGCGCGCGTGCACGCGTGTCGCTCGGGGGCGGAGCGTGCCGCGAACGCCATCGCGGTTCCTCTTGGAGATCCCCGAGGACCTGCTCGACGTGATCGACATCGGCGAGTTCCAGCGCCAGCAGGTGCCGACCGAGGAAGTGCAGTCGTTCTTCGGCAACCTAGCGTCATTGCTCGACGATTGACGACTGTCGCAGGGGTCGCAGTCGTCGCGTGAACTCAGGTCGCCGGACCTGTCATCGCGTACACGTTCCGCAATTAGCAGGGGGTGCGACAGATCTGGTATGCCGCCGCCATGAAGAGGAACGCCATCTTGATCGGTCTGCTCGCCGCTGCATGCGGTGGCAAGTCCGGGCCCACCGAGGAGACCCTCGGTACCACGCACTCCACCAGCGGTACCGGCGGCACCACGACGCCGACCACACAACCCGAGAAGGCAGATCCGGATCTCGCGTTCCGGCTCGCGTACTCGGATCCGGGTGGCATGTGGATGCCGCAGCAGATGACGCTGCCGGGTCACGTCGAGACGTTCAAGAAGATGGGTGTCGACATCGATGCGGCCGTCCTCGCGGATCCGCTGGCGGCGCCGCTCAACGCGATCGTCTCGCTCGGCGGATGCACGGCGTCGTTCGTGTCGCCGGACGGCCTGATCGTCACCAACCACCACTGCGTGCAGGGCGCGCTGCAGCAGAACAGCTCGCCCGAGCAGAACCTCGTCGAGAACGGCTTCCTCGCGAAGACGCGCGCCGACGAGAAGAGCGCGGGTCCGAGCCAGCGCGTGTGGGTCGCGCAGGCGTTCAAGGACGTCACCAAGGAGATGCGTGACGGCCTCGAGGCGATCAAGGATCCGATCAAGCGCAAGGACGAGAGCGAGAAGCGCCACAAGACGCTGATCGCCGCGTGCGAGAAGGATCGCCCCGAGATCCGTTGCGACATCCGCAGCTACTTCCGCGGCGGCATGTACCTCCAGATCGAGAACCTCGAGATCAAGGACGTCCGCCTGGTCTACGTGCCCGCGCGCTCCGTGGGCAACTACGGCGGCGAGATCGACAACTGGGCGTGGCCGCGCCACACCGGTGACTTCTCGTTTTATCGCGCGTACGTCGGCAAGGACGGCAAGCCCGCGGCGTTCTCGCCGGACAACGTCCCGTTCAAGCCGAAGCACTTCCTCAAGGTCAGCGACAAGGGCCTCAGGCCCGGCGACTTCGTGATGGTCACGGGATATCCCGGCACGACGAACCGCACGCAGACGGCGCTCGAGACGCGCCACAACATCGAGTGGTTCTACCCGTACCTGATCGCCTACTACAAGGAGCGCTACGCGATCGCCGAGTCGATGCTCGGCGCGGGTGGCGAGACCGCGATCAAGGCGACCGTCCTCAAGCAGGGCGTGCAGAACGGCCTCGAGAAGTACCAGGGCATCCTCGACGGTCTGAAGAAGAACCCCGAGCTCCTGCAGCGCAAGGAAGCGCTCGACAAGCAGATCAAGGAGTGGGCGGCCAAGCCCGGGAACGAGGCTGCGAAGGCCGCGATCGAGAAGTACGAGCAGATCGAGATCGAGGAGCAGCGGACCGCGCGCGCCGACTTCGACCGCGGCGTCGCGTTCGGCGGCTCGAAGCTGCTCGGCACGGCGCTCTCGCTCACGCGCTGGGCCGAGGAGCGCGCGAAGAAGGACATGGACCGCAAGCCGGGCTACCAGCAGCGCGACCTCGAGCGCACGCTCGCCGGACAGAAGGCATTCACCAAGGCGTACGACCGCGCGCTCGACCGCGCCGCGTTCCGCCTCTCGCTCGTTCGCGCGCTGCAGCTCGACGAGAGGCAACGCCCGTGGCTCGCGACGCTGCTCGGTGCGAAGAAGGGCCAGAAGATCGACGAAGCGTTCATCGACAAGACGATCGACGCCTGGTACGCGGCCCAGACCCTCGAAGCCGACGCGGCGCGCCTCGAGCTCTACGAGAAGGGCACCACGGCGAAGCTCAAGGCGTCCAAGGATCCGTTCATCAAGGCGGCGCTCCGCGTGTGGCCGATCGTGAAGGCTGAGGAGAAGAAGGACGACGCGATCAAGGGCGAGATGGTCCTCGTCGCGCCGGCGTACGTCGAGGGCATGAAGCAGGTGCTCGGCGGCCAGCTCGCGCCCGACGCGAACGGCACGCTGCGCATCACCTACGGCACGGTGAAGTCGTTCAAGCCCGGCTCGAAGGAGCAGGCGGACTGGCCGTTCACCACGGCGTCGCAGATCCTCGCGAAGGACACCGGCAAGGAGCCGTTCGACATGCCGAAGAAGGCGCTCGACGCGATCCGCGCGAAGAAGTTCGGCCCGTATGCTGACCCCGCGCTCGGCGGCGACCTCCCGGTCGACTTCCTCTCGGACCTCGACATCACCGGCGGCAACTCCGGTTCGCCGACGCTGAACGAGCGCGGCGAGCTCGTCGGTCTCGCGTTCGACGGCACGACCGAGGGCCTCGCGTCCGACGTCGTGTTCAACGGCGCGACGACGCGCGTGATCCACGTCGACGCGCGCTACATGCTGTGGAACATGGATCTGCTCGACGGCGCCGACCATCTCATCACCGAGATGGGCCTGACGCCGAAGCTCTAGCTAGATCCCGAATCGACCGCCGAGACCCACGAGGATGGAAACATCGTGGGTCTCGACGGACGCAGTCAGGGACGGCGCGACCACCGCACGCACGTTGAGGTCGAAGCCGCCGATCCGATCGCGACCACCGGCGATCTCGAAGCCGGTGCCCAGCATGAAGTCGTTGCGCTCGGCCGAGAGGCCCGAGTCCCACGCGATGTGCTGCTGGCCGACGCCGCCCTCGATGTAGAAGGCGAGATCCGCGCGGTACGGCATGCCGGGTGATGGGTCAGCGATCGTGCCCATGCGGAGGCGCGCGCTGAGGCCGACACGCGAGACCTCACCGCCGACATCCTCCCAGCCGTTCCACCAGCCCATCGCGTCGTAGAGGTCGCGCTCGCCGGAGAACTTCCCGATGCCGCCCTCGACGGCGACCCGCAACGACCCGAACTGTCGCGCGATCTCGCCGCGCACGCCGAACTGTCCGCCGACGATGTCGCCGACAGCGATGCGGCCGCCCTCGAGGAACGCCCCGAGCTCCCAGTGCGAGCCGCGCAGGATCGGCCCGGGTGGCGGCATCGGTGGCGCGGGCGGCTGTTCGACGAGCACGACCGGCGGACCGCCGCCATGTGCATGCACGTTCACGTCGACGTTCACATCGACCGCGACATCGGCGGCCGCGACGGCAGGGGCGAGCAGGACCGCGAGGGTGACAATTCGCATCTGCGCCCGCGGTGCATGGCGAGTGCCGCAGGCGAGCGCGACCTAGATCGCGAGAATCGCGAGAGTGCGATCGATCATGAAGAACTTCGAATGCGAGATTCGCAGAGGGTGTCCGCGAAAGTCGCAGTGTCCCGTTCGCCGTGTCCACGAGACGGCTCGCCGAACGGTGTCCATCAGCCGCACCCACTCGCGTTACCGTTCGTCCATGAAGCGCGAAGTCCCGGTGCGGAGGCGGCCACGGCTGGTGATGGTGTGGGTCGCGGCGATCGTGTTCGCCGTGTTCGGGCTCGTCTGCGCGGGGACGACGCTGTGGGAGATGCGAACGCACGGGCACTCGGGGCTGCGCATCGTCGCGTACTGCCTCGTGGTGTGGAGCGCCGGCTGGGCCGCGCTGACGCCGATCGTCGCGTGGCTCGGACGGCGCGCGCCGGTGATCCCGTTCTCGGGGCGCGCGCTCGCACTGCACTTCGGCGCGGCGCTGGTGCTGAGCTGGGTGCACCACGTGTGGTGGACCGCGATGCAGGTCGCGATCAAGCCGTACGACGGCATGGGCATCCAGCGCTTCGCGGACGGACTGACGAAGGACCTGATCGATCGCGGATTCCTCGAGGGCGCGATCTACTTCGCGGTGCTCGGCGTGACCTACGCCGTCGACTATCAGCGCAAGCTGCGCGAGCGCGAGGTGATGCAGGCAAAGCTCGAGGCCTCGCTCTCGCAGGCGAAGCTCACCGCGCTCGAGCTGCAGCTCCAGCCGCACTTCCTGTTCAACACGCTGCACGCGATCGGCGGCCTGGTGCGCCAGGATCGCAAGACGGAGGCGGTCGAGATGATCAACGGCCTCGGAGACCTCCTGCGCTACTCGCTCGACAACGCGGGCAAGCCGACGGTGCCGCTCGATCAGGAGCTCGCGATCGCCGAGCGCTACCTCGACATCCAGCGCGCGCGGTTTTCGGACCGCATGACGGTGACGATCGACGCGACGCCTGCCGCGCGCCGGCTGCACCTCCCGGCGATGCTGTTGCAGCCGCTGCTCGAGAACGCCGTGCGCCACGGCATCGAGCGAGCGACGGGCCCGGGAACGATCAGCGTGACGGCGCGCGACGTCGACGGTCGCCTGGCGCTGGACGTGTTCAACACCGGCGAGCTCGGAGAGATCGAGGCGGGCATCGGCATCGCGAACACGCGCGCGCGACTCCAGCAGCTATACGGCGCGCACCACGAGATGGAGCTGCGCGGAGAGCCCGACGGTGTGGTCGCATCGCTCGTGATCCCAAACAAGGCCGCGTGATGCGCGTCCTGATCGTCGACGATGAACCGCTCGCGCGCGAGACCGCGCGGCTCGTGTTGTCCACCGATCCCGCGATCGACATCGTGGGCGCGTGCAGCGGGATCGATGCCGCCGCGCAGATCGCACGGACCGCGCCGCAGCTCGTGTTCCTCGACGTGCAGATGCCCGGCGTCGACGGGTTCGACGTGATCGCGCAGGTCGGCCTCGACGCGATGCCCGCGATCGTGTTCGTCACCGCCTACGATCAGTACGCGGTGCGCGCCTTCGACGTGCACGCGATCGACTACGTGCTCAAGCCGTACGACGACCAGCGCCTGCTGGCCGCGCTCTCGCGCGCGAAGCAGCGCATCGCCGAGCGCACGTCGGCGGTCGCCGCGCTCGGTGAGGTGCTCGCGGATCATCCGCGCACGCTCCATCGCTTCGCCGTGCGCGAGCGCGACCGCGTGGTGTTCGTCGACGCGGCGGAGGTCGACGCACTCGAGGCCGCCGACGACTACGTCGAGCTGCACGTCGGCGACACCGTGCACCTCATGCGCGAGCGACTCGGTGATCTCGAGGGGCGTCTCGACCCGTCGCAGTTCGTGCGCATCCATCGCTCGACGATCGTCAACCTCGCGCGCGTACGCGAGATGCATCCGCTCGTCCGCGGTGACGCGCTCGTGGTGCTCGAGGGCGGTGCGACGTTTCGCCTGAGTCGCAGCCGTCGCGACGAGCTCCTGCGCCGGCTCTCCGATTCACCGCGCGCTTCCGACAGCTCGCCGCACCGTCGCTGACACCGTTCGCGCGAGCGGGCAGGGTGGGCGCATGACGAAGCTCCTGCCCCTGCTCTTGCTCCTCGCGACGTCGACCGCGGTCGCGGCGCCGAAACAGAAGAACGTCGCGATCGTCGTCTATGACCACATGGAGATCCTCGACTTCGCGGGCCCGGCCGAGGTCCTCGCCGCGGCGAGCCGCTTCGCCGGCAGCGGCGGCCAGCCGGCGCTGAACATCTACCTCGTCGGCAAGACGACGAAGCCGCTCCAGGCGCAGGGCTTCATCGACATCACGCCGGCGTTCTCGATCGACAACGCGCCGAGCCCGGACATCGTCGTCATTCCCGGCGGCATGTCCGACAACCTGTCGAACGACCCGGCGATGATGACGTGGCTGACGCAGGCCACCGCCTCGAGCGACACCACGCTGACCGTGTGCACGGGCGCCTTCCCGCTCGCCAAGGCCGGCGTGTTCGACGGCATGGAGATCACGACCTACTATGGCGCGATCGAGGGCCTTCGCGCGCTCGCGCCGAAAGCGCGCGTGACGCACGGCCGCCGCTTCATCGACAACGGTCGCTACATCACGACCGCGGGCGTGTCCGCGGGGATCGACGGTGCGCTGCACCTCGCGGCGCGCATCTTCGGCCGTCGCGTCGCCGATCAGACCGCGCGCTACATGGAGTACCACTGGACGCCCGAGCCGTACCTCGCGACCGGCTACGCGTACTGGAACCCGTCGGTCGACGCACGCGGCCGGCTGATGCAGCAAGCCGAGGCCGCCGTCGAGGAGAAGAAGCTCGGCGACGCGATCGCGATCTTCGAGAAGCTGACCAAGACCGACACCGACGGCTCCGCGTGGCTCGGCCTCGGCAACACGCGCTACCACGCGCGCGACTACCGCGGCGCGATCAACGCGTACGTGCGCGTCACCGAGAAGCAGCCCGGCTACAAGATCGCGATCTACAACCTCGCGTGCACCTACGCGCTCGTCGGCGAGAAGCAGAAGGCGATCGTCGCGGTGAAGAAGGCGCTGCTCGCGGGCATCGACAAGGCGCAAGCGCTCGGCGACGCCGACCTCGCCTCGATCAAGGCGGACATCCAGAAGCTCTAGGCTGTAACACCGCGCCGAGGCGGATCGTCGGACACGCACTCGTCAGTCTACGGAGTCGCGGGCGCGCTTCGCGCGAGTCGCTCGCGCGTCAAGCCCACGTAGCGAGCGTCGGCGTCGCCCGCGAGCCACCTGCGGCCCAGCTTGGCGGCGACGACCGCGGTGGTGCCCGAGCCGACGAACGGATCGACGACGAGCTGACCCGGAGCGCTGGATGCGAGGACCAGCTTCTCGATCAGCGCTTCGGGCTTCTGCGTCGCGTGCGGCGTCTTCTCGGCCATGCCGTTGCAGATCACGGGGACCTCGATCACGTCGCGCGGCTTCGCGCCGAGCGGATGCGGCTCCCACTTGTCGCGACGCACGCCGCGGCCGTACTGCGACGAGACGGCCTGGATGCGCGTCGGATAGCGTGTGGTGTGCCCGTTGTACGGCACGCGCACCGCGTCGACGTCGATGCGCGCGTCGTCCTTGCGCAGGTGCAGGATCGACTCGTGCGAGCGGCCCCAGTCCTTCCCGAGGTTCGCCTTGTTGCGATACGACCAGATGAGCCACCGGCACGTCGAGAACCGGCGCGCGCTGCGTGCCTTCACGTCGGCGAGGATCTCCGAGAAGCCGCAGACGTAGGCCGAGCCGTGTGGCGCGAGGACGCGCGAGACCTCGGCGAGCCACGTGTCGCACCAGTCGACGTACGCGTCGAGCGACTCGAACTCGTCCCACTCGGCCTTCGCGATCGCGTACGGCGGATCGGTGACGACGAGGTCGACGGAGCCGTCGGCGAGCGTGCCGAGCAGTGCGAGCGCGTCGGAGTGCCAGAGCTCGCCGCCGTTGCCGCGGTGCGCGCGCGTCGGACCGGGGCCGCGTAGATCGCGTGGGATCGGCAACTCGCGGGTGACACGCGGTGGACGCTTGGGCACGACACGCGCATCCTACTCGCGATGGCGGATCCGGACCAGCTGATTCACGGCACGGCGATCATCGAGCGCGGTGCGCATGTCGGCGAGGGCACGCGCATCTGGCACTGGGTGCACGTCATGGCGAGCGCGCACATCGGAGAGCGGTGCTCGATCGGTCAGGGCTGCTTCGTCGGCAACGTGATCATCGGTGACGGCTGTCGGATCCAGAACCACGTGTCGATCTACGACGGCGTGACGCTCGAGCCCGATGTCTTCATCGGCCCGTCCGCCGTGTTCACCAACGTCATGCATCCACGCGCACACGTGCCACGCAAGGACAGCTACGAGCCTACGCGCATCTGTCGCGGCGCGAGCATCGGCGCGAACGCGACGATCCTCTGCGGCGTGGTCGTCGGCGCGTATGCGATGGTCGGCGCGGGCGCCGTCGTCGTCGACGACGTGAAGCCCCACGCGGTGGTCGTCGGCGTGCCCGCGAAGCAGATCAGCTGGGCGTGTGCGTGCGGCGAGACGCTGTTTCGCGACTTCGCCTGCGGGCGTTGTGAGGCGCGCTATCGCCTCGACGACGGCGAGCTGATCGAGATCAGCGCCGGTAGAACTGCTTGAGCTGCGACCACAGCTCGATCGGATCGAACCCGAGCGCCGCGAACGGACCGCTGTGCATCGCGACATCGCGCGCCTTGCTCGCGATCGCCGAGGCGCGGTCGCGCGCGGCCTGCGGCAACATGCTCGCGAGCGCGGTCGCGGCTCGCCCAGCCATCGCGGCGACCGCGGCACCACCGAGCAGCGTGAGCAGCCACGCGGGCGCCGGATCCACGATCACGCGCTTCGCGTTGATCTCGCGCGCGAGCTGATCGCTGGGGCCGGTCATCACGTCGAGCACCGCCTTCCTCTCGGCGATCATCACCACGCTCGGCTTCGCGAAGCGCTCCTCGACCGCCGTGACCAATCGCGGATGCCCCTTGTGCCAGTCCCGCGCGAACGCGACCTCGGGGACCAGATCATCGACCGCGCGGTGCGTCGCGGCGCGCACGATATCGCCGCCGTCCTTGACCGCGATGATCGACGAGTGAACGCGCGAGCGGTCATCCTCGATCACGTACGCGACGAGCGCCGACCGATCCGGAATCAGCAGATCGAACGTGCGCTGGATCGGGTCGATCGTCGGCGCCGGCAGCACGTCGAGCAGCGGCGGCTCGGTCCACACGCCATGGCCGGCGCGCTTCTTCAGGGCGCGCAGCGCGACGAGCCCCTGCGCGGCGAGGTCCATGTCCATGCGCAGCGCGCCCTCGATCTCGGCCGACAGCTCGCCGAGGACGCCCCGCTCGATCGCGATCACCGCACCGACGCCGAGCTTCTGCGCCCAGCCTCGCACGGGGAGCTGGACGGTCTCCGGATCGATCGAGCCGCGCGCGCCCTCGCCCGCGATCACGAGCTTGATCACGCGGCCTTCGTCGAGGATCGCGAGGGCCCAGCGCGGGCGATCCAGCACGCGCGGCGGCGCGAGCAGTCGCCACCAATTATTCCAGTGACGCGCATCCAGATCCGCGAGCTCGAGCTCGGGTGACAGCACGCGCTGAAGCTACCACCGGTGGTTGCAACCGGCGGCGGTCCGTATCAGCATCCCGCGCATGACCAAGTACACCTTGCTCGCGACTAGCATCATCCTCGCAACCGCAGGCACTGCCTCGGCCGGCGGCTCCAAGGGTTCCATCGGCGTGGGCGCGGAGTCGCAGCTCAACGGCGTGTTGGACGGCCTCTCGGCGAACTACGACCTGGGCGAGTTCCACCTCGGTGGCTTCCTGTCGTTCTCGGATGCAGGCGGCGAGGACGACACCGACATCGCGTTCGGCGGTCGCTTCTACTATCACGTGCACTCGACCGCGCTGGCCGACTTCGGCATCGGCGGCTCGTTCGGCGTCGGCCTGGTCGGCGATCGCATGCCGGGCATGGACAACAACACCACGCTCGTCTTCATCGAGCCGGGCCTGCAGATCCGCGCGTTCGTCGCGTCGAACGTCGCGCTCAGCTTCACCGGTGGCCTCACGCTCGGCGTCGCGGACGCGGAGGGCGTGGCCGTCAACGGTCAGCTCAACGCCGTCGCCGGCGTCCACTACTACTTCTTCTAGAGAGCTACTCGTCGCTGCCGCCGACCGCGGCGGCGATCGCGACGTCCTGCGCCTTCACCTTCGACGGGTCGAACTTCTTCGCCCCCTCGATCATCTTGTCGATGGTCTTGTCGAAGTCGGGTCGCGCATCGTCCTTGCCCGGCTTCGCGAAGCGCAGCGGGTTGACGCGCGCGACGACGATCGGCTTCAGATAGCCGCTCGTGAAGCCCGACGCCTTGAGGCGATTGACCGCCTCGGCGACCGCTTCGTCGAGCTCGAGCAGCTTGTCGGCGTGCGCCTCGCGTAGCGTCAAGCTCTTCTTCATCGGGTCCGTCGAGAACGCCTCGGTCTTCGACACGACGGAGTTGTACGCGCCGCCGCTGAACCGCGCGTTCTTCTCGTAGCAAACGCCGAGCGTGACGAGCGATGCCTGCTCGAGCTCGAACGCGACGTCGCTCTCGCTCGTGGTCGAACGCTTCGGATCCGCCGCGATCGCGCGTGCCATGCGGATCACCTCGATCGCCTTGTCCTTCAGCGTGTGCGCCTTCTCGGTGTTGAGCGCGAGGATGCGGAACGCGATCTCCGGCTCCGGCATCACGAGCGCGATCACCGTCTTCGCGCCGAGCGACGTCAGCGCTTGCAGGCGGTGCATGCCGTTCGGCGAGATGAAGATGTCACCGTCGGGGACGGCGATCACCGGATCGAGGAAGCGCCCGACTTTAGGGATCACGGTCGCGAGGCGATCCGCGTGCGTCTTCGACAGCTCGCGCTGATACGGCGTCGGCTTCACCTTCTCGAGCGGCAGCGCCGCGAGCGCGACCCAGTGACCACCGAACGGCTCGCGATACGCGGCGAGCGTCTGGCCGCCCGCGTCTTCGATCGCCTTCTCGAGCTTCGTCATGTCGCCGGACTTCGTTCCCGAGGAGACTTCATCCGGTGCGAGACCGACAGAACCGGGCGCCGCTTTGACCTTCTTCGTGCGGGGCTTGGAGGGCTTCTTGGGAGCGGCGGACTTAGCCTTTGCCATGGGGCGCAGTGTAGTAGGGTGAGGGCGTGAAGTGGACGCGGGGCACGAAGAACGATGACGTGATCGACGCGCGCGGGGCGAAGGCTCCCAAGATCGCGGGAGCGGGCATCGGCGTCGTGATCCTCGTCTACGTCGTCGCGCGTCTGTTCAACGTCGACATCAGCGGCCTCGTCGGTGGCGGCGGCAACTCCTCGACGACGTCGTCGTCGTCGCAGAAGCACGAGCCCGAGCCGCCGAAGGGCCCCGATCCCGATGCCGAGCTCGTCGACTTCGTGCGCTTCGTGATGAAGGACATCCAGGACACGTTCGAGCGCGTGTTTGCGGCCGAGGGCAAGACGTACGAGCGCGCGAAGCTCGTGCTGTTCACCGACGCGATCGACACCAAGTGCGGCCGGTCGTCGTCGGCGATCGGACCGTTCTATTGCCCCGGCGACTCGAACGCGTACATCGATCTCTCGTTCTATCGCGATCTGCGCAGCAAGCTCGGCGCACCCGGCGACTTCGCGCAGGCGTACGTCCTCGCGCACGAGATCGGCCACCACCTACAGAACCTGCTCGGTGTCGATCACGATCAGACCAAGCTGTCCAAGAGCCGCACGCGCAACGAGCACTCGGTGCGCGTCGAGCTGCAAGCGGATTGCTACGCCGGCGTGTGGGCTCACCACGCCGCCGGCAAGAAGCTCCTCGAGATCGGCGACCTCGAAGAGGCGATGACCGCCGCCAAGGAGATCGGCGACGATCGCCTCCAGAAGAAGGCCGGCGTCGACGACATCAACCCCGAGACCTTCACGCACGGCACGTCCGAGCAACGCATGCGCTGGTTCCGTATCGGCTTCGATCGCGGAACGCTCGCTGCCTGTGACACGTTCTCCGCACAACCCTAGTCATCTATGTCCACCACCTCGTTTCCCAAGGCCGACATCAAGATCCTCCTGCTCGAGAACATCCACACCGTCGCGGCCGACGCCTTCCGCGCCGAAGGATTTCAAGTCGAGCAAGTAAAGGGCGCGTTGCCCGAGGCCGAGCTCATGGCGCGGATCAAGGACGCCCACGTCCTCGGCATTCGCAGCAAGACCCAGGTCACCGAGCGCGTGCTCGACGAAGCGCGCCGGCTCCTCGCGATCGGCGCGTTCTGCATCGGCACGAACCAGATCCGCACGACGTACGCGAACAACCGCGGCGTCCCCGCGTTCAACGCGCCGTTCTCGAACACGCGCTCCGTCGCCGAGCTGATCCTCGCCGAGATCGTGATGCTCTCGCGTCACCTCGGCGATCGTTCGCGCGAGGTCCACGAGGGGCGCTGGACCAAGTCCGCCGCCGGCGCCCACGAGGTGCGCGGCAAGACGATCGGGATCGTCGGCTACGGGCACATCGGCAGCCAGGTCGGCGTGCTTGCCGAGGCGTTCGGCATGCGCGTCGTGTTCTTCGACATCCTCGCGAAGCTGCCGATGGGCAACAACCGCGCGATGAGCAAGCTGGAGGACGTCCTCGCCGAGGCGGACTTCGTCACGCTGCACGTGCCCGAGACGCCGCAGACCAAGAACATGATCGGTCCGCAGGAGCTCGCGCGCATGAAGCCGGGTGCGTGTCTGCTCAACGCGTCGCGCGGCACGGTCGTCGAGATCGACGCGCTCGCCGCCGCGATCAAGAGCGGCCACATCGGCGGGTGCGCCGTCGACGTCTACCCCGAGGAGCCCGAGGCCAACAGCGACGGCTTCGTGTCGGCGCTGCGCGGCCTGCGCAACACGATCCTGACGCCGCACATCGGCGGCTCGACGGAAGAAGCGCAGGAGGCGATCGGCCGCGAGGTCAGCTCCGCGCTCATCAAGTACATCAACTCCGGCGCGACGACCGGCGCGGTGAACTTCCCGCACATCGAAGTCCAGATGTCCAAGGGCGCGCATCGCATCTTGAACGTCCACCGCAACGTCCCCGGCGTGCTCCGCGACATCAACAAGATCGTCTCGGACCACAACGCGAACATCCGCGCGCAGGTGCTCGCGACCGACGCGGACATCGGTTACCTCGTGATGGACCTCGATCAGGACGTGTCCGACGACGTGAAGCGCGCGATCGCGGTGCTGCCGACGAGCATCAAGACACGCATCCTCTATTGATCCGTCGGCCTCCCGTGATGGCCGCGTGAGGTTCGCGCGTCCGCTCGTGCTCGCCGGCGGTCGACCGCATACACCTCCGCATGAGCGAGCCCTACGACGTCGCGATCATCGGCGGCGGTCCGGCCGGGCTCGCCGCGGCGCTGGTGCTCGGGCGCAGCCGAAAGCGCGTCGTGCTGCTCGATGGCGGCACGCCACGCAACGCACGCGCGCAGTACATCGGTGGCTTCATCACGCAGGATCGGATCATCCCGGCGGCGTTTCGCGCGACCGCGCATGAAGACCTCCGCGCGTACCCGACGATCGAGCTGCACCCGAACACGCTCGCGCTCCAGGTCGAGCGTGGCGGTGCACAGTTCCGTGTCGTCGTTTCGGGGACCGAGCTCGCCGCGCGGCGCGTGCTCCTCGCGACCGGCCTCATCGACGAGCCATTGCCTCTCGAGGGATCGCGCGACCTGTGGGGGCGTTCGCTGTTCCAGTGTCCGTACTGCCACGCGTACGAACACCGCGACAAGAAGCTCGCGTTCCTCGCGCCCGACTGCGACGAGTGCGACTGGTCCTTGCTCCTGCGCAGCTGGTCGCGCGACGTCACGGTGTTCACCAACGCGGCGTACGCGATGAGCGACGCGCATCGTGCGAAGTTGTCCGAGGTGGGAATCCCGATCGAGGACGCTCGGATCGTGGGGCTCGTGCGCGAGGGAGAGCGGTTGCTGGCCGTCCGGCTCGAAGGAGCGCGCGAGATCGCCTGCGACGCGCTGTTCTTCCGGCCGCAGCAGCGGCACGCACCCGTCGTCGCCCGGATGGGGCTGGCGATGACCGCCGATGGCTTCGTGAAGGTCGACGAGAGCTTTCGCACGTCGATGCCGGGTGTCTACGCGGCGGGCGATCTCGCGACGCACTACCACGGCGCGCTCGCCGCGGCGGCCGCGGGCAGCCAGGCGGCGCACTGCATCAATCGAGAGCTGACCGTGGAGCTGGTGGAACGAGGCCAGCTGTAGTGGATCCGGGTATGCTGCGCGGACGTGCACATCTCGGTGTTCGACATCTTCAAGATCGGTATCGGTCCGTCGAGCTCGCACACCGTCGGCCCGATGCGCGCGGCGAAGCGCTTCGTGGAGCGGCTCGCGGGAGACGGGCAGCTCGAGCAAACGACGGGCGTGAAGGTGGAGCTGTTCGGCTCGCTCGGCTTCACGGGCAAGGGCCACGGTAGCGATCGCGCGATCATCCTCGGGCTCGAGGGTGACGAACCGGCGACGGTCGACGTCGACTCGGTCGAGAAGCGCGTCGCGAAGGTCGCCGCGAACAAGCGCATCGTGCTGCTCGGCACGCACGAGGTCGCGCTCGACGTCGAGCAATCGCTGATCTTCCACCGCCGCGACAAGCTTCCACTCCACGCGAACGGCATGCGGTACACGGCCTACGCGGGTGACACCAAGATCGTCGAGCGCATCTATTACAGCGTCGGCGGTGGCTTCGTCGTCGACCATGCGGGAGCACCGGCGGACGGCAGCACGCCGGTCGATCAGATCTCCGTGCCGTATCCGTTCAACTCGGCCGAGGACCTGCTGAAGCTCGCCGTCGAGAACGGGATGTCGATCTCGTCGCTGATGCTCGAGAACGAGAAGGCCGTGCTGCCGGAGGCCGAGGTGCGCTCGCGCATCGATCAGATCTGGCGCGCGATGGACTCGTGCGTGAAGCGCGGCTGCGAGCGCGAAGGCATCCTGCCGGGCGGCTTGAAGGTCAAGCGGCGGGCGGCGGCGCTGCACCGCAAGATGAAGAGCGATCCGGCCGGCGCCAGCGATCCGCTGGTGATCATGGACTGGGTCAACCTGTTCGCGCTCGCGGTCAACGAGGAGAACGCCGCGGGTGGGCGCGTGGTCACGGCGCCGACCAACGGCGCGGCGGGCATCATCCCCGCGGTGATCATGTACTACCGGCGCTTCCTGCCGAACGCCGACGATGAAGGCACGATGCGCTTCCTCCTGACGGCCGCGGCGATCGGCGCGCTGTACAAGAAGAACGCATCGATCAGCGGTGCCGAGGTCGGCTGCCAGGGCGAGGTCGGCGTCGCGTGCTCGATGGCGGCGGGCGCGCTCGCCGAGGTCATGGGCGGCACGCCGGCGCAGGTCGAGAACGCCGCGGAGATCGGGATGGAGCACAACCTCGGTCTCACGTGCGATCCGATCGGTGGCCTCGTCCAGGTGCCGTGCATCGAGCGCAACGCGATGGGCGCGGTGAAGGCGATCAACGCGGCGCGCCTCGCGCTGCAGGGCGACGGCACGCACAAGGTCTCGCTCGACAAGGTGATCAAGACGATGTGGCGCACGGGCGCGGACATGAGCAGCAAGTACAAGGAGACGGCGCGAGGTGGTCTCGCGGTCAACATCATCGAGTGTTGATCGGGTACGCTGGACGGAGTGGAGCTGACCGGCCTCGAGCCGCGGCGTAGCGATCTTGCACGCGGGATCGTGATCGCGAGGAGTGCAACGCCGCTCGACGTGACTGCCCAACGAGCGTTGTGGGAGATGCTCGCCAAGGCGGGGATCACCGAGCCCGAAGAGACGCGCGAACGAACGAGCGACACCGAGGACCGGATGGAAGGCGACGAGGTGGAGCGGCAGTGGCTCGCCGCGCCCTGGATGCCACCGTCGGCGGCGGAGGTCGACGCGCAGCGTGCGGCGTTCGAGCAGGCAGCCGCGGCGCACGGCCTCGAGGCGATCTGGTGCGTGAAGATCGAGACGGGGATCGACGGCGTCGCGTGGCTCGAGCTCTCGGAAGCCGAGCCGATGACCGAGCCCGACGAGGAGACGCCGGCGCCCGGCGAGGAGCCCGAGATCGTCGACGGCATCTTCGACGACAAGGCCGAGGTGCTGTACTCGGCGCCCGATGCGCCGCCGCAGTCCGCGGAGGCCGAAGAGACCGAGGACGATGACCTCGAGGACGATCTCGAGGACGAGCTGCTCGAAGGCGATATCGCCGGCGTGCTCGAGAGCCACTGGCGCAACGGACCGCCGCCGTTCGAGCACTCCGTGCCGTTCCCGATCGAGCGCTTCCCCGACATGATCGATGACTACGACTGGGAGAGCTTCGGCATCGCGGTGAAGCTCTCGGGGCCTCAGCTTCCCGGCGAGGAGTCGGTGGTCAACGCGTTCTTCGCCCTGTGGCTGTCCGCGTACCAGGACGAGCGCGCGGACGAGTTCGAGCCGTTCCAGCGCGCCGACGTGGTGCACGATCGCACGCATCGGTCGGCGCTGATGTGGGCCGAGCGGTTCGCCGTGCCCGCGACCGCGACCGATCAGGTGCACTTCCTGCTGTGGATCGCCGCGCGCATCAACGACATCGTCCCGCTCGCGTGGGCGCGCTTCGAAGCCGTCGACGATGCGGTGAAGTCGCGCGCCATCACGGACGCCGGCGCGCCGCCGTTCATCCTCGCGGGCAACCCGTTCGCCGAGCGGTTCCGTCGCCACGGCGAGGAAGCGGCGCTCGCGTGGGCGGTCGGTCAGAGCGCGTGGAGCCGCCGCGAGCTCGCGGGCATGTTGATCGAGGTGGCGCTGGAGCACGATCCCGACGAAGCCGAGACGGCGGTCGTGGCGGAGCGCCTGCTGCGTCGTGCGCTGTCCTTCGATCCTGCGTCGGACGCGACCGGGTACCTCGGCATCGTGCTCGTGCGCCAGCAACGGATCGACGAGGCCGTCGCGCTCGCACGCAACGCGCAGCGGCGCGACGTGCGGCTCCTGGTCGTGGGCGAGTCCGCGGAGCACGCATCGGATCAGCTCGGGGATGCGCTGGAGCTCCTCGACGACGAGACGCTGCGCGAGACCGACCCCGAGGAGCTGGCCGAGCTGGTCGGCTCGATCGCGCGCCACGCCCCCGACGATCTCGACGCCGTGCTCGGCCGCATGCCGGAGACGGCGACGCTCGTGCCGTACCTGTACAACATCAGCTTCACCGTCGACCGGCCGCAGGCGCTGGCGATCCTCCGCCGCGTGCTCTCGCTACCGGTTCCGCCGCGCGAGGCAGGCGAGGCCCGCACCGCGCTCGTGATGGCGTGGAACAACGCGTGTATTCACGCGCACGCGCTCGGCAACTATCGCCTCGCGGTGGACCTCGCCGACGGCGGCCAGCCCTACGCGACGGAGAACCCGTACATCTATCACTCGGCCGCGTGCGCGTACGCCGCGGTCGGCGAGATCGATCGGGCGATCGAACAGGTCGAGCTCGCGATCGAGCACGACTACGAGCACAGCGAGAAGATGGAGACCGACTCCGATCTCGCACCGCTGCAAGGCGATCCTCGGTTCAGCCAGCTGTTCCGCGAGTGGCGGACGCGGCGCGCGGATCTCAACTAGGACGCAGCACGGCGCCGCTGACCTCGGCCGTCGTCTGGCGCGTCGCCTCGTCGTAATGCGCCCAGCACACCGGCGCGTAGCTCTCGTCGGCGCCGAGCTGGATCTGCGGGCCGCGCACCGTCGGCGTGCCGTTGACGAAGCGCAGGTTGCAGATCGCCTTCTTCGCGCAGTACTGGCACGTGACCTTCACTTCCTCGATGCGGTCCGCGAGCTCCATCAACCGCTGTGCACCGGGGAAGAGCTTGGTGCGGAAGTCCGTGCGAAGCCCGTAGCAGATCACGGGCACGCCCGGATCGACGGTGATGCGGCGCAGATCCTCGATCACCTGGGGAGGCAGGAACTGCGCCTCGTCGACGAGGATGCAGTCGAGGTTCGCGAACTCGCGCGGGTCGAGCGCCGTCTCTTCATCGATCATCAGATCCGCGTCCGCCTCGAGCCCCGCGCGCGACGAGATCTTCGCGGCGCCGAACCGCGTGTCGAGGCGAGGCTTCATGAGGAGGACGCGCTTGCCTTGCTTGCGGTAATTGTGCGCGACCGCGAGCAGGTTGAGCGACTTCGCCGAATCCATCGTTCCGTACCGGAAGTAGAGCTTGGCCACGGCGGGACCCTACCGGTGGGGGCTGACATCTCGGCGGGACGCTACGAAGGGGACGGGTCCTCTTCAGTAGGCGCCGAGCGCCTTTGCGGCGAGGACGGCGAGCGCTCCCACGATGCCCGCGGCCGGGATCGTGAGGACCCAGGCGTAGACGATGCGCGCCGCCAGCGCCCAGCGGATGCCGCGCGCGTTGGTGATCGAGCCGACGCCGACGATCGCACCGGTGATCGTGTGCGTGGTCGACACGGGGATCTTGAAGTGCGTCGCGACGAACAGCGTGATCGCGCCCGCGACCTCCGCGCAGAACCCGCCGACCGGCTTCAGGTGCGTGAGCCCCATGCCCATCGTCTTCACGATGCGCCAGCCGCCGATCGCGGTGCCGAACGCCATCGCGGCGTACGACGCGACGAAGATCCAGTACGGCGCTGCATCGCCCGGGCCCAACATGCCGCCCGCGATCATCACGACCCAGATCACACCGGCGGTCTTCTGGGCGTCGTTGCCGCCGTGACCTATCGAGTAGAGGCCCGCCGAGAACAGCTGGCCGATGCGGAACATGCGATCGATCTTCTGTGGGCGGAACCGGCGGAACACCCAGTAGACCACCAGCATGATGATGCTCGCCACGACGAGCCCCATCAGCGGCGCGAGCGGGATGAAGTAGATCGTCTTCGCGATCTTGTCGAGCTGGAGCGTGTCGACGCCGCCGAACGCGATGCCCGCACCGGACAGGCCGCCGATCAGTGCGTGCGAGCTCGACGACGGTAACCCGAGCCACCACGTGAGGAGGTTCCACACGATCGCTCCGCCGAGCCCGCAGATCACGACCCAGACGTAGGCGTGACTCGAGCCCTCGACGTGGATCGTCTTCGAGATCGTGTCGGCGACGCCCTGATGGAAGATGAACAGCGCGACGAAGTTGAACGTCGCCGCCCACAGCACCGCGACGCGCGGCGAGAGCACGCGCGTGGACACGATCGTCGCGATCGAGTTCGCGGCGTCGTGGAAGCCGTTGATCACGTCGAAGACGAGCGCCGCCGCGATCGTGAGGATGACGAGTACCTGATCGTCCATCGTCGTGGGCTAGGCGTGCTCGAGGATCACGCCCTCGATGATGTTCGCGACATCCTCGCAGCGATCCGTGGCGTCCTCGAGGTTCTCGTAGACCTCTTTCCACTTGATGACGAGGATCGGGTCCTTCTCTTCCTTGAACAGGCGAGCGACCGCGCGCCGCAGGATCGCATCCGCCTCGTTCTCGAGGCGATTGATGTCGATGCACAGCTTGAGCGTCGCCTGCGAGTTCTTCAGCTCGCGTAGCCCGCGCACGGCCGCCTCGACCTGCAGGGCGGCGCGATGGAGCGCGTCGGCGAGGTCGCGCACGTCGGCGGTCATCACCGTCAGCTCGTACAGCTCGATGCGCTCCGCGGCCGCCTCGACGAAGTCCATCACGTCATCCATGCGCGTGATCAGGCGGTGGATCGAGTCGCGATCGATCGGCGTGATGAACGTCTTGTGCAGCGCCTCGACGCAGCGGTGGGTGATCGTGTCCGTCTCGTGCTCGATGTCCGAGATGCGGCGGCACTTCGCCGGCACGTTCGCGCCGGTGGTGACGAGCGACAGGAACTCCTTGGTCCCCTCGATCGTCAGCTGCGCATGCTGCTCGAAGAAATCGAAGAAGCTGGTCTCGCGTGGAAGGAAGCGGCCAAACATGCAGGCCCGTAACATACGCGCGAAACGTCTGTCACGTTGCTGGAAATGTGCCTTCTTTCAAGTAGCTGACGGTGAGTCGAAGCACGTTCGCGTCGTTCATGATCCACGTGTGGGTCGCGTCGACCTCGGCGAACGCCGTCATGCCGTCGAGCTTGGTCTCCTCGACCGCGACGGTCCCGTCGTTCGGCGTGGACGGCGCGAAGCGTCGCCCGACCGTCCAGCTCGTCGGGTTGGTCATCGCGAAGCTCCGCGTCCCGGCGATCACGCAGAACGGCGCGGGCGGTGGCGGCCACGTCGATCCATCCGCGAGCTCGAGGCCCGCCGGACCGTAGTACCAGCGAAAGATCGGATTGCGAACCAATCCCGCGGCGAGCCGGCTGCCGCGATTGGGCGGCGCGAGCATCACGATGCGATGCCAGCGAATCCGCGCGTCGTGCAGGTGCCGCACGATCACGCCGCCCATCGAATGCGTCACGGCGCACACGGGGCGATCGCCGGCGTGCTCGACGATCCAGTCGGCGATCTCGCTGGCAAGGTAGCTGATCGAGTGCCGGCGCGACGGATACGTGCGGCTGAACGTGTCGAAGCCGTGCGAGCGAAGGCCGTTGCCGAGACGAGCCATCGAGCCATGGCCGCGCGCCAGGCCGTGCAGCAGTACGACGAGTGGGCGCTCCATGGTCAGCGGTCGCGACTCTCGCGCTCTTCGTCCGCGCGCTCCTCGGCCGCGTCCTTGTCGAGCTCGGCGTCGAGGTCCGCGTGCTTGCGCGATCGCCAGCTCTCCTCGAGCTCGTCCTCGGGTCTGCGGCGTGGATCGTCCGGCGGGAACAGCGCCGGCAGATCGACGGGCTTCACCTCCGTGACCACGCGCACGACCTCCTCGGACAGCTTCTCGCGCTCGGCCCGCAGCGCCTTCACCTCCTTGCGAAACCGCAGCTGGCGCAGCAACACGCCGACCGCGCGCCGCACGAGGCGCAGGCGATCGAGCACGCGCAGCGTCGCCCATCCGCTGAGCGGCAAGACGATCGCCGCGGCGAGCGCCCACCGCCAGCTCACCGTCCACGCGAGGATCGCGACGGCCGCGCCGTAGCTCAGCAGCACGAGCAGCATGCCGATCACGAGCTTCGTCGTCGCGACGACATCCTTGCGCGGCGTGAGCCTCGGGCCGGCCAGGCGCGCGAACGCGACCGTCGGCAGGTGCAGCGCGGCACCGGGCGCGGTCAGCGGCAACCAGAACGCGACGAGGATCAGGTGCCGCAGCATGCGCCCGCTGATCTCGACCTTGCTGAGGTCGCGCGCGAGCTCTCGATCGGTGAGCCCGAGCTCGTCGAGTTTCTGCTGATACGCGCGCACGCGCGCCATGATCGACAGCACGCGCGGATCCGCGGCGACCGAGCTGTAGTACTGGTTGAAGCGCCGCGCGAGCTCGACGCGGTCCTCGATGCTGATCTCCTGCGGCTGGTACAACCGGCGCACGACGTCGAGCGCGCGCACCGTGTCCCAGTCGGGTGCGTTGATGGTGAGGCGCCGGATCGCGATGTCGAGATCGCCGGTGAGCGCCGTGACGATGTCCTTGTCCGTGCCCTTGCCCGGCTCGATCACGATCGGCGCGCCGTACTGCACGAGCACGCGGCTGCGAAACCGCTTCGGGTGAATGAACGTGAGACCGCAGGGGACGATCGTGATCGGTTGCTGGTTCTTCGCGGCACCGCCGAGCGCGAGCCGCGCAGCGCCGGTCTTGAGCTTCGCGAGCTGACTCTCGTCGTGCGAGAGCCCCTCGGGGAAGATGCCGATCGCGCCCCCCTCGCCGAGCACGCGAAACATGTTGTCGAACGCCGCGTCGTTCGCCGTCTTGCGCTCGCCGGCGTCGCGCTCCTTCGTCGGCGCGGTGCTCGCGCGCGTGCCGTCGTGGTCATCCTTGCGCGCGACCGGGACCGCACCGAGCCCGCTCAGCACCGCGCGCATGATGCGGCCCTTGAACAGGCTGTCCTTCGCCGCGAAGTGAACCTTGCGGCCGCACGTGGTGATGATGAGGATCGGATCGATCAGCGAGTTCGGATGATTGCCCGCGAACAGCACGGGGCCTGTCGCCGGCACGTTCTCGAGGCCCGCGACCTCGACCTGGCGGAAGAACACCCGCGTGACGACGCGAAGGAACCACGCCAGGACCCGATACGCCACGTCCCATCGTACCCCGGCCGCGAGGCCCGAAAATAGAACCGGCCGCGGCAGAATTACCGCGGCCGGCCAGCCATCCTCGAATACACGGTCTCACCAACCGTGCACCCGAACCGTTTGCCTCGTCAGGCGCTGGAACTGACGATGCTGCAGCGCGTGACTACTCGCGTAGCCGTTACTGATTGCTGCATGTCCGGACGAGGTGCAGCGTGAATGCCAGTGCGCGTGCGCGGAGTATCGAGGCGTTGCGGTCGGCGATCCGCGGCCGGCCACGGCGCTAGCCGGCTACTTCGAACGTGAGCCCGGTGCGACGCAAACGATCGAAGAGGAACTGTCCCATCGCGACAGATGGTGTCGTCACGCCTCCGGATGATGTCAGCGGATCGCGAGCGAGTGACAGTGCACTTTCTCCGAGCATCTTCGCCGTCGATGCGTAGCCCGGATCTCCGTGCGCGTCGCCGACGACATAGATCAGCTTGTTCGATCCGTTCTTCGCGACGAAGCGAGCCTTCCAGTGACCGCGTGCACGGCGCTCCGCCGAGGGGCCCTCGCCCGGCTTCGGCGCGCGCTTCTCGAGCTGCGCGCGCAGGCGCGGTCGCTTCATCGCGAACGCGAGGCCCGCGAGCGTGCCCGCGACACCGACGGCCATCGCGAGCCCGCGCGCCGAGCCCGGCGTCGACATGACCTCTCGATAGACGAAGTCGTTGCCCCACGGAAAGCCGGCGAGCGCGTGCGCGCGACGAACCACGCGCGTGTTGATCCCCGCCATCAAGAACGGCACCGTGAACATCTTGAGGTCCGCGTTCCATCCGATGCTCGTCTCGTCGGGCGACGGCGGATGCGCCGCGCTCGGATCCGGGTCGAGCGCGTACGGATTCGCGAGGAGCTTGCGCACCTCGCGAGACTCGCCACCTTCGCGCGCCGTCTCGAGGCCGCTCGCGACGGTGCCGCCCGAGACCGTGCCGCTCGACTCGCCGAACAGCGCCGTGACCTGCTGGGCGGGCATCCCGAACGTCGCGCGGAACTCGCGCTGGACGGCCCACGTGCCGAGATCCGACGGGATCGAGTCAAAGCCACACGTGTGAACGATGCGCGCGCCCGAGGCCTTCGCCGTCTCGTGGTGCGCATCGATCATGCGGCGCATCCACTGCACCTCGCCGCACAGATCGGCGTAGTGCGTGCCGTTCGCGGCGCACGCGGCGACGACCTCGCTGCCGTACTTCGCGTACGGACCGACCGTGGTGCAGATGACCTTCGTGCGCTTCGCGAGGTCGTTCATCGCCGCCGCGTCGAGCGCGTCGACGACGAGCGTCGGTACGTCCAGTCCGAGCGCCTTCAGCTTGTCGGCGTTGCGACCGGCGATCGCCCACCGCGGCTTGTCTGCGGAGCTCGCGAGGTACTCCGCGACGAGCTTTCCGGTGAATCCGGTGGCACCGAACAGAACGAGATCGAATTCGCGCGTCGCCATCTGTCACCACACTCTACAGAACGTATGCTGAGCGCGTGTCGTTGATCGAGCAGTTGGCTGCGAGGCTCACTCCCGGTGAGCTCCCCGCGCCGCTCGACGGCAAGCGCAGCGCGGCGGTCGCGGTGCTCTTGCACGACGTGAACGTGCATCGCCGGGACGTGCCCGACGATCCGCGCGTCCTGCTGATGAAGCGCGCCGAGCGCGCGGGCGATCCGTGGTCGGGGCACATCTCGCTGCCCGGCGGCCGACACCAGTCGACCGATCGCGATCTGCTCGAGACCGCGATCCGCGAGACGCGCGAGGAGCTCGGCATCGATCTGGCGGGCGCGCGCCTCCTCGGCAACACCCCGCCGCTCCATCCGCGCACGAGCGGCCCCCTCGGCATCGAGGTCACGCCGTTCATCTTCGTGACCGACGTGGCCGTCGAGCCGACGTGCGGCCCCGAAGCGCTCGCCGCGTTCTGGCTCCCGCTCGCGACCGCCGCATCGGGCTCCCTCGACGGGACGTACTCGTACCCGAACTCGCCGATGACGTTTCCGAGCTGGAACTACGAGGGCTACGTGATCTGGGGCCTCACGTGGCGCATCCTCGGCGACGTGCTCGCGCTCGCTACACCTGCGTGAACGTGCCGAACTCGCGCGACGGCCGCGCGAGCAGGTAGCCCTGGATCAGCTCCACGCCGCAGTCGACGAGCACGTTGTACTCGTCGAGCGTCTCGACACCCTCCGCGACGACCTTGCTGCCGAGCTCGCGCGACAGCGTCGTGATCGCGCCGACCACGCGACGCTTCGTCGGATGCCGATGCAGATCGCGAATCAGCGACATGTCGAGCTTCACGACCTCCGGCTCGAGCGTCGCGAGCGCACCGAGCGCCGCGTACCCCGCGCCGAGATCGTCGACCGCGATGCGGAAGCCGAGCTTGCGCAGCATCTCCACGCGCGTCGGTCCACCGAGCGCGTCGATGCCGACTCGCTCGGTGATCTCGAGGACGATCCGCGGCGCGTGCACGACGAGCGGGTTGCTCCCATCGAACAGCGCCTCGTCGGTCAGCTCGAGTCCGTGAACGTTCACGAACAGGAACGTGTCGGCCGGCGCTCGGGGAATCGCCTTCGCGACCCTGTCGCGCACCGTTCGCCCCAGCTCGTGAACCCGGTCGAGTCGCTCCGCAGTCCCGATGAACACGTCGGGACGCAACATCGTCTCCTCGTCGGTGCGAAGCAGCGCCTCGTACGCGTAGACGTGTCGCGCATGGACATCGACGATCGGCTGGAACGCCATCCACGCGCCGGCGAGCGCCGCGTCGAGCTTGCTCGATAGCTCGTCGCGCATGGTCTCGAGCCGCGCCGACTCCGCGCGCCGCCGCATGCGCGCGACGCCGTGACGGCGGGCCGCCCGCGCGACCGCGGACACGAGCATCTCCTGATCGAACGGCTTCGACAGGTATGACACCGCTCCGTTGTCGATCGCGCGCACGGCACCATCGAGCGTCGGGTCACCTGTCATGAGCAGCACGGGCAGATCGTCGTCGTACGTCCGGACCGCCGCGATGAGCTCGAAGCCATCCACCTCGGGCATGTTGACGTCCGAGACGATGCAATCGAATCCCGCCTTCGCTTCACGCACCGCTTCGATCGCGTGTTTTCCGTCGGTCGCGAGGGTTACCTCCCAGCCTTCATTCGTCAGCGCGCGCGAGCAGACGCGACGCATCTGCTCGTCGTCGTCGGTGACGAGCACGCGACCCAGCACGATCCGGTGTTTCCCGCCCGACATCATCAACCTCCTGGCGAACGCTCTCGAAGCACGTGTTCGAGGGCTCCGCGCAGCGTGTCGGCGTCGTACGGCTTCTGAAAGAAGCGATGTGCTGCGCCGTCATTGACCGCCCTCACCACTACCTCGAGCTCCTCACTGCTCACGAGAAATCGAATTGTCGCAGGATACGCACTCCGCACGAACAACAACACATCTAACGCATTCGCGACGATCGCATCGAATGTCCGCGCTTCGAGTGCGTCGCGAGCACCTCTCTCCGAAGACGCCTCCACGACGTCGAAGCCGTGAAGCGACTCGCGCATCTCGGTTCGATCGTCTGGATCGTCGTCACAGATCAGCACTGCATACGACATCGACCGCATCCTTACACGATCCAGGGGTCAGGCGCGGCCGGGGAGGCGGATCACGAAGCTCGGGCCGTCGGGAGCGGCCTCGTAGTCGATGCGTCCACCGTGAGCTTCAGCTACGAGACGGCAGAAATAG
>CAZUAR010000036.1:0-106381 GCA_964617845.1 uncultured Kofleriaceae bacterium | reverse complement strand
AGTTCCGGAGCGCTTTCACGCGTCTACGCGTTCAGGATGAGGGGATCCGTCAGCTGAGATAGCACGATCAAATTCACCGAGCATTGATAATGATGTCCCTCGCAGGAATCGTGTAGTAGCGGCTTCCGGCTTCAACGATAAGGCGACGTCGAAATCCTCAGTGGCCCTTTTCCACTCCTTGCGATTCCTGAACAGCCTTCCTCTCCGAGCCCAAAGCCGAGGTTCATTGGGAAGGAAGCCGATGGCCTCGGTGAGCACGGCGATGGCCCCCTCCAAATCGCCACCTTCCTCGAGGGCATCGGAGCGCTTCACAGCGTCCGCGACCGAACAGCTACTCGATGTCATCACAATCCTCATCTAGTTGCTTCTACGACCCATCACCCATACTCACTCTCTAACGCGTCGAAACATAGGTCGCGCGCGTTCTCCAAACGCTCCAAACGTCCCTCTTGCCGCGCGGCAACTGCAGCCTTCGGGAGGTGACATCGTTGGAGGCGCGGCTAAGGAACGTGCACGGAGTTGACCACGATTCGAATCGCGCCATTCTCGTCGTCGAAGACTCGGGCCGAAATGACCAGGTCGCTTCCCCCGGAGCGAGTCCAGAGATCGACGAGCACGTCCCAATGCCCCCCTTGCCATTGGCTGACCGACGACTCCCACGTATCTTCAGGCAGCTCGACGAGAGCTTCTCCGTACTCCTGTAGATACTCTCGGATCTGGCTGGCCGTCCGTTCGTCAGCTCTGTCGACACATGCGGGCGCGTGGCGCAAGCCGTAGTCTCCGCTGACGAGGGCACTCACGATCTGCGCGAAGATCGGTCTCCATGCTGTCGGAACCGGATGGGAGGCGTCCTCATCCTTGACTGGATAGACCATGTCTACGTCCTGCATTCGAAGGTCCTGCTCGGGTCGATGCCAGCTCCTCGGGACGTCGCTGCATCGGAGACGAGTGTTCGCGCTCGACGACGTTGGCATCGTCGAGCAAGCCTCTCTCTGGCCTTGCTTGGCGTTGGGCTACTGCAGCTGGTCCGCGCGCACGAGGTCATCGATCGCCCAACCATAGTTGACCGGGTCTCCGTCCCACAACGGCTCGTTCGTTTCCGCGGAAACGTCGAGATCGGCGTGCGCGTCGACGAGTGCCGGCATCCCCATGCGCGGGGAGATCGGTCTTGGCGAGGACTCCGTCACCCGTCGGTTCCGCGAATCGAAGAAGCGTGGCTGCTTCTGCTCGTCGAGCTCGATGCGATAGCCGTACTCGTGAACGAAGCGATGGTGATGGCTGCACATGCCTAGTACGTTGTCGAGGCACGTCTCTCCACCGTTCGCCCAGTGCTGGATGTGGTGGCCCTCGATGAAGATCCGGTTGTTGCAGCCGGGGAAGCGGCACGTCTTGTCGCGCTTGAGCATCGCCCGTTTGATCGAGACCGGGATCGAGCGCGTCTTGCGTCCGACCGAGAGGGTCGTGCCGTGGTGGTCCTCGACCATGTGAACGATGCCGCAGTCACACGCGAGGCGGCGCGCCGTTTCCGCGGAAACGCAGGTGCCGTCACTCGTGACCGCGAACGGGTCGGGCGCCGTGAGCGGGTTCGTCAGCGTCTCGGCGGCGACCGTCACGACCAGCTCCGTCGGTACCGCTTGCACGCGACCGCCGCGCAGGACGTCGCGCGCGATCGTGACGAGTGCGTCCGCGCGGTCGAAGCGCCGCGCGGCGTCCTCGCGGGGAGGGATCCGGCTCGTCGGTGCGGACTGCGCCGCGCGGGCGACGTCGGCGCGGAACGTCTCGTCGCTATTCGGGCGCGTAACGTCGGCGCGAGACGACTCGCTCGACTCCTTCTTCGCGCGGGCGACAGCTTCGAGTGCCGCCCAGACCATGGCGGCTTCCTCGGGGTGGAGGAGGGCTTCCACCTTGACCATTCCGTCATCGAGATCCATGCGACGCACGTACCGTCGCTCGCGATCGTAGCTCTCCTCGGGTTCCTTCGAGGCGCGCACGACGGCGGCGTACTTGCGGCAGATGCGCTCGAGCTGCGAGCCCGTTGCGTAGCGCGCGTCTTCGAGGAGCGTGGCCTCGTTGGCCGGTGTCGCGACACGGGTGATCGCGCGGACCTTGCAGTAGGAGACGGCGCTGCGGCGGAGGGCGTCGTCGATCAATGGGAGCTCGGCGAGGCGGCGAGCGACGCGCAGGTGCTCGCGTGCGGTGCCCATGCTCCAGCCGACGCGCCAGGACAGCCACTCCGCGCACGAGTGGGCACCTTGCTTGTACCAACCGCTGGCGATGTCGAACTCGCGGAGGTCCGTGAGGAGTGTGTGGGTTGCGGCATCGAGGTGCGCGGCGTGAGTCGCGATCCGGTCGGCCAGAGCATCGATATCGACGGACATGATCAATCGATATCATCCGAGTCTGACATTGTAGATCTCGCGCGAATGACGGCGTACGAGAGTTGGATCGAGGACGCTTCGATGTCTGTCACGAACTTCGATGGTCGTCGGAGCGCGATCCCGTTGCCTGCAACTCTCGACGTCGCCGTCGCGACGACTGCCATCGGGCTCACACGTCACCATGAAAGAGCCAGTCCACTTCTCACTAGCTTCTTAGTCGACGATCTTTATCGCGACGTGTGTGCCGTCGCGCAGATCGCGTGTTTGGATCGCGAGCGAGCCCCGGAGGCGCATCGTCTCGACGGCATCCACGGCGAACAAGTTGGAGTCTCGTACTCGCCGCCCATCATGAATGGCCGGGTGGGAGCGAGTCGTTGGCCGGGGCGCAGCGTGTTGTGGTGTTGTGGCCGCGCGATGGCAACCGGGCGCCCCGTGAGGAAGTCGCCGTCCTCGAGGAACGGGCTCGCGCACGCCTCCAGGTCGTTCGCGAGGTGCTCGTACGCGCCGGTTTCGGTGGAGAACGTGATCGCGTCGTCACGGACTGCGAACTGTTCGCCGAAGAGATCCTCGGTGAAGAAGAAGTCGCTCGATGGAATCCGGTCCTCGCTCGCAACGCCACAGCGAGGGTGCGTTCCATGCGAGCGCTTCTTCGGCCGAGCGAAGTGGAGTGCGTCGTCGAAGAGGTAGAACCCGTTGGTCTGCTCGTACAGCCTCGCGAGGAGCGGAGGCGTCTCCGCGGGAACGCACTGTCGTGTGCGCGGACCCGTCGAAAGAAGTTGGTCGAGTGAGGTCATCACAACTCGTCGTCGTCGTCGTCGTCGTCGTCGTCGTCGTCGTCGTCCTCGTCCTCGTCGTCCTCGCCGTCGTCCTCGCCGTCGTCCTCGTCGTCGTCCTCGTCGTCGTCGGTCGTCGTCAGTCGTCAGTCGTTAGTCGTCGTCAGTCGTCGGTCGTCGTCAGTCGTCGGTCGTCGTCGGTCGTCGTCCTCGTCGTCCTCGTCGTCGTTGTCGTCGTTGTCGTCCTTGTCGTCCTTGTCGTCCTTGTCGTCGTTGTCGTTGTCGTCGTCGGTCGTCATCGGTCGTCGTCGGTCGTCATCGGTCGTCGTCCTCGTCCTCGTCGTCCTCGCCGTCGTCCTCGTCGTCGTCCTCGTCGTCGGCCTCGTCGTCCTCGTCGTCGTCCTCGTCGTCGTCCTCGTCGCCGTCGCCGTCGTCAGTCGTCAGTCGTCAGTCGTCGTCAGTCGTCGGTAGTCACTCGTCTTGATCCTCGTCGAGCGCCCAGCTCGCGCGTTTGTCGACCGGTCGAGGTAGGCGACCGTGCAGCCACTCGGCACACGTGTCGGGCTTGAAGGCGCGGTCGTCGCACTCGATGACCCACGACAGGAACGTTCGCGGGCCGCCGTTCAGGTAGACCGGTGGCGAGACGGGCTTGAACACCGTCGGAAGTCGCTCGTCGAGCGAGAGGTAGTTCAGCACGTGCCCGAGCTCCTGCACGACTCGCCACGGGAGCGGGTGATCGATGTCGATCGAGAACTTCACCCACCAGCTTCCGCTTCGAGAAGCCAGTGCTGATGGTTCCGACGCGCGCTCTATTATTAGTGAACGACGAAGCCGCCGCGCGGGAACTTGATCTCGGGCTGGTTCTTGTCGCGCTCCTTGCCACCGCCGCCGCCACCACCGTCGGAGGAGGCGCCTTCGCGCTCGGCGATGCGGAGCAGCACGAGCTTCTTCATGTTGTGCTCGTCGATGACCGCGCCGCGGTCGGGGATGCGAATGCCGTTGGAGGTCAGCTCGGGCGTGAACAGGATCGGCGCGGCGGCGCCGTTGTAGCCGAGTTGCACGAAGACGTCGGGCTCGAACTTCGTGCACTGCTTCTCGCAGCAGTAGAACTCGGAGGTCACGCGGTAGAAGCCCTCGACCGGCAGCTCTTCGAGCGAGGAGGGGTCGAAGTCGTCGGGGATCGTGTTTCCGTTCTCGGAGAACGTGCAGCGGTTCTGGTGCCACTTCGCGGGGAGGTAGACGCCCGGCCCCGGGTTGCCGTGGTTGTGGAAGTAGACGAGGCGACCGGCTTCGATGGAGCCGATCGGTTTGGTGGTCTTGTACAGACCGCAGTCCGGGAGGTTCTTCGCGCTCACGCGAACAGGGTAGTCTGAGGCATGGCACGCGTGAAGAGCGATGACGCGCTCGCAGAGCTGAAGGCCTACGGGTTGGCATTCCCGGGCGCGCACGAGAAGGCGCCGTGGCCGGGACACAACGATGTGGCGGTCAACGACAAGACCTTCGTCTACTTGAACGTTCCGGGCGAGCCGCTCGGCATCGGCTGCAAGCTGCCGAAGTCCGGCAACGTCGCGCTGATGCTGCCGTGGGTGAAGCCGATGGAGTACGGCATGGGCAAGAGCGGGTGGGTGAGCGCGACGCCCCCGGCCGATCAGCCAGCTCCGATCGAGATGTTCAAGGAATGGATCGACGAGAGCTATCGCGCGCAGGCGCCGAAGAAGCTGGTCGCGCAGATCGGGACCGCACCGCCGGCGGCCGCGGCGAAGAAGCCTGCCGCGAAGAAGACTGCCGCGAAGAAGGCCGCGCCGGCGAAAACGGCGAAGGCGACGAAGGCGAAGGCGAAGGCGGCGAAGCGGAAGTGACCGACGTCTGGTCGAGGACGAGCCCGATCGACGAGGACGTCGCGATGCAGCTGCTCGCGGCGAGGCGCGACGAGTGGTTCGATCGCGAGGAGAGCAGCGTGATCGACGGCGTGATCGACTTCGAGTGCTGGGTCAGTGGGCCCGAGAGGCGGCTGTACGAGGGAGATCTCGAGGTCGACGAGCTCGTGATGGAGCCCGAGGGGCCGAGCCTGTTCGTCGCGGGCGACCTGACCGTGCGCGGCGTGATCCAGCAGGGGTTTCGCGCGGGGTTCCTCGTCGTGCTGGGGACGCTGCGGGCGAGGGCGATCGCGACGTGCGCGCAGATCGTGGTGACGGGCGACCTGATCGTCGAGGACACGATCTACGGGAACTGCACGAACTACATGACGAGCGTGCTCGGCACGACGAATGCGAAGGTGCTCGTGTCCGCGAAGGAGCACTACTACTGCTTGTATGGCGGGCGCGAGGTCGAGCTGCTGGTCGACACGTATGGCGATACGCCGAACATGGAGGGCGCGCATCGCACGGGCAACGACGCGCTGGCGATGGACGACGCGTACGACGAGGTCGAGGCCGCGACGAAGCTGCGGGCCGGCGTGTCGCTCGTGCGCGCCGCGTGATGGTGTGCGTCGTCGCTACGAGTGCGCGCGCCAGATCGGGAACTCGTCGCCGGCGGCGGGCGCCTTGATCAGGCCGTTCTCGATCGCGCCGTCGTCGGACTCGGGCTCGCACAGGTAGACCGCGATCGCGCCCGATGCGTGATCCGTACGCACGAGGTGCGCGCCGGCGGGGACCGGGCGCGACGAGCGCTTCCACGAGACCTGTAGATCGCCGACCTCGGAGGCCTCGAGGATCTTGCGACCGCCCTCGGTGCCGAAGCCCTCGACGGTGGCGACCTCGACCTCGTGCGTGCCCTCGACGGGCGTGCTCGCGATGCCATGCCGCGCGAGGTGCTCGGCGACGTTGGCGGGCACGATGTACGCGGGCGGGCGATCGACGACGGTCGTGCCGACGAAGTTCGAGAAGTACGGGATGCGCACGCTGGCCGGCGCGCCGTCGAGCGTGCGCGGAGACATCGTGGGGATCTCGATCGGGTCCGCGAATGGCTCGAGCTTGTAGCGCACCGCGATGCGGTCGCGCGGGTTCTGGCTCGAGACCACGACCTGCATCACGTCGTCGGCGTTCGCGGTGACGTAGGTCAGCGCCTCGAGGATCGTCGCGTAGGTCGTGCGCACGCGATCGGGGAACGACAGGTACGAGTAGCACTCGAGCAGGAGGTCGAGGCGGTTCGAGAGGCCGCGATAGTTCGAGCCGAAGCGCGGGTTGTGCGGGTACGTCATCCAGCCCTCGCCGACCGGCGCGGCCGGGTCGGCGTCGCGGCGCCCATCGAGCGCGCGCTCGTCCTCGACGAAGTTGCCGTACCAACCGGCGACGAGGTCGTGCTTGTCGGCGAGCGCCTTGGTCACCACGGGCATCATGCGTTGGCGCATGAACGCGATCGGTTCGGCGCGGCCCGACTCCACCGTGTGTGGAATGTCGTAGGTCATCCACATGCGATGGACCGAGCCGTTGGTCGCGTGGGTGTCGATCGTCAGCTCGGGCTTCCACACCTGCACCACGCGCGATTGCAGGAGCTGCATCTCGAGCGCCTGCTGGCGCATGTAGTCGCGGTTGAGGTTCACGCCGATGCCGTTGACGCGCGTGCCGACCTTCTTGGGGCCGATCTGTCCCTCGAGCCGCGGCAGGTTGAGCACGCGGTTCTCGGGGGAGATGGCGTCGTTTCCGTCGGGGTTGAAGAGCGGCACGATCACGAGCGTGAGCTTCTCGATCAGGTGCGCGTGGGTGCCCGCGAGGATGTCGCGCATCAGCATCTGACACGCCTCCTTGCCCTCGACCTCGCCCGCGTGAATGCCGTTGATGACGAGGACGACCGGCAGCCCGCGCGCGCGGGACTCGGCGGGCGTCTTGATGCCGTGCGCGCTCATCACGACGAGCGGCAGCTCGCGGCCCTGCGGACTCGCGCCGAACGAGCCGAGGTGAAAGCGCGGATCGTTCTTGCCGGCGAGCGCCGCGAGGAACTCCATCACGTGCGCGTGGAGCGAGGTCTCTTCGTACGACGTGGCTTCGGCGCGAGTCTGCGGGTTCATCGCGATCGAGATACCAGATCGCCATCGCCCACGCCCCGCGTCGGGGCACCTCGTTCACCGTGCGCGTGCGCGCGGTCATCGCCGGCGCGCGGGCTGACGACGGACGCGCTCCCATCCGGTCGGGCCGAGGCGCTCGTAGGACGTACGCACCGCCTTGTCGAAGACCCTCTCGATCTTGGGATAGCCGGCGTACGAGACGAAGCCGCTCCGGTCGAGCTGCTTCGCGTAGCTTGGATCGACGCCGACGCGCCACAGCACGAGACCGCGGACGCGCTTGTCCATGTGCGTGTAGGCGTCGGGTGCAGGGACGCGCCCCGGATCCGACCACCACGCGAGCGGCTTTGGATAGCCGGCGACCGTGTCGGCGTAGAGCGTGAGCACGCCGAACGCGGGGCGTGCGTGGCGCTCCGCGGCGAGCCAGGCGGCGCGCTGGGCCGCCGTGTAGCCGAGGAGCTCGCCGAGCTTCGCTTCGTGCTCGAAGCTCCACGGTGACTGCGAGAGCAGGCGCTGGAGCGGTGCGATGCGAGACTCTTCGTCGTCGCGATGAACGAAGATGTCGATGGCGCCCTTGCGTTTGGCGACCGTCTTCCGCAGGCCGCGCTTCGTGGCCAGGGGTTCGATTTCTCCGAGGTCGTCGTCGAGACCGCTGCGATCGGTCGCGAAGAACGAGATCGCCTTCTTGCCGGCCTTCACCGCGTCGAGCTCGGCTGCGAGCGACTTGTAGACGGGCTTGCGCTGATCCGTCGTGAACTTCCAGTCGCTGCTCTTCGGCTGCATCGAGAGCGTGATAACTGATCACCATGTTCGAGTCAGCCGAGCTCGGCCACGAGATCGACAAGGAGCGCTACGAGAAGGAAGAGCCGGAGCTGCGGGCGGCACTGTTGAAGGCGCAGTACGACCTCGTCAAGAGCGGCGCGTTCTCCGTCGTCATCGTGCTCGCCGGCGTCGACGGTGCGGGCAAGGGCGACACGCTGAACGTGCTCAACGAGTGGATGGATCCGCGCCACATCTCGACGAACGCGCTGCGTCCCGTCGGCGATGACCTCGCCGGGCGGCCGCTGATGTGGCGGTTCTGGCGCGCGTTGCCCGCGACTGGCAGGACCGCGGTGTTCGTCGGCTCGTGGTACACGCGGCCGCTGCTCGAGCGCGTGTACGGCGAGATCAAGGCGGCGAAGCTCGACCAGCACATCGACGAGATCTTGCGGTTCGAGCAGATGCTCGCCGACGAGGGCACGCTGCTCCTCAAGTTCTGGCTGCACCTGTCGAAGAAGGCGCAGAAGAAGCGGTTCAAGGAGCTGTCGAAGCACCGCTCGACCGCGTGGCGCGTGACGGACACCGACTGGAAGCACCTCGCGATGTACGACAAGTTCCAGAAGGCGGCGGAGCACATGGTGCGTACGACGTCGACGGCGGAGTCGCCGTGGCTCGTCGTCGAGGGCGGCGACGAGCGGTATCGCAACCTCACCATCGGCAAGGCGATCCACGACTCGATTCGACGCCGGCTCGACGAGCCCGCGAAGCCGCGCGGCGTGCGTGCGGCGCCGCGGCTGCCGTCGATCGATAACGTCAGCGTGCTCGATCGCCTCGATCTGTCGCAGGCCGTGGACAAGGAGACGTACAAGGACGAGCTCGCCGAGCAGCAGGGCCGGCTCAATCGGTTGTCGCGTCACAAGCGCTTCGAGAAGCTGTCGGTCGTGTGCGCGTTCGAGGGCTCCGATGCCGCGGGCAAGGGCGGCGCGATCCGCCGCGTCACGCAGGCGCTGGACGCGCGGAAGTACGACGTGGTGCCGATCGCGGCGCCGTCCGACGAGGAGAAGGCGCGGCCGTACCTGTGGCGGTTCTGGCGCAACCTACCCGAGCGCGGTCGCATGACGATCTTCGATCGCTCGTGGTATGGGCGCGTCCTCGTCGAGCGCGTCGAGGGATTCTGCGCGGAAGCGGACTGGATGCGCGCGTACAGCGAGATCAATGACTTCGAGGAGCAGCTCGCCGCGAACAAGACCGTCGTCGTGAAGTACTGGCTGCAGATCTCGAAGGACGAGCAGCTCGCGCGGTTCAAGGCGCGCGAAGCGACGCCGTTCAAGAAGCACAAGATCACGCAGGAGGACTGGCGCAACCGCGAGAAGTGGGACGACTACCGCGCCGCGGTGAACGACATGATCGAACGCACGTCGACGAAGTTCGCGCCGTGGACGGTGGTGCCCGCGAACGACAAGTACTTCGCGCGCCTGTCCGTGTTGCGGACACTCGCCGATGCGATCGAAGACGCGTTGTGAACACGCGGTGCGCTCGCGCGACTACGCGAGACCGACCACGACGCCGTACGCGACGATCGCGATGCCCGCGGTGTTGAGCACCGCGTTGATCGACGCCATCACCCAGCCCGTCGACTTCTCGGCGAACTGATCACCCGTGTCGCGCAGCCAGTTGATGATCCCCGAGAGGTCCTGGAACACCGACGCGGCGACGAGGAGCGCGGCGCCGGTGACGGCGAGCGCGTGCGAGAGCCTCGCGAACTGCAGCGCGAACGCGCAGCCGAGCAGCAAGAAGCCCTCCTGCAGCGACACCTCGTGCGCGACGAGCAGCCAGCGATGCGGCTCCATGGGCCCCTTGAGCCGCTTCATCGAGAGCACCCAGCCGAGCGCGTAGGACAGCACCACGTTGCCGATGCCGCCGAGGACGAGGATCTTGATGGCGAGCGCGTCGATAGCCCACGATACGATGGCCGTCGTGTGGGCGGCTAGCGCCTACGGTCGTTCGTCGTGGCCGATGTCGACGGTCTTGCCGGCGGGGCGCACGTCGCCCTCGAAGTCCTTCGCCGGTGCGTCGGTGGTGCCACCGTTGTCGATGCACGGCGAGCTCTCGCCGAGGTGCCAGCTCGCGTCGAGCTGCGGATCACCCTCGTCGTTCTTCACCGCGGGGATGCCGTGGTTCGCGCCTTCGAACAGGAACACCGCGTCGTAGTCGATCGGAAAGCCGCTGCCGCTCCACTCGCGATAGATCGTGTCGTCGCGGCCGAACGCGCTCGAGAACGTGAACAGGTTCGTGTTCACGAACACCGGGTGGATCTCGCGGTTCGTCGGACCGTCCTCGCGAATGCCGTAGCGATCGGAGTTCGTGCCGCCCGACAGGATGTTGTTGCTGATGCGGCCGACCGTGCCCGTCAGCCCCGACGTGGTGTTGCCGCTGATCGCGAGGACGATCGCGGAGCTCGCGTTGCGCGGGCTGGTCGCGCCGTTGGGTCCGCTGCCGCCGCCGTCGAAGTAGTTGTTGGCGACGGTGACGGTGCCCGCGGGCACCTCGAACTCGGCGAGCAGCAGCGCCGTGGTGCGCTGTCCGCGGGGCCCGATCACGATGTTGTTGGTGATCTGCGTCGTCGCGCCCTCGACGAAGATGCCGGCGCACCACGAGCTCGTCTGCGAGCACGCGCCCGTCGCCGCGCGATCGAGGTTGACGCGGTTGCGGTCGACCGCGACCGGCGAGTTGATCTGGATGCCGGTGTTCGCGCCTTGCTGCGTGCTGCCCGCGGTGACGTCGTTGTTCGCGATGCGCGAGCCCGCCGCCGCGCGGAGCGCGAACACGCCGATCGAGCGGCGCGCCGTTCCGCTGCGGATGACGTTCGAGCTGACGTCGACGAGCGACGTGACGCTCGGGCTCGAGCTCTCGATCGCCACGCCGACGGACTGGACCGCGGTGCCCGAGGTGATGTCGTTGTTCTCGATCAGCGCGCCCGCAGGGTCGGTCGTGCCCCGCACCGCGATGCCGATCGAGCGGTTGTTCCCTTCGGGGCCGCTGTTGCCGTTGGTGTTCGCGCCGACGATCGTGTTGCCGCGCACCGTCGGCGAGCCGCCGTTCATCGTGAGCGCGACGGTGCCGGCCGTGCTCGTCGGCGCTCCTGCCATGCCGGTGATCGTGAAGCCCGAGATAAGCGTCGCCCGGGTGATACCGGCGCCGGCGAACACGCCTTCGAAGTCGGTGTTGACGATCGTCGACTTGAACGTCGCGATGTCGCGCGCCCAGTCGCACGCCTGCGCGTTGCACTGATGTCCGCCGAGCAGATCGATGCCTTCGGACAGCGTGACCTTCTCGGTGTACGCGCCCTCGGCGACGATCACCGAGCGCTCGCCGCCGAGCATCTTCGCGTTCGCGATGCCCTTCGCGATCGTCTTCACGGGCGAGTCCTCGGTGCCCATGTTCGCGTCGTCGCCGGTCATCGCCGAGACGTACGCGCCGATCGGCGCCATCGGAGGCGCGTCGGGCTCGACGCCGGCGTCCTGGCAGTCGGTCGTGCACATCGGCGGCGCGTCGGGATCCGTTCCCGCGTTGTTATTGTCGCAACCGCACGCCAGCACCGCGACCAGCAGGATCCTGCGCATGGAGAAATCCTCTCACCGTCCGCCCGCGTTGACCATGGCCAGCTCGTCGGCGTCGAGGGTCAGGTCGTGGATGCCGAGGTCCTCGCGCATGTGGACGGGATCACGGGTCCCGGTGATCGGCAGCATTCCGACCTGTTGTGCGAAGCGGAACACGATCTGCTCCGGGGTCCGACCGCGGCGCAGCGCGAGCTCGGACAGCGGGATGCTCGACAGCACCGCGCGGTTCGCCGTCAGCAGCGAGAAGCCCTGGTAGACGATGCCGTGGTCGTCGCACACGGCGCGGACCTCGCGGTCCCAGCCGCGGCTCGCGTAGCAGCGGTTCTGCACGAACGCGGGCGCGATCCTGGCGAACGCGACGAAGTCGGCGACCTGGCGCGCGGTCACGTTCGACATGCCGAGCAGCTTCACCCGCCCGCTCGCGCACAGCTCCTCCATCGCGCGCCACGCGGCGTGGTCGTCGGGGCCGAGGCCATCGCCGCGCGACGGGCCGTGGAGGACGAGCGAGTCGATCCACGTGACGCCGAGGTGCTCGAGCGACTTCTCGAAGCTCTGCGCGACCTGCGCGGCGATCGGCGCGGCGGGATCGTAGGGAAGCCGATGGTCCTGCCCGTCCCGGAACGTGAACTTCGTCTGGAGGAACAGCTCCTCGCGGCGGACGAAGCCCTCGCGGATCTTCGCCTCCAGGCCGCGACCCACGCCCTCCTCGAAGTAGTGCTTGCGCTGGTTCGCGGTGTCGATGCCGCGGAAGCCCGCGTCGAGCGCCTCGACGACGAGCCCCTCGGTGGCGTCCTCCTTCCAGGCCGTCCCGTAGAGGAACGAGGGGACTCGCACACCTCTCACGTTCATCGTCATGCAACGGATCCTACGCTCGTGTACGTTCGGGACGTGGTGCTGCAAGACAAGTTCGAGCGACTCGCCGCGATTCGCGGTGACACGACGAAGGGTCTTCCGGACTCCGCCTGGAAGACGAACCTCGACGATCAGGATCCGGACACGCTGCTCCGAGCCGCGATCGCCGCGACCCGCGAGCTCGTGCTCCCCGAGTGGGAGAGCAAGCGCGTCGACGATCGGCGGCCTCAGCTCGCGCTCGAAGCCGCCGAGGCGTGGCTCGCGTCGAAGAGCCCCGAGGCGCTCGCGAACGCGAAGGCGACCGCGAAGGATTGCACCGCCGCGCGCAACGAGACGTTCGGCAACGACCATCGCATCCCCGAGGCTGCGCGCGCGTGCGCGTGGGCGTGCGGCGCGAAGGACAACGCGCACATCTGGGAAGCGTTCGGCGCGATCGAGGAGGAGCTCCTCGCGCGCGTGCAGCTGGTCGCCGAGTATCACCGCGCGCCCGAGCAACGCCGCAACCTGCTCGCCGTTATCCGCCGCGTCCTCGAGCCGCCGGTCGTCGAGGCGCCGAAGAACACCGGGCCCGTGCCCTACTCCGCGAGCGGGTCGTTCACCGTCGGGCAGGAGCTCACGCACGTGAAGTTCGGCAAGCTCGTCGTGACGGCCGCGGGCCCGAGCACCATCGACGTCACGCTCGAGGACGGCTCGACGAAGCGCCTCGCGCACAAGCCCGCGAAGTAGCCTCGGACCGGTCAGTACCAGAGGTTGTCGTCGGGCTGCTTCGGCTGCTTGGGCTTCGGCTGCTTCTGGTTCGGCGCCGTCGCGCCCTGCGTCTTCGTGGGCTTCTGCTGGAAGCCCGTCGCGAGCACCTGGTTGCCGAACTTCTCCCAGTTCGCGAGCCACGCCGCCGCGTTCTTGATGTAGCGGCCCGTGCCGGCGGTGTCCCACTTGTACGAGAGGCGCGTGAAGCCGCCATCGACGATCAGGCGGCGACCGTGGTTCTCGTACGCCGCGGCGACGAGGTTGCCCGCGCTGCCCCAGATCACCGGCGTCATGGCGCCCGCGGGCTTCACGGTCGCCACGGTGACTCCCTCGTAGACCGTCTCGACGCCCGTCGACAGCAGGTGGTCCTTCACCATGCCCGGCTTGCCCGAGCCCGACGAGATCTTCACGGTCTGATCGCCCGGCAGGTCACCGGTGACGCGCGCGTCGACGAGCATCTTCGCGAGCGCGTCCGCATCCGCGTTGCACGGATCGTTGTCGCCCCACAGATAGACGCCGCGGCCTTCCTCGAAGAACAGCTTGACCAGCTTCTGGTGCTCCGGCGAGAGGTGCACCGTGTTGTCGCAGCTCGAGATCAGCCAGAACTGGTTCGCTTTCTCGAGGAGGCGCGAGAACTCCGCGATCGGCGGCGCCTGGTTGTAGCGCAGCATCGAGAAGCCCTTCTCCTTCACCGCGTTCTTGGGTCCCGAGAAGTCCTGGCTGTACTGGAACGAGTAGTAGTCGACGATGACGATCGTCTGGCCGTCGAACGCACCGTCGACCGCGAGGTCGTACTTCGATCCCTGCGCGTTGCCGAACGTGTCGCGAGCGATCTGATTCGGGCGCTGCTGCGTGTTGTTCTCGAGCGCCTTCTTGCTCGCGCGACCGGTGCCTCCGCCGTCGGAGCGCGGCGCCGTGGTCGGCGCGGGGGCGGCCTCCGCCTCGACCTTGGACTTGCCGGCCTGGTCGTTGTACTGCGCGAAGGCCGTCGAGGCCCACAGCATCGGAATCGCGGCCAGAAGGAGCGAGCGCATCCCCCGTATCACGCACGAACACGCCGAACGATTTCCTCGCTCGGCGTGTGCGTATGTGTGACAGCCGAAGTCGGCGTTAGTCCAGGGCTTCGTCGACGTCCTTCTCGAGCTGATCCCAGCCCGAGCTCACGTCGCTCTTGAACGCCTCCCAGCGGTCCTCCGTCTGGTCGCCGATCGTCGAGAGCTTCGCCTTGGCTTCGTCGCGGCGCGCGCGGAAGCTGGCCGCCAGCTCCTTCGACTTCGCATCGCCCTTCTTCTCGAGCTCGTCGATCTTCATGTTCAGCCGGTTGATGCGCTCGTCCACGGTCTTCTGGAAGTCGACGCGCGCCTGCGCGAGATCCTGCTTCGCCGCGTTGACGTCCTTCTGCTCCTCGACGACGTCCTTGCGCTCCTCGTTGACGTCCTTCATCTGATCCTTGACGTCCTCCTTGGCCTCCTGGACCTTCTCGGCCGCGCTCTCGGTATCGGCTTCCTTGTTCTTGCAGCCCATACCGAAGACGAGAGACGTCGCGAGAATTCCGGACCACAGCATCGTGCGTTTCATGATCATTCCTCCGAGATGTGGTTGATCACGATGCGTGCCGGACCCATGGCGTGAGACTTCGCGCGCCCGTGCGCGGATGAATCGTGCTCTCGCGCGCGGCCACGCTGCGGCGCTACGTGCGCCGGTTGTCACGACTCGAAGACACAATTGTTCGCGCCCCGATGCGACGGCTCCTGATCTCGTGGGGCTGGATCGTCTATCGTCCGGACGAATGCGCTTCCTGGGTGTGCTCGTGCTGATCGTGTTGCTCGGCGCCCGGGCACAGGCTTCTCCCGACGAGCGTAGCGATCGCAGCCGCTACCTCTATCAGCCGCTGCCGATCGCGCTCGGCGGTGGCGTCTACCTGCTGCTCGAGCTCGGCCTCAAGGAGCAGGTAACGCCGCAGGAGTGCCGCTGGTGCCGCGCGAACGCGCTCGACCGATCGATTCGCAACGCGCTCGTCTGGGACTTCGTCAAAGGCCCCGACCAGCTCTCCAACATCACCGGCTACGTCGGCAACCCCGTGCTCGCGCTCGGTGGGCTGTTCCTGTCGAACCTCGACGCGGACGACAACCGCGAGTGGTACGACGACGCGATTCCCGTGCTGCAGGCCGGCATCGCGACCGGCATGATCAACCAGACGTTCAAGGTGATCTTCGGCCGGCGCCGCCCGTTCGCCGAGTTCAAAGGCACCGCGACGCGCGCGAAGAACGACTGGAACACGTCCTTCTTCTCGGGACACACCGCGCTCGCGTTCGCGATGACGACCTCGTCGGGCACCGTCGCGAGCCTGCGCGGCTATCGCTCGGCGCCGTTCATCTGGGCCGGCGGCTTCGTGCTCGCGACCGCGACCGGCTACCTGCGCATCGCGTGCGACGCGCACTACTTCACCGACGTGCTCGGCGGCGCGATCGTCGGCAGCGCGATCGGCGTCGCCGTCCCGCTCCTGTTCCATCGCGACGTGCTCACCGACGAAGCGAGCCCGACGCCGCGCAAGCAATCATCGTCGAGAGACCCCGTGATCTTCTCGCTGTACGGCGGCGCGTTCTAGGGCTTCTCCGCCGCTTCGGCCTCGGCGAGCTTCGCCTCCACCTCGCGGACGTGCTCGCGATCGAGCTTCTCGCTCATCTCGCGGAGCGCGCGGCGTCCCTCGAGGGGTGTGATCTTCTGTTTCGCGAGGTCGACGCAGATGAGGCACATGAGACGACTGTAGCCCAGCGATCAGGGCACGCACACACCCGGCGTGCCGACGCTCGCCGTACACGAGTTGCTCTCGCAGTCCGGGCTCGCCGCGCAGCGCTGGCCGTTGATGCACTTCGGACATCCGGCGCCGCAATCGACGTCGCCTTCGAACCCGTCGCGCACACCGTCGGTGCAGGTCGCCGCGCGGCAGCGCCCGCTCGTGCAGCCACCGGTCTGACAGTCCTCCGGCACGGTGCACATCGCGCCCGCGGTGCAGCGCGGGCACGCGGCGTCGGTGCCACCGCAATCGATGTCGCTCTCGTCGCCGTCCTTGATGCGATCCGCGCACGGCTCGGCGGGCGGCGTGGTGACGCGCGCGGGACCGAAGTGCGCGCCGAACGCGAACGACAGATGATCCTCGCCATCGAGCTTCACGTCGGGCCGCAGCAACAGGCCGAGCAGAGACGAGTTCGCGACCTCGTCGAGCGTCAGCTCGCCGTTCATGTCGGCGTCGAGCACGCGGTGGAACACGGTGTGTCCCTGCGGGTTCGTGTTCATCATCTCGAGCACGCCCGCGTACGCGACCATCTGCGCCTCGGCCGCGGGCAACCCACCGCGCAACACCGCGTCGTAACCGCCCGCGCCGTCGCTAGTGAGATCGATCTCGACCCACGCGATCGGCAGCTCGACCGGGTTCGCGTCCTCGAACACGGGGAGTCGCGCGACGCCCGCGCCGGGCACGCGCGTCGTCTTCGTGCGGTTCGAGAGGAACGCGCCGTCCTCGATCGAGCCACCCATCACCGTGGCCGGATCGCCCTCCTTGCCGAAGAACGTGACGCCGACCGTCGGATCGTTCTCGAGGTCGTCCGCCTGGATCTCGATGTAGCTCGCGATCGCGCCGCTCGCGATCATGTCGGGGCCGTGCGGCGTGAGATCTCCCGCGACGCCGAGCGACGTGAGGATCGTGCCGAGCGCGTTGTCGATCTTGCCGTCGTCGTCGAAGTCGGTGGCGAGCCCCTGCGTCGTCGCGTTGTCGATCGGCAGCGTGAAGCTCGTCAGGTAGAAGCGGTGTACCTCGCCGGTGAACGGTCCGCGAATGTCGCCGTCGTCGTCGCCGCCACACGCCGCGAGCATCGCGCAAAGGAGCACCCACCTCATGGCCGACGAGTCTGCCACGGCCCCAGCGCGTGATGTCGGCCTGATGTCGGCTCTGCTCGGCGCCTGCCGTATCACGAGACATGTATCGCTTCGCCTGGCTCGCGCTCCTGGCTGCATGTCGGATCGGCTTCGACGAGATCGCACCGGATGGCGCGACGAGCGGTGATGACCCTCTCTATACGACCGCCCCGGCCGGCGAGCCCTTCGTGTCGTCGTGCGCGCCGGGATCCGCGTGCATCGTCGACTGTAGCCGCGCGTCGTCGTGCACCGTGCAGTGCAACAACGCCGCCTACTGCGACGTGACGTGTCCACCCACGGGTTGCACGGTGACGGGGTGCTACGAGGGTCTGTGCGATGTCGACTGCGCGACGGGCGCCCCCACTCGTTACATTTCGTTCGCCACGTGTCCCTGAGCTAGGCTGCGCGCATGGACACCGGACAGTTGTTGCGCGCCCTCGACCTGGCCGCGACGAAGCATCGCGATCAACGGCGCAAAGATCAGTCGAAGTCGCCGTACATCAACCATCCGATCGCCGTCGCGCGCTTGCTGTGGGAGTGCGGCGTCACGGACGAGACCGCGCTGCTCGCGGCGGTGCTGCACGACACGATCGAGGACACCGCGACCACGCACGCAGAGCTCGCGCAGCTGTTCGGCGCCGCGGTCGCGGACGTCGTCGCCGAGGTCACCGACGACAAGGCGCTGCCGAAGGCGAGGCGCAAGGAGCTCCAGGTCGAGCACGCGCCGCACATGTCGCGCATCGCGAAGCTCGTCAAGCTCGCCGACAAGACGTGCAACGTGCGCGACGTGATCGACAGCCCGCCGGACTGGCCACTCGAGCGCCGGCAGCAGTACATCGACTGGGCGAAGCAGGTCGTCGACGGTCTGCGCGACGCGAGCGACGAGCTCGCCGCACGATTCGACGAACAACACGCGCGCGGCGTGCGATGAGCGTCGTCGGCCGCGTCGACGTGACCTGCCCCGCGTGCGGGCGGACGAGCGAATGCGAGCTCGTGCAGAGCATCAACACGCGCACGCAGCCGGCGATGAAGGCGCGCTTGCTCGCCGGCGAGCTCAACGTGCTCGCGTGCGAGTGCGGCCGGAGAACGCAGCTCGCGGCGACGCTGTTGTTTCACGATCCGGACGCCGACTCCTATTGCCAGGTCGTGCCCGGCGGCGAAGCGGAGATGACGAAGGCCGCGGAGCTGTTTCGTGCGGCGGGAGCGACCGGCACGCAGCGCCTGGTGCCGTCACCGAACGCGCTCGTGGAGAAGGTGAAGATCGTCGACGCGAAGCTCGAGGACTGGGCGATCGAGATGGCAAAGCTGCTGCTCCTCGCCGCGGCGGATCCGGAGGATCTCGATCGCGTGATGCTGTTCGACCGCGCCGACGACGAAGCGATCCACTGGATCCTCTACGACGGCGCGCAGCCCGGTGCAGCGAAGAGCCCGCGCGCTTCCTACGAGCGACTCGCCGCGCGCACCGCATCGCGACCGAGCTCGCACGAGCTGCGCATCGATCGCGCGTGGGCGCTCGCGGCGGTGCAGCGCATGATCGCCGACGGTAACTAGGCCGGTTCTATCGGCGTGGTGCTCGCGCCACGTGAACGAGGAGTGCCCTCTCGTGTTTGCGGCAACGCGCGCGGCCGTCGTTGGAGTCAACCAACTCCACCGCTACGGAACGAGGGCGATCGCGATTCCCATCGGGCACATGGAAATCGAGATCGTCGTGTTGATCACGAATAGAACGTTGGGGTGTAGCGAGCCGCGGGGTCGAATGTGCCGTGGCAGCTCCAGTAGCCACCCTCGGATATGTGACGGCTTCCCGCGAACTTTCGCCAGGATCTCGGATGGCACGAGGGGTGCTCTAGGCCTCCAACCATGAAGACCATCCTCGCTCTCACCGCCATCGGCATCCTGGCGACCCCGGCGCTCGCCGGCAAGCACCGCCCTGCTCTCTCCAAGGCAAAGCCCGCGGCGTCGGCGCCCAAGAAGTCGGGCCTCGCGGCAGCTCCCGCGCCGGCCGCCGAGGAGCGCGACATCGTGCTCGTCGAGGACAAGGCGCAGCCCAAGCTCGACCTCGGCGAAGACTTCGGCCTCAAATCCGCGCGCGCGTCGGCGAAGCCGGACTGCGACGAGGAGACGTTCGACCTCAAGCGCGTCAGCAACAAGGAAGCCGTCGCGCTCGTGAAGTCCAAGACGGACGAGCTCGAGTACTGCTGGGTCAAGCTGCCCGCAAAGAAGCGCGTGGAGACCTCGGGCATCCTTCACATCGCGATCGAAGCGAGCGGCTCGGTCGCCGGCGCGTGGATCGACGGCTCGGTTCCTGCCGCGGTCGAGAAGTGCATGACGGATCGCGCCGCGAAGTGGGTGTTCCCCGCGGCGGATGCGGGCTCGGAGATCGAGCACGGCATCTCGTTCAGCCTGCTCGAGTCGAAGGGTAAGTAGCGTTTCCGGGCCGCCGGCGGGCCCGTTGGTCTTCACCGCCGATCCGCGTCATTCTCGGTGCCTCTGAGGAGGGCACCGTGAAGCTCCAGTGGGTGGCCATCGCCACCGCGTGTTTGATCTCGGCGTGTGGCAGCAAGAGCTCGACGAAGGACGAGCCGGTTGTCACACCGACGCCGAAGGTCGATCCGGCGGATGCTGCCGATGGCCTCGTCATGCGGCTGTCGAACGGCAGGCAGGGTGCGCCCGCGGCCGATCGCACGAAGCTCGCACCCGCGACGAAGCTCGGCGACGCCGAGGTCGCGAAGCTGCTCGCGCGCACGAAGCCGCTCGTCGCCGACACGACGGACACGCGAGCGTTCGCGCTCCGCGCCGGCACGCAACCAGCGCCGAAGGCGGGACAGACGATCGCGACGACGTTCCCACCCGCGCCGTCGACCCTGTTGCCACCGGCACCGACCGCGACGGGTGAGCTGCGCGTCTTGCGAGCGACGCCCGAAGGCGCGGTGCCGATCGTGCCCGAGGTCTCCGTGACGTTCTCGCAGCCGATGGTGGCGGTGACGTCGCAGACCGACGCGGCGAGCGTCGTCCCCGTGACGCTGACGCCGCAGCCGAAGGGCAGGTGGCGCTGGCTCGGCACGCGCACGCTGATCTTCGACCCCGAGGTGCGCATGCCGCAGGCGACCTCGTACACGCTCGAGGTGCCGGCAGGGACGAAGAGCGCTTCGGGTGCCGCGCTCGCGAAGGCGGCGACGGTTGCCTTCCAGACGCCGCCACCGACGATGACCTCGAGCTGGCCGACGTTCGGAACGCAGCGCCTCGACGTGCCGATCTTCGTCGAGTTCGACCAGGCGATCGATCCGCGCGCGATGCTGACGCGCATCCGCGTGACGGCGAACAAGCAGACCGTCGCGACGAAGCTCCTCGACGAGGCCGAGATCGCGGCGTCGAAGGAGGTGAAGGGCCTCGTCGAGCGCGCGAAGGCGGCGGAGCACGACGGACGGTGGCTCGCGTTTCGCGCCGCCTCCAAGCTGCCGGCGGACGCCGAGATCGTCGTCGAGATCGAGCGCGGCGCGCCGTCCAAGGAAGGCCCGCGCACCACGACCGACCCGCAGAGCTTCTCGTTCCGTACGTATCCGCCGCTGCGGCTCACGAGGGCGATGTGCGGATGGAGCGACCGCGACGAGTGCCGGCCGCAGACGCCGCTGCGCTTCGAGTTCGACAACGCGCTCGACGCGAAGGCGTTCGATCCCGAGATCGTCACGATCGAGCCCGCGACGCCGGGGCTGCAGATCACGACGCAAGGCGACGCTGTCGTCATCTACGGCCTGAAGAAGCCGAACACCACGTACAAGGTCGCGATCGCCGGCAGCCTGCGCGACATCTTCGATCAGAGGCTCGGCAAGGCGACGACGAGCACGTTCGCCGTCGGTCCCGAGGTGCCGTCGTTCTTCGGACCGGATGGACTGATCGTCGTCGATCCGATGATGGAGAAGCCAACGCTCGACGTGTTCACCGTGGCGCACACCGGCCTCGCGGTGAAGCTCTACAAGGTCACGCCTGCGGACTTCCCGCGGTTCGCGAAGTGGCAAGCAGACGTCGACGCGTCCAAACCGACGCCGCCGCCGGGGACGAAGGTCGTCGACACCACGCTGCCGATCGCGCGAGGCACGGCGCCGTTCGCGGAGACGAAGATCGACATCTCGCCGGCGCTTGTCAGCGGCCGCGGACACGCGCTCGCGATCATCGAGCCCTCGCCATGGACGGAGACGGGACCGGTTCCGCGGTTGATCGTGTGGGCACAGGCGACGCGCATCGGCCTCGACCTCGCCGGAGAAGCGGACAGCGTGCAGGTGTTCGCCACCGCGCTCGACACGGGCGCGCCGCTCGCGAACACGACGATCACCGTCGAGCCGGCGAAACAAACGGCGACGACCGACGACCGCGGCATCGCGACGATCGCGAAGCTCGCGAGTGTCGACGAGGATCGCCTGTACTACGTCGTCGCGACGCGCGGTGACGACAGCGCGATCATGACGTCCGACCTGTCCTGGCTGCGGTCGGGTCGAGAGCAGAGAGCGACGTGGTTCGTCACCGATGATCGAACGCTGTATCGCCCCGGCGAGAACGTGTCGTTCAAGGGCTGGTTGCGCACGGTCGACCTCGCCGAGGGAGGCGACGTCGGCGCCGCCGATCCGTCGATGAAGCGCGTCGACTTCACGGTCGCCGATTCGCGCGGCAACCAGATCGCGAAGGGCTCGTCACCGATCGACGCGTTCGGTGGCTTCGACGCGACGTTCGCGCTGCCGAAGACTCCGAACCTCGGCTACGCGACGATCCATCTGTCCGTCCCGAACAAGACGTCGCACTACCACCGCTTCCGGATCGAGGAGTTTCGCCGGCCCGAGTTCGAGGTCAGCGCGGCTGCGAGTCAGGGACCCTTCTTCGTCGGTGACAGCGGTGACGTGACCGTCACGGGTCGCTACTTCACGGGTGCGCCGCTGCCGGGTGCGCAGGTCACGTGGCGGGCGACCGCGTCGCCGACGAGCTTCACGCCGCCCGACCGCGAGGACTACACGTTCGGCACGTGGACCCCGTGGTGGATCGAGCGCGCGTGGAGCTTCGACGAAGAGGGCTGGGGTGGCTTCCAGGCCGAAGGGCGCTGGCACGAGACGTACACGCATGAAGGCAAGACCGACGCCACCGGCGCGCACGTGCTGCACCTCGACTTCGTGTCGGTGAAGCCATCGCTGCCGATGTCGGTGACCACGACCGCGACCATGTTCGACGTCAATCGGCAGACCTGGACCGCGAACGAGACCCTCGTCGTGCACCCCGCGACGGCGTACGTCGGCCTCAAGGCGACGCGGCCGTTCGTCGACAAGGGCACGCCATACGAGCTCGACGTGATCGGCGTCGACCTCGACGGCAAGCTCGTGCCCGGCGCGAAGATCACCGTCGCCGCCGTGCGCCTCGATTGGAAGTACGAGAAGGGCGAGTACGTCGAGAAGGAGGTCGACGCGCAGACGTGCACCGCGACGACCGAAGGTCACTGCACGTTCGCGACGACGAACGGCGGGCAATACAAGGTCACCGCGACGATCACCGACGCGAAGGGCCGCACGAACACGACATCGATGCAGTTCTGGGTCAGCGGTGGTGAAGACATCCCGTCGCGCGAGGTGACGATGCAGAGCCTGACGCTCGTGCCCGACAAGAAGGAGTACGCGCCGGGCAACACGGCCGAGGTGCTCGTGCAGACGCCGTTCTATCCGGCCGAGGGCCTCGTCACGTGGCGGCGCAGCGGCATCGTGAAGACGGAGCGCATCACGTTCGACGGCCCGAGCAAGGTCGTGAAGGTCCCGATCGACGACGCGATGACGCCGAACATGTACGTGCAGGTCGATGTCGTCGGTACGGCCGTCCGCACGAACGACAAGGGTCAGCCCGATCCGAAGCTGCCGAGGCGACCCGCGTACGCGAGCGGCACGCTGAACCTCGCGATCCCGCCAGCGCACCGCACGCTGACGATCGCGGTCACGCCGGCCGCCGCGAAGGTCGCGCCGGCGGAGAAGACGTCGGTCGCGGTCGCGATCACGGATGCGGCGGGCAAGCCCGTGGCGAACGCGCAGGCGCTCGTGATGGTCGTCGACGAAGCGGTGCTCGCGCTCGCGAACGTGAAGCACGCGAGCCCGATCGACACGTTCTATCCCGCGCGCAGCGCCGATGTCGGCGAGGACCACTCGCGCGAGATGGTCAGGCTGTCGAAGCCTCCCGCGACGCAGACCGCGAGCAACGCCCCGGGGACCGTGGACATCAGCTCGGGCTTCGACGAGTCCGACGTCTACGGCGGGCTGGTCGGTGAAGGAGAGAGAGGCGCGATGGGCGACGGAGCGTTCGCGCGCCGAGACATGGCGATCGCGCAAGCGCGCGCGTCCGGAGTGCTCGGCGTGACGAAGCAGGGGTACTTCTCGAGCCTCACGGTCGCCGATCAGCTACAGGAGGAGTCGCCCGACAAGCCCAAGCCGCCGGGCGACGCGGCGCCGATCGCGGTGCGCACGAACTTCGATCCGCTCGCCGTGTTCGCGCCGATCGTGACGACGGACGCGAACGGCAAGGCGACGGTGCAGGTCACGATGCCCGACAACCTGACGCGATATCGCATCGTCGCCCTCGCGGTCGCGGGCGACAAGCAGTTCGGCAAGGGCGAGAGCGCGATGACCGCGCGCCTGCCGCTGATGATCCGCCCGAGCCCGCCGCGCTTCCTGAACTTCGGAGACGTGTTCGAGCTGCCCGTCGTGGTGCAGAACCAGACCGACGCGCCGATGACGGTGCAGCTCGCCGCGGCGACGACGAACCTCGCGCTCACCGACGGGGCCGGTCGCTCGGTGACGGTGCCCGCGAACGATCGCGTCGAGGTGCGCTTCCCGGCGGCGGCCCGGATGGCCGGCACCGCGCGGTTCCAGATCGTCGGCGCAGCGGGAGACGCGAGCGATGCAGCGGAGCTGTCGCTGCCCGTGTGGACGCCCGCGACGACCGAAGCGTTCGCGACGTACGGTGTCGTCGACGACGGCGTCGTCGCGCAGCCGATCGCGATGCCCGATCAGGTCGTGAAGACGTTCGGCGGGCTCCAGATCACGACGGCGTCGACGAATTTGCAGGCGTTGACGGACGCGATGCTCTACGTCGTCCGCTATCCGTTCGACTGCGCCGAACAGCGAGCGAGCCGCATCCTCACGATCGCGGCGCTGCGCGACGTGCTGACCGCGTTCGCGGTAAAGGACCTCCCGTCGAAGGCCGAGCTGGAAGGGAGCATGGCCGAGGACATGAAGCAGCTCGGCAAGATGCAGCGCGCGAACGGCGGCTTCGGGTTCTGGCGCGCCGACGGGGAGGACTATCCGTATCTCACCGTTCACGTCATGCACGCGCTCGCACGCGCGAAGGACAAGGGCTACGCGGTGCCGCAGCCCATGCTCGATCGCGGCAAGGACTACCTGCGCGTGATCGAGCGCTTCTACACGCCCGAGTACAGCAAGGAGACGCTCTGGGCGATCTCCGCGTACGCGCTGTACGTGCGCCGCCTCCTCGGCGAGATCGATGTCGACAAAGCGAGAGCGATCATCACGCAGGCCGGCGGCGTCGACAAGCTCGGCCTCGAGACCGACGCGTGGCTGATGTCCGCGCTCGCGGGGAACGCCGCAGCAGCGAGCGAGCGCGCCGCGATCGTGAAGCACGCGATGAACCGAGTCAGCGAGACGGCGGGCGCTGCGAGCTTCACCACGAGCTACGCCGACGGCGCGCACCTGATCCTCGCGAGCGATCGCCGCGTCGATGCGGTGATGCTCGACGCGCTGATCGCGGAGCAGCCCGCGAACGACCTGATCCCGAAGCTCGTCACCGGGCTCCTCGCGCACAAGAAGCGCGGTCGCTGGCTCAACACGCAGGAGAACGTGTTCGCGCTGATCGCGCTCGAGCGCTACTTCAAGACGTACGAGAAGGTGACTCCGAGCTTCGTCGCGCGCGTGTGGCTCGGTAACGACTTCGCCGGCGAGCAGCCGTTCCGCGGCCGCTCGACGAAGACGTTCCAGATCGACGTCCCGATGGCCGACGTCGCGACGCACTCGAACCAGCCGCTCACGATCGAGAAGGCCGGCGCCGGCCGTCTCTACTATCGGATCGGCATGACCTACGCACCAGCTTCACTGAAGCTCGAGGCCGCTGACTACGGCTTTGTCGTCGCGCGGACGTACGAGGGCGTCGACGATCCAAAGGACGTGACGCGGGACGCGAAGGGCGTCTGGCACATCAAGTCCGGCGCGCGCGTGCGCGTGACCGTGAGCATGGTCAACGAGAACCGCCGCTATCACGTCGCGCTCGTCGATCCGCTCCCCGCGGGGCTCGAGCCGGTGAACGCCGAGCTCGCGGGCGCGCAGCCCGACGCGCCACGCCCGCCGACGACGAGCGGACGCGATCGCGGCTACTACCGGTGGTGGGGCCCGTGGTACGAGCACGAGAACTTGCGCGACGATCGCGTCGAAGCGTTCGCGTCGTACTTGTACGAGGGCGTCCACGAGTACGTCTACGTCGCGCGCGCGACGACGCCGGGGACGTTCGTGGTGCCACCGCCGAAGGCCGAGGAGATGTACATGCCCGAGACGTTCGGACGTGGCGCGAGCGATCGCGTGATCGTCGAGTAGCTCAGTCGTACGTCGGGTGCGCCGGATCGAAGAAGGCGATCGGCGCCGCGAGGCACGCGTCCGGGATCTGGAACGCATCCACGATCTCGCGTGCGTGCGGCGCGACCTCGGCGAGCAGGCGCTCGACCTCCTTGCGGATCGCGCGGGTCTTGCCGGCCTCGAAGTAGTCCGTCTCGAGGAACCACGAGGCGCGCGCTTCGAGGCGCGAGAGCAGCGAGAGGTCGCCGATGCGCGCGAGCAGCGGGCGTACCTCGGGCGGCGCTTTCGCTTCCGCGGCGGCGAACCACTCCGCCGCGAGGCGCTCGGCGAAGGCGTCCGCGATCGCGACGACGTGCTCCTGGACGGCGAGCACCGCCGTCTCGCCGTCGACGCCCGCGTCGAGCCGCTTCTTGATGCGCAGCATGCAGGTCTCGACGAGGTGGCGCTCGCGATAGCGAAACGCGTCGAGCTGCATCTCGCGATCGCGCAGATGTGACGAGGCGCCGCGCCGAGACTGCACCGGGTTCTTCTCGGTGACCGCGGTGGCGATGCGGCGGCCGACGGCGCGCAGCACGGCGAGCGTGCCGCCCGCCGCGAGTTGCTTGCGCTGTGCACCGAGGAGCGCCTTGCCGACGAGCTGCGCGAGGACGACGTTGTCGCCTTCGAACGTCGTGAAGATGTCGACGTCGGCGCGGATCTCGGGGATGCGATTGACGCTCGCGTAGCCCTGACCGCCGCACGCCTCGCGCGCTTCCTGTACGGCGGCGATCGCGTGGCGGCTGCCGAGGATCTTCATCGCGGCCGCCTCGGCCTCGATCTCGCGCGTGTCGGCGTCGCGGTCCGCGAGCGCGGTCGCGTGACGAGCACGCAGCGCCGCGAACGCGATGCGAAGGACGACGGTGTCGGCGAGGTGCGGCAGGAGCCGGCGCTGGTGCGTGGGGTAGTCGATCAAGCGCCGTTCGCCTTCGGGGCCGAACTGGCGGCGCGCGTGCGCGTAGCGGACCGCGATCGCGAGCGCGCTTCGCGCGGCGGAGACGGCGCCCGCGCCGACGCTGACGCGCCCGCCGATCAGCGTGCCGAGCATGGTGAAGAAGCGGCGATCGGGGCTCGCGATCGGGCTCGTGTACGTGCCGCTCTCGTTGATCGAGGCGAACCGATCGAGCAAGCTGTCGACGGGAACGCGCAGTCGCTCGAACCACAGCCGTCCGTTGTCGACGCCGTTGAGGCCGAGCTTGTGCCCCGAGTCGCCGGTGCGCACGCCGGGCATTGGCGATCCATCGTCGGCGCGAATGCGCACGAGCACCGCGTGGACGCCTTGCCGCGCGCCGTCGACATCGAGCTGTGCGAACACGACGGCGAAGCGCGCGTCGTGCGCGGCGCCGCCGATCCATTCCTTGCGCGCGGACTCGCCCGGCGTGTGGATCTCGAGCTCGCGCGTGTCGTGGATGTACGTCGCGGTCGTCTCGACGCCGGCGACGTTGGAGCCGTGGCCGACCTCGCTCATCGCGAAGCAGCCGAGCTCCTCGCACGCGGCGACCTTCGCGAGGCGCGCGTGGTGGCGCTCGGTGCCGAGGGCCCAGATCGCGCCCCCGTAGAGGCCGAGCTGCACGCCGACCTTCACGAGCAGCGAGAGGTCACCGTGCCCGAGCTCCTCGAACACCGCCGTGAACGCGGCGAGATCCTGCGCCGACGTGACGCCCGGGTACGCGAGCCGACCGAGTCCCGTCGACGCGAAGTCCGCGAGCCACCCGCGCACGAACGTTCGATGCTCGTCGACCGGCAAGCCATACGCGCGTCGCGGCTCGCGGCCGAGCCACGCCCGCACGCTCGCGCGCACGCTCGCGTGATCGCCGTCGAGCACGGACGCGAGGCCGCGCACGATCGCCGGATCGCTCTCGAGGGGCGCCGGTGCCGTCTCCTCGCCCGAGATCATGCCGAGGTTTGCCGCCAGGTCGAGGGCGACATCGCGCGTCTCCTCGTCGGCGATGTCGCTCGCGAGGCGCGCGAACGAGGCTCGCGCGCGTGTGCTCGCCGTCACGACGACGCGCTCGATCAGCGCGCGCAATCGCCCGAGCTCGGCGGCGGTGGGAGGCGCCGCCGGATCGAGCCACGCCGCGATCACCGCGCGTGCAGCGGGCCGCAGCCATGGCTGTGCGGCGATCGTCGAGAGGACCTTCTCCCGTTCGTCGCGATCGAGATCGAAGTCACTCCACGCCACGTACACCAGCGGAGCGAATGGACGGAGTTGTGGGTCATCCAGCTCGTCGACGCGATCGCGAATCATGCCGGGACTGTACGGCAATGTTCCGTGATACTCATGATCGATGAAAGCTGCCCGGCGAGCTCTTGCCTTCCTCGTTGCCGTCATCTCGATCTCGCCGGCCTACGCGAACGACCACTTCGCTCGCGTGAACGAGGTGCTGCTCTCCTACGGCGGTGACGCGACGAAGCAGCTCGTGGAGATCGAGGACACCGCGAACGAGGCCTTCTCCGGCGGCGGTTACACGCTGTTCGTGTACGGAGCCGACGGGACCTCGCAGGAGCACAGTCAGAACATCGTGCTCTCTCCCGGCACGATGCGCGTCACGCTCGCGACGGCGAGCGCGTTCACGCAGTTCGGGCTGGTCATCAAGACCTCGCCACCCGACATCGTGCTCAACCTCAGCGGCGAGCTGCCCGCGAACGGCACCGCGTGCTTCCGCAAGAGCGGCGTCGATCTGCATTGCCTCGCGTGGGGCACCGCGACGATGCCGTCCCAGATGGCTGCGAACGGCCGCGTCGCGGGTCCGGCACCCACGGATGGCCTGTCGATCCAGCGCCAGCCGTCGAACTGCGCGGGCATCGGCGCGCCGACAGCGAACGCGATGAACGCGACGCTGCCGTGCATGGATCCGCCGATGGGCGGCGATAGCCCCGGTGGTGATGCCGGCACGAACCCGCCGCCCGAGGACGACGGTTGCTCGGCATCCGCCGGTGGCACCTGGTTTGGCTTCGTCGCGACCGCGTCGCTGTTCGGCTACGCGCGCGCGCGCCGCGCTCGCCGTCGCGAAGACGTCCTGGCAGACGTCTAGAAGTTCGGATCGAGCTTCACGGTCCCGAGGTCGTTGTTCAGCATCCACCGGAAGATCTCCGGTGCGAACCACGTGTACGCGCAGAAGCCGAGCCAGCCGTAGCCGAGGAAGTTCGCGAGGCCGATCAGGTCGAACTCGACGGCGAGGATGATCGCGACGCGAACCGCGAGGAACGCGCCGATCATCAACGCGATCTGCCCGCTCTCGCTCCGCAGCGAGACGAACACGTTGAAGCGCCACCATAGACCGAGCAGCCACGAGCGACGCGCCTTGATCGCCGCCCACAGCTCGAGGCCGTTGCGATCCGTCGAGTCCTGACCGAGGACGTAGCGCGCGTGCTTCTCGGCGGCGTCGGCATCGCCCTTCACCAGCTCGATCAGTCCCGCGACGACGTGCGCCTCGAGGTCGCTCGGATCGGCGCGCAGCGCTTGCTCGATGTGCTCGCTCGCCGCGTCGAGCTGCTTTGCCTCCATCTCGTAGCGCGCGAGCGTCGATAGCGTGTCGACGTGCGACGGCTCGAGCTCGAGCCCCTCGCGAAGGAGCGCCATTGCCTCCTCGCGCTCGCCGCGGAGGTGGCGGATGCGCGCGCCGAGGACGCGAGCATCGACATCGGTCGTGTCGAACTCGAGGACGATCATGCAGTGCGTCCACGCATCGTCCAGCTTGCGCTCGGCCTCGAGCGCCGCGGCCATCGCGTAGTGGCAGTACGTGTCGTTGCCATCCATGGCGAGTGCGAGGCGCGCCTCGATCAATGCGCCCGAGACGCGGCGCGCGCCGAGCAGCGAGAACGACAGCGCGGCGTGTGCGTGCGCGTGATCCGGATCGAGGGCGAGCGCGCGCTGGCACAGCTCGATCGCGCCGCGCCAGTTGCCGAGGCGTCGCTGCATCCCGGCTTGCTCGAGGAGGACCTCGACGTGTCGGTCGTCGTTCACGACCAGGGCCCTCCCGTGACGATGATGTGCCACAGCGGATCGTCGGACAGCGCGAAGACGATGTCGGCGAGGTACCAGCCAGCGCTGATCACCGCCGCGGAGTTCTTCACGGTGCCGCCGTAGTACTCGTACACGTGAAACGTTCGCGCCTGGACCGTCGAGATCCAGTACGCGAACGTCAGCTTCCACGCCGAGATCGCGACGACACACAGCTTGAACGGCGCGCCGATCGTGATGATGCCGGCGCCGAGGAGCTCGAGCACGACCCAGCCGAGGACGAACGTCCCGGCGATCGCGATCAAGCACAGGCCGATCTCCTTGCGCTTCGTCGGCGAGCCGAGCGCGATCGAGTTGAAGATGAACCACGGCCACGCGAGCCACGACCCGCACATCATCATGGCGAGGAGCGGCGCGTCGGGCTTGCACGCGTACGCGGAGAGTGATGACTCGTGAGGCTCGTCGGCGATCTGATAGCTCATCTATTTCCCGTGCTTCTTGAGGAAGTCGAGGACCTCGTCGTACTGGCCGCCCTCGTTCGCGTAGCGCGCGTAGTTGCGCGCGGTGGTGAGCCACTCGAGCGTGGTCGACCGGATCTCCGCGAGCGCGGACACCAGGTGGCCCTGATCGATCGGCACCTCGGTGCCCATCGCGAGCGATGCCGCGATCGCGCGATCCGCCGCGGTGTCGACGAGGTTCTCGAGGTCGGCGCCCGAGAATCCCGAGGTTCGCTGCGCGAGGCTGTCGTAGTCGATGTTCGTCGCGACCGGTCGGCCGTTCAGCAGGATCTTCAAGATGCCCGCGCGTGCGGTGCGATCCGGTGGTGGTACGAACAGCACGCGGTCGAAGCGGCCGGGGCGGCGGAACGCGGGATCGATCGCCCACGGCACGTTGCTCGCGGCGAGGATCAACACGCCCGAGTTGTTCTTGATGAAGCCGTCCATCTCCGAGAGGAACAGGCTCACGAGCTTCGACGATGTCTGCTCGCGCGTGTGCTGACGCTTGCCCGCGAGCGCCTCGAGCTCGTCGAAGAACATGACGGCGGGCGTCGACGCGCGCGCCTTCTCGAACAGCGCGTGCAGCTTCCGCTCGCTCTCGCCGATGTACATGTCGAGTACGTCGTCGATGGCGACGTTGAGGAACGTGGCGTTGCACTGGCCCGCGGTCGCGCGCGCGAGCAGCGTCTTGCCGCAGCCCGGCGGTCCGTACATCAGGATGCCGCCGCCGGCCTTCTTCTTGAACTTCGCGAACAGGGCCGGCTTCTGAAACGGAAGGATGATGCGCTTCTCGATCTGCTGCTTGATGTCGTCGAGTCCGCCGACGTCGGCGAACGTGACCGCGGGCTGCTCGGGATGGAGGAGCCGATCGAGCTCGCTCTGGTCGGTGTCATCGTTCGCGATCACGCGCAGCTTGAAGCCGTCGCTGTTGCCCTCGTGCGTGGTGACCTTGGCGGTGATCGCGGCGCGCAGGTCGCGATCCTCGAGCGTCGGGTTGCCGCGCACCGCCGCGTCGTACGCCGCGAGCGCGTTGTGCTGATCGCCCGCGGCGTGGAGCACGCGCGCCTTCGCGAGCTGCAGATCCGGATCCGGCTCGCCGCTCGTCACGTAGGGCATCGCGCGCTGCGGCACGCCGGCCCGCAGCAGCAGCGTCGCGATGAACGCGCGGTCCTTCGCGACAAGCGCCTCGGGCGTGAGCCCGTCGCAGTACTCGGCGGCGCGCGCGTCACCGCGCTCCGCGAGCGCGCGCACGACAGCCACGCGGAGGGACACGTTCTGCGGCGTTGCCGCGAGCGCGTCGAGCAAGGAGCGCAAGGTCGCTTCGTCCATCCCCCGCCGAGTCTAACGCTGATCTCGGCGGCCAATCCGGTGGCCAGAGCGAAAGGTCGACTTGCCATCACGATTCGCGCACCGCGATGGAACCGCGCCGCGTCGTTGCGCTCGCGCGTGCGCGACACGATCACGTTCACCGGGTTGGAGAGTCGCCACGTCGTCGTCGGTGCCGACCGTCGGACTCGTTTTGTCTACCGCGGTGAACGCCGCGCGGGTGGCATCGGCGCTGCACATCTTCGATCGCATGAGCAACGATGCATTCGAGACCATCACTTCCGAATCCGACCTCCTCCGCGTCGCGGGCGGCAGCCAGCTGAGCGACGCGCGTGATCGCGCGCTGGAGCTCGGGCTCCGCGTGACGTCGACGACCGGCGGCCGCCATGCACCGCGCTCGTATCACTATCAGGGCCGCGCGATCGATGTCGCCGGCTCGCGCAAGGCGATGGGGCAGTTCTATCGCGAGATGTCGACGACGAACCCGACCGAGCTGTTCTACGACCCGATGGGCGGAATGAAGCACGGCCGCAACATCGGTGCGATCGGCGGCCACGGTAACCACGTCCACATCGCGTACTGAGCTATCGTGGCGCCGTGATCATCGGCGCAGAGCAGTACAGGAAGATCGTCGAGACAGCGTTCGCAGGAACGCCCTCGGCAACCGCGGAACCGACGGGTGGTGCCGCGTATCGCGACGCGACCTCGTCGCATCCGCTCGCTCCGGCGGACGCCGAGCTGGTCATCGCGATCGCGCAGCTCGCGGTGAACGCGGACCGCGTCGACGATCCCGACGAGCAGAAGCTGTTCGACTCGATCGCGGGCCACGTCTACGGCCACGCGCGCATCCGCACCGCCGTACCGGCGCTCTCGCCGATCCACGACGACGATCTGCGCAAGGACCACCTGCAGACGCACGCGGCACAGCTCAAGGACAAGCCCGCCGCCGGGCTCGCCTTCGCGCTCGCGTACGCACTCACCATCTCGGACTTCCAGCTCGCCCCCGAGGAAGGGGCGATGCTCGAGGCGCTCCGCGAGGCGCTCGGCCTCGACGAGGGGCGCGCCGAGGAGCTGGCCCTCGCCATGGGCGAGGCGCTCACCCCCGCAGAGTGACTCGCTCCCGCGGCTATCCCCCCGTTATCCCGGGTCTTGAATCGAATCACCGACTGGTGCGTTAGACTGGTTCGATGTCGCGCTCGCTGCTCCTGCTGCTCGTCGTGGCCGCGTGCCACGCCGCGCCGCCGCCGCGGCAACCGGTGCTCTCGCAGCGCACGACGCCCACACGCGTCGCGCCGATCGAGCACGTCGAGGTCGAGTCGCCCGACTGGGTGCCTCACGTGCGCCGCGGCCGGACGGTCGTGACCTCGACCTCGATCACCATCCTCGACGATCTGAAGTTCAAGCCGGGCTCGGCGATCATGGAGGCGAGCACGCTGCCGATCCTCGACGCGTTCGCGCAGGCGATGGTCGGCAACCCGAGCCTGCAGCTCGTCATCGTGCGGACGTTCGCCGAGGACGTCGCGCCGCAGTGGCAACACATCGTGGCGGATCTACGCGCGCGGACGGTGGTCGAGTATGTCGTCGCGCATGGAGTGGCGCGGTCGCGGCTGCGTCCCGAGGGCGTTCCCGTGCCGCCGCCGGGGGTGAAGGCGCGCCTGCAGTTCGAGATCGCCGTGCGCGGGCCCTGATAAGCTCCTCGCCTGATGGCGGAGGAAGAGCGGACCCGGCGCTGGCAGAAGAGCGAGCGCTACACGCCGATGTCCGACATGATCGGACTGCTCCGCAACGCGATCACCGCGGTGCGCAAAGCGCCGGCGGACCTCGAGGCACGCCGCCAGCTGCGCGCGATCGCGACCGAGCAGGGCATGGTCGACCAGGTCACCGTGCTGATGCTCGACGAAGCGCGAGCGCACGCGGATCGCCCCGAGGTCGCGCAGGCGTTCTGGGAGGAGCTCGCGGATCTCTACGAGAACCTCGATCAACCGCTCGAGGTCATCGCGGCGATGGAGCAGGTGTGCGCGATCGCGACGCACGATGTCGACCATCTCGATCGGCTCGCGTGGCTGTATCGCAAGGCAGGCGCGTGGCAGAAGGCAGCCGAGACGTTCGAGCGCGTCGGGCTGATCGCGCGAGACGATCGCGCGCGCGCGGCGATGCGCGCGGCCGGCAAGCTGTATCGCGACAACGGTCGCCTCGATCGCTCGGTCGCCGTGTATCGCGCGATCGTCGAGCACCGGCCCACGGATGCCGAGGCGTGGCGCGCGCTCGACGATCTGCTCGCCGAGATGCAGCGATGGGAGGAGCTCGCCGACGTACGCGGGCACCGCGCGAAGCGAGCCGCGAGCGGCGTGGAGAAGGCGGCGCTGCTCCGCGCGCAGGCTCGTGCACTCGAGCAAGCGGGCGACCTGCAGCGCGCCGCGCATGTCGTGAAGACGGCGGCGAACCACGCGCCCGATGACCTCAGCGGGCTCGTCGACTACGCCGACGTCCTCGCGCGCAGCGGTCAGAGCGGCGAGGCCGCCGACATTCTCCGCGCGCGCGTGCGCGATGCGATCGAGCGCGACGCGCCCGCCGACGACATCGCGGCGCTGCGGCTGCGCCTCGCCGGGATCCTCGAGGACCGCGATCCCGACGGTGCCCGCGCCGTCCTCGACGAGCTGCTCGAAGCGGCGCCCGAGTACCTGCCGGCCCTCGAGCGGTTCACCGCGCATGCCGCGGCCGATCCGGATCCTCGCATTCACGCCGCGGCGCTGCTTCGCTACGCGGCCGCGCTTCCCGACGAGGCGGACCGCTCGGCGTACGTCGTCGCCGCCGGACGGCGCTATCTCGCGGCCGGCGATCATCGCGGTGCGGTCCGTGCGTTCGAGCAAGCGCTCGAGCTGTCGCCCGACGACGAGCCGCTGCGCCGCGAGCTCGACGACGCGCGGACGTCGGCGATGGTCGAGAAGGCGGCGGCCGATGCGCAGGCTGGCGACGCCGGCGTCGCGGAGCGGCGCTTGCGGCAGATCCTGCAGACGCATCGCCATCACATCGAAGCGAACCTCGCGCTCGTCGAGATCCTCGCGGGCTCGCGCCGCCTCGACGCGGCCGCTGAGCACCTGCGCGACACGCTGTCCGACGCACCGGACGATACGCCCGAGGATCAGCTCGCCCGCCTCGTGCTGCGCCTCGCGCAGGTGATGGCGCAGCTCGGCGACGACGACGAAGCGCATCAGCTGCTGCACGACGCGCATCGCCTCGATCGCCGCTCGCTGCCGATCGCGCTCGCGCTCGGCCAGAGCTGCTTCGCGCGCAAGCTGTGGCGACAAGCCGCGCTGCACCTCGGCGCCGTGGCGGAGCATCCCGACGCAGCTCGGCACGCACCCGAGGTCGCCGCCGGCCTCGTACGCGCGGCGCAGGCGGAGATCCGCGCGCTGCGCCCGCAGAACGCGAATCGTCACTACGAGACCGCGGTGCGCATCGATCCATCGTGCGCGCCCGCGTGGCACGCGCTCGCCGAGGCGGCGATCGAGCGCGGCGATCTCGCGACCGCCGCGGATCACCTCGAACGCGAGGCCTCCGCGACCACCGCGCCGAAGGATCGCCTTCGCCTGTTCGACGCGCTCGGCGACATGGCGCTCGACGTGCTCGGCGACGACGAGCGGGCCGAGCGCTGCTGGCAACAGGTCGCCGACATCGCGACCGTCGAGGTGCTCTCGAAGCTGATCGCCGTCCAGCGCAAGCACGGCCCGACGGCGGAGCTCGCCGCCAACTACGTGCGCATCGCGACGCTGTCCGAACCGGACGCCGTCAAGTCGCTGCTCGAGGAGGCCGCGACCACGTACGCCGCCGCGGGGCTGATCCCACGCGCGATGGAGATCGCCGCGGACCTCATGAGTCGCTTCCCGCGCGACCCGACCACGGTCGCAGCCGCGAGCAACGTCGCGATGGCCGCCGGTGACGCGAAGCGCGCGGCGACGTGGCTCGAGGCGGCGCTCTCGGCGCGGGAAACGTCCAGCAAGCCCGCGCTTCGCGCCGAGCTATGGCGCCGCCTCGGCGACGCGCAGCGCGATCTCGACGACGAGGCGGCCGCCGTCTCGTCGTACGAGCGCGCCGTCGCGAGCGATCCGGTCTCCGAGGGCGCGATGTCGGCGCGCCGCGCGCTCGTCGAGCTCGCGTCGACGACGGGCAAGGAGCAGCACTCGTCGCTGATCGCGCTCGTCGAGGCCGCGCAGGATCCGTTCGACGTGCTCGCGTGGGCGCGCAGCCTCGCGCGGTCCGAGGAGCTCGAGGACGCGCGCGCCGCGTTCGAGCTCGCGCGCGCGATCGGCGCTCGCCTCACGCCCGACGACGAGAAATTCCTCGCGGCACACCCCGCGCGCGTCATGGCATCCGACGAGGGCTACGCGTCGACGCTCGATCTCGACGATCGCGGCGCGCTCGTCGACGACGACGCCGACGGCCTCCTCGGCGACGTGTTCGCGCTCCTCGGCGAGGCGATGCCCCTGCTCTGCCCCAACGCGAACAACGCGCTGATCGAGAGCAACTTCATGGACGCGAAGCGCCTCCCCGCGACGAGCGACGCCGCGACCGCCGTGATGTACCCGCAGATCGTGAAGGTGCTCGGCGGTCCGCCGACGATGCTGTACTCGGCGCCCAAGGCGAAGCGCGACATCACGCTCCTGCTCTCGTCGCCACCGGTCGTCGTCGTCGGTCCACGGCTCGCCTCACAGCGCGCCGGCTCGCGCGCGGAGATCGTGCTGTCCGACGACTCGGCGCTGCGCTTCCAGCTCGGCCGCATCGTCGAGCTCTCGCGCCCCTCGCGCATCTTCGCGGGCGGGCAGGACGCCGAGTCGTTCGCGCTGTTCGTGGCCGCGCTGCGCCAGGCGTTCGGCCCCGCCGAGCCCGGCGCACCACGAGACATCGTCACGGCCGCCGAGCGGCTGCGCACCAAGATCCCCGTCGCGCTGCGCTCGCGCCTCTCGGAGCGCCTCGCGAACGCGACGAGCGCCGACCTCGATCCGCACGCGTATCGCGCGGCGTGCGAGCGCGCCGCCGATCGCGCGGGCATGATCGCGTGCGGCGACATCGCGACCGCCGTCGAGCTCGCGGGCGGCGCGACGATCGCCGCGCACCTCGTGAAGCTCGGAGCGAGCCAGCGCTACCTCGGCGTGCGCAAGCGGCTGCGCCGGGTGATCGACGACACGACGTCGCCGTTCCAGCGCTAGTTGATCGCGCAGTACTTGTTCGGGATGCAGGCGCCCGTGTAGCAGAGGTCGCGCACGCCGGGCGTCGTGCCTTGCGGACAGGGCGGCGGAAGTCGATCGCACGCGACCGTCTGCTCGCAGCCACCGGGATCCTGACCCTCGGGTGCGCACAGCTCGAACGGCCGGCCGCAGTCGCTGTCGGGCGGACACGCGCCGGGACCGCTCGAGTGATACGCGGTGCACGCGTTGCTCTGCGAGCAGGTCCACGCGTCCGCGGTCCAGCAATCGACGGACGTGTCCTGCACGTTGTCCGTCGGGAAACAGCCCATGAAGTTCGTGAGGCAGTTGTTCGGTCCAAGCGTGCAATCGGCATCGAGGACCACGCGGCACTGCGGATCGGCGGCGCACTGCGCTTCGCCGTACGTCTCGCAGACGTGCCCGCAGTAGCCGTACGACGGAAGCGGCGCGAGATCCGCGGCGCCGTACTCGGGACATGGACCGCAGTTCGGATCGCAGTACGGACCGCCGTAGTCGTCGCACGTGAGGTCCGCCGGATCGCGCAGCGGTGCGGGTGCGATCTCTTGCTCGCGGCCGCCGAGGTCGGACGCCGGGACCGCGAGACACTCGTCGTCGCCGTCGTCTCCACCGAACCACAGCGTGCAGCCGCCGAGCGGCATCAGAAGCGCGACGAGAGAGGCGATGCGAAGCATAGGACCCACATCAAACGCAAACGACGCGCCAGTCGGGGCGCGTCGCGATCACGGGCAGTTGCCCCGTGCGGGTCTCAGATTTTCGTCGCCGGAAGCTACTGGACCGGGATGTCGGCGACGAGGTAGCCCGCGTTGCCGGCGAGGCTCGGCGCGCCGAGGGTGACGCCGCCGATCGTCGGCATGTGCAGGCCGGCGAGCGCCTGATCCGCCTGTCCACCGACGAGGCCCCAGGCGCCGCCGATGATGCCCTCGAACTGCTCGCTGGTCATCGGGCGGTCGACGACGTCGGCGTTCTGCGTGATGACCTGCGCGAACAGCTCGGGCTGACCGACGGCGAGCGTGATCGTGCCGGTCTGCGTCGGGCTCGCCTGGAGCGAGGTCTTCACCGACAGCGCGATCTGCTGGATCTGATTTCCGCCGCTGTCCTTCACGTCGATCATCAGGTCGCCGATCGAGAGCGTGAGCGCGGCGCCATCGCCGGACACGGTCGGCGGCAGCGAGGCCGAGATCGAGAGCGACGCGGCGTCGTCGTCGAGCAGCGCGGCGAGCACGGCGAGGTTGCCGTCGAGGCCGACGTCCTGATCGATCGCGCCGGCGGCCCAGAGTCCGCTGAACAGCTGGTTCAGCGTGTCGTCCGCGATCGCGGCGCCGATGCCGGTCGTCGGCATGAGCGCGGCGGTCATCGGCGTCGGCGACGAGACGTACATGCCGCCCTCACCGCCGGTGACCTTCACCTTCGTGTCGACCGCGACGAACAGGCCGTCTGCCGACAGCGTGATCTCCTTGGGCGACGTGGTCAGCGAGACCGGGTGGCCGAGCACGTCGGCGGCGAACGGCTTCGCGAGCAGGCCCGAGAGCTGCTCGTTCGCCAGCTCGGGCACCTTGTCCTTGATCGCGTTGGTCAGCGCCTTCTCAACGGCCTTGCGCGCCTCGCCCTTGATCAAGCTCTCGATCGCGCCCGGCACACCGCCGATGTCGATCGAGAAGCCGTCGAGCTGCACGCTCGCCGCGGGCAGCGTGGTGTCGATCGCGCCCGCCTTCACCGCGAGCGCGAGGTCTCCGTTGATGTGAGCGAGCGACGAGCGCACCTTGATGCTCGTCGAGCCGCTGATGCACACCGCCCGGAAGTCGGCGTCCATGTCGACGACGACATTGGAGAGCAGCACCTCCGTGCCCAGCTTGCCGGCGGTCGGCACGAGCGCGACGTCGATGTTCGAGATGTTGATCGACTCGATGTCGATCTTCGCGCTGTTGCAGCCGCTCGAGTTGTAGACCGGGTTCATCGCGCGGCCGATCGCCGTCCAGTCCATGCCCTCGGCCATCGCGCCGAGCGCCGTGCCGAGCTTGCCGAACGTCTGCGCTCCGACGCGCGCGCCGAGCGGCGACACCTGCGAGCCATCGCTGGTCGCGAGCGTGCCGGCCATCACCGCGCGAACATCGCGCGTCTCGTTGTTCGCCTTGTCGACCGCGAAGCTCTGGATGATCGAGATGCCCTCGGCCACCGGCACCGTCGCGCTGAACGAGCCGTCCGCGGCGGGCGTGATGTCCTGGCCATTGACGCGGGCGATGACGCCGGGGCTGTCGTCGTGGACGAACCCGGTGACCTGCACCTCGCTGCCCTGCGCGAACGTGCCGCGCTGCGGGCTCGTGATCTCGATCGTGGGAGGCGTCTCATCCACGCCCGAGCTAGCGCTACAGGCTACGAGACCCGAAAGACACGACGCGACTGCGATGGCCCTCATCATGTGCGCATCGAGTGCAGCCGTTGTGCCCGCGAGGCGAGCCGACTCGATCGCGCCTACATGCAGGAATTGTTAGATCGCGCACCGCGTTGTCGGCGGCTCGCTGCCCACTCGATCGAGCACCGTTGGGGGGCGAATCGAGTTGCCACGGGTCAACTGACCCTAGTGAGTGACCTAACGCAAGCCGCTGGAAGTCCTGACGTATCGGCGTGCGCCGGCCAGCGTTACCTCGCGCGCCAGCTCACGCGTTGCGCGGCTGGATCGCGCTCGAGACCGTCAGCTGGGTCTGGCGCTTGTGCGTCTCGATCTGGATGTCGATCGCGTCCGCGTCGATCGTCACGTACTTCGCGATCACCGCCGCGAGCTCTTCACGCATCTCCTGGAGGCGACCGCCCTCGAGCCCGGTGCGGTCGTGCGCGAGCACGAGGTGAAGTCGGCCTTTGGCGACCTCACGACTCGACTTGCCCGTCAGGAAGTTCTTGATGCCATTCCACATGGGTGCCTCCCTCAGGCCGGTGTTGCGGAGAGGCCGAGCGCGCGGCTGATCCGTGTGAAGAACCCGACGGACTCTTTTTGGTCCACCTCTTGGCCCGCGAGCCTCTTCGCGATGCGAATGAACTCCTTCGCCGCCGCGCACTTGTTCTCGAGCACGGCGGGGATGCCCTTGTTCGTCGTCGCGATCACCTGATCGTCGAGCGGGATCGCGCCGAGCAGCTCGAGCGCGAGGATCTCGATGACGTCCGCCTGCGAGAGCATGTCGCCTTTCTTCACGAGCTGGGGCGAGATGCGGTTGACGACGAGCCGCGCCGGAACGTCCGCGGCGGCGAGCAACCCGACGACGCGATCGGCGTCGCGGATCGACGAGACTTCCGGCGTCGCGACGACGACGGCCTCGTCGGCGCCGGCGATCGCGTTCTTGAAGCCCTGCTCGATGCCTGCCGGGCAGTCGATGAGAATGAAGTCGTACGTGTTCTTGAGCTCGAAGATCAGCGAGCGCATATCCTCGGGCGTGACCGCGTCCTTGTCGTCGGTCTGCGACGCGGGGAGCAGCCACAGGTTCTCCATGCGGCGATCCTTGATCAGCGCCTTCTGCACGGAGCACTTGCCGCGGATCGCGTCGACCACGTGATAGACGATGCGGTTCTCGAGTCCCATCACCACGTCGAGGTTGCGTAGCCCGATGTCCGCGTCGACGAGGACGACCGAGTAGCCCAGCGCTGCGAGCGCTGCGCCGAGGTTGGCAGTGGTGGTCGTCTTACCGACTCCACCTTTGCCCGATGTGATGACGATGGCACGACCCATTTGGTGACTCCTTGTTCTCTTCCCGAGTGACTAGATGCTCGAAGCGAGGTTGCGCGGCAGGCGACCCTGGTAGCGCTCGACGACGATCTTGTCGTCGGTGAGAAATGCGATCTCCGGCTCGACGGCCTGGAAGTCTTCGCCGCTGCGCGCGACCTTGCGGCCGATGCGCAGCTGCTGCGGCTCGAGGCGAAGCGCGAGGATGAAGCCGAGGTCCTGACCGATGCCCGCGTGCGCGGTGCCGCGAAGGCGACCGAGCACGACGATGTTGCCGGTCGCGCGAACCTCCGCGCCCGGGTTGACGTCGCCAAAGATGAACAGCGAGCCCTCGTGATCGAGGATCACGCCGGAGCGCACGGGACCGACGACGACGCGCGTGGCGCTCGAGTCGGCGGACTTCGTCGCGAGCGCTGCTTCGGCGGTCGACGCGAGCTGGAGCGGCGCGCCGCTGAGCGTCGGCTCGTCCTCGCTGACGAGGTGAGGCGCGACCAGCTGCTCGACGGTGAACGGGCCGATGGGGGTGACGCCGCTGTTGGTCGGGACGTCGTCGAACTCGGCGACGGCGGCGGCGACCTCGGCCTCGGTGGTGGGCGCGGAGCCCTGCGCGAGCTGTGGTTCGTCGACGACGCCGGGGATGCCGAGCGGCAGGGCGACCTTCGCCGCGCTGACCTCGACGATGCGCAGGTCGAAGCGCTGCGCGATCGCGTCGATGCGGCCGAGGCAGCCCGACGCGAGCGGCCCGCTCTCGACGCGAATGCGAACATCGCTGCCCTTGAAGAACCCGGGGGCCTTGTCGAGCCACATCACCATCGCGCCGGTGATCGCGTCACTGTCCGCGGTGGCATCGATGACCACCTCGAGCCCGCGGGCGGTGCCCCGCAGGACGGCGGCCGGCTTCACGTCTACATCGACGACAGAATCGAGCTCGATGGCGGCTGCTTCCATAGGTCCCTACAAAAGCCCTACGGGACCCCCAGATCGCGGGCAACTTTTCGGACGTGCAACGCCAAACGGGGAGATCGTGTCCTCTGCGTATGGGCGAACCGACCGAGCCGACCCTCGACACCGACATCCTCGACCGCACGGGGCGCCTGAGGCGCATCGGCCTCGCCATGCTGATCGGCGGGACGGCCACGTTCTTCATGCTGAATTCGATGATCCACTCGGGCCGCGGCCCACAGCAGGATCCGATCGGTCAGACGTCGGTCGTGATGATGGGCGTGATCATGTTCGTGCTGTCGACCGCGATGTGCGCCAAGTTCATCGGTCGGATCCACGCGCAGCGAACCCGCGACAAGCGCGCACGGGCTGCGGCCCGTACTTCGGCAACGTAGGCTCCTGGCACATGAGGAACACCGAGCTCTTCCCGCTGGTGACCACGCGCAGGTGCATGCAGCGATGGCAGAGGCTCTCGGGAAAGGGCACCTCGCTCACGTGATGCGAGCGTACAATGGCCGGATGCTCCGCTCGCTCGCCGTGATCGCGTTGCTCGCCTCGACCGCGCTCGCACAGCCGAAGGACCGGGTGCCGCCGCAGAAGCCGCCGGTCATCGACATGGGCGAGATGGAGATCGGCGCGAAGAACCGCAAGGTGATGTTGATGACGTTCCTCGAGCGCGCGCGCGAAGAGCTCGAACGCGCGTCGCTCGAGAAGCGCTCGTTCATCCCCGAGCTGATCAAGACCGTCGACGCCGAGACGTTGTGACGAGCTAGAAGCGCCGCGCCGTCGTGCCCGTCGAGGATGGCGGTGACGCCGGCGCCGTCGGGCACGGGTTCCCGCCGAAGAACTGGCTCACGATGCTGCCGAGCCACCCGGTGACGCTACCGACGACACCGCCGACGCGAGCGCCGAGGACCGCGCCCGGCACGATGCCCGCGCCTCCGGTCGCGACGCCGCCCATCGCGCCGCCGATGATCGCACCCGCGGGCGTCGCGTTTGCCGCGGTCCTCGCCGCGCACTGGCCGGCGAGGTTCGTGTCCACGTTGTTGCCACCCGTGACGGTGACGAGAGATTCCTGATCGATTGTCTGCATGTTCGTTTCCTCCTCGACGAACCCGCAGTGCAGTGCGTGTGCCGCGATCGCGTTCACGTGATCTCGACGAGCTACGCGATGCGAGTGCGCGATCGATGTCGATCCGAGGGCTCGATTCGTCGCCTAAGCTATGCGAATCATTCGATAATGTGAACGATCGCGAGCATCGCGATCAGCTCGCATGCGGTTTCTCGTCGGCAGCGCAGCGCGAGTGAATTGCGAATCGCGATCGCGAGACCGCGATCTTCGTCGGAGAACGCGAATGCGAGCCGCGATTCGCTCGCATCCTCACGACGCGATGCGTTCGCAGAGATAGCCGTAGTAGTGAAGCGACTCGCGCGCGGTGCGATGGATGTCGCGATCCTCGGTGGTCGCGGCGCAGATCCGGTAGCTCCGGCGCAGCTCCGCTTCGAACGCTGCCTTGCTCACGGCCGTGTCGGGACACGACACCTGTCGATTCTCGACGCCGTCGGGCATCGGGCCCGGACCGTTGTCGCCGAGCCATGTGGTCTGCTTCACGATCAGCTTGTCGTGGTGAAGAGAGAGCGGCGTGCGCGTGATGTGGAGGTACCTCGCGCCGAGCCCCGCGAGGAGGCGCAGCGTCTCGAGCGGCTCGCGCGTGTAGCTGATCGACGAGCTGACGAACACGAGGTCGACGCGGCCGAGGTCGCGCGCCGCCGCCTGCACGTCGTCGAAGAACTTGAGTGCGTCCGTCGCCATCGGTGCCGCTCCGCGCGCCATCGCCGGCGTCTCGACGACGTTCCAGCGCAGGCGATCCGCCGACGACGAGACGAGGTTCGCGATCGTGTAGTGGTAGCCACCGCCGCCGCCAAAATCGAGGACGTTGAGCTCGGGGCCGCGACGCGCGAGCCCGAGGCCGACGATGCTGCGCAGCTCGTCGAGCCGCAGCACCGGCTGCGTGCGCATCTTCTCGCGGTAACGAAGGTTCTTCTCGACCACTACCCGGACGATCGCGTCGTTCTCGTAGCCCCTGGCGGTGCAGTCGGCCATCGCCTCGTCGTACGTCGCGTACGTCGCGGCCTTCGGCGCGAACCGTTGTAGCGGACCGACGAGGAGCTTCGGCGCGAGGCGCTGGAGCGCTGCCTTCATCGCGGCGCAATCTATCCTGGTTCGGCGCTTCGTTCAGGGATCGATGCGTTCGAAGTCGGTCCAGATCGGCAGATGATCCGAGTCGCCCGAGCTCGCGATCTGCGATGCGATCGGAACGAAGTGCACGTCGTGCAGGATGTGATCGAGCTGGAACCGAAGCGTGACGCTGCTCGACACCGTCCAGCGCCACGTCGGCTGCTTCGGATTGAACTGCGCGGTCGCGTCGCCGTAGCCGAGCTGCGAGAGGCGGCGGAGCGCGAGGCCATCGCTCTCCTCGTTGAAGTCACCGACGATCAGCGTCGGTAGCTTCGGGTCGAGGGCCGCGAGGTGATGTTCGATCTCCTCGAGGCGGTTCTCGCGTGTCGAGAAGTAGCCGACGACCCAGCTGCCGCCGTCGGACATCGGCGGGCGCAAGTGGACGTTCAGCACCTGGATGCGTCCGAGGTTCGTCGAGAGCACGACGCGCCACGCGAAGAAGAAGCCGCCGACGCTCGGCAGCTCCGTGATCGATTCGATCGGATGGCGCGACAGCACGCCCATACCGCCCGCGGGCCAGCCCTTCGGATGCGTGAAGCGATGATGCGGATAGCGCCGGCCCAGCCCGTCGACGAACGCGCGCTCCCACGCTTCGTTCGTCTCCTGGAGGAAGACGACGTCGCCGTTCAGCGGACCGACGGCGCGCACGCCTTTCGGATCGCCGGCGAGACCGAAGTTGACGTTGTAGCTGACGACGCGCAGCTGATCGCTCGCAGGCGATCCGGGCACGCGCGCGGGTCCGTGCTCGCCGCATGCGACGAGTGCGACCGCGAACACGACGGTGAGGGCGAGCTTCACTTCGGGCATTCGGTGCGCGCGCCGACACAGTCTTGCAGCTCGCAGCCGTCGGGGACGACCGCGCAGTTACCGTCGGGAAGAAGAGCGATGCCCATGTTCTGTTCCTCGGTGATACCGGGTGGACATGTGACCTTCTTCGGCGCGGGAGGGTTGCAATCGACGTTCGGAGGGCAGTCGGGGTCGTGCTCCTCGACGTGGCACTCCCCGTCGCGCAGCTCGATCTCCATGATCGCGCCGAGCTTCTTCGGCAGCGACTTGCCGACCTCGAGCGGGCATTGCGTCGGCGTCTCGAGGCACTTCTCGTCGTAGCAGTCATCGGGGAGCACGGCGCAGATCTTGTCGGCGCGCTGTGCGATGCGAACGACGTTGCGCCCCGACGAGCCCGGCGGACACGCGACCTCGCGCGCGGGTGACTTCGACGGTGCGTCGCCGTCCATCGCGAGCGCCTTGCATCCGTCGGGCGCCATGAACACCGACCAGTGCGGGCCCGCATACTGCTTCGGCTTGTCGCTCGGCTTGTCGCTCGACGAGCAGCTCGTCGCGACGCTGATGATCAGCGGTGCGGCGAACGTCGTGCGGCGACGAAACTTCACGGCGCTGGCTTCTCGTCGGCCGGCGGCAGCGTCTCTCCGATCGGAAGCGGGCAGTCGGTCGCCGCGCCGAGGCAGCTGTCGTCGTAGCAGCTGGGCGGCAGCACCGCGCACGTGCCGTCTGCCTTCTTCGCGACCTTCGTCCAGCTCTGTCCCTCGGGGAACGGCGGGCACTTGCTGTCCGACGGTGGCGGCGGATTGCACATCACGCCCTTGGGACAGCCGAGCTCGGTCTCGCTCGCGGAGCACACGCCCGGCGCGTTCTGCTGCACGTGCCAGATCGTCCCCGGATATCGCTTCGGCGGCGGCTCCTCGCGAGTCTTGCCGCCGGAGCACGCGGCGAGCGAGACGATGAACGGCGCGGCGAATCGCGTGCGGCGGCGGAACGCGGACATGACCCATCGTACGCCGATCCTGCTAGGGTCGTCGCGTGATCCGTCGCCTCGCCGTCGCTGTCGCCGCGCTCGCACTCGTCGCGTCAGCGGCCGACGCGAAGCCGAAGAAGAGGTCGCGGTGGAAGCGGCCCTCGATGAAGAACATCGAGCATCCGCCCGACGCGGCGAGCACGCCGGCGCATCGCTACGGGATGATGTCGCGCGAAGCGTGCGAAGCGGAGCTCGCGAGCCGCGGCATCCCGTTCGAGGTCGAGGAAGCGCGCGGCGTCTACGCGCCCGTCCGGCTGACCGGACCGCTGCGCGGCGTCACGTTTCGCACGAACCTTCGGGACGAGCAGCGCGCGACCACGTCGTGGGAGATCAGCGACTGCCGACTCGTCCTCGCGCTCGATGACTTCGCCGAGATCCTCGCGCGGCACGACATCGTCGACGTGCGCCACTACTCGATGTACCGCCCGCCGAGCAAGAAGTGGCCCGAGGACAAGATCGCGACGCGGCATAACGGCGCGGTGGCGATCGACGCGGCGCGGTTCATCGCGTCCGACGGCACGTACTACGACGTGCTCGATCACTTCTCGGGTCGCATCGACGCGAAGACGTGCGGGCCCAAGGCGTCCCCGCGCAAGAAGACGAAGCAGTCACTCGAGCTGCGCGCGATCCTGTGCGAGGCCGTCGAGGCCCACCTGTTCAACATCGTGCTGACGCCGAACTACAACCGCGCGCATCGCAATCACTTCCATCTCGAGGTGACGGGCGCGCAGTGGTTCCTGGTTCACTGACGACTCGCGGGCACGTCGAGGTCCGCCTCGAGGGCGCAGCTCTGATAGTACGGATCGCCGACCGGAGCGTCGGTGGGACCGAGCTCCTGCCAGAAGATCGGCGCGCACTCGTGACGCGAGCGGCAGCCATCGCGGTCCAGCGTCGAGCACGCCGCCTCGGTGGTCGCGACGTCTTCGATCGCGAGGCAGTGCATGAAGAACGGCTGCGGCTGGAAGCCGCTGTCGGTGTACGCGAGCTGACAGGCGGCGTTCGCGCGGCATGCATCCGCGTCGAGGTTCGAGCAGACACCCTGCTCCGTCGGCTCGAGGTCGATGTCCGTTCCAGAGCCCGAGCAGCCGGCGAGCAGCACGATGGTGGCGAGAACCGAGCGCATGCCGGTGGTGGAGCAAGCGGCTTGCCACCTGCAAGCTCGCGGGATCGTGTGGTGCGGGCTCAGATTTCTGCGACGCACGAAGCGCCGCCTCGGCCGGCTCCTCGGGGGCGGATCGAGCCGCCACCGGCTATGGCTCGAGCCATCGAGGCTCGCCCAGGCGCGCGAAATTGCAGCGCTGCACGGGGGCACGATCGCTGCACCAACGCGCGCGCGCATGCGTGTTCCCCTGATCGCGGCTCTTCTCCTCGCCGCTTGCAGCACCACCGCCGAGCCGACCGATGACCCGTGGGGGGATGGCAAGGGCGATGGCTGGAGCAGCGAACGGCAGATCGACGTCGTGCTCACGGAGCCGTTCTGCGACGTGTGCACCGCCGCCGACAAGACGCTGCTGCAGGAGCGCTCGAAGATGGTCGCGAAGATCGTCGGGCTGATCGACGGCGCCGAGGACACGGTCGACATCGCGAACTACACGTTCAGCGTGAAGGCGATCGAAGAGGCGATCCTGCGCGCGAAGCAGCGCGGCGTCGCGGTGCGTGTCGCGATGGACGCGGGCCAGGAGAACGGCGACACGGTCGCGACGCGCCTGGGCGCCGCCGGCGTCGAGGTCCGGTTCGTGCGGGGCAGTGGAACGCCCGCGGGTCTGCAGCACGCGAAGTTCATGCTCGTCGACGCGACGACGCTGTTGACCGGCAGCAACAACTGGTCGTCGACGGGGACCTCGATCAACGAGGAGAGCTCGATCGTGATCGCGTCACGCGAGGGCGATCCGATCCTCGACGGCTTCACGTGTCACTTCGACGCGATCTGGACGAAGAACCACGCGGCCGCGACGGCGTGCTCGAACGCCGAGGCAGCGTTCTCGCCGGGCACGAAGCCGATCAAGATGCTCGAGGAAGAGCTGCGCCGCTCGACGAAGACGATCGACGTGCTGATGCACCACCTCGCGTTCGATGACCTCGTGAAGGAGCTCGCGAAGGCGGCGGAGCGCGGCGTGAAGGTGCGCGTGATCGTCAACGCGGCCGATCGCGCCGAGCACACGGGCGCCGCGTGGAACCGCTTGCTCGCGGCGGGCGGACAGATCCGCTACAAGCAGACGAACGCCGAGCTGTACCAGCTGATGCATCACAAGCTCGTCGTCGTCGACGATCGCGTCGTGGTCAACGGCTCGGGCAACTGGTCCGGAAGCGCGTTCTTCAAGAACTTCGAGAACTACGTGCGCTATCGCGATCCGCGGATCGCGCGGCCGTATCGCGCGCTGTACGACCGGCTGTGGATGTGGTCGCTGTCGGGCGCTTCGCTCGACGCGGGCAAGACCGCCGCGCAGCAACACGCGGACGAGACGAACGTGTTCTTCGGCAACCTGCACGCGCACTTCGCCGCGGACGCGACCGGCGCCGCGCTCGACGACGGCAAGCCGATGCGCGCCGACGCCAACGGCGTGATGCAGCCGGTCGACGTCGGCGACACGCCGGGCGATGCCGCGCGCTACGCGTACGAGTACGCACGCGACGAGGGCGGCATGGACTTCCTCGCGCTATCGCCGCACACGAGCGACGACGGCCCCATCGAGCCCGGCGATCCCGCGAACATGATCCCGCAGCAGTACGAGCAGCTCGAGCTCGTCGCGCAGGACGTGACGCGCAGCTCGAGCGGCAGCTTCGTCGCGCTGCCCGCGATGGAGTGGAGCACCAACTCCAGCGGCAACCACGTCAACATCTTCGGCAGCCGCGAGCTCGCGAAGATCGAGAAGGGCCGCTTCGACAAGCTGTACGGCGAGTTCCTCCCCGGCGTCGAGCAAGAGGGCGACAAGCCGCTCGTGCAGATGAACCACCCGCGCACGTTCCGCGGCGAGGGCAACACGAGCCTCAACGGAAACTGGGACCAGGTCTTCGACGTGAACCTGCGCGACATCACGAACAACTCGGACCGCGAGAAGAAGTTCAACGACTTCGGCATCGACGACTACGAGCCGCTCAAGTCGCAGCTGCCCGCGTGGATCGCGGGCACCGCGATGCCCGATCGCGAGGTCGTGAACGCGACGCTGTCCGCGGTCGAAGCGGCGAGCCGCCCGTACGTGCGCATGTTCGAGGTGCTGATCGGACGCGGCAACGAGATCAGCGGCGTGCAGCGGCAGAACCCGAGCATGACGACGGACTCGACGACGATGCAGACGTCACGCTTCACGCGCGTGCACAGCGACTGGGACTACTACCTGCTGCACGGCTTCCGCACCGCGCCGACGGCACCGCACGACAACCACTTCGCGAACTGGGGCACCGGCCACTCGTCGCGCACCGCGATCATCGCGCCGGCGCTGACCGAGGACGCGCTCCTCGACGCGATGGATCAGCGCCTCGTCTACGCGAGCGAGGACGAGGAGCTGCGCGTGCGCCTCTACGCCGACGACCGCGTGCCGATGGGCGGCACGCTCGTCACGCACGGCACGAGCGCGCGGCTGACCGTGCACCTCTCCGACGCGGACTACACCGGCAACTTCGAGGTCGCGGTGTGGTCCGGCGAGATCGGCGGCAGTGCGGCGCGCGAGGTGACGCGCCAGAGCGTGCCGAGCGGCGCGTGGACGACGATCACCGTCGAGCTGCCGACGAACGGCGAGCGCTTCTTCTACCTCGAGATCAGCGAGCCGAGCCCCGACCGCATGGCGTGGACGGCGCCGATCTGGATCGAGAGGATCTGATGCGCCACGCGCTCCTCCTCTTCGCGGTGGCCGCGTGCGGCGACGATGGCATGCCGTCCCCGGTCGACGGGGCGCCGCAGGGCGATGTCGCGCCGGGCGACATGGGCGGCAACAGCCTCGCGACGACGTGCACCGGCGCGTGCCGGACCACGGCGCTGACCGCGACGTTCGGACCGACGACGCGCACGCTCGACGCGGCGTACTTCGGCGTGACGACCGCGGGCAGCGTGCAATCGCTGTACGTCGAAGCGTACGGCGGCGCCGCGGCGGGGTGTCCGTCGATGAATTCGCCGACGCCGGACTACACGCTGATCTTCGGCGACGTGCCGATGCCCACGTCGACGGACCCGGTCACGTCGGTGGCGAACCTGATCGACTTTCAGGGCGATCTGTTGCCCTCCCCGGCGCCGGTGAAGGCGACCACCGTGACGCTCGTTCCCGTCGCGAAGAATGCGACGGAGATCGCGCTCGATGTCAATCTGACATTCCCCTCGGGGACGCTCGCAGGCCACCTGTTTGCCACGCACTGTGACTCGCTCGACGATACGCAGTAGCGATCAGTTGCGATGACGACGCGCGGCGTGTAAGCCCTGGAGACGTGCGCGTCCTCGCTCTGGCTGGCCTCGTCGTCGTCGCCCTCGGCGTCGGCCTGTGGCTGTTGATCGTCCGCGACGACGACGACAAGGTCGTGCCCGATGCAAAGGCCGCGACGTCGAAGGCCGACGAGGCACCACCGCCCGCGCCCTCCGGCTCCGCCGCGGTGCAGCCGCGCTCGGTCCCGAACATCGGCGCCGAGATCCAGAAGTCGATCGCCGCGAAGCGCGTGAAGGAAGACCACGCCCCGCCGTCCCTGCCGACCGAGGGCATCGCGGGCGCCGGCAGCGCGAAGCAACCGACCGAGGCCGATCACATGCGGTGGGCGATGATGAAGGCCGTGCACAGCCTCGAGCCCGCGATCCTCGATTGCCTGGACGAGGCGAAGAAGTCCGGCGCGAACCTCGATGGCGCGTCGTCGTACGGCTTCTTCTACGTGAAGAACGGCGAGGAGATCGTGTTCGACGGCTCGACGCTCGAGTACGGGCCGTATCCCGAGGCGCTCAACACGTGCATTCAGAACACCGGCAAGACGATGGCGATCACGACGCTGCCGCCGGGCGCGACGCGCATCAAGGTGTTCAGCAAGCTCACCGTCGAGAACGGCGAGATCAAGAACCTACAGATGCCGTCGTTCCACGTGCTCGATCAGAACTAGCGGCTCAGATCGGAAACCCGAGCGCGTCGTTCGGGCCCATGTTGTCGAACCACGCGACGGGCATCGCGGGCCCGGCTTGCAGCGCGACCCACGCGCCTTCCGCGAGCACGATCGCGCCGGCGATCTCGGTCTTCGCGATGTCGCGCAGGTCCGACAGCGCTTCCTTCACGGCCTTGCGAATGCCCGCGCCCTGATCGATGCGCAGCGCGATGTTGTTCGCGAGCGCGACGCGGAACAGCGCCTCGCCGCCGCTCGTCGACACCGCGCAGTTCTTGTCGGCCCACGTGCCGATGCCGGGGATCGACGAGTCGTCGACGGTGCCCGCGCGACGAAACAGCGTGCCGCCCGTCGACGTCGCCGCGGCGAAGTTTCCCTTGGCGTCGCGCGCCACCGCACCGACGCTGCCGCCCTCCTGCGCGATCTTCGCGCCGCCGCCCTGCGCGCGCGCTTGCTCGAACAGCTGCTGCGAACGCGGCGTCACGAGCGATCCCGGCGGGCTCGGCATTCCGATCTCCTGCGCGAACCGCGCGGCCTGCGTGCCCGCGATCACCACGTGCTCGCCCATCTCCATCACGCGGCGCGCGAGGATCACCGGCGCTGCGAGATCCGGCACCGCCGCGACCGCGCCCGCGCGCTTCGTCGCGCCGTCCATCACCGACGCGCACGTCTCGATCGTTCCGTCGCGTGTCAGCGCGGAGCCGACGCCCGCGCCGAACTCCGGGTCCTGCTCCAGCGTGCGCACCGCCGCCACGACCGCATCGAGCGCCGACGCGCCGCGATCGAGGATCTGCTTGCCCGCCGCCGCCGCCGCGCGAACGCCGGCGCGCAATCGATCCGCACGCTCGGGCGTGACCGTCCCTGCACCACCATGTACGAGGATCATGGTGACCGTCGTATCACTACCTCTCGTAGAGCTGTGAACAGCTGCCGCCGATTTCGATGCCGCGCGTTCGGTTCGAGACGGTCACGCTGTCGAGCCCGTTGCCGCTCTCGTCGGTGACCCAGAACATGTCGCCGACGCGAAACGAGTGGCTCTGCACGCTGTTCGAGCTGATCGAGCTCTGCGTGCCGCTCCCGAACTTCGGGTTCGATCCGTAGAACACCTTGACCGTCTTGCCACACGACGACCGGATCGTCACGCTGACCGGCCCCGACGAGCCACCACCGCCGCTCGACCCGCTCGACGACGACGACGAGTAGCGCGACCGCGACGCCTCCTCGCGCTCGCGATCGCGACGCCGCTGATCCTCCTCCTGCCGCCGCCGCTCCTCGCGCTCGCGCTCCTGCCGCGCGAACTCTTGCTGCTCGGCGATCTGCCGGCGCTCGTCCTCCTCCATCGCCTTCTTCTCGGCGCGCGTGAGCACGCGGCTGTACAGCTCGAGCTTCGCCTCGCCAAAGCCGATGCGATCACCGTCGACCATCGACGCCATCGTCAGCGTGATCGGCCCGCTCGCCTTCGCGCACCCGACCGACGCGACCGCACCGGGACCGACGACACCGGGGCCACCCGAGCCGCGCGTATCCGGGCGTTGAAAATCGAACTTCGTGTAGTCGCCCGCGATGTCCCACTTCGCATCGCCTTCGAGGCGGAACACGACCGTGTAGCAGGTCCCCTCGACGCCATCGAACGTGAATGGCTCGGGCGACTGCAACAGCATCGTGCCGCTGCGGCCCGAGCGCTTGTACTTCGCGGTCTGCTTCGCGATCGTCTGCTCGAGCTCGGCCTCCGACTTCTTCGTCGGATAGCCCATGCTCTGCGCCATTCCCTGGCGCTGCTGCTCCTTGATCGCCGCGGGATCCGCGGGCTGATACGCAGCGGGTTGCATCATCGAGAAACAGCCAGTGACCAACAACATCGGCGCGAGGGCCGGAGCTTGACGGAGCATCGATAGTTCCGGACGTCAGGCCACGGACACGAGTCGCACGCGCGTGATCTCCGGCGGCGCACCGACGCGGACCGGCGGTCCCCAGTAGCCAGCGCCTCGGCTGACATAGAGCTGCGTGCCGCCGATCTGGTACCGGCCCGACAAGAGCCCGCCCTGCTGGATCGACACGATGTAGTGCCACGGCCAGACCTGCCCGCCGTGCGTGTGCCCGCTCAGCTGCAGATCCACGCCGTGCTTCGCCGCGACGTGCACCTGCCGCGGCTGATGCGCCAGCAACACCAGCGCACGCGACTCGTCGCGCCCCGCCACCGCCTTCGCGAGGTCCATCCCGTGATCGCGATACTTGTGCGCGCCGTGATCGTCGACGCCCGCGAGGTCGAAGCCGACACCATCGCGCTCGATCGCCACGCGCTCGTTGCGCAACACGCGCACGCCGAGCTCGCGCCACTTCGCGATCCACTGATCCGCCCCCGAGTAGTACTCGTGGTTGCCCGTGATGAAGTACACGCCGTGCGGCGCCGACAGCTTCGCGAACGGCGCGACGTGCTCCGCGAGCTCCTCGACCGACCCATCGACGAAATCTCCCGTCAGCGCGATCAGGTCCGGCTTCAGCGCCATCGTGCGCTCGACGAGCTCCTCGATGAACTCCTTCTGGATCGTCCCGCCGACGTGCACGTCCGTCAGCTGCACGATCGTGAAGCCATCGAGCTGCTTCGGCAGCTTCGCGAGCGTCACCGGCACGTCGACCACCTCCGCATCCCCGAGCGCGCGACTCACGCCATACGCGACGTGGCCGGCGACCGCCCCGGCCGCCACGCCGCCCGTGATCCGCGCCAGCGCCTGCCGCCTCGACGGATCGAGCGGCGTGGACTTCAACGCCTTCCGCGTCAGCCACGTGACGAGCTTGCCGACATCGATCGCGAGCAGCGCCGCGAACAGCAACATGATGAGCGCCTGGCCGATGTACGTCGGCCACGCGAGCGGCCCCGTGACCTTCGGCGGCCCACCCGGGTTGAACAGATTGATGATGACGAGCGGCGCCGGCAACAACACCAGCACGGCCGTCAGCGCATGCTTCTTCCAGCCCGCGATGGCCGTGTCCACGACGAGGCGGCGACGGATGTAATAGATGAGCGCGGCCGTGATCGAGAGGAAGAACAGGAGCCGGAGCACTGCGGTCCCAGCATGCCATGCGACCTCACCACCCGCGCCTACCCGGATGGCGGTGTTTCCCGCGAATACGGTGGCGTGGTGTGGGTGGGCCGAGTGCGATGGCTTGCAGTCCGCGCGCGTACTCGTTGCGTCGCCGTGCGAGACCGTGCGGCGCGAAGTGCTTCAACAGCATCACGCAGGTCGCTCGCGCGAAACGGCTTGATCAACACGCCGTCGGCGAGCGCTGCATCGGCCGCGACATCATCATCGCCTGTCATCAGAAGCAAGATCGGACATTGTCCTCGCGTCCGCGCTCGCAACGCAGCGATCACTTCGAGCCCGTTCATGCCGGGCATCCTCATGTCGGTCAGCACGACATCGAACAGCGACGTTCCGGCGTCAGCGGCAGCGACCGCAGCGTTGCCATCGAAACAGAGCGTGACATCGTCGCCGATCAACCCACGTTTGATCCCACGTGCGATACATGCATCGTCGTCGACAATCAGGATTCTCATGGTTGGTGTCTTCGATCGCAGGATCCGGGCCCGGAATATCGGCGCGGCGCGCGCGCAGAACGCGAAGAGTCTGCGCGTGCGGGAGGCGGCCGCCGCGGATTCAGCGCTACCCGACGAAGACCTGAACGAAAGCCGGATCGAGCCGAACCACGTGTACGTGACACCGGACCGCGGGGACCTCGACGAGTGGGTTCGAGATGAAATTCGCGACGACCGCGAAGTCGACCACGCGAATCTGGAGCGCCTCGCGAGTGCAACACGCAAGCGCCGCCGAAGAACCGGTGTCGAGAGCACCTTCGTGTTGCTCGACCAGGCAACCGGCGCTTCGCGACGCTCGCCGGACTCGATCACAACGCTGCGGCTGCCGAGGCTTCGCGGTTCGTTTGTGAACGCCTCGTAGCCCACCTTCCGAGTGCGACACGACGGGATGTTCAAGATGTCGAATCGTCGAGAACTTCGCGAACCTTGCGCGTGAGTGACTCCGGCGTGATCGGCTTCTGCAGGTACGCGACGTCCGATTCGAGAATCCCGTGCTGCAGAACGGCGTCGTCGGTGTACCCCGACATGTACAGGACTCTCATCGACGGCCGCAGCGCCGAGACTCGCTCGGCGAGCTGCCGTCCGCTCATCCGTGGGAGAACGACATCGGTCAGGAGCAAGTGAATCGTCGCCGTGTGTTGCTCGCAGATCAGAAATGCTTCGCCACCATTAGACGCTTCGATCACTCGATAGCCACGTCGTCGCAGAGTCCCGACCACGATGGCGCGCACCTGCTCGTCGTCCTCGACCACCAGCACCGTCTCGGTGCCGTGCCGAGAAACGGGGATTCGCTGCGTGTGCGTAGGCGTTGGCGCCGGCGATACCGCACCCGCCGCCGCTCGCGGCATGTAGACCTTGAACGTCGTGCCCTCGCCGGGCTCGCTGTACAGCCAGATGTGACCGCTGCTTTGCTTCACGATTCCGAATACCGTCGCGAGCCCGAGGCCGGTGCCTTTGCCGACGTCCTTCGTCGTGAAGAACGGCTCGAACACGCGCGCTTGCGTCGCTTTGTCCATTCCGATCCCGGTGTCCGTCACCGCGATCATGACGTACGAGCCAGGCACCACCTCGTGATGAAGCGATGCGTAGTCCGCATCCAGCTCGACGTTCTTCGTCTCGATGGTGAGCCTTCCACCTTGCGGCATCGCATCGCGGGCATTAACCGCGAGATTCAAGATCACCTGTTCGAGTTGGCCGGGATCGACCTTGATGCCGTCGACCTTGGCTGCGGGGAGCAACGTCAACGTGACATCGGCGCCGAGCAGGCGCCGAAGCATCTTCTCACTGTTGGCGAGCACTTCGTTCACATCCACCAGTTGGACGTGCATCGGTTGCTGCCGCGAGAATGCCAGAAGCTGTCGTGTGAGATCCGCCGCTCGTCTCCCAGCCGAGTGAATCTGCTCGATGTCGTCGCGCATCGGCTCACCCTCGACGAGATCGGCCAACATGAAGTCCGCGTAGCTCAGAATGACCGACAACACGTTGTTGAAGTCGTGTGCGATTCCACCCGCCAGTCGCCCGATCGCCTCCATCTTCTGCGCTTGGCGTAGCTGCTCTTCGGTTCGTGCGAGCACTGCTGCTGCACGCTTCTCGTCCGTGATGTCGAGCGACAAGATGCACACGCCCTCGGGGACCGGCAAGAAACGAAGCTGAAACCAGCCCGCCGATCCGTCGGGGAACGAGAACTGGTTTTCCATCCGCGCGTGGATGCGTTCGGTCATGCATCGCTGAAGAACCGCGAACATCTCCGTCTGCTCGATCCCCGGATAGCACTCACTCATGGTCCGGCCGAGCAATTCCGTCTTGTCTCGACCGCCCTGCTTGGCCGCGTTCGCGTTGAGAAACAGATATCGCGTGTCGAAGCCGATGACTTGGCAGCCCTCGATCAGGCTCTCCAGAACATCGCGAGCAACGTCGCCATCCAACGCCCCGACCCGATCACCGCTCATCGAATGATGAGCATGCGGGACGACGCTGAACGTCTGCAAGCGCCCAATTCCTGCGAGCGACAACTACCCTAGGGCTACCTCAAGACGGCCCGCATCTTCGTCTGATCATCTGCGCGTCCTGATACGGTTCCCAAGCGTGTTGGAGCGGCGAGAAGTGGTTCTACGACCGGGTGTGAGCTTCGATTCGGTGAAGGTCTTCTCGGCGACGATGCATCGCGATCGTGACCAGCTCGGCGAAACGATCACGCGGTGGATGGCCGAGCATCCGACCGCGAAGGTGACGTCCATCGTGATGACGCAATCGTCGGATGCCGAGTTCCACTGCTTGAGCTGCGTGCTGTTCTATCGAACCTAGCGGCCTCCAGGCACGCGTCGTCGAGACCACGACAAGCATGGTGGGCTACGTCGTGCCACTCTGAGCGACCGCCTCCGTAGCGCGGATGTGTCCTCGTACAGGGCTCCACCTCACCTTGCTTCTAGTTCGATCACTTCGCCATGCGTGTCTTGCGAAAGCTGGCGTCCTCCTTCAAGGCACTGCCAACCCAGCTCCAGCGCTCGGAACTTTCCAACGACGGACTACCCATCGGATCATCCTCGGCCAACTGCGAGCGGTCGACGTAGATGTACTTGTCGCGGATGGACACGCCGATCACTCCACCATCTGTTCGCCACCCGCCGTCGATTTCATCAATCCGCACGACCTTGCCGTTTCGCATCGCATAGATGTTGAGGTTCTGCGACTTCGTGTCTGGGTCGGAAACCCAGACGACGGCCTCCTCGGAATCGTCGTCGAAGATGTCGCCATAGATCACCTCCATGACGCTCGGCGGCCCCAGTTCGAATTTCTCGCCCGCCTCGGGGCGATACATTGCTTTCCAGTCCGTATCGCGAATTGACGGAACAGCCTTGTCGCATGCGTCGCAAGCTGCACGAAGCTGCTCGCAGAGATCGCAGGTCTCCTTCCATCCACTCCGACCAACGGGTCGCTTGGCAAGCGAAGCTTCAATCGCTTTCACCGCTTCCTCATGACAGCCCAAACCCTCCCAAGCCTGCGCAGACTCGAAGTGGGAGGCGCCGACGAGAACCTGGTCCGCGTTGTCGATCGACTTCTGCGCCAGGCAGATGACTTCCGGGTAGCGCTTCGCGTTTCGTGCCTCGAACACGAGCTTGTGTAGATCCCATCCGGACTTGTTCTGCGCCGAGAAGCTCGAACAGTTCAGAGCGTCAAGCGTGCAGGTTGGCTTCGAGTTCGCAGAACCAGCGCACGAGCATGGTCCGAATGCGCCGTTCGCGTTGCACACCTGCGCACCGGATCCGCCGCCAGCGCACGCGCATGCTGCGCTCTGGCCTTCAACGCATCTCGCGGCGTCCTTGTTGCCGCATGAGGAGCAGAGACAGAGCAGAAACCACGCCACCGACACTCGCATCATGATCGCGATTCTCGCAGGTCGCGACGCGACGGATCAATCACCGCTGGCAGTGGTCTGATCGATCGGCTTTCGTCATCGCTGTTGATCCTCCGCTGCGCTCGACGTCGTCTTCGCTTCCGTACCCTGTGCTCGTCCAACCGCGAAGCTGCCGACGATCGCCAGCAGCGCAGCGCCGACGATCATCGTCCATGCGAGCGCCTTGAGAACGAAGTCGCGCGATGACGGGTTCTCGAAGCTCATCGCAAGCAAGACACCAGCGCCGAGCACGGCGTTCACGACGCTGGTCGCGATGATCAAGATCGACTTCGCCTTCACAGCAGTTGCACTCCGAGGTTTAGGGCGATCGCATAGATGCGGGCATCGTCAACATCTACGCCTTTTCAGACCGGGACTGCTCGCGTCGATCGTGCATCGTTGTTTCGCGAAGCTATGCGGTGGCATCGCGACAGCGCCCGCGATCGCAGCGTTCGTCAAGCGCTCGAGCGAGTGCATGAATCGACAGCAGTTCGCCGCATGATTCGGCAGAGCTGTCGCCTGGCGTTCGACGATCCGTCTCTCGGTCGCAGCTCGAGCCACGCTCGTTTGACAAGGATCGTCGGCTCTCTTCTACGGACGCTCGCTTCGACATCGATTCGACAATGCGTCCGGCGTCGGCTTCGCCTGGCGTTCGAGATCCCGGACTCCCTCCCTCGCTTCGTCGGCAGCTCAGCGCCGGCAGCGAACGCTCAGCGGATCTCGCGCCACTGACCCGGCGCGAGCCCGTCGAGCCGGTGCTCGCCGATCGCGACGCGCACCAGCCGCAGCGTCGGCAGTCCGACGGACGCGGTCATGCGGCGCACTTGTCGATTGCGACCCTCGCGGATGACGAGCTCGATCCAGCAGTCGGGCACCGTCTTGCGAAAGCGCACCGGCGGCGTGCGCGGCCAGATCCACGGCGGCGGATCGATCGCCTTCGCCTCGGCGGGCAGCGTGGGGCCATCATTGAGCACGACGCCGGCGCGGAGCTTCGCGAGGGCTTCGTCGGTGGCGGTGCCCTCGACCTGCACGAGGTAGGTCTTGGGCTGCTTGAAGCGCGGATCGGTGAGCCGCTGGTTCAGCTTGCCGTCGTCGGTGAGGAGCAGGAGGCCCTCGCTGTCGTGATCGAGGCGGCCCGCGACGTAGACGCGCGGCGGCAGGTTGTAGCTCGCGAGCGTGGGGCGGCCGGCGTCGTCGGTGAACTTGCAGTGGACGAGGTGCGGCTTGTTGAACGCGATCAGCACTTACGTGGGACGCGAGTCGAGCCAGCGCTGCGTGCAGTCGGCCATGATCGGCATCGCCTTCTCGAGCTCGGAGACGATGCCCTTCTCGATCTTGCCGGAGACGAGCTTGATGTTGACGTTCACGCTGCCGCGGTAGCGGCGCTTGACCTGGTTGTCGCCGACCTGCGTGAGCTGGTAGACGGCGGTCAGCGTGACGCGGCCCGAGAGGATCTGCGGGGTGACGACGAGGTCGACCTCGTTGGCGTCGCGGCGCAGCGTCATCTGCTCGATGTAGACGAGCTTGCCGCCGTCGACGAACGGGCGCGCGATCAGGGGCAGGCTCTTGAGCGACGTCACGCGCCAGCTCGTCTTGCGCACCTTGCCGTCGTCCTGGTCCTCGACGATCACGCGGTCACCGAGCTCGGCCAGCTTGTCTTGCGTCGCGAGGTGGTCCGGATCGAAGTACGCGTTGTAGATCGTTGCCGGTGACGCCGCCCGAAACACGTGGTCGAAGCTGAACTCGGTGGGCATGTGGGTAGTACGTCCAAGGAGACCACACAGATCGCGTTGCCGCTATAGTGCGCCGCCGTGACCGTGCAGCGCCTCGACGATACGTTCCTCTCGGGACCACCACAGTCACTCGTGCTACCGGATGGCTTTCGGTTCCATCATGGCGATCGGATCGCGCCGTTCACGATCGTCTACGAGACCTTCGGTGAGCTGAACGCGGACAAGAGCAACGCGGTGCTCGTGTGTCATGCGTTGACGCCGGGTGCGCACGCGGCCGGCAAGTATTCGCCCGACGACGCGAAGCCCGGGTGGTGGGATGGAATGATCGGGTACGGGAAGGGCATCGATCTCGACAGGTACTTCGTCGTGTGCGTGAACTTCCCGGGGTCGCCGTGGGGCACGACCGGGCCCGCGTCGATCGATCCGGCGACCGGCGCGCCGTACGGCTCGCGCTATCCGTGGCCGACCGTGCAGGACATGGTCGAGTCGCAACGGCTCGTCGCGGATCATCTGGGGATCGCGACGTGGCGCGCGATCGCGGGCAGCTCGCTCGGCGGCATGGAGGTGCTGATGTGGGCCGGGCTGTATCCCGAGCGGATCGGCGCCCTCGTGTGCATGGCCGCGTCGGCGAGCGTGCCGGTCGCGTCGGTGGCGTGGCACCTGATCGGTCGCAAGCTCGTGCAGGCGGATCCCGCGTTTCGCGGCGGCGACTACTACGGCAGCGGCGAGACGCTGCGCGGCTTGCAGCTGGCGCGCATGGTCGGGCACATGACGTATCTCTCCGACGAGGCGTTGGAGACCAAGTTCGGCCGGCGGCGCCGCGGTGGCACGCGGCAGTTCGAGGTCGATAGCTACCTCGAGCATCAAGCACAGAAGTTCGGCACGTCGTACGACGCGAACTCGTACATTCGCGTGCAGGCCGCGATGGACGAGATGGACCTCGACGAGCAGTTCGGCTCGCTCGAGGTCGCGTTCGGCAAGCTGCGGTGCAAGGCGCTCCTCGTGTCGTTCGACACCGACTGGCTGTTCCCGTCGTCGGAGATGCGTCGCATCTACGAGGCGATGACCAAGGTCGGCGTCCGCGCGACGCACCTCGACATCGCGACCCCGAACGGCCACGACGCGTTCCTCGTCGACTATCACCTGATCAACCCGCCGGTCCGCGAGTTCCTCGGATAGAGTCAGCGCGTGAACACGAACGTCGCCAAGGCTCTGGTCGTCTCGAAGGTGCTGGTCGCGGACGGAATGATGCACGACGAAGAGCGCGAGTTCCTCGCCGGCCTCATGACGCAGCTCGGCCTCGACGAGGCGGAGCGCAAGCAGGTGATCGAGCTCGAGGGTCTCGACGCGGCGAGCGAGGTCGTGACGACGTTGCCCGAGGACGAGCGCCGCGATCTCGTCGCGATGCTCGTCGACGCGTCGTCTGCCGACGGCAAGCTGAGCGCGCACGAGATGGCGACGGTGCAGCGGCTGACGAAGGCGCTCGGCCTGTAGTGACAGGATCGTGACGCAATCGCGTCGCGGCGCGCGTGTCACGTCCAGGTGCGACTCGCGCTCGTCCTGCTCGCCGGGTGCTCGGCGCCGCGCGCGCCGTCGATCGGCAACACGGCGCCCGTCGCACCGCCGGCGGTGATGGACGTCCCGATCGAGCCCACGTCGTTTCACTACTGCTGCAAGGGCGGCGGCACGATCGAGCGCAGCATCTCGCTGACGGCCGGCCACTGGCTGATGCGCGTCGGGCAACACAGCGACGAGTGCTACGAGGCGATCCACCCGGTGGTCACCACGGGCACCGGCGAGCGACTCTCGACCGGCGTCGCGTCGACGCCCGCGTGGGCCGCGACGCTCGTCGACGTTCCGGCGGCGTTCGGCGATCAGCCGTTGCGCATGCGCATCTTCGTCGAGGGCGGCCTTCGCTGCTGTGGCACGACGACGATCGACCGGATCCAGCTCGTCCGGCTGTGATCACACGAGCAGCGCGAACGCGACGTTCGCCGCGGTCGCGAGGATCACGACGATCGCGACGAGGATCCACGTGCGCGTGTTGTTCGGTCGCGCCGTCACCATCACGGCCGGCGGCGTCACCGGCGGTGCGGGCGCGATGCGTGCGGGCGACGGCAAGAGGCCCGAGACCGACGGCGTCTTCGTCGGGACCGGCGTGTCGATCAGCGGCTGCGAGCCCGTGGAGCGGCCCGTGGACATCGGCGCCTCGTCGAGCGCTTGCGCGGGCGGCAGCACGATCGGCACGCCCGCGACCGGCGTGTTCAGCCGATATGCGTTCTTCGGCTCGAGCGCGGCGCGCAGGCCCGTGCGCAGCTCCTCGATCGTCATGATCCGCTTCGCGGGATCGCGCGAGATCGCGCGCTCGACGAGCGAGATGAACGCCGGCGGCGCGTCCTTGCGGAGCTTCGAGATCGGCGGCGGATTACCCTCGAGGATGATCGTCAGCGTCAACCCGACCTCGGGCGCCTTGTAGGCGAGCTCCTTGGTCGCCATCTCGTAGAGGATCGTGCCCATCGCCCACACGTCCGTCGACGGGCCGACGTTCGCTGCGTCTCCGGAGGCCTGCTCCGGCGACATGTACGACGGCGTGCCGAGCATGCGATTGAGGCCCGAGAGGCTGCCGTCGTGCTGGCGGAGCTTGGAGACACCGAAATCGAGGAGCTTCACGCGCTCGTCGCCGGAGTCGTCGATCGAGATGAAGATGTTCTCGGGCTTGAGGTCGCGATGCGTGATGCCGTTGCGATGCGCGAGCTGCAGCGCGGACATCGTCTGATCGCCGATGCGTGCGATCGCGTCCCACTGGAGAGCGCCGCGCAAGAGGCGCACCTGCAGCGAGTTGCCGTGGAGGAACTCGAGCACCATGCACGGCGCACCGTCGGGGAGCGTGACCCAGTCGGAGATCTCGACGACGTTCGGGTGGTGCAGGCCACCGAGCAGCTCGGCCTCGCGCTGGAAGCGCTGGACGGCCTCGTCGATGTGCAACAGCTCCGGGAGCAGTCGCTTGAGGGCGAACTGCCGCAGCAGCTTGATGTGCTGCACCTCGTAGATCGCCGACATCCCGCCCTCGGCGATCTTGCGGATGACGCGATAGCGCTCACCGACGATGGTGTCGATCAGAGGATCCGCGTCCACCAGTTCACGATCATATACGGCGAGGTCCGGCAAAGCCTGCCCCGGATAACGCGATCGTGCATGAGGCGCGTCACAGTACGTGGATGCGCGTCCTGGTGCTCTCGTGCGTCGTTGCCGCGGCGTGTGCAAGCAGCGCGGGGCGCCCGCGCGCGGAGCCGCCCGCCGGGCCCGTGGCGCTGCCCGCCGAGACGAACCTGATCGCGGGCGAGCAGATGGTGTGGGAGGTGTTCTGGCGCGGCGTCACGATCGGCAAGGCATCGCTCGCGGTCGACGGGCCCCGCGCGCACTCGAAGTTCGCGACCACGCTCCTCGCAAAGGCCCTCGCCGACGTGCGCTACGAGCTGACGACGACGCTCGCGGCGCAGGTCGCGCGCGAGGCGTCCGAGCTCGTCGTCCTCGACGGCGAGACCACGCGCACCGAGCTGCGGCTCGACGGCGGGCGCTATCGCATCAACACGCATCCCGGTGAGGTCCCCGGCGGTACGGCGCTGCACACGCTCCACTCGGCGCTCGGTGCGCTGCGCGCGTGGGCCACCGAGGACGCGCAGCGCGGCTATCTGTGGCTCGCGCTGCGCGGCAAGCTGTATCGCCTCGACGCCGCGCGCCCCGAGCTGGAGACGCTCGACGGGATCCGCACGCTGCGCGTCGAGTGCGTCGTGCGCGCGCTCGATCCGACGATGGATCAGGTCGACGTCACCGTGTGGCTCTCGACGAGCCCCGACCGCACGCCGGTGCGTATCGTCGTCGAGACGAGCGGCGAGCGCATCGCCGCGCAGCTGACCGAGACGACCGCGACGTTCGCCGTGCGGTAAGCTCGCCGCGTGCGGCTCGTCCTCGCCCTCGCGTGCACCGGATGCGTGTACACGAGCGTCGACACCGACGGCCGATGGTCGTCGCTCGACGATCCGTGCGTGCCCATCCCCGAGACGCGCAAGCTCCTCGAGACGAAGTACTCCGTCATCTCGATTCCGGCGGGCGACACGATCCTCTACTCGGGCGGCGAGACGGTGATGCAGCTCGATCTCGAGACCGGGCGCAGCGAGATCGTGCTCCGCTCCGACGGCATCTCCGAGTTCGGCGTGATCGGCGATCGCGTCGTCTACTACGAGTCCAACGGTGATCGCGCGGAGCGCCGGCCGATCGACGTGATCATCGACCACGGCGCCTCGTCGACGTCGCGCTACGAGCGCATCAGCCCGCGTCACGGCCTGTACAACGCCGGCTTGATCACGACGCCCGCCGGCATCTACTGGTGGACATCGCGCACCGGCGATCCGCACGGCGAGCGCGAGGAGTGGCGCTGGAATCCCGAGACGGGCACCGTCGAGGCGTTCCCGCTGCGCGCGTCGAGCACCGTCGTCGCCGACGAGGACTCGTTCCTGTACTTCGACGACGATCGCCGGCTCGTGGTCCGCCCGCAGCTGCCCGGTCCGCCGACGCTCGCGATCGACTGGGACGACGAGCTGCAGACACCGTTGCCGATCGCGCTCGACGGTGACGATCTGTTCTGGGTCGAGCACCAGGTTCGCGAACCGGTCGAAGCGTCGGTCGATCAGCTGATCACGCGCGGCGCCGATGGCGTGGAACGCCTGCTCGTCGAGACGCGCGTCGTCACCGCCGGCGCCGTCGATCCCGCGTACGTCTACTTCACGCGCGAGGACTCCACGAGCAACGAGACGCGGCAGAACCTCTACCGCGTGCCGCGCGCCGGTGGGCCGATGGAGACGTTCTTTACCGGCGAGACCAACAGCGCGGTGTTCGACGTGCGCGTCGATCGGTGCAACGTGTACTGGCAGGTGTTCACCGTCGAGGGTGGCGCCCTGTACGGCCGCGAGATCACGCGGTAAAGCGCGGGTTGACTCGGGGCCGGAGGCGCGGCAGTCTGCGCGCGATGCTCACCCGCACGCTCGTCGCTCTCTCGCTCGCCGTCTCGCTCGGTGCCTGTGACAAGGGCCCCACGAAGTCCGACCCGGCCCCGACGGCAACGGCCACCGCACCCGGTGCGTCTCCGACGGCCGCACCGACGGGCCAGTCGTTCGGCGCCGGCGTGACGCTGACCGACACGGTGTCGATCGACGCGATCCTCGCCGACCCGAAGGCGTACAAGGGCAAGACGGTGCGCGTCGAAGGCATGGTCCTCGACGTGTGCCCCAAGCGCGGCTGCTGGATGGAGCTCGCCGGCAAGGAGCCGGGGCACAAGCTGAAGTTCAAGGTCACCGACGGCGAGATGGTGTTCCCGATGGACGCGAAGGGGAAGGTCGCCGTCGCGCAGGGCGAGGTCTCCGTCAAGGAGCTGACGCTCGACGAGACCAAGGAGTACGCGAAGTATCAGGCCGAGGAGTACGGCAAGCCGTATGACGAGGCGAGCATCACGAAGCCGCAGCTGATCGTCCAGCTCTCCGGCACCGGCGCCGTGTTCCGCGACAAGATCTAGTGAAGCCCGCCCGATCCTGGCGACACTGGTTTCGCGTCTTTCACCGCGACATCGGCTACGTCGTCGTCGCGCTGACGATCGCGTATTCGCTGTCGGGCATCGCGGTCAATCACATCGATGATTGGAACCCAAACTACGCGTACGACGATCGATCGATCGACATCGGGCCGCTTCCGTCCGGTGCGCTCGCCGAGCGCGAAGCCTACGTGATCGCGAAGCTCGGGCTCGCGAAGAGCGAGGTCCGCGGGCACTTCCAGGAGAGCGAGACGGACTTTCGCGTGTTCCTCGACGAGGGCCAGGAGGTCCGCGTCGACACACGCACCGGCACGGGAACGCACAAGCGCATCACGAGGCGCGCGGTGTTCTTCGAGGTCAACGCGCTCCACCTGAACAACCTCAAGGGCGCGTGGACGTACATCGCCGACGTGTTCGCGCTGGCCCTGATGATCCTCGCGATCACCGGCGTGTCGATGATGAAGGGCGACCGAGGCTTCGCGGGACGCGGGAAATATTTCGTCGGAGCGGGCCTTCTCGTCCCGATCGCAGCGATCATTTACATGTACAGCGGTGGCTGAATTCCTCGCTTGATTCGCGCTCGATGATCGATATGGTGCGCGACATGTGGAGCAAGATCTTCGGGATCGGCGATCTCGACGCGGCGAAGTTCACGCAGCTCGTCGCCAGGATCGGCGTGCAGTCCGGTCGCCTCGAGGATCCGAAGGTCGATCCGGAGAACCTGCGCATCGCCGACAAGAACGGAACGATGCACCTCGGCAACATGTACGGCGCGTTCAAGCAGATGCCGCGCCGCAAGCGCCTCGCGTACATCAACGAGGTCGTCCTCGCGCCGCTCCCGGACATCCCGGACACGTGGGAGCAGATCAAGCCGATGCTCGTTCCCGTCGTGCGCGACGGTGCGTACCTGACGTTCGCGCCGCTCCAGGCCGCGATCGCGATCCAGAAGGAGACGCCGGCGATCGCGCGCCGCCTCCTCGCCCCCGGCATCTTCGAGACGCTCGTCGTCGACACGCCGACCAAGATGCTCGTCGTCTCCGAGGATCGCCTCGCGGACTGGAACGTCACGTTCGCCGAGGCGCTCGACGTCGCGTACGGAAACCTGCGCCGCGCATCGCAGGACGAGTTCACGCCGCTGATGCCCGGCCTGTGGATCGCGCCGTGGAGCGACTCGTACGCGGCGGCGCGCGTGATGCTGCCGGAGATCCTGCAGCGCGTGTGCACCGATCCGATCATCGCGATTCCGAATCGCGACACGCTGCTCGTCGCCGATCCGAGCTTGCCCGCCGCGTTCGCGCTGCTCGTCGTCGCGCTCGAGAAGGCGGTCGAGGATCAGCACTACGCGATCACGCGCCAGATCTATCAGCTCGAGAACAAGACGCTGCGCGTGTACACGCCGCCCGCCGATACACCGGAGGAGATCCTCGCGATCCATCACCGGCTCCTCGTCGAGGAGAAGGTGATGGGCTACGGCCGCGAGCAGGATCTTCACAAGCAGTACGGCACCGAGGCGTTCTACGCGAAGCTGATGGCGTACGAGTCCAAGGACGGCGAGATCATCACGCGCGCGACGTGGACCAAGGGTGTCGACGAGGGCTACCTCCCGCCCGCCGAAGCGATCCAGTTCGTCGAGCTCGACGAGAACATCACGAAGGCCGTGCGCATGTGGGAAGTCCCGTGGAGCGCGGTGATCGCCGAGCCCGGCCTCCTCACGCCGACGAACGCGCCGCTGCCGCGCTGGAAGACGGGCGAGTTCCCGTCGGTGGCGTGGCTCGACGAGCACGGCAAGAAGCTCCAGGACACCGCCGCCGCCTGAGGGCTTTTGGTCCCCGGCGGCTCGAGTTGCCGGTCGCGCGTAAGACGTTGGAAGACCTGCGTGGTGCAGCGGCACGTGCGCTGCAGTCCAACGGGGCATGCGTATCGTGGCCCTCGCCGTCCTCACCGCGTGTGCGGTGGAGGCTCCACCGGGCGCCGGTGTCGACCCCGGCGACGACTGCGGCGGCAAGTGCGACGTCGGTGCGCCCTCGGGTGATGCGGCGCGCCGCGCGGTGCTCGCAGATCTGCACGCGCAGATGGCGTCGTCGACGACGCGCTTCGGGCAGGAGCGCTTCAACATCACCGGCGTCTCCGACGACGGCACGCAGTGGCTCGCGACGGCGGGCAAGGTGGATCGCTCCGATGTCGAGACGCTCGTCGGCGATCACCCGGCGGTGATGGGCTTCGACGCGTGGGACCTCGCGATCAAGCCCGCGACGTGGTCGCCGACGCCGGACGTCACCGCCGAGGCCGCGCGCTGGGTGCACGCTCACGGTGGCGTCGTCGAGATGGCGTTCCACCAGCGCGGATGCGCCGCGGACTCGTTCTACGCGGCGGGTAACGAGGCGTGCTTGTGCAAGCTCGCGAACGACGACGTCGCGGCGCGTGAATGGATCGACGGCGACTGGGCCAAGGTCGCCGACGCGATCCGCGACCGCGGCCTCGCGAGCGTGCCGATCGTGGTTCGCCCGCTGCACGAGCACAACGGCAACTGGTTCTGGTGGGGCGCGCCGTTCTGGAATTGCGGACAGGGCGCGCGCTACACGGGCGCCGACGCGTACGCGCGCGTGTTTCGTATGGTCGTCGATTACCTGCGCGACGAGCGCGGCCTCGACAACCTGCTCGTCGCGTACTCGCCCGGCGGCAACGCGACGATCGAGACCGACGCCGGCTACCTCGCGGGCTATCCCGGCGACGCGTATGTCGACATCCTCGGCGCGGACATCTACTACCAGCAGCGTCCGAGCTTCGAGGAGCAGACCGCGTCGTTCACGAAGCAGCTGCGCACGATCACGCGGCTCGCGTATCAGCGCGGCAAGGTCGCGGCGCTGACCGAGGTCGGCGACACGCAGCTATCGACGGAGACCACGCCGAGCCGGTGGTTCACGCAGCACCTGCTCGCGCTCCTCCAGGCGCCCGGCGTCGACCTCGCCTACGCGATGACCTGGGAGAACCGCACGACCGGCGCGCAGCAGTTCTGGGTGCCGACCGGTTCGCATCCGCTCGTCGACGACTTCGTCTCGTTCGCCTCGATGCCGTCGATCGGCCTCCTCTCCGACGAGCCCGCGCACGGCTACGCGGTGTGCCGCAGCTGCACCGCGGATCCGGATGGCGACCGCTGGGGCTGGGAGGACGATGCGTCCTGCCGGGTGGCCTCGTGGTGCCTCGCCAGGTAGGCAGTTCAAACCTGACAAAAGGCTGTCACAACACGGAGGCAACCTCTGTGTATGACGAACACCAAGACCCATCGCGGTTCCTGTATCTGCGGCCAGGTTCGGTTCGAGGTCGACATCGACGCGACCACGGCGACCATGTGCAACTGCACGCTCTGCCAGAAGCTCGGGTGCCGATCGATCAACGGCAAGCCGGCGCAGCTGCGCATCCTCTCGGACGAGAGCACGCACGGGCGGTACGGGAACGACTACGCGAGCCGGTACTTCTGCAAGACGTGCGGGACGTACTGCTACGGCAAGGGCGACATCCCGGAGATCGGTGGCCCGTTCATGTCGGTCAACATCAACACGCTCGATGACCTCGATCCGAGCGAGGCGTCGCTCATGTACTGGGATGGTCGCCACGACAACTGGGAAGGCGGCATGAAGCCCGCGCCGTGGCCCGTGTTCCGCGACGGCGAGAAGCGCGCGCGCATCCGTCCGATCGCGTGATCAGGACGGCGCGGCGATCAGCGCGAGCAGATCCTTCGTCGTCAGCTTGCCCGCCACGTCGCTGCCGTCGAGCACGTCGGCGACGAGCGCGCGCTTGCTCGCGTGGAGCTGGAGGATTCGCTCCTCGACGGTGCCGCGCGCGATCAGGCGATAGACGGTGACGGGCTTCGTCTGCCCGATGCGATGCGCGCGATCGGTCGCCTGATCCTCGACCGCGGGGTTCCACCACGGATCGAGGTGGATCACGTAGTCGGCTGCCGTGAGGTTGATGCCGGTGCCGCCCGCCTTGAGCGAGATCAGGAACACGTCGCCCTCGCCGTCCTGGAACCGCTCGATCAGGCGCGCGCGCTCGCGCAGCGGCGTGCCGCCGTCGAGGTAGAGCCACTGCACGCCGGCGTGCGTCAGCTCGTCCTGCACGAGCTCGAGGTGCGACGTGAACTGGCTGAAGATCAGCGCGCGGTGGCCGGCGCTGCGCAGCTCGTCGACGAGCTCGAGCAAGCGCTGCATCTTCGACGAGGCGACGGGCGACTCGGCGTCGTGCAGCTTGGGATGCGACGCGAGCAGGCGCAGCTTCGTGAGCGCGGCGAGCACCTGGAAGCGCTGGCGATCCTCGGGCGTCTTCTTCGCCTGCTTCGACAGCTCGGCGACCGCGAGGAGGCGAACGTCCTCGTACATCTGGGTCTCGGCGGTCGACAGCGCGATCGGCACCTCGATCTCCGTACGCGCCGGCAGCTCGCGCGCGACGTCGGCCTTGGTGCGGCGGAGCAGGAACGGGCGGATCACGCGCGACAGTGCCGCCCGCGCATCCGCGTTCTTGTCGCGCGCGATCGGCAGCGCGTAGCGCTCGCGGAACTGGTCCCAGCTGCCGAGGAGGCCGGGGAACACGATGGAGAACAAGGACCACAGCTCGCCGAGGTGGTTCTCGAACGGCGTGCCGGACAGCGCGACGCGAAACGTGGCCTGCAGCCGGCGCGCGGCCCTCGCGCGCTGGGTCGACGGGTTCTTCAGCGCCTGCGCCTCATCGACGACGAGCGTGTCGAACGCGACGCCGGCGAGCAGCTCGATGTCGCGCGCGAGGAGGCCATAGCTGACGATCAGCACGTCCTTGGGACCGAGCGCCGCGAGCGCCGCCGCGCGATCGGCGGCCTCGCTGTAGATCACGGCGCGCATCGACGGCGCGAAGCGCTTCAGCTCCTCCACCCAGTTGAGCGTGACGCTCGTCGGTGCGAGGACGCAGGCGGGACCGCGCTTGCTGCGATCGAGCAGCACGGCGATCGCCTGGATCGTCTTGCCGAGGCCCATGTCGTCGGCGAGGCACGCGCCCGCGCCCCACGCCGCGACACGCGTCAGCCACGCGTGACCGTCGACCTGATACGGGCGCAGCGTCGTCGCGAGCGACGCGGGCGGCTTCGGGCGCAGCTTCGTGGAGCTGGCGAGCTTCGCGGTGATCTCCTCCCACGCGGGTGGCTGCTTGACGTCGATGCCCGCGGCGAGCGCGTCGCGGATCGCGGGGACCGCGCCGGGCGACAGCTCGAGCTCGTTGCGCGTCGTGTACGTCTGGTCCGCGATCGGGATCAGCCGCTCGCGCAGCTTGTCGGTCAGCTCGACCCAGCGATTCTCGTCGAGACGCACGAAGCGGCGCTGTTCGCGCACGGCGAGCAACATCGCCGCGAGCTCGAGCCGGCCCGCCTCGACGACGACGTGACCGTCGATGCCGAACCAGTCGCGCTTGCGTTCGATGCGGAGCTGCAGCTGCTGCGGCGAGATCGATGCGACGACGCTGTACTTGCGATCGATCCACTCGGCCTCGATGCCCGGCGGCGGCGTCTGCAACCGCTGCACGAGCGAGATCGCGACGTCGGGGTCGCTGATCGAGAATACGAGCGGCGGTCCTTCGATCGCGTCGTCGAGCTGCGGCAGGCGCGCGAGCAAGCCGCGCACGCGCTCGAGCTCGGTCATCGGCTCGCGGCGCACGTAGCCGCGCGCACCGTCGCGCACGACGAGCACGTCGCGCGGGCCATCGCTCGGCGCGAAGATCGGTGCCCCCGGGGCGGGACGCACGAACGCTTCGAGCTCGAGCGTCGACGCGGGCGGAGGCGTGATACGCAGCCGGCACACCAGCGTCATCTCCTCGGCCCAGCGCGCTCCCTTGAGCGAGTGCGGCACGCTGACCGGCATCTTCCGCTCGAGGCTGCCGAGCTTGGTGAGCAGCTGATCGTGCGACTCCTCGGGGAACACGTCGCCGTGCTTCTCGAGCACCGCGAACAACGCGCGCGCTTCGTCGCTGACATCGATCAGCACGATGCGCTCGTGCTCCGGCTCGACGACGAGCAGCGGCTCTCCCTCGGCGAACGTCTTCAATAGCGGCGACAGCAATCGCGGCGAGAACCGCGCGCCATCGACGGCGGGCTCGATGCGGATCTCCTTGCCGACGGGCAACGCGGTGAAGCCGAGCGGGAAGCGCTTCACGCTGACGATCTGCTCGCCATCCGCGAGCCGCACGCGCGGATGTCCGACGAGCGCCGCGAACGCGCGCGACGCGTACGTGGTCGCGCGATGCACCGCGATCCAGCCCGCGAGGTGCTCGGCGATCTTGATGTCCTGCTCCGTCATCGCGGCCGCGTGATCCGCGAGCAGCTTCTGCGGCGCGATGCGGGTGCCCGCGCTCATGCCGCCGCGCTTGAGCGGCTTCTTCACGATCGGCGAGACGGTCGGCGAGCCGTACATCTCGTCGACCTCCCACCACACCTCGACCTGCGCGGGCTTGATCGCGTCCTCGGCGTCGAGCTCCGTGATCGCGGCGAGAGCGCGCTTCCACGACGGACGCAACAGCTCCTCGGCCACCCGGTTCGCTTCCTCGACGCGATCAGCATCCTCGAGGAAGTCGAGCATCTCGTCGATCAGCGCGAGCCCGTGCGTGCACGCGACCTTGGCGCACGAGCACGCGATCTTCGGGGGCACCAGCGAGAGCTGCGTCGACACGACGCCGAAGCCCGACAGCTTCGACTCCGCGATCGCACGCTCCTCCCACAGCACGCGCACGCTCTTGCCGTCGAAGCCGAGCCGGCCGCGCGCCCTGCCCGCTCGCGAGCGCGGCCATGCGTGCTCGCGCAGCGTCTTGCGTAGCTCGCCGAGCCTCGTCCACAGGTCGCGGACCGTCCCGTCGCTCGACACGGGCCGCTTCGCGCGCTTCTTCTCCTCGGCGACGCCGGCGATCACCTCCTCCGCTGCGCGCGCCATCCACTTCGCGGTCGCGACGGCGGCGACGCGATGCAGCTGCCGCACGCCGACGTAGCGCGTGACGGCCTCCATCGATCCCGTCTCGCGCAGCGTGAGTCGCGCGAGCATGTAGTGGAGGCCCGTCTCGTTGCGATAGACCTCGAACAGCGACGGCAGCAGCACGAGCGCGCTCGTCGACAGCTCGTGCTCGACGTGCTTCTCGCGCGCGAAGGTGCCGAGCTGCGCCGCGGTCTCGAACACGACGTCACCGCCCGGGCCCGTAGCCTGCGGTTGCGCGACGGGCGAAGGCGCGCCCGCCAGGTAGTGCAGCGACAGCGCGACCGCGTGCTTGCACATGTCGCCCTCGACGGGACACGTGCACTGCCACGCGAGCTGCCGTCCGTGCGCGAACACGCGGACCTTGTACGGCAGCGCCTCGGTCCCCGCGACGATGCCCTCGATGCCATCTCCGATGGTCTCGCAGGCGAGCACGTTGCCGCTCTGGAAGTACGCGACGCCGCGCTCGTACCCGTAGTCGGCGAGCGTCTTCAGGCGCGTCGTCGTCAACAACGAGTCGAGAGCCACGGCGACGGCGTTATAGCTGATCGCTCCTCGTCAGGACACCACGGTCTGCGTCCGCATCTCGATCGCGATGCAAACACCGCCGCTGCGCCAGACCCGCACCTCGACCGCATCGCTCTTGGCGAGCCACGCGACTCCGGTTCCCATGACGTCCTCGTGCGTACCCTCGATGAGCGCGTTGGAGATCAGGGAGCTTTCGAGCGCACCCGCGTCGAGAACCGCCAGCGCGAAGTCGCGATTGCCCGGGATCGCGAACGTGGCGGACTCCTTGGACTCGAGGGGCAGCATCCCGAGATGACCGCTCGCGACAACGATGATCGCGCCGTCGCGCCGCATCGCGATCCATGCGCCTTTCACCGCTTCGAACGACAACGTGTTCGCCGTGAGGTCGGTGATCTGAAGCGTGCGCGCGACGTCGAAGGTCGAGATCCACCAATGGCCTGCGGGCAGCGCGGGACCTCCTCTGTGCTCCACGATCTCCGACGCAAGAGGTGCATCCGCGGAGAAGCGAGGATGCTGGGCGCGCACACGGGCGATGACCGCGTCGCGCGGCTCGTCGAGGACGTGCGCGATCTCGCCGAGCACGAGACGTTCCAGCGCCTCGAGCGTCTCCAGCTCACCGGGCTCCGGGCGGTGCGGCTCCGAGTAGATGTGCGCCAGTGCCGCGACTTGTTCGTCGTACGTGCCGAGGTTGATCGTGTCTCGATAGCGTCGATCGCGCTCCTCCGGCGAGCCGGGTGGCCGCGGCGAGTGCGAGCGGCGTGTCGCGGCGAGTGCTCCCTCAGCCGTCGCGGCATCGATCAGCGGACGCAGCTGCTTGTCGAGTCCGTGTGTCTTGAAGTCGACGCGTTCACCATCAGGCTCGACGGACCTCGTGCGAATGAGGATTCCGTCGTAGTCGTCATCCCAGAGCACATCCTCGACGTGCACCACGCCATGGCGATAGCGCAGCACGTACTGGCCCGCTTTGGGAAACTCGAGCAAGTCCGTGATGTCGTCCTCGTCGTCGACGGGAGGCGGCTCGATGCTGATCTGGAGCGCGTAGCATACGCCACCCGTCATCCATGCATGGACGGTGACCGGCTCGCGCGCGAAGACCGCAGCACCGCGGCCCTTGACGTCGTTCGAGAGGCACGAGATGAGCTCGTCCTCGATCGTCGGATCTTGCAGCGCCGTTCCATCGAGCACGGCAAACGGATACACCGCACCGTTGCCACGAGCGAGCAGCTCCGCGTCCGCGAGAGACAGCGGAAGATCGCGCTCGTGTGCGCGCGCGACGACGATCCAGTGGCCGTCGTCGAGCATCCTGGCTCGCCACGGTCCCCCGAGCGCAGCGACGTAGACCGAACAGTCGTCGACATCGGTCACGTGCAATCTGCCGCCGCACTCGAACGACGCGAACCACGACGCGTCGGGCTCTTGCTTCGCGGCAGCCTCGCGCTCGCGCACCGCGATCTCGCCACTCGACGGTGCATCGGGCGCGAAGCGCGGCCCCACACGTAGCGCTGTGCGCAGTTGATCGACGTCTCGATCGAGCACACACGCGATCTCGACGAGCACGCACGCTTCGAGCTGATCGAGGAGACGCAGATCCTCGTTGTCGGGGCGATAGAGCTCGGCGTACGACTCGGCGAGAGCATCCACTAGTTGCTCGGGCGTGCCGAGCTCGAGCGTGTTGAACCGCCGCTTGATTCGTGTCTGCAGATCGCCCGGAGGTTGTTTCGCGGGTGGATCGCGCAGACGCGCGAGCCAGCCCTCGCAGGTCTCGATCGACGACAGCGGGCGCAGGTGAATCTCGGTGGCGTGTTGCGCGATCCAGCCGGCCTCGCCGCGCCAACCGACCGGCTGGACGACCACGAACGGCTCTCCCGCGATCGATGCGAGACGCGAGACCTCGACGACACCGTGGCGAATCCACATCCCGCGCGCACCGGGCACCACCCAACTCACACGGGGAGTCTAGTCGCGATGGCTGTCGCGCGCGAGACGGTCCACACGCTTGAGCAGCGCCGGCGTGCGATGCGGGCCGTGCATCGCGGCGATGTGCTTCGCAGCGTCGGCGACGTCCATTCCGCTCGCCGTCACGTAGAGCGGCGCCTTGCTATCGCCGCGCACGATCGCGGTGCCCGCGACGCCGCCGCGCCACGGACGCTTCGCGACGCCGATGACGACCGGCCGGACGTCGAGCGCATCGCGCAGATGCGCCCCGAGGCCCTTCGTGCCGCCATCGAGCGTCACGTAGCCATCGACCACCACGATGTCGGGAGCGAGCCCGTCGAGGATCGCGAGCAGGTAGGGGAGCTCGCGCTTGTAGAAGCTGCCCGGCTCGTACTCCGCCGGCGGAAACATCGAGACCTGCGTCTTCTCGAACGATGCCGCGGCGTCCGGCCACGCGAGGAAGCCGACGGCCGCGGTCACCACGCGGTCTGCGCGGTAGTCGACATCGAGCGCGACGATCACGAGCGAGAGCGTGCGCGAAAAGCTCGCGTTGGCAAGGGCTCGTGTCAGCCGAGCAAGTCGCGAAGGCGTCGGGTCGCGGTGTGGATCGACGACGCGCGCGCCGCGGCCGTGATCCGTTCGCTCGGAACTCCGCGGCGCACGAGCGCGACGTCGTGCGCGGTGGCCGCGATGACCGACGGTGTCTCCTTCGTCGCGTCGAGCGCGATCTCGGGCGCGATCGAGTGGACCCACGCGAGCACCGCCCACGCGAGCTCCGCGTGAGTCGCTTCGTCGCGTGCGATCGTTGCGAGCGTCTCGCGCACCGCGCCCTGTGCTTCGTACGACGCGATGCGCGCTTCCTCGGCGGCGGCGCCTTCGTTGAGGCAGCCTTCGGCCCACGCTTCGTTCGCGAGGATCGCGAGCGCGGCGGTCGTGCGCTGCGTGAAGCGCGGCTGCGCGGCGAGCATCGAGAGCGGCGCGAGCTGGAGGCCGCCCGCCTCGCGCGCGCACATCTCGGCGTGGCGCACCTCGTCGTCGGCGGCGTCGAGCGCGGCGGCGATCAGGTGCGCGGGTGCGCCGACCGCCTCGAGCTCCGCGGCGAGGCGCAGGAACGTCCACACGCTCGAGTACTCGAACCGCGCCGATCGCGTGAAGTGATCGCGGACGGCGCGATCCTCGGCGGTGCGAGCGGTCGCGAGCTGCGCGATCACGTCGGGCGTGAGGAAGCGGCCACCGACACTGACCGGACGCCCCTCGACGACCTGGGTCTCGAACGCGGACCACGGCGAGAGTCCCGCGACGATCGACGTCCGCGTCACCGCCGGGCGGTTGGCGCGCGTGCTCAGCGGGAACAGCCCCTGCAGCGCGAAGTACGCGTAGCTGTAGCCGAACGAGCCCGCGAGGTGCGCGCCGAAGTCGCCTTCGAGCGAGACGGCCAGGCCGGCCTCGATGCCGAGCTTGTCGACGGTGGAGTCGTCGTACGGGTTGTCGCTGTCCTCGAACGGACGCGCACGCGCGCCGCCGATCACGCGCATGCCGCCGCCGCCGAGCTCGAGCCGGAGCATCAGCTCGCTCTTCTCGGAGACGCACTTGCGCACCTCGACGCCGCCGATCAGCGATGCCTTCGGCGCGATGTCGAGTCCGAGCGTCAGACCGATCACCGGCTCGTCGTCGAGCTGCGGACCGCACGGTTCGGCGGCGGCCGGCGCGGACGCGGCGGCGAGGAGGGAGCCACCGAGCAGGCCATGGCGGACGAGGTGTTTCCAGCGGTTCGACATCGACATGGTCGCAACAGACTGCAATCGCATGGCCACGTCATCCTAGCGGGTCCAAGGTCGCGGACCCTCGTGGTTCCGCTGGGGTGCGCCGAGACAATCGTGTCCGGATCTAGTTTGTGATCTGTACGAATCCCGAGGTCCCGGCCAGGGGGACCGCGCCCGGCCGAGGCTCCGACGGGTGGTCGGGGAGCGACACGACGTAGAGCTTCGTGGTCGGCGACGCGTCCGGCCAGTGCGAGGGAACGCAGCCGCTGTAGTAGATGAGCTGCGGGGTGCGCACGGCCTCGAGCCGGCACGGGCCGTGTGCGTCCTTGCGGATCGCCTCCCCGAGGCTCGCGATGTATGCGGGCGCCGCGACGCGCAAGCGCTGGGCGCGGACCGTCCACACGAGGCTCGCGACGGCGCCGACCACGACGACCAGCGCTGCGAGCTTCTGCGCTCGCGGCCGCGCCGCGAGGAGGCGGGCGAGCAGCGCGACGCCGACGACGACGAGCAGCGACACGACGAGGAACGCGTAGCGCGGCTGCGCGTGGCTGCGCAGGCCGAGCAGGAGCAGCGTGCCGATCGCGATCACGCCGATGTAGCGCGCGTGCTTCTCGCGAACGGCGATCGTCCCCGCGAGTCCGAGCAGCATCACCGGCGCGACGAGGAGACCATAGTAGTAGAGCGGGTTCGCGGTGACGTAGGTGACGAGTCCCTGCCCGACGTAGTCGAGCTTCGTCGAGTGCGCGGCGACCTCGAGCACGCCGAGCGCTGCGCCGGTGTGCGCGTGCGAGAACCACAGGTGCGGGATCGCGAGCAGCACGGTGACCACCGCGAGGAGGAGCAGCGATCGCCAGCGAGGGAAGAACAGCACGGTCGCGCCCGCGATCGTCATCAGCGCCGGTGCGCTTCCGTAGCGAACGTAGAAGCCGGCGACGCACGCGACCGCGGCGAGGGCGAGGCGCCAGCTCGGCCGCTCGATCTCGCGGACGAGGATCGCGAGCCCGACGAGGATCAGGCCGGCGGCGGGCAGATCACCGAGGATGTCGCCGACGACGATCTGCATCGGATACGCCCCCGCGATCACGGCGCTGGCCCACCCGCCGACGTTGCGGTCGGGGAAGGCCGCACGCGCGAGCGCCCACGCGCCGATCGGCACCAGCAGCGTGAACAGCGCGGGCACGACGCGGATCCACGTCGGCGATGCGCCGGCGGCGACCCCGGGCAACGCGAGCAGCTCCGTGCCGATCGAGCGGTACAGCCACTCGTTCGGCGCGCCGGCGAGCCAGCGCTGCGCACCGACGACGTACGCGGCCTCGTCGTGTCGCAGCGGCATCGCGATCGCGAGCTGCGCGATGATCGCCACGCACCAGACGACGAGCGCGAAGACGAACAGCGCTCGATCGATTCGTGCGTCCATGCTCACGGGCCGAGAGCGCGTGCGGTCGCGTCGAGCAGTGGCTGCGCCGTGACGGGCTTGCCGGTCGCTTCCTGCATCCACAGATCCGGGAGGATGTTACCGAGACGGCTGATGCGTTCGAACTCGGTGGCAAACGTTGCCTTGTCTTTCCCGGCGAGGTGCTCCTCGACCTGGAACGCGATCAGGTGACCGACGACATAGTTGAACAGATAGAGTGGCGACGTGATCGTGTGGCTGTAGATGCCGAGCAGCGTCATGCCTTTTCCGCCGAGCAGCGGCGCGTAGTACTTGTCCCACGTCTCCTGCGCGATCTTCACGGTCGCCTCGCGCAGCTGTGCCGGCGTCGCGTCCGGATGCGCGTAGAGCCACTTCCACACGTCCATCTCGACGAGCGCCGAGCCCGCGATCTCGCGCGTGTTCCAGAACGCGTCGAGGACGCGCAGCTTCTCGGCCTCGGCGCCCGGCTTGGGCCGACCGAGGAGCTCGAGGTCGCGCGCCTGGAACAGGAACGCGAGCGCCTCGGTGAACGCCGTGTTCGGCACGCCCGCGAGCAGCGTGTAGTCGATGTCGTAGAGCGAGAACGTCTGCTCGACGTTGTGACCGAGCTCGTGGATCGCGATGTTGTAGCCCTTGTACATCATGCCGTTCGGCTCGACGCGCGTGCGCAGATGCGCCTTGTCGCCGCGCCGCTCGGCGCCCATCGCGTGCCCGGCGCCGCGCGACGGATCGACCGCGATGTGCGACGCGAGGTACTTCGCGCGCGCGTCGGTGAAGCCGAGCCCCTTGAGGATCGGCACGAGGTCCTTCGCGAACGCTTCGGCCGTCGGATACTTCTTGCGCGTGATCGCGTCGAGCTCCGCCTCGGGCACATCGCCGCCGCCGAACTCGTACCAGAGGTCGTGCGGCGCGAGCTTGCGGCCGAGGCGCTTCTCCATCTCGGCGGCGGCCTTGGCCGCGAGCGGTGACTCGAGGATCTCGACGAGCATGCCGCGCACGCGCTCTTCGGGCAACTCGGCGCCGTCGAACGCGCGCTGGATCCGCGTCGGAGCGATCGGCGAGAACTTGTCGATCGCGAGCGCCGCCTTGTAGTGATCGATCACCTTGGCGAACCGCGTGTCGGGCTCGCGCTCGTCGGACGGCGCCGTCGCGCGATCCTTGGGCGCGTCCGCCTCGACGGTGCCAGCCTCGGCGGGCGTGACCTTGTTCGTGAAGGGGTTCCAGTCGAGGTTCGGGTTGTCGATGACGACCTGCGGGATCGTCTGCGTCACGATGCGGTCCATCACCTTCGCGATCGTCTCCTGCTTCGCGAGGCCGTCCTTGTCGGCGTAGTTCGCCTTGAGCTCGTCGCGCAGGTTCCAGTGGCTGATGAGGTGCTTGCCGGACGGGAACAGGCGCTTGCCGTCCTCGGACAGCACGTGGTGCATCCAGATGTAGTAGCCCGCGATGTACTGATCGGCGGCGGCCTCGGCGGCGCTCGCGGCCTGTGCGAGCTCGCCCGGGATCCGCGTGTCGAACCATCCCGTCAGTCGCACCTCGGCCCAGCCGCGGCGATCGAGCTTCGCGGCGTCGCGGATGCGATCCGCGAGCGTCGTCAGCGGGAAGTTCAGCAGCACCGCGAACGCGGTCTTGGTGCGGAACATATCGTCGACGACGTGCGCGCTCGGATCGTACGCGGCGAGCAGCTGATCGATCCCGGGCACCGGCTTGCCATCCTCCACCTCGCTCACCCACTTCGCGGTGCGCGTGACCTCGAGGTTGTGTCCCTTGATCTGCTCGAGGACCGACTGCATGCGCCCGAACATCACGTCGCGCGCCGCAGGATCGACGACGAACTGCTCGAGCACGAACGCGACGAGGTCGCCATCACCGGCGCGCCACAGCTGCGCGACCTGCGAGACGCCGCGCTCGATGGCGTCCTTGTGGGCCTCGCCATGCTTCGCGAGGAGCTTCGCCTTGGCCTCGGCGACCATCGCGGGCGCGACCGGCTCGAGCGACTTGTCGACGGGCGCGGCGACCTCGACCGGCTCGGGGCACGGGACGACCGGCATCGGCCGCGGCGTCTCCATCACCGGGTCGGGTTTGCTCTGACAGGCAACGACGAGCAGAACGGCGGGCAAGATTCGCGCGAGCACGGCGAGGTCGTACCACACGATCGATTGGTTTAATCTCGCGGCATGGCTGACCCCGTCGTCGAAGTCTCCACCAACCACGGCTCGTTCACGATCGAGCTCGACCCCGCGAAGGCGCCGCTCTCGGTGGCGAACTTCCTCGCCTACGTCGATGCGAGCTTCTACGACGGGACGATCTTTCACCGCGTGATTCCCACGTTCATGATCCAGGGCGGCGGCTACGACACCAAGCTCGAGCGCAAGCCGACCAAGCCCGCGATCCAGAACGAGGCCGCGAACGGGCTCAAGAACACGCGCGGCACGGTCGCCATGGCGCGCACCGGCGACCCGCACTCGGCGACCGCGCAGTGGTTCGTGAACGTCACGGACAACGCGTTCCTCGATCACCGCGCGAAGACCGACTCCGACTGGGGCTACGCCGTGTTCGGCAAGGTCACGAGCGGGATGGACGTCGTCGACAGGATCAAGGACGTGAAGACCGGCCCGAGCGGACCGTTCTCGAAGGACGCGCCGCGCGAGCAGGTCGTCATCCTGTCCGTCCGCCGCGCGTGACGACAGGCTCCTATGGGCCCGGCCGCGCGCCGTACGTGGCGCCGCCGTAGCCGTAGCCTCCGTACGCGCCACCGCCGTAGCCAGCGCCGCCGTACATGCGCTCGGGCGCATCGAGCTCGACGATCCGCCCGGAGTGCGTCTCGATCCACTCGAGGCGATAGTGGCGCGTCAGGCCCGAGTACAACGTGATGTCGAGGCGGTCCTTGCCACGCAGCGCGTACTGCTGCGGAGCGCTCGACACGCGGATGGTCTGCGTGACCTTCCCGCTCGATCTGTCGACGAGGAACACGTTGTCGGGCTCCGACGTGAAGCCGTAGCCGGCGACGATGTAGCAGCCGCGCAGCGCGAAGCGGCCGTTCGACACGAGCGACGGCGTGCGCCACAGCACCTTGTTCGCGCGGGGATCCACCGCGACGAGCGAGGAGCATTGGCCGCCCTGCTCCGACGAGTAGCTCTGACACGCTTCGTTGAAGTACAGGACGCCTCGCGAGTAGCGCAGGTCCTGCACCTCGAGCCCGGCGGGTCGCGACATCAAGGGACCGAGCGGAACCGTCGCGACGAGCTCACCGCGCTCGTAGATGTCGACCTGATACGCGCAGTTCGTCTTGCCGCCGAGCGTGCACGAGCCGACGTTGTACGGCTCGCGGTAGAACGCCATGAAGTCCCCGTCGCCGACGGGATCGAGCACGAACAGCTCGAGCGTTCCGCGCTTCATCGGGATGTACTCCGGGACATCGATGCCGGCCCACTGCCGCGCGTTCGCGCCCGACAGCACGCCCTGCGTGTGCGTCCGCAGTCGGCCCTCGCGGAACACCTCGTCCGGTGGATGGTCGAGGTCGTCTCCGGCTCCACACGACTCGTCGGCGGCGAGCAGCGCCGGATCCGACGTGTTGACGATCGGCGTAGCCGACGAGGACTCGCGATAACAACCCGCTGCGGCAACGACCAGGAGAAGGACGCGCATCACGTCGACACTAACACTCGTTCGGCGCGGCGCTAGGTGATCGACTTGTACGCGGCGTCGACCGCGGCGAGCATGTCGGCGGCGCTCGAGTAGCGATCGGTGCGCTCCTTCGCGAGCGACACGTCGACGAGCTCGTTGATCTCCGGCGTGAGCCAGCGCTCCGTGCGGAAGATGTCGAACAGGCGCGGCGGCGGAAACGACAGCTGCATCGTCTTCACCTGCTCCATGTCGCGATCCGGGAACGGCGCGCGCGCCGCGAGCATCTCGAACAGCATCGTGCCGATCGCGTAGATGTCGGTGCGCGCATCGACCGAGCGCTCGCGCACCTGCTCGGGCGCCATGTACGTCGCGACCGGCTTGCGCACCGTGCCGGTCAGCGCCCCCGCGCCGAACTCGAGGAGCGCCTCGTCGCGGATCGATCCGAGCCCCATGTCGGCGACCTTCACCAGCTCGAAGTTCGGCAGCTCGATCAACAGCACCTTGCCCGGCCGCAGATCGCGATGGATGCGCCCCGCGGCGTGCGCGACCGCGCAGCCCTCGAGGATCGAGCGCGTGATGCCGAGCGCGAGTGGTGGCGCGAGCTGCCCGAGGCTGATCGCATCCGCGAGCGTGCGGCCGCGAACGCGCTCGTAGATGAAGCACAAGCAGCCCTTGTCGACGAACACGTCGAACAACGGCACGAGGTTCAAGTGGACGATCGACTTCAGCGAGTCGGCGTCGCCGCGGAAGCGCGCGCACACGCTCGCCGAGCCGCGGTCGTCGTCCTCGAGATCACCGATCGGTGCGCGCAGGGCGAACTTGTTCTTGTCCTCGTCCTCGACCTCGAAGAGTCCATCCGGCTTGCCGCGTCCGAGCGTCTTGATGACGCGGTACCGGCCTACCTGCGAGCCTGGCTTGAACACCGCTTACGAGGATAACGCGGTCGATCACTCGAACGTGAGCCCGGTCGTGTCGATTCCTTCGACCTGGTACGCGTTCTCCAACGAGACGCCGCAACTGAAGCTGATGACCGGCGCGGGCTCCAGGTCGAACGTCGAGCTCACCTCGACGGCTTCGTCGACGACGGTCACGCGGTGCTCCTGGAGCACATCGATGTAGTAGATGGAGACGAGGTAGTCGTCGGGCGGTAGGTCGTCGATGATGTACGAGCCGTCATCCTCGGTGACGGCCACCGGGCCGCCGATGGTCGACTCGGTGGTCACGACAATCACCGCGCCGACCAGAGGCTCGCCCGCCACGTCGACGACGGTGCCGACGATCGCGCCGACCTTCGGCTCGTCGTCGTCGGCGAATCGCACCTCGGGGACCTGCGGCAACGCGGGTGGTGGGCCAGGCGCGACGTACCGCCGCTGGCTCGGCTCGCGTGCGGGAGCCGGGGCGGGAGCGCCCTCTCGCTCGGACCGACATCCACCGACGAGGGCGAGCACGAGCATCCATCGCATCTTTCGACGATGCGCCCGCGCCGGGCGGCGCGCGAGCACGCGCTGACAACAGCCGATCAGAGCTGTCGACCCGACGCCGCGTCGCTGGTCGCGGCTACTTCTTGGGCGCGATCGGCTTCTCGGGCAACAGCTCGAGCGCCTGCATCGCATCCTCGAGCGCGATCTTCTTCTCGGTGCGCTTGGTCTGAAGCTCGACGAGCTCGCGGCCGAGCTTGTCGCCGTCCTTCGCGAACTGTTCGAGGCGATCGCCGAGGCGCTTGCGCAGCGCACCCGCGGCCGGGTCACGCTTGATCGCTTCGAGGTTCGAGCGCGTCTCCTGCGCGCGCTGATCGAGCTCCCGGCGCGTGCGGGTCTTGCCGTCGATCTCGGTGTCGATCTTTCCGATCTCCTGGCGCAGCTTCACGATCGGCTCGAGCTTCGCGCGCACGTTGCGATCGAGCGTGCCGACCGCGAGGATCCCCTCGAGGAGCACGAGCGAGCGTGCGTCCCAGATCGACAGCACGCTGCGCGAGGGCGTCTGCTCGACGACCTCGAGCTTCGCGCTGGTCGCGCCGGCCGGCAGCTCGACGGGGATCAGATACGCGTCCGGGAGATCCTCGGTGCCCGCGGGGCGAGGAACGAGCTCGAAGCTGCCCCCTGCCTTCTGCTGCCGCACGTACAGCGTGGTCTTCGCGGTGCGCGGCTGCTGGCTCGTGACCTCCCACGTCGTCGACCGGCGCGCGAAGTTCTCGACCTCCATCACACCGCGCACGATCTTCACGAGGCGCATCTCGTCGCCGCCGTACTGCAGGTGCGACGCGACGAGCAGGCTCGACTCGACCGCGAACGGGATCGTGACCGCGACGCCGGCGCTCACGGGCTCGCTGATGCCCTCGCCGACGAAGCTGCCGCCCGAGTAGATCGAGATCGGCCCCGACTCCAGCGCGAACGGCGTCGAGTTCTTGAACCGGATCACGCGGTACGGGTTGGACTCGTAGCCCTGCCCCGCGCCACCCGGCCGGAACAGGAACGTCTCCTCGCCGGAGACCTTCTCGTTGATGATCGCGACCATCGTCGACGTGCCGTCGGGCACCGTCAGCCTCTCCTCGAGGTCGTAGCGCGTGAGGCCGCTGACGCTCGCCGACTTCGTGCGCGCCTGCATCGAGCGCGCGAGCGTCTCGGCGTCGACGGCGACCGGCTCGTCCTGCTCGCCGCCGAAGGCGTCCTCGTCGTACGCTGCCGACTCCTCGGCGCTGCGATCGTACTTCGCGTCGCGCGAGCTCCGCTCCGCCTTCTTCTTCGGTTCGGCGATCGACTTCGATGCCGGCCTGTTCGCCGGGGCCGGCGGCATCGGTGCCGTCGCGACCGGAGCCGGAGCCGGGGCCCCACCCGCGGCGATGCCGTCACCCGGTTGCGCGTAGCCCGCCTCTCCGACCGAGACGCTCGCGCGCTTGTGCGTGCCCACCGACGACAGATCCGTGCGCGTGACATCGCGCGGCGTGTGCAGGTCGTAGCGGAACGCGATCGGGGCGCCCGACGTCAGCGCGAGCTTGACGTTTCGCCAGTCCTCGCCGGTCGTGTTGTCGACGACGGCCCAGCCCTGCAGAAGCGCCTCGCCCTTGCCCGCCTCGGGCAGCACGACGCGATACGTCGGCTTCCACATCGGTGCGCTCACGACGTAGCTGACGAGAAGATCGTTGGTGCTCTTCCCCGCGAGGCGGATCGTCACGTCGACCTGCTGGAACATGCCCTCGCCCGCGGTCGCGTCGAGGCTGCGCTGGAACTGCAGCGCGATGTCGCCGTTGCGCAGGACGATCGTCTCGACCTTCGAGAGCCGCACGACCTCCATCTCGTTGCCGTCGATCAGCGTGACCTTGTAGTCCTGGTCCTTCGCTTGTCCCTCGTCACCGCCGACCTGCGGGATCGCCTCGACGAGCAACACGCGGCCCGCGACGTTCGAACCGTCGCTCAGCTTCAGCTTCACGTCCGTGCCGCGCAGCTTGTCGAGCACCTCGGCCAGGCTGCCGGCGCCCGGCCCGAGCGTGGCGATCGCCGCGTTCGCCCACGAGCGTGGATCGAGCGGCATCGAGATCGACACCGCGCGCCCGCCTTTGCGCTCGACGACGGTGAGGCTCTTGAGCAGATCGTTGACCTGATCCTTGCGCACGCGCAGCGTCAACGACTCGCCGTCGACGCGACCACCTCGCTCGAAGTAGCCGACGCCGTTGCGGTAGAGCACCACCTTCGAGAGCTGCAGCGCCTCGTTCGTCGTCGCGTACGGTTTACGCGCGCCACCACAAGCCGCGCTGAAGATCGCGATTGCCAACACCGTTCGAAATCGAGTCATGCGCGCTCATCGTACACGCGTGAACGTGTACGTCGTTCGATCCGGCACGATTAACGTGGGCGGATCGCCGGGCCCCACGATCACGCCGGGCCCCGCGAACGGCGGCTCCAGCATCACGATGCGCTCGCTGCCGTCGGCGCCCTTCACCACATCGATCGTCGAGCGCCACTCGCCCGCATCGAAGACCACGCCCGCCGCCGTCTCGCGGATCTCGACCTCGCCGAGCACGGCCTCGTGATAGCGGCCGGCGAGCCGCGCGACCCACGAGCGATCCGCGTTCGCGACGTACGGCTCGCGCGTTCGCAGCTTCACGTAGTACGCGAGCTGCTTGTCTGCGCGCGGCTTCGCGCCCGCGAACAGCTCCTCGACGATCCGCCGCGTGACTGCCTCGACGAACGGCAGCTGCTCCTTCGCGTTGCCGTTGCGCACGTTCGTCAGGATCACGAGCGCCACCTTCGCGTCGGGCATCACCCACATCCGCGTGCCGAAGCCCATCGAGCCGCCGTCGTGGCGCAGCACGCGCTGTCCGCGATACGTGCCGACATCGAGCCCGAGCGCGTAGCCACCTTCGTCATCCACGGCCACGCGCTGCTTCGTCCGCTCGCGATAGCTCTCGACGGACACCACGCGCGTCCCGTCGGGCGACACGCCCTCGCCCATCTCCGTCAGCGCGAACTTCATCAGGTCGCCCGCCGTGCTCCACGCGGCGCCCGCCGGCGCGATCGGCTCCACACCGCGCTCGATCTCGAGCGGCATCACGCGCGTCGCGCCGTCGATCGCCAGCCCGTGCGGCATCGCGTGGTCGCCGCTCGCGACCGTCGCGAAGTCGAACGTCGTCGACGCCATGCCGATCGGATCGAACACCTTCGCCTGCATCGCGCGCGCGTATGCCTCGCCGAGCGGCCGGTCGGGCGCGAATGCGTGCGCCGCGATGAACCCACCCGCCGCGAGGATCGGGTTCGAGTACTGGAATGTCTCGCCGAGCTTCGTCGTCGGCTTCATCGTCTTCATCACGGCGATGCGCGCCTCCGCCGTCACGCCCGTCCACTCGAACAGCCCCTCCATGTCCTGCCTCGGCATGCCGGTGCACGCACACGACATGTGCCAGAGCTGCAGCTGCTTCGTGATCTCCGGATCACCGAGCGCGAACGACGGCAGGATCTCCGTCACCGGCTGCTCCCAGCGCACGAGCTTCGCGTCGACGAGCGCCGCCTCCATCATCGTCGTCATCGGCTTCGTGATCGACGCGATCAGAAACCGCGTGTCGGCCGTGATCGGCGCGGGCTTGCCCTTCTCCTTCACGCCCGCGGTCCGCGAGTACACGACCTTGCCATCGACCGCGATCGCGATCGCCGCCCCCGGCACGTCGAGCTCCGTCATCGCGCGCTCCACGAACGCATCGATCGCCGTCGCGTCGATCGCGCGCACGGGACCGGCGAGCCTCTCGTCCTCGACACCGTCGGGCTTCACCGCCGCGACGATCCCCGCGATCTGGGCCTCGCGCTTCGCGATCGCGTTCGCGTCACCCTCGACGAGGACCACGTACCCGCGCGGGCCATGGCGCAGCCACCGCGCGCTCGCGCTGCGCCCCGCCGGCACCGAGTACTCGACGATCACCTGCTCGTCCCACACGCCCTCGGGCGGCGGCTCGTCCGTCGACGACGGGACCGCGAGCATCGCCGGTCCCGCCGCGAGCCACGCGTCCGCGATCGCGATCGTCGCTTCCCCGCGATCGCTCCCTTCGATCACCACCCGCAGCGCGCGCTCGGGATCCGCGAACACGACGCGCGACCCCGCGCGAACCACCGACCAGCCCTCGGGCGCGATCACCGCGAGCGCGGGCTCGGCCGTGCTCGACACCCGCTCGCCGCGACACCCGCTGGCCGCGACGCATGCAATCAGTGCAGGAACGACGCAGCCGCGCACCCCACGTGGACACTACCGCAACGCCACGGTTGTCGCCGAATGTCGGACACGCACGGCGCTCAGTTCGGCATGCAGACGTTCTTCATCGTCGGCGGCACGCTCGACGCGCGGTTCGCGTCGTAGCGCGCGACCGAGGTGCACGTCGTGTCGCTCGGGCACTCCGCCGCGTTCGAGCTCGGCGTGCACTGGCGCAAGCAGGTGCCCGTGGTCGACAGGCTCGGCGCCGTCGCGCAGAACGTGTCCGCGTAGCCCGGCTGATCCGCGCAGAACTTGTTGCACGTCATCGAGCACGTGCCGGGCTCGGTCGCCGTCGCACCGAGGCACGTCGTGCCGCCGCTGCAATCGCTCGCGGTGCGGCAGTGATCGCCGACCCAACCGCGCGCCTTGTTCGGCATGCACACGTTCGCCTTGACCGCGGGGTTGTTGAAGCGCGGCGTCGACGGCGCGAGCGAGAAGTGGTCGTACGGGCGGCACTCGAAGTTCTCGTTCTGCGCCTTGGGCACGCACATGCCCTGGCCCGGCGCGCTGGGGTCGGCGACGCAGAACGTCGTCGGTTGTCCTGCGCGATCGGAGCACGTCGACGTGCACCGCGCGCTGCAGAAGCCCTTCTGCGTGAGGCTGTTCGTCGCGCAGAAGCCGCCCGAGAAGTTGCAGTCGCTGTTCGTGCTGCACACCGAGCCGATCCACTTCTTGGGGATGTCGATGCGGACGCCCTCGGCCGTCTTCTCCGGCTCGCGCTGCAGGCGCACCGGCACCTTCGCGACGCCCTTGATCAGCGCGTACACCTCGACGATGTCCGCCGCTTCCATGCGGAAGCAGCCGTGCGAGACGTAGCCGCGGCGCAGGTTGCCGCCGTTCGCCGCGCGGTAGTTGTCGATCGGTCCGTGGATCGCGTAGTTCCCCGAGAAGCTGAGGAACGGCAGCCCCGCGAACACGGGCGTCTTCTGTCCGGTCGCCGGATCGGTCCACCACGTCTTGCACGGCTGGATCGTCGACGGCGTGATCTGGAAGTCGTTCTTCCGGTAGTAGGCGACCGGCCAGTACGAGTGCGACTCGCCGAAGCCGAACGCGGTCGGATCCTGTTCGATCTGCCCGGGACCGACCGGATACACCTTGTCGAAGCCGGTCGCGTCGTCGTGCAGGCGCAGCGTCAGGCCATCGATCGACAGCGTGATGCGCGGCTTCGCGAGCGGCGTCAGGTTCGGAACCGGCTTGCACTCGAGCGCGTGGCCCCAGTTGCCGTCGGCCTTCATGTCGTCCGCCGACACGTCACCGAGGCCGAGGTCGCCGCCCGGCGTTCCCTCCTCGTCGGGAGGCATGTCATCGGCGGCGTCCTGCGTCGCGCAGGCGGTGAGAAGGAGGATGGCAGCGAGGAACTTCACGGCGCCCCCGCGTAATGCAACGCGCGATCCTCGCGTGCGTGGTCCGCACGTTCGCGCAACCGCGCGTTCGATCAGCTGGCTACTCGACTAGCCACCGCGCGCTTCGCCGGGTCACTCGACTCGAGTAGCCACCGCTCGCAAACCCCGGCTGCCATCCGGCACGCCGATCCGAACATTCCTCGTCGAGAATTGGTCGCGGCGTGTTACATGGCCCGTCCTATGACGACTCGCTTGACGACGCTCTGTAGCTGTTTGCTCATGCTCGCGGTCGCCGCGTGCGGAGACGACGGCGGCAACAACAACGGCGACGACACGTGCGGTGATGGTCAGACGACCGGCGCCGAGCAGTGCGACGACGGCAACACGATGAACGGCGACGGCTGCTCGTCGACCTGCCGCAACGAATCGTCGGGCCCCGTGTGCGGCGATGGCGTGATGAGCGGCAACGAGGAGTGCGACGACAGCAACACGATGGACGGCGACGGTTGCTCCGCGACGTGCATGGACGAGGAGAAGCCCGAGACGTGCGGCAACGGCGCCCTCGACGCGAACGAGGACTGCGACGACGCGAACACCATCGCGAACGACGGCTGCACCGCGTGCAACGTCGACAACGGCTGGACGTGCAATGACGCCGCGCCGAGCGTGTGCACGATGGTCGTGACCGCCGATGGAACGTGCAACGCGCCGTTCGAGGTCACGCTGGCAGCGGACGCCGATGGCGATCTCGTCGGGCATGCGATGGGCGACACGACGACGAGCACGGATCAAGTGATGGCCGCTGAATGCGGCGACGTGCCGAGCGCGGGCGGAGGTAAGGACCACGAGTACAAGTTCACGCTCGCGGCGCCGGCCGACGTCTGGATTCACGGCGAGGAGACGCCGGCGTTCGACACGCTGCTCCGCCTGTCGACCGCATCGTGCTCGCTGACGTCGGTCATCGCCGACGATCAGAGCGGCTTCGCGTGCAGCGACGACAACGGGATCGACTTCCCCGACGAGCTCTACTACGTCAATCTGCCGGCCGGCACGTACTACCTCACCGTCGACGGCTCTGCGAGCGCGGCGGAAGGCGCGTACGACGTCACGATCATCGCCTTCATGACATCGACGTGCGGAGATGGCCTCCTCGATTTCGGCGAGGAGTGCGATGACGACGACGACATGGGCGGCGACGGCTGCGATGCGCGCTGCGACGTCGAGGACGGCTACATCTGCGATACGGATGTCGATCCATCGGTGTGCGAGATGACGTGCGGCAACGGAACGTTCGAGCCCGCGCTCGAGGAGTGCGAGTACATCGTCGGTGTCAACGACGACATCTGCACCGCGACGTGCACGCTCGTCTCCGATGTCACCGAGGCCGAGCCGAACGACACCGCCGCGCAGGCGATGACGATCACCGAGGCAGACCACCGCATCCGCGGTTCGCTCACCTCGGCGACCGACGTCGACCTCTACAAGATCACGCTGACCCAACCCGCGTTCCTCGAGCTCGAGACGTACAACGCGTCCGACGAATACGATGACAACTACACGGGCATCGGACTCGTCCCGACGTTCGATTGCTACTACTCGGCCAACACCAAGCTCGCGGTGTTCGATGCAGCCGACGACGTCACGGTGGATGCCATGGCGCTCGCGATCGACGACAACGATGGAGACATCGACTGCTCCTACATCGGTGGCGAGGATCTCGCGAACCCACTCGAGGGACTCCTCGAGCCGGGCACGTACATCATCAAGGTGACGGGAACCGCCGCGCAGAGCCGCTACATCCTCGACGTGTACATCAGCCCTGCCGCAGCTCCTGTGGCGGGCGATCTCGTGATCAACGAGGTGATGGCCGCCGACGGAACCGCGGACACCAACTGCGACGGCGATATGGCTGGCGAGACCGACGAGTTCGTCGAGATCGTGAACGTGTCGAACAAGCTCCTCACGATCAACGGAATGCGCGTGAACGACAGCATGAACACGCGGCACACGTTCGCGCCGGGGCCGACCGGCTACGTCGGCATGCTGCCGGGCGAGTCGGTCGTCGTGTGGGCCGGCGGTGCGCCGGCCTGTGTCAACGTGGCGAGCTGGTTCACGGCGTCGCAAGGTTCTCTGCTGCTCGGCAACGGTGGGGACAGCGTCACACTCCTGCCCGCCGGCACGAGCACCACGGCGCTCGCCACGATGAGCTTCGGCTCGGCGACCAACGGCTTCTCGCTGAACCTGAACCCGGACCTCACAGGAACGGCGTACGCGCGTCACGACACGATCACGGGCCACGTCGGCAACTTCTCTCCGGGCAAGGCGGTCGACGGCACGGACTTCATCCTGCCGTGACCGGCTGATCGAGTTGCGGCGGCCGGGGCTTTGCCCCTCGACCGGTCGTAACCGGCCGTAGACAACACGACGCAAGTCGCTGCGATCCGGCCCGTCGAAAAAATTCGGCAGTGTCTTCCTCGGGAGACACTGCCGTTTGTTTTTCGTGGCACCGATGTTGATCGAATGGCCATCATGCCAAGCCATCCGAACAAGCTCATCGAGATCGAGAATCTGATCACGGTCACCGGCGGCGCGGGTCGTCCGGGGACTGCGCAGACGAACCAGGCGGAGCTGCGCGAGATGGCGCAGCAGTACTGCCCGGCGACGTATCAGCGGTACCGCAACGCGCCGCAGATCACGCGGCCGATGGCCGAGAAGTGCCTCGACGAGGCCGGCTACGGCTGGGCGCGCGGGCGCCTCGATCGCTACTTCCCGCCGACGCGCTAACGCACGAAAGGAGATCACGATGTCGACCGAAACGCTCGAGACGATGTCCGTCGAAGAACTGCTCCGCGCGAACGGCGGAGTGAAGATGAAGCTGACGCAGTACGGCTATGCGAACGATCCATACACCGACTCGAACACGCGCGCGGGTCGCGGTGCGTATCGCAACCTCGACCGCGACTCGATGGCGATCACCGACTCGGGTCTCGCGATCCTCGGACTCACGAAGCAGCAGGTCCGTCGCAACGATGTCTGGGTCGACATCAAGACCAAGGGCGGCGGAACGATCTCGCGCCGCATCGACGACCGCGCACCGCAGAGCGACTACCGCGCCGATCTGTACATGCCGCGCGGCTTCGACCACTCGCTGCCGGACTACGCCGACGTCACCGTGCGCCGCTGAGCGCCGACGGCGCGACCGCCGAGCAACGCGCGGGCTTGCCCTCCTCGACGATCTCCTTGCACACGGGACCCGACGCCGTCCGTTCCGTCGCGGTCTGTACGCGGCTGGACCGAGGGACGCAGGCACCGAGGGCGATCACGGCGACGAGGGCGAGCTTCATGGCAGCGACGGTAGAAGCCGTCAGCCTGACAGCACACCTACACCGGATGACATTGTCACCTGGCGGCTAACTTCGCCTTGTCGACGGCGCCTTGCACGGCGGCGATCACGGCGTCGTCGCGCATCGCTCGCAGGTGACGAGGGCGGAACACGCGCGCGCTCTTCTCGGCTCTCGCGTTGCTCGTCAGCATCGACACGATGCGGCCGTCGGGGTTCGAGATCGCGATGCGAACGCGCGCGTTGACCACGACGAGATCGTCGATCGACTCGACGGTCAAGCTGACGATCGTCGCGTCGAGCTGCGCATTCTTCGACGAGAACTGAGACGACACTCGAGCGAGCGTGCGGCGGAGCGTCGCCGTGTTGTGCGCGCGATCGATCACGGTCGATCGCGTCGCGTCGATCGCGGAGGCGATCCGCACGTCCGCCGCTGCCGGCGACACCGCGGCCAGGACCGCGAACACGATCGCCATGCGCTTCATGAGCACGAGAGTGAGCAGGTCCCGTGCCGCCCCGAAACGCGAGAAGATCTTCCAGGCATCACGTGGTTGGGCCGGGAGCGGCTGACGGTTGGACTAGCCATGACCACGAGACCACAGGCCGTCGTGCGGGGGTCGCACATAGGGGCCGGGCGGCTGGCGCTGCACGTTGCGGCGCCACAGCACGCCATGTGACCATTGCGGACCATGTCGCACGATCCGAGCAAGCCCGCGTGGCCCGGTCAGCAACCGACGTCGTTCGATCCGATGACCGGACAGCCCATCTACGCTGCGCCTCCACCGCAGCAACCGCAGCATCAACAGCAGCCGCAGTACGGGCAGCAACCGGGCTATCCGCCGCAGCCCGGATATCCGCAGCAGCCGCAAGCGCCGCAGCAGTGGCAACAGCCGCAGCAGCCGCAGTACGGCCAGCAACCGGGATATCCGCAGCAGCCGCAGGCGCCGCAGCAGTGGCAGCAACCGCAGCAACCGCCGCAGCAACCGTACGGACAGCAGCCGTACGGCGGACAGCAGCAGCCGTATCCGCAACAGCCGCCACCTCCGCAGCAGCAGGCGCCGTGGCAGCAGCAGCAACAGCAGCAACAGCCCTACGGCGGCGGCTATCCACAAGCGCCGGGAGGCTTCGGCGCGCAGGGCTTCGGTGGCTTCGGCCAGCAGCAGCACGATCGCGACGAGGATGACGACGACGAGGACGGTGGCCTGCGCGGCACGGCCAACGCGACGGTGAATCAGTCGGATCGCATTCGCTTCATTCGACTGACGTACGCGCACCTGTTCGGCGCGATCCTGATCTTCGCGGGCCTGCTCTGGGCCCTGATGAACGTGAAGTTCCTCGTCATGAAGGTCTCCATCCCGCTCGTCAGCTTCGCGCTCGGCGGGCGATGGAACTGGGGCATCGTGCTCGGCGTGTTCATGGTCGTGAGCTGGGTCGCCGACTACTGGGCGAGCCACACGACGTCGCGTCCGATGCAGTACGTCGGCCTCGGCCTCTACATCGTCGCCGAAGCGCTGATCTTCGTCCCGCTCCTCGCGATCGTCGCGTGGAAGACGCAGGCGATCATCGCCAAGGGCGGCGGCGACCCGAACATCATCCGCGACGCGGCGTTCACGACGCTCGGCATCTTCGGCGCGCTCACCGCGTCGGTGTTCCTGACGAAGAAGGACTTCTCCTTCATGCGCAGCGCGCTCGCGATCGCGAGTGGCGCGGCGATGATGATCATCATCCTGTCGCTCGTGTTCGGCTTCAACCTCGGCATCATCTTCGCGATCGCGATGGTGCTGCTCGCCGCGGGCTACATCCTCTATCAGACCTCGCAGGTGATGGCGCACTACCACACGGAGAACTACGTCGCGGCCGCGCTCGCGTTGTTCTCGTCGGTGGCGCTTATGTTCTGGTACATCATCCAGATCTTCATGAAGGCTCGCGAGTGATGCGCGCTGCCTGGTTGGTCGTCATCGCGGCTCTCGCGGGGTGCACGGTCAAGCAGGCACCTCCGCCGCCCGGGTATTACCCGCGGCCGGCGTACTCGAATGCTCCTCCGCCGCCGTCGGACTACGATCCGATGGCAGCGGAGTACGGCGGCGCGACGTATGGCGCTGGCTACAGCGATCCGTACGCGCCGTACGGTGGCGCACCGGACAAGACGGAGCGCCGCTTCTCGTTCAACGGCGTGACCGCGACGCCCCAGGACATGCAGACGCTCGCGCAGATCGAGCGCTGGTACGGACGCCCCGCGCCGGAAGGCGACTACTGGTACGACGCGAAGAGCGGCGCTGCCGGTGCGTGGGGCGGACCGACGCTCGGGTTTCTGCCCGCGGGGCTCGCGCTCGGTGGGCCGCTGCCCGCGAACGCCTCGGGCGGTGGCGACGGCAACCTGACCGGCGTGTTCGTCAACGGTCGCGAGCTGCATCCCGTCGACGTGCAGGTGCTCCAGCGCATCTACGGTCAGGTCTATCGCGGCCGGTTCTGGGTCGACGCGCAGGGCAACGCCGGGCCCGAGGGCGGCGTCGCGTTCGTCAACCTGATCGTCCTCGCGAAGCAGCTCGGCCGCGGCGCCGAGAGCTACTACCGCAGCGACGGCCGCGGCAACAACGCGTTCGTCGGCGGTGGCTGCGTGTCCGTGTCGTCGACGAGCGGCTCGGGCTACGACAAGAAGACGTACGACTACTACAGCGCCGGCTGCTAGAGCAGCTGCAGCGCGAACGCGTACGCGCGCGCGACCTCGCGAAGCGCGTCGAAGCGGCCCGACGCACCGCCGTGCCCGGCGCTCATGTTCGTGTCGAGGAGGAGCGGCGCGTTGCCGGTGTTGGTCGCGCGCAGCTTCGCGATCCACTTCGCGGGCTCGAAGTACTGCACCTGGCTGTCCCACAGGCCCGTGCGCACGTAGATCGCCGGATATGACTGCTCGCGGACGTTGTCGTACGGCGAATACGAGAGCATCACGTCGTACGCCGCCTTGTCGGCGGTCGGGTTGCCCCACTCCTCGTACTCGTTCGTGGTCAGCGGGATCGACTCGTCGAGCATCGTCGTCACCACGTCGACGAACGGCACGAACGACAGGATCCCGCGATAGAGCTCTGGCCGCTCGTTGACGATCACGCCCATGAGCAGGCCGCCCGCGCTGCCGCCCATCGCGAACACCTTGTCGCGCGCGCCCCACTTCTCGGCGATGAGGTACTCCGTGCACGCGATGAAGTCGCGGAACGTGTTCCACTTCTTCTGGAGCTTCCCGTCCTCGTACCAGGTGCGGCCCATCTCCTGCCCGCCGCGCACGTGCGCGATCGCGTAGACCCAGCCGCGATCGAGGAGGCTCGTCCGCGAACCGGACAGCGTCGGCTCCTGCGAGATGCCGTACGAGCCGTAGCCGTACACGAGCAGCGGCGCGGTGCCGTCCCGCGGCGTGCCCTTCTTCCATACGAGCGAGATCGGGATCCGCGTACCGTCGGCCGCGGTCGCGTGTACGTAGTCGCTGTCGTACTTCGAGGGATCGTACGTCGGTACGGGCTGCGTCTTGAGCAGCGTGCGCTCGCGCGTGACGACATCGAGCTCGAACGTCGTCGGTGGCTGCGTCATCGACGTGTACGTGTAGCGGATGCGCGTCGACGCTGACTCCGGCGTGTCGATCGCCATCATCATGTACGCCTTCTCCTGCGCATCGATGAAGAAGCGGTCGCCGTTCGCCGGGACCACGAGCACCTTCCGCAGTCCGCCCGTGCGCACGGATGCAGCGAGGAACGTGTCGAACAGCGCGATGTCCTCGATCAACGTGTCGGCGCGATGCTCGACGATGTCGGTCCACGCGCTGCGATCCTGCTCCTTGCCGGCGGGCACCTCGACGACGCGGAAGTTCTTCGCCTCGTGGTTCGTGTGGACGATGAACCGCCCGTTCAGGTGATCGACCGAGTAGATGTGGTCCTTCGATCGCGGGATGTACACGCGCGGCTCGCTCGCCGGCGCGTTCGCGTCGATCAACCGGATCTCGGTGTGCTCCGTCGCGAACATGGTGATCGCGATGAACGCCCGCGACTTCGTGTGCGACAGCGTCGTGTAGAACTGCTCGTCCTGTTCGCGATACACGAGCTCGTGCGGGCCACCGACCTCGTGGCGAAACACGCGATCGGTGCGCAGCGTGACCGCGTCCTTGCCGACGTAGAGCAGCGTCTTGTTGTCGTTCGCCCAGCCCATCGCGCCGCTGATGTTCTCGGCGGTGTCGGCGAGCACCTCGCCCGTCGCGAGGTTCTTGATGCGGAGCACGAACTGATTGCGCCCGACGGTGTCCTCGGCCCACGCGAGCCACGTGCCGTCGGGGCTGACGTCGTACGAGCCGATCTTGTAGAAGGTGCGTCCGGCTGCGAGGACGTTGCCGTCGAGGAGGATCTCCTCGGGCTCCTTCATCGTGCCGCGGCGCCGCGCGTACACCGGGTACTGCTTCCCGGTCTCGTAGCGCACGTAGTACCAGTAGCCGTGCTCGAGCGTGGGGACGGACGCGTCGTCCTCCTTGATCCGCGCGCGCATCTCGGCGAACAGCGTGTGCTCGAGCTCCTTGGTGGGACCGAGCATCGAGTCCGTGTACGCGTTCTCGGCGTGGAGGTACGCGAGGACCTCCGGCGCTTCGCGCTTGTCGTCCCGGAGCCAGTAGTACGGGTCGACGCGAGTGCCATGAGGCGACACCACGTCGTGAGGGCGGCGCTCCGCGATGGGCGGTAGCAGCGGCTCCGATCGATCCATGCGCCTCGTTACCACGCCCGCGCCCACGTGACCGTCGTTAGGGGGATTTCGGGCAATCCTCCTAACGCAACCTTCCTTACAGCGAATCGGGGTAGGGATGCGCTGCGATCCGCGTTATACCTGTGGGGTCGCGTGGTGGAGGTCTTCAACATAGGCCTGCGGATCGGGAAGTACGAGCTGACTCGCAAGCTCGCCGAGGGTGGGTTCGGCACGCTGTTCGTGGCGAAGGACACCGCGCTCGATCGCGAGCTCGTCATCAAGTTCCTGCTCCCCGAGCACGCGAACAACGATCAGGTCGTCCAGCGCTTCCTCCAGGAGGGCCGCTCGCTCGCGAAGATCGTCCACCCGGGCATCGTCACCGTCTACGAGACGGGCGAGGTCCGCGGATCCGGCACGCGCGCCGACGGCTCGGCCTACATCATCATGGAGCTGCTGCACGGCGAGACGCTGTCGCAACGGCTCAAGCGCGTCGGCCGCCTGTCCGTGTCGGTCGCGATGGAGGTCTGCCGTCAGGTCGCGAACGCGCTCCAGGCAGCGCACGAGCAGGGCATCGTCCACCGCGATCTCAAGCCCGACAACATCATGCTCGTTCGCGATCCCGCGCTCAGCATCGGCGAGCGCGCGAAGGTCCTCGACTTCGGCATCGCGAAGCTCGCGAAGTCGTCCGCGACGCCATCGAACGCAACGCAGGACGGCCTCGTGTTCGGCACGCCGATCTACATGTCGCCCGAGCAGGCGAAGTCGACCGCGAGCGCCGGTCCGGCGAGTGACATCTACTCGCTCGGCTGCATCCTATTCGAGCTCCTGGTCGGACGCCCGCCGTTCGACGGCTCGATGGCCGAGCTGATCGCGCACCACATCCTGACGCCACCGCCGGTCCCGTCGACGCAGGCGCCCGGCATCCCGCCGCACCTCGATCAGGTGATCGGCGCGATGATGGCGAAGAACCCCGAGGAGCGCCCCGCGACGATGAAGGTCGTCGAGGCGATCCTCGAGGAGAAGCGCGTCGTCGCGTCGATGGCTCGCCGCCGCACGCTCGGTGGCGCGAAGCTGATCACGCAGCCGCCGCCCGTCGCCGGCGCACAGCAATCGCCCGCCGCCGCGCTCGCAGCGTCGGGCCAGCCGGTCGTCGCCAACGTGCGCACGCCGCCGATCGGTGTGCCGGTGCAGGTGCCCCAGCAACAGCAGCACCAGCAACCGATGCACGCGGCGCACGGCTCACCGACGATGGCGGCACCGAGCCCCGCGATGCCGATGATGCCCTCGCCGCAACAGATGGCGGCGTCGCAAGCGCGGACGCAGGCGCCGGATCAAGCGATGCTCGCCGGGTTGCACACACCGTCGGCCGCCGCTCCGACCCCACCGGCGCAGTGGCCAGCGTCATCGGCGCCGCAGCCCATCGCGCATCCGCAGCAAACGCAGCCCGCTCAGCCCGAGGTGATCAAGCCCTCGAATCCGACGACGCTGAGCGCGGTCGCGGGCGCGAGCACCCCGGCTCCGGCGAAGAAGGGCGGCAAGGGACTGTTCATCGGGCTCGCGGCCCTGATCCTCGCCGGCGGCGCCATCGCGATGGTCGCGGTGACGCGCGGCGGTGGCGACGACAGCGATCAGACCGAGCCCGCGACATCGCCCGGCAGCGACACCGTCGCGACACCCGCCGACACCAAGCCCGCCGACACCAAGCCCGCCGACACCAAGCCGGTGGATACGAAGCCGGTCGACACCAAGCCCGCGGATCCGGACATCAAGGTCGTCACGGACACCAAGCCCGCCGATACCAAGACCGTCACGATCACGTCCGGCCCAGCGGACACCAAGCCCGCCGATACCAAGCCCGCCGACACCAAGACCGTCACGATCACGTCGACCCCGACGGACACCAAGCCCGCCGACACGACGAAGCCCACCGATACGAAGACTGTCACCGCGACGACGAAGCCCACCGATACGAAGACCGTCACCATCACGTCGACGCCGAGCGACACGAAGACGGCGACGAAGCCCACCGACACGAAGGTCACGACAACGAAGCCGGCAGACACCAAGCCCGCCGACACCAAGACCACCACCAAGCCCGCCGACACCAAGACCACCACCAAGCCCGCCGACACCAAGACCACGACCAAGCCCGCCGACACCAAGACCACGACCAAGCCGAAGTGCCAGGGCGCGTCGTGTCAGTTCGATGGCCAGTTCTAGGCGCGACTGACCTCCGTCGGTGTGGCGCTCGTCGATGGCGCTCGTCGATGGCTCGTCGATGGCTCGTCGATGGCGCTCGTCGATGGCGCTCGTCGATGGCGACGACCGCCCACGCGCATCACCCATGCGACCGCGAGATCGACTAACCTCACGGCGAGCCATGCTTCGACGGATCCTTCTAGCCACCCTTCTGCTCGCGCCGTCCATGGCGAGCGCCGCCGACGAGTGCGAAGGCAAGCCCGACGCCGCGCAGTGCTACGTGGTGGCCGCGCGCGCCGTGCTCGATACGAACCCGGGTGAAGCCGCACGGCTGTTCCTCGCGAGCTATCGCGTCGAGCCGAAGATCGATCCGCTCGCCGGGTACGGCCTCGCGCTCGCGGCCGACCACCAGTACGCCGCCGCCGCCGAGGCGCTCGAGAAGGCGGTGCAGGAGTACGACAAGATCACGAACGACAAGCCCGAGGTCGACGCGCAGACGACGTTCGCGATCATCCACCGCATCAAGGCGGTGAAGGACGAGCTCGCGCGCATCACGCCGCAGATCGGCTGGGTGCAGATCAACACCGTCGAGAAGCAGACGCTGCCCGCCGGCTACACGGTCATGCGCAAGGGCAGCACCGATCTGCGCTCGTCGGATCCGACGCGACTGGTGGTCAAGGCCAAGGGCGACACGCTCGTCATCACGTATCCGAGCGGCAAGGCGCACGAGTTCCCGGTCAACGTCGCGGGCGGCGCGCTCACGTCGTTCGATATTCCGCCCGAGCCCGCCGACGTCGTCGAGAAGCCGCCCGAGGAGCCCGTTGCCGTCGAGGATCCGGCGGCCAAGCTGCGGCAGCGCGCGTACATCGCGGGTGGCGCGGGTGGTGCGCTGTTCGTCACCGGCATCGTGTACACGCTCGCGGCCGAGGATCCCGTGTACCCGCTCTCGGTCGTGCTGATCGGTGTGGGGCTCGCGGGGCTCGGGCTCGGCGGCTACTGGTACTACCAGGCCGAGAACATGCCCAAGCCCGAGGAGGAGACCGCACTCGTGCCGACGTTCACGCGCGACTCCGTTGGCGCGGCGTTCGTCGGTCGGTTCTAGATCACCGGGAGCGGTGTGATCGCCAGTAGTTAGCTGACAAAGAAAGTACGCAACTTCGAGCGGGTGCCCCCGACCAGGCGCCCCAATGTCGACAGGTCATTTCCAGAAGCTTCCACAGTCCTCGAAGTTCTTCATCGGCAGCGTCCCCGAGCACGGCGAGGAAGCCATCACGGTCGAGGCGCAGTTCAACCCGAAGGAGCTGCAGATCGAGTCGCCGATCGGATGGCACGAGCACAAGGTGATCGCCGCGCAGTCGGTCGCCACCAAGCCGATGGAGTTCACCGGCATGGGCGCCGAGACGGTCAAGGTCGAGCTCACGTTCGACGCGTTCGAAGAGGACGACGATGCGGTCGTGGATGCGATCGCGCAGCTCAAGCGGCTCGCGAGTGTGCGCGTGCCCAACCAGCCCGGGTCGAAGGGCAAGGCGCAGCGTCCGAGCTTCTGCGTCGCGACATGGGGCACGCAGCAGCCATTTCGCTGCGTGATCGAGTCGATCAACGTGAAGTACACGATGTTCTCGTTCGATGGCACGCCGGTCCGCGCGATCGTCGTGCTCGGGCTCAAGTCGGGACGGCGCACGCTCGACGAGAATGCCGAGACCTCGTTCGAGAAGGCGTCGCGCGAGCGGCTCGAGGCCCAGCGAGACAAGCTCCAGAAGCAGCGCGACCAGCGCGAGAGCGAGCGTCGCGAGACGGAGCGCGCGCGCGAGCGACGCTACGCCGAGGAGCGCGCGGCCCGCGAGCAAGCCACCGCGTACGATCGCCGCCTCGCGGAACGTGAAGCTCGCGCGCACGCGGAGATGCAGGAGATCGAAGCGACGCGCTACGCGCGCGATCGCGAGAAGCTGGCGCGCGACCAGCGCATCATTCGCGAGCAACAGGTTGCGGAAAAGGAGCGGGCGGTCGCGGCGGAACGCGAGCGCGAGCGCCGGGAGCGCGAGCAGCGCGAGAAGGACCTCGACCTCGAGTGATCGAGCCGAAAACCGACAACGCGCCGCAGGCGGCAACCTGCGGCGCGTTGTTGTTGCTCGCGTGTGACTACCAGATGCGAACGCGCTTGTCGGGCGCCAGGTAGAGCTTGTCTCCCGTCGCCGGCTTGAACGCCTCGTACCACGCGTCGAGGTTGCGCACGACGGACGTGCGGTACTCGGACGGGCTGTGCACGTCGGTGAACAAGCGGTTCTTCAGCTCTTGCTCGCGATACAGGCGGCGCCACACCTGGGCCCACCCGAGGAAGAAGCGCTGGTCACCGGTCATGCCGTCGATGATCGGCGCCGGCCTGCCGCCGAGCGACAGCTTGTACGCTTGATACGCGACGGTGAGTCCCGCGAGGTCCGCGATGTTCTCGCCGAGCGTCAGCTTGCCCTGCACGCACTGCGCGGGCTTGCCGTCCGCGGCGGGGAACGGGCAGTACGCGTCGTACTGGGCCACGAGCTGCTCGGTCGCGGTCTTGAACTTGTCCGCGTCCTCCTTGGTCCACCAGTTCGCGAGCATGCCCTTCGCGTCGTACTTCGAGCCCTCGTCGTCGAAGCCGTGGCTGATCTCGTGACCGATCACCGCGCCGATGCCGCCGTAGTTGACCGCGGCGTCGGCGTTCGCGTCGAAGAACGGCGGCTGGAGGATCGCCGCAGGGAACACGATCTCGTTGAGGCCCGAGCTGTAGTAGGCGTTGACCGTCATCGGGGTCATCACCCACTCGTCGCGATCGACGGGCTTGCCGAGCTTGGCGAGGCGGCGGTCGTACTCGAAGGCGCCGGCGCGATAGTCGTTGCCAACGGGATCGCCCGCGGCGACCTCGAGCGACGAGTAGTCGCGCCACTTCTTCGGGTAGCCGATCTTCGGGTTGTACGTGGAGAGCTTCTCCTTCGCCTTGGTCTTCGTCTCGGGGCTCATCCAGGTGAGACCGTCGAGGCGCTGGCCCATCGCGACGAGCAGGTTCTTCACGAGCTCGTCGGCGGCGGCCTTGGTCTGCGGCGTGAAGTACTTCGCGACGTAGAGCTTGCCGACCGCTTCACCGAGCGCGCCGGTGACCTCGTCGACGCCGCGCTTCCAGCGGTCCTTGATCTGCGGCGTGCCCGAGAGCGTCTTGCCGTACATCTCGAACTGCGCGTCGACGTACTGCTTCGAGAGGTACGGCGCGGACGCGGTCATGTGGTGCAGCGTCAGCCAGTCGCGCCACACCTGCACCGGCTGCGACTTCGTGAGCTTCGCGATGCCCGCGATCGCCGACGGCTGGTTCACGTTGACCGCGGCCTGGCCCTCGAGCCCGACGGCGGCGAGCCAGGACACCCAGTCGAACTGCGGGGCGAGCTTCTTCAGCTCGGCGACGGTGAGCTTGTTGTAGGTCTTGTTGGAGTCGCGGTTCTGGACCTTCGTCCAGTGGACGGCCGCGATCTTCTCCTCGAGCGCGTAGACGGCGGCCGCGCGCTTGGGGTCGGTGATGCCCGCGAAGCCGAGCATCGTCGCGATGTACTTCTTGTAGCCGTCGCGGATCGGCGCGAACTGCGTGTTCTTCGCCTGGTACATGTCGCGGTCCGGAAGGCCGAGGCCGCTCTGGCCGACGATCGCGATGTGTCCTTCGGGGTTCTTGTCGTCCTGCACGACGAGCGTGAAGAACGGCGACTTGCGCAGGTGGCGCGCGTTGTTCGCGAACGCGGCGACGAGGCCCTTCGTGTCCTTGATCGCGGCGATCTTCGCGAGGTCGGCCTTGATCGGATCGAGGCCCTTCGCTTCGATCGCGGCTTCGTCCATGAACGCCGCGTAGTAGTCGGCGACCTTCTTCGCCTCGGCGCCGTCGGCGGCCTTCGCGCCGAGGATGATCTCCTTGGTGCGATCGTCGCTCCTGTCGCCGAGCGCGGTGAACATGCCGTAGTTCGACTTGTCGTCGGGGATCTTGGTCGTCGCGAGCCAGGTGCCGTTCGCGTACTCGTAGAAGCTCGCGCCCGGCGCGACCTTCGTGTTCATGCCCTTCGTGTCGAAGCCCCACGCACCGATCTCGGCCTTGCCGCCGGTCGACGGCGCGGAGTCCGTGGTATCGCCACCCGCCGGCGCGGGGTCCGTCGTGTCGCCGCCGCTCGGGGTGGCAGTTGTGGTCGGCGCGGACTTTCCACCGCACGCCAAGACAAACAGCGTCGCTGCGATCAGCTTCTTCATGCCCGCGGTGCTACCGCGGCTCGACGACGATTGCTAGTGCGACCCACCCGCGACACTGAGGCCCGCTCGCGAGGACAGAGCGTGCGACCCCATGGCGCGTTGTGCTGTCGCGGTGGGCTCTGACAGAGTCTTTCCGATGGCGAAGTGGAACACGGAGTGGAAGGTCGGGCCGCACGGACCGATCGAGAAGCTGAGCGAGCGACTGTGGCGCGTCGAGGCGGACGTGCCCGGCATCCCGATGAAGCGCGTGATGACGATCGCGAAGCGCGCGAACGGCGAGCTCGTCGTGCACAACGCGGTCGCGATCAGCGACAAGGAGATGGCCGAGATCGAGGCGTGGGGGCCGATCAAGACGCTGGTCGTGCCGAGCGGCTACCACCGTCTCGACGCGAAGGTGTTCCACGATCGCTATCCGAGCGCGCAGATCTTGTGCCCCGACGGCGCGACGAAGGCGGTCTCGCAGGCGGTGCCGGTGACGGGCAGCTTTGCGCAGCTGCCGCCCGATGGGGCCGTCGAGCTGGCGAACCTCGACGGGACCAAGGATCGCGAAGGCGTGATGATCGTGCGCGATGGAGATGGCACGAGCCTCGTGCTCAACGATGCGGTGTTCAACATGCCGCACCTCCGAGGCTTCACCGGCTTCGTGCTGAAGAGCATCACCGCCTCGACGGGTGGACCCAAGGTCAGCCGGGTCATGAAGTGGTTCGTCGTCGCGGACAAGAAGGCGTTTCGGTCGCACCTCGAGCGGCTCGCGGACATTCCGGACCTGCGGCGCATCGTCGTCTCGCATCACGAGGTGATCGATCGCGATGCCGGCGCGACGCTGCGCGACGTCGCCTCGAAGGTCTAGCGGAGCCAGGCGAGCAAGCAGACGCCGAAGTTGTGGCATGCGTGCGCGAACACGCCGGGCCACAGGCTGTTCGACTTGTGTCGCAGCCACACGAGGTACAGACCGAGCGGGAAGTGCGTCACGAGCGACGGCACCGAGAGGTGCAGGATCGCGAACGCGAACGACGACACGATGAACGTCTCGGTCACCGTGAGGCTCTTGCGCAGCCCGCCGTAGATCAGACCGCGGAACGCGAGCTCTTCCTCGAGCGGCGGCAACACGACGATCATCAGGATCGGCCACAGCACGCTCTTGCCGTCGAACTCGGCGAGCTCGCTCGGCACCTTGATGCCGAACCAGCTGTTGACCGCTTCGACGTAGCCGGCGACGAGCAGCACGATCGGCACGGCGGCGACCGCGATCAGGAGATAGCCGAGCGGACCAAAGCCGATGCGCCCCGCCGGCTCGGTGATCAGCGCGCGGTTCGGGATCGCGAAGATCACGGTGATCACGCCGAGCGAGATCGTGGCGCCGACGAACGTGTTGAAGCCGTTCTCGGTGATGCGCGCGTAGATCATCCAGACCGCAGCGACCGCGAGCGAGAGGCAGAAGTACCAGATGACCATCTTCACGTCGCCGCCACCGCCGCGCAGGCGCATCGCCATCGAGGCGGACGCGAGCTCCGGCGATGGCGCCGCGGCGACGCGAGCACCGCACTGCGCGCAGAACGTCGCGCCGGGCTTCAGGCGAAACCAGCACGAGGGGCAGCGTGGATCGACGACCGGCGGCGTCGCCCACGGGTTGTTCGCGTCGTCGCTCACGCCAGCGAGGCCATCCGTCGTTCTTCACGTCCCGCGGTCACGGCCTTCGCGAGCGCGGCGATGAACAGGATCTTGACGAGGATGCCCTGGTAGAGCGTTGAAGGTTCGTAGACCGCGCTGATGACGATCACCGTCAGGAACAAGAGCAACGCGACCAGCGCCGCCGCGTACGGGTTCTTCTTCGCCCAGAACCACAGCCCGAAGTAGATGACCGACAGCGCGATGTTCACGATCAAAAGCAGGCGAACGAGCCCGCGGTCGTGCGCGACCGCCTCGTCCCAGGTCATGCCGATGCTCTCCTGGAACGCGCGGTCGCGCTCTTCAGGTGACATGCCCGACAGCTGGATCTCGGCGTCGCGCAGCTGCTTCTCGATCTCGCTCTTGTTGATCGCGTAGAACACGAAGCCGCTGATCAACGTGATGATCGAGATCGCGAGCAGCCACTTGCGCGCGGTGCCGAGGTGGCCACTCGAGAGGTCGACTCGCGGCGACGCGACACGGTCGTACAGGATCGCATTGCCATCCGGCCCCACCGCGATTCCCGCACCGCAACCGCTGCAGAACTTCTCGTCGGCGGTCACCGCCACTCCACACTTGGGGCAATTCATGGGGCGGCACTCTACATGGACTTAGAAGACAGCGATTGACTTTCTCGACGAGAGGCCTCAATAAGTTCGGTCAGAATGTTCCGCTCGTCGTCGTCGTCGATCGATTCGCAGCTCGGTTCGAGCTGCTCGATGCACGTGCGTCCGAGCCCGTAGCGCGTACCTAGCTGATCGGTACCGCCCAGCCCCGCGACGCCGCGGGGCTTTTTGCGTTTCGGGCCCAACACAGCGAGCTGCCCACTCGCAGAGGACAGGACAGGACCATGAAGGAGAAGGAGATCATCAACGTCGGAACCATCGGTCACGTCGATCACGGCAAGACCACGCTCACGGCTGCGCTCACCCAGGTCATGGCTGCGCGCAACGGTGGCGTCGCGCGCCAGTTCGATCAGATCGACAGCGCACCCGAGGAGCGCCGCAAGGGCATCACGATCAATCTCGCTCACGTCGAGTACGAGAGCGCGACGCGTCGGTACGCCCACGTCGACTGCCCGGGCCACGCCGACTACATCAAGAACATGATCACGGGCGCGTCCCAGATGGACGGCGCCATCCTCCTCGTCGATGCGACGCAGGGCGGACAGTCGCAGACGCGGGAGCACGTGTTGCTCGCACGTCAGGTCGGCGTGCCGCACCTCGTCGTGTTCATGAACAAGATGGACGTCGCGGATCCGGAGCTCGTCGACCTGATCGTGCTCGAGATGGGCGAGCTGCTCGCGCAGCACGGCTACGTCGACGTCCCGATCGTCAAGGGCTCGGCCCTCGGTGCACTGCAGGCGATCGCCACGGGCAACCTCGGCGACGCGTGGGTGCGCGCGATCGACGAGCTGGTCGCGACGATGGACCGCGCGATTCCCGCGCCTGCACGTGACTTCGCGGCGCCGTTCCTGATGCCGGTCGAGACGGTTCACACCATCGACGGCATCGGCACGGTCGTCACGGGTCGCGTCGCGCGCGGCACGCTGTCCGTCGGCGACACGCTCGACATCGTCGGCCACAAGCGCGACGGCGAGGTTCGCCCCGTCGTCGTGACGGGCATCGAGTCGTTCCACCGCGAGCAGACGAAGGCGAAGGCCGGCGAGAACGTCGGTCTGCGCCTGCGCTCCACGTCGCGCGACGACATCGCCCGCGGCCACGTCCTCGCGGCACCCGGTTCGGTTCATCCGCACCGTCGCTGCCGCGCGGAGCTCTACCTCCTGACCGCCAAGGAGGGTGGGCGCGCGAAGCCGATCCGCACGGGGTACCGGCCGCAGCTGTTCGTCGGTGCGATCGACGTGACGGCCACGCTGGACATGTCGGACACGGAGATCGCGCCGGGTGCGCACGCGGAGGTCAACCTCGCGCTCGATCGCGCTGTCGCGCTCGAGCCGGGCGTTCGCTTCGCACTGCGTGAAGGCGGCAAGACGATCGGCGCCGGTGTGGTCACCACCGTGATGTGACTCGAGAGGCTCCAGGCACCTGGGGCCTTTCGTTTTTCGCGCGCTAGGAGCCTGTAGTACGTAGCCCGCGCGGGACGCCCGAAAGCGAGGCGCCCA
>CAZUAR010000035.1:0-107104 GCA_964617845.1 uncultured Kofleriaceae bacterium | reverse complement strand
GTGACCACGAGACTCATAAGCCCTTGGTCGGCAGTTCAATCCTGCCTCGCGCCACCGAGTTCCAGACGACGACGTCGGCACACCCGACTCGAATGCCCACCAAGCCGAAACGTCCCCGGCGCATGACGCTCGCAGCGGTGGAAGCGCGCTGCGCAGCGAAGCCGGACACGGTGCTCACCACGCCGTTCGGTCCGCGACCGCACGTGTACAAGACGGCCGGCAAGATGTTCGCGTTGTGCGGGCACCTCGATGGCCAAGAGGTCGTGAGCCTCAAGTGCGATCCGGAACGATCGGCGACGCTGCGCTTGTCGTTTCCGGCGATCACGGCGGGCTATCACCTGCACAAGGATCACTGGAACACGATCGCGCTCGACGGCTCGGTGCCCGCGGAGCTCATCCGCCAGTTGATCGACCACGCGCACGACGTGATCCAGGCGAGCACGAAGAAGCGGCCAACGAAGCGACGTCGACCGCGTTGACTCGACGCGTTGCACCGTTGTGACGCGACCATGACGAGGTTTCTCGTCGCGATGGCGCATCATCGAGAATGGAAAAAATCGTGGCGCATCTGGGGAGCGCGCCTCTGTATCCCCAGGCGCGATACGTCAACGAGCTCCGGTCTTCACTGAGACCCGAGGTCTTCGAGCCGTCGCGCGGCCCGCTGTTGATGGTGGTCGTTCACGTCGCGGTGATCGTCGTCGCGATCCTGGCGCTGGCGAACAGCTGGGTGCCGTGGTTCGTGGTCCCTGCCCTCACCGTCGCGATCGGGATCTCCTTCTCCTGCCTGACGTTCATCGGCCACGAGGGAATGCACGGCGCCATCCTTCGCAGCAGACGAGGGAAGTACCTGCTGGGCCTCGTCGGCTTCTTGCCGTTCATGCTCTCGCCGCGGTTGTGGGCCGGGTGGCACGGGCGCGTGCATCACGCGAACGCGAACCGCCCAGACGATCCCGACATGTACCCGACGCTCGCGGAGTACCGCGCCAGTCCGCGCATCCGGTTCTTCGTCGATGCGTTCTCGCTCGGCGGCCGGCGATGGCGCGGCGTGCTGAGCCTCGTGCTGGGCTTCACGGTGCAGAGCGCCCACCAGCTATTCGTCGCGAACAAGCGCGGCTTCCTCTCGAAGCAACAGCACCGGCTCGCGATCGCCGAGTCCGTGGCCGCGGTCGCGCTGTGGGCCACCGTCGCCGCGCTGATCGGCTTCGTGCCGTTCGTGTTCGGCTTCGTGCTGCCGCTCGTCATCGCGAACATGATCGTGATGGCGTTCATCCTGACGAACCACAGCCTCAGCCCGCTGGTCCCGGTCAACGATCCGCTGATCACGGGCCTCAGCGTCACCGCGCCGCGCTGGATCGAATGGCTGACGCTCAACTTCGGGTTTCACGTCGAGCATCACGTGTTCCCGGCGATGAGCTCGCGGCACGCGCGCGAAGTGCGCGAGCTGGTTCGCGAGCGGTGGCCGGAGCGCTACCAGTCGATGACGATCGGTCAGGCGCTCGGCGAGCTGCATCGAACCGCTCGCGTCTACAAGGATGCGACCACGCTGATCGATCCGAAGACGATGGTGGAGTACCCCGTGTTGCTGCCCCGCGCCCCGGCACACTGAGCGGCGGCCGAGGTGAGCGCAGCGCGCCATCCGTGATCGACGTCGATCAGGGCGCGTACGTGATATCGAGGATGGCTCCGTCGGTGATCTGATTGAACGGGTTGTACGGAGCGGGATTCGCCGCGATCCATCCGCAGTTCCCCCCGCCGCTCAGGCTGACCTGACGGCCGTTGTTCGAGGATGTCGCGGAGCCGTCCGGCTGTGCTCCGCGAAGCTGGAACTGATCCGAGATCACGAACGGCGTGCCGCCGAGATCGATTCGCGCGACACCGGAGTCGCTGTTGTTTCCAGCGCAGTCCATCGCGACACCGAACGGCATGGAGGTCACGGTGGTTCCGCCGTGCATCAGCGAGCCGGCGGACGTCGAGTGCGTCTGGTCGGCGATGTCGATCTTCGCGTTCGCCGGCACGATACGCACTCGCGTGTAGGTCGTGCGCACGTTCGAGCCTTGCCCGTCAGCGGTGTACTGCGAGTAGTTCGCGCCGGTCAGCTGGAGATACTCTCTCCACGTCGTACCGGATCCCTCGCAACTCGCGGTCCACGGCTGGTTGGTGTTGCCGTCGAAGTACAGGGTTCTCGTTCCGCCCGTAAAGCCGGGCACGCGCATCGCGATGTCGTTACAGGTCGTCGGCACGTAGCAGGTGAAGCTGCCCGTCGTGTTGGCGCAGGCGCCCGGACACCCACCGTTGGCGTCGGCGCACTCGTCGACATCCGCGCAGGTCATGCCGTCGCCCGCGTATCCGGCCGAGCACTCGCAGCGTGCGGGCGAGTCGAGACACACGGCATGGCCGTCGCAGACCAGGTCGCCGCAGCTGATCGGCGCGACATCCGCGACCATCGCATCGGAAGCAGCGCTCGCGTCGTCGGTGGATCGGCCGCCTGTCGGGATCGAGAATCCGCAGCCGGTGACGAGGAGAGCGCATACCAAGCAGCGCATTGATCCAGGATACCCACGTTCGCCTCCGACGAGCCGGAATACGGCACGGGGTGGAAAATGGTCCGTTGGCCGCTACTGCGGCACGTCTGCGCTGTCCTCGGGCTCCTCTGGCATCTTGCCGCCTTTGACGGGCGGCGGCTTGACCGTCTTTCCACCGGTCTTGCCCTTGCCGCCTGGTCGCTTCGTGACCTTTCCGACGGGAACCTTCGTCGGGGGCTTGATCGGCCGCTTCACCTCCGCACCAGAGCCGGCGCCGGCGGGAGGCTTCGGGGGATCCGCGTTCACGACGACAGGCGCGTCGATCGCAGCGTCGGGTGGCGTCGCCGCGACCTCCGGTGCATCGGGCGTGAGGGGCGCGGCATCGGGCGTCGCGACGATCACCGCGGCATCGGGCTCGAGCGTGGCGGCGCGCGGCGCGTCGTCGTCGCGGGACATCGCGAACGCGAGGCCGGTCGCGCCGCCGGCGAGCACGACCGTGGCGGCGGCGGCCACGAGAGCGCGAGAGATCCGGCGCGGAGCGACGAGCGCGCGAACGTCGCGTGCGAGCTCGGCGACCGTCGCGTAGCGCGCGTCGGGATCCGGCGCGAGCGCGCGGTTGACGATCGCGTCGACGCGGCGATCGCATCCCGCGGGCCCGAGCGTGCTCGGTGGCGAGAAGCTGCCGAGCGGCAGCTCGCCGGTGAGCATCTCGTAGAGGATCACGCCGAGCGCCCACACGTCGGCGCGGTGATCGACCGTGCGCGCGTCCTTGCGCTGCTCGGGCGCGAGGTAGTGGAACGTGCCCATCGCGACGTTGGTGCGCGTCAATGTCAGCATCGAGACGTCGGTGCCGAGCTGCGCGAGCCCGAAGTCAGCGACCTTCACGCCGCCGTTGCCGACGAGGATGTTCGCGGGCTTGAGATCGCGGTGCACGATGCCGGCGGCGTGCGCGGCCGCGACGCCATCGCAGACCTGGCCGAACACGTCGACGATCTGGGCGAGCGACATGCGGCCGGTCGCGAGGCGCGCCGCGAGGTCGTTGCCCTCGACGAGCTCGGTGACGATGAACGCGACGTCGTCGTGCTCGCCGTGATCGAGGAAGCGCACGACGCGCGGATGCTCGAGGCGGCGCATCGCTTCGGCCTCGCGCGAGAAGCGGGCGAGCATCGCGGCGCGCTCGGCGCCGAGGCCGGGGCGCAGCACCTTGATCGCGACGTCGGTGTCGCCGGCGCCGCGCGCGCGATAGACGGTACCCATGCCGCCCGCGCCGATGCGCTCGACGAGCGTGCGGCCGGCGATCGTCGTGCCGGTGAGGTCGGTCTCGAGCGCGACCTGCGCGGTCGGCGGCGTGCCGTCGGCGGTGCCGATCTTCGACAGCGGGGCAGCGAGGCCGCACGCGCCGCACGCGAGCTGCGTATCACCGACGGCGAGCTTCACGCCCGAGCCGCAGACGGGGCAGCGCACGTTCACGCGTCGCCTCCGATCTCGTACTCGCGGAGCTTCTTGTCGAGCGTCGGACGCGAGATGCCGAGCGTGCGCGCGGTCGCGGACTTGTTGCCCGCGTTCGCGGCGAGCGCGGCCGCGATCTGCTCCTTCTCGAGCCGCGCGATCGCGTCGGCGAGCGTGCCCGGCGCCGGGCGACCCTGGTGAGCGCGCTGCTCCGGCGGCAGATCGTCGACCTCGACGACGCCGCCGTCGTGCAAGACGAGCAGGCGCTCGACGGCGTTGCGGAGCTCGCGCACGTTGCCCGGCCATGGATAGCGGTCCCACACGGCCTGCGCCTCGGGCACGAGCGTCGGCGGTCGGCGGCCGAGCTCGGCCCCGAGCTGCGCGAAGAAGTGCGCGGTGAGCGCGGCGATGTCCGTCGCGCCGCGCGCGCGCAGCGGCGGGAGCTCGACGGTGATCACCGCGAGCCGCCAGAACAGGTCCTCGCGAAACGCACCGGCTGCGCAGCGCGCGCGCAGATCGCGATGCGTCGCCGCGACGACGCGAACGTCGACGTCGATCGGCTGCTCGCCGCCCACGCGATAGAAGCGGCGATCGGCGAGCACGCGCAGGAGCTTCGCCTGCGTCGCGGCGCCGAGCTCGCCGACCTCGTCGAGGAACAGCGTGCCGCCGTCCGCTTGCTCGAAGCAGCCGCGACGTCGCTTGGCCGCGCCCGTGAACGCGCCCTGCTCGTGACCGAACAGCTCGCTGTCGAGGAGCGTCTCCGTGAACGCGGCGCAGTTCACCGCGACCCACGGTCCGCTCGCGCGTGCACCGGCCGCGTGATACGCGCGCGCGACGAGCTCCTTGCCGGTGCCGCTCTCGCCGAGGATCAGCAGCTGCGTGCCGGCCTCCCCTGCCCGCATCGCCTGATCGATCGCGACGCGCAAGCGCTTGTCCTCGCCGACGACGAACGGCGACGACGCCGGCGCGTGCGACCGGCGCGTGCGTGCGACCGCGAGGGCGACCGCGGGTGCGAGCGCCGCGATCTTCGCGAACGTGGCGTCGTCGAAGCTCGCGCGCCGCGAGTGGTCGAGGTGCAGCGCGCCGACGAGCTCGCCCTCGTGAACGAGCGGCGCGACGACGACCGAGCGCAGGTCGTATGCGAGCACCGACCGCGCGGACGCGAACGAGACGTGGCCCTGCGCATCGTCGACGGCGAGCGCCACTCGCTCGACCATCGCGCGGCGCAGCAGCGTCGTCGACGCGGTGACCGCGCGGCTGCCATGCACGCACAGCGGCTTGAGCGTGCCGTCGCGCGTCGTCGCGACGAGACACGCTCGCTCCGCGCCGACGTCCTCGCACAGCTCCGCGAGCAACGCGCCGAGGCCGCCGCGATCCGCCGTCGCGATCAATGCGAGCGCGCGCTCCTTGTCGCGCGCGAGGTCGGTCGTGGCTCGCACGAAGCCCGCGGGGAGCTTTCGCGCGCCGCGCGCCGCGTCCTCGTCGGGGACGAGCAACACGCGGTTGTCGCCGTCGCGATCGCCGAGCACGTCGATCGGCGGATCGAACAACAGCCGGTGCGAGCCGAGCTCGATCAGCGCGCCCTCGCGCAGCGCCGCCCTGGACTTCTGTACGACCGCGCCGTCGACGCGCGTCCCGTTGCGACTGCCGAGGTCCTCGAGCTCCCACCCGCCGGCGACTCGCCGCACCGTCGCGTGGCGTCGCGAGAGCTCGGTATCGGCGAGCTGCACCTCGCACTCCGACGAGCGACCGATCGTCGCCTCCTCGGTGACGACGAAGCGCACCAGCGGCTGGTCGTCGCGCAGGAGGATCAAGCCGGCCATCGAGAAGAACCCTGCCGACAACTGTAGCGCGACGGCGTTCACGTCGTCTGGACCACCGGTTCGGCATCGCCGAGGAAGTCGACCGCCGCATCGCCGATCGCGTGGTGTCCGCCGCGGAGCGGCACCAGCTTCAAGCGCAGCGCAAAGACCGCGCGGTCCGCCGTCGGGCGCGGCGCGTTCGGCGCGGCCCACCGCCAGAACTCGAGCGCGCGGCGGCGGTTGCCGTCTCCGCCCTCGGACGTGAACTCGCCGGCGCCGACGAGGATCGTCATCCGCGGCGCCTCGGGACGCGACGCGAGGACGCCCCAGCTGCCGGCGAGCGCGTTCCAGTGGTAGTTGCCGTCCGCGAAGATGACGTCCGCGATCCGGACGTCGAAGCCGCCGGCGACGAAGCCCGACGCCTGCAGCTGGCGAAGCGCGCCCTGCACACCCTTCCCGCCGCGCGAGAAGCCGATCAGCGACACGCGCAGGTCGAGCGCCGCGCGATCGACGCCGACCGTCGACGCGAGCCTCGTGCGGACCGCGTCGAGGAACACGAGGAAGTCGCCCGGCGCCGCGTGACCACCCGCGCACGCGCGCGTGCCGCAGCCCGCCTGCCAGTGCTCGTTCTTCGAGTCGCGCGTGCCGAGCGTCGACGACGGCGAATCGGGCGCGACGTAGATCGCGTTCCCGCGCAGGCGCGACATCGACGCGACGTGGCGCGTCTTCATCGCCTCATCGTCGAACGAGCCGATGCCCTCCATGTAGACGACGACATCGATCGTGCGCGTCGCGTCGATCGCGCTCGGCACGAACATCAGCGTGTCGCGACCGCCGCCGACGCCGCGCAGCCGGCCGAGCCACACGTCGCCATCGAGCGGGTACGTCTTCAGCGCGGCGCGCACCGCCTTCGCGGTCCGGCGCGCCCCGCCGTCGACATCGACATTCGTCGCGAACGCGGGGGACGTCGCCACGACCAGTGCGGTGACCAGGGCAAGCAGGTGCATGCCGCGGGTTCAGCAACCGATACGCCACGCAAAAGTGCCGTGACATCAACCGCTTGGCAGCCAGCTCGCGTCAAATCGCTTTGCGCCTGTAAAGCCGCTTTACGGCTCACCACGCGACCGACAACCGCCCGCCGACCTCGCGCGCCATCGCGCCGCGCTCGCTGCCCGTCATGCTGCCGATGCTGCCGAGCCGATGCGACACGTCGAACGTGCCCTCGACGACGAGCCACTCGGGTCCGGGCTGCACGCCGAGACGAACGCGGCCGTACATGCGTCGATCGACGAGATCCCTCGGTGGCTCGACGTCACCGCGCGCCTGCTCGCGCACGTCGATCGACCACAGCTGGTGCACGTTGCCTTCGAGGCCGAGGTGCCAGCGTCGATAGTCGAGGAGCAAGCGCGCCCACGTCGTCCCGCCGAGACCGAAGTAGTACTGATGCGCGACGAGCGGCGAGCTCAGCGGCGGCGTCGGATCGAGCGGCATCGTGACGTCGGCCATCGCGAACGACGTGACCATGCCGAAGTCGAAGTACGCGGCCGCCTGCATCTGGAAGCGCAGATCGCCGAAGCGGAGGTTCGCGTCGAACTGCGGACCCGCGAGGTGATACGCGGCGAGCTGATCGCGCTTGGGGCCGAGGTTCATGCTCTCGTACGTCAGGCCGGTTCCCATGCCGATGAAGAGCTCCTCTTCGCGATCGCCGTCCTCGGTCGACGTGCGGAACTGCGAGCCGACGATCGACGTGCGCGAGTCGAAGCGGCCGCCCTGCGTCTCGCTCGTGTTGAAGTGCACCTCGGCGGTGATGCGGCTCCACGTTCCGGGAGACGTCGCGTTCCACCCCGTGCCCTCGCGCGTGCGCGACATGACCTCGAGGTCTGCACCGAGATCGATCATGTCCTTCACGCTGTCGTCGCGGGTCGCGCCACCGGCCCACGCGCGAAAGCGATGGTTCGGACGCTCGAGGCTCTTTCGCCACGGCCGCTTGTGGATGCGATTGTCGATCGCGTCGAACGGCGAGAACGCCGCCGCGATGAGCTCGTTCGCCTTGGACTTCGTTCCCGTGCGGTAATAGCGACCGAGTTGCCACAGTGGCTCGCCGACCGCCGGGCCGGAGACCGTGTTGACGATCATGTCGTTGATCGACGGGTACTCGCGATGCTCGACGAGGTACTCCCACGCGAGCGTGTGCAAGAGGTTCGCGAGCACGGCGCCGCCGAACCCAAGCCCGCTGCCGCGATTGATCTGGTAGCCGACGACGGCTTGCTGCGTGTGACCGAACGCGTTGGTCCAGTAGATGTTCGTGTCGAAGCGGATCGCGTCGAGCGTCGTCAGCTTCATCTTCCAGCTCTCGGCGTCCCATTTGAGGACCCAGTCGGGCTTCTGATCCGGCGCCTGCAGCCAGTACCAGGACGCCCCGATGGCGACGAAGGCGGTGTTCTCGATGGCGATGAGGCTCCAGCTCGTCGGCCGGTGCTCGTCCTCGCGGGTCGCGGTGCTGTCGCCGTGGATATCCACTTCGAGATCGGGACCTTGCGCACGAGCGGTGGCCGTCGCGAGGAGGAGCAAGAGGACGACGGCGGGAGCACGCACGCCGCTTCCTAGATTCACTGACCGTGCCGCGGCGCTCGAGCTTTTTTGGGACCGGGGGCATGCACGCGCAAAACATGCATTTGCCACGGAGAATCGGGAGGCTACTCTCGTTCCCGATGAGCGTCTCTCGCTGGGTGGCGACCGCTGTCCTGTGCGTTGTGGCCACGCACCTCGCGCACGCCGAACCCGAGCGCACATCTCCCGAGACGATCACGGCCACCGAAGCGCGCCGTCACTCGATCTATATCGAAGGCCTCGGCAAGGGCGGCTTGTGGGGACTCGGCTACGGCTACCAGCTCACGAACCGCCTCGCGCTCGGCGCAGTCGCTTCGGCGTTCGTGCTCGATGGTCAACGCGTGTACACCGCGAGCCCGTTCTTGACGGTGTACCCGCTCGGGACGCGAACGCACCGCTTGTTCGTCGACGTCGGACCGCAAATGATCCACGTGTCGACACCGTCGCCGGTGCCCGAGTGGATGGGCACGAGCTCGACGGGAGTCGGCGGTCAAGTGTCGCTCGGCTACGAGCGCCGCGGCGCTTTGCTCGTCCGCGTGTTCGCGATGGGCGTCGCGGGAGAGAACGGCGTCGCGCCGTGGCTCGGCATGGACGTGGGAGCCGCGTTTTGATCGCGCGCGCGCTCGTCGCGCTGCCGCTCTGCGCGTGCGGCATGGACCTCGGCGCACCCGCCGAGTGGATCGCGACCGACACCATCGAAGGCACGATGGCGGCCGAGATCGGCGATGCGCCACCGCTGCGCTCGTCGACGCCGCGCTCGGGCGACCGCATTCGCGTCGTCACGTACAACATCGACATGGGCGGCGATCCCGAGCGAGTCGCCGAGGAGCTCCACGCGAACGAGGAGCTCGCGCAGGCGGACGTGTGGCTCTTGCAGGAAGAGGAGAGCTATCCGGGCGAGGGCCGCACGCGCGCGAGTCGTCTCGCCGCCGGGCTCGGCATGGGCTGGCTCTACGTGCCGAGCAAGCAGAAGGGCGACGGCACGCACGGGCTCGCGATCGTGTCGCGCTTCCCGATCGAGAGCTCCGAGATGATGACGTTGCCCGTGCTCGACAACTGGGCGCGGCGCATCGCCGTGCGCGCGGAGATCGTCGTCGGCGAGCTGCGCATCCCCGTTGTCGATCTGCATCTCGAGACGCGGATGAACATCACCGATCGCATCCTGCACATCCGACCCGCGGTGATCGATCTGCCCGAGCAGGTCATCGTCGCCGGCGACGTGAACACGAACCCGTTCCTCTGGGAGGACGGCTCGATCCCGATCGTTCCCACCGGCCAGATCGCCCACACGGATCAAGCGCCACTCCTCGACGACTACATGCGCGGCATCGGCTTCGCGACGCCCGCCGCCGACGCCGGACCGACGGAGGTGCACCTCGGCGTCGAGTCCCGGCTCGATGCGATCTTCGTGCGCGGGTTCGCGACGACCGAAGCCACCGTCGAGCGCAGCATCACCGCCTCGGACCACTGGCCGGTCTGGGTCGACATCACGCTGCCGTAGCTCGCGCTACAGCGCGCGAAGTCCGCTCGCGAGCGCCTCGCGAATGCGGATCTCCATCTCGCGATGGAGCAGCGCCGGATCCTTGCCCAGCGCGTCGAGGTACGGCGACGACTCCGGCGGCGTGTTGCGCGCGTCGAGGGCCGCGGCGCACACGATCTTCGCGTCCTCCAGCGAGAACACGAACCCGCGCGCGAGCACCTGGCCGGGCGTGTACGTGATCGCCGATCCGCCTCGCTCGATCTCCGCCTTGACCTCCTTGTCGATCACGACGAACGTGATGAACGACTTGATCCCCTCGAGCGTCTCCCGGTCGTAGCGAGTCGCGGTGTTCTCGGCGAGGTGCTTCTCGACGAGCTGCAGCGAACGGAGCCACCGATCGACGACCTCGTTGGGCACGGGCTTGTCGGCGAGGTACCCGTAGAAGTCACTCGACGCGAACGATGGGTCCACCCGCTCCTCGCGCACGTACCGCTCCGCGATCGCCTTGGCGGGTGCCGTGATCACGTGCGGACACGGCGCGGTCCCCGGCTGGATCGCGCCGAGGGTCGCCGGGTCCACGACCTCGGGCCACTTCGCGAGCGACGCGATGAGCTGCGGTCGCAGGGCGCGAAGCAGCTTCTCGATCGCCGCGCGGTCGGCAGCCGCGAGCGGCTCGACCTTCGCCACGGGCTGCTCGTAGCGCGCGCGGTAGGCCTCCATCTTCGCGCGCTTCTCGTGGCGCATGTACAGCACGATGCCGAACGGCAAGAAGATCACGAGCGCGAGCGCCGCGAAGCGCATGTAGCGCTTCGTCCGCTGCGCGCGCAGAAACTCGGCGGCAGCGGGATCGCTGTTCTCGGCGGCCGCGATCGCTTTCCAGTCGATATCGGGCGTCGCATCCATGAGCGCCTTGATCGCCTGTCGCGCACGACCGAGCCCCTGCAGGTTGAACCCCGCGGACTTCACCTGCTGATCGACGCCGTGCGAGCCGTAGCCGTAGCTGTGCTGCTCCATCCCGACGTCGGCGCCGAGCCCCGCGCCTTCCGCTTCGCGAATGCGATCGAATGCGCCGACATCGACGCCGCGCTCCGCGAACACCTTGCGAGCCGCGTCGAGGTGCTGCCAGATCTCCGGATAGATCTGCTGCGCTTCGCCGATGCGCATCGAGAGCCCTGTCTGATCGCCCGCGACGCCGACGAGCGCGCCGCGCTGCTTCGCCGAGCGCACCGTGGTGGGGCCCTTCGTCAGCTCGGTGAAGCGCTCGCAGAGGGCGACTGCAACGCGGACCGACCGCACACCGGGATCGTCGAACACGCGCCGAATCTAGCGCGTCGTGAGCCGCTCCATGAGTGCGAGTTGCGTCCCATGCGTTCTGGCATCCAGCCGTGGTGACGCACGCTGACGGCGCCGCGATGCCTCGTTCTACTCGCAAGCGCGTGATACGAGACGCAATGGCTTCGCGGTGGCCCCGGACGAACGTGTGCGGGATCAGCACGTACACGCTCCTGGGGATGGGCGGCTACCTCGTCGCGATTGCGGTCGGGCTGCACTACGCGCGGACATGGACGCTCTCCACCGCCGATCGCCTCGCGATGTTCATCGCGCCATCCTGCGCATTCTTGATCGTCGTCGCATTCTCGACGGCAATCGCGCGCTATGAGCGAATCGTGTTCTACGAGACGTCGGTCGCAGCGGTCGGTGTTGTCACGATCATCGGACACGTCGCTGACTTGGCCACCGAGCGCGTGGTCGATATCACGACGATCGGTATCGGCATCTTTCTCTCCTTCGGTCGCCTCGGATGTCTGTCCGTCGCGTGCTGCCACGGAACGCCAGGTCGAGGCGTGACCTACGGTGATGCACACGTGAAGGAAGGATTCTGGTCGCGCTGGAACGAGCGCGCACTCTGGCCGATCCAGGGCATCGAGGCGCTCGCGAGCGCCGCGCTCGTCGCGGTCGCGTGGCAATACCAGGACGTTCCCGGTCAGGCAGCGAGCATCTATATCGTGGGGTACGCGGCGGTTCGCTACCCGCTCGAGCTCGCGCGCGGCGATGCGGTGCGGCCGTACTTCCTCGGGGTCAGCGAAGCCCAGTGGTTCGCGGTGGCCACCGTGGGGATCGTGGCGTGGCAGCAACCATCGTGGATCGTGTTCTCCATGCTCGGGGGACTGATCGCAGCGACCATCGCGCTTGTCGCGTCGCGGCACGCGCGCGCGTTCATCCAGCCCGCGCACCTTCGCGAGCTCGATCGAGTCATGGGCGGTCTCGTCGATGGAGCGACCCGCGAGACCTCCCTCGGCGTCGCCGTTTCGCGACACGTGCTCGAAGACGGTCGCTTCGACTGGATCTTGTCGTCATCGCGGCCGGCGTGGAGCCTACGCGTCGCGTCGAAGATCGCGAAGCAACTGTGGCAACGCAGCGAGATCGTCGAAGGACGGCGCGCCGGCGTCATCCACATCCTCGTCGCTCGCTGATAGGCTGCGCGCGTGGCGCTGACGAGTAACGTGCTGCGAGACAAGCTTCGCGAGTTCTGCGACGCCGACTACTCCGCGTTCGGCGGTTTTCCGACGACCAAGGACGCGGCCCGGAAGGCGTGGGCAGAAGCGTTCGATCTCTACATCTCGACGATCGAGGCTCCTCCGTTGACGGCGCTCACGCTGAAGCTCGTGAATGTCAAGGGCACGTTCGAGTCCACGTTGAAGCTCGTGCCGATCGGCGTCGCCGCGAGCGCGGCCGCCGACTTCGCCGACGCGTGGAAAGCGGCGATCGATGACATCGGAAAGATGCCGGCGCCCGTGGCGGACGCGAGCGGAACGACGTGGAGCTTCGACGGCTGGGTGGACACCTCCGGTCCGCGGGGAACGCTCGCGAGCACGCTGACCACGTTGTTCGAAGCTCCATCGACGAACACGGTCGACCGACTCGGCGAGATCGCGGATGCATTTCACGCCGCGACCAAGAGCTTGGTCGCGAACGCCACGAGCGTGACCGCGGGCGGGAGTAGCGGCCCACCGACCATGAACGTCGGCTGACCTGCCGCAAATTGCGGCGGCGGCGATCTGAGTGGCTCGCGTGCTTGTGCTGCACGCACCTGCGCTTCATAGAATCGCGCCTGATGGTGGTGCGGTCGAAGTCGGCGGCGCTCGAGGTCGCCGTGGCGAGCGTCGTGGAGCGGGTGCGTGCGCGCATCGATGGTGCGCCGATCACCGACCGCACGTCGCTTCCGGCGATCGATGTTCTGTGCGAGCGCTTTCACCTGAGCAGCATCGAGCGCGACGTCATCGAGCTCGCTGTGGTGGCCGAGGTCGATCCGGAGACGGCACGACGCATCCGAAGCCTGCGGGGTGGCGTGAGTAGCCGGCCGACGGTGGGTCTCGTACTCCAGTTGTTCGCCGCGGACCTGCCACGCCAGCGAATCGAGATCCTCGGCGCGTTCGCGCGCGGGAATCAGCTCGAACGCATGGCGCTCGTCGAGCTCGCCCCATCGGGCTCGCTGCTCGACTGCGAGATCTCGCTCCCGGCCGCGCTCTGGCCGCGGCTGATCGGACTCTCCGTCCCGAATCGCTTCGCTCCCCGCTCGGGTCCCGTGCTCGGGGCGCTCGCGCTGTCGGCGAATACCCGCGCTCGCGTGGACCTGGTGCTCGAGGCGATGCGCGAGCAGAACGCGCCGGCGCTCGTGGTCGGCGGTCCGCGTGGAACGGGACGGCGGCTGATCGCCGAGGCGGTGTTCCGCGAGCTCGGGTACGGCTGCATCGCCATCGCCGCCGCGGACGCGACACCATCGAACGTCGCGGAGGTGATCCGAGAAGCGGCGCTGTCGGCCTCCGCGATCGTCATCGAAGGGGATGTCGCGACCGAGGTCCTCGACCGCGTCCTCGTCGATCACGCGCTCCCGATCGCGATCATCGGTGGAACGCAGCAGCAGACGGACTCGCTCTCGCTTCGCCGCCCTGTTCACGAGGTCGTCGTCGACGCGCTCGATCCTGCGACGCGCCGCGCGCTGTGGGCGAAGCAGTTGCCCGCCGACCAGTGCGTCGACGGTCTGACGCCGGCCTTGCTCGCGGAGCGCTATCGCTTCGATGCCGCACGTACGGTGTGGGTCGCCCGGCGTGCGAGGCGTGCAGCCATCGATCGCCTCGTCGAGTGGGAAGACATCCAGGCTGCTTCGCGCGAAGAGGTCCAGTCGGTCGCGCATCTCGTCGAGCGACTGGAGTGCCCCTACGAGCCCGAGGACCTCGTCGTGCCGGGAAAGGTGGTCCGCGAGCTCGATCTCGTACGGACCTGGTGGCGAACGGCGGCCACCGCGTTCGGACCGGGCGGCGCCGGCGAGCGGGTCCGCGCTCGACGTGGACTCGGCTGCTTGTTCGCCGGCGCGTCGGGCACCGGCAAGACGATGGCCGCCCAGATCCTCGCGCGCCAGCTGGGCTGTGAGCTGTGGCGCATCGATCTGTCTCGCGTCGTGGACAAGTACATCGGCGAGACCGAGAAGAACATCGACCGGTTGTTCGCCGCCGCCGAGCAGCACGGCGCGATGCTGTTCTTCGACGAGGCCGACGCACTGTTCGCGAAGAGAACCTCGGTCAACACGTCGAACGATCGCTTCGCGAACCTCGAGGTCGCGTTCCTCCTCCAGCGCATGGAGCGTCATCCGGGCATCGTGATTCTCGCCACCAACCTGGCCGGGAACATCGACGATGCGTTCTCGCGCCGGACGCAGGTGATGATCGACTTCCCGCTTCCCGACGGAGAGCAACGTGTCGAGATCTGGAAGCGCCATCTCGTCGCGGAGCGACTCGCGACCGACGTCGATCTCGACTACGTCGCGAAGAGCTTCGCGCTGTCCGGCGGCCAGATCCGCAACGCGGTGATCGCCGCCGTGCTGCTGGGATCGCAGACGGGTGACACGATCGCGATGCGGCACCTCGTCATTGCCGTCTGGCGCGAGCTGTCGAAGACGGGACGCATGATCGACCCGGCGGACTTCGGCCGCTGGCAACGCGACATCACCGCGTATTCGAGCGCGGGCGCATCGTGACGCGGACAACCGACGACAAGGGCGACAAGCTCCCGTACCGGAGACACCTGGAGCGAACGTTTCAGGCGGACCTATCCACCGTCGAGAACGTGACCCCGAACGCGCGGCTCGCCGAGGTCGGTGCGCGCGCTGCATCGGGCCCGGAGATGGTCTCGTTCGCGGAGACGCTGCCGCCGATCGGCCTCGTCGCGCACGAGATCGCGCACGTCCTCCAGCATCGCACCGGCTCGCCACAGGTCTCGAGCTCGCGAGCGGAGAGCGAAGCCAACCAGGCGCGCGCGCACGTCGAGTCGGGACGCGGCGGCGCGTTCGCGGTGCGCGGTGGTCCCGGCGCGCGGATCCAGTACGACACCGGTGGCGACAACGCGCCGCTCGAGTCGCCGTTCGCGGCCGCGATCGAGGAGGACTTCGTCAAGGATGCTCCGCCGGGCACGGTGACGCAGAAGCTCACCGTCCGCGCACCCGGTGATGCACCGACGACGGTGGTCCTCGACTCCGCGGTCACCGGCGCGTCGATGGTGACCGCGTACGCGGTGCCGCTCGATCGCCTGTACGCGACCGCGGAGCTCGCGGCGGCGGCGCGCAAGGCGAAGGAGAAGGATCGCTCGGGGTTCTCGATCGTCGGCGGACCGATCTCGGTCCCGTCATCGGGCACGCCGACGACGAAGGCGGCGAAGACGACGCCGGCGAAGACGGCTCCCGCGCCGAAGGTCACCGCGAGCGCCGATGCCCCGGCCGCGACCAGCACGAGCGGCAAGGTCGCGAACGCGGGCCCGTCGACGGCCCCGAATCCCAACGCGCAGACCGTCTTCGACATCTTCGGAAAGGAGATCCCGCTCGTCGAGCGCGCGGGTGGTTGGGGCATCACGACCGAGTTCACGAAGATCTCGGTCGGTGCGGCGAGCACCGGCGTGCTGATCAGCGCCGATGGCAGCGTGACGCTCGTCGATGCCGGCGTCCGTCTCGCCGGATCGGTCCCGGACGCCGCGGTCGCCGACTACGCGATGAAGCGCCTCCGCGAGCTCGCGGTCACCAAGACCGGCGGGCGGGCGCCGATCAAGAACGTGCTGATCACGCACGCGCACCTCGATCACACGGGGCTGCTCGAGACGATCGCGAAGGAGTTCGTGATCGAGAAGATCACGATCAACGCCGCGCAGGTCAACGATGCCGGGTTCCACGAGGTCGCGAAGCGCGTGGCCAAGAACCAGCTCGAGCTGCACCGCAAGCAGATCGCCGAGGAGATCCGCCAGACGAAGTCGGAGTGGCTGAAGAGCGACGCGGCGAAGGCGAAGTTCGAGGAGGGTGCGCGAGACGCTGCATTCGAGGAGCACGTCAAGACGCAGACCGAGGTCGAGCTCGCGAAGCGTTCGCCGAAGATCCAGCTCGAGGTGCACGTACCGGGCCCCGGCGGCGCCGAGATCCCGATCAAGCTCGGCGAGTTCGATCTCGTCCGCAAGCCAGCAACCCAGCGAGCGGAAGGCGAGGCCTTCTCTGCCAAGGATCTGTTCGGCGTCACCGTCCTCGACGAGACGTTCGAGCGATCGGCAAGAGAACAAGGCGAGGCAATCGAGAAGAACCCGAAGGCCGAGCTCACGCAGGGCGACAAGCTCTCGTCGCATCACATCCTCGAGCTCGGGAATGGCGAGAAGCTCATCGTCGTCCCCGACGCCCGCAACATGGACATCGTCAAGGTCGGCACAAAACTCGTCGAGGCGATCAACTCGCTCGGTGGCGAGGGGATCCGGCTCGTCGACATCTCGCACCACTTCCAGTCCGGCGTGATGGGCGACGCCGCGGCCGCGAACCCGCCCAAGGTCGACGGCATCATCAAGGGCTCGGAGCTCGCGCGCTTCACCGAGGTCCTCACGAAGATCGCGGGCAACAAGGGCGCGTTCACGGTGACGTCGGGCGATCCGATGCTGATGGACCCCGCCGTCGTGTACCTGCTCGAGTCATGCGGCATCCGCGTGATCCCGGCGGTCGGCGCGACGGACGTCCAGTACATCGCGGGCATCACGGCGAAGGGCGAGAGCATCGGAGGGTTCCGCTCGGGAGATCCGATCACCGCCGAGCGGGCGGCGCTCCTGCACCAGACCGATACTGTACTCGAACACCTCGCCGCGGAACGGAAGGCTGCCGAGAAGCGCGTTGTCGAAGAAAAGGCCGAGCAGAAGGCCGCCGCCGAAGAGCGTGCTCAAGAGCTCGCCTTCGAACGAGAGAGCCTTCACGACAAGGTCGCGACGGCGAAGGCGTATCACCAGATGGCCGCGGACGCCGTCGAGAATCCGCCCAAGGGGAGCACGATGAAGAAGAAGGCACGCATCAGCGCGCGTGCCAGGGCCGGCGAGAAGGTCGCAGATGCAGAGGCAGAGTTACGCGAAGCAGAGCGCGCGGCGAAGGCGGAGGTCGCCGCGATCGAGAACGCTGAAGGAATGCGGCAGAAGGCGCTGAACGATCTGACGAAGCAGATCAACGACATCAAGACCGCGAAGGAAGCGCTGCTCTCGCGGGTCAAGGCTTCCTCGCAGCCGTCGGTCAAGGGTGCGGACAATCGAGGCAAGACGCTGCCGAGCTTCGAGACCGAGGAGACGGCGCTGCGCGAGCTGGTCGAGCCCGTCTACGACGCGGGCGTCAGGTACGGCGACATCGCGAAGATCCCGCGGATCACGGAGACGTCGCTCGTCCTGCTCGGAAAGAGCATCGAGCGCACGAACGCGAACACCGCGCTGCTCGACGCGTGGCGAAATGCGTGGGAGGCGCGCACGAAGGCGGCCAAGCCCGGCGCGACGATCGGCGACCACCTCGAGCTCCTCGATCAGTTGAAGAAGCTGCGCGCGGAGATCGCGAAGCGGCCGGACATCGCCGATCAGAAGGCGGTCGAGCACGAGCTCCAGTTCATCGACGACCAGATCAAGCAGAGCACCGACATCGTCAGAGAAGCGTCCGAGCGCGAGGCGGTGTCGACGACCACCGAGCGCGATCCGCTCACCGGCAACAAGACCAAGACGACGCTCGTCGAGAAGGAAGCACCTGCCGAGCGTCCCGCCGAGGAAGCGAAGGCCGGCGAGCCGGCGAAGTCAGATCCGGCGAAGTCCGGCGAGCCTGCGCCGGGGGAACCGCCGAAGCCGAGCCGGTTCGAGACCGGCGTGAAGATCGGCGCCGATGTCGTGGGGCGCGGGCTCGGTGCGTTGATGGTCGTGCAGAACGTCACGGCGGGCGCGGAGCTGTACAAGGCGTACGAGGAGGGCCGCGCGAACCTCCCCGAGACCGCGATCGGCATCACGAAGAGCGCGTACGGCATCTCGATCGGTGCGCGCATGCTCGCGGGCGTCCACGTCGGCGTCGGCGAGTTCATCCTCGTGTCCGCGCTCGACATCGCGCAAGTGCTCGCCGGCGACTACACCAGCAGCGCGGAGTTCAACACCGAGCTCACGTACGCGATCATCCGCGCGGGCGTGAACACCGCGCTGATGCTCGTCGGCATGTGGCTGATGTCGACCGGCCCATGGGGCGTGATCGCGGGGTTGATCATCATGGCGCTCGGTGACCCGATCCTCGAGTTCCTCGGGATCAAGTCCTGGCTCGCCAAGAAGTTCGATCCACGGCCCGACCAGATGATCGATCTCGACGAGGATCTCCAGCGGGAGATGACCAAGTACGTGAAGCTGATCGGCGACCTGGAGCTCTCGAAGGAGACCGACGCGCGACTGGAGCGCTTCGGTGCCACGGATCCGAAGGCCGTGCGCGCGGCCGCGAAGTCGCGCTACGACGACCTGCGGATCGAACTGATCATGCACGAGAAGTGGCTGCTCTGGTACTTCGCCGACGCGTACCGGCGCGCCCGCACGGGCTACATGGGGCTCAAGTGGCTCGATGATCAGCGAGCTCGCTTCGCGCAGATGTTTCTCGAGGCGCACAAGGATGACGACATTCCCGAGGGCGTCGACAATCCCGTGGGCCTCTTGGAGGGGTTCAACAAGAAGGGCGTCATCGCGGAGCTCCAGCGGATGGAGGAGATCGTCTCGCTGAAGGAGATCACCGTCGACGAGGTCAACGGAATGGAGCAGTGGTCCAAGCTCGACAAGCGGATCGAAGAGCTCGAGGACCTGCTCTATCACACGTCCTACGATCCATCGAACTACGACAACATCGACTGGATGGACGTCTACGAGGCGTCGTCGTTGCTCGAGCAGATGATCAGCAACGCGCACTATCGCCTCGAGCCGGACAAGCAGAGCACGGAGCGCCGCACGTCGATGATCCCCGAGGGGGCGGCCCGCGAGCGCTACAAGGAGCTGCTGCTGCAGTACGAGAACAAGGCAGACGTCCTACGTAAACGTCAGCTCGACATGTCCCTCGGCACGGGGCAGGCCTCGGGCGTCAAGCGCGCGGGTCGCGGCTACGAGGTCGGTGTGGCGAAGGCGTACGGCATGATCACGGGCCTCGCGATCACGTACGACCCGGACGAGTACTACGAACCCGCATACGGTCCACTCGGCGTGACGCCCGACGAGAAGACGCTGCTCGACAACGCAGACATCATCGTGAACTACTACGTGAACGTCATCTTCGAGTTCGGCGAGCTACCCGAAGGAGTCACCGTCGAGACGCTTCACAGCAACGTCGACGTGATCAAGAAGTACAGCAACGCGTATCGCCACGACGCCGACTTCCAGGATCGGATGATGAAGCTGCAGGGAGCCCGCGCCGCGACGTACGGCGCGCTCGGGCGCGCTCACCGCTTGCTCGACGCGAGGCCCGAGCCGGCAAAGAAGCTGAAGGAGCTCGACAAGGAGCTCGAAGGCTACGAGCACGACCGGAAGATCGAGTGGGGCATCTACTTGCCCGAGGAGATCCCGGATCTCGAGACCCGAGTCGGCGCCGCGCACACGGCGACGGCTGCCGCGCTCCTCGGCGAGAAGGAGAGCGATCCGCAGCTCACGGGCTTCGAGCACGCCGCGCTCTCCGATAGCGCGCTGAAGAAGTTCCATCTGTCGACGATTCGCGATCGCATCATCGAGGCCAACATCGTGCTGCCGAAGGACTACGACACGCCGATCGAGCGCATGTACCGCATCTGGGACGCGCACGAGGTCCTGGTCGGTCTCAAGCCGGATGCCGAGGCGATCCTCGCTCGTAGCGAGCTCGACGGTAAGGTCGTCTATGTTTACCTCGATGCCGTTCCGCTGAACGATGCGGCGATCCACTGGTACGGAAAGCGAACCCGGTTGAAGGTCGAGATGCGAGACCTCGAGCCGATCACGATCAATCAGCTGCTGAACCGCCCGCCTCCGCCCATCGTCCTCGATCCGATCGTCACGCCCGCACCGGACGGCACGTACACCCTATGACCGCGTGCAAGCGAACATTCTTGCCGGTCGGAGTCATCCGTTGAGTGAATCCGGCGCCCCAACGATCGACCTTCGTCTCGATATTCCGTACGCGGGACACACGGCGCACCTGGAGCTGGCCCTCCCCGAGTGGCGCCATACCGGCTCGCACCGCGACCCGAATACCATCGAACCGAAGAACATCCCCGGAATCCTCAGGTCTGCGGTGCACTGGTTTGTCGAGCGGATCGACGGAAGGCGCCTCTTCGGCGAACGCACGACTGCGCTGCTAAACGATCCGATCGCTGTCGCCGCGATCCTGCATCACCGCTACAAGCTCCACGAATCGCTCCGTGCGATGGGGCGCGTGTTCGCGCAGTGCCCGCACTGCACCGAGGGCGAGGTCGAGATGTCGCTCCTCGGCTTCTTCAACACGGTCGGCCAGCTCTCGCCACCGATGATCAGCGAGGACTTCATCCACTTCATGCCGCCGGCTCTCAGCATCGGCGGGCCGGACGAGCCGCGCCGGTGGGCCGGGCTGACGTTCGCATCTCGCTTGCGCTTCGAGCTGCCGAGCAAGATCGCCGGCCTGCCGAGCAAGGGGTTCACCAGCGGCGTCATGAACCCGATCAGCAGCGAGCGCGTGGTCGAGGCCCGCGAGAAGTGGGAGCTCGACGGGATGACCGTGGATCCACCGGCGTGGTGGAGCGAGCGCAATCCTTGCTACAAGGCGACGATCGCGATGTTCGTCGGCGTGAGCGACACGGACGTGCCGGTGACGACACCCGAGCTGTTCGCGAACATGCCCGCGTACGACGTCTACTTCCTCGACGCCGCGTACTGGTTCGTCTACTACGCGCAGATTCCCGAAGGCGCGGTCGAACGAGTGTGTCCCGCGTGCAAGCGAACGTTCTTGCCGGTCGGAGTCAGGCGCTGAGTATGATCGACCTCCGTCGCGAAATTCCGTATGCCGGGCGAACGGCGGCAGTGCTGCTGCGGCTGCCCGAATGGAGGAACGCCGCCAGGGATCGAGACCCGAGCACCATTCCGCCCGAGCACATCCCCGACATCCTTGCTTCCGCCATTCAGTTCTCCGTGGCACGCCTCGATGGCAAGCGATTGTTCGGTGACCGCTTGACCGCGTTCATGACGGATCCCGTCGCGGTCGCCGCGATCCTGCATCACCGCTACAAGCTCCACGAGTTGCTCCGCGCGATGGGCCGCGTGTTCGCGCACTGCCCGCACTGCGCCGACGGTGAGGTCGAGATGTCGCTCCTCGGCTACTTCACCACGCTCGGTCAACTCCCACCGCCGATGATCAGCGACGACTTCATCCACTTCATGCCTCCGGCGCTGGCCGTCGGCGGCCCCGACGAGCCACGGCGCTGGCACGGAGTCACCTTCGCGTCCGGCTTCCGCTTCGAGCTTCCCAGCATGCACGCCGGGCTTCCGACCAAGGGCTTCTCGCGCGGAGTCTTCAAGCCGCTCGACGGAGAGCGCGTGCTCGAAGCCAGAGAGAAATGGGAGATCGACGGCATGATCGACGATCCGCCGCTCTGGTGGAGCGATGGCCGACCCGTCTACAAGGCGACGATCGCGATGTTCCTCGGCGTGGCGGAGACCGACGTGCCGCTGACCACGCCCGGGATGATCGCGAACATGCCGGCCTACGACGTCTACTTCCTCGACGCCGCGTACTGGTTCGTCTACTACGCGCAGATTCCCGAAGGCGCGGTCGAACGAGTGTGTCCCGCGTGCAAGCGAACGTTCTTGCCGGTCGGAGTCAGGCGCTGAATGAATCCGGCGCCCCTATGATCGACCTTCGTCTCGATATTCCGCACGCCGGACGGACAGCGCAGCTGGAGCTCGTGCTCCCGGAGTGGCGCCATGTTGGCGTGCGCGTATCGCGCGATTCCGGTGCGAGTCACTGGGACCTGAGGATCGCGCTCGGTCGGTTTGTCGAACGCATCGATGGAAAGCGCCTCACCAGTGAGCGCATGGCTGCATTGCTGGCGGACCCGATCGCTGTCGCCGCGATCCTGCATCACCGCTACAAGCTCCACGAGTCGCTCCGTGCCATGGGGCGCGTGTTCGCGCAGTGCCCGCATTGCACCGAGGGCGAGGTCGAGATGTCGCTCCTCGGCTTCTTCAACACCGTCGGTCAGCTCTCGCCTCCGATGATCAGCGAGGACTTCATCCACTTCATGCCGCCGGCCCTCAGCATCGGCGGACCCGACGAGCCGCGCCGGTGGGCCGGGCTGACGTTCGCATGTCGGTTGCGCTTCGAGCTGCCGAGCAAGATCGCCGGCCTCCCGAGCAAGGGATTCACCAGCGGCGTCATGAACCCGATCAGCAGCGAGCGCGTCGTCGAGGCCCGCGAGAAGTGGGAGCTCGACGGGATGACCGTGGATCCACCGGCGTGGTGGAGCGAGCGCAATCCTTGCTACAAGGCGACGATCGCGATGTTCGTCGGCGTGAGCGATACCGACGTGCCGGTGACGACACCCGAGATCTTCGCGAACATGCCCGCGTACGACGTCTACTTCCTCGATGCCGCGTACTGGTACGCGCACTGGGCGCAGATCCCCGAGCACGCCGCGGAACGCACGTGTCCGACCTGCGCGAAGACCTTCCTCCCCTTGCAGTGGGGCGCGGTGCCATGATCGACCTCCATCGCGAAATTCCGTATGCCGGGCGAACGGCGGCAGTGCTGCTGCGGCTGCCCGAATGGAGGAACGCCGCCAGGGATCGAGACCCGAGCACCATTCCGCCCGAGCACATCCCCGACATCCTTGCTTCCGCCATTCAGTTCTCCGTGGCACGCCTCGATGGCAAGCGATTGTTCGGTGACCGCTTGACCGCGTTCATGACGGATCCCGTCGCGGTCGCCGCGATCCTGCATCACCGCTACAAGCTCCACGAGTTGCTCCGCGCGATGGGCCGCGTGTTCGCGCACTGCCCGCACTGCGCCGACGGTGAGGTCGAGATGTCGCTCCTCGGCTACTTCACCACGCTCGGTCAACTCCCACCGCCGATGATCAGCGACGACTTCATCCACTTCATGCCTCCGGCGCTGGCCGTCGGCGGCCCCGACGAGCCACGGCGCTGGCACGGAGTCACCTTCGCGTCCGGCTTCCGCTTCGAGCTTCCCAGCATGCACGCCGGGCTTCCGACCAAGGGCTTCTCGCGCGGAGTCTTCAAGCCGCTCGACGGAGAGCGCGTGCTCGAAGCCAGAGAGAAATGGGAGATCGACGGCATGATCGACGATCCGCCGCTCTGGTGGAGCGATGGCCGACCCGTCTACAAGGCGACGATCGCGATGTTCCTCGGCGTGGCGGAGACCGACGTGCCGCTGACCACGCCCGGGATGATCGCGAACATGCCGGCCTACGACGTCTACTTCCTCGACGCCGCGTACTGGTTCGTCTACTACGCGCAGATTCCCGAAGGCGCGGTCGAACGAGTGTGTCCCGCGTGCAAGCGAACATTCCTACCGGTCGGAGTCATGCGTTGAATGAATCCGGACTGCCGCAATATGCTGCACTAAAGAGTCCGCCACTCGATTGATCTCAGAGATTCGCGAGTGCTACCAAGCTGGCGCTACTCGGGGGTGACGTGGCGACCTGGCAGCTAATCGAGCATGCGAGCATGACCATGGTGCGCCTTCTGAAGGCTCACCTGGTGACGGCGATGCCGGGCACGACGGTCGACGTCAAGCTCGCCACGCCGCACTCGTTCGCGAAACTCAAAGAGGTCGGCGCGGCCACGATCTCGCTGTTCCTCTACCGGATCGGCGAACACGCAGAACTCCGGAACTCCCTGCAGCAGAGGCTTCCAGATGGCAGTTTGCGCAGGCAGCCGATGGTGCTCGAGCTGTTCTACTTGATGACCACGTGGGGCTCGCGCGGGAGTAATCCGGCGGCAAACGACGCGGCAGCTGCACTCGAAGAACACAAGCTGCTCGGCGCCGCGCTCCAGGCCTATTACGACCATGCGGTCGTCAGCCGGTCCGAGCTCTACGAGGACCCGACCAAGCCTCCGGTGTGGGGAGAGCAGGATTCACTTCAGATTACGCTCGATAGTGTACCTGTTGAAGATCTATATAGGATTTTCGATCCCGGCGAGTTGGCTTATCAGCTTTCCGCGACCTACAGAGTCCGAGTACTGAGTCTCGATTCGTCCGAGCTCCTGCGTTCGCCGCCGGTCGTGGATGCGGCGTTCCGGATCGGACGTGCTTCGTGACGCTTCGAGCGATCGAGATCGTCCGGCATCAGCTGTCGCTCGCCGTTCGAGTACTCGATCACTTCACGGGTGCACCGCTGGACGCAGATGTCGACGTCTCGCTGGACACGATGGAGTCACCGACGAAGGCGCCGGACCACCGCACGCGCCATGCAGACGGCACGTACCGCTTCCTCGATCTCGAGGATGGTCCACGCGTCTTGCGCGTCAGCTCGCCGGCGCACTTCACGTGGACGCCCACCACCGCGGTCACCCTGCCCGTCTTCGATCCGGCGCTGGATCCCGCCATCAACGCGGTGATCGATGTCGAGATGTGGCCGGCGCCCAACGCGACGGTGGCGGCGGGGACGCTCGCGATTCGAGGGCGCCTCGAGCCACGGCCGGCCGCCGCGCCGGTGGCTGCGAATCAAGAAGTCGGTATGGAGCTCGTCGCGACCAGTGGACCACCGCTCGCGCCGCGCAATCGCAAGACCCGGATCGACGCGGACCGCGAGTTCCTGTTTCCGATCTTCGGCCCCGGCAAGCCGAACGCGACCGGCGAGGTGTCGATCAAGGTCGCTGTTCCCGGCCGCACCGTTCATTCGATCGAGATCCGCGAGGCCGCGACCGTCACGACCTTCGCGAGCGATGTCTTCACCACACCATCCGGACGTGAGCTCCGCGTGGTGATCAACCTGAGCTGACCGAATCCGAGGAGACGATGCCCGAATATTTGCATCCCGGCGTGTACATCGAAGAGACCTCGTTCCGAGGCAAGTCGATCGAAGGCGTGAGCACCAGCACCGCCGGCTTGGTCGGTCGCACCACGAAAGGACCGGAAGGAAAGCCGACGCTCGTCACGAGCTTCGCGCAGTTCAAGCGCGAGTTCGGCGATCCCTTCCCGATCACCGCCGGCGTGCCGCCGAAGATGGGTGATTACCTCGGGCACTCCGTTCGTTCATTCTTCGAGAACGGCGGGCTCCGTGCGTACATCGTGCGTGTCCTGCACAAGGACGCCGTCAAGTCGTGGCAGACGCTCGTCTCGGGTCCCGTGTGGCTGCTCAAGCCAGACGCGGTCCTTCGCGTCGGCATGACCGCGATCCCGCTCCTCTCCGTGCGTGGTCTCAAGGTTGGCGATCGTCTGCGCGTCAACACGCGCCCGAACCCGAACACCGCGTTCGCCGACCAAGATGCGACGGGCGCGATCACGGCGATCGACGTGGTTCGCAACGAGGTCACCGTCCCCGCGCTGACGGCCGCGTTGATCGGCGGAGCCGGTGCGCCGGCGACGGTGACCGCCGATGCGAACAACACGTTCTTCTATCCGACGACGGGCGCCGGAACGTTCCCGGGCGTGCCGCCCGCCGGTGCGGGTCCGACGTTCCGCGCGCGCTACCGCGGCAGCGATGGCGACAAGATCTCGGTGCAGACGCGGCCCGCGGATCGACCCGCGGTCACGATCCGCACCGCGGTCGCCGCCGCGACGAACACCGTCGCCGTACAGAGTACAAGCGCGTTCTACCAGGGTGCGATCGTCGAGGTCCGCCGGACCGGCGCGGACCCCGAGTACCGCATCGTCGATGCCGTGGACGCCGCGAACCGTACGGTGAAGTTCACCGCCAACACCGGTGGCGCGGTCGCGGTCAACGACACGCTTCGCACGCTCGAGTTCGACGTCCTCATCTTCGAGAACGGCTCGCTCAAGGAGACGTTCACCGGGCTGTCGTGGAACCACAACGTCGCCGCCGCCTCGTACGGCCGCTACTTCGCCGCGCGCATCAACGACACGGCCTCCGGTTCGGACCTCGTCGAGGTGATCACGGACGCGATGCTGCCATTTCCGCCGCTCGCCGCGCCGCAGCCACCGCAGACCGCGCTCGCTCCGGCGGGACAGCCAACCACGCCGAACGGCCTTCCACTCGCGCTCACCAACGGCAGCAACGGCCCGGATCTGACGAACACCGACCTGATCGGGAACGACAGTGGCCCCGGTGCGCGCACGGGCATCGAGGCACTTCGCGAGCGCGATGACATCGCACTCGTCGCGGTCCCCGGTGTCACGGACGTCGCCGTGCAGGCCGCGCTCCTCGTCCACTGCGAGCAGATGAAGTATCGCTTCGCCGTACTCGATGGCACGCCGGCGACGAGCGACATCTCGAAGATCGAAGCGCACCGCAACAACTTCGACAGCAAGTACGGCGGCTTCTACACCCCGTGGTTGACCACGCTCGATCTGGCAACGGGACGCGAGATGGCGGCGCCGCCATCGGGCTACGTGCTCGGCATCTGTGCGCGCGTCGACAACGAGCGCGGCGTACACAAGGCGCCGGCCAACGAGGTCGTCCGCGGCATCACCGACGTCGAGCTCCGCTTCGGCGATCGCGAGCAGGACGTCCTGAACCCCAAGGGCATCAACCTCATTCGCGAATTCGAGGGCCGCGGCATCCGCGTGTGGGGTGGACGCACGACGAGCAGCGACACCGAGTGGAAGTACGTCAACGTCCGCCGCCTGTTCATCTACCTCGAGCACTCGATCGACCGCGGCACGCAATGGGTCGTCTTCGAGCCGAACAACGAGGCGCTGTGGCAACGCGTCGTCGAGACCATCGACTCGTTCATGTTCGGCGTGTGGAAGAGCGGCGCGCTCATGGGAACCAAGCCCGAGGAGGCGTACTTCGTTCGCTGCGATCGCACGACGATGACCCAGGACGACATCGACAACGGTCGACTCGTCTGCGAGATCGGCGTCGCGCCCGCCTACCCGGCGGAGTTCGTGATCTTCCGCATCGGTCAGTTCACCGCGTCGAGCAACCGCGCCTGAGGAGATGAACCATGGCAACGCCACGAATCAATCCGTATCCGCACTTCAACTTCATCGTGCTCCTCGACGGGCAGGAGGTCGCCGCGTTCTCCGATGTCAGCGGTCTCGATAGCGAGAACACGCCGATCGAGTACCGCGAGGGCGCCGACGCGACGAATGCGACGCGCAAGCTGCCGGGCATGGAGAAGTACTCGAACGTGATCCTCAAGCGAGGCATCACGGGGTCGCTGACGCTGTGGAACTGGCGCAAGGAAGCGCGCGACTCCACCTCGACGATTCCTCCGCGCAAGGAAGTCACGATCAAGTTGCTCAACGAGAAAGGCGATCGCAACCAGCCCGGCATGACGTTCAAGCTGCGCAACGCCTGGCCGATGAAGCTGACAGGGCCGACGTTCAACGCGAAGGGCAACGAGATCGCGATCGAGCAGCTCGACCTCGCGCACGAGCGCCTCGACATCGAGTAGGAACATGGCGCTCGCAGTCGACACGGTCCTGGGCGTGCCTGGCGTCTACCGCCAGCCCGCAGAAGCGACGGCGGGATTTCCTCGCCTGCGGACGGACGTCGTCGGCTTTGTCGGGCTCGCGGGCCCGCATCAGTTGAACAAGGCGGTCCGTCTCGACGACTGGCGCAGCTTCGAACAGATCTACCAGCGCGAGTCGCCGCGCGGCTCTCAGCTTCGCGACGCGGTGCGCGCCTTCTTCGCCAACGGTGGCGCTCGCTGCTGGGTGGTCAACGTCGGCGAGTCGATCGATGCATCGACCGAGGAGAAGAAGCTCGAGCTCGTCGACCGCATGTTCGGGCTGTCCGACCGCACGGGGCTCGAGCTGTTGCTCGTCGAGCAGCACGAGGTCGCGGTCGTGGTGATGCCGGAGCTCGAGGCGTATGTCGTCGACGTCATCGACGAGGACGTCAGAGGCCCCATCGCCGAGCACGGCACCTTCCAGTGCTGTCCATCGCTGCGCCCGCTGCCGTCGCTGACGGCGACCAAGGAGCATCGAACGCCGCTGTTCACTCCGCACGAGGTGCTGCACCTCCAGCGCAAGCTGATCGAGCGGATCGGACAGCTCAAGTGGCGCGTGTTCGCGCTCGTGACGACACCCGCCGGTCTCACTGCCAAGCAAGCGATCAAGTGGCGAACCGAGCTGACGGACAACCTCGCCGATGCGGATGCCGCAGCGCTGTACTGGCCATGGGTCGACGCGACCGAGAAGCCTGGCGCGGAGCCAATATCGCTTCCGCCGCTCGGCTTTGTCGCCGGCGTGTACGCGCGTCGCGACCTCGCGCGCGGACCTCACGTCGCCCCCGCGAACGAGACGCTGATCGGTGTCGTCGGTGTCGAGCGAACCATCGACGACGAACAGCACGGCCTTCTCAACGCGAACGCGGTCAACGTCCTGCGTCCGTTCACGAACCGCGGCATCCAGATCTGGGGCGCACGCACGCTCGGGTTCGAGCGCAGCGACGATCGAGAGCTCGGCTACGTCAACGTGCGCCGCTGCCTGACCGCGATCGAGCGCACGGCGAACTTCATCGGCGAGCGCACCGTGTTCGAGCCGAATCAGGCGATGACGCGCTTCGTGCTCGCGCAAGCGATCTCGCGCTACCTGCTCGAGTTGTTCCGCAAGGGAGCGTTCAAAGGCACCTCCGAGGAGGACTCGTTCTTCGTCCGATGCGACGACTCGAACAACACGCGCGAGACGATCGATCGCGGCGAGCTCGTATGCGATGTGGGCGTCGCGATCGCGGTACCCGCCGAGTTCATCGTGTTTCGTCTGGGGCGCCGTGAAGGCGTCGTCGAAGTCCAGGAGCTCGACTGATGCCGGTGATCCAGCCAGCCCTGTCGTTCAACTTCTGGGTCCTCCTGTGGGAGGTCCAAGGTCCGGGGCTGTTCGGCTTGCAACCCGAGACGTCGTCGGGCCGGCTCGCGCTCGGGGTCGCGACCGGTCTGTTGACGGCCGCGGCACCTGCCTTGTTCGGTGCATTCTCCGACGCGAGCGGGATCAACGCGCACATCGAAACCGAGACCTACCAGGAGGGCGGAAACAACGTCGCACCGCTGCGGTTTCCGAAGCGTGGGAAGTACGACAACCTGGTCCTCAAGCGCGGGGTCACGCCGCGCACGAGCCTGTGGGACTGGCACGCGCAGATCGTGTCAGGCGGTCGCGCGCCGGTGCTGCGCAAGTCGGGACTGATCATCCTGTTCGACAAGGGCAACGGGTTCGATACCGCCGCGACCGCGGGGCTGCTCCGCGTTCCGATCGCCGCCTGGTACATCGACAACGCGTTCCCCGAGAAGGTGAACGGCCCGACCCTCGACGCGAAGAGCAACACCGTCGCGGTCGAGTCCGTGGAGCTCGTACACGAGGGCCTGTCTCGCGTGTCGTTGTCCATGATCCCCGGCGCGGCGTCGATCACCGCGTCCATCGGCGTTGGAGGCGGCTGACGTGGAGAAGGCGAAGATCAGGATGGTCACGTCGCAAACGCCCGACGAGGCGATCGACGTGATGTTCAATCCGACCGAGTACCAGATCACGCGCAACATGAGCTACGCGGACATCAACGTCCCCGGGCTCGCGATGCCGATCGTGCAGTTCGTGCGCGGAGAGGCGCAGCAGCTCACGCTGGAGCTGTTCCTCGATTCGAGCGACCGCAAGCAGCCAGCGACGGAGGCAGAGTTCGCGGGCACGACGCCGGTACCTCCCGAGCGGTGGGCCGAGCTCGCACGCAGTCCGCATGCCGAGCACCGCTTGATGGCGCTGCGCCGCCTGGCCGAGATCGACGCTCACATTCACGCGCCGCCGGTGATCGAGTTCGCGTGGTCGGGCGCGCGCTTTCAGGGGGTCATCACGAACTTCACCGAGAAGTTCACGATGTTCGACGAGACAGGCCACATCGTTCGCGCTCGTGTGCAGCTCACGATCAAGAGCTGGAGCAATCCCGATCAGCTCTACCGGCAGACCAATCCGCAGTCGCCGGATCGCACCAAGACACGAGTCGTACGCGCGGGAGAGCGACTCGATCTGATCGCCGCCGAGGAGTACGGCGACGCTTCGCTATGGACCGTGATCGCGAAGGAGAACGGGATCACGCGCCCGCGGATCTTGACTCCGGGAACCCTGCTCGTCGTCCCGCCACTCGACTGAGGAACCATGCCCGTACAGATCGATCACTTCGAGACCTCTATCGACATCGCTCCACCTGCGTCGAGCACGACCTCGGTCGAGCCGTCGACGTCCCCGGCGGCCGCCGCTCCGAGCGCGGAAGAGCTGCGCGCGATGATGAAGCGCGTGTTCGCCGAAGAGATGGACAGCTTCTCGCGGATGCGCGGACACTGACATGGCCGAGACGATCGACGCGTTGATGTATGCACCCCAGGCGCGCCTGGTCGATCTCGCGTCCGGAAAGATCATCGGCACGAATGTCACCGCCACGCAGAGCGGCGGCGGCACGATCAACACGATCCTGAGCGCCGATCTGATCTCGGCGAAGGTAACGCTGCCCAACACGGGCATCGCGCAGCTTCAAGTCACGCTCAACAACCAACGCTTCTTCGAGGGTGCGCCGGCGTACCCACCGTGGAAGTACAACAACTTCTCGCAGAGCTCGCAGGGCGCCGAAGCAACGTATTCGATCACGCTCGGCCAGCGACTACGGCTCGACCTTCGCTACAGCAACATGCCGTGGTCGAAGCTGATCGTCGCGCGCGTCACCGACCTGCAGTTCTCGTTTCCGTCGAACGGAGGATCGCAGCTGACGGTGATCGGCGAGGACATGCTGAGCGCGCTGAAGGTCAAGCCGAAGAAGGATGTTGCGTACGACAACAAGCAGGAGGAGGCAATCGCATCGGCGACCCTCGATGCGGCAAAGCTCGGCGTGCCGATCCGCACCGATGGGATCGAGAGGCGCGCCCAGCCGCTGCGGTCCGCGCGCCATCAGAAGTCTCAGACGTACTTCCAGTTCTTGACCGACATCGCGGATCGGCTCGACTGCGAGCTGTTCACGGACTTCCAGGGCCGGCGCGGCGAAGACGATCAACAGGGCGCGGTGGCGAGCGGTCCGATCGACGTGAAGAGCGAGGTCCGCGTCGTGATGGAGCCGGCCCGATCCAAGGTGAAGCCTCAGAAGAAGGTGACCGATTGGAAGGCGATCGAGCTCGGGGCCGGCGAGTACCTCGAGCTGCGCTGGGGCATGAACCTGATCGACTTCACGCCGAAGCTCAAGGTCTGGGAGATGCCGACCAGCGCGGTCGTGGCCGGATCGCATCCCGATCGTCGCGGTCGCGCGAGGGGCGAGCTCTCGGAGTCCGACGTGAAGAGCGCGATCGAGCTCGAGCTGCCGAAGTCCACGAGCTACGACGTCGAGCCGATCGACGCGGTCACGGCGCGCACGAAGTTCTTCGGGGACGCCGGAGACGATGGCACGAACCAGGAAGCGCACGACGGCTCGCACCTCGACGAAACGCGAGCAAAGATCAAGGCGCTCGCGCTGGTGATGAAGAAGGTGCGCGAGTTCATGACCGCCGAGGCGACGACGATCGGCACGCCGATGCTGCGTCCAGGTGTGTACGTGCACATCCTCGGGCTGCGCCCACCGTTCGACGGCTTCTACTACGTTACCAAGACGGTTCACACGTACGACGGCAACGGCTATCGCACGCAGTTCTCGCTTCGCCGACCCGGGATGTTGCCACCGAGCGCCTACCTCACGCAGTCGAGTGAGGAACGCGCGGCGGCGGGAGGCAGTCGATGAGCTTCGACGAGATGCTGCACAAGATCACCGAGTTCGTCGAGAACTGGCATCGCCAGCCACCTCAGCTCGGGATCGCGTTCGCCGAGGTCACGAAGATCACCAACGAGGGCTACATCCTCGACTTCATCTCGGGGCATCACGACGCGCCGTCTGCACCCGCGCGCGTCGCGAGCGTGATGGCCGGCAAGGAGCGCGGCGCGTTCTTCATGCCGGAGGTCGGAGACGAGGTCGTCGTGTCGTTCGAAATGGGCAACATCAACCGGCCCGTGATCATCGGTGCGCTGTGGAGCGATGTCGACACGCCGCCGCCGGGCGTCGATACATCGTCGACAAACAACATCCGATCGCTGACGTCGAGGGCGGGTCATCAAGTGACGTTCGACGATTCGCCGAACGGGAAGATCCTGATCAAGACGAAGGGCGGGTTCGAGATCTCGATCGAGGACGGCCCATCACCGAAGCTCAGCATCAAGACGTCGGGGGCGATCGCCACGAGCCGCATCGTGCTCGACGGTGTCGCGTGGAATCACCAGCACGCGACCGGAACGGGCCCGAGTGGTCCTCCCCTCTCGATCGTCCCGGTGGTGTGAGGAACGCATGATCCGAAATCGCGAACATCTTGGAGTTGGGTGGGCGTTTCCGGTCCGTCCGATCGGCGGCGCGCTCACGCTCGCGAAGTACGAAGAGGACGTCGAGCAAGCGATCGGCATCATCCTCGAGACCACGCGCCGCGAGCGGGTGATGCGCCCCGAGTTCGGCGCCGGCCTGCGCAGCTTTGTCTTCGATTCCAACGGCCCGTCGACGCATCGCGCGGTCGAAGCCGAGGTGCAGCGTGCGCTCGGCGCGTTCGAGCCTCGCATCACCGTGCAAGCCGTTCGCGCCTATCCCGCCGGCGACAAGGACAACGTGCTGTTCATCGAGATCGACTACGTCGTGCGCAGGAACAACGCCTCGTTCAACCTCGTCTATCCGTTCTATTTGACGGAGGCCGCGTAGTGCCGATCGAATCGCCGCAACTGGACGACCTGCGGTTCGACGCCGTCGCGACGCAGCTTCGCCGGCAGATCCCGCTGTTCAATCCCGAGTGGACGGATCACAACGAGTCCGACCCCGGCATCACTATGGTGCAGCTGTTCGCGCACCTCGCGGAGCAGATCGGCTTCCGGCTCAATCGCCTGCCCGACAAGGCGTATGTCGAGATGCTGAAGCTGATCGGCGTGCGTCTGCAACCGGCGCGAGCGGCGAGCACGTTTCTCGCGTTCTATCTCTCGAAGCCGGAGACCGCCGTCGCATTCGAAATCGACGAGGCCACCCGCATCAAGGCGAAGTCGAAGGCCACGCCGCCTCCGACGTTCGAGACCGTGGTGCCGATCGATGCCGTGCCGGCACAGCTCGCCGCGCTCGTGACCACGACGTCCGACGAGCTTCGCAAGATCCAGGGCGATGACGCCGTCACGACACTCGCGACTCCCGAGACGTTCATTCCGGAGCGCTACTCGCTCGCATGGGACGGCCGGCAGCCGAAGCTCAAGGACTGGCCCGAGAAGCCCGTGCTCGCGTTCGGGCGGCCGACGGATGCGAAGCACGTCAACCTGTGGCTCGGGTTCGCGTTCAACCCGCTTCCGTCGGCGGGCTTTCTCGGCCAGCGAGTCGAGCTGCACATCCAGCTCGACGATGACGAGCAACCCACGTCGCGCGATGTCGCCGACTGCTCGCTCGACCTCGACGGCCTCGCCGAGACGATCGCGCCGGCGATGTCGATCGTCTACTACCGGCCGGCGCTGCCGGCGGAGGACAAAGGATCGTGGCAGCCGGTCCGCGTGATCGCAGACAACACGTTCGGGCTCACTCGCTCGGGTTCGATCAAGCTCGATATCCCGCTGTCGATGGGGCCGATCCCCGATGTCGAGTGGCTCGACGTTCGCGCGCCCGAGGTCAAGACCACCGCGCAGCTCTGCGCCGAAGCGGCCGGGAAGCCGCAGCCGATCGCCACGCCGATTCCGCATCCCCTGGTCGGTGCGCTGAAGACACCGGTGAGCGGTACGCCGAGCAAGGTGCCGGTCTCCGGCTGGCTCGGCATCATGCTCGAGCAGCATCCGTCTCGCCCGCTCGGATTTCGCACGATCACGTTCAACGCGGTCTCGGCGATCGGCGCGACGACGACGACCAACGAGCTCGTCGGGTCGGGAACCGGCAGGTCCGATCAGGTCGCGCGGCTCGCGAAGGGAAACATCCTCGACGACACACTCGATCTGGTCGTGCAGGATCTCGTGGACAATCAGTATCACCAGTGGCAGCAGCGCCGCGATTTCGACACGACCACCGCGGACGATCGGCACTACGTGCTCGACCCCGAGGCGGGCCTCGTCTATTTCGGTGATGGAAAGCGAGGCCGCGTCCCCGCGCTCAACGCGAGGATCGTCGCGCGCCGCTATCGCAGCACCGACGGAACGATGCGCGAGCTCGCCGTCGGCACCGTCACGCAAGGCGAGAACCTGCCCGGCTTCGTCCAGGACGTGACCAACGTCATTCCCGCGCGCGGAGGGCGACCCGCCGAGACCCTCGATCAAGCCAAGAAGCGAGCGCCGCGAGAGCTGTCCACGTTCGGACGCGCGGTCACCGCCGACGACTTCGTGCACTTCGCGAAGCAGACGCGCGAGGTCCGCATCGCGAACGCCATCGTGATCCCGCTGCGCAGGCCGTACACGGCCGAGGGGGTCGATCGTCCGGGCGTCGACGTCACGCGCGTCGCACCCGGTGCCATCTCCGTGGTCGCGATCCCCGAGGGAGACGGGCCGTTCCTCGCGCCGACCGAAAGCGTGCTGCGCGCCGTCTGCCGCTACCTGAACACCGTCCGCCTCGTCACGACCGAGGTCTACGTCGTGCCACCGCAGTACGTCCGCATCCGCAACATCGTGGTGACGGTCGTCGCGAAGCCGGGCTACACGCGGACGCAACTTCGCGAGCTGATCGCGAAGCGATTCGAGACGTACCTGCACGTCCTCACCGGCGGGCCTCTCGACGAAGCGGGCGAAGCGCATGGCTTCGAGTTTGGCTCGACACTCCACCACGCCGAGCTGGTCTCGCAGGTCTTCCGCGTCGAGGGCGTCGATCGCGTGGAGGAGCTCGCTGCGGTCTACGATGGAGCTGCACCGGACGCGACGCCGCCGCTGTCGTGGCGCAGCGAGCGACAAGCTCCGCGAAAGCTCGTCGGTTGCCCGATGGCAGGCGACGAGGACGAACGGATCGTGCTGTTCCCCGACGAGACCGTGTTCGTCGACACGACAACACTCAACGTGATCGTGCTGTAGCGATGTCCATCTTCTCCGACGGAGCACTGCACCCCGGACGCGACGCGAACGACGCGTGGTGGATCGTGGTGCGACGCCCGGAGGAGTGGAAGACCGATCCGCGACCCGGCGGCGAGGATGGAGCTCGCTACGACCCGTCGCGCATGGTGCTCGAGCTCGCGCCGCATCCGCTCGCGAGCGGCACGCTGCCGCCTCCGGCCGCGACCACCTCGGACGGCACCGTCTACATCGTCGATAGCGTTCGCGGGTGCATCCTGCGCCGGCGGACCTGCGATCCCGCGCCGGTCGAGCTGGCGTGTTGCTTCGACGATCCTCGTGCGATCGCCGCTCGCGATGGCTGGTTGTACGTCGTCGAACGTGGCCGCGATCGCGTGCAGGTGATCGAGCCAGATGCTCCCGGCGGACCGCGCCTCGTGATCGCGCTCGAGGTCGAGGACCCGATCGCGATCGCCGTCGGCGACCGACGGATCTACGTCGCCACCGCGGCCGGTGCCATCCAGCCGTTCGATCGGAGCTTTCGTCGCGGTCCGCGATTCATGGCGAACCGTCCGGGTGCGACGACGCCCGAGATCATCGCGATCGCGACCGACGGTGACGATCTCGTCGTTGTCGCCGACGCGGGCTGGTCGCGCTTCGCGCGGTTCGATTGCCGCGGCGGCTTCGTCGACGAGATCGGCGCAGACGAAGCCCCCGAAAACATGCAGGACGCGCTCGCCCTCGCGCGGTTCGAGCTCGAAGGGACTCGCGTCGTCGGTCCGATCGACGGCGGGATCGAACAGCTCGCGTGGCATCAGGTCGTCGTCGACGCCGAGCTTCCGGAAGGAACGAGCATCGAGGTGCAGACCTGGGCCGCGGATGCGATCGCCTTGCCACCTCCGCTGCTCGAGTCGACGCCGAGCCTGCCGGTGGTCACGCCATGGGCACCGGACGCGCCGATCGCGCTGCCGGCCCCGATGGAACCTCGGCGCGGCGAGATCGCACGGCCCGTGCTGTCCGATACGACGGCGTGGGAGTGCTGGCGACACGCGCCGTACCATCGCGGAGCGTCGTGGACGCATCGGCTCGTCGAGGGCCCGGACACGACGGACACGTTCGTCGTCCCGTGGGATCTCGCGCGACGCCTGCGCACCGGCGACGTCATCGCGCTCGATCCGGAGACGGCGACGATCGCAGCACTCTCCGCATCCGCTACAAGCGTGATCGCCACCGGAGATCGCTCGGCGATCTACGCGGCGGGCACGGAGGTCATGCTGCACGAGCGCGACGGGCGCGCGATCGACCCGGCGCGCATGACGACACTCGCGGGCGCCGAGGCGATCGACCTGACCTCGATCGCGAACGACGGTGACGGTGGCGACATCGATCTCCCGCATGCGATCGCGGCGCTCCTCCGTCGAGGCGACGTGGTCGAGCTCGTCTCCGGATCGCGGCGCGTCTTCGTCGAGATCGTGGCTCACATCGGCATCACGACCACCGTCACCTTGACCGCTGCCGTCACGCGAGACCTTCGCACGACGACGCTCGTGCTTCGCGAGCCCGCCGGTCGAATGGTGGTTCGGCGCGCCGAGGGATGGGGCCGTGGATTGGCGGCCGCGTCGAAGATCATCGTCACGCGGCAGTCGGGCGACACCGACGAGCTCGACGTCACGTGGTCGGATCCCGACACGCACACGGTCTGGACGGCGACGGCGCCCGACGCCACCTGGGTGAGCTTCTCGCCGGCAGCGCCGGCGTTGCCCACCGATCGCGGCCGCTTCTTGTGGGTCAAGCTGCGGCTCCGCGGAGCGCGACGGCACGCCTCGGATATCGCCGCCACCGCGACACCGACGGTCCGCTCGTTGCGCGTCGTCGCACCGCGGCTGTCGTTCCTGTCGTATCTCCCCGCCGTCTACTCGCGGCGCGATGACGAGGATCCGAGTGGCGCGTTGTTCCTCGAGCGCTTCCTGGCGCTGTTCGAGGGGCGGCTCACGCAGATCGAATCGCGCTACGAGCTCATCGCGTACGCGCTCAATCCGCTCGCCGCGGATGACGGCTGGCTCGAGTTCGTCGCGAGCTGGTTCGATCTCGTGTTCGATCCGTCGTGGCCACGCGCGCGCCGCGCGGCGTTGCTCTCGCAGATCTTCGAGCTGTATCGGATCCGCGGGACACCGGAGGGCATCGTTCGCTTCGTCGAGGCGTACACCGGTCATCGCCCGCAGTTGATCGAGGGATTCCAGGTACGCCCGCGCGCCGGACTCGTCCTCGGTTGTGCGGGCGTGCTCGGCTGTGCACCCCTCGCCGGGCTCGACGTGGCGGGCGCCACGAACGAGCAATTACTCGCTTCGTTCGCGCATCGCTTCACGCTCGTGACCTACGTCGACACTGACTGCGACCTCGCCGTCGCCGAGACGACGCTTCGCGCGCTGGTCGACGCGATCAAGCCGGCTCACGTCGACGTCGACCTGCGCGTGGCGGTGCCCCGCGGACGTATCGGTTTCGAGTCCACCGTCGGACTCGACTTCATCCTCGGCGACGACCGCTCGACGCCCGCAGCGCTCGGCACCAGCACCGCGCTGGGACGCCCGGCGCCGGTGCTCGGTGTCGATGCCGTCGTCGCTACGTCCCTCGGGCCCTCGGCGCTCGCTGAAACCGCACCACCCACGATCGGCGACTTCTCGCTTCGGTAATTGGAGAGCTCATGACCGCGTACAACCTGGATTGCCCGCCTCTCGATGCATGTGGCCCGTGCGGAACGCTGCCCGCCGGGTTCGTGCGCCTTCGCTACTTCTTCGGCAAGCGGATGGGCGTCGCCGACTTCGTCGACGAGCAGCGCTACCACAGCGGCAAGATGCGCTTCCACAACCAGCGACTGCATGGAGCGGGTCTCTTGTGCGGCCTCGCCGTGTCGATGCTCGATGACACCACGACCGTGCTGCGTGTCGGCAAGGGAGCAGCGCTGGACACGTGCGGTCGCGAGATCGTCGTCGGCTACGACCAGTGCATCGATCTCGCCGCCTGGTTTCTGCGCGAGCTCGTCGAGCGACGCAAGATCGATTCGACGTGGCCCGCGAATGCGATGACCGCCGATGGTCTGCCGCTCGTCGTCGCGATCCGGTTCCGTGACTGCGCGACATCGCCGGAGCCCGCGCCGCGCGACACCTGCTCGTGCGACGCCGCCGGATGCGACCTCGGTCGCGTGCGCGAGGAGTTCCAGCTCGCGATCCTGCCGGCGAACGATCCGGCCATCGCGACGACGCTTCCGCTCGTTCCGCCTCGCGCTTCGCTCGACAAGCTGCTCGCCGGCGTCGGCGCGGCTCAGATCGCGAAGAACCTCGCCGGCGCAGCCGCGATCGCTTGTCCGGAACCAGATCCGGAAGGCTGGCTCGTGCTGGCGTCGCTCCTCGTCGAGATCGATAGCGACGAGCTGACCGGCGTCCTCGACATCGACGGCAGCGCGACGCTGCTTGCCGAGACCGCGCTGTTGCAGGAGCTCCTCGCCCGCCAATCGGCGGCCTCCGCGCAGGCCGGAGCGCTCGCGTCCGGCCCCGAGATCGTCTCGCTCTCTCTCGAGCGCGACGGGACCACGACCTTCTACTGGCTGAACCTCGATCTGAGCGCGCCCGTGATCAAGGAGACCGTCCCGTCGGGGGCGTTCACGCTGGCGGCCCTGCAGACCAGCGGCACGCCTGGGTGGACGGCGATCCCCGCCACGACGGACTACGTCGCGTCGACAGCCACGACACCCGCGCGGATCCGGATCCGCATCGACAACGCGACCAGCGCGCTCGCCAAGGATGGCCTCTATCGCCTCGCGATTGATCCGGCCAAGGTCGCATTCGCGACGCCGATCATCGACGACAACCTGCGTCCACTACGTCCACTTCAACCGTCGTTCCACTTCGGAATCGACAAACCCGGCGCCGACCTCGTACTCGCGCCCGCTCCGTACGCGAGGTAGTCGTGGAGACCAACGCTCTCATCGCGCTGCTTCGGCGACTCGGACCGAGCGGAGTGCTCGTGCTCCTCCAGAAGGTCGGCTTGCGCGGGATCGTCGTCCTCGGACGCGCGTATCTCGGGCCGCTCGCTGATCGAGCGACGATCAGGATCGAGAATTCGGAGCGAGCGACGCCGACGGTCGGCGGGTTGAAGCCTGCCGATCTCGCGATCCTCGGGCTCGCACTCAACAAGCTAGTGTTCGAGATCGGCGAGCTCGCGCTGCACAACCCCGACCTCGATTCGAACGGCAAGCAACCCGAGTTCAAGCTCGACGACGCGGGCCGCGCACCTGCGATGAGCGTCGCGCACGTCGCCGCAGCGACCAAGCTCTGGCGCACCTACAGCGCCGATCGCAGCGCGAAGAAGGTCGAGGCGAAGCAGGTGGTCGCGAAGGCGCAGATCGCCGCGCCGCGTGCACGGCTCTATGCGGCGCGTGGCGACATCTACGCCTCGGCGAACCGCTACGCCTACTCCCCGCCCCGCATTCCATCCGTCCCGAGAGGAGCGTCCATGACCACGAGCACTTCATCGCGAGGCTGCAGCACGTGCGGCGGCACGCACTCCACACCCGTTCCGCAACCGACGCCGACGCCCAGCTCGTGTGGATGCGGTGGTGGCTGCGGTTGCAAGCAACCGACTCCGACGGCGCCGACGAAGACCTACGACAGTGATCAATGCCCGACGTTCGCGATCTCGTGCGAGACGAAGTCGGCGCTGCGTGACTGCATCAAGGTCGCGCTGTGCGACTTCCTGCGATCCCTGTCGGAGACGCTGTGCCCCGACGGCAGGTTCGACGTGACTCGATTCGACAACTCGCAGACCCCCGAGGCGAGCAAGCAGCTCGAAACGGATCTCATCAATAGCGTCGGTCAGCTCGCCTGCAGCTTCCTGCACTGCGTTCCCGACGCGCTGTGCCCACCCGAGGAACCCACGACGCCTCCGACGCGCGCCGTGGATTGTCTGCCCTGTGACTACGCCGTGGAGGTCGTCCGATGACGCATTCGACTTCGATTTCTGGTCCTGCCTGCGCGCCGGGAGCACTCCCTGGTGGTCCCACGCGCACGCAGTTCTTCGACGGGATGTTCCTCACGCAATCCGACCTCGAGACCGAGCAGCGGTTCTGGCGGATCAAGCGGAGGCTCACGAACCGCGCGCTCGGTGATGGCGTGGTGTGGGGACTTCGCGTGGCCTGGGACGCCAGGCGACGCGTGTTCTCGCTGTCCCCTGGATACGCACTCGACTGCTGCGGCAATGACCTCGTCGTCGAGTGTCCCGTCGAGATCAGCGAGACGGAGCTCTGGGGTCGCTCCGATCCTGGCGTGCGCCCACCGGCCGGTCCGGGACCGAAGCCGAACCTGCCGCCCCACCTGACGGACAGCCTGTTCGCGCGTCGCGCGGTCTCGCTCGACGGCAACTTCTACGAAGCGCGCGAGCCGACGCGAACCGCGGCGATCGTCCTCCAGTACACCGAGTGTGCCGAGGACTCGCGACCGGTGCATCGCGATGCATGCGGCGGCGCGACCAACAATTGCGAGCCATCGCGCGTGCGCGAGACCTCTCGCCTGTTGCTCGTTCCTCCTCCGGTCCCGCAGCTTACTCCGCCCGAGAAGTTCGTCGCCGAGCTCGAGGCCTGGCGCGCGAGCCTTCCGGCGAACATTCGCGATCTGATCTTCCCGCCGCAGGCGCCGGCGACGACGACGCCGACGACCGGCCTCGTCCCGATGCACGTGATCGTCACGGTTCCCGGCACGCCGCCGAGCGGCTCGATCTCGACGAAGGACATCCAGCCGCTCGCGACCGGAACCGTCGGTCCAGGCCATCTCATCGCGCGGCAACTGATCACCGGACCTGCACAGCGAACCGCCGTCGTGACGTTCGAGCTCCGGCCTTCATCCGGCTGGGGATTCACCGCAGGTCGAGTCCTCGACGGGACGCGCACCGTCGAGACGGTCACACCTCCGGTCGCGCCGTCGATGTACTGGGCGCTCGATGTCGTGGTCCCCGACGGATCGGTTCGCGCGCCGTTCGAGTTCGTCGTCGACAACGTCGATGTTGCCGAGCTGTTCGGCGGCACGAAGCACGGCCGCGTCATTCTACGGATCCGTGGTGTGCTGTCGGCGACCCCCGTGTCGACCACCGACGCGACGGTCGAGGTCCACGAACTGACGGTGACGACGGAGAAAGCGGAGGTCGTCGAGTCCACGGTCGGCCGCGGTTGTTTGCGCGAGCTCGTGCCCTGGGGTTGGGTCATCGATCCCGTGCACACGAGCGGACGAAAGATCGCGGGCAGCCTCGTGCTGAGCTCGCTCTACGCGCTGCTCTCGGAGGTCACGACGCGTGGAGCGTCCGCCGGATGGTCGAAGATCGCACCGATCCTCTACACGGCCGCCTGGTACGCGATCTATGGAGTCCGCGCGACGGCACCGGTCGGCGACGCGGAGCGCAAGAAGCTCGCGGAGATGATCCTGGATCTCTATCGGCGGTGGTGCGAGGGCATGGCGTATCCAGGCCCGCGCTGCGTCGACGAGCACCACGGTGTCTATCTCGGCACCGTGGAGCTCGATCGATCTGGACGCATCCAGTCGTTCGACATGTGGAAGGATCGCCGCTACGTCGTGACCGGCGCGATCCTCGAATACTGGGCACGCCAGTTCGGAATCGCACCGATCGATGTCGTGGTCGGTCGCTTCGCGCGCGCGATCTGCTGCCTCAGCGGTGTTCCGCCGATCATGATGCCTCCCATGGACGGTCGCCTCTCACCGGGCATCGGTGGAGACAACCCCGGCGACCGCGTTCACGTCGGCACGACCGGCAGCGTGACCGACTTCGCGAAACTCCACGGGCGGCGCCTCACGTGGGTTCCCGTCGGCGAGCTCTCGCGCCGCGCGAACGACGCGTTTCTTCGCCGCGATGTGGATCTCCCGCTCGAGGTCGTCGCGACGCAGCTCGTCGACGGAGGGTCGATCGCTCTCGTCGTTCCCGCCGAGGAGAGCAAGGGCAGGTTCGACAAGCTCCGGCTCGACATCACGACACTCCTCCGTCGCGGGCAGCTGCGAACGCCGGAGCGCTCGCGCCCGATCGTGGCGGACTTCGCTATCGAGCTCTTGCGTCGAGTGCCCGCGGCCAGCTTCGCGACGCCGAACACCTCGCGCGAGCTCGTGGCGCGGCTCGAAAGCGACCGAGTCACTGTCGCGGATCTGATCGAGCGAGGATCCGAGTCGTTCCTCGCGGGTGCACCCGCGGCCGGTACCGGCATCGACGAGCTCGTCGCGCGTGCCGAGGACGCGGTCGACGAGATCGTGACGGCGTCCGTGAAGACGTTGCCGGCCGGGTTCGATCGCAAGACGTTCGACGATGCCGAGGTCGTCGCGAAGCTCGGCAAGCAGCTCGCGAGAGGCGCGCTCGCGAACCTTCCCGCCGACGCCGTATCGGGCGCCGCAGGCAGCGTCAGCCGAGGGTAACGATGACCGGGTCGCGTGTCTCCGAGGTGCGGTTACGCCTGCGGGTTCCGTCGGTGCTCGCCGGATCCGCGCAATCGTTGCGATCCACGGTGGAGCGCGAGCTCGTCGTGCGTGTTCTCGAGGAGCTCGAGCGTCTCCTTCACGCGCGCTTCGGATCGCACCGGTTGATCCGCATCCGCCGGTTGTCGTCGGGGTGGCGATTGAAGGTGGGAGACCTCGTCGACCAATCGACGATCGAGAAGCTCGCCGCAGACCTCGCGGATCAGATCGCCGACGATGTGGCAGCACTCCCCGCAGGCGAGCGTATGCGCCCTCGAAGCGAGCGCTTCGCGGTGTTCGAGAGCGCCGCGCACGCGGATGCCGTGTATCTCGCCGACGTCGCCGACGGTGAACCGGCGCGCTGGATCCACGCCGATCGTCCCGACGCGAGTGTGGTGTGGGACGCGATCGTCGCGGCGGAGTTGCCTCACATCGAGGAGGTCGTCACCTGGTTGCGATCCATGCGGCGGCTCGAGCCAGCGCTCGCGCTCGCGAGTCCGAGCACGCGCGCTTCGCTCTCGGCCGCGGTACCAGCGATCTCGTCGACGATCGCACTGCTGCGCGCGCGAGAGACGGCGGCGCCAAACGACGCGGCACCACGCATCGGCGCCGTCGCGCAGGCTGCCCCGATCGCGCCCGTCGTCGCGAGCCGTTCGACCGCCGCGACACGCGCGCCCTCGATATTGCCCCCTCCGGTGCCGGACGCGCTCGAGGACACGCCGGCTCTCGGTCACCGCGACGAGTCGCCCGCCGCGCCGGCGCGCGAGCACCTCGATGACGCCATCGCGATCGCGTCGCTCGCGAGCAGCGATCGTCCGGCCATCGACGAACCGTCACCACCGCTCGACGCGAACGTGGCCGATACAGCGTTCGCGGGTCTGTTCTATCTCGCGGGATGCACGCTCGAGATCGATCTCGCCGAACGCCTGTGGGCCGCCGGTATCCCCGAGGGAGACGCTCTCGCCGCGATCGCCGAGGCGATCGTCGGCGCGAGCGAGGATCCGGGCCCGCGCTGGTTCGGTGGCCTGTTCGATCGCGAGCGCCACCCGCTCGAGATCGAAGCGTGGGCAGCAGCCGAGATCGTCGAGACCGTGCAGCACGCGCTCGGACGCCGGCTCGTCCGGCTCGGCACGACGCTCTCCGCCGGCGAGCTCGAACGCAGGCTCGACGCCCTCGCGCGCGACGTACCGCGATCGCCGGCGACATCTTCGCTCGTGCATCGAGTCATCGCGCGCAGCGTCGCCGCGCTCGCGACGATCGTCGCTGCTCGCCTCGGGCGACCCGCGTCACTTGTCGAGCTTCGCGACATGTGCTCGCGCCCGGCTCGCCTCGTTCTCCTCGACAACGCGCTGCACGTGATCATGCCGCACACGGCGCTCGACTTCGATCATCGTCGCGCGGGACTCGATCGCGATCCCGGACATGTCCCGTGGCTCGGTCGCACGCTCCGGATCGAGCTCGTCGGAGGCGAGGTGATCTGATGAGTCGCACGCGCGCACCGCAACTCGAGGCGCACGAGGCTCCCGCGCCAGACGATGTGGTTCGCAGCGTGTCCCCCGCTGCGCCCGAGGGTGATGCTCGGCCAGCGATGCACGACGACGCGCGTGGACGCGACGCGATGCTCGCGCGATTGCGCGAGTCGACGACGAGCACGGCGATCTCGATGCTCGGCGAGCGCGCCGTGGGCTGTCCGTACATCGACGCGTGGTTCGCGCGCCATGCACGCACCGACGAGGAGACGCTCCGCCGGATGTTTCGCCGCTATGCCGGGCTGTCCGAGCCGGCAAACGACCACGAGCTGTTCGAGGCGATCCAGGCCCGGCTCCGCCTCGGCATCGCGTACTGGCAGAGCGGCGACGACATCGCACCCGAGCTCGCGCTCGCGGGACTCGCCCCGCCGGGGGTCGACGCGATCTCCGCCGCGATCGCCGGCGACGAGGTCGGCGCACTGCACGTCGCCGCACAGCTCGGCGAAGGAATTGCGTTGCCAGGCGCCGGCGATGTGCGCGTACACACCGACGCGACGACCGCGCGGCTCGCCGATCGCGCGGACGCTCACGCGTTCGCGGTCGGCAGCGACATCGTGATCGGCTCGAGCGCGCCGAAGCCCGGCACGCTCGCCGGCGATGTTCTCCTCGCGCACGAGCTCGCGCACGTCGCGCAACAAGCTCGCGGCAAATCACGGAGCGCCGATAGTGAGAGCGAGGCGAACGCGGTCGCGGTGCGGGCAGCGAGTCGCGGCACGCTCGCCGGCATCGGCGATGTCTCTCGACGAGCGATGACGACTCCGCTGTCGCTCCAGCGCTGCAAGCGAGGCAAGAGTCCGGACAAGGATGCCGGGACGTCGCCTCCCGTCGAGGATGGCGCCACGAAAGACGCCTCGGTCCCGGACGCGCCCGTCGACGCTGCGCTTCCACCGGGAATGCGATCGTGGGTCGGCTCGAAGATCATGACCGCGCCGAAGACGACCGTGAAGGGAAGCGAGTTCGCAAACTACGAAGAGATCGCGAAGGCATACTTCGGCGCGAAGTACTTCGCGCGGTTCATCGAGCTCGAGCCCGGCAACCCGGCGCCGACCGCGATCGGACCGCGCGCGAACATCACGGTTCCGGCGTCGATCGAGGTTCCCACACCGGCGGAGGCACTCCCCGACCCATGGGATCCCGCGTCGCCCGCGTATCAGACGTGGAAGGTCGAGGAGGACCCGCGCGGCGAACGTGCGAGCTGGAAGCCGACCCACCCGAGCGCGAATTCAGGCGTCACCCTTGGTCATGGATACGACATGAAGGCGAGGAAGGCCTCCGAGATCAAGCGCGAACTCCGTGCTGCTGGCATCGACGCTGCCCTCGCAGATAGGTACTCCACAGCCGCTGGCCTCGACGGTAGAGCCGCCGATGACTGGATCGCGAAACATGCTTCGATCGCCGCGATCGATCAGGCACAGGAACGAGCGCTGTTTCAGGCCGAGTACCGCGCCACGACCGACAAGACAACGAGGTGGCTCGCTGATCCAGGCACCAAGGATCGCCCTTCGCGGGGATATCAGAAGTTCGGCGCGGACTATCGGCTCGAGATCAACTTCGCGGCAATGAACCCGACGATCCTGGCGTTCCTCGTCGACCTCAAGTTTCGCGGCGACCTGAACGAGAAGTCATGGGGCTACATCCGCGACGCGGTCGTCGCGAACGACCTGGAGAAGTTGAGGACCCTCGTGTCGGATCGAAAGAACCACCGGGACTACTTCTACGACAACTGGATCCGGTACGAAGCGCGGTGCAGGCTCGTCGGTGCGCCGGTCATCGGCGACGAGGATTCGTTTCGCCAATGAAATGGAGCGTGTTCCTACTGATCGCGGCAAGTTGCTCCTCGGCGAAGCAGAGCGCCGAGCCGCCACCCGGCGATTTCGTCCCGCGACCGATGGCTCCCTGGCGCGTCGGGCCGACGTGTCCGCGCTACCTCGAGGTCCAAGGCGGACTCGCGGCGCATTGCGCGGTGTGCTCGACCGGAGCGGTGCACTGCTGGGGCGACGGTTCCGCAAGCGTGCTCGGTAACCGTGCCGGCGCGGGCCCGATCGTGAACGCGATCGAGTCAGGCGACGCGATCGGAGTGGCAGCGACGTATAGCTATGGATGCGTACGCTCTGCCGGCGGCGGTGTGTCGTGCTGGGGCGACGACGTCGCGTCGATGAACGGACCGATCGAGCTGCCTGCACCAGCCCTCGCGATCGGGATCGGTGGCTATCACGCATGCGCGCTACTCGCGACGAACGAGATCGCGTGCTGGGGCGAGAACCACTACCGCCAGCTCGGCGTCAACGACCTCACCCCAGCCTCGCCGGGCGTCCTTTCCCCGCGACTCGTTCCGGCATTGCGCGCGTCGGCGATCGCGGTCGGCGGAAGCGTCGGATGCGCGATCGATCTGGAGCGCCAGGTCTGGTGCTGGGGCTGGAGCGGCCACGAGCAATCGAGCCCGATGCATCGCATCGATGGTCTCGCCGATGCTGTTCTGATCGCGACCGACGGCGAACATGCGTGCGCGCAGCGCGCGAGCGGCGAAGTGCTGTGCTGGAACCTCGGCACGCCCTCGCTTCCCGCGCAGTCGCGCGGATCGTTTCCGATCGCGCGAGCGCTGGCCGTCGACGACGCGGCGCTGGGAATCCTCGGCACCGATGGCCACATCACGCTGGTCACGGATCGCGAGAAGACGGTCGTCGACCTCCCGGCTGTGCGATCACTCTCGATGGGCGGCGGCGCGAGATGTGCGCTGCTGGAGACCGGTGAGCTCCGCTGCTGGGGAGCGAACCAACAGGGGTTCCTGGTGATCCGATGATGGATCACGCCCCCACTCGTCCGACGTCAGCGCACGGTCCGACGCCGGCGTCGCCCGTGTCGCAGTCACCGGCGCGGACGGGCCCCGAGCGCGAGGTGACCGACGGCGTCGAGGGGCCGCTCATCCTCGCTCGCGATCACGAGGATGATCCGCGGCGCGTGGATCGCGACGCCTTTCTTCGACGGTTGCGCCACATGGCGACGACCACCGCGAGCGACGCCTTGGGTCCACGATGGACGGCCGAGGGATGCCCGTACATCGACGCGTGGTTCGTTCGTCACGCCGGCACACCGGCGGAGACGCTCGAGGCGATGGCGCGGCGCTACGGTGGATTGCGCGGAGCGACGAGTGTCGACGAGCTGATCGCCGCGATCCAGGCGAGGATCCGCCTCGGCATCGCGTACTGGCAGAGCGGCGAGGACCTGTCGCGCGAGCTCGAGCTCGCCGGACTGCACGAGACCGCGACGGCGGCAGGCGACAGCGTGCGCGGCGCGATGAACGGCGACCAGCAGCAAGCGCAGCGTGTCGTCGCCGAGCTCGGCGAAGGCACCGCGATCCCCCAGATGCCGGACGTTCGCGTTCACACGGACACCACCGCCGCACAGATGGCGGATCGCGCCGAGGCACACGCGTTCACGATCGGTCGTGACATCGTCTATGCGGCGACCGCTCCGCGCCCCGGATCGCTCGCCGGCGATCTCTTGCTGGCGCACGAGCTCGCGCACGTCGAACAGCAACGCCAGCCGGCGGCGAGCAGCGCGAGCACCCGCGACGTCGAACACGCTGCACACGGAGCGGCCATCGAATCGGTCGCGCGTACGCGTGGCATCGATACGAGCTGGCTCGGCATCACGCGCCGTGCGCTGACCACGCCGCTCTCGTTGCGTCGATGCCCGAAGAACGACACCGACGCGGATCAACATGCCTCCGAGCCCGCGAAGACTCCCGAAGAGCTGGAGATCGAGGGCTACAAGGAGAGGCTCGACATCTCGCAGAAGACGATCGACGCGAAGGCGTCGTTCGGCGACGTCGGCGCCGCGCTGGCGGAGCAAACGGCGACCGAGCACTGGCTCGCGGTCAAGCAGTCGGGTGCGGGTCCAGCGACCGGAAGCGAGTCCGGGGAGACGGGGCTGCCGAAGTGCAATTGCACGACGAACGTCGTCGATATTCTCGAGGCGACGTTCACCGCGTTCGGACGTGACGCTGACTGGAAGAAGGTCAAGAAGAAGGCGCTCAAGCTCAACAAGAAGGGCGAGACCGGAATGAACGGCATCCCGATCCAGCGTGCGCTGCAGAGCGAGCTCGGCTGGAAGGGGATCTTCTTCGCGCCCGATCCGACCTACAAGAGCTACAAGAAGAAGAAGCGAGATTCCGCGGGCGACGTGATGACCGACTCTGCCGGCGATCCGATCTGGATCGAGGACGACGAGCACGGATACTCGTGGCGTCAGGTGAAGAAGAAGAAGAAGTACTACGACGTGAAGGTCGACCACAGTGTCGTCGACTACGCGCCGGAGGCCGGCGGATCCGGTGATGCTCCCGACGTGAGCACGACCACCAAGGACACCTCACAACTCGACAAGCTGAAGAAGATCCCGTTCGCGGTGCTGACCGCTCGCGGCGCGAAGCACATGGCGTTGCTCGTACGCGGGGTAGTCTTCGAGGTCCATTGGGATGAAACGGCGAGCTCGATGAACCTGTACCAGCAGACACCGCTCGAGGATTGGTGGTGGGACTCCGGCGTGATCGTCGCGCCGAGCGAGGACGTCGACAAGGCGTTTGGTGCGCCATGAAGCGCGCGCTCCTCGTCGCTCTCGTCGCGTGCTCGAACAAGTCCGATCCGCCACCGCCACGTAGCATCACTCCTCCACCACCAGCGCCGATCGACGCGGCGATCGTCGTCGATGTTGCCGCCGCGCCCATCGAGCACCGCGCGACGTGCGGTGACGTCGTCGCGATCTGGCGCGGCGAGAACGACGAGGGCTTCGAGATCTATTCCGAGCTGTGGTTCCAGCGCGGAACGGCCAAGGAGCAGAAGGCTCCGATCGAGCTCGAGGGACCGGACAAGGCATTCGACATTTTCTCGCCCGACTGCAAGCACGTCCTGCTGCTGGTCTCGCGCAACGGGCCGTATCACATCGTAGCGATGTCGCGACTCGATGCGTACCTCCGAGGCGGCGAGCCGAATCACGTGCTCGCGGGCACTCCGGATCCGAAAGGGATCACCGGCACCGGCGTGTTCCACGACGGTGCGTGGGTATCGAACGACGAGGTCGTCTATCAGTGGGGCTGTTGCGACCCGCCGATCGTGACGTGGTTCAAGCTGCCGAAGTGATCACGCGCTGACGTGTCGGGTCTCTTCGACCAGCTCGATGACCTTGTGCGCCCACGGCCCGAACTGTCCCGCCTCGACGAGCCGCCCCGTCTTCGCCAGCTCTCGCCACACGGCGAACACGAGGTCTTCCATCGCCATCGAGCGAGCTGCGCCGCGTGCGAGCAACAGGCCGGTCGCGACCGCGTTGTTGATCTCACCTCCGGTCAGCGCGAACCGCTCCGCGATCCACGCGAGGTCGACATCGGGTGCGAGGTCTGGCGGCGTCAGGCGCTTCCAGATCGCCAACCGCTCGGCCGGTTCGGGCGCGGGGAACTCGACGACGACGTGGATCCTCCGAAGGAACGCAGCGTCGAAGTTGTCGCGCAGGTTCGTGGCGAGGACGCAGATCCCCAGATGGTTCTCGATGCGCTGCAACAGGTAGCCGGTCTCGAGGTTCGCGTAGCGGTCTTTGGCTTCGCCGATCTCGGTGCGCTTCGCGAACAACACGTCGGCTTCGTCGAAGAAGAGGATCGCGTTTCCGCGCTCGGCTTCGGTGAACAATCGATCGAGTCGCTTCTCGGTCTCGCCGATGTACTTGTCCATCACGCGCGATAGGTCGACGCGAAATAGCGACAACCCGATCGCACTCGCGAGCACGCGCGTACCGAGGGTCTTTCCGGTTCCCGACGGGCCGTGGAACATGCACGCCATGCCCGGGCCTCGCCCGAGCCGGCTTCCGGCGCCGTCGCGCGCGAACACGGAGCTACCGTGTCGAGCCCACGAGATCGCGAGCGTGAGCTCGCGGCGCGCGTACGGAGGGAGGACGAGATCGTCGAGCGTGTGCGCACACGGCAGCAGCTCCGCGAGCTCGTCGAGAGCAGAGCGCGAGACGCTTCGCGCGGCAGCAGCGAGCGCACCGTGCGTGATCGGTCCGCTGTTCGTGGACGTGCGCGCGAGGATTACCGCGGCATGGACCTGCGATGGATTGGTCCGGAACTGCTCGGCGAGCGACGTCAGATCCACGCTGGCGTCGAGCGAATCGGAGGCGAGTGCGCTCGTCCAGATACGTTGCCGGCCTGCAGCACTCGGACGCTCGAGGAGGATCTCGGCGACCTGCGCGCCGCCCAGCTCCGCCAGGTGCGCCGCCGTCGTGATGCCTCCGATCGCCACGACCGGACGGCGCAAACGCGACACGGCTCGCACGATCGCGACGTGGTTCGCTCGATCGGTCGCGTCGACGACGGCGATCCGATCGACCCACGCCGCGTCGCGGATCGCGTATCGCGCTGTCAGGGAGAGGTCGGTTTGCTGCGTCCCCCCGGCGATGCCACGCGCGAGCGCTTCGCGTCCCGAGCCAAGGCTGCCGGCGATCACGGTGATCGACGGCCCGGTACGATCGCGCGCGCGAAGGCTCGCTTCGCGAACCTCGGGCGTCAGCCACAGCTCGTCGAGGGAGCGTACGCTGGCGTCATCGCGTGAGATGGCGAGCCCGAACAACCGAGCGGCGCCGGGCGCGAGTCGAATGATCCGAGAGGACAACGGGCCGGTTCCCTCGAGCTCGATGAGTCCCCACGCTTGCAGCGCACCGTCGCGCTCGAACGCAGAGACACGGGCGCGCACCCCCGCGGCTTGCGGATTCGAGAGCACGAGACCGACCGTCGGCCACGCCGAGCTGTAGTTGTCCGGCCGTCGCGCGAGGGCCAGCGAGACCCGCGGTTCGAGCTCTGCGGCGACGGCGACCGACAGCACCCAGCGCTCGAATGGATCGAGCTCGAAGACCCCCGCCGCGCGTTGGAGAGGTGAACGACGTGGCGCTGCGGGCACCTCGAGCTCGCCGGTGCGGTGACACACCACCAGCTCGACCCTCGCGAGCTCCGCCACCAGCTCCGCGTCCAGATCGCACGACCTCGTCACCGAGATCGACAGTAGCGCGCGGGCTCGGCCCGCTCCACTGCGACACGGCCGAAGTGCGCATCGCCCCTGGCGAATGTCGAAGATCGACGATTTCGTGCGACATCGCGAACGACGCGCATCCAGAGGCACCCAACTCTGGAGACGTTTCATGTTCCGCTTCGCTTGTTCGCTCGTGCTCGTTCTTTCCGCCTGTGGTGACAGTGGTTCCTCGACGATGATGGGCGATGACGAGCCGCCCGTCGACGGTGGCTCCAACAACCCGATGCTCGATCCGGCCGATTGCGCGGCGTTCGCGCAGAGCTTCGCCGCCGCCGGTAACACCTGCGGCACGCCGCTGCCCGCCGGTGGCCAGGCCGCGTTCGAGCAGTGGTGCAAGAAGGGCATCAACGCGGCCGCGATGTGCGGCGGCGATCCGGCCGCGGGCCTCGATTGCTTCGCGACGCCCGACGCGACCGACTGGCAATGCGTCGGCGCGTTCGGTCCGTATCCCGCGTGCAACGGTGACCTCGCCGCCGCGCTCGGTGCGTTCTGCGTGATCGCGCTCGGCAACCCGCAATGCGCGAGCGGCATCCAGTGCCAGTTCGACGCCGATTGCAGCAATGGCTCGAAGTGCAACAGCGCGACCGAACAGTGCGTCGGCGAGAACGCTTATTGTGTCGGCCTGCCCTGCCGCTTCGACGCGGACTGTCCGAACGGCGAGAAGTGCAACAGCGCCGAAGGTGCGTGCGTCGGCGAGTGACTACTCGCGCGAGAGCGTATGGCGCAGCGAGTAGTCGAGGTGACCGGCGATGCGACCCATCGCGCTGTCGAGGTCGGTGCCGCTGAGGCGCATGGCATCCGCGACGTGACGGCGCGTGCGCCGCAGCAGCGTCTCGCGGATCTGCGCGATCCATCGCGCTGCGGTCGCGCGGTGCACGCCGTAGAGCGCGCCGAGCTCGTCGATGGTCGCGCCGTACACGTACTGCTGCCTGAGCAAGTTGCGTTCGCGCGGTGTGAGCGTCGCGAGCGCGACCGCGAACGCCTCGCGGTAGACGCGCTGCTCGTCGGGCGTCAGCTGCACGCTCTCGGCGATCGCCTGCGGCAACGCGTCGGGCATCGGCGCCTCGCGCTTTCGCGCGCGCATGATCTGGAGCGCCTCGCGCACGGCGATCACGCGCAGCCATCCGCGCAGATCGCCGCGCCCGCGGAACTCCGTGATCTTCCCGTCGCCGCCCGTGCCGAGCACGCGCTCGCGCACGGCCGCGGTGACGTCGGCGACGAGAGCGCTGCCGCCGTCGAGGTGCGCGATCGCCTCGCCGACGTGCGCGAGCTGCGCCTCGAACGCCCGGAGCGCGGCGGGATCCCGCTTCGTGATCGCACACGCGAGCCACAGATCCGTGATGCAAAGCGTGCGCAGCGCGTCGTCGAGCGTCGTCTCGGGCGCGAGCCGCTCTGTCACGTACGCGACGAGCTCGTCGTCGGGGAGCGAGACCCCGGGCCAGGCCTGTCGTGAAGCCGCGAGGACCTCGGCCAGCTGCGAAGACGCCACCGGGCGCCATGGTAGCGTGGGACGTGTGCCCCGGCGAAGAGACGATCGCCGCCTTTGCAGCGGGCCGACTCGCGCGCGCCGAGCGTGACGCACTCGAGAGCCACATCGACACGTGCTCCGCGTGCCAGGAGCTGGTGGTCGCGCTCGCGAAGCTCGGGCCGTTCGGCACGCGCGAGCCCGACAGCACCGCGGGCGTTCCGTCGATCCCGACGGAGCGCGACAGCTGGACACCGGGCGGGCAGCTCGGCCGCTACGTGCTCCTCGCGCGGCTCGGCGCGGGCGGCATGGGCGTCGTGTACTCCGCGTACGATCCCGAGCTCGATCGCCGCGTCGCGGTGAAAGTCCTGCGGCGCACGCGCGCGGGTGACCAGCTGCGCGAGGAAGCGCGCGCGATCGCGAAGCTCTCGCACCCGAACGTGATCGCGGTCCACGACGTCGGCGAAGCGGACGGCGAGGTCTTCGTCGCGATGGAGCACGTCGACGGCCAGACCGTCCGGGACTGGATGCGCACGCCGCGACCGACCGCGGAGATCCTCGACGTGTTCGTGCAAGCGGGCCGCGGTCTCGCCGCCGCGCACGCCGCCGGCCTCGTGCATCGCGACGTGAAGCCATCGAACATCATCGTCGGCGCCGATGGTCGCGCTCGCGTCCTCGACTTCGGCCTCGCACAGCTCGACGCGCCCGAAGGCGTCATCGCCGGAACACCGCGGTACATGGCGCCCGAGCAGAAGCGCGGCGACAAGGTGGACGCCCGCGCCGATCAGTACGCGTTCGCCGCGTCCCTGTCGGAGGCCCTGTTCGGCGACCGCCGCGGCGATGCGTCCGATTCGCGACGCGCGGACGTGAGCGAGCGCGTGACGGGTGCGCTGCGCCGGGCGAGCAGCGAGCACCCCGAGGACCGGTTCGCGTCGATGGACGACCTCCTCGCCGAGCTGGTCCCGCCTCCGCCGAAGGTGCGGTACTGGGGCTTCGTCGCGGCGCTCGTGTCGATCGCCCTCGTCGGTGCCGTCGTGATCGCGATGACGCGCACGCCGGCCGTCGCGTCGTGCGAGCACGCGGGTGATGCGATCGACCGCGTGTGGGGTCCGACGCAGCACGCGCAGCTGCGCGCGGCCTTCGGCGCCACGAAGCTGCCGTTCGCGCAGGGCGTCGCCACGACGACGACCGAGCAGCTCGACGCGTGGACCGCGCGGTGGCGCGCGCAAGCGGACGCGAGTTGTCGGGCGACGGTGGTCGACAAGGTGCAGCCCGTCGCCACGCATGCGCTGCGGCAGAGCTGCCTCGAGGGGCTCGCGCAGCGATTGACGCCGATCGTCGCGCTCGTGCTCGCGCCGGACGCGGAGGTCGTCGCGCGCGCGAGCTCGCTGACCAACACGCTGCCCGCGCCGGAGCGCTGCGCGGATATCGCGGCGCTCGTCGCGTTGCCTCCGCTGCCGCCGGCGGAGACGGCGCGCGCGGAGATCGCGAGCGTGCGCGAGGAGATCGCGCGACACGAGGCAGCGCTCCTGGCGGGGCGTGCCGAGCAGGTTCGCGCCGACGTGCTCGCGCTGCAGAAGCGCGCGGAGGCCACGGACTACGCGCCGGTGAAGGCGCGCGCGCAGCTGCTCCTCGGGCGGCTCGAGGTGAGCGCCGCGCACTACACCGAAGGCATCGCCGCGCTGCACCTCGCCGCGCAGGCAGCGACCGCCGCGCGGGATCTCGAGACGCTGGCCGACGTGTGGATCGAGCTGAGCAAGGCGCTCGGCAACGATGTGCGCACGCTCGACGAGGCCGAGCTGTTCGATGGCTACGCGCAGGCGCTCATCGGCCAGCTGCCGGATCGCGAGGAGCGCGAGCTCGAGCTGGCGTTCGCGCGCTGCAATCGCAACGTCACCGCGGCGCAGGCCGCCGAGCAGGCGAAGCACTGCGCCCGGACGATCGAGCTCGGCGAGAAGGCGACGCCGCCGAAGCGCTCGATGATCAACGCCGCCCGCGCGAGGCTCGGCCACTTCCAGCGCATGCGCGGTGACCCCGAGCGCGCGCTCGCGACGCTCCAGGCTGCGCTCGACGAGGCGATCGCCATCCATGGACCGCAGCATCCCGAGGTCGCGATCGCGCACTACGTGCTCGGCATCGCGCTGATCGATCGCGACAGCTACGACGCGGGCATCGCGCAGCTACGCGAGGCGCTCGCGATCCGCGAGGTCGCGTTCCCCGGCGGCAACGTGCAGGTCGCGGAGTCGCTGATCGGGCTCGGCGACGCGCTCGGCGCGAGCGGCAAGGCAGCCGAGTCGGTCGAGGCGATCGAGCGCGGGCTGGCGATCCTCGAGTCGCTCGGGCAAGGCGAGAGCGCGCACGCGGCGAACGCGCACATCCTCGTCGGCATGTCGCTGCAGGAGCTCGGGCGCGTCGACGACGCGCTCGCCCACTTCGTCAAGGGCGCGGACATCGCCGATCGCAGCTTGCAGCACCGCGAGGCGATCGTCGCGATGGGGCTGCGGCTGGCGGCGAGCGTCGAGGTCAACCGCGAGCGCTACGCGGCGGCGGTGCCGCACCTCGAGCGTGCGATTCGCGTGCTCGAGCGCGGAAAGGCGTCTCCGATCGAGCTCGGCAAGACGCAGTTCGCGCTCGCGCAGATCCTGTTCGAGCTCGGCCCGGCGGAGCGCGAACGCGCGAAGGCGATCGCCGCGTCCGCGCGTGCCAGCTACGTGGCCGCGGGGAACGCCGGCGCCGCGGGCATCGCCGAGGTCGATGCGCTCGTGCGCGGCAGGTGACTCGGCATCTGCCAGGTGCCGCTCGCGGCGGGCCTCGGACCCGTGCGCGCGTGGGTCGTCATGCACGCGGACCAGAGGACGGTGCGGCGCGTGCGCACGGTGTTCGATCACCTCGTCGGCGCACTCGCGGCATATGCACGACCACAGCGCCACACGTGAGCGAACGCGCATCGAAATCGGTGCCATTGTCGTCGGTGATCGGGGCACGCAGATTGCTCCGCGCAGTCGTGAATGCGTATCGCCGTCACGCTCGCACTGCTCGCCGCTTGCTACGACCCGACGCTCCAGCCGTGCGCGGTTCGCTGCAGCCAGCCCGACGACTGTGCCGGTGGGCTCACCTGCGGGGCCGACGGCTGGTGCGCGACCGGCGACCGCCTCGATCGCTGCGAGCTCCCCGACGCCGCGCTGACCTCGTCTGACGCTGCTCTCACGCTCGACGGAGCGATGGCCGATGCGGCGTCCGACGCACCACCGACCGTCTGCGCTCCCGGCTGCAACGGCAGCTGCGAGGACGGCGTGTGCGTGATCCGCTGCAGCGGACCCAACGCGTGCGGCATGGACGTGAAGTGCCCGATGACGGGACCGTGCCGTGTCGAGTGCACGGGGTACGGCGCGTGCCGCAAGAAGGTGGTCTGCGGCAGCGGCGATTGCGACGTCGTGTGCTCGGGCACCAACGCGTGCAAGGAGAGCGTGCAGTGCATGACCTCGTGCGCGTGCGACGTCACGTGCAGCGGCGACAACTCCTGCGAGCACGCCGCGACCTGCTCCGGCGGCCCGATGTGTGACACCGGCGATGGTTGCAGCGCGACGGCGGCGCCGGTGTGCAACACCTGCAGCTAGCGCACGAGCGCGTCGAGCTTCGCGTCGTCGCGCGCCTGCATCGCGGCCTCGACGTCGAGCGCGAGCTGATCGCGGCCGATCGTGACCACCGCCGCGATCGCGCCCTTCTCGCGATAGACGACGTGCGCGTCCCGCTTCTCGAGGCTGCCGTGCACCTCGGGCTTGTCGAACTGCTCCGCGTGTCCGACGTAGCAGAGCACCGCGTCGTAGTGCTGGCTCCAGAAGAACGGCACGTCGCGACGCGCGCCGCGCCCGAGGATCGAGGCGGCGATGGCCTGACCGTGGCGGACCGCGACCTGGAAGTGCTCGATGCGCACGGAGCCGCCGTTCCACGGATAGCGCGCGATATCGCCGGCGGCCCACACATCGGGCGCGGCGCGGAGCTCGTCGTCGACGACGACGCCCTTGTCGATCGCGAGCCCCGCCGCCGTCGCGAGATCGAGCCGCGGCTTCACGCCGACGCCCATCACGACGAGCGTCGCCGGCAATGACTCGCCGTCGTCGAGGATCACCGCGTCGCGCGTGATCTTCGACGGCTTGCGTCCGAGGCGGAACGCGACGCCCTGCGTCTCGTGCAGCGAGCGCACGAACGCGCCGATCTCGTCGCCGAGGACGCGCGCGAGCGGCACGCTCTCCGGCGCGACACACGTGACCTCCATGCCCCGCGTGCGCAGCGAGGCCGCGGCCTCGAGGCCGATGAAGCTCGCCCCGATCACGACGGCCCGCGCTCCTTTCGCCGCGCTACCGCCGATCGCGTTGCAGTCGGCGAGCGTGCGCAGCACGTGCACATGCGGCAGATCCGCGCCTTCGATCGGCAGCCGGATCGGCTCCGCGCCCGTCGCGAGCACGAGCGCGTCGTACGCCAGCTTGCCGCCGCCGGACAGCATCACGGTGCGCGCGTTGCGATCGATCGAGGTCGCCGCCTCGCGCACGAAGGTGATGTTGCGCTCGGCGAGCGCGTCCCCCGATCGCAGGAACGCCCACTCCGCCGGCGCAGTGCCCGCGAGGATGTCCTTCGACAGGTTCGGACGATCGACGGGGTCCGAGCCCTCGCCGCTCGCGATCGTGATCGCGCCGCGATGCCCCTCGTCGCGCAACGCCTCCGCGCACGCGACACCGGCGGTGCCGCCGCCGAGGATGACGACCGACGACGGCGTGTCCGTCGGCCCCGGTGTGACCTCGCGCTTGGCGCCGACGCGGATCGTTCCACCGTCGAGCGCCACGTCGTAGCAAGCGATCGGAGAGATCGCCGGACCGTGCGCGCGCCCCGTCGCGAGATCGAAGCACGCGTGATGCCACGGACAGTGGATGGCCCCGTCGAACACGCGTCCCTCGGCGAGCGGGCCGCCGTAGTGAGAGCACGTGGCCGCCACCGCGTGCACCGCATTTCCCGCGCGCACGAGGACGACGGCCTCCCCCTCGACGTGACCGAGGAGCGGCTCGCCCTCCTTCACGCTCGCTGCATCGACGCCGTGACCGAGGTCCGGCCCGCTTGGTGGTGCTTGTTCTCCCATTGGCGCTGGAGAGCGTCGCATGCGCTCGTGTCGCGTGACACCGATCGAACGCAGCGATTCGTCGCGCTCGCGCTCCTCGATGTAACGAGGGCGAAATGTCATTTGACAGTCCACGCTGACTGTTTCTGCGGTATGACCGCCGCATGGACTTCGCGCTCGACGCCGAGCAAGACCTCATCGTCCAAACCGTCCGCAAGTTCGCGGACCGAGACCTGCGCGGCTGGGCGGCCGATGCAGATCGAGCGGGCTCACCACCGGACCGCCTCACCGCGCTCGGGAGCGAGCTCGGCTTCTTCGTCGACGCCGTCCCCGCGGCGAGCGACGGCCTGCTCGAGGGCGACTACTCGCACCTCACACGCGCGCTGCGAGGCTACGAGCTCGGTCGCGGGTGCCCCGCCCTCGCCGCGTTGCTCGAGACGAACGTCGAGCCAGCGCTCGCGACGAGCAAGTGGGGCAGCGAAGCGGCGAAGACGTCGCTGTTCGCGTCCCTCGCAGCGGGTGGCCTCGCGACGCTCGTGCACGACAGCCGCGGCACGCTCGAGGTCGTCGCGCAGGGTGACGCGATCCGCGTGACCGGCAAGCTCGGTCCCGCGCCCGCACTTGCGACTGCATCGCACGTGCTCGTCGCGACCAAGGATGCGCTGTTCCTCGTCGCGATGGACAACGTGAAGCGCGACTCGATCACGCCGTCGGGTTGGCGTGCGGCGAAGTGGGGCACCGCCACGCTCGCGCAGCACGAGGTGCCCGCTGACTTCGTGCTCTCGCGCGATGCCGCCGCGGTCACGGAGGTGCTGTCGTGGGCGCGAACGTCGCTCGCCGCGCGCGCAGCGGGTGTCGCGGTCGCCGCGATGGAGTATGCCGATGGCTACGCTCGCGACCGGATCCAGTTCGGCCAGCCGATCGGCACGTTCGAGTCGCTGATCCGCCTGCGCGACGATGCCCTCACGCTCGCGAGCGCGGCGCGCTTGTTCGCGCTGCACGCGGCCTGGGCGCTCGATCGCGGGCTGCCCGCGGCCGCGGATCTCGCGAGCCGCGCGCGCGTGATCGCGGGCGACGCCGTCGCACGCGCGACGATCGACGCCGTCCAGATCTACGGCGGGTACGGCTTCGTGAACGATTTCCCCGTCGAGAAGCTGATGCGCGACGCGCGCGCGTTCGAGGCGCTTCACGGCGACGAGCGACTCGGCCGCGTCCTCGCCCAGAAATCCGCGCAGGGAGAGAAGTGACCATGGACATCTTCCACGACAACCCCATGTTCCAGGGCATCCGCCAGATGCTCGGTGCGTTCGCGAAGCAACAGATCCGGCCGATCGCGGCGAAGCACGACGCCGAAGAGTCGATGCCGTGGGACCTGATGAAGAGCGCGCAGGCGTTCGGCCTCTCGCAGTCGGCGCTGCTCGACGGTCGCAAGAAGCTGACCGGCGTCGAGGAGGATCCCGATCCGAAGAAGCCGAAGTCGCAAGCGCGCCTCGCGGTCGCGGCATCCGAGGAGATGGCGTGGGGCTGCGCGGGCATCGCGCTCGCGCTCGGCGGAAGCGGTCTCGCCTGCACGCCCGTCGCGCGCATGGGCACCGACGAGCAGAAGGCGGAGTTCCGCAAGCTCCTGCAAGGCTCCGACGAAAACGGCCACATCCACGTCGCCGCGATGGCGCTGTCCGAGCCCGCGACCGGCTCGGACATCTCGGGCCTCAAGACCACCGCGCGCCCCGACGGCGACTACTGGATCATCCGCGGCAGCAAGCAGTGGATCACGAACGGCCAGTCCGCGAACGTTTACGTCGTATGGGCGCAGACGGAGCCCTCCGCGGGTCGCGCCGGCGTGCGCGGCTTCATCGTGCCGCGCGCGACGCCGGGTCTGGTGCCCGGAAAGAAGGAGCACAAGCTCGGCATTCGCGCGTCGGAGACGGCACAGGTCCACTTCGAGGACGTGCGTATCCACAAGGACATGATGCTCGGCATCGCGCAGCAGGCCGACAAGCCGGAGGGCGGTGGCGGCCTCGGCGACACGAAGAAGATGCTCGACTCCACGCGCCCCGTCGTCGGTGCACAGGCCACCGGCATCGCGCGCGCCGCGTACGAGTTCCTGCTCGATCGCGTTCGCGGCGGCTCGCTGCACGGCACGCCGATGGCGAGCCACCAGCACATCATGTTCGAGCTCGCCGAGATGGCGATGGAAGTGAACGCGTCGCGCCTGCTCGCACACCGCGCGGCGTGGATGGCGGACCACCACATCGAGAACGTGATGGAGTCATCGATGGCGAAGGCGCACGGCGCGCGAACCGCGCAGATGGTGACGACGCGCGGGATGGTGCTGCTCGGCGAGGAAGCGCTCGAACCAGGGCACCCGATGGAGAAGTGGTATCGCGACGCGAAGATCTACGACATCTTCGAGGGCACCGGTCAGATCCAGCGCCGCATCATCGCGAAGCACCTCACCGGTCAGAACCCGACGTAGCGATTCGCGAATGACCGCCGTCGCGATCGATGCCGCTATCGCGGGATGCGCGCGACCTCGATCTCGATGGGAATGTGAAGCGGGCGCAGGACGTCTCCATCGCGCAGTGTGACCATCCTCGCGTATCCGGTGGCCGAGGGCTCGGTGTACACCTCGATGACGGGGACGTCCTTGGTGATGTCGATGATCCAGTACTCCGGGACGCCGATCTCCGCATACAGCGCCCGCTTGATCTTGCGGTCCTTGCGGATCGACGAATTCGAGACCTCGACGAGCAACAGCGCGCGATTCGGGTGGGCCGGCGACCGCTCGCCTCGCGGGGGACCAACGAAGACATCCGGTTCGGGTTCCGAGTCATCGTTCGCGGCGAACGGCGCTGCATATCGCACGTCGAACTCCGCATCGCTGAACGTGCGGACGAGAAGCTTGAAGAGCCAATGCCCGACGTCGACATGCAGCTCGCCCTCGGGGCTCATCGTGACCAACATCCCGCGCAGCAGCTCGATCTTCTCGTCTTCGAACACTCCGAGATCGACCAACCGATCGTACTCGGCCCTTCGCAACGGCCGAATGCCACTGGGACGGATGTCGTTCTGGTCCAGCATCGATTCGAACATAGCATCGCGCACCACGATCGAGCCTTGCGGTCATCGTGCCGTCGCAACCGCGCGAGATCGCGCTCGCGCCTGTCCGGGACTTCCGATTCTCGGCCACGATCGTCCGATTCTCGGACGATCACCGGACATCGCGAAGCACCTCACCGGTCAGATCCCGACGTAGCGGCGATGGGCGGCGGATCGTTGTCGAACACGATGCACGCGCCCCAGAACCCCTCGAGCGTCGTGCTGCTCGACGTCACCGCGTGACGCGACACGGTCGTCGACGACGACGAGCTGTCACTCGCGCCGTTGATCACGAGGCCATCGCATCCGCGGCGACCGGCTTCGGCGCGCATCTCGGCGATGATCTCCGGCATCTCGTCACCCGAGAGCTCGCTCGACTGACGGCCCTGAATCAGCCCGACCTCGACGAACGGGCGGTTCGGCAGACCGGTCGCGAACACGGCGACGCTCTCCGCGGGACGCGAGATCAACGGGCGCGGTGACGGATTGGTGGCCGCGAAGCGAGTCGTGGTGCCACATGCGGTGAGAAGAAGCACGGCGAGGAGGGAGTTACGCATGGCGAGGCCCTCACGCAAACAGCGTGCCCTCGTCGATCGATGCGCTTGAATAACGCGCGCCGTGGATCGTCGCGCGGTTCCGCACGAGCACGGCGCGAGCACCATCGCGATGCGTGAAGAACGCACCACACGCTCCTGCGGTTTTGGCCGAGTGTGAACGAAGGTTGCGCGGTTCCCACGCGCGACCAGCTGCGTGTCAGTCGATCTTCGGCTTCGGGAGGAACGGCAGCGGAACGATATTCGCGACGCCCTTGATCGGCTGCACGAGATCCGTGATCTGCGCCTGCTGGCGGCGCGAGAGCAGCATCACGGCACAGCCGGCCTCCGCGGCGATGCGGCGGTTGATCGTACCCACGACCTTCTTGCCGTTGCGCATGCGCCGCATGCCGAGCACGACGAGATCCGCGCGGGCTGTCTCCGCGACGATGGCCGCGACCGGATCGTCGCTGCGCACGACCTCGACCGTCTGCGTCCCGGGGATCTTCATGCGCGACAGCCGGCCGAGCGCCTTGCTCGCCTCGGCGACGTCATCGTCGGTGGCGTTCGCCGGCACGACGGTCAAGAACACGAGCTCGCGCGGTGCCTCGCGCGATAGCGTGGCGAGCAGCCGGACGCGCAGCTCGTGCTCCTCGGACTTGCCCGCGATCGGCACGAGCACGCGCTTCGCGTTGCCGATGCGCCACTCGTCGGCCGCGCGCATCATCGCCACGTCGCAATCGACCTCGTCGAGCAGCGTCTCGAGCTCGCGATCGAGCTTGTCGTCGACGTTCTTCGGTAAGCCGACGAGCAGGCTCTCGCAGTCGTGCTCCTTCGCGATGCGCCGGATCTCCGGCCACGGCTCGTGCGCCGCGGTGATCAGCGCCTCGGGCGAGTGCCCCGCGTCGTAGCTCGTGCCGAGCGCCTGCTTGAACGCCTCCTGCGCGTCCGCGAGCTGCGCGACGTGATCGCCCACGCCGCCGCGCGGCGCACGCACGACCGAGAGCAACAACACGCGACAGAACTCCGACGGTGCGAGCGCATTCGCGATCTCGACGAGCGACGTCGCGTTCTTCGGATTCGCGATCGGCAGGAGCACGAGCGGGTTCTTCCCGCGCAACAGGTTGAGCCGCGGATCCAGCGCCTCTGCCGACGCGTCCGCCGCTTCCGCGCGACCCTTGAACAGCGAGAAGTACAGCAGCACGCCGAGCCCGAGCCACACGAGGAGGATCTTGCCGGCCTCGGGCACGACGATCGCCTGGAACACCGCGAGGCCCGCGCACGCGAGCCCACCGACGATCGGTACGAGCGGGAACCGCGGCGTCTGGTACCCGGCGACGAGCTTGAGGCCGCTGCGCTTTCGCGCGAGATAGCCCGCGAAGTGCGTGAGCGCGTACGCGATCAGGAAGATCAGCGACGCCGCGGCACCGGCGCTCATCAGGTCCGGCATCATGTACATGATGGCGACGGTCGCGAGCGCGGTCGCGTAGATCGCCATCACGGGCGTGCCGCGCGTCGGATGCGTTTGCTCGAGCACCGACGGCAGCGTGTGATCGTGCGCCATCGCGAACGCGACGCGCGACGCGGTGAGCAAGTTCGACTGCAGCGCCGACAACGTCGCCAGCGCGATCGCGACGATGACGAACCAGTAGCCGACCTCGCCGAGGAACGTTCGCGCCGCCGCCGCCATCACCGTGTCCGGATCGTGCGCCGCGAGCGCGATGATGTGCTGACCGTCGTCGACGCCGGCCGTCGCGATCAAGAACATCAACGGCAGGTACACCGCGATCGAGATGCCGAGCGAACCGAAGATCGCCTTGGGGATCGTGCGCGATGGATCTTTGATCTCGCCGGCGATCGCCGAGATCATCTCGAAGCCCTGCAGCGAGATGAACGTGATGCCCGCCGCGGCGATCACGCCATCGAGGCCACCGCTGAAGAACGGTGACAGCTCCGGGCCGATATCGCTCAGCGGCTGCCGCACGAGCGCGACCGCCCCGAGCGCGATCAGCACCAGGAACAGCACGACCTTCGCGGCGGTCACCCACTGTCCGCCGCCGCTCGCCTTGCGCACGAGGCCGACGGAGTACGCGGCCGTCGCCACCGTCGCGAGGAGCAGCACCGGACTGCGCCCGTCGAGCCACTCGGTGTCGAGGCCGAGCCCATCGCACGCACCGCGGACGAGGATCACGGTGAACGCGGCGAACGACAGCGCGTACAGCACGCCCGCGACGATGTACGCGAACCACAGCACCCAGCCGACGACGAACGCGGCGCGAACGCTCAGCACCTTCTTCGCGAACGTGTACGCACCGCCGGACTGCGGGAACGCGACGCTAATCTCGGTGACGCTCATCGCGGTCAGCCACGCGACGACGCAGTTCAGCGCGAACGCGAGGATCGCGGCCGGTCCTGCCATGTGGAATGCGGTGCCGCTGAGGATCAGCAGACCGCCGCCGATGATTCCGCCGAGCCCGACGAGCGTTGCACCCGATACGCCGATGTGGCGTCCGCCCTCGCTCATCGAACCATCGTATCAATCGAGCGCTTGGTAGATCACACGTCCGCGCTCGCCTTCTACGAACCACGTCGCGCGTGGAAGGAACCGTCCGAGGCGAAATGCCTCGCGCGCCGCCGCGAAGCCTCCTTCCATGGAGAAGTTGTCGAACCGCACGATGTCGGTGGTCAGCGCCGACGGGACCAGGTCTGCGTACGGAAGGACCGGGAGCTGGAGTGATGTCGTCGCGGTTCGAGGCGCGAGCACGTACCACGTGTGCCGCACGAGGTTCGAATCGTTCCACCCGAGCTCCACGTAGACGCCGTCGGCGAGCGCACCGTCGGTGCTCTCCTCCCAGATCACGATCGGTCGCTCCTCGTGCACCGCGGGTGGTGTCGTGTAGCTGCGCAGCGGGGTGTCGGGCCAGTACGCGATCGTCGTCAGCGCTGCGGGCTCCCACTCGATCACGTGGAGGTCGCTCGTCGTCGCCTCGAGGTGCGTGAGCTGTGTTGCCGCCGCCGGCCGCGGCATCGTGAGGTACGCCATGCCTGCGCCGGGCGCGATCGCGGTCATCCGCCGAGGCAGGAGATCCGCCGTCCCGCGGATCAACGTCTGGGAGGCGAGCACCGCGCTCGGCGGCGACCCGTTCACGATGATCGTTCCCTCGATCTCGGGCTGGTACGGGGTCTCGATGATGATCGGGGCCGAGAGCAGCGCTTCGTCGCGGAACGCGAACCTCTCACGCGTCGGCGTCACCGCGGAGACCAGGATGTCCGCGGTCGCGTCACATACATCGAGGCTGATCGACAGCGGCTGGAGCTGAGCACCGATGATCTCGCGAGCTCCGCACGAGCTGTACAGCCGATACGTCGTCGCGGCGGGATCTGCCGGCACCTTCACCGTCACCGCGGTCGCGGCGGGATCGAACTTGGTGAAGTGCTCGAAGCGCAGCGTCTCGTCGACGGGAGCATCCGTGTACGTGAGGAGCTGTTGATCCGGAAACGCCAGTGTCACGAAGCCGCCCGCATCCATGAGACAGCTCGCCTGTCCGTTCGCATCGGGGTGCGTCGCGAGCACGAGCGTCGAGTCGGCCGTCTGGAACCAGACGACGACGTCGTTCACGTCGATGTCCCCGCGGTACTCGATCGAGACGATTCCGCGGGTCTCCGGAGGAGCGCTGTCGACGCTCGCGTCCGGGCTCGCCGCGAGGCCATCACCGCAAGCGGCGAGGCCCATCGCGGCGAGCAAGGCACGCATGCCCCACCCTATCCTAGCGAGGTGCTATTGCCACCAGCTGTCGCTCGCCTCGAGCACGTCGACCGAAGGTGCCGGCGAGAGATCGTAGTAGCAGCCCTTGCCGCCGGCGATCGTATCGGGCGGGAGATCGATCAGCTCGTAGCAGCACGACTTGCCGCGCAGGATCGAGTCCTCGAAGTCCTCCAGCATGTACGTCGCCATGTCGCCGTGGGTCATGGCATCGCCCATCGAGGGACCGGGGCCCACCGTGGAACCGCAGCTGCTGCCGCCGCTGCCACCGCAGTTCTGGAACACGTAGATCCACGCCGTCGCCGTGACCGGCGCTGCGATCCCATCGGAGACCGTGTACGTGAAGCTGTCGTCTCCGATGTATCCGGCGGTCGGGAGGTACTCGAAGCTGCCATCCGAGTTGAGCGTGAACGTCTGCGCATGCGCGGGACCGGACAGCAGCGCGATCGTGAGCGGGTCGCCGTCGATATCGTACGCGTACTCCAGCAGATCGTACTGGAGGCCGTAGGGACCGTAGCCCGGCACCTGGAGGAGGTTGTCCTCGTAGACATCGAAGTACCGCGTGCTGGTGTACGGCGCGTGGTTGATGTTGAAGGTCACCGTCGCGGTGTTCGACGGCCCCATATCGAGGATGCGATAGGTGAAGCTGTCGAACTCGGTGCAGTCGTCGTACACCTCGTACGTGAAGCTGCCGTCCGGGTTGAGCGTGATGTCACCGTACTCGGGGTAATCCACGATCTCGACGGTCTCGCCGCCATCGATGAACTGATCGTTCACCATCACGCCGACACTGACGGGCACCGTGAAGATGTCGTTCGTGATCAACGAGTAGCTGTCGTCGACGGCGATCGCCTGATCCGGCACCGGCAGGATCGTGACCGTGACCATCGCGGTCGCCGAGCCGCCCGCGCCGTCATTGATCGTGTACGTGAACGTGACGACGCCGTTGGCGTTCGGCACCGGCACGTAGCGCACGTTGCCGCCAACGACGGAGACCGTGCCCTCGCTCGGCGTGCTGAGGTTCGTGATCGTCAGCGGGTTGCCGTCGACGTCGCTGTCGTTCAGGCGGACGTCGAGCGTGCTCGTGACGTCCTCGTTGATCGTGAACATGTCCGGCACCGCGACCGGGAGGTCGTTGACCGACACGACATTGATGGAGACGGTGGCCGTCGCCATGCCGCCCGAACCGTCGGCCGCGACGTAGCTGAACGAGTCCGCGCCGAAGTAGTTCGCGTCGGGCGTGTACGTCACGACCGTGCCTGCGATGGCGACGGTGCCGTGCGCCGGCGTCGTCGTCGACATGATCATCAGCGCCGCGTTGTCGACGTCCGAGTCGTTCGCGAGCGGGTTGATGTTGAGCGGCGTGTCCTCGTTGGTGGAGACGGAGTCGTTGATCGCGACGGGCGCGTCGTTGACCGGCAGCACCGTGACCGTGACGGTGCCTGTGTCCTGAGCGGTACCGTCGGCGACGACGTAGTTGAACGTCGCCGTTCCCGTGAAGTCCGCCGGCGGCGTGTAGCTGACCGTGCCATTCACGAACGACACGCTCCCGGCCGACGCGTTGCTGACGCCGGTGACCGACAGCGGATTTCCGTCGGGGTCGGTGTCGTTCGCCGCGAGCATCGCGCCCGACACGGTGATGATCGTGTCCTCGCCACCCATGATCGCGTCGTCGACCGCGATCGGCGCGTCGTTCGACGAGCCGACCGTGACGGTCACCTTCGCGGTCGACGTCGTGTCACCGTCGGAGATCGTGTACATGAAGCTCGCCGTGCCGCTGAAGTCCGCAGCCGGCGTGAACGTGACGAAGCTCCCCGCGAGCTCGACCGTCCCGTTCGTGGCCGAGTCGACGGACATGACCGTGAGCGTGTCGCCCTCGTCGATGTCCGTGTCGTTCGCGAGCAGCGTCGCCGCCTGCAGCGACAGCACGGTGTCCTCGGCCGTCGCGGCGAGATCAGGGTTTGCCGTCGGCGCATCGTTGACCGGCGATATCGTGATGTTCACGAGGCCGACGTCCGCACCTGCGCCATCGGCGACCGTGTACTGGAACGACGCGGCGCCCGAGTAGTTCGCGTCCGGTGTGAACGTGATGTTGTTGCCGACCTGCGCGACGGTGCCGTGCGAGGGGCTGCCGACCGCGATCACCGATAGCGTCTGGTTCTCCGCATCGGTGTCGTTCGCGATGAGCATGGCCGTCGTCATCGAGACCGCGGCGTCCTCCATCGTCGTGCCGGTATCGTCGTTCGCGACGGGCGCCGTGTTGTTACCGACGGCCACCGTCACGTCGCCTTGCGTCGTCTCCGAGCCATCGGACAGCGTGTACTTGAAGTTCGCGGGGCCGTTGTAGCCGCTCTCCGGCACGAAGCTCACCGTGTTGCCCTCGAGCGTCACGGTCCCGTGCAGACCGCTGCTGACGCCCGTGATGGTCAGCGACGAGCTGTCGCTGTCCGTGTCGTTGGTCAGCATCGCCGACGTCTGGAACGTCGCCGGCGTCTCGAAGTTCGCAGCGAAGCTATCCGGCCCGGCGACGGGAGAGTCGTTCACCGGCGTGACGGTGATGTTGATGGTCGCCATCTCCGTCTTGTCGCCGAACGAGAAGGACACGACGATCGAGTCGGGTCCGTTGTAGTCCGGGTCGGGCGTGTACGTGTACGTCGTGCCCTCGCCACTACCCGTCGTCGTCACGTCGCCGTGCGTCGGCTGCGTGACGATCTGCGCGCTGACCGCGCGGTTCGAGTCGACATCGACGCTCGCGTTGATCGGCGTGTCCTCCGGCGTCGAGACGTTCACGTCCTCGACGTTGAGCCGGATCGGGTCGCCGTCCTCCGAGCACCCCATTCCAACCATCGCGAACAAACAAGCAGCTACGTAGAAGCGCATCCGTCCCCCCGAAAATGTCTAGGAGCACACGTCGTGTGCACACCCGACCGCCACCGTAACGCAAGCCACAGAGGTTTTCGCCACTAACGGGGACAGAAAAACACCGAAAAAACAAAACGCCGTCGAGGTCTCCCTCGACGGCGGTTAGCCGTTACCGGCTAGCTGGGACTAGTTGAAGTCCGGCGTCGTGATCGAGCTGTTGATGCCGTTGCCGACGAGGAAGTGCCACGCGCGATCGGTCGCGTCGAATGCATCACCAAAGCCGACCTCGATGAACAAGCGCTCGCCGGTCGCGAACGCATGGCCCGCCACATTTCGGATCGAGACGCTTTGCGTCACAGCGCCGGTGCTGACCGCGATCTGGCCCTCACCGAAGTGATGCTGCCAACCCGCGACCTGGCTACCGTTCTGGATCTGCGCTTCGATCCCGCCGGCACCCGAAAGGGTCGTGACCGGCGTCAGAACACCGCCTGCGGCCGTGACCACCGTGATGCGAATCGCGATGCGTCCGAAGTTGCCGCCACCCACGGGCGACGAGAACGTTCCGCTGAGCGTCCACAGACCCGGGTTGAGCGTGGTTCCCGACAGATCCTGATCGAGGAGCCAGCCGCGGGCCGTGAGCCCTGCGGTGATCTCCGTCGCCAACGTTCCGTCGGTCGGGTTGAGGCCCGGCAGCCACTGCCCCGTATCCGATGTACCCGGCTGATCATCATCGAAGAACCCGCCGCCAACGTCCACCTGACCGGTGGAGGCCAAGTTCGTCGTCAGCGCGAGCGAGGTTGCCGGGAAGGTCGCTCCGAGTCCGGTTCCGGTGAACTGCATCACCTTCGCGCCCACGGGGTTCGGACCGAACGGACCGCCGAGGTTACGGGTAGCCGTATCGGTACCCGAACCCGCTGCGTAGTCGCCGGCTGTTGCAGAACCCGTGACGTCGTCGACACGGATCGAGAGAGTGCCTCCCGAGGTGACCAGATCATCCATCGCGGCGTTGAGGTTCGCGATCGTGCCCTGGAGACCCGTGACCGTATCGTTGACACCATCGCCGTCCGGCGTGCCGTCCGGAGCATCGCTGCCCGCGGTTCCGACATCGACAAACGTGATGCCCGTTGTCTGACCGAGCGACAGGACGCCACCCGAGACGACGAGCTTGACGCGTAGGACCGTCTGCTCGATGTCGTTGACCACGATTTGGCCCGAGCTCGTGACCGTGGGAGGATCGTTGACGGCCGTCACCGTGATTCGGAACGTACGCTGCGCGGTGAGTGCACCGTCCGACACGGACACCGTCACGTTGCCACTGCCCGAATCGTTCGACGGGACCGTGATCATCACCGACCCGTTCGTCCCCCCGGACAGCAGGATGCTGGCCTGGTTCACACCGATCAGCGCCGGATTGTCCGTCGAAACGGCGAGGCTTGCGGTGGTGAGAGTGGAGTCGACGTCGCCCACGGTGAAGTTGATGGGGAACGGAACCGCGTCCTCGCTGACGACGATGTTGTTGATCGGCGCGACCGTCGGGGCATCGTTGACGGGAGTCACCGTGACCGTGAACGTGTCGTTCGCGAACAGCGAGCCATCATCGACCGTGATCGTGAACGTAACTGGCGTCCCGTCGTAGTCCTGCGCCGGAGTCACGGTGACCGTGCGGTTCGCACCGCTGCCACCGAGCGACGCCGTCATCGTCAACGAGCTTCCACCCGTCACGACGACGTTCAGGTTGTCCGCGGAGGTCTGGCCGTCTGCGATGGTGAATGCGAGTGCCGCCGTCGGGGTGTCCTCGACGATCGTCACGTTCATCACGTCCGTGATCGTCGGCGCCGTGTTCGCGATCGCCGTGTACGTCGTGAAGATGTTCGACGTGTCGAGCAACGGGCCACCCGAGCCGACGTGGCCATTGTCGCTGGTGGTCACTTCGATGCGCGCGTCACCGGCGAAGTTCAGGTTCGGCGTGAAGCTGAAGCCGCTGAGCGCCGCGTTGATCGCACCCTGGTTTCCGCTGAAGATCATCGTCGCATCGGCGGTGCCGTCACCCGTGGTGAACGTCAGCCCAGCCGTGGTCGGAAGCGTGATCGTGCCCTGCGCCGACGCGACGGTCACGGTCAGGTCGTTGCCTGCAACGTCGATATCCGTGACATCGACGTTGAGGCCCGTGCGGGTGGTGTTGGTGGTAAGGGTCGCCAGCGTCGACTCGCCCGAGTGGATCGGGCCGTCGTTCACCGGGTTGAACACGAAGCTGATGTTGTCCGTGTCCGTGAGATTCACCGGCGAGCCACCGTTCCCGAGATCGTTGACCGTCACCGTCAGCGTTCCTGCCGACGTGGTGAACAGATCCGGACCGAGGCGCAGCGACAGACCGTTCAGCGCATTGTGGATGTTGGTGAAGTTACCCGTGAACGTCATCGTCGCGTCGTTCGTACCGTCGCCGGTGCTGAACGCGAGACCCGCGACGTTCGCGAGGGTGATGCCTGCGCCCGAGTTCGCCGTCAGGGTCACCTGGAACGCGCCGTTCGGGTTCTCCGAGGCCCCCTGATCGACATCGGTGAAGCGCGGCGCGTTCGTGCCCGAGAGCACGAGGACCGCGTCCTCCGCACCGACCTGCTGGGTCGTGGGAACAGCGAGCTGCGGGGTGTCGTTGACCGACGTGACCACGAGCGTGAACGTCGCAACGATCGCGCCGCCGATGGCGTCCGTCGCGGTGATGGTGACCACCGCGTCGCCGTTGGCCGAGTCCGAGTTCTGGTCCGCGAGCGGAGTGAGGGTGATCGTGCGGACGGCGCCCGTGCCGGACACCGTCGGGTTCGCGAGGAGACCCGGACGTGACGACGTCGCCGTCGTGATGACGTTCGCGACCGTGCCGTCGTCATCCGCGACCTGGAAGGTCGTCGAGGTCGACGCGTCCTCGGCCACGGTGATCGTCGGAGCCAGACCGCTGATCGTCGGTGCGGCGTTGACGTTCACGACGATCGTTCCGCTGTCGCTGAGGGTCGTGGCCGGCGTACCGTTGTTGCCGTTGTCATCGGTCGTCACGGTGATCGTCGACGTCCCGAAGAAACCAACATTCGAGATGAAGCGGATCGTGCCAAGGGCGGTGCGGATTCCCGCTTGCGGTCCCGTAAGCGTCAGGTTCGCAGAGTCGTTGCCCGCTACCGTCACTCCGGAGGGGAGCGGCGTCGCGACCGACATGATGCCACCCGAGTTCACGGAGAAGTTGATGTCGATTGCGTCCGTGCCTGCGTCGGGATCCGAGACGGAGATTGCGTTGAGCGTCGAGAAGGGCAGATCGCGGTCGTTCACGTTCGCGCTTCCGGCGATGACGCTGTAGTTCTGCGTGCCCGGCAGCGTGAGCTCGGGCGCGTCATTGAAGTCGTTCACGGTGAGCGTGAACGTGTCCGTGGCCATCAAGAAGCCATCGCTGACGGTGAGCGTGATCGTCGCCGTGCCATTGCTGGTCGGCGTGAACGTCACCGTGCGAGGGCTGGCCGTACCGGAGAGAACCGGCGTACCGGAGACGCCGGTGTTGTCCGACATCGCGGTGACGTTGAGCATGCTGGCGGGAGTCTCGAGGTCCGCGATCGTGAACGTCACCGGGAGGGTGTCGCCGAGGTTCATGCTCTGGTTCGCGACGTTCTGGATCGTCGGACCGTCGTTGAGGCCGGTCACGTTAAGCGTGAACTGGCTCATCGCCGAGCCGCCGTTGGCGTCGGTAACGGTCAGCGTGATGATCGTCGAGCCGAACTCGTTCGCCGCGGGCGTCGCGACGACGGTGCGGTTCGCACCGGTGCCACCGAGGACGAGCGCGCCGTTCGGCACGAGAACCTGGTTGCTCGACGTCGCCGTGACGGTGAGCGAGCCGACCGCGGTCTCGACGTCGCCGATCATGAACGCGAGGGCGCCGGTCGCGGTGTCCTCGTTGATCGTCTGGTTGGCGACGGTGGTGATCGTCGGGAGGTCGTTCACCGCGTTGACCGTGATGCCGACGGTGTCGGTATCGGAGAGCGCGCCACCGGTGCCGGTGTTGCCCTGGTCGTTCGTGGTGATCGTGAGGGTGCCCGTGCCCGACGCGTTGAGCGCCGTCGCGAGCGTGAGGCCGTTGAGGGCGACGTTGATCGCCGAGATCGTGCCCGTGAACGTCATCGTCGTGTCCGCCATGCCGTCGCCGCCACTGAAGGTCAGGCCGCTGGTGGTCGCGAGAGAGAGCGAGCCGATCGTGGTCGCGAGGGTCACCTGAACGGGCGCCGTGCCCGCGTCGATGTCCGAGATCGCGATCGTGTTACCCGCGCCGAAGACGAGCGGGACATCTTCGTCCGTCGTCTGCGCGCCCGGGACCTGGTTGACGGGCGGCTGGTTCGCGACCGAAGGCAGCTGCACGGTGACCATGAAGGTGTCCTGGCCGGTGCCACCGCTGCCGTCCATGACGGAGACGGTGATGTTCGCCGTGCCGGAGCCCGACGCCGCCGGGGTGACGGTGACGGTACGAGCTGCGCCCGCACCACCGAAGACGATGCCGCCGTTCGGGATGAGGCCAGTGTTGTCGGAGGAGGCGGTGAGCGTGAGCGACGCAGCGGGCGTCTCGACGTCACCGATGGTGAACGTGAGCGCGTTGGTGGCGGTGCCCGTGAGGGTCGTCGCGTCCGCGATCGCGGTGATCGTCGGAACGTCATTGACCGACGTCACCGTGACGGTGAAGTCGCTGGACGCCGTGAGGCTTCCCGACGTGACGGTCAGCGTGATCGTCGACGAGCCGAACTGATTGGCAGCCGGAGTCACCGTGACGGTGCGGTTGCCGGCGCTGCCACCTAGGACGACGTTCGCGTCCGGGATGACGGCAGTGTTGTTCGACGTCGCGGTGACGGTGAGGTTTGCAGTTCCGCCCATCGGATCCGCGACCGTGAAGCCGAGCGAGCCGGTCGTGCCGTCCTCGTCGATGGTCTGATCAGGGACGTCGGAGATCGACGGCAACATGGCCTCGTCGATCGGCGGCGCCTCGTCAATGGGTGGAGCGTCGATGGGCACGACTCCGCTATCGCCGCAGCCCACGATGGCTACGACGCTGATGGCGAGCGCCCCTACGCGCCCGATAATTCCGCTTCCCAACTTTCTCACTGCAGCCTCCTCAAGAAAAACACGTACCAAAACCTTCAAGTGTCTATGGACGGACCCCTGTCCACAGAATGGCCATAGGCGTCGCACGAACGCGCGAGTCGACGGAAGGGCCCCATCAGTATTTTTTGGGGTAGCGCTGGGGGTGAAATTTGCCGCGCAATCGCGATCGTGCGCGAGAGATCACAGCTGCCGCACGATGCGGCAGCTGCGACCGTACGCACGCAAACTATTCCCCGATTCGTTACCCGAGCAGTACCCGACCTCGACGAACGCGAGAGCGCTGCGCGACAACGCACTCGCGTAGCGATGGGTCAAACACTCGACTCTCGCGACGATTCGACGTTTACTCGGTGCACGGCATGTCGGTCGCGTTGGGGATCGATCTGGGGACGACCAACTCGGTGGCGGCGATCGCGACACCGACGGGGGTCGAGTTCATCCTCGGACCGCGGGGTGAACGCGTCCACCCATCCGTGGTCGCGTTTCCGTCGAGCGGCGGCGTGGTCGTCGGTCCGGATGCGAAGCGGTACCGGCTGACCGAGCCGCATCACGTGATCCACTCCGCGAAGCGGTTCATCGGACAGAACATCCGCGCGCCGATGGTGCAGCTCGCGCTGACGGGCGTTCGCTATCGGATCGAAGAAGGTCCGAACCAGCAGCCGATCGTGGTGGTGCGCGATCGGCGGATGACGATGCCCGAGATCTCGTCCAACGTGCTGTTGCACCTCAAGCGATGTGCGGAGCGACAGCTCGGCACGCCGATCAAGGACGCCGTCGTCACGGTGCCGGCGAACTTCACGGACGGCCAGCGACAGGCGACGAAGGAAGCCGGGCGCCTCGCGGGCCTCGAGGTGATGCGTCTGATCAACGAGCCGACGGCGGCCGCGCTCGCGTACGGGTTCGGTCGCGATCGGCAACAGCTGATCTGCGTGTTCGATTTCGGCGGCGGCACGTTCGACGTCTCGCTGCTGCGCCTCAATAACGAGGTGTTCGAGGTGATCGCCTCCGAGGGTGACTTCTTCCTGGGCGGCGATGATCTCGATCGCGCGCTCGGCGAGGTCCTCGCGGCCGAGTGCAATCGCATCCTGCGCGTCGACCCGCGGCAGAACGCCGCGATGATGATGAAGCTCATGATGGGCGCCGAGGCGATCAAGATCCACCTGTCGGAGAACGACGCGGCGGAAGGCGAGATCGACGGCCTCGACATGCCCGGTGCGCAGGGTGGGCGCTTGCCGTTCCAGATCACGCGGCGTCAGTTCGAGGAGCTGGTCGGCGGCTACGTGAACCGCACGATCGAGGTGACCAAGCAGATCCTCGCGTCGACGGGCGTCGACGTTCGTCAGGTCAGCGAGGTCCTGTGCGTCGGCGGTTCGACGCGCATCCCGCTGGTGCGGCAGCGACTCGCGGAGACCTTCGGCAAGGAGCCGAACACGAAGATCAACCCCGACGAGGTCGTCGCGCAGGGCGCCGCGATTCAAGCGGGCAGCCTCGTCGGCAACCTCCACGGCGGAAGCGGCATGGGCGCGCGCGATGCGGTCGCGACCGCGGGTCACTCGATGCTCGGCGCCGCGGGCAACGTCGTATTGCCAACGCATCAGGCGAAGCGCCCCGTGCTGATGGACGTGAACCCCGCGACGCTCGCGATTCATACGGCGGGTGGATTCACGGAGCGGCTGCTCGACAAGAACGCGCCGATTCCGATCGAGCGAACGCGGGTATTCACCACGTCGCGCGACAATCAGACTCGCGTCGAGATCGATTGTTGTCGTGGCGAGAACCGTCGTTATGTCGAGAACGAACCGCTAGGCACGCTCGTGCTCGAGAACCTCCCTGCCAAGCCGCGGGGAGATCTGCAGATCGAGGTGTCCTTTCGCGTCGACTCCGACGGCATCCTTCACGTTCGCGCGGCGGACCAGACCTCGGGCGCACAGCAAGAGGCCCATCTCCAGGTCCTCGGCGCGCCGTCCACCGAATAACCGATGAGCGTTCGATCCGATGTCCTCTTATGGGCGCAACGCGTTGTTGCGCGGGGCCAGGGTGCGCCCGCACACCTTCTATTGGAGGTGAAGATCGACGCGTCGGTCGAAGAGGCGCAGGAGGCGTTCCACAAGATCGCGCGCACGGGTCACCCCGATCTTCACCGCGCGTCGCTGACGCCCGAGGAGCTCGAGCTCGTGACCACGGCGTACGCGCGGGTCGCGGGCGCGTATCAGGAGTTCCGCGCCAAGAACATGCAGACGATGCGCATGCGTCCGCTCAAGGATGATCCGCCGCCGCCGAGCAAGACGTCGTCGAGCGATCGCATGTCGGCGGTCCGCCCGCAGGCCAAGACGCCCGAGGGCAGCGCGCCGATCGGTCGCGCGCCGAGCAACTCGGACGTGCGGCCGCAGGCGAAGACGCCCGAGGGAACGCCACCGGTGCGCTCGACGACGATGCAGGGCGTCGGCGCGATGGGGCCGATGAACAGCAAGGCCCTCATCTATTACCGCAAGGCCGAGATGTGCCTGCGCCAGGGCGATCTCAAGACCGCGCTCCTCAACATGAAGATGGCGATCGCCGGCGACCCGCAGTCGACGTTCCTGCGTACGGCGCTCGCCGAGATCGAGTCCGAGCTCGCGAAGAAGTAGTGCAAGTCCTTGCACGAAGGCGGGAAGTTAGGCGCCTGGACAGCGCCCGATCGTTGTCCTAAGAACGCCCCCATGCCGCCGCGCATGACGACGGGTACCTCGATCACCGGCCACGGTCTGTGGCATCCGGACAACGTCCTCACCAACGACGAGCTCGTCGCCGCGTTCAACGAATTCGTCCGCCGCGACAACGCGAAGAACGCCGCCGCGATCGCCGCCGGCACGCGCGAGCCGCTCAAGGAGTCGTCCTCGGAGTTCATCGTCAAGGCGTCGGGCATCAAGAGCCGCTACGTCGAGGACAAGACGGGCCTGACCGACCCGGAGCGGATGTGCCCCAACATCAAGGACCGTCCCGAGGAGTCGCTCAGCATCCAGGCCGAGTACGCGGTCAAGGCGGCACGCAAGGCGCTCGAGCGCGCCGGCCGCCACGGTGAAGACGTCGACCTCGTCGTGCTCGGCTGCTCGAACCTCCAGCGCCTCTACCCCGCGATCGCCATCGAGGTGCAGAACGAGCTCGGCGCGCGCGGCTTCGGCTTCGACGTCTCGATCGGCTGCTCGGCCGCGACCGGCGCCGCGCAACTCGCGAGCCAGGCCGTTCGCCTCGGCCAGGCGCAGTGCGCGCTCGTCGTGGTTCCGGAGCTCACGACCGGCCACATGAACTGGCGCGACCGCGACAGCCACTTCATCTTCGGCGACGCCTCGGTCGCGCTCGTCATCGAGCCCAGCGCGCGCGCGAAGCCGGGCGCGTGGGAGATCCTGTCGACGACGATGCTGTCGAAGTGGTCCGCGACGACGATTCGCAACAACCGCGGCTACCTCGATCGCTGCGATCCGACGACCGAGAACGACGAGTCGCTCAAGCTGTTCCACCAGCGCGGCCGCACGGTGTTCAAGGACGTCGTCCCGATGGCCGAGAAGTTCATCAAGGACGCGCTCGCGCAGCACGATCTCGCGCCGCACCAGGTGCAGCGCTACTGGCTCCACCAGGCGAACCAGAACATGAACGATCTGATCGCGAAGCGCGTCCTCGGTCGCGAGGCAACGCGCACCGAAGCGCCGCTGATCCTCGACGAGTTCGCGAACACCGCCTCCGCCGGCTCGCTGCTCGCGTTCTCTCGTCACAACGAGGATCTCCCCGCGGGCGCGTTCGGCATCATGGCGTCGTTCGGCGCGGGGTACTCGCTCGGCGCGCTCGTCCTACAGCGGCACTGATCGGCGCCACGACTTCCTAGGGTCCGGTTGGGGTAGCGAGCGCCGTCAGCGCGCCGCGGCGGTCGACTTCTTCCAATGAATGTCACCGCTGCTCACGTCCCTGGCCGTCACGAGCCTGCTCGCCACCGCCTCCGTCGCGTCCGCCGATCCGCTGTTCGGCGTGTCGACGGATGTGGGCGTCCCCGACGGCGCGATGGCCTCCGTCGTCGTCCGCCCGCTCTCGTTCGCGCGCGTCCACGCGGGCGCCGGCTACAACGCGATCAGCACCGGCTACCGCGCCGGCGTGACCCTCTCGCTCCCGACCTGGCTCTCGCCGACCGCGTCGTTCTCCTACGGCGTCTATCCGGAAGGCGACGCGAACCCGATCGCTCGCCGCATCTCCGGCGATCCCTCGATGCACAACCCGATGCTGGAGAAGGTCGGGTATCAGTTCGCCGACGGCTACCTCGGCCTGCAGTTCGGCCGTCGCCGCGTCGCGTTCCAGATCGAAGCCGGCTACAGCCGCATCGAAGGCAAGGTTCGCAACCTCGACATGATGTCGGGCGACGAGCCCTCCGACTCGCAGACCACGGTCGCGATCAACCAGGACCCCAACGTCGTCGTGTGGAGCGTCTCCGCGCGCATCGGCCTCACCGTCTACGTCAAGTAAGGACTCGTCATGGAAAAGCTCCTCCAAGCCTCGTTCGGTCTCTCGCTCGTCACCCTCGCCGCCGGCTGCCCGCTCCTCGAAGTCGAAGCCGACATGCCCGAGGTCTGCATGACCCACAAGGACGTCGAAGTCGCCGGCGTGCCCGCCGACTACGCGATGGGCATCGACGAGAGCTTCGTGTTCGACGACCTCACGGCGTTCGACGAGATCAAGGACCTCGACGCCGACCTGCGCTTCGTCTCCGCCACCGTTCGCGCGACGTATGGCGTCGGCAACCTCGCGTTCATCGACGCGGCCTCCGTGCAGATCGCGTCGAACAACCCGGACTCGGTACTGCCGACCCGCGCGATCTACGCGTGCGATGGCGACTGCCCCGCCAAGGACAACGCGCTCGCGATCCCCGTGCAGGATCAGGACGACGCGCTCGAGTACATCCGCTCCGGCTCGCTGTCGATCGCGCTCACCGCGACCGGCAACATGCCGACCGAGGCTTGGAAGATGGACGTCGAGATCTGCGTCGCCGGCCGCGCGTCCTACGCGTTCGAGCCCTGAGCGAACCGACGCACGAGGTCATCCAGGATCGCGCGACGATCCTGTCCCACGGGCATCTTCGCGAGCCACTCGCGGACGTACACGGTGTCGATGGTTCGGACGCCGAACAGTCGCTGGAGGTCGGCGATGTCCTTGTCACGGCCGTAGCCAGTTTCGCCGAGCCGCTGCGCTGCGGACGCGGCGTCCATCTAGTGGCCTTGCATCGACTCGAGAATAGCGACGAGCTCGGCGGTCATTGGCTCGGACTCCAGTGCGCGGGCCCGCACCTCGGGCTCCATGCGCTCGAGGAACCAATCGAGCATTCCACAAAGCTCGCGCGTCTCGGCCCAGCATTGTGCGGGAGACATGTCTCGGTATGGCGCCGCGCGTTCGCGGACGAGGTCGTCACTCCTGAAGTGCTCTATCTGGCGCTTCAAGATCACGTCGGGATCGTCCACATCGACAAGATGGCACCGCATGACCTCTACGGCGCGGTTCCGCGGCAACAGCGGAAGCCGGTCTCGGACTCGATCGAGTTCACCGCGGCGCGGGTGAGACGGAAGTCGCACGTCGCGGACGTCGACGGTGACTCGTACGAGCCGCCGCGCTGGACGGCGATGTCGACGCCGCCCGCGGTCTGGCCCGTGATCTCGTTGGTCCACTCCTTCAAGTTGCCCGACATGTCCTGCACGCCGAGCGGCGTCGCGCACGGCAGCATGCCCGTGGCGATCAGCATGTCGTCGTCGGCCCCGCCGGGCGTCGCGTCGTACGTCTCCGTGTTGCACGCGTCGGGGGTGAACAGGTTGCCGTAGGGGAACGTGGTGTTCGCCGCGCCTTCGCAAGCGGTCTGCCACTCGGTGGGGCCGCACAACGTCTTGCCCGCGGCCTGGCAAGCGGCCTGCGCGGTGGCGAAGGTCGCGCCGGTCCACGGCAGCACCGCGGACTTCGAGCACGAGCGCGCGGAGGACACGCCGGACGAGGTCGGCGACGCGTCCGGGCGCGAGGCCTCGTACGTGTCGATGTAGAAGTCGTTCGCGCCGACGACGACGTGGGTCATCGCGTCGATCACGCGATCGGGACCGGTCGCGTTGTCGACGATGCCGTCGCAGTTGTTGTCGAGGCCGTCGCAGAGCTCGGTCGCCATCGCCTGGGCGTCGGGCAGCACCGAGAGGTCGCACTTGGTCTGCGTGGGCATGTTCGGATCGCAGATTCGCTCGCCGACGTCGCGGCAGATGCCGAGGCCGCCGTTGTCGCACTCCTGACCGAGGTCGGTGAACGTGTCGTCCGGGATGCCGTCGCAGTCGCCGTCGAGGCCATCGCACAGCTGCTCGGCGAGCACGATGCCGTTCGGGATCGTCGGATCGAACTCGACGTCCGCGGTGTAGTCGCACCACCAGCGCGTCTCGGTGCCACGTGTCTCGCAGATCATCGTCGTGCCCTCGCACGGCGTTCCCGGCGTGACGCGGCACTGGCCCGTCGGGGCGGGTGGGAGCGTCTCGTCGATGATGCCGTCGCAGTCGTCGTCGACGCCATTGCAGTCCTCGGCGCGCGTCGGGAACAGCGGGCACTGGTACTCGCAGGTCAGCGGGTTCGCGTCGAGGTCGGCGAAGCCGGGCTGGCACTCGACGAACGTGCACTGACCCGCGGTGCAGGTCTGGACCGCGCCGGTGCCGACGCAGCGGTGGTTGCACGTGCCGCAGTGGTTGGTGTTGGTCTGCTTGTCGAACGCTTGATCGACGACGCCATCGCAGTCGTCGTCGACCTCGTTGCATTGATCGTCGACGCCGATCGGCACGCAGGTGGGGCCACCGTCGGTGTTGGAGCCACCGCCGTCGCCGTTGCCCATGCCGCCGTCGTCGTCGCCCATGCCACCGTCGCCGGAGCCCTCGCCGCGGCCCGAGAGGTCGTACGGGTTGAGACCGCACGCACCGAGGAGTGCGAGCAGGAGGAGCGCCCTCATCGGCGCCTCCTGCGCAGCGCGAGCGCGAGGAAAACGAGCGGGAGCCCTCCCGATCCGCCGCTGGTCGAGCAGCCACCACCGCCGCCCGCTTGCACGAGCACGCGCTTGCCGTGTTCCTCGTCGGGGACGCACAGGCCGCCACCGTCGCGTACTTCGCAGTGGTACTCCGCGCTGCACGTGACGAGCTTGCACGGATCCTCGATGCACCCGCCGTCGACGCAGACCTGGCCCGCGCGACACGAGATCGGGCCGCACGGATCGACCGTGCACTCGCCGTCGACGCACCTGCCGACGTCACACTCGACCTCCGCGCACGCGTCGACGATGCACTCGCCGTTCAGATCGCAGCGCTGACCTTCGGGGCACAGCGAGTCATCGCAGTTGTCGATGCACTGGCCGTCGTTGCACGAGCAGCCCTGCGGGTTGGTGCACGAGGTCGCGCAGTCGACGCCCTCGCACGGATCGTCGACGCACATCGACTGCACGCAGACCTTGGTCCCCGGGCACCCGAGCACGTTGCAGTCGACGCACGTACCGAACCGGCACTCCTCGAGCGCTCCGCAGGTGATGCCCGCGCACGGATCGATGCACGTGTCGTTCATGCACGTCTCGTTCGGCGCGCAGTTGGCGCACGCGCTCGGTACGCAGTACGCGCCGTTGCTCGTCGTCTGGCACTTGAAGCCGGCGGGGCACGGGAACTCGCCGCCCATGCACTGCACGCGGCAGCCGCCCTCGACGCACGAGGTCGGATCGGGGCACGGCGCGTTGACGTCGGGCATGCCGTCGCAGTTGTCGTCGATGCCGTTGCAGACCTCGGCCTGCGGATCGATCGCGCCGACGCACACGATGCCGCCGCCGATGCACGCGTTCGTTCCGAACTGACACGGCGGGTTATTCGACAGGCCGCACGGCTGGCCGACCTGGCCATCGTCCTCCTCGAACGCACCGTCGCAATCGTCGTCGATGCCGTTGCACAGATCGGTCGGGCTCGTCGGCACGCAACCGGGCGTGCAGTTGATGCCCTCGTCGATCGCGCCGTTGCAGTTGTCGTCGGCGCCGTTGCACACCTCGCCCGTCGGCGTCGCGCCGGGGTTCGTGATGTCGCACTCGAGGCCAGACCCGGTGCCGTTGCACACGAGCGTGCCGGTGCCGAGGCACGCGCCGAGGTCGCCGTCGTTGCACGCCATGCCCTTCTGCGGGAAGTCCTCATCGATCTTGCCGTCGCAATCGTCGTCGAGGCCGTTGCACGTCTCGAAGATGATCGAGCCGCTGACGATCGTCGCGAGTGCGTTCGCGAGCGCGTCGTCGCTGCCGACGAGGAACGCGGTGCCGGTGCCGCCGGCCGCGGCGATCGCGTTCAGCTGCGCGGTCTCGCTGCCGAGTGTGGAGAAGCCGATCACGTACGTCGAGATGCCTTTGTTGCGCAGCTGCGTCGCGGCGGCGACCGGGTCGCCCTGGCACGACTCGGCGCCGTCGGTCAGCAGGATCACGCCGTACTTGCGGCAGCCGCCGACGGACGCGATGTCGCACGCCTTGATCGGCGTGAGGTAGTCCTCGATGGCGTTGAGCGAGTTCGCGAGCGGCGTGCCGCCGGTGCCGCGCAGCTCGCAGTTGCCGCCGCCGGCGAAGTTGCAGTACGCGCCCTGCGTCTGCGTGTTGTCGAAGTTGGTCTCCGTACCGTCGAGCCACATCAGGTAGTTGTTGATGTCCGCGCCGAACCCGACGAGCACGTCCGCGCCGCGCCGCGGCGGGCCGCAGTTGCCCGCGTAGTTGATGCACTCGTCGTTCGCGGGCGACTGCGAGTTGATCGCGACGTTCGCGAGGTTCACGCCGAACGGCTTCGTGCACGCCGGGTCGCCCGCGGCCACGGTGTTCCCGACGGGGCTGTCGTAGCTGCAGCAGATGTCGTTGCACTCGAAGTTGTGCGCCATCTGGCAGCTGCGGTTGAGCGATTGATCCTGGTGGTACCGCGCGAGCGCGAAGTCGATGTTCGGATACGCGCTGATCACGTTCGTCAGCGCGGTCTTCGCCTTGAACAGGCGCGAGTCGTCGGGCGCCGCGTTGTTGTTGTGATCGAGGCCGGGATGATCGACCGAGCCATCGCCGAACGTCGGCACGCCCGCGAGGTCGCCGAGCATCGAGCCCGAGGTGTCGACGACGACCGCGAACCGCGCGCGCGAGTCGGTGACCGGGCCCTGGCACGCGGGCACGTCCGCCGGGCACTCCTGCGGGATGCCACCCATGCACGACGCCATCGTCATCGTGCCGCAGTTGAGCGTGGGCAGATCGTCGACGAAGCCGTCGAAGTCGTTGTCGAAGCCATCGCAGAACTCGCCGACGTAGCCACCGCTGATCTGCAGCTCGCCGACGCCGCCGCCCGCCTCGCCGCGGCAGATCGTGCTGACGCCGCCCGCGCCGCCGTTCACGTTGAACTTCGCGCGATCGTCGATCGACGCCGAGACGCCGGACAGCACGGACACGATGCCGCCGCCGCCGCCACCGCCGCAGTCATCGGCCTGCGTGTTCTGCTGGTACGGCGCCGCGCACTCGCCCGTCGGATCGGTGAGGAGCCCTTGCGTATCGCCGCCGAGGCCGCCCGCCGCCGAGATCAGCGCGGTCGAGCTGATCGTGACGCGATCGCCGACGACGAACACCGTGCCACCCGCTCCACCGCCACCCGAGTCGTTGCCGATGCCGCAGCCGCGCTTGCCGTTGGCGTCGAGGGTGCCGTCGATCGTGATCTGCCCGGTCTGCCCCGCGTTGACCGCGGCGAGCACGATGCGCCCACCACCGCTGCCGGCGACCATGAGGCCCGTCGCCGTGCCGGTCGCCGCGGGATCGTAGCCGTCTCCGTCGAGGCAGCCCTTGTCGCCGCCGGACGCGCCGAACTCGGGCGCGTAGATCGAGTGGAAGTAGCTGCGCCCCGCGACCGTCGGCGCGCCGTCACTGCCGGCACGACACGACGTGTTGCTCGGCGCGCGCACCGTCGGCGTCGCGGGCAACGAGCACATCGCCACGCCGGCGTTGTACGAGACGACGATGCCGAGCCCGCCCGCGGACGCCGGCACCGCGACCGGCTGGCTGCAGTCCTCCTCGTAGCCCGCCGGGAACGAGGCCGGGTTGTCGATGGTGCCGCGACCGCCGTTACCGAAGTGCGCGCCACCGCCACCCGAGTCGCGCAGCGAGCAGCCACCCCGCCCGGCCGCCGTGGCCGTCGGCCCGAGGCCGTTGCCGCAGAGCGGCGTCGTGTAGCCCGAGCCCTTCGCGGTGATCCGGGAGTTCGCGCTGATCGTGATCGTGTTCGCGCGAAGCTCGAGGTTGCCGGTCGCGATCTTGTCGGTGCCGTTATACGGGTTCACCTCGATGGTGCTGTTCGTCAGCGAGACCGTGCCGAACGTGTGCACGCCCGACATCTGACAGACCGTGTTGTTCAGGATGAGATCGGGACCAGCGGTCGGACATGGAGCGGCGGCGGCTCTCCCAACGAGCGCGCCGACAGCCATGCCCGCCAGCACGAGGCTGCGGACCATGTCGCCATTGTAGAGAGGCCCGGAACGAACCAACAATAATGAGACCGGGCAGCGATGGGGTACGCCCGAGATCGAGACATCGGGATTCCTCCGTGTCCGCCAGCTGGACACGGGTGCGCGACGAATTGGCCGGATTTCGGACAAGCTTTTCGCGAGCTTCGCGATGTCGGACCGACCTGATAGGGTGCGTTCGATGGACACACACGCGAGCACCGCGCGCGAAGGCGATGGGCAGATCCTGCACCGCGCCCTGGCTGCGTTCGGCCACACCTCGCTGCGTCCAGGGCAGGCCGAGGTCATCGCCGACATCTTCAGCGGGCGACCGGTCATCGCCGTGATGCCGACGGGCGCGGGGAAGTCGCTGTGCTATCAGCTCCCCGCGGTCGTGCTCGGCGAGCGAGGTGGCGTGACGCTCGTCGTGTCGCCGCTGATCGCACTGATGAAGGACCAGGTCGACGCGCTCGCGGCGCGCGGCATCTCCGCCATCGCGCTCACGTCGGCGTCGGGCGCGGACGAGAAGTCCCAGATGCTCGAGGGCATCCGCAACGGGCAGTACACGCTGATCTACGTCGCGCCCGAGCGGTTCCGCAACGGGCGCTTCGTCGACGCGCTGCGATCCATCAAGAGCTCGATCGCGCTCGTGGCGATCGACGAGGCCCACTGCATCTCGGAGTGGGGCCACGACTTCCGCCCGGACTATCGCCGCATCGGCGAGGTCGTCCGCGAGCTCGGCGCGCCGCGCATCGCCGCGTTCACGGCCACGGCGACGCCGGAGGTGCGCAAGGACATCGCGCTCCAGCTCGGTCTGGCCGGGCGCGAGCCGCGGCTGCACGTGCGCGGCTTCGATCGGCCAAACCTGACCTACGTGGTGACCAAGGCGGGCGGCACCGACGACAAGACGGAGAAGCTCGTCGAGCTCGTGCGCACGCGCGAGAGCGGCGTCGCGCTCGTCTATGCGGCCACGCGCAAGAATGCAGAGGCGTACGCGCAGGCGCTGAAGAAGGCCGGGATGCGATCGCGCGTGTATCACGCGGGCCTCGAGGGCGAGGTGCGCGAGCGAAACCAGGACGTGTTCATGTCCGGCCAGCTCGACGTGATCGTCGCGACCAACGCGTTCGGCATGGGCGTCGACAAGAGCGATATCCGGCTCGTCGTGCACGCGGACATCCCGCGCAGCCCCGAGGCGTACTACCAGGAGGCCGGGCGCGGCGGGCGCGATGGCAAGCCGACGCGCTGCGTGCTGCTGTTCAACCACGGCGACATCCGGCTCCAGGAGTTCCTGATCGACGCGTCGTTTCCGTCGGCAGAGATCCTGCGCGGGCTGTGGAAGCTACTGCGCGATCGCCCCGAGCTCGGCACGCTCACGCCGTACGAGGACGAGCTCGAAGCGAAGCTGAAGAAGAACCTCGGCGACACCGTCGCGGGCGACATCTCCAACGCGGCGATGGGCGCGGCGCTGCGCATCCTCGAGCGGCACGGCATGCTGTCGCGCGACGACGAGCGCATCCGCGCGACGCGCCCGTCGACGGAGTCGGGCTATCCGCCGCTCGACGTCGAGTCGCTCCAGCGCCGCGCGGATGTCGAGCGCAAGAAGCTGCGAACGATGATCGACTACGCGTACTACCCGCGCTGCCGCCGTCAGTTCGTGCTCGAGTACTTCGGCGACGAGGACTGGGCGTCGCGCGACCGGCAATGCGGTGCGTGCGACAACTGCGAAGCGGTCGCGAACGGCGTGACGACCGGGCTCTCCGTCGAGGAGCAAGCCGCCATCAAGCGACTGCTCGCGATGATCGGCTCGCTCTCGGGCCGCTTCGGCCGCAAGCGCGTCTCCGAGCTCGCGAACGGCAGCGACGACGATCCGCGCTTCGAGGAGCTGCCCGAGAAGGGCTGCCTCGTCGGCTGGCCCGAGCGCCAGGTGATGGACCTCTTGCGCGCGCTCGAGGGCGCGGGCCTGATCGAAGCCTCGCGCGGCGACTATCCGACGATCGCCACCACGCGCAAGGGCGACATGGTCGCGGTCGGTCGGCTCGATCCCAACGAGCTCGGCATCCAGATGCCCACGCTGTCGGTGAAGCGCAACCGCCGCAAGCCCGGCGCGTCCAAGGGCAAGCCCTGGTTCATGAAGCGCAAGAGCTAGGTGTCCGGACACACCTAGTCGAGCTCAGTCTCCCAGGCGCCAACGTTCGCGGCGGCGCCACCACAGCAGGTACCAGATCGACGGCAGCAGGATCACGGCCTCGCCACCGAGCGCGAGCAGGTACCGCGCGGTCTGGGGCGGCGGGATGTACGCGTTCTGCATGCGGAAGCTCGCGAGCGCGGCGCCGCCGGCGACGACGAGCCCGAGGACGAACGCGACGATCAGGACGCCCCAGTGTCCGAGCCAGCGGACCCATTCGATCGGCGCACCGTGGCGCTCCTCGCGACCGATCGCGCTGCCGATGAGGACCGCGATCACCACGCCCGCGACGAGCGCGATCAGGACCGGGCCCATGTCGCTCGTCATCGCCATGAACGCGTCGAGCGTGCTCCGGCGATAGTGCATCTGGAACGCCATCATTCCGATGTACCCGATGAACGCGAGCAACGGTGCGAGGAGCGCGATTCCGGCCAGCGGCAGGACGAACGAGACGTGATCGACACGGCGGACCTTTTCGGCGGCGACCGCGAACGGGCCGACCGCGAGCTGATCGAGATCGCGGTACGCGTCGGGCCCCTTGGACACCAACTCGCGCATGCGCGAGGTGAACTTCTGCTCGGCGATCCAGTGCGCGGTCAGATACGTGATCAGCACGAACGCGATCGAGATCAGCGCGTACATGCCGAGCGCGAAGCCCGGGATGAACCACGCGGTGAGGCGGACGAGAAACGTATCGTCGAGGATGACGAGCAGGCCGAGCGCGCACAGAACCGCGGCGGCGCCACCGGCCGCGCGCCCGACGCGATGCGCGTAGATCTGCGAGAGCGTCAGCGGCATCAGCGCGAGCTCGCGCCGGCGCGCATCGGCGAGCGAGTCGCGACGCGCTTCGGCGCCCGGAAGATCGTCACGGTATGCATCGCCGCGCAGTGGATCCGCCGGAGCGGCCTCGTCACTGCGCTGCGATGCACGGGCGCCTCGCCGAGGTGGATGCACGCCGGTGCTATCGACGCTCGCGTCGAGCGACGGCATGCGCTGGCGGCTCGCATCGCCCAAGGCGGCGAGGTCACCGTCGATCACGCGATCGGCGGAGGTCTTCGCGCTGATCGGCGAATTCGATCGAGATCGGCTTGTCGATTGACTCGAGAGGCTCATCGGGTGACTCCAGGTGCGCCGGGCGTGCTGGGCGCGAAGGACGAGCGGACGTCGTGAACGCCGAAGCGTCGGGCATAGATCGTTCGCAGGCGATCGCGCCCCCGCGCGAGGCGCGACTTGATCGTCGAGGTCGAGACCGACAGTAGCGCGGCGATCTCTTCGACCTTCCAGCCCTCGATCTCGAACAGCACGAGTGCTTCGCGCATCTCGTGCGGCAGCTCGGACAGCGCGGCGCGAGCGCGCTCGTCGGCGGCGAGCAGGTCGTCGGGACGCGCCTCGGTGGACGGCGCGCTCGCGAACGGCAGCATCCGCCGCCAGAACGACGTGCGATAGCGATTGCGGTGCACGCTGATGATCACGCGGTACAGCCACGGCCGAAACGCGGCGTCCTCGCGCAGCGTGTCGAGCTTGCCGAGTGCGCGCAGCAGCGCTTCCTGGAACAGGTCGTCACCGTCGGCCGCGGAGCGACAGACGGAGCGCGCGAAGACGAGCGCGCGATCGTGATGCGGCTCGAGCAGTCGCCGCAGGCGCGCGTGCGTCGGTTCGGGCTCGTTCGACTCGGTCACCGTGCGCATAGACACGTCTGAGAACCGAGATGGTCGCAACGAACTTCGAGGATTTTTCGCTGATCGCGTAACCCGTGGTAAGCAGCGAAGATGTCGAGCGCCGACGACGACTCACCGCACCGCGACCGCGGTACGTTGGCGGAGATCGAGCTGACCGAGGTGCCCTCAGCAGCGGGCGGGCTCGGCGCGATGTGGGCGACCGCGAAGCACCTGCAGCGCGACTCGGGCATCGTGCGCGGGGCGCGAGCGCTGTGGTCGATGAACCAACCCGAGGGCTTCGACTGCCCCGGCTGCGCCTGGCCCGAGCCCGGCGCGAAGCAGCGCGCGCACATCGAGTTCTGCGAGAACGGCGCGAAGGCGCTGGCGGAGGAAGCGACGTCCGCGCGAGCGACGCCGGAGCTGTTCGCCGCGCTCACCGTCGACGAGATGCGCCTGCTCACCGACTTCGAGCTCGGTCAGCTCGGCCGCATCACGCATCCGATGGTGCTCGAGGGCCGCAACTACGTGGCGACGACGTGGGACCACGCGCTCGCGCTGCTGGCCGACGAGATGCGCGCCGCGGGGCCGCGCGCGACCTCGCTGTACACGTCGGGTCGCACGAGCAACGAGGCCGCGTTCCTCTATCAGCTCGTCGGCCGCATGTTCGGCACGAACAACTTCCCCGATTGCTCGAACATGTGCCACGAGTCGAGCGGCGTCGCGCTCGCGGAGACGATCGGCATCGGCAAGGGCACCGTGTCGCTCGAGGACTTCGAGCACGCCGATCTGATCCTCGTGATCGGACAGAACCCCGGCACCAATCATCCGCGCATGCTGACCACGATGCGCGAGTGCGCGCGCCGCGGCGCCACCATCGTCAGCATCAATCCGTTGCGCGAGGTCGGGCTGACCAAGTTCCGCCACCCGCAAAAGCCGCTCGACCTGCTCGGCGGCACGACGCTCGCGAAGCACTTCGTGCAGGTGCAGATCGGCGGCGACCACGCGTTCTTCCTCGGCGTCGCCAAGGCGATCCTCGAGCGCGAGGAAGCCGCGCCCGGCACCGTCGTCGACTTCGACTTCATCACCCGGTACACGACGGGCTTCTCCACGTGGGCCGAGCATGTCCGCGCACAGCAGTGGGCCGATCTTTGCGCCGGCGCCGGTGTCGACGAGGAGACGATCCGCCTGATCGCGGATCTGTACGTCCGCGCCGGCGCGACGATCGCGTGCTGGGCGATGGGCCTCACGCAGCACAAGCACGCCGTCGTCACCATCCAGGAGATCGTCAACGTGATGCTCCTGCGCGGCAACATCGGGCGTCGCGGCGCGGGCCTCTGTCCGGTGCGCGGACACTCGAACGTGCAGGGCGACCGTACGATGGGAATAGATCACCTGCCGAGCGAGGCCTTCCTCGACGCACTCGGCGCCGCGTTCGGTTTCGAGCCCCCGCGCGAGCATGGGCTCGATACCGTCGAGACGATCCAGGCGATGGAGCGCGGCGAGGTCCGCGCGTTCATGGCGCTCGGCGGCAACTTCCTCTCCGCATCACCGGACACCGAGCGCACGGCGCGCGCGCTCGAGAAGTGCGCGATCACCGCGAGCGTCTCGACCAAGGTGAACCGCACGCACCTCTACCCCGGCACCAAGGCGCTGATCCTGCCCTGCCTCGGGCGCAGCGAGATCGACGTACAAGCCGAGGGCGAGCAGTTCGTCACCGTCGAGGACTCGATGTCGATGGTCCACCGCTCGCGTGGCGTGCTCGAGCCCGCGAGCACCGAGCTGCGCAGCGAGCCCGCGATCATCGCCGGCCTCGGCCACGCGCTCGTCGGTGATCGCGCGCCGTGGGCCCAGCTCGCCGGCGACTACGCGCGCATCCGCGACGTGATCTCGCTCGTCGTGCCGGGCTTCCACGACTTCAACGAGCGCGTCCAGGAGCCCGACGGCTTCTTGCTGCCGAACCCCGGCCGCGATCGCTCGTTCGCTCCCATCGGCGGGCGCGCGAAGTTCACGATCGCAACGCCGCCGGATCTCACGCTGCCCGCCGGCCGGCTGCGCATGATGACGATCCGCAGCCACGATCAGTACAACACGACGATCTACGGCCTCGACGACCGCTATCGCGGCATCCGCAACGAGCGCCGCGTGGTGTTCCTGAATCCCGACGACATCGCCGCGCTCGGGCTCGTCGAACGTCAGGTCGTCGACCTCGTATCCGAGTGGAGTACCCCACCGCGCGATCGGGTCGCCGAGGCGTTCATCGTCGTCCCGTTCGACCTCCCGCGCGGCTGCGCGGCGACGTACTTCCCCGAGGCCAACGCCCTCGTCCCGCTGGAGAGCGTCGCCGATCGCTCGAACACGCCGACGTCGAAGTCGGTCGTGATCCGCATCCGCCCCCGCTAGAAGTCGAACTGCAGCGACGCGCCGGCCGTGGTCCGCGTGACCATGGGTGTGATCGCGACGCCGCCGCTGTTCTCTTTGTTGCTCTTGCGAATGAACGCCATGTACCCGGTGATCGCGAACGGGACGACGAACGCGGTGGCGACGATCGCCGTGGTGATCTGGCGGCTGCGCGTCGAGCACAGGTTCGTCAGGATCCCGTTCTTGTCATCGACGCCCGCCTTCACGCCGCTGCCGTCGCAGTCGCTCGCCGTGATGAAGCCAGGCGTCGTGCGCGACGCACGGATGTCGTCCACGTCGCCCTTCCACGAGATGTACAGGTAGAGCGAGTAAAGGCCGATACCGCCGCCGATCGCGGTCGTCGCGATGAACGCCGGCTTCCAGAACCCGATGCCCGACGTTCCGCCGACGACCTTCGACGCGTCGGCGAGCTCGAACTCCTGCGTGATCACCTGCTCCGGCTTGACCGTCACCGTGATCTCCTTGCGCTGCTTGCCCGGCGACTCGACCGCGATGCGATAGCGTCCCTCCGGCAGCGTCAGCGTCGCCTGACCGTTCTCGATGATCTCCGACGACGAATCGTCGACGTACACCGTGCCGGTCAACACGTTCGCCTGCACCTCGATCGTCCCTGCCCCACCCGACGCGGACGCACCCGCGAGCTCCTCGTACGCGCGGCGCGCGACCGTCTTGACCTCTTCCTTCGACGCGCCGAGCGGCACGTTCACCGTGATGCGATTGATCTTGGTCTTCTTGTCGACGTCGAGCAGCTGCAACGACATCTTGACGACCTTGTCTTCCTTCTCGAGCTTGCCGTACACGATGACGTTGGCGTCGAGCTCCTTGCCGATCTCGGCCATGCACGCGGGCCGCTCGTCATCGCAGCCCTTGATCAGCTTCTCGTCGATGAGCTCGCGCTCGCTCGACGCGGCATACGCGTACGGACCGCTGCCGACACGAGCGCGTGCTCGCATGCCTTCGGTCAGATCGTGCGCGAGCTCGGTCGTACGCACGTCGACGGCGCTCGTGACCTCGAGGCCGAGCACCGCGACGCGAGGACGATCATCCGCGAAGGCCGGCGCGCGCGCGAACGCGACGACGAGCCCCGCGATCAGGACAACGGGAACGAACCCCCTCATGTCCATCGATGGTACCGCGCGCGCCGCCTCGCGGGCTAATTTGCGCTACCAGTCGAGCCGGAACGTCGCGCCGCCACCCTCGGGCGAGATGACCGGGGTGATGGACACATGCGGGTCGCGCTTCTTCGTGCGGCGAGCCGTCGTCGGGGGCGGCGGGGTCTCGGAGCCGCCGTGGCGGATCGCGAGGTAGCCGGTGATCACGGTGCCGAGCGCGAGGCCGATCGTCAACGGGACCGCCCACCGCGTCATCTCGTAGCCCCCACAGACCTCTTCGAGCGTCTTGCTCTTCGAGCGAAGCTTGTCGCAGTCGCCCTCGGTGATGTTCTCCGGCGCCATCGCGCCGAGCTCGGTGGTGATCTTCGCGTTGTCCGGGCTGCGCACCTTGGAGTAGCCGAAGACCCACGCGCCACCCGCGGCGACCGTGAGCACGCCGAAGCCGATCGCGACCGGCTTCATGTAGTTGGTCCTCGTCGTCGACGTGGTGCCCTCGATGCGGTGGTTGATGTCGCCGACCGCCGTCAGGTTGAGGGTCGCCGGCGTCGTCTCGCCGCTGCGCACCGTCACCACGACTTCACTGCGCTCGTACTTGTCGTGCTGGATCGCGAGGCGATAGCGACCCTCGGCCAGCTTGTCGATCGTGAGGCTGCCGTTGTTGAGCTTGCCCTTCGATTGCTCGTCGATGAACACCTCGCCGTCCGGGACGTTCGACGTGATGACGAGCGTGCCGCTCTCGAGGACACCGGTGAGATCGTTGTAGACGCGCTTCGCGGCGGCCGCGAGCGACGCGCTGTCCTTCTGGGTGAACGGGATCGTCAGCGGCGTCTTGGTCTTCTCGAACTTCCGCTTGTCGATGTTGAGCAGGTTGATCTGGACCTGATAGCCATCGCCCTTCTTTTCGAGCCGGCCGTACATGAGGAAGTTCGCGCCGAGGTCCTTGCCGATCTGAGACATGCAGGCCAGCGCCTCGTTGTCGCAGTTCTTGATCAACTTCTCGTCGATCAGCTCCTTGTCGCTGCCCGGCGCGAGCACGTAGGGGCCGGAGCCGACCTTCGCGCGGGCGCGGAGCCCGTCGGTGAGCTCCTTGGCCGTCTTGACCGCCTCGGGATCGACGGCGCCGCTCGTGTCCACGACCTCGAGGCCCAGGATGGCCACCGTCGGTTTGCCTGCGAACGCGGGGGACGTCACCAAACCGATCCACAGCACTGCCAGTAGCAGTGTCCAACTCGATGAAAGTGCTCGCCTCATGTGGGGTGGCCCTCGGACGGCTAGTATACACCCCGTGCGCCGCGAAATCCGAAGCCTGATCGCCATGTCTCGGACGCTTTCGGCGCGCATCCTCCTCGGGTTCGCCGCGCTGACCGTGATGTTCGGTGTGATCGCCGCGACGGTCGTCTTCAATATGCGGCAGGTCGAGGACCAGGTGGTCTTGATCGGCAAGGGCTTTGTTCCCCTGGCCTTGGCGAGCAAGGACCTGGGCCTCGCCCAGGACGATCTGCGCAACTACCTGGAAGAGACGCTCAAGGACGAGACCAGCGACATGAGCGTCCGCAAGGAGCTGGGTCGCGTCCGCACGATCCGCGATCGCAAGCTCAAGAACCTGCGGGCGATCATCAACTCGCAGGCGATCGCGGCCTTCGATAGCGAGCGCATCCGTACGATCGACCCGCGCATCAAGTCCCTCGAGGACGGCGCCGCGGCCCTCGAGAGTGGCTACCTCCTGCTCCTGCAATCACCGCCGATCGGACCACCGGACACGTGGAACGACGCTCAGAAGCTCGCCGCGGACGAGCTCAAGAAGCTCCAGCTCGAGGAGCTGAAGCTCAACGTCAAGGCGAAGGGGCTCTCCGACACCCTCGACCAGTACGTCTCGACCACCACCCACTACCTCGAGAAGAGCCAGCACACCGTTCGCGTGTGGACGATCTATCTCGGCCTCGCCGTCGTCGTGACCGGGCTCGCGATCACGATCCTCGTCGTGATCGCGCTGCGGCCGCTGCGCAGGCTTCGCGACGGTGCGCGCCGCATCGCCGCGGGCGACTACGCGTCGCGCATCGTCGAGCGCGGTCCGTCGGAGGTCGCCGATCTAGCCCGCGAGTTCAACTCGATGGGCCGCGCCGTCGAGGAGCGCGAGCGCGAGCTGGTGCGTTCCGAGCGCCTCGCCGCCGTCGGCAAGATGGCCGCGATGATCACCCACGAGGTTCGCAACCCGCTCTCGTCGATCGGTCTCAACACCGAGCTGCTCGAGGACGAGCTGTCCAGCACGCCGAACGCCGACGAAGCGCGCGGCCTGTGCCGCTCGATCCATCGCGAGGTCGACCGCCTGACCGCGATCACCGAGGAGTACCTCGCGTTCGCGCGCCTGCCGAAGCCCAAGCTCGCGCCCGAGCCGATCAACCCGATCGTCTCCGCGCTCGCCGACTTCGTGCGTGAGGACCTCGCGAGCAAGAAGGTCGAGCTCTCGACCGACCTCGCCGCCGAGCACATGATCGGCAACATCGACGCCGCGCAGATCCGCCAGTGCCTGATCAACCTCGTGCGCAATGCCTCGGAGGCCGTCGCGGCCAAGGGCGGCGGGCACGTGAAGTTGCGCACGCGGCGCGACGGCGATCGTGCCGTGATCGACGTCGAGGACGATGGCATCGGCATCGCGCCGGAGATGCTCCCGAAGCTGTTCGACCCGTTTGTCTCGACGAAGGAAGGTGGGAACGGTCTGGGTCTCGCACTCACCCAGGAGATCGTCCGCGAGCACGGCGGCACGCTCGACGTCACGAGCACCCTCGGGAAAGGGACGACCTTCATGCTGCGCGTGCCGTTCCACACGACGACCAGCAAGCTTGCGACCTAGCGCAGACCCTGAGATCATTTGTTTTCGATGACCGAGGAGGAGAAGCGGCGCGACAGCCGCGAAGCGGTGACGCTGTTCGTCGAGTACGACGGCGCCGACGACCTCGTCGGGGACTTCACCGAGAACCTCTCGTCGGGCGGCACGTTCGTCGCGACCAATCGCGACCTGCCGATCGGCACGCGGGTCAACCTCGTCCTCTCGTTCCCCGGCCTCCTCGAGCCGATCGCCATCGAGGGCACCGTCCGCTGGAAGCGCCATGAAGCCGGCACCGAAGGCGATGCCGGCGCCGGCATCGAGTTCGAGCCCGGCCCGGCGCGCGATGCGCTCGCCGCGGTGATCGACAAGGTCCGCACGCGCGATCCCAAGACCGTCTCGCGCCTGTTCCGCGTGCTCGTCGTCGAGGACAACAAGCACGTCGCGCAGCTGATCACCGAGGGCCTGCGCGGCTCGTCGCGCCGCGACTTCGGCGGCGTGTCGTTCGTGTTTCGCAGCGCCGAGGATGGCCGCGCCGCCGTCGAGATCCTGCGCCGCGAGAAGTTCGACGCGCTGATCATCGATGTCTACTTGCCGGTCGTCGACGGTCCCAAGGTGATCCTGCAAGCCCGCACCGAGCTCGGGCTGACCGAGCTGCCGATCATCGCGGTGTCCGCGGGCGGCGACTCGGCGCGGCGCGCCGCGCTCGACGCGGGTGCCAACATCTTCCTCGACAAGCCGATGCGCCTGCGCCAGGTCATCGACACGATGCAGCGCTTGCTCGGCTCGTAGGTCAGCTCAGGCGCTCGACGATCTCGTCGCGGGTCGCCACGCCCTTCTCGATCAGAAGCGCGAGCAGTCGCTTGAGCACGGCCTCGTCACGCTCGACGAGCGCCTCGAGCTTGGAGATGCGCACCTGGAGCGCGTTGATCTCCGCGTCACGCACCACGCTGGGCGGCGCGTCGGCGGCGGGCGGCGGCATCGTGCGCGGGTACGGCCGGATGATGTCGCTCGTCGTGCGCGATGGCACCGGGACGTTCGCCGGCGCGTTCGTCGCGGCCGGCTGGCGGGTCGGCGCGCGCGCCGTCGGCGTCTGCAGCTCGATCGAGTCCGGCGAGTCGAACGGGATCACGATCTCGGCCTTGCTGCCGTCGCCGTAGTAGCGGGCGATGTTGCGCTCGATCTGGCGCGGCCCGCACAAAAACGGCCGGATGTTCAGCTGCGTGCGAATGCGAAGCTCGTCGACGAGGCCGAGCTTCGTGGGGTCCCCCATCGCGACGTCGAGGAACTTCATGATCGTGCGGAACGGCATGATCTGCGCCTGGCGCGCGAGCTCCGCGGGCACGAGCTTCAGGACATCGGGCGCGATCTGCAGCTGATCGAGATCGATCGCGTCGCAGTTGAGCTGCTTCGCGAGCACGTCGACGAGGACGGGCTCCTCGACGAGCTTCATCTCCACCAGCGTGCGTCCGAGCGGGCGTCCCCATCGCCGCTGATCGGCAAGCGCGGAGCGCAAGCTGAGATCGTCGATGACGCCTGCCTCGATGAGCAGCTCCCCCAGTTTCTTTCTCGTCATTGCACCTGCACCACGGTCGCCTGACCCGTACTCGCAAGGGTACCGAGGAACTTGGCGGCGTGCTGCTGGGCGGCGGGAATATCGAACACCACGAAGTGCCCGTCCGAGCCAGGGCGTTGGTTGTACTGGCCGAGAACGGCCGTCGTGTTGTTCACGTTGTTCGTGATCGGTGCGGGCTTGATGCCGCGGCCGCGCAGCGTCACGCCGAGGATCTCCTTCGCCGCGGTCGTCTCCACGATGTCGGCGCCGAGGGCAGTCGCGAACGCCTCGATGCCGACGTTCGGCGAGTACAGATCCGTGAAGCCCTCGGTCTGGAAGATCGCGCGCGGCGCGTTCTGCACGCCCTCGACGGTCGCGGGCTCGCGCACCATCAGCGGCGCGTAGTTGACCGAGTCCGCGCGCTCGACCCACATCTGCACGAGCGCGAGCGACGGGTTGTCCTCGTCCATCGGGTTGTCGCGCGCGAACTGCTCGACGAGGCCGGGGATGTCGAGCGGCTTGGTCTTGTGGAGCAGGTTCTGGTACAGGACGCCCGCGGTCCCCGACAGGATCGCGCCCTTGACCGACGGTTCGTACGCGACGAAGCCGGGACCGGTGTTGCCGCCCTGCGAGTGGCCGAAGAAGAACACCTTGTTCGCGTCGAACGTGTGCGTCGTACCGCCGGCATCGAGCTGCGCGTTCTGCACCAGGCGCAGCTGCGACCACGCGTCGGCGAAGCCTTGCAGCGCGTTGTCGCGCGCGGTGTAGACGTTGCCGAAGTTGAAGAAGCTGATCTCCGGATCGCCGCCGGGGTTGCGCGGGCCGTGCAGCACCTGGTCGGTCGAGATCACCGCGATCCCCTCGCGCGCGAGCAGGTCCGCGGTGCCGTCGCCGACGAACGACGCCCAGCTCCCGCCGGTGCCGTGCGCGTAGATGCAGATCGGCCAGCCGGTGGCGGGCATCGGCGTCGTCGGGACCGTGAGCATGAAGCGCATGGACTCCATGCGCGTGATGACCGCGCGTCCGTCGGAGTTGACCTCGATGCGTCCGTCCGGTGCGTTCGTGTACGGCGGATCGCCGGCCTGGAAGTTCGGCGCCAGGTAGTTGCCGGTGATCGTGCGGAAGCGGCCACCCTTCGGCGGATCCGGCGACATCACGTCGAACGCGTCGGGTGGAACGATGTTGAAGATCGCCGCGCGCAGCGCACCCGCGATGAACGTCGCGTGCTGCGTCGTGAACACCGCGGCCGACGCCACGTCGGAGCGCGAGTCGTCACCCGCCTCGTCGAGCCAGTCGAACAGCGGCTGGTACTGGCTGCGCGCCCACACGAGCGGCTGCTCGCTCGTCATCGAGTCGCTCGCGAGCTCGGCGAACCGCGGCGCGACCTGGAGCGCTTCGCCGTTGACGCCGCGCACCCGCGTCGTGATCACGAGCGCGTACGTGGTGCCCTCGCGCAGCGGGAACCCGGGATACGGGCGCACGACGAGGTTGTTGATGCCGATGGTCTCGTTGCCCGTCGGACGGAACGTCGCGACGATCGGCGTGCGCTGTCCGCGCTCCGGCGAATCGGGGTCGACGTCGACGACGTACACCGACGCGTCCTTGGTGAGCGAGCCCGCGGGATCCGGCAGGCTCGTCGGATCGAGCGCGTTGTCGAAGCGCGAGAACATGCCGGCGTTGAGGGCGAAGCCATCGAGCTGCTCCGCGGCTTCGCGAAACTTGTCGACGATCAGGCTGTTCGTCGGGAACTCGGAGAGGTCGAGCGTGTTCGAGTCCGGGTGTCGTCGCAGATCGTTGGGAAACGGGAGGTCGTAGAACTCCTCGGCGGCGGACGCGCCGGGGAGCTCGAACAGCGCGGTGGTCGGCTCGCCCGTGCAGGCGACGAGCGACAGGAAGAGGATGGCGCGACGCACGCGCTGACCCTAACACCGGACGGACATCGGACCGGGATCGAATAGGAACGAGGGCGGAACTAGAAAGTGAGCAGCGCTACACCGCCGAGGGCCAGCCCTCCGCCGGCGCCGGCGATCGCCAGCGAGTAGTCCGGCTTGCCGGCGAGGAAGTAGACCGCAGCGCCGGCCGCCGCCGTGGCCACGCCGAGGACGGTCACGATGATCCCGCGCCGCTTCGCGCGATGTTGCGTGTACGCCAGACGCAGCTCTGCCGAGCGCACCGCCTTGTCGAGGGTCGCCTTGGAGGCGGCCGCCGTGTCCGGAAGCGTGTCCGGGACGTTGTTGAGCAGGTTGATCGTCGCGAGCGTCGCGTCGCGCATCACCTCGCGCGGCGTGCAGACATCGCAGCGCTGCGAGTCCTGCGCGACGACCTCACCCGTGTCCGTGCGTGCGACCGTGATGATGTAGCCGTAGCTCGTGCCCGAGCCGCTGAGTGCGACGAGCAAGACCAGCTCGGCCTGCGCTTGCGTCTTCACCTCGCGCAAGCACGCCCCGACGAGGCAGCCCTCCGTCCACTTCGTCGAGAACTTCAACCGCTCGCGCATCTGCTCGCGGTTCGAGAGCCAGTACGTCGTCGTGTCGAGTTGCTCCTCGAGGCCCTTCTCGAACTGTGCCTTCGTCTCGTCGGGGATGCCGTCGACGCGCACGTCGAGGATGCCGACCGTTCGCTTCTTCGCCTTCGGTGCTTCGTCGGCGAGCGCCGGTCCACCGAGCGCACACAACAGAGCCAACGCGGCGAGGACGCGGATCACGCTTCGTCGACGCTGGTGATGAACTGCTTCATCAGTCCATCGATCATGAGGTTGCGTTGGTTGATGTCGTACTTGCCATCGCGCCAGCCCGCCTGCACCTCGTCGTACTTTTTCTCCTGCTCGGCGATGAGGGTGCGATAGAGCGACACCTTCTTGGTGATGTCCTTCTGGTTGCGGATGAAGTAGCTGATCATCGACGCACCGGCCGCGACGCTCAGCACCAGGCCGAGAGGGCCGCCGAGGGCGTACTTGAGGCCGATCCGCAGCGCGATCATGAGGCCCGCCCCGATCGCGACCTTCTTCGTGCCCTCGCCGGACACGATGGAATCCTTGGCCATTGCGAACGAGGTGGTGCCCGAGGCGATGAGGAGCGCGATGAAGTTACCCTTTCGGGTAGTCCACCCGCGGTCGTAGTACTCCTTGAGCCCCTGCTTCAGGAACGCATCGAAAGTGCTGTACAGGCCTTCGTTGCCTGCGGGCGTTTCCTTCGGCGCTTCTGCCACGAAACAGAGGATACCTCGAAACCCAGGTTTGACAGGGGCATGGGCGTCGCACAGATTCGAGGGAATGACGCGGACCTCGCTTCGCCTGGCGCTTCTCGTCTCGCTCGTTTCGGGTAGCCTCGCCGGGCCGGCGTTCGCGGACCCGCCGCGCGGCCACGACAAGCTGGTCGCGGGTGACTACAAGACCGCGATCAGCGAGCTCGCAAAGAACACGGGCAAGGATCGCCCCGCCGCGCAGATCCTCCTCGCGCGCGCCAAGATCGCGACCGGTGACTACGCGGGCGCCGAGTCGACGCTCGCGCCCATGTCCGCCGGCAAGGATGCGGTCAGCGCCGAGGCGCGCATCGTGCTCGCCGAGGTGCGCCAGCAGACCGGCCGGATCGACGTCGCGCGGAAGGACCTCGAGGCGCTGTACAAGGATCGCCCCGACGATCGCGCGGTGCGCACGGCGCTCGGACGCGCGCGCTACGTCGCCGGCGACCTCGCGGGAGCGAAGGCGCTGTTCGACATCACGATCAAGGAGTCGGACGAGAACAAGCTCGACCTCGACGATCCGGATCAGCTGACGCAGCTCGCGATCGCGGCGCGCTACACGTCCAACTTCCAGCTCTCGAACCAGGCGTTCCGCGAGGCGCTGTCGATTCGCCCGACGAGCACGGACACCGGGGTCGAGTGGGCGGATCTGTTCCTGCAGAAGTACGCGGCGCAGCTCGCCGAGCAAACGCTCGAGGAAGTGTTCAAGGTCAACCCGAACCACCCCGACGCGCACGCCGCGATGGCCGAGGTGATCGTCGAGACGCGCTACGACCTCGCGGCCGTTCGCCACCACCTCGACGCGGCGCTCGCCGTGAACCCGAAGAACACGCGTGCGCTCAAGGTGCGCGCCGGCATCGCGATCGACCGCAACGAGTGGGCCGAAGCGAACAAGGTCCTCGACTCCGTCCTCGCGCTCAACAAGGAAGACGTCGAGGCGATCGCGATGAAGGCGACGATCGCCTGGCTGCGCGACGACACGAAGACCTACGACGCCGAGAAGAAGCGCGCGTTCGCGCTGAACCCGTCGTACGCGGAGCTGTATCGCATCGTCGCGCGCTCCGCCGTGCGCGAGCATCGCTACGTCGAGGCGATCGAGCTCGAGAAGCAGGCCGTGAAGATGCGGCCCGACTACTACGAAGCGATGGCCGGCGCCGGCCTCGGCTACCTCCGCCTCGGCATGGAGAAGGAGGGCCTCGAGTGGATCGACAAGTCGTGGACCGACGGTAAAGGCGGCGGCGACCAGTACAACGTCCGCGCCTTCAACACGCGCACGCTGTTCAAGGAGACGATCCCGAAGGAGTACTCGATCGCGACGACGAGGAACTTCCGGATCCGCTACCACAACGAAGAGCGCCCGGTGCTGTCGCGCTACCTCGAGCCGACGCTCGAGAAGGCGTTCGCCGACATGGTGCGACGCTATGGCTTCACGCCGTCGATCCCGACGACGCTCGAGCTGTACGCGGATCGCTCCGACTACGCGATCCGTACGGTCGGCCTGCCAGACCTCGGCGCGCTCGGCGTGTGCTTCGGCAAGGTGATCACCGCGATGTCCCCGGCGACCGGCGACATCAACTGGGGCATGGTGCTGTGGCACGAGCTCGGCCACGTGTTCGCGATCCAGCTGTCGAACTCGCGCGTGCCGCGCTGGTTCACCGAGGGCCTCAGCGAGTACGAGACGCTGATCGCCTCGCCGTCGTGGCGCCGCGAGAACGACGCGGACCTCTACGGCGCCGTGGTCAACGGGACGCTGCCGTCGATCGCCGCGCTCAACTCCGAGTTCATGCAGCCCGACGCGAACGCCGTCGTGGTCGCGTACTACCAGTCCGCCGTCACGATCGAGTTCCTCGTCCAGGGCTACGGGTTCCCCAAGATCGTCGAGGCGCTCAAGCTGTTCGGCAAGGGCAAGGAGACGCCGGAGGTCCTCCAGGCGATCACGGGCAAGACGATCGCCCAGCTCGACACCGAGTTCCGCGCGTTCCTCGACGTGCGGCTCGCCGCGTACAAGGGCACGTTCAAGCTGCCGACGCGCGGCTTCGACGACGTGACCAAGCTCGAGATCGCCGCCGACGCCGCGCCCCGCGATGGCAAGGCGCGCGCGAACGTCGCGCTCGGCTACTACTACGGCGGCGACGCCGACAAGGCCGCGCAGCAAGCGCAGGTCGCGCTCGGCCTCGATCCGAAGCAGCCGATCGCGCGCTACATCCTCGCCGAGGTCGCGCTCCACAAGAACGACCCCGCGAAGGCCAAGACGATGATCGGCGCGCTGATCACCGACGGCGTCGACAACTACGACCTCCGCACGCGCCTCGCGCAGATCGCCCAGAGCGACAAGGACACCGCCGAGGTCGAGAAGCAGCTGTGCGCGGCGAAGAAGCTCGACCCCGAGCGCAGCTACCCGTATCAGGAGCTGTACAACCTCTACAAGAAGCAGGGCCAGATGCCCAAGGCGCTCGTCGAGCTCGAGCACTACGCCTTCCTCGAGCAGATGGAGCTCGCGCCGCTCAAGGAGCTGATCAGCGAGTACACCAAGCTCGCGAACTGGCCCAAGGTGAAGACGTACGCCGAGATGGCGCTCTACATCGCGCCCCACGACCCCGACGTCCTCGCCGCGCTCGCGCGCTCCGCGATCGACGCCGGCGATCCCGCGACCGCGCTGTTCACGTACGACACGATGCTGCTGATGAAGCCGGCGCCGCGCCGCCCGGCGCTCGTGCACATCGGCCGCACACGCGCGTTCCTCCTGCAGGGCAAGAAGGCCGAGGCGCGCGCCGCGCTCGCCCTCGCGCAGAAGACCGAGCCCGAGAACGCCGAGGTCCTCGAGCTGAAGAAGCAGGTCAAGTGATCAATCGAACGCGATGAAGGTGGCGGTCGCCTTCCGCGCGCCCTGCCCCACGTCGATCTCCGCGTCCCACCTTCCGTCGATGATGCTGTCGGCGACGCCGTCGAAGCCCTCGTCGACGAGCTTCGCGGTACCGCTCGTGAAGCGGACCATGTCGATCTGGATCGGAACGATCTGCGCGCGCAGCGTCTCGACCATCGACGACAGGCCCGCCTTGCACGCGTTCTCGATCTCGCTCGCGTGACCGACGCAGGTCGTCGGCGAGCCCGACAGGCACCTCGCCGCCACCGCGCGCGAGATCGCACCGCAGTCGGTGGCCGCGATGATCGCGAGGTCACCGCCGAACAGCGTGTTGCTCGCGAGGTTGATCGCCTGCCACGCGTGACTGCCGAACGCGAGGCTGAAGCGATGATCGCCGAGCGCGAGCGCGCCACCCGCGCCGACCTGTGCCGTCGGCTTCTGCATGATCGAGTCGGCCTCGAGGCCGCCGATCGGCACCACGATGTCGATCGACGCCGGCGTGAAGTTGATGCCCGACAGCGAGTGCTGCACCGCGGTCGGCGTGATCCACAGCGCGCTCTCGAGCGTGAACGTCGACAGCACGTTCTCCGCGACCGACGCCATCTCGCCGGTCATCGCCCGCAGCGTCTTGTCGTGGAGCTTCACCTTGTCGAGCTCGGTGTTGATGTAGCCCTCGAGGTTATTGCGCAGCGTGGTCGACAGCGTCGCGACCCACGCCGGCATCGCGCCCGTCGGCGCGAGCAGCGAGCGCGCCGGCGCCTGCGAGAACGCGCGCAGCGTTCCGACCGCCGCGGTCACCGCCGGCATCTCGAGCGAGATCTCGATGCGCGTCTGGACCGAGTACGACTCGTCGCCCGGCACCGGATTCTCGGGCGTCCCGAGCTCGTCACCGAAGCCAGCGGGTTGTTCGTCGACCGCACACGCACCGAGGCTCGCGACCACTGCGAAGAGGATGGCCTTCACGCATCCGGGCAAGAGCACGCGGCGAGCCAGCGCTAAGCGCGCAGAAGCCCACAGTCATCACTGTTCCCCCCAGGAGGGACCACGCTCCACTCGACCACTCACCGGTGGTTGCACTTCGAGTCCCGCCGAGTCCTGTCACGCGCATGTCATGCGCGCGTCGAGTTACTCGGCGTCGCCGCCCTTGAGGCCGTGACGCTTCAAGAGCTCGCGCAGGTGGTAGCGCGTGAGCCCCGCTTCTTGCGCGGAGCGCGTGATGTTGCCGTCGTTGCGCTGCATGAGCGCACCGAGGTACGCGATCTCGAACGCGTCGACGACGGTCTGCTTCGCTTGCTTGAACCCGAGGCCCGCCTTGAGCAGCGCGGCGTCGAAGATCGCCGGCCCCTGCTGATGCGGCATGTCCACACCGGCGAGTTGCGCCGCCGCGCGCTGCGCTGCCTGCGCGCCCGCCTGCGCCAGATCGTGCGAGACGACGATCGACGGTCCCATCTCGCGACCGAACACGAGGTCGGCGCGGGTGATCACCGGGCCATCACTGAGCGCCGCGGCGCGCTCGACCACGTTGCGCATCTCGCGGACGTTGCCCGGCCACTGGTGAGTCATCATCGCGGCCATCGCGTCCTGCGACCACGACATCGTCATGCCGCGGCGCGACGCCACCTCGCGCAGGAAGTGGTTCGCGAGGCCCGGGATGTCCTCGCGGCGCTCGCGCATCGGCGGCAGCTCGACGTGAACCACCGAGAGCCGGAAGTACAGATCCTCGCGGAACGTGCCCTTGTTGACCTCTTCGCGCAGATCGCGGTTCGTCGCGGCGAGCACGCGAACGTCGACCTTGTACGTGCGGTCACCACCGACGCGCTTGATCTCGCGCTGCTCGAGGACGCGCAGCAGCTTGGGCTGCAGCGAGATATCGAGCTCGCCGATCTCGTCGAGGAAGATCGTGCCGCCGTTCGCCTGCATGAAGCAGCCATCGTGCTGCTGCACCGCGCCCGTGAACGACCCCTTCTCGTGGCCGAACAGCGTCGACTCGATCAGCTCGCGCGGGATCGATCCGCAGTCGAGCACGACGAACGGCTTGCTCTTGCGCGCGCTCGCGTTGTGCAGCGCACGCGCGACCATCTCCTTGCCGGTGCCGGTCTCGCCCGTGATGAGGCACGTGAGCTCCGACGGCGCCACCTTCTCGAGGTGCGCGAAGATCTCGCGCATCGCGGGCGACGCGCCGAGCATCATGTCGAAGCGGTCCTTCTTCGACAGCTCGATCTCGACGACGTCCTGCATCGTCTGGAACTGGATGTTCGTGTGCCCGATCCGGAACACCGTGCCCGGCCGCAGGTACACCTCGCGCACCCGCAGATCGCCCACGAAGATGCCGTTGCGCGAGTTCAGATCGCGCAGCCGATACCCGTCATCGCGCGCGCTCACCTCGAAGTGAGAGCCCGACACCGCCTTGTCCTGCACGACGAGGTCGCTGATGATCGAGCGGCCACCGGTCACCCGCGGCTTCAAGATCTCGAGCTCGCGGCCCTGATCCGGACCGTTGGTGACGACGAGCTTGCCCTTCCGGAGCCGGCGAACGGTCGCCCACTCGCCTTCGAACAGCGTGGTCAGGCCCGTGCCAGACTCGAACTGAGGATCGTCACCCTGCTCCATAGCAGGGACAACGTACCACTAGTTCAGGTACTTCTGCTCCTCGGGGCGCTTCTTGGCAGCCCCGCCCTGCATCACCGTCAGCTTCGCCCTCGCACGGCGAATCCGCCATTTCTTCCACAAAAGCGACGGCGAGAACTTGGACACCATCAGCGCCGCCATGCCCATCGCGCCCGCGTACGCGGCCCCCAGCGCCCACAGCTGCTGTAGCACCACGAACAGGATCAAAAATCCAATGATGCCGTACATCAACTGGCGCCCCGTCAGCGGCAGCACCCCGAAGAACCGGACCGGCTGCTTCGCATAGACCATCCCGAACGCCACGAACGACGCGTACAAGAACGGCGACAATCCATTGATGAGCTGGTCCGTCCCCAGCGCCCAGCCGGCGAGGTTTCCGCAGATCGTCCCCGCGAGCGACGTCGCGATCACGAACCGATAGAACCGCGCTGTCCCCCAGAACCGCTCGAGCGTGGGGATGAACATCCACATCACGAACGCGAGCATCAACAGCGAGATGAACTTGTCCTCGAGCAGCGGGCTCGTGACCAGCGTCCACACCCGGCCGTTCTCGAACACGTTCGACGGGTACGAGACGATCCACGGCCCGATCTCCGCGCGCGCCTGCTGGTTCGACAACAGCCAGATCAGCGACACGCCCAGCTCCAGCCCCAACACGATCAACGCGCCACGTGTGATCCCGAGGTTCGAGAACTGGAATCGGCGCTGCTTCACTCTCCGACCTTAGCAGAGCCCCCTAGGGGCGCACGAGGTCGATCACGCCGACCGACGTGACGCGATTGTGGTCCCCGACCACCGTCCCGGTCACCGTCGCCGAGGCGACCTCCGCATCCTGGCTCATCGCGCGCACGGTGACGTCATAAGTGCCCGCCAGCACGCCGCCCGTGATCCCCCGCGCGTCCTCGCACCCGAAATGATCGAGGTACGTCTTCTGCCCGTTCATCGTCGTGACCTCGATGTCATCGATCGCGTCATCCGCGCACGACACGCCCGACAGCTCCCACGCCAGCTCGACGTAGCCCGCATCGGTGAACACCACGAACGGCACCTCGCGATCCATCGCCGTCACGTCGACGATCTCCGGCAACGACGCACCGTACGTCCCGCTCGGCCCCGAGAACCGCACCTGCGTCTCGACCAAGCCACCGTTCTCGTCCACCTCGAACGGAATCCCGCCCGCGCCGACCGAGCACGGAAACGGATCCGTGCGCTCCGCGCCGATCGCCGCCCCCGACGCATCGACCTGGATCGTCGTGACCTCCGCATTCTCGGCGTCCGCGGGACAGGGCGTCTCGCTCGCCGTCGCCAGCGCGCGAAATGTCCAGCTGACTCCGATCATGCGCTCCGCGACATCGAACGCGCACGCGCTACAGCCGTCACCCGCGACCGAGTTGCCGTCGTCACACGCCTCGCCTTCGTCGACGAAGCCATCGCCGCAGCGCGGGTTCGGCTCGTCGTCATCGGAGATCACGCACGAGGCGAGCACGACCAGCACGAGCGCGAACCGCATGCTTCGTTGTATCCGAAACTGCCATCTTCGTCCTCGTCGTGATCGCGGGTGATCGCGAGCACCATGTCGCGCGAGCTCGTGGGGCTACCGCGAAGCGAGGCCGGCGGCCGCGGCGAACTCGACGGCCACGTGGGCCGGGCGACGCTCGAGAGAACGAACCGGCCCCGTCGCTAGTCGTCGCGCTTTCGAGAACACCGCGCTCCATCGAGCTCGCGACGCGAGGCGGACTCGGGTCCCTTGTCCTCTCCCGAACTGGGGACCATCTCGCCCGTGCCGTTTCGCGAGCTCGTCGAACGACTCGCACGTGTTGCGTCGCTCGCCTGCTCGCGCCCACGTGGGCGCGCGACGCTCGATCGTGACGAGCTGCCCCTTTGCGAGCTGTGTCGTGTTCGAGAACACCGCGCTCCATCGACGGTCGTCGCGCGCGCTCGACGCGGGTCCGTTGTCCTCTCCGTTCCTGGCAACGATCTCGCTCCGTTCGCGAGTTGATCGTCAACCCGGCATCGCGAAAGCTCGACGCGAGCCCGATGGTCCTCTCCTGATCGAGATCGCGAAACGCCAATACGTTTTCTTGAGGATTCTTGCTCTGAAGATTCTTGTTGATGGATTTTCGGTCCTTCCTGCGCGCGACGCTCGATCGTGACGAGCTGCCCCTTTGCGAGCTGTGTCGCGTTCGAGAACACCGCGCTCCATCGACGGTCGTCTCGCGCGCTCGACGCGGGTCCGTTGTCCTCTCCGATCCTGGTTGATCGTCAACCCGAGCATCGCGAAAGCTCGACGCGAGTCCGATGGTCCTCTCCTGATCGAGATCGCGAAACGCCAGTACGTTTTCTTGAGGATTCTTGCGCTGAAGATTCTGTTGATTTATCTGCGCGCAACGCTCGATCGGCGATGCTGTTTTCTTGAAATACTTGTTGACGAAAAATCGGATCGATCGCGTTCGATCTGCGCGCGAAACTCGACGGTGAATCGCGAAAACGTCTCGTCGATCGCAAAACACACGCAGAGCGCAGCACGTCGTTTCTCGACGAGGATCTGTCGTCGCCTCGCCGACTCGCGCGAGCTCGCGATTTCGATCTCGATGGTAGAAGAGTCAAAACATCGACGAGGAGGATCGACATGGGCGCGGCGGCAACAAAGATCGAACGGTGGCAAGAGGTGCACGCGGAGCTGATCGACATCGGCGTGCAGCGCGGAGGTGAGCGTCCGGTGGACCGCGCCGGGATCACTGTCTTGATGACCGCCGCGTAGTC
>CAZUAR010000034.1:116693-124259 GCA_964617845.1 uncultured Kofleriaceae bacterium | reverse complement strand
AGGTTCTCGCCGTGATCCTCGGCGGGGTGTCTGTCGTCGTCACGACGCTCCATGCGCGGACACTACCGTGGGGCCCCATGGGTGTCCAACCGGGCGTTCGGGCGCGCCGCGCGAAAGCGCACGCTTTGCGCGCAACCATGCCGGGCACATCGTGGTCCCGCACGACATCGTCGTCGGGAGCCTTCGAGCGCGCGGGAGTCTTCTGGCGCGGCGCGTGGCATATCGACTGCAAATTCCCGTGGCATGGAATCCACCGGCGCGGAAGAAACCCGCGACGCCCGCGACAACGCGGATGCCCGCGCGGAAGGTGATCGCGACGAGGACGATGGGCCCCCTCGCCGGCGGGCGATCGGCACCGATCACACGGGCCTCGTACCGACGACGAGCCCCTCCACCACGAGCACATCGGGGAGCACGGGCGTCGCGCCGACGACGCCCTCTATCGCGAGCACATCGGGTGAGAGCAACGCCGAGCACGTCTCGGGAGCACCGTTCCGTCGGCGGCGCGCGATCGGCGCGGAGCTCGTCACGATCGGCGGCACGCGCGGCGTTCACGTTCGCGTCTGGGCACCGACGCACGAGCGCGTGACGCTCGTCGTCGAGACCGTTCCCTCGCCCGAGCACCACGTGCTGATTCCCGAGGGGACGGGCCATCACTCGCTGTTCGTCCCGGGGCTCGCCGCGGGCACGCTTTATCGGTTTCGGTTGGGCGCCTCCGATGCCCTCGTTGCCGATCCGGCATCCCGATTTCAACCGGGCGGTCCGTTCGGTCCGAGCGAGGTGATCGATCCGACCTTCGCGTGGACCGACGGTGCGTGGCGAGGAGTGCCACCCGAGAAGCACGTGCTCTACGAGATGCACGTCGGAACGTTCACCCCCGAGGGCACGTGGGCCGCGGCCGCCGAACAGCTCCAGGCCCTCGCCGACATCGGCATCACGACGCTCGAGATCATGCCGATCAACGAGTACGCCGGCGCGCGCAACTGGGGCTACGACGGCGTCAACTGGTTCGCGCCGGCGCGCAACTACGGGCGGCCCGATGACCTTCGACGGTTCATCGATCGCGCGCACGCGTGCGGCCTCGCGGTGATTCTGGACGTCGTCTACAACCACTTCGGTCCGGCGGGGAACACGATGTTCGAGTGGTGCCCCGACTACAAGCGAGACACCGCCAACGAGTGGGGCGACGAGCTCGCCTTCGACGGACCCACGGCCGCAGGCATGCGCGAGCTCGTCGTCGAGAACGCCGCGTACTGGATCGACGAGCTGCACTTCGACGGGCTGCGTCTGGACGCGACGCAGGCGATCCGCGACGACTCCGGCGATCACATTCTCGCGCTCCTCTCGAGACACGCACGTGCGGCCGCACCGGAGCGGCACGTCTTCCTCGTGGCGGAGAACGAGCCGCAGGATCGCTCGATGATCGACCACGGGATCGACGCGCTGTGGAACGACGACTTCCATCACGCGGCGCGCGTCGCGCTGACCGGCGTACGCGATGGGTACCTGCACGACTATCGCGGCACACCGCAGGAGCTGCTCTCGGCGGTCAAGCACGGGTTCCTCTATCAGGGGCAGCTCTATCCGTGGCAGAAGAACCCGCGCGGTACGCCGACGCGTGGCCTCGCGCGTTCGTGCTTCGTGCAGTTCCTCGAGAACCACGATCAGGTCGCGAACATCGGCTTCGGTGAACGTCTCGTCGAGATGGTCGATGCAGGGCTGTGGCGCGCGATGACGGCGCTGCTCCTGCTCTCACCGCAGCCGCCGATGCTGTTTCAGGGGCAGGAGTACGGATCGCGCGCACCGTGGAACTTCTTCGCCGACCACGGCGGCGAGCTCCAGCGGTCGATCCGCGAGGGCCGCGCGAAGTTCGTCGCGCAGTTCGCGCGCTCGGCGACGCCGGAGGCGCAGGCCGCGCTCCACGATCCGTGCGACGCGGCGACGTTCCGCGAGTGCGTGCTCGATCCGCGCGAGCGCCGCATGGACGCGCCGCTCGTGCAGCTGCATCGCGATCTGCTCCGCATCCGCCGCGAGGATCCCGCGATCCTCGGCGCGATCGACGGCGCCGTCCTCGGCCCGAGCACGTTCTGCATTCGCTATCAGCAGCCGCGCGCCCAGGACGACCGCTTGCTGCTCGTGAACCTCGGCGTGCAGTTCTCCGAGGCGCTCGTCCCCGAGCCGCTGCTCGCGCCGATCGCCGACCACGGCTGGCGCGTCGTGTGGTCGAGCGAGGACCCGCGCTACGGCGGCCACGGCACGCCACCCGTGTTCACGCGGGCGCGCCTCGCGATCCCCGCGCGCGCCGCCGTGCTGCTCGCGCCCGATGACCACACGCTGCGCGTGACCCCACCGCCACCCGACACCGACAAGCCGGAGCTCTGATGTCCGCCGATCCACAGATCCGCCATCCTGTCGTCCCCGGCGTCGAGCTCGAGATCGCAGCGCGACGCGAATGGCTCGTCACGAACGGGCTCGGCGGCTACGCGAGCGGCACGATCGGCGGGCCTCCGTCGCGGCGCTATCACGGCCTCCTCGTCGCTGCGCTACCGAACCCGGCCGGGCGCGTGCTGATGTTGAGCTCGCTCGCGGAGACGATCCGGCTCCCGGATCGCACGCGCGCGGATCTCGGTTGGGTCGCGCCGCAGTTCGCGACGGGCCATCGCATCGAGCTCGCGGAGTTCGAGCTCGAGCTCGGATTGCCGGTGTGGCGGTATCGCGGCAACGGCGTGCTGATCGAGAAGCGCCTGATGATGGCGTACGGGCACAACACCACGGTCGTCGCGTATCGCTTGCTCGAGGGCGGACCGTGCAAGCTCGAGCTGCGGCCGGCGATGCAGTTCCGCGGACACGACGACAACGTGTCGACGGAGATCCCCGAGGCGTACGAGGTGCGCGCGTTCGGCCCGCGCATCGAGGTCATCGCGCACCCTCCACTTCCGAACCTGCGCTTCCGCGTGTCCGGACCGCACGTCACGTTCGTCGTCGATCCGCGCACGGTGCAAGATCTCGCCTACGCGACCGAGGAGAGCCGCGGCTACGACTCGCGCGGCGGCGTGTACAGCCCCGGGCGCTTTCGCACCGAGCTCGTGCCCGGCGAGACCGTCGCGTTCGTCGCGTCGAGCCATTCGTGGGAGACGCTGCTGTCGATCTCTCCCGACGAGATGCAGCAGGCGGAGCTCGCTCGCCGGCGGCGCCTGCTCGATGCCGCCGCTCCACCGGCGCGCTCGGGGCCGGGCGCGGAGCTCGTGCTCGCGGCGGACCAGTTCGTGATCCGACCGGCGGGCCGCAAGGAAGACCACATCCGAGCGCGCGTCGCCGGCGACGAAGCGTGGACGGTGATCGCGGGCTACCACTGGTTCACCGACTGGGGCCGCGACACGATGATCTCGCTCGAAGGGCTCACGCTCGCGACCGGGCGCCACGCAGAGGCGGGATCGATCCTGCGGATGTTCGCGCATCACGAGAAGGACGGCTTGATCCCGAACATGTTCCCCGAGGGAACGAACGAAGGCCTCTATCACACGGCCGACGCGACGCTGTGGTTCTTCCACGCGATCGATCGCTATCTGCACTCGAGCCACGACGGACGCACGCTCGAAGACCTGTTGCCCACGCTGCGGCGGATCATCGACGCGCACGTCGCGGGCACGCGCTTTGGCATCGGCGTGGACCCCGCGGATGGCCTGTTGCGCCAGGGCGCCGAGGGCTACCAGCTGACGTGGATGGACGCGAAGGCGGGCGACTGGGTCGTCACGCCGCGACGAGGAAAGGCCGTCGAGATCAACGCGCTGTGGTTCAACGCGCTGTGCTTGATGGATGCGTGGCACGCGAACCTCGGCGATCACACCGCGGCCACGCGCTATCGCGAGCTCGCCGACCGCGTGCGCGTCTCGTTCGACAAGCGGTTCTACAGCGCCGACATGCAGCAGCTGTTCGACGTCGTCGACGGACCGAACGGCGACGATCCCGCGTGCCGGCCGAACCAGCTGTTCGCGATCTCGCTCCCGCACGCGGTGCTCGAGCCTGCGAAGTGGCCCGCGGTGCTCGACATCGTCGAGCGCGAGCTCCTCACGCCCGTCGGCTTGCGCTCGCTGTCACCGCGCCACCCGGACTACAAGCAGAGCTATCACGGCGACCTCTTGACGCGCGATGCGGCGTACCACCAGGGCACCGTGTGGAGCTGGTTGATCGGGCCCTACATCGACGCGCGCCTGCGCGTGTATCCCGACGACGTCGCGGGTGCGCGCCGCGCACTCGATGGATTGACCGCGCACATGAACGACTACTGCGTCGGAAGCGTCGGCGAGGTCTTCGACGCCGAGGAGCCGTTCAACCCGGGCGGCTGCGTCGCGCAGGCATGGGGCGTTGCCGAGCTACTGCGCTGCTACCTCAGAGTAGTGGGAGAAACTCCACCCCGATGAACGGGATGATCGGGAGGCCCGGCACGTCCGTGTCGCCTTCCGCATCGAAGTCGAACTCGCGGCCTTCGACATTGTCGTAGTTCAACGCGTTCTGCACGTCGATGTAGAAGTTGATATCGCCCCAGCAGCGATGCCACCGGCGATCCATGCGCAGGTCGAGCGACACGTACGCCGGCAAGCGCCCCGCCCACGGCGATTGCACGACGTCGCCCGATGGCGTCACGTGGCTCGGACTGTACGGATTTCCGGACACGATCTGGAGCCGCGCGCCGAGGCGCCACTTCGCCCAGCGGCGCGACACGGCGACCTGGAGGTTGTGCCGCTGATCGAGCTCGAACGGACGCCACACGCCATCCCGCACGATGTCGCGCGCGCGGGGATCCTCGGTCCGCTGCGCGATCTGCAAGGTGTACGCGAGCATCGCGAACAGGTTGCCCGCGTTGCGCTTCAGCAGCAGCTCCACCCCGGCGGTCCGCGCGCGACCGATGCTCTCGCGATAGACCGCGAAGCCGAGCTGCTTCTCGAGGAGCAGCTCGAACGTGGGTCCGAGGCCACCGAGGTTCGGCTCGGGTGCATCCGAGCCCGGACGCGGATTGCGCAGGCGCAGACCGATGTCGCGGCCGTAGTGATAGAAGCCGGTGATCGAGGCGAACACGTCGAGAGGCAGCACGGTCTCGATCCCGAGCGACATCTGATCGACGTACGAGCTGTCGAGCCCCGGGTTGCCGTTGATCGGATCGACGTCCCCCGGCGTCGGCGGTTGGTGATAGCGGCCGATCGCCTGGCGAAACGTCGTGTCGTCCGTGAGGCGCTGGCTGATGTTGACGCGCGGATCGACGACGACCTCGGGCCCGTCGGGCGCGCCGATCGTGCCGATCGATCGCGACGCGGACATCTGCGGTGTCCCGGTCGTGAGGCCGTACACCTCGACCCGGACGCCCGGCTTGATCGCGAAGCGCTCCTCGGGCGTGTGGTACCGCAGCTCGGTCCACAGCGCGGCGTCGGTCCACGCGATCGTCGAGTCCCCGGTGAGCTCGGTCGGTCCGCTTCCACCCGCGAGGCTGACCTGCGTCTGGGCGAGGTAGCCGCCCGACAGCTCGGCGCCACCGCGCACGTGCCCCCACGGCCAGTCGCGCACGAGCTCGGCGCGCACGCCGCCCGGGTACGTCGGCCGCGAGAACGTCGTCCCCTCGGTGAGGTCGGAGAAACGCAGCTCGTTCCATCCGATCCACGGAACGACATGGAGGCCGAGGCGTCCCCACTGGCGATGCATCGGCGCCGCCGCGCGGACGAACGATGACGTCAAGCCGAGCTCGCTGCTCGTGACGCGATCGATCGAGCCGAAGATCATCGGCGTGATCTTCAGGCGCTCGCGCGGATCGCCCCAGCTCGTGCGCACCTGGAAGTCCCAGTAGCTCGGCAGCGCGGTGTCCTCGGCGACGAACGGATCGACGATCGTGTCGAGATAGCTGCGCCGGAGGCCCGCGATGATGTCCCCGCCTTTCGGCAGCGGGCCTTCGACCTGCACCGACGAGTCGAACAGGCCGATCGATCCGCCCATCCGCCAGCGATCCGTGCGCGCCTCGCGTGTCGTCAGCGTGATCAAGCCGCCCTGCGCGCGTCCGTACGATGCATCGAAGCCGCCCGACGTCAGCGTCAGATCCGCGAGCATGCCGCCCGGGTAGAACGATGTGATGCCGCCGAAGTGAAACGCGAGCGGCACCTCGATCCCGTCGAGGAACAGCAAGCTATCGCGCGGTGACATGCCGCGCAGCACGAGCCCACCGAACGAGTAGGGGATGCGCGCGACGCCCGGCTGCGACTGCACCGCGCGCAGGATGTCGTTGCCCGCGCCGGGGATCACGCGGATCTCGTCGGCGGTGAGCTGGTAGCGGAGCGGCTTGGTCTCCTCGGGCGCTTTGCCGCTGACCTCGATCACCTCCGAGCCGCGAGCGGGCTCGAGAGCAATCGAGATGCGCTCGTCGCCCGTCGGGATGCGCGTGCTGCGTGTCGCGTAGCCATTGGCGGCCACGGTCAGCTCGCGATCCGCGTCGCCGATCTCGAGCGCGAAGTAGCCATCGATATCGGTGACCGCGATCGCGCCGCGCTCGGTGAGCACGCTCGCTCCCGCGATCGGGTGCGTGGTGCCGCGCTCGTACACGACGCCGCGGATCACGCGCGGCGAGGCAAACGCTGTCGACGGGATCAGCGCGAGCCACGCCAGTGCCAGGAGCACGAGCGCGACTCGGCCGACCATGCGGTATCAGACCACGAACGCCTCTCCGGCGTTTCGTCGCCTGTCTACTCGTTGACGGTGACGTTGATCATCTTGACGGGCGTGCGCGGGCGGTCGTTGCCGTCCGTCGGCGTCGTCTCGATCTTCTTCACGACGTCCATGCCCGAGATGACCTTGCCGAACACCGGGTGCTTCGACGGTCCCGGCGTGAACCAGTCGAGGCGATCGTTGTGCACGGTGTTGATGAAGAACTGCGCGCCGCCCGAGTTCGGACGTCCCGTGTTGGCCATCGAGAGCGTGCCCACCTCGTTCGACAGCTTGTGCGCGGGCGGATGCTCGTCCTGCACGTTACCGAGCGGCGAGTTGCCGGTGCCACAGCGCGGGCTGCTCGGATCCTTCGAGTACTCGCAACCGAACTGGATCATGAAGTTCGAGATCACGCGGTGGAAGTGGAGCCCGTTGTAGAAGCCCATCTTCGCGAGCTTGACGAAGTTGCCGGCGGTGATCGGCATCTTGTCCTGATAGATCTCGGCGGTAAACGAACCGAGCGACGTCTCGAAGGTAGCGGTGGGATTGGCCATGCGCGGAGTCGTATCACGCAGGACTCGTGTCCGGAATTTGTCCGGCCGCCGTTCCGACGCGAACGGATACCGGACGCTCCGGACACGCTGGTGCGCCGCTTCGCGCAGTTGCGACGGCGCGATCTCTGCTTCGGGAGCCGGTGCACCGGAGGTAGAGTGGTGAGCGACCCGAACGACGACATGCAATACATCACACGCAGAGAGCTTCGCGAGGAGCTCGCACCGATCCATGCGGTCCTGAAGCTCATCGTGGAGCGGATGGCGACCAAGGAAGACCTGGCGCGATACGCGACCAAGGATGACCTGGCGAGGTTCGCGACCAAGGATG
>CAZUAR010000034.1:0-116593 GCA_964617845.1 uncultured Kofleriaceae bacterium | reverse complement strand
ACCTGGCGAGATTCGCGACCAAGGATGACCTGGCGAGATTCGCGACCAAGGATGACCTGGCGAGATTCGCGACCAAGGATGAGCTCGCGGCGTGCGAGGCGCGCCTGACGCGACATGTGAGCGATGAGGTCGCGGCGTGCGAGGCGCGCCTGACGCGACATGTGAGCGATGAGGTCGCGCGACACACGAATGCGAGTGCGGAGGAGACCCGGGCGCTGATCCGAGCGCTCGACGACAAGTACTCCGACGTTCACCCGCGGCTCGAGCGGCTCGAAGCAGAGCATGCTCGACCGCGCACGCGGAGCGCCTCGCCGCGGCGCACGCGGCGCACGCGACGCTAACGCGAAGCGAGCGTCCACCTGGATAGGCGAGCGCCTTGCGAGCCGATCCTAGCTGGCGCCGTCGATCGCGAGCGCGATCATCGCGATCAGCTTCTGCGCTTCTTCACTCTCGACGTTCGCCTTGATGAACTCGTGAATCGGCAGCTGCGCCTTCTCGAGCCGGACGAGTGGCTCGCCACGCGCGGCGGCATCGAGATCCTCGTACGACAGCGAACGCACGCGCCCGCCGTTGCGCTGGTAACACTGCGCGATCAGCGCGCAGTGAAAGATCACGCCGACGATCGCTTCGGCGCCGCCCAGCTCGCGCTCGTGCGCGCTGATGAACTGCGCGATCGGGGTCTGCTGCTGGACGAACCCACCGACAAGCACGGACGAGTAGTTCGGGTCGCCCATCTTCTGCGACGCCTCGGTGACGACGGCCGCGACCTGTTCCTTCGTGAGCTTCATGGATGCCCTTACCTCTATCGCACGATCCGCCGTCGCGTGCGCTCTCGCGGCGTGATGGATCGCGCGAACCGCTGGCTGGACTCGGACTTGGGAGGATGCTACTGCCCAGGGGCGCGCTCGTCGAGAATTCGAGCGTTTCGGCACCCTCGTGCAAGGCCCACTGATTTCCACCAGCGCCACCGTGCTGCAGCGCGCGGTCCTGATCAGCGTGGTGCTTCACGCGCTGTTCGGAGCGGTCATGTGGGTCGTGCACCCCTCGCGCGCGAAGCCGGACAGCGAGCTCATCGACATCGAGATCGCGCCGATCGCACCGAAGGCGGAGGCGCTCCCCGCCGAGGTCGCGCGGACCCCGGAGGAGGATCTCGCGGGAGCACCGGACGACACCGATCCATCGACCGCCGCGTCGAACGTACCGACGCCACCCGAGAGCGATCCGTCGGGCTTCGCGATCGACGCGGGTATCGACGCGCCGCCCGACGCCGCACCCGACGCGCCCGTCGACGCAGCGATCGACGCGCCCATCGACGCGGCGCCCGATGCACCGATCGATGCGGGTGTCGACGCACCGAGCGATGCGGTGATCGCTGCAGTGATCGATGCCGCGATCGACGCGCCAGGAGAGCCAGCCGCGACCGACGCGATGCCGCTCGACGCCACGCCGGACGCCACACCGATGACCGCGCCCGACGCGACACCACCCGACGCGGAACCCTCGACGACCATCGCGCTCACCGATGCCGGCGTCGCGGAAGGTACGGGCGACGCCGACGTCACGGCGGCGCTTGGCGACGCCGGCGCGATGGGCGATGCAACGCTCGCCGCGAGTGGCTCCGCCGGTGAGGGCGCCGGCAGCGCGGGCAGCGGCGCCGGCTCCGCGACCGGTTCCGCCGGTGGATCGATCGCGATGCTCGACGGCTCTGGCTCCGGCCGTCCCGGTCAGACCGACGAGCCCGCCGTCGAGGGAGAGCCGACCACCGCCGGCACCGCCGCCAACCTCCTCACGTACTTCCCGCGCGGACACATCGTCACCGCACTGATCCGCTTCGATCGCATGCGCGGCACCGAGTGGGCCGAGCAGACCGAGCGCCTCTTGCGCCCGATGCCCGACTACCAGCTCCTGTTCGCGAACGTGCCCGACGCGAAGATCGTCGACAAGCTCGAGATGCTCGTCATCTCCACACCCAAACCGAAGGACGCCTCGTCCACCACGCTCGTCGCGCGCACGAACATGCCGCGCGCCGTACTCCGCGACTTCCTCGGCAAGTCGAGCAAGGTCGCGTGGTCCTCGACCAAGGGTGGCCTCCTCGGAAGGCGCTCCGGGCGCATGTATCAGAACGACAAGCGCGTCTTCCTCTCGCCGTTCCGCGGCTGGTTCTTGCTCGCGCAACCCACGGACCTCCCGAACCTCCTCGTTCCCGCGAAGGGCGATGTCGACGCGATCGAAGCCACCGGCAAGCTGCCCGCGTGGCTCGGTAACATCCGCAAGATCGAGGACGAGACCGGCGGCGAGAAGGAACCGCGCGGCCCCGCTCTCGTCGTCACGATCGGCCTCGGTGGCGAGCGCATCGATCTCACGGGCCAGGACTTCGGCCTCGGCATCACGACCGTCCCGACGCCCGACCGCGTCTCGCTCGCGATGGAGCTCGTCAAGCAGGGCTGGCTGATCCGCGGCAACATGCGCTTTGGCAGCGAGAAGGAAGCGCTCGAGTTCATCGCGATCGCCGATGGCGTCAAGGAGCGCGTTGCCGACAGCCGCGCGATCCAGCTCGTGCTCGGCAAGCAGCTCGTCCGCGTCGTCGCCAACCTCTCGTTCGCGCGCACCGGAGGCCGGGTGTCCTACGCGACCTCCGTCTCGATCGCCGACGCGCGCGCCATCCTCGCAGCGCTCGCCCAGCAGCTCGACAGCTACTTCGGCGTCCTCCCCGGGTCCGCGCCACCGCCCGCCCCGGCCCCACCGCCGAGCAAGAAGCCGTAGCCATAGCGCCTCGCGACCTCTCGATGCATGCTTGTCGAGATGCGCCACCTGCTGGCTGTCCTCGCGGCGTCGACGATGTCGATCGCGACCGCGTGTCAGCGCCCCGCGCAGCAGCCGCTCTACCCGGCCGGCAGCGATCGCGACGAGGGCCACGGCCTGCTCGCACGCGCCTCCTCCCGGATGCTCACGAGCGACGATCCCGAACCGGCGCTCGTCCCGGAGCGTCGCGTCCGCGTCGTCGAAGACGACTACGAATACGGCGGCTCCGAATACGGCGGCGACACCTACGGCATGCCTCCCGACGGCGCGTTCGGCGGCGCGAGCTATGCGACCTACACGGTGCCGCCGTGGCCCTACCCGAGCGTCAACCGCATGCCGAGCTACGCGTACCGCCAGGACCTGCGCGGCGCGGTCGAAGGCACGTTGACCTGGCGCGGTCCGACGCCGACCCTCACCACCTCGTGCGGGTCGATCACCCCCGTGCGCACCGGGCCCGGCAACACGCTCGCCGGCGCCATCATTTACCTCGAGAACGTCACCGTCGGCCGCACGCCCCTCCACGCCACCGGCGAGATGCGCCCGATCACCGTCGGCGGCGTGATCGTCAAGCGCGGCTGCTCCTTCGCGCCGATCGCGCAGCTCGTCGCGCCCGTGCCCGCGCAGGTCACGATCCACGGCGACCGCAGGCCGAGCAAGCTCGTGATGTGGATGCCGCAAGGTCCCAGGCGATCGAGCGAGCTCCAGGAAGCCGGCCGCATCGCCGTCCCGATGAAGGCCGGCATCCTCAAGGTCGAGAGCGAAGACGGGACGCTCGGCGCCGCGTACGTGCTCGGCCTCGAGACGCCCGCGTACACGATCACCGACGAGTCGGGCCGCTTCCGTCTCGACGAGCTCGCGCCCGGCACGTACCAGCTCGTGGCGTGGTTCCCGCCCGTGCCCACGCTCTCGAAGGGCAAGCTCGTCTACGGTGAGCCGACGATGGTCAAGCGCACGATCCGCGTCGACGGCAATCGCACGGCGCACCTCGACCTCGCGATCGGTTCGAAGTAGTCCGACTCCCATCGACGACCATCGACGACCATCGACGACCATCGACGACCATCGACCGCGTCGTGATGATGGGCGAGCGCGGCTTCGCGCGCATGCTCTCCGGGGAATAGGGAACGGCCGGCGCGACGAGCAGGGAGGACCTCGTCGCGCCGGCGGGTTGACTCGCGCACGCGGAAGGGAAGAGCCGCGCGCGCGAGGATCGAGCCGAAGGTTTCGCGCGCTCGCCGAGCTTCGAAGCGATCACTCGACGTGAAGCGCACGAGGGCGCGCGTCGAGCTAGGGCCACGAAGGGAGCGAACAACGACGAACGAACACCGTGGTCGATCGCGAACGTGGCGGTGCTCTCGATCGCGAGCACGAGGTCCGCTCGCGCAAACGTTCGCCACGGCGATCGACGTCATTTGGGCGCGAGCGTGGTCTCACCGCTGATGGCGAGCAGCGGCTCGAGCTTCTTGTACGTCTTGTAGCCGAAGCCCTTCACGCGCCGGAGGTCGGCCGTGCGCTTGAAGCCGCCGTTCTTCTTGCGCCAGGTCACGATGCGCTCGGCCTTCGACGGGCCGACGGAGGGCAGCATCATGAGCTGCTGCTCCGTCGCCGTGTTGAGGTTGAGCTTGCCCGTGACCGGACGCTTTCTGGATGGCGCCTGGTCCTCTTCCACCGCGGTCGCTTTCACGGCGATCTGTGCGGGGGGAGCGGCGGTGGCGCTCGTCATCCAGGTGCCTTCCATCGCGGCGAACAGCGCGAACAGGCCGACGATGGTCACGGCCGCGCGCCCAAGAAGTGCGTATCGCATGATCGATCCTTTTCGAGTGAGGCTGTGAGCACTCCGCCCGATGTGACGTGTGCGATTGCGGTGTGATCCGCGCGCCGAGTGCGCGTGGACGACGTGATGGCGCGGGCGCCGCTACGACAGGCGTTGCGGGCGCCGCTCGACGGCGCTCTGCCGTCGCTAGAAGGGGACGTTGTCGGCCGATGACGACAACGTCGACGCCGATGCGACGGCCGCGCGCGAGCCGAGCGGATCGCCGAGCGAGCGCGCGCGGTACTGCTCGCGCTCGCGCAGGTCCTGATCGTTGAGCTCGCGGATCTGCAGCTTGACCTGCTTGTTTCCGAGAGGGAGCAAGTCCATGTAGACGTTGATGGACGAGTCCTTGTTTTCGAACGCGCTACCGACGCGCGTGAAGTACTCGCCGGTTCCGTCGCTCTTGGCCATGATGGCGAGCACCTTGAATCGCTTGCTGTTGGTCACCTGATCCTTCTTTCCGACGACGATGCGTCGGAGGACGGAGGAGCAACAGGGGTGCCATTGCAAGTGCGCGAGGTGTGGGGCGTGGTTGTCCGAGAATTCCGAGAACCGGACAGCGTGACCGGATGCCGGACAAATCCCGGACAAGCACCATGCAGCTGCGGCCAGGGGCTGCGCTGTCGTGGAGGCGTGAGATAGAGTGCGGCCGATGCCGTTACCGTCGCTTGGTGAGGAGGCTCGTCGGATCTGTCAGGCGCTGTTGCGCATGGACACCACGAACCCGCCCGGGAACGAGCGGCTGTGTACGGACTTCTTGACGAAGGAGCTCGTCGAGGTCGGGCTCGCGCCGGAGACGTTCGAGGCGGAGCCGAACCGGACCAATCTGGTCGTGCGCGTGCCGGGCACGGGCAAGAAGGCGCCGCTGCTGCTCACGGCACATCTCGATGTCGTGCCGGCGGAGGCTTCGAAGTGGAGGCGGCCGCCGTTCTCGGGCGAGGAGTTCGAAGGCTGCTTGTGGGGGCGCGGCGCGATCGACATGAAGCACATGGCCGCGATGTCGGCGGCGATCGTGCGGCGACTGGCGGCAACGCAGACGAAGCTCGATCGCGACATCATCTTCGCGGCGGTCGCGGATGAGGAAGCGGGCTGCGATCTCGGATCGCGCTTCCTCGTCGAGAAGCATCGCTCGAAGGTCGAGGCCGAGTTCGCGCTCGGCGAGGTCGGCGGGTTCTCGCTTCATCTCGGGGACACGACGTTCTATCCGGTGCAGGTCGCCGAGAAGGGCTTCGTCTGGATCAAGGCGCGCCTCACCGGCGAGCCGGGCCACGGCTCGATGCCCAAGCACGACAGCGTGATCACGCGCCTCGGCGAGGCGCTCGCCGCGATCGGCAAGGCGCAGCTACCCGTGCACTCGACGAAGTACGTGCGCGAGTTCCTCGACGCGCTGCGCGCGCGGCAACCCGCGCTGATCCAGCCGCTCGTGAAGCTGATCGCGCGGCCCGAGCTGCTCGCGCGCGTGATGCGCCTGATGCCGGGCGCGTCCATCTCGCGCAGCTTCTCGGCGCTACTCGCGAACACGGCGTCCGCGACGGTGGTTCGCGCGGGCGAGAAGACGAACGTGATCCCCGGGCTCGCGGAGTTCGAGATCGACGGCCGCACGCTGCCCGGCCAGCGCGACGAGGACCTCATCGCCGAGCTGCGCGCGGTGCTCGGGCCCGATGTCGAGCTCGAGATCATGAAGTCCGCGCCGCCGATGGTGACCGAGCCCATCGAGTCGCCGGTGTTCACGTCGATCCAGCATCAGATCGCGAAGCGCGAGCCCGATGCCGTCGTCGTGCCGTACATGATCCCGGGCTTCACCGACGGCAAGTACTTCACGCAGATGGGCGCGCGCTGGTACGGCTTCGCGCCGATCAAGATCGAGCGCGCCGCGAACATGCGCTTTGCCGACATGTTCCATGGCCACGACGAACGCATCCCCGTCGAGGGACTCGTGTGGGGCGTCGAGCTGCTCGACGCGGTCGTTCGCGAGATCAGCTAACCGCGAAGAAACCGCGCCGCGAGGTCCGGGCTCGCCATCAAGCGATCGGTCGCGGTCTCGAGGCTCGCGCGCGCGTCGCGAACGAGCTGCTGCTCGACCTGCTTGTACCTCGCGGCGAGGCGCTGATCCTCGGCGGCGCGCGCGGGCGCGGCGACCTGGATCGGCATCGGCTCCGGCGAGCGCATCGGCTCGCCCACCGGATCGAACGGCTCCTGGATCGCGGCGATCTCGTCCTGCGTCAGGCCCGAGGTGAGGATCCAGTCCATCAGCGCGCCGTCGCGAACATCTCCGAGGCGGATGAAGTTGTTGTCCTGCGCGGTCTGCATGACGAGGTCGTCCATGCCGGACGCGCTGATGATCGTCGCCGCGGCGCAGAGGTGGCCATCGGCGTCGACCCACACGTTGAGTCGCTTGTTCTGATACGTGTTGCTCGGGAACACGCCCTTTGCCTGGTACGCGCGAAAGCGCGCGAGGTTCGCGGCGCGCTGCTTGCTCAGCTTGGCGCGAACGGCCGCGCGGCTGACCACGCTCTTCTCGACCTGCGCGCTCGGCGCACCGGAGGCGGGCGGCGGCTGCGAGAACGAGCGTGCGGACGCGGAGGAGAGGGTGCTCGACAACAGACCGGCGACGAGGGAACCGACGAGAAGCAAACGAGACATGACGAGTCCTTTCGACACCGGCTCCGCGTGATCGCGAGCCCGCGCGGCCCTGTGCCGCAGCGTCGGTGTCTGACCGATATCAACGCCTCGGTGGGCGCGCCGGTCTACGCATCCTCGGGCGCCGGCATCTTCTCGATCTTCCACAGTGGAAGCAGAATCAGCGGCGGGACGAGGCCGATCGACACCCCGATCCACACCGCCTCGCGGGTCCCCAGCGCCTCGGCCACGAAGCCGGCGATCAGCGCGCCGATCGGCAGCAGGCTCGCGGTGCACACGTGGATCGCGGCGTTCGCGCGCCCGAGGACCGCCTTGCGCAGCACGGTCTGCCGCAGCGTCACGGCCTGGATCACGAACGCGACGGAGAACCCATCGCTCAACAATTGATGCGCGACGAGCAGCGCCACGATCACCGCGTACGGCCCGCTCGCGAGCGGGATGAACAGCGCGCACACGAGGCTCAGCGCCGACGTCATCACCAGCGTACGTCCCAGACCGAACGTCCCCACGAACGTGCGCGACAGCAGCGCACCCGCGAGCGATCCGACGCCGCCCATCGCGATCACCACGCCGAACGTCGTCGTATCGAGGTCCAGCACGCGCAGACAGAACGGCGTGTACAGCGCCATGAAGAAGCCGCCCGACAGCGACCACACCATGTGGCTCACCACGATCGGCCGCACGATCGGGTGGCCGAACACCGCGCGCATGCCGACCTCGAGGTCGCCGCCGCGCAAGGACATCGACACCGCCGGCGTGACGGTCTCCTCCGCGGGCGCGACGCGGGTCTTGATCCGCCCGAGCATCACGGCCGACCACACGTACGTCGCGGCGTCGATCGCCACCGCGAGCGGAGCGCCGAGCGCCGCGATCAACGCGCCCGCGCTCGCCGGCCCCGTGATCTCCGCGATCGCCTCCGTCGCCTCGATCTTCGAGTTGCCCTCGGCGAGGTGCTCCTTGCCGATCAGCGACGGCAGGTACGCGTTGTCGGTGATCGCGAACATCGCGCTCGCGGCGCCGACCACCGCGCCGACGATCAACAGGTGCACCATCGTCAATGCGCCCGCGACCCACGCGATCGTCAGTGACACCACCGCCAGCGCGCGCACGACGTCGGCCCAGATCAGGATCGCGCGCTTGTTCCCGCGATCGATGAACCCGCCGACGAACAGCGCGAGCACGACGCCCGGCGCCAGCTGCCCCGCGACCAGGACGCCGACCACGCTCTCCGGCTGATCGAGCATCGCGATCGCGATGATCGGTAACGCCGTCCGCGTGATCCGCGATCCGTACGCGCTGATCGCCTGCGCCGCCCACAGCCGCAGGAAGTCTCGATGGCGCCAGAGGCCGTCAGCCACGACTCGAATCTACGGCAACAATCGGTTCACGCTCGTTCGCGCGGCGCACTACGTGGATGAGGGTAGACTCGCTGCGTGGCCACGGTCTGTCACCTGCACGGACGCGCGGGACTCGCGTACGTCTGCCCGCACATCCGCAACGCGATCGAGACGCGGACGCAGATCCCGAACTGGCTCAGCTATCCGTTCGCCAAGCCACTGCACGAATACGTGGTGCTTCGCCTGTGCTCCATCTGCGCCGAGGGTCAACGGCTGCCGACGCCGCCGCGCATGCTGCGCGAAGGCGAGGTCGACATGGACCAGCTCGACGCCGATCCCATGTGCGAAGCCTGCTTCGCGGCGCGCGCGTCATCGCCGTAGCGACGCGATGCTCGGCCGGTGACGATCAGAACGGGATGTCGTCGTCGGGACCGCCGCCACCACCGCCGCCACCGCCGCCGAATCCACCACCGCCGAAGTCCGCGTCGTTCGGCGGAGGCGGGCCGTCATCACGACGACCGCCGCCACCCTCGCGTCCGCCACCGCCGAGGAACTGCACGTCCGCCGCGATGATCTCGGTGATGTACTTCTTGTTGCCCTCTTTGTCGTCGTACGAGCGGGTCTGGATGCGGCCCTCGACGAACACCTGGCGGCCCTTCGACAAGTACTTCGAGCAAACCTCCGCGCGCTTGCCCCACACCACCACGCGGTGCCACTCGGTGCGCTCCTGGCGCTGACCGTTCTTGTCGTTCCAGCTCTCGCTCGTCGCGATGCGTAGCTCGCACACGCCCTGGCCGCTCGGCGTGTACCGCATGTCGGGATCGGCGCCGAGGTTTCCGACGAGGATTACTTTGTTAACTCCACCAGCCATGACTCTTTTCCATTCCCAGGTGACTCACCTGGTGTTTGCTCTCGGAGACACAGCGTCTCCTGACGATGAGAGGCGTACCACGCGGGTCCGACATCGGTGATACAACTCCGCCCTCGATGTACCGCTCGCTTCGCGTCGCCGTCGTGATCCCCGCGTTCAACGAGCGGCGCGCCATTGGCGAAACCGTCGCAACGGTTCCACCTTTTGTCGACGACATCATCGTGATCGATGACTGCTCGACCGACGACACGCGCCTCCAGGCCGAGCTCGCCGCGGCTCGTCGCGAGCGTCCATCCGGAGTCGAGGTGATCCGTCACGCCCAGAACGGCGGCGTCGGGCGCGCGATCACCACCGGCTATCGCCGCTCCCTCGCGATCGGCGCCGATGTCGCCGTCGTCATGGCGGGCGACGGACAGATGGACCCGCTCGATCTTCCCGCGCTCCTCGATCCCATCGCCGAGGATCGCGCCGACTACGTCAAGGGCAACCGCTTCCGTCACCCGGCGATCTGGCGAACCATGCCGGCGTCTCGCATCCTCGGGAACATCGTCCTGTCGACGATGACGCGCGTCACCAGCGGCTATCGCCACGTGTTCGACTCGCAGTGCGGCTACACGGCGATCCATCGCAACGCGCTCCAGCGCATCGAGCTCGACGCGCTGTTCCCGCGCTACGGCTATCCCAACGATCTGCTCTCGCGCCTGCGCGTCGCCAAGATGCGCGTCATCGATGTCCCGGTCCGCCCGATCTACGGCGCGCACTGGCACTCGGGCATCAACCTGACCACCGCGTTCCACCCGATCCCGTACGTGCTGCTCCGGTCGTGGGGCAATCGCCTCGCCGCGCAGGCGCGCCAGCGTCGAACCGAGCACCTCGAGCGCGGCGCGAACCGCGAACCGTTCGAGCGCGCGATGTGAGGATCGGCGTCGTCACGACGTCGTACCCCCGCTTCCCCGACGATCCCGCCGGGAACTTCGTCGGCGAGCACGTTCGCGCACTGAAGTCGCTCGGTCACGAGGTCGACGTGATCGCAGCCGCCGACGACGAGGAAGCGCGCGTGTCGTGTGGCGAGGACAGCATCACGCGCATCCCGAGCGGCGGGTTGTTCTACACGAGCGGCGCACCGGATCTCCTCGAGCGCGAGCCCCGTCGATCGCTCTCCGCCGCGGCGCTCGCGATTCGCCTCACCGCCGCGGCGTTCACGTTTCGCCTCACCGCCGCGGTTGTCCGTCGACGATGGGACTCGATCATCGCGCACTGGCTCGCCCCCTCGGCGCTCGCCTGTCTACCGACGACCGCGCCGCTCCTCGCGATCGCGCACGGCGGAGATATTCACACGCTTCGTCGCGCCGGCTTGCTGGCGCCCGCGCTTCATCTATTGAGGGCACGCGACGCGCACCTCGTGTTCGTGAGCGAACAGCTGCGGGCGATCGCCATTGCCGCTGCACCGCGCCTCCGGACGTGGCTATCGCGCGCGCGCGTCCAGCCGATGGGCATCGACCTCGCGCGCTTCGCGGCGATCCCGCGCACACCGACAAACCCGCCAACGCTCGTGATCGCAGCGCGCCTGGTGCCGATCAAAGGGATCGACGTCGCAATCGCTGCTCTCTCCCACGTCAAGCATCAGGTGCGGCTCGTGATCGCGGGGGAGGGGCCCGAGGGGTCTTCATTGCGACGCCACGCCGAAAGCCGCGGCGGCGCTGATCAGCGTGGTGCGCCTCCAGTGCGCGTTGGCGACAACGACGACGTCACCGACAACAACATCGTGATCGTCAACAACCAACGCATCACCTATCGTGGAGTCGAGTTCCGCGGGGCGATCGACACGCGCGAACGGGATCGCCTCCTCGCGAGCGCGAGCATCGTCCTCGTTCCGTCACGCGTCGTCGGCTCGCACGCGTCGAACCTTGGCGCGTCGAACACGGACACCACCGGCGTGCTCGACACCGGTCGCAGCGAAGGCACGCCGCTCGTCGCGCTCGAAGCGCTGGCTGCGGGAATCCCCGTGATCGCGTCCGATGTCGGCGGACTCCGCGAGCTCGGGGGCGTCGTGCGCGTGCCACCCGATGATCCGCGCGCGCTCGCCGAGGCGATCGATCGCGTGCTCGATGCTCCACCGAGCAGCGAGTCGCTTCGCGGATCTGTCGCACATCTGGACTGGCGACACGTGATCGGCACTCTCGTGCGAAACGCGTGACTCGTCTGTAACGCCGCGGTGCGTAAGCGCCTTCGCACATCCTTCGAAAACGGTCGGACCATTGCCGGCGAAAACTATGGCCAACCTGTCGTAATCGCGTGACGATCGGGTCGACCTCGTGCGATGACACTGCAGTCTAATGGCGGCACGCTTGGTGCTAACCCTCGAAGCGATGTTCGACAGTCCGCGGTTCGACGTCTCCGTGATTTTGCCGTTCGGAGATGACGAAGAGTTCGTCGGGATCGCTGTTCGTCGCACGGCAGAGCACCTCCGGGGGCTCGGCCTCGCCTTCGAGATCCTCGCGATCGACGAGGACTCCGGGGATAACTCGCACGCGGTGCTGGCGCTGCTTCGCGCCGAGGTGCCCGAGCTGCGCGTGACGCACGCGTCGGGACGCGGGCGTGGTGTCGACGCGGGTGCCGCGCGGGCGCAAGGGACGCTGCTCGTGGTGACCTCGCCCGACGTGGCCGCGGGCTCGCTCGACGGTATCGGCGACGCGTGTCGTCGATTGCTCGCGGGTGAGGGCGATGCCGAGGTCGCGCTGACGCGGTACTCGATCGCGCATCGCGTGCGCGCGCTGCCGGCGATTCGCGGCGTGCGGCTCGTCGGTCCGGGCATGCATCGCCGCCTGGCGAAGCGCCTCGAGGTGAAGAGCTTGCTCGTGAAGATCGCCGGCCCGACGGGCGTGGCGGTCAAGACCACGGTCTCGCCGTTCCGCGCGTTCGCTCGCTGGGCGTAGCTCGTCGGAAACTCGACGGGGAACGCAAGCCGGCGCGAGGGTGAGCGCGCTGCTATAGTCGAGCCGTGTTTTATGCTCTTGCGGCGGCGGCTCTCGCTGCGTTGTACGCCGTCGGCTACCTGATCCCGGCGATGGCGCTGGCGTTCCTGATCGTCGTCCACGAGAGCGGGCACTTCTTCGTCGCGCGCTGGTGCAAGATGCGCGTCGAGCGCTTCAGCATCGGCTTCGGTCCCGCGATCCCCGGGTTCAAGTGGCTATCGAAGCGCGGCACGACGTTCCAGCTCGCGCCGCTGCCGTTCGGCGGCTTCGTCGAGATCCGCGGCATGAACATCCTCGAGGAGGTCGATCCCGAGGACCGCGAGGCGTACCCGAATCGCCCGACCTGGATGCGCTTCCTGACCATCTTCGCCGGGCCGGCGACGAACTACCTGTCCGCGATCTTCCTCGCGTTCGGCTTGTTCATGTGCCACGGCGTGGACACCAAGGAGCGCTACTACACGGTCGCCGAGGTGATGGACAACTTCGACGCATCGTCGAAGCTGAAGGAGGACGATCGCATCCTCGCCGTCGACGGCACGCTGATCTACTCGCACTCCGGGTCGAAGACGCCGCGGATCAGCGAGCTCGTCAACGCCAAGAAGGGCGGCCCGGTCGTGATCACCGTGCGGCGCGACGGCAAGGTCTTCGACGTCACCGTCCAGCCCAAGCTCGGCTATCGCAACGACGCCGACTACTGGTTCGCCGGCATTCACGACGGCGCGACCAAGCACCTGCTCGACGCGCCGCTCTCTGCGCGTCCCGCGATCATCATGGCGCGCGACCAGATCAAGCGCCCCGAGCAGCTGTTCCTGCTCGGCATCCTCTACTCGAGCGTCGCGGACACCGTCGATGTCGGCTTCTTCGACTCGGTGAAGCGGTCGCTCATGTACCCGATCGATCAGACCAAGGTCATCGGCGAAGGTCTCTACAAGATCGTCACGCGCGAAGCGCCGGCGGATCCGGGCGGCCCGGGCCGCATCATGAAGGAGTTCAAGCTCGCGCTCGAAGCGGGGTGGGTCTACTTCATCCGCTTGCTCATGATGCTGAGCGTGTACCTCGGGTTGTTCAACCTGCTCCCGCTGCCCGCGCTCGATGGCGGACGCCTCGTGTTCCTGACCTACGAGCTGATCACCCGGCGCCGCGCGAACGCGAAGATCGAAGCGACCGTTCACATGGCCGGCATCATGATCCTGTTCGTCGTGATGATCCTCGTGACGCTGCGCGACTGCTCGATCATCTAGCGCTCGGGTAACCGGCGCTCGCGATCGTCAGCCAGCTTTCGGATTTGCACGTCGAGTGCTCCGAGCCAGAGCATCTGCTCCGAGCTGGCGCAGGTCGTACCGCGGTAGCCACGTGTGCGCGAAGGCTTTCATTGCCGATCCTCGTCGGGCGGCTATACTTAGTGTCATGGGTACACCATTCGGCTTGGTCGCCGCGTGCGAGGCAAAGAATGTGGAGTCGGGGTCGTCCACGCTGTGGGCGTCGATCAAGATCGAGCCGCGCGGCAACGCGCTCGAGAAGGAGCGCGCGCCACTCGCGGTCGCGCTCGTGATCGACACGTCGGGCTCGATGCAGGGCGAGCCGATCCAGCACGTGCTGCGCAGCTGCGAGATCCTGGCGCAGCTCCTCGGCGAGAAGGACCAGCTCGCGATCGTCACGTTCTCGACGAACGCCGGCGTGCGCTGCGGCTTGACCAGCGTCGGCGACGCGGGGCGCGCGCAGATCACGCGAGCGATCGCCGGCGTGACGGCGGACGGCAGCACGAACATGCACGGAGGCATCGAGGTCGCAGCCGGTGTGCTGATGACCGCACCGCAGGGGCTCCGCCGCGTGATGGTCGTGATGAGCGATGGCCAGCCCAACATCGGCCTGCAATCCGCGACCGATCTCGCGGCCTACGTCCGCGGCCTCGGCCTCGCGGTGTCGACGCTCGGCTTCGGGCTCCATCACGACGAGAACGTGCTCGACGCGATCGCGACCGCGGGCTCGGGTCGCTACGCGTACATCCCCGATCCGATCACCGCGCGCGTCGACCTCGCTCGCGCCGCGCTCGCGCATGGCGGCATCGTCGCCGACAAGCTCGAGCTCCGGCTCGCACCCGCCGATGGCGTCGAGCTCGTGCGCGTGTTGCCGAACACGCCGCTCCGCCACGGCAGGCACGGCATCGCCACGTCGATCGGCGACGTGTTCGTCGACGAGGGCCGCGCGATCGCGCTCGAGCTGAAGCTCGACCTCAAGGCCGGTGCGAAGGGCCGGTTGATCGACATCACCGTCGAGGGCCGCGCCCCCGACGGCACGCAGCACACGCTGACCGGCTCGCTCGACGTGGACATCCGCAGCGGCCAGCGCGTGATCGACAAGGACGCGCAGCGCGAGATCATCCTCGTGCAAGCGGACGACGCGCGCGCGCAGGCTCGCGCCCAAGGGGATCGCGGCGCACTACCCGCCGCCGCAACGATCCTGCGCCAGCTCGCAGCGCGCATCGACGCCGTCGAGGGCTTCGTGCGCAACGACGGCTCCGTCCTCGCCGAGCTTCGCGAGCAGCTCGAGGACGAGGCCGCGAACTACGAGCGCAAGAGCACCGACGCCGAGCGCCAGCACCAGCGCAAGGCGTCGATGATGTACAAGTCCGCCTCGCCGACGTACGCGCGCGGCGCTCCTGTCATGCCCGCGGTCCCCGCGTGGCTGAACGGCATCGGCGGTCCGGTCAGCGGCCGCGTGTTCCAGCTCTTCGGCGAGAGCATCATCGGTCGCGGCGCGAACGCCGAGATCCCGGTGTCGAGCGGGCAGCTCAGCCGCCATCACGCGCGCATCTTGTTCGTGAACAACAAGTACGTGCTGCACGATCTCGGCTCGACGAACGGCAGCCGGGTCAACGGCGCTCGGATTCACTCGCAGGAGCTCGCGGAAGGCGACCTCGTCGAGCTCGGCGATGCGGTGTTCCGCTTCTCGCTCGTGAAGAAGCTGTAGGAGCTACTTCGTCTTCTTCGAGCCGAGGCCACCGCTCGGCGCCGGAGTCGTCGACTTGGGAGTCGTGGGGGCCGGCTGCCCGCCGCTCTTCGCCATCGCCATCGCGAACAGCGCCTTCAGCTCCGTCTGCGTGACCTTGATCGACGCATTGATCGCAGCCTTGTCCTGCGCGAGCACGATCGTCTTGGCGGCGACATCGAGGCCGATCCCACCCATCATCATCTGCACCTGCGGCAGCGCCGAATTCAGCGTCTTGAGGCTCGCCTCCGCCGAGGTCGGCGACGGCGTCTCGAGGCGGATCGATCCCTCGAGGTCGCTCGAGAACTTGAAGCCGAACGACACCGCGTCGACGGGGAGCTGCGCCGCCACCGTCTTCGCCCTGTCCTTCTCGGGCAGCACGATCGCGCCCCACAGGTGCGCCTTCGTCGACGCCCTCTTGATCGCCTCGCGCAGTCCCTTGCCCTTGGCACCGCTCGCGAGCGTCGCCTTGGACTTGCCCTTCGCGAGCGAGATCACGTCGCCCATGTGGCCCGTCTTCGTGAAGAAGATGCGGCCGCCGATCACGGCGACCTCCGTGTCATCACGCGTGTAGAACTCGACGCCGTCCTTGGTCGCGGTCGCTTCCGCCTTGGACTTGATCTTCGCCATCGCGTCCTTGGGCATCCGCCCCTCGACGATCATGACCATCGTCGCGTTGTCCTTCATGTTCGTGAGCTCGTCGAAGCCGCCGAACGAGATCATCACCGTGTCGATGTCGCGCAGCGGATCGAGACCGATCTCGTCGAGCTTCGCGCGCGCGTCCGGCTGGGAGTCGAGGAGCTTGCTGAAGCTGTCCTTGACGAGCTGCGCCTTTTTTCCGGCGGACACGTCGAGGACCATCACCACCTGCGTGGTGTCCGCGACATATTTGGTCAGGTTTGTTCCATTGCCTGCGTCGGCGACGCTGCTCGTCGCGCCTACGAGGGCGGCACACACAGCCAGTTGCTTGAACATGCGACCTCCAGTCGTGCGTGGACTATGCCTGGTTTCACCGGCGACTGCTAAGGTCGGCGTGCCATGCCGCTGGCCGGCGAAGTCCTCGACCGCATCCCGACGGAACCGGGCGTCTATTTATTCAAGGACGCGAAAGGTTCTGTCGTGTACGTCGGCAAGGCCAAGAGCCTGCGCTCGCGCGTGCGCCAGTACTTCCGACCGGGCGGCGACGAACGGTTCTTCGTGGCAGCAGGGTTTCTCGGGCGCGCGGTCGCGGACGTCGAGACCATCGTCGTCTCCTCGTCGAAGGAAGCGCTGCTCCTCGAGAACCACCTGATCAAGAAGCATCATCCGAAGTTCAACGTGAAGCTTCGCGACGACAAGCAGTACCTCGTGCTGCGGCTCGTCGACCCGCAGCCACCACCGCCGGACGTGCCGCTCGAGAAGGTGGCGAAGCGCACGTTCTATCCGCGCGTCGAGGTCGTGCGAAATATTCGCGACGACGGGGCGAACTACTTCGGTCCGTACCACTCGGCGACGTCGGCGCGCGAGACGCTGCGCACGCTCAACCGCCACTTCCAGCTGCGGACGTGCACCGACCACGTGCTCGAGACGCGGGGCCGGCCGTGCTTGCAGTACCAGATCAAGCGGTGCTCCGGCCCGTGTGCGATCGACGTCCCCACCGCGCTCTACGCCGAGCAGGTCGACGACGTGAAGATGTTCCTCGACAACAAGAGTGCCGAGCTCCTCACGCGGCTCCGCGCACGCATGGCCGCGCGCGCCGAGCGCGAGGACTTCGAGGTCGCGGCGGTGCTGCGCGATCAGATCGCCGCCGTCGAGCGCACGCTCGCGAAGCAGCACATCGTGCAGGATGACTTCGTCGACCAGGACGTGTGGGGCTTGTTCCGGCAAGCCGACACCGTCGAGGTCGTCGTGCTGTTCGTGCGCGCGGGCAAGCTCGTCGGCCGGCGCGCCTTCTCGCAGAAGGATCAGGAGCTGCCCGACGCCGCGGTGATCGGGGAGCACCTCCAGCAGTACTACGCGACCGGCACGTACATCCCGGACGAGGTCGTCGTCGGCGTCGAGCTCGAAGACAGCGACGTGATCGCGGAGTGGCTCGGCACCGCGCGCGGCAAGAAGGTGAAGATCCTCGAGCCGCGCCGCGGCGTGCGCGCGAAGCTCGTGGAGCTCGCGGATCGAAATGCCGCCGCGAGCGCGACGTCCAAGCGCGGCCGCGACGCCGATGCCGACGCGCTGCTCGAGAAGGTCGCGAAGCGCCTCGATCTGCGCCGGCCGCCGCGCCGCATCGAGTGCTTCGACATCGCGCACATCCAGGGCACCGAGACGGTCGCCTCGATGGTGACGTTCGTCGACGGCGTTCCGGCGCGGCAGTACTACCGCAAGTTCAAGATCCGCAGCGTCGACAACAACGACTTCGCGGCGATGTACGAGGTGCTCACGCGCCGCTTCGCGCGCGCGGCCAAGGTGATCGCGCGCGACGACGACGATCCGGCGTGGGCGCCGCCCGATCTGCTCGTCATCGACGGCGGCAAGGGCCAGCTCGGGATGGCGGTCACGGCACTTCAGGATCTCGGCGTCAAGCTCGGTGGCGACGAGGGCATCGAGGTGATCGGCCTGGCGAAGGAGCGCGATCTCGAGGCGGGCAGCGCGCCCGATCGCATCTATCGGCGCAACGTGAAGGACTCGATCGCCCTCAAGCAGAACTCGCCCGAGCTGTTCGTGCTCGCGCGCATCCGCGACGAGGCCCACCGCTTCGCGAACACGTTCCATCGCGAGCGCCGCAGCAAGCAGTCGTTGCGCAGCGAGCTCGACGACATCCCGGGCATCGGCGAGACGCGGCGCAAGCGGCTGCTCAAGCACTTCGGCAGCGTGCGGGCGATCCGCCAGGCGACGACGACCGACCTCGCGAAGGCACCGGGCATGACCAAGGCCGCCGCCGCGGCCGTCGCGGCGTACTTCACGCAGCGCGAAGCGGCGGAAGCGGCGATGGGCGCCGAGAACGGCGAGCCCGCCGTGACGGACAGCGATGCCGAGATCGACCGCGACTTCGACGCGAACGTCGAGGGCCGAGATGGCGATGTCGACCTCGATGCCGAAGCGCTCCCCCGCGACGACGCGTGATGCGTTCGGTATGCTCGGCGCGTGGGACCTTCGACTGCGAGGCTGCTGTTCGCGCTCGCGCTCGCCGGATGCGGCGACGACGGTGGTGCGCCCGCCGACGCCATGGTCGACGCGGACCGCGCGCGCACGGATCTCGTGCCGGCGGTCGGGACCGCGACGACGATCGATGTCGCGTGCTGGAACCTGAAGACGTTCCCGAACGCCGCCGACACGGAGATCGTCGTCGGTGACCTGATCGCGTCGATGCAGCTCGACGTCGTCGCCGTGGAGGAGATCGAGAGCAAGAGCGCGCTCGAGGCGATGGTCGCGCGCCTGCCGGGGTGGCAGTACGCGATGCCCGTCCCCGAAGGCTCCGCGAACGGCGGCATCGCGGTGTTGTGGAACGCGGACGTCGTGCAGTCCGTGTCGGCGACGGCGTTCTCCGACGGGCGACTGATCCGGCCGGTCGTGCGCGCCGTGTTCGAGGTGAACGGCGTGCAGTTCGCGCTGCACGCGGTGCACCTCAAGGCGGGGCTCGCGCCCGTCGATGAAGCCGCGCGCGTCGAGGCGTCCGGCGTCATCGAAGGCAACGTGCGCAACCTCGTCGACTCGACCGACGTCGATCGCATCCTCGCCCTCGGCGACTTCAACGAGGACTTCGACGACGACCGCGCCGACGAGATGTTCGCGGTGTGGACGCCGGATCGCTACGACGTGATCTCGAAGCCCGTCGACGACGCGGGTGGCGTGACGTTCTTGCCTGCGAACGTGATGCTCGATCAGATGGTCGCGACCCGCGAGCTTGGCGCGGCGATCACCGAGATGCCACGCATACCGATGCTGTCGATGCAGTTACCGGGCTACGAGGCGACCGTGAGCGATCACCTGCCGCTGGTGCTCCGCCTCGCGCTATGACGTCGTCATGCGCGCACTCGCCCTCACGCTGCTCCTGGCATCGTCGATCGCCCACGCGAGCGACTGGGCTCCGCGCACCGACATCGAGATCGTCGCGCTCGACCTCGCGACCGGCGCGGTGCAGTGGTCGTACAAGGGCACGAAGTCGGGCAACGCGCACTTCGAGCTGTATCCCGGGCTGCTCGTCGCGTATCCGCACTACGACAACACGGACAAGACATCGCCGATCTTCCTCGATCCGAAGACCGGCGCGGTCACCAAGGATAGACGCGATCCGAAGAAGCTGATCAAGCCGTCGTCGGCGCAGTGGCTCCACACGCCGATCGTGCTCGCGAACGGGTGGCGCGCCGAGTTCGACGCCGGGAACTCGCGCACGGTGGAGTTCGTGGATCCGAAGACGAAGAAGGTCGCGTGGAAGATCGACCCCGGCGTCTACGCGGAGAACGTGCTCGCGTACAAGGACCTCGCGCTGGTCGCGTGGGGCTACCTCACCGACGAGGCGATCCTGCGCGCGTACAAGGCCGGCGCGAAGACACCGGCGTGGTCGATCGACTTCAACGTGCTGTTCAAGAAGCCCGCGACGAAGAAGGACCGCGAGCGCCTCGGTCGCGTGCGGCCGCAGATCATCGGCGACGTGCTGTACGTGCAGACGGGACCGCACGTGCTCGCGATCACACCCGCGACCGGCAAGATCCTCTGGCAGATGAACGCGGCGACGGCGACGAAGCTGAAGTACCAGCCGGACCTCTACGGCGGCGCGCTCGACCTCGCGGTGTTCTCGCAGGACGGCGGCACCCTCGTCGTCGCGTTCGAGAAGCGCGTCCTGGCGCTCGACGCGAAGACGGGAGCGCTGAAGTGGCACCTCGACCCCGACACGTTCCCGCACGGAGCGTTTCCGCTCGCCCACAGTGGCCGCGTGTACCTCACGGCCGGACCGGGCGTGAAGTCTCGTTAAGTCGCCTGCGTTGCCAGAGCCTGCCAATCGCGATCGGCATGGCCTCGCGTACGCTCCTCGTATGCGAATCGCGCCTGCGCTCCTCGTCCTGCTCGCGAGCTCGTCGGCCTACGCGGAGCGCGGAAAGGGCGCGTCGTTCGACTTCGGCTACGTGCGCAGCAAGGTCGCGGTCACCGACAGCACGGCGCTCGACGCGAACCTCGCGCGGTTCGGGATTCGCATCTCGACCGGTGGGAGCTTCCACTTCGGCGCCGAGGTCGACGACGGCCCCGTCGAAGGAACGACGTCGCTGCCGACGCGCACCGTCGCACGCACCACGGGTGGCGAGCCGTACTCCGGGCCGCTCGGCGGCAACAGCCTCGGCCTCAAGGCGTATGCCGGCGTGCATTCTGTCCGCGGCAAGCTCGTGTTCGGAGGCGATGCAGCGCTCGGCATTCGCGATACGCGGGTCGAGAGCGACGCGGGCATGGACGTCGCCGGCTACAAGAAGCAGCCGATGATCGAGCTGCGCGCACGCGCGGAGATGTTCCTGTCCGACTCGTGGGCGATCGGCGCGGTCGCGAGCACCGACATGCTGGAGAGGCGCAACGTCGCCCTCGCATTCACGCTGTCGATGAACTTCATCGAGTGAGCGTCGTCGCTCGACGGTGATGCGCGAGGAGCGCGACGCGCCGCGTGGGCGCGTATCGCGACACCGCCGTGCGCGCGCACGCCTTCGACATGAACCGCGCGTAGCGGAGGAAGAACGCCTCGACGTCGCCGGGCTTCGCGCTCGACAGCTCGCGCAGGATCGCACCGACCGCGCGCTGATCGATCTCGTCGATCGACCACACGACGGCCGCGCAGATCGCGAGCAGCATCTCCGTGAGGCCCGCGATCTGCTTCGCGCGCGGCGCGAGCTCGAGGAACGCGAGGCACATCGCGTGGCGCTGCCATGGCCTCTCCGCGTGGCGCCACTGCGCGAGGTCATAGATCGTGCGAGCGCGCGTGTCCTCGCGCTCGAGGAGCTTGCCGAGCACGCGCACGGCAAACGCCTCGACGAGCGCGGGCTGCGCGAGGTGGCCATCGTGTAGCAGCGAGCCGAGCGCCGCGAGATCGAGGCCGTGCAGCTGATCGCCGACGAGCTCGCCGAGCACGATGATGCCGGCGCGCTTGGACTCCGCCATGGTCTGCGCGATCAAGATCGTGCCGATGCGCTTGCCGACCTCCGCGGTGCCGGCGCTCGCGATCTGCTCCGCGAAGCCATGCTGCTTCCACCACGCGCGCGTGATGCGCCGGACCTTGGCGAACGACGCCGGGAGCCCTTCCTTTGCGAGGCGCCGCTTCAGATCCGCGACCGGATCGAGCGCACGAAGTTTCCTCGCGACCCGTGCCTGACCCATCATCGGCAGGATCCCACAGCATGCATCGCAACGCAGCGCGTCATAGTCCGCCGATGAAAAGTTGGGCGATGGGGTCGGTGGATGTAGGATAAGGTGCTCCTCGTAGCCCCCAGGGATTTATGTCCAAGAACCGAAAGATTCGTGATAGTTCGACGAGTCCCAAGACGGAATCGGACCGGCGCCATGAAGTGCTGGGTGTGATCGGACTGGGTGCCGCGCTGTTCCTGTTGGTGGCGATGCTGTCGCTCCAGGCCAACGCACTCGTCATGGGACCGTTCGGTCGGGCGACGGCAGGCCTGTTCTACGGGCTGGCCGGCGTGTGTGGCTACGCGGTGATCGCGCTGCTCGCGATCGCCAGCGTGCGCACGCTGCTCGAGCGCGATCCGGTGATGCCGATCGTGATCGCCGCCGGCACGATCATCGGCATCGTCTCGGTCGCGACGCTCGTTCACCTCGCGTTCGCGGGCTATCGCGTCGCGGGGCACGGACCGGGCGGCGCGATCGGCGAGCACCTCGCGGAGATCCTGCGCGCCGTCATCAGCACGGCCGGCACGGCGCTGCTCGCGGTGGTCGGGCTCGTCGTCGCGGTCGTCGTCGCGACACCGCTGCGCATGGGCGATGTCGTGCGCGCGATCGGTCGCGCGCTGCGTGCGGTCGGTCGCGCGCTGAAGACCGCGGCCTACGCGATCGCGCGGTTCTGCGCCGATGTCGTGCGCGCGATCCTGCCGGAGCGCGACGCGAACGACGACGAGATGGACGACGTCGACGAGACCGAGGACGAGGACGTGATGGAGGTCGCCGACGACGAGAACGGTGTCGAGCCGGTGATCCACGATCGCACGCAGCCGACGCCGAAGAAGAAGCGCGAGAAGAAGGATCCGCAGCAGACCGAGGTCGACTTCGCGCCGCCCGCGATCGAGGTCGTCGAGGCGCAGGGCGCCGATCACGCCGAGCCCGTGAACACCAAGGAGCCCGTGATCGCGAAGGCGAAGCGCACGCGGTTCCCGTCGGGCACCAAGGCGCCGCCGACGGTCGAGGCCACGGAGTCGCCGGCGCTCGTCGTCGTCGACGAGCCGGGTCCGGGCGAGGTGGCCGGCGGTGGCGACGCGAAGGGCGCCGATGGTCCGATGATCGTCGAGTCGCGGTTCAAGCACGCCGACAAGGCGACGATGGCCGCGAAGGAGAAGGCCGCGGAAGCGGAGCGCAGCTTCATCAAGCTCGGCGACGGTGACTATCAGCTGCCGTCGATCCAGCTGCTCAACTACGACGCGTCCAGCGTCAACGCCGTCGACAAGACGGCGATGCTCGAGCTGTCCGCGAAGCTCACCCAGACGCTCGAGAACTACGGGGTGAAGGGCGACGTCGTCGCGATCCGTCCGGGTCCCGTCGTCACGATGTACGAGTTCGCGCCCGCACCGGGCACGCGCGTCAACAAGATCACGAACCTCACCGACGACCTCGCGCTCGCGCTCGAAGCGCTGCGCGTTCGCATCGTCGCGCCGATCCCCGGCAAGGCCGCCGTCGGTATCGAGGTGCCGAACAAGAGCCGCGAGAAGGTGTTCCTCAAGGAGATCCTCGCCGACGACCTGTTCCGCAAGGGACGCGCGAAGCTGCCGATGGCGCTCGGCAAGGACATCGAGGGCGGCCCTGCCGTCGTCGATCTCGCGCGCATGCCGCACCTCCTCGTCGCCGGCACCACCGGCTCGGGCAAGTCCGTCGCGGTCAACGCGATGATCTCGTCGCTGCTCTATCACTGCAGCCCCGAGGACGTCCGGATGATCATGGTCGACCCGAAGATGCTCGAGCTCTCGATCTACGAGGGCGTGCCGCATCTCCTGCTGCCGGTCGTCACCGATCCGAAGAAGGCGAACCTCGCGCTGCGCTGGGCCGTCGAGGAGATGGAGCGCCGCTACGACCTGCTCGCGAACATGGGCGTGCGTGACATCACCACGTTCAACGAGAAGGTCGGCAAGCAGATGGCGAAGCTCGAGGCCGACAAGCTCCGCGCCGCCGCCGACGCCGCGGCCGCCGCGCTCGTCGACGACGTCAACCGCGCCGTCGACTCCGAGTCGCCCGAGGAGGCGGACAAGCGCGAGAAGCTCGTCACCGCCCCGCCCCACCGCCTGCCGTACATCGTCGTCGTGATCGACGAGTTCGCCGACCTGATGATGTGCGCGCCAAAGGAAGTCGAGACCAGCGTCGCGCGCATCGCGCAGAAGGCGCGCGCCGCGGGCATCCACTTGATCCTCGCGACGCAGCGCCCGTCCGTCGACGTCATCACGGGCCTCATCAAGGCGAACTTCCCGTCGCGCATCGCGTTCCACGTCACGTCGAAGATCGACTCGCGCACCATCCTCGATCAGAACGGCGCCGAGGCGCTCCTCGGTGCAGGCGACATGCTGTTCAGCGACCGCGGCGGTGCACCGCAGCGCCTCCACGGCTGCTACGTCGACGAGGAGGAGATCCATCGCGTCGTCGAGTTCCTGAAGACGCAGGGCCGCCCCGTCTACAACCTCGACATCCTCAAGCCGCGCGACGAGGAAGGCGACGGCAACGTCGACATGTCGGGCGCGCCGAGCGGCAAGTCCGACGACGATATGTACGACAAGGCCGTGTACATCGTGACGACCACGCGCAACGCGTCGATCTCGTGGGTCCAGCGCCAGCTGCGCATCGGCTACAACCGCGCCGCGCGTCTCGTCGAGGAGATGGAGAAGCAAGGCGTGGTGTCGCCGCCGGACCACACGAACAAGCGCGAAGTGCTCGTCGCCGCCGCGTAGCTATTCGCCGGCGACCGGGGTCGCGACGCGCGTCGGCTTCTTGCCACGCAGGCGGAGCAGACACTCGCGCGCCCACGTGATCGACTGCGTGGCGGTCTCGTCGCCTTGCACGTCGGGCATCGGACGCGTCTCGAGCTGCTCGATCGCGACCGTCATGCTGTCGACGCACGACATCGTCCGGCACGCGCACGCGCGACCGTGCAGCTCGGCCGCGACCTTCTGCCAGCTCGCGAGATCGAAGCGCAGCGGCGTGTCGAGCTTGGGCGGTTGCTGGATGTCCGGATCCGGATCGAACGCCCACGGCGGATCGTCGAGGCGCGGCGGACAGAAGCGCCCCGCCACCTCGCACGCCTCGAGCGATGCGATGAAGCGGCGGCGGACCTCGAGGTCGGCCTGGGCGAATCGCAGCCGATCGTCGTGGCCCTCCTTCGCCTCGAGCTCGCCGATCGCTGCTTCCCCTTGGGCCTCGGCGCCGCGCTCCGTGATCAGCGCACGCTGCAGCTCGGCCTTGCCATACGTCGGGCGATACAGCACCTCGTCGGCGAGCTGACCGTGCGGCTCGATCAGCGGCTCGGCCATCTGGGTCCGTGTCCCAGGTCCGGGACACGCCCCCATGGTCACGATCGTGAGGAATGGCAAGACCCGCAGGATCGGTCTCATCACTCCGTAGGGTATCGAACGCTCGCCCGTGCTACCACCAGCCAGGTCAAGGACTTCCCCGTTATGAATCGTCGGACAGCGCCGTGCGTCGAAACGAGCATGGTGCCTGTTGGGCACTCGGAAAGTAGCTAGCCATGGACCTCATCGGACTTCTCACTCGCTCGTTCCTCGCGCTCTCCAACCCGCAGCCGACGCACCCCGCGCACGTCCAGCACGTCGTCGCCGCTCCCGTGCTCGCCCAGGCCGGCGCATCGACGATCCAGGCGGCCGACGCGGTCGACAAGGTGCAGAAGTTCTACGCGGAGATCAAACAGGTCAGCGCGCTGTTCCGGCAGTCGGTCACGTACGACACGTTCGGCAGCACGAAGATGAGCGACGGATCCTTGTACATCCAGAAGCCCGGCAAGATGCGCTGGGACTACGTCGAGAAGAAGAAGGACAAGGTCGTCACCAAGAAGTCGTTCATCTCGAACGGCAGCTATCTCTACATGGTCGAGCACGACAACAAGCAAGTCGTGAAGAAGAACCTCGCGAACGACCTCATGCCGGTCGCGGTGTCGTTCCTCTACGGCAAGGGTGACCTCAAGGCCGAGTTCACCGCGTCGATCGACACCAGCGGCAAGTACGGCACCAAGGAGGACGTCGTCCTCAAGCTGATCCCGAAGAAGCCATCGGCGCAGTACAAGGCGCTGTTCCTGGTCGCGAGCACGAAGGACTTCCACGTCTCGCAGTCGATCATCGTCGACTCGTCGAACAACGTGAACCACTTCCGCTTCTTCGCGCCTGACTTCGCCAAGCCGATCAAGGAGACGTGGTTCGAGTTCGACGAGAAGAGCGTGAAGAACTACCGCATCGTCGACGCGGACGCGCAGCAAGCGCCCAAGGGCGCGCCAGACTCGGCGCCCGCGCCGATCAAGTGATGCGCGCCTTCGGCAAACAGACGCCGTAGGACTTGTCGCGCGCGACACAGTGCTGACGCGCGACGGAATCTATCGGCGCGCGGCACGCTCCGGGCATGAGCTGTCGGAATCTATCGCGTGAGTGAACCGCGGCCGGCCGCTATGTGGCTGGGCATGAACAAAGCGTCGCTTCTCACGACCGTCCTCCTCTCCCTCGCCGTGATCGCGTGCTCCAAGAGCGACGCGAAGCGAGCCGACCCACCGGCCAAGTCCGTCGAGCCGACGGCCGTCGAACCCGCCGTAGCGCCGCCGCCCGCGCCTGCACCCGCGCCGGTGCAGGAAGGCCCCGGCCCGACGAACCAGCCACCTCCGGCGGAGCCGATGTCCGCGCGCGAAACCGAGGCGCTCGCGCTGATCAAGTCGATCGCCGAGGGCAAGAAGATCGATCTGAGCCGCGTCCAGGCCGACGAGGACGACCGCGTGTTCGTGTTCGTCGACCTGTCGGAGAAGCCGCAGGGCGGACGCAACAAGATCCAGGAGAGCTACTGCCCGTTCTCGGCGAGCGGTGATGGCATCGCGAAGATGCAGAAGCTCGTCCAGCAGCTCGCGCCGCAGATGCAGCAGGCGTTTGCCGACGACAACGTGGGTTGCAAGGAGAAGAACGCGAAGCGCGTCACGTGCACCGTGCCGGCGACGATGGAGGGTGAAGCGTCGATCGACTTCGAGATCTCGAGCAACCCGACGTCGATCGCCGCGATCGCGCTCTACGAGACGTGGATGATCGAAGACGAGGCGCGCATGAAGAAGGACGAGAAGACGATCGAGTCCGCGATCGCGAAGCTCTCGAAGGAGGAGTGCCTGTCCAGCGCCGAGTGGTCGGAGAAGCACGACGTTCCGCGCAAGGACGCGCTCGAAGAGTAGCTAGCAGTCGTCGTAGACGTACGCGCCGCTGCTCGGCAGCACGAGGTCGCGGTCGCGGAGGACGATCGACAGGTTCGGGAACGCGGCGCAGCCGGCGTTGAAGTCGGCGCGCACGTACTCGATGACGATGACGTGATCGCCGTAGCCGCCGGTGTACACATCGCACTCGTCGTACGTGTTGCACTCCTCGGCGACGGCGAAGTCGGTGCCGAGGTCGGCCTTGCGCGCCACGATCTCGGCGGAGTTCTTCTGCGCGATCGCCATCCCCGCGGCGTGTGCGCGATCGGAGAACAGCTTCATCGCGGCGACCGCGTTCGCTTCGGTCAGTAGGTCTTGCGAGCGCGTGTACGAGTCGAGGTTGTCGATCTCGATCGCGTCGAAGCCGTCGGACTTGCAGCCGTCGATCCACGCGCCGACGATCGCGGCGACCGCGTCGCGCTTGGCGGGTGTCGAGACGTCGATCAGCATCTCGTCCCAGTCCGGATCGATCACGGGGGCCCCGTTGTCGCGGAGGATCAGATCGGGATGCTGCTGCATCCACATCGCTTCCTCGTCGGGCTGGATCTGGAAGCCGTTGACGTAGCAGATGTTGTAGATGCCAGGCGCGGGCGGCGCCGTGCGATCGCGCGAGACGACCGTGACGCCCGGCGGGGGCGTGTACGGGCCGCCGAGCTGGTAGTCGACCTTCGCGTTGGTCGGCGGCAGCACGACCTCTGCGTTCGAGCCGCTGCCATCCCCTTTGCCATCGCCCGCGTCGGAGCCCGGCGCATCGTCGCCCGAGGAGCTGCCGCCTCCGCTACACGCGACGAGGCACACGAGGAGCACGATGCGCATGGTCGGGACAGTATCGCTCGCGCGGCGAAGTGCTCCTGACACCACCTAGGATTTGTTTACACCGCAGAACGGCGCGGCGAATGTCCCGGCGATCGAGACCTTCTTGCCGCTGTACGCGCCCGCGTTGGGCGTGAAGACGACCGGCGCACGCACGCAGATCTGCATCGTCTCGCCGACCTTCTCCGTCGGCTTGTCGAGCGTGAGCGTCCCCTCGATGTGTGTGTACGAATCGATGCCCACGCCCGGCATCTGGCCGTGCCACGCGCGGACGTTGATCTCGTTCTCCTTGACCGAGCGGCGCCCGGAGAGCGCCTCCTCGCACGTCGCCTTGTCGTGGTTGAAGAGCTGGATCATCGGCGTGCGGTAGCTGCCGCTCTCCATGATGACGGCAGTGCCGTGCGTCAGGCCCTCGATCGGCGCGCCGTCGACGAGGACGGTGAGCGGACCGCACGGACCGGTCGTATCGATCTTCGGGGCGGCTTCAGGCGCTGGCTTGTCCTGCGTTGTTTCGTTCTTCGGGTCGTTCTTCGCGTCGTTCTTCTTGCTGCACGCGGACAGGGCCAGCAGCACGAGTGTGATTCGGAGCATCTCCGCATGATACGCGAGGTGCGAACCGATACCGCGCCGCGGTGCGCACATCGACAACGCCAAACCGGATCACCCGGGGCCGCTCGAACGGCGCGCGATGGGAGAGCCCCTCGAGCGCGGCCCGGCACGCGACGAACGCGTCGCGATCGCCGCACCAGCGGGCGACGGCGAGCCGCGTTTGCAGCATGCGCCAGATCGCGGCGTCGCCCTCGCCATCGGCGCGCATCTCGTCGACGACCTCGCGAGGCGTACGGTCGTGCAGCTCGCTCCACCCGAGCTTCGTGCCGTCGGCGAGGAGGCACGCGTCGCCGCAGCGGCGCAGACGGCGGGCGATGCGCGCGATCGCCTGCAGCCCCGAGCGCGCGGTGCGGGCCATGCGCAGGCCGTACTGCGAGCACGTCTCGTCGGTGGTGAACGAGCAGCGAACGTTGGCGAGGCGCCCCGAGAAGAAGCGCCGGTAGAGCGAGATGAGCAGCACGAGCAGCCGCTGGATCAAACGCACCCCACGTCGAGCCCCGACAGCACCTCGAGCAGCGCACACGGGAGCTCGCAACCGAGATCGCAGCCGCCGACGTCGCACCACTGTGCATCGCACGACGGCAGCTTGTCGCACGCCTTCTGCGCTCGGGTGCGAAGGTCGATCTCGGGCTCGACGAGACGCGCCACGGGCAGCGGCGCCGGATCGATCACGGCGGGTTCGTGTTGCTCCATCTCGATCACGATGTGCCGGTGATCGAGGCTGTCAACGGGGCCGCCGGTAGACTCTCGTGTCAGCTCGGTAGACTCGTGCGTCAGTGGGTGCGAGCGTTACGCGTGGACCCCAGGTTCGTGACCGCGCGCGGCATCGAGTTCGCGTACCTCGAGCAGGGCACCGGGCCGCTCGTGCTGCTCGTGCATGGCTTCCCCGACACGGCCCATGGCTGGGACGCGACGATGCTGGCGCTCGCGCAGGCGGGCTATCGCGTGGTGGCGCCGTTCACCCGCGGCATCCATCCGACGGCGATCCCCGCCGACGGCAAGTACGACATCGAGACGCTCGGTCGCGACGTGCTCGCGCTGATCGACGCGCTCGGCGAGAAGCACGCGGTCGTCGTCGGTCACGACTGGGGCGCGGCCGCCGGCTACGTCGCCGCGTCGCTCGCCCCGGAGCGCGTCAGGCTGCTCGTGACGATGGCGATCCCGCATCCTGGCGGCGTCACGCGCACGCCGCGCCTGGGATGGGCGCTGCGGCACTTCTTCACGCTCGGTCGCACGGGCGCACCGGCGAAGCTGCGCGCGAACAACTTCGCGCTCGTCGACGAGCTGTGGTCGCGGTGGTCTCCGGCGTGGAAGCGCGTTCCATCCACCGAGACGGCGCGCGTGAAGGAGTCGTACGCGCGACCCGGCGTGGCGGAAGCGGCGCTCGGCTATTACCGCGCGGTGTCGCTGGTCAGGATCCCGCCGATCACCAAGGCGCGCGTCGACGTGCCGGCGGTCGCGTTCGCGGGCGAGGACGACGTGCTGTCGCCGCGGCTGTACGAGAAGGCGCGCCACATGTTCGGCAAGTCCTACGAGGTCGTGCAGGTGCCGGGCGGGCACTTCATGCACCGCGAGCATCCACAGCACTTCATTCCCGAGCTGGTGCGCGTCGTGAGCGAGCACGTGCGATGATCGGCAGATGGCGGAGCGGCCACTGCTCATCTTCGTCAGTGACATCCACCTGACCGATCGCCTCCACGGCAACGCGGTCAGCAAGGCCGATCAGTTCAATCGCTTCTGGACGCGTATCCAGGTCGCGCGCGGTTCGCGACCGGCGGAGCTGTGCATCGTCGGCGATCTGTTCGACCTCGTGCGATCGCCGTCGTGGTTCGAGGGACGAGCGCGCCCGTATCACGGCGCGAGCGCGAACGCGGTGGTCAAGAACGTCGAGCAGATCGTCGCCGATACCATCAAGCGCGAGGCCGGCTTCTTCGACGCGATCCGCGCGAAGGTGCAGGCCGGCGAGCTGACGGTGCACTACGTCGTCGGCAACCACGATCGCCTGCTGCTCACCGCGCCCGCCGCGAAGAAGCTCGTCGCGCAGGCGCTGACCGGCCGCGATGACATGCCGCTGCACAAGATCATCGAGTTCCCCGAGCACGGCGTGATCGCGTATCACGGCAACTCGGGCGACCCGATCAACGCGAGCCCCGACGGCGACGCGACGATCGGCGACGCGATCGGCAGCGAGCTGATCCTGAAGTTCCCGCGCAAGCTCCGCGCGATGGTCGGCGAGGATCACCCCGGCGTCGAAGCGGTCGACGACATCGACGACGTGCGCCCCGTCTACGCGGTGCCGGCGTGGGTGCGGCAGCAGAGCGTCATGCGGCGCGAGCTCCTGCGACCGATGTCGCAGGTCTGGTCCGACGTCGTCGACGAGTTCCTGTCAAACGACTTCGTGAAGGACTGGCTGAAGAAGGAGCGCAAGACGTTCTCGCTCGATCTGGGCAAAAAGCTCCGCCTGCTTCTCGAGCTCTCGCGCAACAAGATCATGGCGCATGGCTCCGACGAACGACTCACTCAGATCTACAAGTACATCCAGCATTCCTTCGACGGAAAGATGTCGACGCTCGCCGCGAACGAGCTCCAGAAGCGACGCGGATATCGCTTCGTGGTGAACGGGCACTCGCACTTTCCGTCGATGCAGCCGCTCGGCGTGATCGACGGAAAGCCCGCAGTGTACTTCAACACGGGCACGTGGCGTGCTGTTCATCAGATCGGTCATGACCTCGGTGGCCGCCCCAGCTTTCTCGCGTACGACGCGATGACGTACGTCGTCTTCTTTCCGACCGGCGATCCGCTCGGCCGCGACTACGAATGGTGGACCGGCGCGATGGTCGCGCACGGCGCGCACCCGGCGCTGACGCCTTAGATCGTGATCTCGCCCGCGATCGCGATCTGCGTGGTCGGATCGTCGTCCTCGTCGCACGGGAGCGCGGTCTGTTCGACGGTCTCGAGGCCGTCGTCGTAGGGGAGCACTTCGGTGTCTTGCGCCAGGAACTGGAAGGTCTCCTGCGCGTCGTCATCGTCGTTCATATCGTGGCCGAGCAATGCGATCGGGATGCCACTCGCAACTGTGCGATCAGAGCCGCCCGGCCGTCCCAGACGCGTGGTGAACGGACCCGCCGGCGGCACGCCCACTCTCATGGCAACTCGAGGCGCCGTTCGAGACTGCACGAGTCGCGCACGGATCGTTGCTTCGCGCTACCCGGCCGGCGTTGCCTTTCGCAACGAGCGTGGACAAGTGGTTGCAAGCAGCGGCCCCGTTCGCGGAGCGCATGTTGCAGCCCCGCCGCGGCGTGAGGTGCGCCGTCGTGATCGCGGTCGTCGTGCTTGGCTGCGGCAACGATCGTGCGCCGGCGGAGGGCTACGACTACGCGAACAGTCGCGGGGCCGCGCTCTACCGCGAGATGTGCCAGGTCTGCCACGGCGAGACGGGCGAGGGCGGTCTCGGCCCCGTGCTGCGCGACACGAGCGCATCGCAGTCATCGCTGCGCGCCACGATCGTCGACAGCATGCCCGCGAACAATCCGGGGCAATGCGACGCGGAGTGCGCCACGGACATCGCGGAGTTCATCCGTCACGGCCTGACGACGGAGGCGCTGCGCTGCGATGCCATCCCGCCAGGACCGCGCCGGTTGCGCTTGCTGACCCGGCGCGAGTACCTCGCAACCGTATACGACGTGTTCGGCGATGGCGCGCCTGCGATGACGTGCAGCCGTCCGACGGACTGCGCGTTCCGGGACACGTGCAGCAGCGGCTCGTGCACGCCGGCGGCGTGCGACACGCAGACCTTCGTGTTCGATCCGCAGGGCCGCACCCTGACGACCGTGCACGTCGCCGGATCGTTCAACGCGTGGGCGGGAACGATCGCCGCCGGAGGACTGCCGCTCGCGTACTCGTCGGTGACGGGCCAATGGTCCGGAACGTTCCCGATCGGCGAGGGCATGCACCAGTACAAGCTCGTGCTCGACGAGCGCGAGTGGATCGCGGATCCGCGCGCACCCTCCTCGGTGCCCGATGGGTTCGGTGGTCGCAACTCGGCCGTCACGCTCGCGTGCACCACGGGCACCACGACGTCGGAGTTGCCCGCCGATCCGCGCCCCGCAGGCTTTCCGTTCGATAGCGATTCCGACAGCGCGCTCGTCACCGCCGCCCACGTCGACGCGTATCTCGCGACGGCGGAGAAGCTCGCCGACGATGCGGCTGCTCGCAAAGACGAGCTGCACGCGTGCGATTGGGAGGGCCAAGCGGCGAGCTGCGCGCGCGCGTTCGTCGAGCGCTTCGGTCGCCGTCTGTTCCGTCGCCCTCTCAGCTCGCAGGAGGCCGCGAGCTACGGGGAGCTGGCGAGCTCGGACCTCGCGACCGGGATCCACGCGCTCCTCGTGTCGCCGGCGTTCTTGTATCGCTCGGAGCTCGGCGTCGCGAGCGGTGATCGCTATCGGCTCACCGGCTACGAGATCGCGACCGCGCTCGCATACACGATCACCGGCACGACGCCGAGCGAGGCGCTCCTCGACGACGCCGCGTCCGGGGCGCTCGACCAGCCCGCGGGGATCGAGCGCTGGGCGCGCGCGTTGCTCGCCGATCCGCGTGCGCGCGATCAGGTCGGCGAGCTCGTGCTGCAATGGGTGGGCGGCCAGAACGTCACGACCTCCGACAAGCGCGCCGATCTGTTTCCTGGCTTCGACGATGCGACGCGACGCTCCCTCGCGACGGAGACGCGCCGGTTCGCCGCGCACGCGATCTTCGACGGTGGCGGCACGCTGCGCGAGCTCCTCACGGCCGACTACACGATCCTCGACGCGACCTCCGCGCGGTTCTACGGGGTGACCGCCGGACCGAACGGCGTCACGCCGTACGCCGATGGCCGGCGTGCGGGTCTCCTCGGCCACGCGTCGCTGCTCGCGACAACGGCGCACTCCGATCAGACCTCTCCGATCCGGCGCGGATTGCTCGTGCGCCGTCATCTGTTGTGCCAGGAGCTTCCTCCTCCGCCGCCGTTTGCGGGCGGCGTCCCCGAGGTCGACGCGAACGCCACCACCCGCGAACGATTCGCGCAGCACACGGCGAACGCGGTGTGCAAGGGATGCCACGCGTACATCGATGACCTCGGGTTCGGGTTCGAGCAGTTCGACGCCGTCGGGCGGTTCCGGGATCGCGAGAACGGCGCACCGATCGACGCGCGCGGCGATCTCAACGACGTCGAGGGTCTCGGCACGCACACGTCCGCGCCGTACACGACGATGCCCGAGCTCGCGGCGACGATCGCAGACAGTCGCGCCGCGACGAGCTGCTTCACGCGCCAGTACCTGCGCTTCGCGCGCGGGCTTCGCGAGACGCTCGCCCAGCGCTGCGAGCGCCTGTCGATCGAGCAGGCGTTCAACGCGGCGAATGGCGATGTCCGCGAGCTGATCGTCCAGGCCGTGCTCGTCCCCAGCTTCGTGGAGCGCCGATGAATCGACGTACGTTGCTTCGCGCAGGTGCCGCATCGCTTCTCGCGATGCCGTTCGCGCGCCTCGCGGAGAAGGCCGCGCGCGCTCACGCACCGAACGACCGCGCGAAGCGCTTGATCATCTTCTATCACCCGGACGGCGTGCCCGGGCCATCGAGTAACGGCGAGGCGAGTGCGTGGCACCCGACGGGTAACGACACGCAGTTCACGTTGCCACCCGTCCTCGCCGCGCTCGCGCCGTATCGCGACCACTGCGTGTTCTTCCGGGGCCTGTCGATGGGCCCCACCGACGTCGGCAGCCATCCCGGCGGTGCGAAGAAGCTACTGACCGGCGTCGACGGCGGCAACGGCATCTCGCTCGATCACCACCTCGCACAGACGGTCGGCAGCGGCGATCCCTTCCGGAGCCTCTATCTCGGCGCGATGGCGAACCAGAACGGTGCGTCGGGCGACAAGCACATCTCGTACATCGCGCCGGGCGTCACCGCGACACCCGAGGACGATCCGGTCGCCGCGTTCGGACGCGTGTTCGGCGCGACGGGCACCACCACCGGCGGCGGTGGCACCGATCCACGCGCGATGCGCCGGATCAGCGTCCTCGATCGCGCGAAGGCCGACCTCGACGCGCTGCGCTCCACGCTCGGCGGTCGCGAACGCGCGAAGCTCGACGTCCACCTCGACGCCGTGCGCGAGGTGGAGCAACGAATCGGTGGCATGGGCGGAGGTATGGGTGGAGCGACGTGTAGCGCGCCTTCGATCGAGGCAACCGGTCTCGGTGCGTCGACGCTGTACGCTCCCGAGCGCTTCCCGCAGATCCTGCGCGCGCAGATCGACGTGATGGTCCAAGCGATGGCGTGCGGAGCGACGCGCGTCGGCGTGATCCAGGCGTCGATCCACACGAGCGAGCTGATCATGAGCCGGTTCGCCAACACGCCGATGCACGACCCGGGCTTCGACATGCGCAGTCATCAGGCGTCGCACTACGGCGCCTCCCACGACGACTCGCACCGCGAGTATCGCGCGTTCGTGCAGCAAGCGACGTGGTGGACCGAGCAGCTCGCGTATCTGCTGAGCCAGCTCGCGGCGCGCCCCGAGGACGGCGGGACGATGCTCGATCACTCGATCGTGCTCGCGTGCACCGAGGTGTGCGACGGCAACACGCACGGACACGATGACATGCCGTTCATCGTCGCGGGCGGCGGCGGTGGGCGCATCCGGACGGGACGGCTGCTGCAGCTCGGATATCGACGCCACAGCGATCTGCTGCTGTCTCTCGCGCAGGCGATGGGCAGCAACATCTCCGCGTACGGTGACGCGTCGAGCGGCGGGGTACCCGGCCTCCTCGGGTGAATCCGCGCTAAGGTGCGCGCGATGTCTCTGCGACGCCACCCGCGCCACCAGCCCGCTGGCCCCGTTGTTCTCGTCGTGATGGATGGCATCGGCCGCGGCGCCGGCGACGAAGCCGACGCGGTCACGATCGCGGCGACGCCGACGCTCGATCGGCTGTGGGTCCCCGGCGCGCGCGCGGAGCTGCGGGCGCACGGTCGCGCGGTCGGCTTGCCGAGCGACGACGACATGGGCAACAGCGAGGTCGGCCACAACGCGCTCGGCGCCGGCAAGATCTACGCGCAGGGTGCGAAGCTCGTGAACGCGGCGATCGCGACGGGCGCGATGTTCGTCGGCGCGACCTGGAACGCGGTGGTCGAGCGAGGCGCGCGCGGTGGTGCGATCCACTTCCTCGGCCTCCTCTCCGACGGCAACGTGCACTCGCACCTCGATCACCTCGAGGCGATGCTGGCGCGCGCCGCGAAGTCCGGCTGCAAGCGGCTCTACGTGCACGCGTTGCTCGACGGTCGTGACGTTCCGCCGACGAGCGCGCTCGACTACATCGATCGCACCGAGCGGTTCCTCGCGAGCCTCCGCACGAGCGGCATCGATGCGCGCATCGTCAGCGGCGGCGGCCGCATGAAGATCACGATGGATCGCTACGAAGCCGATTGGGCGATGGTGGAGCGCGGATGGCACACGCACGTGCTCGCGGATCAGCGCACGTTCTCGTCGGCGACCGAAGCGGTGAACACGCTGCGCGCGGAGCACCCCGGGGTGATCGACCAGGACCTGCCGCCGTTCTGCATCGCGCCCGTCGCGCCGATCGCCGACGGCGACGCGGTCATCATGTTCAACTTCCGCGGCGACCGCGCGATCGAGATCTCGCGCGCGTTCGACGACGTGACGTTCGACAAGTTTGAACGCGTCCGCCGCCCGGACGTCTTCTACGCCGGGATGATGGAGTACGACGGCGACACGCACATCCCGGCGCACTACCTCGTCACGCCGCCGGCGATCGAGCGCCCGATGGGCGAGATCCTCGCGGCCGCCCACGTGTCGCAGCTCGCGATCTCCGAGACGCAGAAGTACGGCCACGTGACCTACTTCTGGAACGGCAACCGCAGCGGCATGTTCGATGACGGAACCGAGACGTACATCGAGATCCCCTCCGACCGCGTCTCGTTCGAGGAGCGCCCGTGGATGAAGGCGGCCGAGATCACCGATCGCCTGATCGCCGAGCTGCGCACCGGCCGCCACCGCTTCGCGCGCGTCAACTACGCGAACGGCGACATGGTCGGCCACACCGGCGCGTTCGACGCGACCGTGGTCGCGGTCGAGACCGTGGACCTCCAGCTCGCCCGGCTCGCGAAGGTGGTCCAGGAGCTGCAAGGAATCCTAGTAGTTACGGCCGATCACGGCAACGCGGACGAGATGTTCCAGCGCGACAAGAAGGGCGCCGTGATGCGGGACAAACGGACCGGCGAGCCCGTTGTAAAGACGAGTCACACGTTGAACCCCGTGCCATTCTTGATCGACGATCCAGGACGTGGTGACCGCTATGACATCGATCCGGACCGTGCCGCCACGGCCGGTATCGCCAACGTCACCGCAACCTGTCTCGAGCTCCTCGGCTTCGTGCCACCCGATGACCTGGAACCGTCGCTGTTGAGGTTTCGCTGATGTCCCAAACGTCCACCAGCACCAAAGCGCTCATCGGCGCACTGCTCGCCGGCAGCGTCGGCGTGATCATCTTCTTGTTCGTTCACCTGTCGGGCGACCCGAGCAAGCCCGTCTCGATCGGCACGCAGAAAGCCGCGGCGTGTACGAAGGGCGAGAAGTGCATGCCCGACGTGCGCTTCATCGACACCAACGGCACCGCGTACACGTACGAGCAGCTGCGCGGCAAGGTCGTCGTCGTGAACTTCTGGGCGACGTGGTGCAAGCCCTGCCAGAAGGAGATCCCGGCGTTCTCCAAGGTCTACGATCGCTACAAGAGCCGCGGCGTCGTGTTCCTCGGTGTGCTGACCGGTGACCAGGCGTCGTCCGACGAGCTGCTCAACTTCGCGTCGGACAACATGATGTCGTACCCGATCGTCCGCGAGACGAGCGACATCCGCATGTCCTTCATCGACGACATGGACAACCTGCCGACCACGCTAATCTTCGATCGCGGCGGCAAGCAGGTCTACGGACGCGCCGGCGGTCTCTCCGAGGCGCGTCTGTCCGAGCTGCTCGAGCCGCTCGTCGCGCAGAAGTGACCGCGCGAGGGCTCGCGACCTATAGCGCCTGGTAGAGACCGCCGCTCTCGCGTGCGAGCGCGCCGAGCAGGTTCCTGTCCTGTGTGGCACCGAGGCCGATCGTGTCGATGCGAACGCCGCCGCGCATCGCCTCGCGCGCATCGCGCAGGAGGGCGTCCTCGTCGGGCCCGACGTTGCCGAGCCCGTCGGACAGCAGCACGACACGCTTCGCGTTCAAGAGGAACGCGGTGCGCATCGCGCCCGTGAGCGCCGTCGAGCCGAGCGGCTCGGTCCTCTTGACGTACGTGATCATCAGCTCGCGCGTTCCAGCGTCGAGCGCGACCGCGTTCGCCGCGAAGCCTTCGACCTCGTCGTTGAAGAACAGCACGTTCATGCGCGTGCCGTCGGGCAAGCGCTGCAGCAGCTCGACGAGCTCGTCCTGCGCGACGTCGATCTTGCGGCGCGCGACGACGACCGTGGTCGTCGTGGGCGGCGGCTCGTCGGGCGCAGCGACGGGGATCGACGGATCGCTGTGCTGGGCGTTCACCTGATCCGGCGTCGGGATCGTCGGCGGTGCGAGCGACGGATCCTGCGGCGGCGGTGGTGGCGGTGGTGGACCGGGTGGGGGACCCGGCGGTGGCGGCGGTGGGCTCGGCGTCGTGTGCAGCGTCGCGATCTGCCCGCGCGCGGGATCCGCCATCGAGCCTGACACGTCGAGGACGAAGATCACGTCCTGCGTTCCGTCGACGGGAATGCCGAAGAACTCCGGCACCGGCGCGTTCTCCATCTGCACGATCGCGGGCGCGACACGCACGTTCGCGTCGAGCCGCACCTTCGCATCGACGTGGACGTTCGTTCGCACCGGGATCGCGATGCCGCGTGGAACCTTCACGGCGCACGAAGATGCGAGCGCCAACAGAACTACATGCGGCGAATACCGAAACATGGTTATCGTCAGAGTACCGACCATCGCGCGCCGTCCGCTAGCTCGGTGGAAACGTCCCATGCGCTATCTCACAGTCGCGAGTGTCCTCCTCGCCGTCGCCGGCTGCATCAAGCAACTCCCACCTGCACCCATCCCGGAACCGGTGCCACCCGCCGTGGCCGCCGGCGCTGCGCCCGCACCGGGAACTGGCCGCTTGATCGTCGATGTCGTCGACGGACCCGCGCCCGTTCAGCGCGTGCGGATGGAAGCGCGCCCGTCGCCGAACGCGCAGGGCGTCCCGACGGTGCGCTTCGAGCAAACGCCGACCGAGCTCTGTCCCGCGGCGCCGTGCGTGACGGATGTTCCCGTCGGCAACATCCTGCTCGGCTTCCCCGTGATCGGCGATGAAGGCGCGCTCGAGACCGAGCTCGTCAACGTCGGGCCGGATCCGTCGGTGTATCGCCGCTCGCTGTCGGTCTACACGGACAACTCGGGCGCGACGCGCGTGCTCGGCATCATCGCGACGTCGCTCGGCGCCGCGTCGGCGATCACGGGCACCGCACTCCTACCGATCGGACTCTCGAAGGGCAACGACGGCTTGACGCTCGCGGGCGGTGTCTCGCTCGGCGGCGGGCTCGCGCTCGTCGCGATCGGAATCATGATGATCCGCGCGGACTCGCCGACCTTCCGGCCCGGCTCGTCGAATCACTACGTGCTGACGAGGTAGTCGCCGGCGGAGTTACCGCCAAGGCGCTATGTACCGCCAAGGTCGCCAGCAGAGTTACCGCCATGACGCCATGTACCGCCAAGGGCGCCAGCGGAGTTACCGCCAAGACGCCATGGGCGCCAAGGATCTTTTAGATCCCGTCACGAACCACTGTGCGTGGCACGACCCTCCTGATGCCCTCGCGTAGAACGGCCGCATGGAAGTTGAGGATCAATCCCAACTCCAGCTCGGTTGCTCGCAGATACGACAGCATCTGCGCGAGGTGCTGACCATTGATGGTCTCGACCGCCTTGAGCTCCACGATCACGCGCCCCGCGATCACGAGATCGAGTCGATGCTCGCCGACCAATACGTCTCGGTAGAAAATCTGCTGGACCGGCTGTTGCGCGAAGGGAATCTGTCGACGGGAAAGCTCGACAACGAGTGCGCGCTCGTAAATGGACTCGACGAAGCCTGGTCCCAGTTCTCGATGAACCGCGATCGCAGCGCCGATCAACGCGTGGGCAAGAGTATCGACCTCATGTGATGGTTCGTTCAGCATGGAGCGTGCTCTCGCCGTGAGCGCGTTCGAGTTGCGATCGCTTCCCGAAAAGATCCTTGGCGCTCATGGCGTCATGGCGGTAAATCCGGTGGCGCCTTGGCGGTACGTGGCGCCTTGGCGGTAATCCGGTGGCGCCTTGGCGGTACGTGGCGCCTTGGCGGTAGCTCAGTAGCGGCGGAAGGCCGTGAACTGCCGGTCGATGCGCTGGCGCTGACCATCGGTGAACGCGTTCATGCACGCGTCGTCGGTCGCATCCATGTAGTTGCGCACCGGGTCCATGCTGTCGTCATCGCCGCACGTGTCGCGACCGACGGGGCAGCCGAACGCGGGCGCGTTGGTCGCGGGCGTGTCGCTGACGAGGTCGCCGTTGTCGCCGCACGCGGTTTGATACGTGTGATAGAGGCCGAGCCAGTGGCCGACCTGGTGGACGGTCTGATCGCCGAGGTTGTACGGCGCGGAGGCTCCGCCCGGCATCGCCGAGTGCAGCATCACGACGCCGTCGAGGTTCGGTGCGGCGGTGAAGTCGACGGGGAACGTCGCGTAGCCGACCATGCCCGCGCCGGGCTCGGCGGTGTAGAGGTTGAGGTCGCGAGCGCTGCCCTTGCGGAGCGCGAACTTCGCTTGCTTCTCGGCGTCCGAGCCGGGAGCCATCGCGAACCACGTGGCGCTCGTCGTGCGATCGATCGATGCGAGGCGGAACGAGAAGCCGGTCGAGCGGAACGCGGTGTTGAGGATGCTGATCTGATCGCCGATGGACGTGTCGGCGACATCGCCGTTCGTCGCGTCCTTGCGGATGACGTGGACGTGGACGTCGATGACCGCGCCGGGCTTCGCGTCGCCGAGCGGCATGCGCTGCGTCTGCTGCTCGACCGACATCTTGCCGGCGTTGGTGGGCTCGTGCGTTCCGCAGTACAGCTCGGCGCGGTCCGCTTCGTAGATGTCGGCGCCGTCATCGGTGACCGCTTGCGCTTGGCAGGCTGCCAAGCCGAGGGCCACGAGGAACAGGGGGCGCGACATGTGCGGCGGATAGTGCACCGGGTGGGCCATGAACAGGGCTCGGTAACGCCCTGGAATTCGCTAGCCGACCTGATGGGTCGAGGCGTCATCGGCAAGTGCGGTGGCCACCGGGGAGTTTGCAGTGGTAGGGTGCAGCCCGGCTCTCATGTTTCGGATTCGTCAATCGTATCGAGAGGATGTCGACCAAGTGCTCGCCGTGGCCGAGTACCTCGACACGGTGAACCTGCCGGCCGAGCGGGGGCACATCGAAAAGATTCTCGACCTGTCCGAGAAGTCGTTCGCCGCCGAGGTGCCGGTGATCGAGCGCGAGTTCTTGTTCGTGCTGGAGGACCTCGCGAAGAAGAAGATCATCGGGACCTCGATGATCTACGCGCAGCACGGAACGAAGCGCGCGCCGCACATCTTCTTCCGTGTCGAGAACGACGAGCGCTACTCGGTGACGCTCGACAAGCACATGGTCCATCAGACCCTGCGCATCGGCTACAACTACTCGGGGCCGACCGAGATCGGTGGGTTGATCCTGTTGCCGGAGTATCGCCGCAACACGGACGGCCTCGGCAAGGCGCTCTCGTACGTGCGGTTCCTGTTCATCCGCATGCACCGGCCGCTGTTCCGCAAAGAAGTGCTGTCGGAGCTGCTGCCGCCGCTCGAGCCCGACGGAACGTCGAAGCTGTGGGAGGCGCTCGGCCGCAAGTTCACCGGGCTCTCGTATCAAGAAGCAGATCTGATCAGTAAGGACAACAAGGAGTTCATCCACGCGTTGTTCCCCGACGATCCGATCCACACCGAGCTGTTGCCCGACGAGGTGCAGAAGATCATCGGACAGGTCGGCCCGGAGACGCGCGCCGTCGAGAGCATGCTGCGTCGCATCGGCTTCGACTACGCGGGACAGATCGATCCGTTCGACGGCGGCCCGCACTTCTGCGCCGCGACCGACGAGATCACGCTCGTGCGCGACGCGGCCGAAGCCGAAGTGAAGACGGTCGAGGGTGTGGACGTCGAGCGGCCGTGGGCGGTGCTCGCGGTGCAAGGCGGAAACGCGAAGCCGCAGTTCCGCGCGATCAGCACTCGCGTGATCCCGATGGAAGGTGGTGCGATCGGCATCACGGCCGATGCGAGACAGCGACTCGCCGTCGAGGACGGCCAGAAGGTATGGCGCTGCTTCGGCTGAGGTCGATCTTCGCTCTGGGCGCGCTGGCCTCGTGTGGCCAGGCGGGAGCACAGGCGAGCACCGCGTCGTCGGGCATCACGCCGCCGGCCGGCTGGCAAGCGTTACCCGAGGTGGCAAAGGCAGCGAGCGACGCGGCGAAAGCAGATGGCGTCACCGTCGCGAGCGAGGCATGGGGCGAGACCGCGCGCGGTTGCTATGCGGTGTGGCTGAAGCTGTCCGGCGGCGGCGTCGCCGTGGAGCAAGTGCTCGCGGGCATCGCGAGCGAGACGATCGACACGACGGACGTCGTCAAGCCGGCGACCGAGGACGGCACCGGCATCCTGTCGCTCGCGTTCACCAGCGGTGCGTACAAGGGGCGACTGCGCGCGCGCGTCGAGGCAAGCGCGATCACCGCGCTCGCGTGCTTCGCGAACGAGCGCGAGCCGATCGCGTGCGAGAGTGCGTGCTCGACGCTGCTCGGGAGCCTGCCGTGATCCGCGCGCTGCTCGTGGTGATGCTGATGTTCGCCGGCCGCGCCGACGCGCAGGAGCGCCCGCACCTCGAGCTGCCGCAGCAATCGCTGACCGACGGACAGAAGGTCAAGCTCGGGCCGATGAGCATCCCGAGCAGCCGCGCGGAGCGCGACAGCCGCCCGCTGATGATCGGCGCCGGCATCGTCGTCCTGGCGGCCGCGATGTGGTGGGGCCGCAAGCGGCGCGAGCGCTTCGACCGGGAAGACAGGGCTTCCGACGCGGGTACGGCGCGTTCCGAGGAGCGCGCGACCACCGAATCGCGAGAGGATACGGACGATCTGCAAGCCGCCGCGCGCGGCGATGACGAGGGCAAATGAGTGACGAGACGCAAGGCACGCCGACGCAGAATGCAGAGCCGATCCTGATCGTCGACGACGAGAAGAACATCCGCCGCACGCTCCGCATGGTGCTCGAGAGCGAAGGTCACGTCGTCCACGAGGCGGGCTCGATCGCCGAAGCGCAGACCGTGCTCGATCGCGAGGCGATCGATCTGATCCTCCTCGACGTCAAGCTCGGCGACGACAACGGCCTCGAGCTCCTGCGCACGATCAAGAGCCGCGGCGAGGACGGCATGTCGTCGCGCACGTCGGAGATCCCGGTCGTCATGATCAGCGGTCACGCGACGATCGAGGACGCGGTCGCCGCCACGCGGCTCGGCGCGTTCGACTTCATGGAGAAGCCGCTCGATCGCAATCGCGTCGTCGTCACGGCGCGCAACGCGCTCGAGCGACGCAAGATGTGGAAAGAGGTCCACGACCTGCGCCGCGCCGTCGACGCGCGCTGGGAGCTGCTCGGCAACACGCCGACGATGATGGATCTTCGCCGGCAGATCGCGAAGGTCGCGCCGACGCGCAGCCGCGTGCTGATCACCGGCGAGAGCGGCACCGGCAAGGAGCTGATCGCGCGCGCGATCCACCGCAACAGCGCGGTGAGCGCCGGCACGTTCGTGAAGGTCAACTGCGCGGCGATCCCGCCCGAGCTGATCGAGAGCGAGCTGTTCGGTCACGAGCGCGGCGCCTTCACCGGCGCGATCGCGAAGAAGCGCGGCCTGTTCGAGGTCGCCGACGGCGGGACGATGTTCCTCGACGAGATCGGCGACATGACGCTGCCCGCGCAAGCCAAGGTGCTGCGCGTGCTCCAGACCGGCGAGTTCACCCGCGTCGGCGGCGAGAAGTCGATGCGCACCGATTGCCGAGTCGTCGCCGCCACCAACCGCGACCTCGAGCAGATGGTCAAGGACGGCCAGTTCCGCGAGGACCTCTACTTCCGCCTCAATGTCGTCCCGATCCGCTCGCCCGATCTCAAGGAGCGCGCCGACGACGTGCCGCTCCTCGTCGAGTCGTTCGTCCGCGAGTGCTGCGACGAGAACGGCCTCGGCTACAAGCCCGTCGATGAAGCGGTGCTCGAGCGCCTCAAGCAGTACGACTGGCCGGGCAACGTGCGCGAGCTCCGCAACGTCGTCGAGCGCCTCGTGATCATGTCCGACGAGGTGATCCGCGAGAAGGACCTGCCGCCCTACCTCGGCGGCCCGCGCCCCGCGTCGAGCCGCCAGGGCTCCGGTCCGGTCACCGCGATCGACCTCGGCCGCTACGCCGGCAAGTCACTGCGCGAGTTCCGCGAAGAGGTCGAGTCCGAATTTATCCGTATCCGCCTGGCCGAGTTTGACTGGAATATCTCGCGCACCGCCCAGGCCCTCGGCATCGAACGAACCAACTTGCACAAGAAGCTCCGCGCGTTGGGCATCCACCGCGGCGAGGGAACCGCCGGCGGCGACCACGACTGATTCGTGCGACTCCACGTCCTCTTCACCGTCCGGACCACACACCAAATGAAGCACCTCGGATTCCTCGGCATCTCCCTGTTGGCGGTAACGGCCATCGGCTGCGGCAAGAAGGGCGGCGACGCCCCCGCCGCGAAGCCCCTCGACGTCGCGGGCGTCAACGCGCTCGTCCCCGCCTCCCTCAAGGACAAGCTCGTCTTCGAGGAGCGCAAGATCGAGGAAGAGCGCGGCAAGCGCAAGGTCGTCTACACCGTCGCCGCGCCGAAGGGCTGGGGTCCGGGCTTCAAGGGCTTCGCGCAGCTCAAGCCCGCCGACGCCGATGGCTTCATGACGAAGTTCAACGTCGGCACGAACTGCGACGGCGCCTGCGAGCCCAAGGACTGGCAGGCCACCGTCGGCAAGGTCTACGACAGCTATCTCAAGGGCAAGGTCATCAAGGACGAGAAGGGCAAGAACAGCCGCACGATCATCGCCGAGTCCGGCGATCAGATGGTCGTCGTCGTCGCGTCGTGGACCGACGGCGCGAGCAAGTACAGCTCGTGCGATGTCACGCTCGACAAGCAGTGGTTCGAAGCTGCGCCCGCGTTCGAGAAGGCCTGCCAGGTCGTCAACGTCAGCGGCGACTGAGGTCACGGCGCGGCGGCGAATGAGTCGCAGGGGCGGCGGGGGTTCAGGCGTCGTCAGCCGCTCCGCCTGGCATGCAGCGCCGAACGGCGCGATGCTCCCTGCATGTCCGAGCCGTTACACGATCGCGAGCCGCCGCGCGTTCCGCTCGCGAATCAGCCGACGCGCGGGCACTGGATGCGCTACGGCGACGGTCAGGGCCTCGGCGCGCGGTTCTGGCTCAAGCGCGATGACCACACGGGCAGCGAGCTCATGGGCAACAAGGTCCGCAAGCTCGAGTACCTGATGGCCGAGGCGCTCGCGCAGGAAGCGACGCACGTCATCACGTGCGGCGGCGAGCAATCGAATCACGCGCGCGCGACGGCGTTCGCGGCCGCGCAGCTCGGCATGAAGAGCGTGCTGATCCTGCGCACGGACGATCCGACCGCCCCGCCCGCGCCGACCGGCAACATCCTCCTCGACCGCCTCGTCGGCGCGCGGATCGTGTGGATCTCGCGACCCGCGTGGCGGGAGCGCGAGCAGCTCCTCGCCGCCGAAGCGGAGAAGGTGCGTGCCGCCGGCGGTCGCCCGTACGTGGTGCCCGAGGGCGGCTCTAACGCGCTCGGCTCGTGGGGCTACATCCGTGCGATGCGCGAGCTCGCGGCCGATCTCGCGAGCATCGCGTCTCCGTCGAACCCGGCGACGATCGTCTACGCGTGCGGCTCCGGTGGCACCGGCGCCGGCCTGATCATGGGCGCGAAGCTCATGCGCCTCGCCGAGCGCGGGATTCGCGTCGCCGGCGTGAACGTGTGCGACGACCGCGCGTACTTCGTCGCCGCGATCGGCAAGATCTGCGCGGACGCCGAGGCACGCTGGCAGATCGGCGCGAACGTCACCGAGGCGGACATCGACATCGTCGACGGTCACGTCGGTCTCGGCTACGCGAAGTCGCGCACCGAGGAGCTCGCGACCATTCGCGACGTCGCGCGCAGCGATGGTGTGGTGCTCGATCCCGTGTACACGGGAAAAGCGTTTCACGGCGTCGTCACCGAGCTGCGTCGCGATCCGGATCGATTCGGCTCGACGATCGCGTTCGTTCACACGGGCGGCCTGTTCGGTCTGTTCGGCCCCACTCCCATCGCCGAGGTTCTATGAAGCGGTTGTTCATCTCGCTCGCACTGGTCTGCGCTCTCGCCGGTGCGGCGAGCGCCGAGAAGAAGCTGCGCACCGCGTATGTCGCCTCGGGCGTCGGCACCGGCGTCTCGAGCGCGCTGTTCGTGAGCGCGTTCTTCGTCGGCGAGAAGAACGGCGACGTCAACATGCCGCTCCTCTACGCGGGCCTCGGCTCGGGTGTGATCACGCCATCGCTCGGCGAGTTCTACGTAGGGAAGTACCTCACGGTCGGCATGGGCATCCGGGTCGCCGCCGGATTGCTCGCGACCTACGGCGTCGTCGCGCACGACCAGGAGGTGCGCTGCAGCAACACCGTCGAGTTCCAGACCTGCCGCAACCTCGGGCAGAACGCGTACCTGCTCGTCGGCCTCGCGGGCATCATGTTCGTCGGCGGCGCGGCGTGGGACATCCAGGCGCTGCCCGATCACGTCGAGGAGTACAACACGCGGGGCAGCACGTTTGCCCTGTCGCCGACCCTGTTGCCGACCGGCTCCGGCGACTCGGCGTTCGGCCTCGCCGCGATGGGTACGTTCTAGGCGAAAAGAATGACCGAGCCAGGTCGCGTGTTAATGCTGATGTCGTGCGCCCTCTCCTCGCGCTCTTGCTCGTCGCGGTCCTCGTAGGTCCCGCGTCGGCAAAAGTGTGGCCGGTACCGGCTGGTGGCGAGAGCGCGTCGGGTGATCCCGAGATCGTGTTCACGTTCGACGACGGTCCGAACCCGACGCTGACGCCGAAGGTGCTCGATATCCTGAAGCAGCACGACATCAAGGCCGTGTTCTTCCTCGTCGGCGAGATGGTCGACACGAAGAACAAGAACGTCCCCAAGATCCTCCGGCGCATGCTGAAGGAGGGCCACGTCATCGCGAACCACACGATGACGCACAAGGATCTGTGCCGCGTGAAGGAGGACAAGGGCGCCGCCGAGATCGATGGCGGCCACGACGCGATCGTGAAGGTCACGGGCATCGATCCCGCGTGGTTTCGCGCCCCGTTCGGTGTGCGTTGCGAGCGCATCGAGGCGCTGCTCGACGAGCGCGGCCTCCACCACATGCACTGGGATCTCGATCCGCAGGAGTGGAAGCACGGCGACAAGCAGAAGGTGATCGACTACGTCACCGGCCAGCTCGCGCGCGCTCGCGGGCGAAACATCCTGCTGCTGCACGACATCCACGCGGTCACGGTGCAAGCGCTGCCGGAGATCCTCGCGTGGATCGACGCGGAGAACGTGCGGCGCAAGGCGAGCGGCAAGAAGCAAATCCGCATCGTGCAGGCCCCGGACCTCGCACGCGAGTCGCTGTCGCCGGGGCTCGAGGCGTGGGCGAAGGACACGCTCGGGCGCGTCGGGTCACTCCGCGCAGATCTCGCTCGCGTGATCCCCTGACTCGACGTCCACCGCGCGCATCGACGACACGCACGACGCGCCGATGCCGAAGCCCTCGGCTGGCGCTCGCTTGACGCGCTCCTCGGTCGCGGGACCGTAGTCGCCGTCCTCGGCGATCGGGTCATCCGGCGCGTTCTTGTTCCACAGCCGCTGGAATGCGAGGACGTCCGCGCCGCGGATGTCGGGCGACGCGAGGTGATCGAAGTGCACCGGATCGCCGGGTACGTCGTGTGACCAGCCGTGGGCGTCCATCGTCGCGATCCACGCGCTGTAGTTCGAGAGATCGAGCGCGCGCCCGCTCTCGTGGTTCGACGTGCCCGGCTCGGCGGCCGCGGTGATGCCGCAGCGACCGAGCTCGAACCAGCGGTGGAGCAGGTATTGCTGCACGACCGTCCGGAACCCGGACGTCACCTGCATCGTCGTGCCCGGCAACGCGTCGACGGCGGCGAGCAGATCGATCCGCGCGGTGTCCGAGACGTAGGGCAGCACCGCGCCGCCGGCGAACACGATCCGCGGGGTCTCCATGAACGGCACGAGCTGGCCGGGTCGGAGGCAATCGACCTCCTGCGCGATCTGCACGCTCAGTGCGAGCACGACGCTCGTCGCACACGACGTCGTCTCGAACGACGACACGGGCGTCCCGTCGATCGACGGTGTCCCCAGGTCCGCATCGACCGCCGCGTCGACAGCAGGCGCGTCGTCACCATCGCCGCAGGCAGCGAGGAGCACGAGCGCGACGGCGAGGCTCGCTGGCGTCACGCGCCGATGCTACTGGATCGTGACGATCTGTTCCGTCCACTGCGCGATGTGATTGCCATCGGCGAGCTTCTGGAACGGCAGCCGGATGGCCGGCCCCGACGCCGGCATGCCCATCGCCGCACGCTCGGGATAGAACGGCGCGAGCCACAGCTGCGGCTTCTGGCCGGGGAAGCTCGAGCGCACGCCGAACGCGCGGCGCGAGGCGACCGTGAACCAGATGACCTTCTCCGTGGTCGCCACGCCCGTCGGCTCCATCGTGATGAACGGAGTCCATTTCGGCCACGAGTTGTAGGTGCCCGCGACCTCGGCCTCGGCGAGATGGATCGGCGTCCCCGTCCCATCGGCCTTGGTGACCCACATCTCGGCGTTCGGGTTGTCGTAGCTCGTGCCGCCCGCGGCCTGGTTGTAGATGACCCACTCGTTATCGGGCGAGAACGCCGCGTAGTACGGGTGGATCGTGCCCGACGGCTCGACGAGGGAGCGCGGCGTGCCGAGCGTCTTGCTGGTCGTGTCGTAGTCGAAGATCGTGATGCGCGCGGCCTCGGCCCACACCTCGCTGCCGGCCGCCCCGATCAGCTCGGTGACCACGATCTTCTTGCCGTCGGGGCTCACGTCGGGATGCGAGACGCGGTTCGCGGTGTAGAGCGGCGTGCGCGCCTGCGTCGCGAGATCGGTGCGATAGAGACCGCCGTTCGCCGTGAACATGTCCGTGTTGCTCGGATGAATCGCGGCGAAGCTCCACTGCTGCGAGTTGTCCGTCAGCTGCTTGGTCAGCGTCGACACCGAGAGCGAGTTGCCGTAGTTGAGGTTGCCGCCCTCCTGGCGATACGCGACGACCGTGCCGTCGCGCGAGACCGCGTGACAGCCGACGCACCCCGATTGGCCGGCCTGCGGGAAGAACTGCTCCGCCGGGATCGCCGGCGTCGCCATGTCGTAGCGATAGATCTTCGCGGTGGTGCCGTCGGTGGTGTTCCACCAGTACACGCCGCCCTTCACCTCTTCGGCGGCGATGCGCACCTGTTCGCTGCCCTCGATGAACGTCGTCGGCGCGCTCGTGTGCAGGCCGCGCACGCGGATCGTGAGGTCCACGCCGCGCGCGCCGCTCGAGAGCATCTTCCAGTGCTGGTCGGCGAGCGTGGTCCACGTCGCAGCGCCGAGCGAGTCGAGGTACGTCTTGATCGTGACGTAGCCGCCCGACAGGCGCAGCTCGTAGCGATCCTTGGTCGCGTCGCGCCAGTGGACGTCCATCTCGCCGAGGTTCGGCGGGATCATCGCGCCGGCCGGCGGATACGCGAGCTGGATCGTGCCCGACGTGTCGAGCGTCGCGCCGTTGAACAGGCCGGCCGTCGACGGATCCGCGGTGCCCGTGACCGTGGTCTCGACGAACACCTCGAAGTCGCCCATCCCGAGCATGTCGGGGACGGTCGCGAGGACCTGGCCGGGGCCCGCCATGTCGCCGCTCGGGGTGATCGTGGCGCCCGTCACCGAGCCGAGCTGCGCGGGGACGATCTCGAACGTCGCCTGGTCGGTGACGTCGGTTCGGTTGCCTTCGTCGTCGATGATGATCGCGTGGACGGCGGAGGTCTCGGTGGTCCCGTCGACCCAGTGGAGCTGCGGTGTGTCGACGACCACCATCAGGCGGGCGGTCGGCGACGGCATGTCATCGCCGCCACCGTCGTCACCGCGATCCCCACATCCGACGAGCGTGCTCGCTACCACGAAGAGTCCGAACAGACAGGCGCGCATGCGCGCGTGCACGAGCAAGCTGCATGCCTCGACGGATCTGGGTGCGATCATTCGCTACCCGACGGTCGTCGACGGGTAGTCCGCGCTGGAGACAAGTGTCCGTAGGTTCCGTTGGCCTCGGCGTTTTTGTCGTACATCTCCGTCGACGGAGATTCACTCAGGCGCCGGGACCGTAGCGAACTGTCTCGGCGATCACGTCGAGGAGGCCGGCGCGGACGAGGGATATATAACCGAGCGAGAGCGCCGCGAGCGCCGCGGCCAGCGCGTGGACGATCGCGCGCGCGCGGACCGAGGCGCCCTGCCCGCGGACGAGATCGAGGGCCGCGCCCGAGAGCCAGGTCAGCCCGAGCGTGCTCGCGGTGAGCACCGCGACCGAGGGCGCGATCGGCATGTTCTGGCCGTAGGCGATCGCGACGAGCAGCCCGCCGAACGGCGCGAGGAACAGCACCTCGATCGGCGGGCGCAGCGGTGGTGCGCGGCGCGTGCGCACGATCGCGTGGACGAGCGACGCGAGCAAGAGCGCGGCGCCGAGGACGAACGCGATCCACGCGGCGCCGTAGAGCCGCGCACGAAAGCGACCACGATCGACCGCGTCCAGGAGGTCCTCGCGGAGCACCTCGTCCGCGGGATCCGTGATCGGCAGCGCGTTCGCGAGTCGGATCGCGAGCTGCCAATCGTGCGCGTCGATCGCGTTGCCGGCGCCACCGCGGATCGCGATCGTCGCCTGCGGCGAGCCGGGCCAGCGCTCGGTCACGCGCGCGAACGCCGCCTGCGCTTCCGCGTGGCGTCCCGTGCGGCGCAACATCTCCGCGAGAAACAGCGCGGCGTCGGCCGCACCCGGCCACGCCTCGTTCGCGAGCGCGGTCGCTTCGGCGACGACTGCGTCCGGCGTCCTCGCATCGGCGCTCGCGATGAGCTCCGCGAGTCGCTTCGCGAGTGCGGCGTGCTCGCCGTGCGCGCCGACGTCCGCCCGCAGCGTGGCCGCTCGTCGCGCGGCTGCGATCGCGACGCGCGCATCGGGGAGCTCGCGCGTGATGCGATCGTAGAGCGCGAGTGCGCGCGCCGGATCGTGCAGGCGATCCTCGCACACGCGCGCGGCCGCGAAGAGCTCGTCGGCGAGGTCGGGCGACGCGGGTGCGCTCTCGATCGCGGCGACTGCTCGCGACAAGGCGATCGGATCATCCGTCGCGAGCGCGTCGACGAGCGGATCCGCGTTCGCGGTCGCGATCACGGCGAGCAGCAGCGCGAGGACGATCGCCCGAGGCACGACGTCAGAGTAGCGCGGACTGCGCATCCGCGTGCGCAGCGCGTCCGCCCGCGTGCGCTTCACGTCCGTCACAGCTGCTGACATGTCGATCTTCATCGACACGAGCTCGCTGACCCTCGTGCATCGTCGCGTGCATGAAAGCACCAGCCTTGATCCTGTTCCTCGCGGCGTGCAGCGGCGGCGGCGGTGACCCGATGAATTCCGTCGATGGCGGCGAGACGCCGGACGCGCCACCACCGCAGATGGTGATGGATGCGCCGCCGACGAACGTTCCGTCCATGATCACGATCAAGGGCACGACGACGGAGCGCGGGCTCAGCGGGACAACGAACGTCGCGCAGGTCGCGATCGCCGTGTACAAGGTCACCGACGAGGCGACGCCGATCGCCATGACGACCAGCGACGCGATGGGCAACTTCACGTTGACCGTGCCGACCGGCGGCGTGCCGCTCGACGGCTTCGTGAAGGCGACGAAGGCTAGCTATCTCGATCTGTATCTGTACCCGCCGGCGGCGTGGATCGCCGACGACATGGACGCGGGCATCAACATGATGACGCCGGGCAACCGCGACCTCTTGAACAGCTTCGCGAGCGGCGGCCAGATGGCGAACAAGGGCATGGTCGGCATCGCCGTGTTCGACGCCAGTGGCATGCCCGTCTCCGGCGCGACGTTCACGTCGGCACCGGCCGCGGGCGCGACGAAGTACATGGGCGGCAGCGGCCTCCCCGACGCGAACGCGACGATGACGTCGAGCGAGGGCGTCGGCTTCTTGTTCAACACCGACGAGACGGTGCTCGTCAGCGCGAACAAGGCCGGCATGACGTTCCACGCGCACACCATCAAGGCGCGCCCCGGCACGTTCACGACGACGTCGGTCGCGCCCTGAGCCTCAGCGACGGATCGTCGTGCCGTGCGTCATCGTGCGCGGCGCGAGCGCTGGTTGCGTCGAGGCGGTCTTGTTCGCCGCGTTGACCGCGGCCTGGACGGAGTTGATCGGCGCGCCCGGGCGCACCATCGGCAGCACCGGCGCCAGCCGCAGCTGCTTCTCGACCTCGAGCTCGGTCGCCCCGCCCGATTGGCGCAGGCGATCGAGGCGCAGGCGCAAGTTGTTAGGCGAGTCGGCCGCCTTGATCGCTTCGGCGTCGTCGATCTTCTCGGCGACGACGAGCTCGAACAGCGCGGAGTCGAACGTCTGGCAGCCGTCGTGGTGCCCCTGCTCCATCGCGTCCTTCACGGCCTCGGTCTCGCCGCGCTTGATCAGATCGCGAATGCGCGGCGTGTCGATCATGATCTCGAGCGCCGCGGCGCGGCCTCCCGACACCGACGGGATAAGTCGCTGCGAGATGATCGCGCGCACGTTGAGCGAGAGCTGCAGGCGGATCTCGTGCTGGCGCAGCGGCGGGAAGAAGTTGAGGATGCGCTCGAGCGCCTGGTTCGCGTTGTTCGCGTGCAGCGTCGACACGCAGAGGTGGCCGGTCTCGGCGAACGCGATCGCGGACTCCATCGTCTCGGCATCGCGGATCTCGCCGATCAGGATGACGTCCGGTGCCTGGCGCAGCGTGTTCTTGAGCGCGTCGCGATACGACAGCGTGTCGATGCCGACCTCGCGCTGCGTGACGATGCATTTCTTGTGAGCGTGGATGAACTCGACGGGATCTTCGATCGTGATGATGTGGCCGGTCTCGATGCTGTTGCGATGATCGATCATCGCGGCGAGCGTGGTCGACTTGCCGGAGCCCGTGCCGCCGACGAGCAGCACGAGGCCGCGCTTGCTGCGCATGACGTCGCCGAGGATCGCGGGGTGGCCGAGCTCGGACAGCGGCTTGATCTGCGTGCGGACGAGGCGGAACACCGCGCCCGGCGCGCCGCGCTGGCGGAACATGTTCGCGCGGAAGCGACCGCCCGCTGCCGTCGACAGCGAGAGGTTCATCTCCATCTTTTGCTGGAACTCGTCGCGCTGCGCGGCGGTCATCAGCGTGTTGATCATCTTGCCGATCTGCTCGCCGGTGACCGAGGTCTTCGCCGGATAGCCGACCCCGTCGATGCGAAACACCGGCGGTGAGTTCGCCGTCAGGTACAAGTCCGACGCTTCGACCTTCTGCATGTGCTCGAGCAGCGAGCGGATCGTCGGGTCCCAGTTTCCGTCGGGGATCATCGCGCGACTCCTTGCGTGCCCGACGCGCCCATCATCGGCTGGCGGTCGAACAGGTGCGCGAGCTCGGGCACGCGCTTCCTCGCCTCGTCGGCGGTGACGATGTTCTTGCCGACGAGCTCCATCACCGCGGCTTCCATGGTCTGCATGCCCGCCTTGCCGCCGACCTGCATCGCGCTCGGAATCTGGTGCGTCTTGCCCTCGCGGATCAGGTTCCGCACCGCGGGCGTTCCGACGAGGATCTCGAGCGCCGCCGCGCGGCCCCCGCCCTGCTTCGCCATCAGCATCTGCGTGCACACGCCGAGCAGCGACTCGCTGAGCATCGTGCGCACCTGCGCTTGCTGCACCGGCGGGAACACATCGACGAGGCGGTCGACCGTCTTCGCCGCGCTCGACGTGTGGACGGTGCCGAACACGAGGTGGCCGGTCTCCGCCGCGGTCAGCGCGAGCGAGATCGTCTCGAGGTCGCGAAGCTCGCCGACGAGGATCACGTCGGGATCCTCGCGCAGCGCGCTGCGCAGCGCCGCGTTGAACGAGTGCGTCTGCGAGCCGACCTCGCGCTGGTTGACGAGGCACTTCTTCGGCTTGTGCACGAACTCGATCGGATCCTCGAGCGTGAGGATGTGACCGGGCATCGTCTCGTTGAGGTAGTCGATCATCGCGGCGAGCGTGGTCGACTTGCCGGAGCCCGTCGGCCCCGTGACCAGCACGAGGCCCTTCTCTTCGTCGCAGAGATCGCGAAGCACGCGCGGGAGTCCGAGGTCCTCGAAGCGCGGGATCTTCGTCGGGATCGTGCGGAACACGGCGCCTTCACCGCGGTTCTGCACGAACGCGTTGACGCGGAAGCGCAGCTCGGCGTCGAGGGCGAACGCGAAGTCCGCCTCGAGCTTGTCCTGGAACGTGCGGCGCTGCGCATCGTTCATCACGTCGAAGATCAGGCGGTGCGTCTCCTCGGAGGTCAGCGGTGGATAGTCCACGCGTTGCATCTCGCCGTGGATGCGCAGCATCGGCGGCTCGCCCGCCGAGAGATGCACGTCGGACGCCTTGCTCTGCACGGCGAAGCGAAGCAGCTGCGGGATCGTCAGCATCACTTCTCCTCGATCTGTGCGACGTGGCGCTTGGCGACGAAGTACGTGGTCGCGTTGCCATGCAGGCGAAACACCGCCTCGGCTTCGTTCATGAAGTCCGTCGTGCGCTGCGTGCCGAACGCGGTCAGGTAGACCTCGCCTTCGACCTTCGCCCCGCTCTTCATGGTAACTGCCACGGCCTGCTTCTCGACCGGCAGGTCGTCCTCGCGCGGGATCGCCGGCAGCTCCGGCACGCCGAAGCACGCGATCGTGTCGCGCGCGACGATGCACATCTTCCCGCCCTTCACCATCGGCAGGAACGCCGCGCCGTTGGCGAGCACGTGTCCGATGTCCTCGGTCGGTGGAATGAACAGCATCACGTCGGCGGTCTGGCCGTCGTGCCCGATCATCGTCGCGACCACGTTGTCGACGGGCATGCGCAGGATGACCTGCGACCGTCGGAGCTGCATCGACATGCCATGCGATTCGGCCGCTCCGAAAAACCGTAGAGGGCGTGCGGCGCCTACATCTCCCCTGGCTACCTTCCGCCGGGCTTGTATAGTGACGGCGTGAAGCGCGGCCGCATCCTCGCGATCAAATGGGGCATGAACCCCAACTCCTCGAGTTTGGGAGTCGACGTCACGTTCCTGCTCGTCGGAGCGACTGCGCTCGCGATGGTCACGCCGATCCTCGGAGCGCTGCTCCGGTGGCGGAAGCCAGCGGATCCACCGGCTTAGAGATTTCTTCGATCCGCTGCATCCACATCGTCGTACGCGGCGAATGGCTTCTCAGAGCACAGCGCTCTGGAGGAGCCGAATGAAGATCTCGCTTGGTCTGATCGCATCTGTATCGCTCGCTGGCTGCATGGCGGTCGACGCGCCGACGTCGACTGCTCGCCTGCGCATCGCGCACTTCTCGCCGGACGCGCCGGCGGTCGACGTGTGCATCGCCCCGCACGGCACCACCGACTTCACGGGCCCGGTGCTCGCGAGTGCGGGCGGCTCGGCCGGCCTGTCGTACGGCAACGTCACGAAGTATCTCGACGTCGAAGCGATCCAGTACGACGTGCGCATCGTCGCGCCCGGCGCCGCGAACTGCGATCAAGCGGTCGGTGGTCTCGGCGACATCACCGATCTGCCCGTGCTGCCCGACGGTGCGAGCGCCACGGTCGCCGCGATCGGCCGCCTCGACAACGCGACGTCGCAGCCGTTCCGTCTCGCGGCGTTCATCGACGACACCGAGGTCACGTTCGGCAAGGCGAAGCTGCGCGTCATTCACGCCGCGCCCGGCACCGCGGGTGTCGCGGTCGGCTTCGGCGGCGGCGTCGTGTTCGATCCGTTCATCGACAACGTCCAGTTCGGCTCGACCACGCAGGCGAACAACGGCTACTTCGAGATCGCGCCGATCGCCGACGGCGAGATCACCGCGCGCGACATCGTCAGCGGCCAGGACGCGATCTCGATCAAGCCGGTGATGGTGCCGGCCGGCGCGATCGTCACCGCCTTCGCGATCGGCACGGCGGGCAACGCGCTGTCTCCGCTCGACGTGCTGCTGTGCATCGACAACTCGGAGCCGAACGGTCTGCTCTCGAGCTGCAAGCGCGCGGGCAGCGCACCCGAGCGCGCTCGCCTTCGCATCGCGCACCTCTCGCCCGACGCGCCGATCGTCGACGTGTGCCTCGCACCCGCGGGCACGACGGACTGGAAGGGCCCGCTGCTGCGCGAGCTCGGCGCGACCGGCCTCGCCTATTCGCAGGTCACGACGTACGTCTCGCTGCCCGTCGCCGCGTACGACGTGCGCGTGATCGGCGCGACGTCGACGGGCTGCCAGGTCGGCGCCGTACCCGACACGAAGAACCTTGCCACCAGCGCCGGGCTCACCGCGACGGTCGCCGCGATCGGCGTCATCGATCCGCAGGGCGCCGCCGCGCAGAACCCGCCGTTCCGTCTCGAGATCCTTCCCGACGACACGACGACCATCGCCGGCAAGACGAAGCTGCGCTTCTTCCACGCGTCGCCGGGCACGCCCGCCGTCGATGTCGGTCTCGGTGTCGCTCACGCGTTCCAGCGCGTGTTCGCGAACGTGCAGTTCGGCCAGACGGGCGGCACCGGCTTCGTGACGACCGAGCCGTTCTCGAACGCGATCACCGCGCGCCTCGCGAACGCGACGACCGACGCGCTGATCGTCCCGGGCGTCACCGCGGCGAGCGGCTCGATCTACTCGGCCTACGCGATCGGCGGCAAGTCCGGCGCGACGACGAACCCGCTGCGCGTGCTGCTCTGCGCCGACTCCGCGCCGGCGAACGGCCTGTTGACCTCCTGCATCGCCGCTCCCTGAGCCACCCGATGGTACCGTCCGCGCAGGACATGCAGCCCGCTGCAACTCGCCCGCCGCAGCCGCCTCCCGTGTTGGGGCGCGTCGCGGCGGGTGATGCCGTTGCGATCCGCGAGTGCCTCGCGCGCTACGGCAACCTCGTGTGGTCGATCGCGCGGCGCTTCGAGGCCGCGGACGCCGAGGATGCCGTCCAGGAAGTGTTCCTCGATCTGTGGAAGTCCGCCGCCCGGTTCGATCCCGCGATCGCATCCGAGGCGGCGTTCGTCGCGATGATCGCGCGCCGGCGCCTCATCGATCGCCGCCGCTCTCGCATGCGTCGCCCGACCGCCGACACTCCGCTCAGCGGCGACTCGTCCGACGGCCTGCTCGCCATCGACCCCGCCACCTCCGCCGATACCTGCGCCGAAGCCGCCCAGGCCGCGCGCGCCCTCGATCAGCTTCGCCCCGAGCAGCGGCAAGTGCTCGTACTCTCGACGGTCCAGGGCATGTCCCACGGCGAGATCGCCGAGGAGACCGGCATGCCTCTCGGCACCGTCAAGGCCCACGCGCGACGTGGACTTTTATCGATCCGGGCCGCCCTCGGGGGCGTAGATCAAGGGGACGTTCCGTGAAGCGCGAGCTGACAGAGATGGAGATGTTCCGAGCGCAGGAGCTGCTCATGCAGCGCGCGACCATCGGCCTCAGCCCCCACGAAGCCGCCGAGCTCGCCGCCCTCGGCGCCGACGACGACATCAGCTTCGATCTCGCCGCCGCCGCGATCGATCTCGCCACGCTTCGCATCGAAGAGATGCCCGCCGGCGTCGCCGACAAGGTGCTGCTCGCCGCGAACGTTGGGCTGATGGAAGGCGCCTCCGACACGACCGTGATGCCCGCGGTCTCGGGCGTCCCGCAGACGCTCGCGGGCTTCGTGCCGCCGCGTCCGATCAACACCGGCTCGCAACCCGCACAACCGCCGCCGCAACCGACGCCGCCGCCGATCGCCGAACAGCCTCCCGTCGTCGACCGCCCGGCGCCCGACATCATCCCGATCGACGCGGCGCGCCTCCGCCGCCGCGCGCGCATCGCGACGACGATCGCCGTGCTCGGCTTCGCGGCCGCCGCGGCCGCGATCGTCTACGTGCAGGTGAAGCAGCCCACCGGCACCGAGGTCGCCTCCGAGAAGTCGCTCGCCGAGCAGCGCGCCGAGTGGATGGCCGCCGCGAAGGACGTCACGACGCTCGAGTGGACCGCGACCGAGGATCCGAACGCGGTCGGCGCGAAGGGCGACGTCGTGTGGAGCAAGGCCGAGCAGAAGGGCTTCATGCGTTTCACGGGTCTCGCGGTGAACGACGCGACGAAGATCCAGTACCAGCTGTGGATCTTCGACAAGAACCGCCCCCAGGAGACGCCGGTCGACGGCGGCGTGTTCGACGTGTCGTCGACGGGCGAGGTCATCGTGCCGATCACCGCGAAGCTCTCCGTCGACGAGCCGGTGCTGTTCGCGGTCACGATCGAGAAGCCGGGCGGCGTCGTCGTCAGCAAGCGCGAGCGCATCGTCGTGACGGCCGCGCCCCCGAAGACCGGCTAGCTACGCCGAGCGGCGCTCGCGAGCTTCCTCCTCGGCTGCCATCGCCTCCTGCTCCGCGCGCTGCTCGCGCAGCGCTTCCTCCTCCGACTTCAAGCGCTCTTCGAGTTGCGGTCGCTCGCTGGAGGGCGCCTCGGCGATCGTGATGCGCAACTGCTCTAGTGTTTGCTCGCGCGTCTCGTTCTCGAGCGCGGCGATCTGGTCCGAGATCCCGCGGTACGCGATCGGATCGCCCTCTGCGATCGCGAGCTGGGCGCGCAGCGATGCGAGGTACTCCTGCTGTCGCTCGGTCTTCGCTTCGCGCTCGCGCGTCTCCGGAGTTCGCAGGTCGTAGTTGCCGTCGGTGTCGTCCGTCCGGTCTCGCAGCGCGCCGAGCTCGCGCTCCGTGCGCGCGATGCGCAGCTGGATGCGCGCTTCCATCTCCGGATCGCCCTTCGCCAGGCGCAGCTCCGCACGTGCCGCTTCGAGCGCGTCCTGCTGCCGGCGAATCTCGTCGTCGCGCTTCGCCTCCCGCTCCGCGCGCTGCACGTCCTCATCGGTCAGAGGCACGTCAAGGTCGAGCTCGCCGCCGTTGGTGGGAATGAGGTTCGCCTGTGGAAACAGGCTTCCGATGATCAGCTTCGCATGACGGCCGGCGTCCGCGAGGTTCAGTCGATCGAGCGCTTGCATCAGTTTGCCGAGGTGTTGCTTCAGATCAGGAATCCGATCGAGCGTCGGCTTCGCGAGATCGGTCAGGTTGCTCACCACGTTACCGGCACCGGGGATGAGCTTGTCCGCGACGAATTCGAGGAGCTTTCCGGCGCCGGTGATGACGCCATCGCCGATCGCGTCCGCGCTCTGCTTGTGGTGTGGGAGGAAGAACTGCAGCACCGCTCTTCCCATCGACAGTCCGTCGCCGGTGTCCTTTGCCGCGTCGGAAGCCTCGTTCGCGGGCGCACCCTTCTCTGTCGACTGCTCGAGCGTCGATGCGTCGTTCGCGCCGAACAGCTGGCCCAAAAACTTGCTGCCAATGAGGTCATCGATCGCGATCAACCCCTTGGACGCCGCATCCAGCACCTTTTGAACGGGGCCGCGATCCTGCGCTGCCATCGCGTCGAGGTCGACCGGGTGCAGCGTCTTGTCCGACGTCATGTCGAAGTCCGCAGCGCGCTCCTCCCCGACGGGGACATCCGAGCCCACCTCGCGGGTCTCGAACACCGAGTCCCACAGCTGCTTCGCGTCGGCGACCGCCGAGCGATCCTCGACGTATTCTTTGCGCACCTTCTCGTTGCGCGTGGGTGTCGCAAAGTCGTCGACCGTGAAGTCGGCGTCCTTGCCGGTCAGAGCGCGGCCGTAGGCGTTCGCGACCTCGGGCGTCAGCTCGACGAAGCCGTTCTTCATCAGCGCGGCGCCCGCCTCGCCGCCGCCTCCTTCGACCATGCGCGATCCGACGGTGTCGTTGCCCTTCGCCGCGAACTGACCGAACGTGGGATCGACGAGGAACGCGCGTCCGTCCGGCAGGTGAATCGTCGTGTACGAGTGCCCCGCGTCCTTCGACTGCAGCTTGCCCGGTAGCCCGCGCACGTCGCTCGGATCGTCACCTGCCTGGAGCGGGAAATGGCTCGCGTGAGTCACCACCTCGGCGTTCGGTCCGAGGACGTGCGTCAGAATGTCGGTGACACGCTGCTGCGTGGGCCCGCACATGCCTCCGAGCTGTGCGTTGTCCTTGATGTCGATGCCCTCGCGCTCCATGCCCTGGCGCGCGGCGTTCACCGCGAGGTCGATCACCGCCTGCATCTCGTGCGCGCCGAGCGGCTCTCCCGAGGCGAGTTTGGTCTTCGCCGTCGCGAGATCCTTCGGATTCGTGGCTCGCATCTCCGGAGACTGCGATTGCAGATCATCGATCGTTTGCGGGCCGGCCGTCTTCGGGTCGCCATCGTGGGTTGGTGCGTCGGTCTCGGGCGCGTCGTGCGGCTGCATGTCGTGCGCCGGCGCCTCGTGCGGGATCTCGTCGTGCGACCGCGCATCGTCTGCGTGTTCTTCGTTCGCCAGCCCGTCGTGCTCCCGTGCGTCTTCGTCCGCGCCCTCGTGCGCTGGTTCCTCCGCCGGAGGCGTCTCCTCCGATTGCTTCGCCTTGTCGCCGCCGTAGTGTTTCTCGTGATAGTCCTTCGCGGCGTCGGAGGCCATGTCTTGTGCCGCGCTCTTGGCGACATTGGTCGCCCGGTCCTTGAACGTCTGCGAGTCATCGCCGGTCACGAGCTCCTCGGCCGTCGCCGACGCGACCTTGCTCACGACGGTCGCCGTCCGTGACTTCGGGCCATTGCCGCCGAGTGCTTCGGTCGCCGCGCTCACGACGGCACCTGCTCCCGACGTCGCTGCGCTACGCGCGGACGCGTCGACGAGCTTGCCGGCATCGGTCCAGTTCTGCGTGTTCCCGAGCTCTGCGCCCGCGCCACCGATCGCGCCTTCGACGAACTCCGCGAGCCCGGGCACGCCCTCGAGCTTGCCGCCAGCCACGCTGCCCGCGTAGTCCATGCCGGTCTGCACGACATCCGCGACCTGCTCGTCGAGGCCGTAGCGCCCCGGATCGAAGGTGCCCTTGACCTCCATCTTCGCGAGACCCGCGGCCGCGGCGGCGACCTCGGTATTGCCCGTGAGTGCGGTCGTCCCCACCTCGACAGCTGCGCCGACGATCTCCGCACCGGTATTGACCGCCTCTGTCTTCGTCTCCGTGTAGGCCTTCTGATCGCCTGACATGTATCGCATGTGCGTGACGAGCTGCTCCTGCTCCTCGGCGGACAGGGTCTTACCTTCGTCGAGCTTCTCTTCGAGCTTCTTGACCGCCTTGACTCGTTCGTCGATGCGCTCGCCAGCGTTGCCGATCTCGTCGGCGAGCACGTTGCCCGCAGCGTTGCCGAGCTTTCGCTTCGCGTTGCCGATCGGATCGTACTCGTTCTCGTCGGCGCCACCGCGCGCCGCCGCTTCGAGATCCTTCACGCGCTTGATCAGGTCGCGCTGCCCCTCGGGCTTTGCGGCCTTCGCGGCGAGTGCTTCGGGCGTCATGCGCGCGTAGTTGCCTTCGAGCATCACCTCGAAGTCGCGCTTCTGTCCGGCGCTCGTCGCTTTGCTGCGCACCCACTCGTCGAAGCTCAGATCCGGATGCTTCGCCTCGAACTTCTCGCGGAGCGTCTGCATCTCCTCCGGCGACTTGTCCTGCATGATCTCGTAGAACTTGCTGCTGTCCTTGCCGAGGTTGCCGACCGCCGTGTCACCGGCCTGGAATAGCGCGGTCTCGTCGGAGACCTTGCCATCCGCGATCCGCTCCTTCGCGACCTCGAGCTCTGCGGGCGATAGCTCCTTCGCGAGCATGTCCATGTAGCTCGCGTGGCCCGCCTTGCGTGCGGCTTCGTCGGCCTTCTCGAGCAGCGACTCGCGCGCGGCCTTCTTCTCGGCCTTGATCGCCGCCTCGCGCGCCGGCCCCTCGGGGATCTTCTCGATGCGCTCTTGCGCTGCTGCGCCGAGGCGCACCTGCTCGAACGGCTTGGACGCGGCGTCCTCTCGGTCGTCGACGATATTGTCGAGCTCCGCGACCATGCGCTCGGCCTGCGCGTCCTCGTACTCGCCCTTCGCGAACTTCTTTCCAGCCGCGGCGTGATGCCCCGACATCTCCTCGTCGATGACCTCCTCGGTCGACTTGCCGGTCTCGTCCTTCACCTTCTGGTTGAAGATCTTCTGCTGCTTCTCGTTCTGCAAACCGGCCATCGCGTCGAGCTGCGCGTCCTCGCTGCCGCCGAGGTTCGACAACCGCGTCGCCACGTCGTGCTCGCGCATCGCCTGCCGGCGCCGCGCACGCTCCTCCTCTGATTCGCCGATGACGTCGCCCGTGATGTCACCGATCGCTTCCTGGTACCCCGCGAGCTTGCCGCCGTACGCGTTCTTCGTGAAGTCGACCTGCGCCATCGTCGCAGCGCGCTCGTCTGCGTCGACGATCGCCATCGCTTTCAGCGTGTCGCGGTCGAACGATGACGTCTCCGACTTCACCAGCTTGTCGTACGCGTCCTTGCCACCGATGTGCTTGCTGATCTCCGCCTTGAACTTCTCGCGTTCCTCGGGGGTCTGCAGCGTCTCCATCGCCTTCTTCCAGCCCTCGACGTCGGTGCCGATGTTGTCGGCGGACTGCTGCACCAGCGCGACCGCGGTCAACACCTTGTCGCCCGTCAACGCAGCGTTCGCGACCTTCAGGTCCTTGCCGGTGAGCTTCGCGCGCAGGTCGTCTTCGAGGTTCTTCTTCTCGCCGAGCGACTCCGTCATCTTCTCGTAGTGCTGCATCACGAGCGCGACCTCCGCGGGATCGAGTCCGCGCAGGTGCTCGGTGACATCGGTGTTGTTGCCGATGAGGTGTCTCTTCGAGAGCGCGGTCGATAGCTTCCCCGCGACCTCCTCGGCCTTCTTGTTCGCCTCCTCGAACTTCTTCGGATCCGGGTCCGCCTTCAGCTTTTCGAGCTCCTCGTTCAGCTTCTTGTCGCGCGCCGCGGTGACGGAGTCCTGCGCGGCGTCGACGCGATCCGCGATCGCGTTCGCCTTGTCGTCGGGCAACTGGCCATCGAGCACCTGATCGAGCTTCTTGCCGGTGTGATCTTGCGTGTCCTTCGCGAGCTGCTCCATGCCACCAGGCTCGGTCTCGACCTCCTCGATGACACGCGCCGTACGCTCGCCGTTCCCCTGCTCCAGCACCGCAACATTCGCGGTGCGCGGGTCACCCGCGATGTTCGCGCTGGCCTCCTTGAGCTCGGCCTCGTCCATCACCTTCTCGCACGCCGCCGAAAGCTCCTTGCCGGTCTTCTTTCGATACGCCGTTGCGATTCGCTCGGCTGCCTCGGGGTTCTTGTTGTGCGCGCGAAGGAGGTCGTTCATCGCATCCTCGTCGGTGGAGACGAGCGCCGTCGCCTCGTCCTCGAGGTACGACACGGCGAGATCGACGGACATCTCGTCCGCGGCCTCCTTGTCACCGTTGAACACCGCGCGGATGAACTTCCCCTCCTTGTCGTCCTCCCCGAACTCGGCCTGCAGGTCCTTCTTCAGATTGCGCGGCTTGTCATCGCCGTCCTTGAACTTCTCGCCGTAGATCTCCGCGAGCTCTTCCGCTTCGTTCTCGGTGAGCCCCGTGAGCCCCGTGATGATACCCACCTCGTCGGTTTGATCCGTCGCGGACGTCCCGTGCTGCGCCTTCTCGAGCCGCTCGGCGAGCTTCTCGAGGCGCTCGCGACGCTTCTCGAGCGCTTCTTCAGCCGCCGCCCGCGCTTCGGGCGACATCTTCTTCATCGCCTCCTCGCGGCGTTTCGGAGACAGACCGTCGAGGCTCGCCTCGATCGCCTTTGCGTCGCCCTGCTCTGCAGCCTTGACGGCGCCGTCGATCGCGAGCGTCTTCTTCTTCGCGCTCTCCTCCGCTGCCGCGACGTCGTCGTTCGCTCGCTTCACGGTATCGCGCGCGTCCTCGGACAGAGCGGCATCACCCTCTCGCTTGCCGAGCTGCTCGAGCACGCGAGCTCGCATCTCCGGAGGCAGGCTCTCGAGCTCGGCCGTCACCTTGTCTTCGTTGTCGCCGATGCCGATCCCCGCGAGCAGACCTTGTTCCTTCTGGCTCGCGATCGCGGCGATCTGATCTGCCTTCGTCTTGGCGACCAGCTCTTCGATCTCGGTGAAGTGAGCGAACGCGTCGAGCGACGCTGCGGGATCTGCGGGGGGCACGTCCGGACCTGGCACGTCCGGACCTGGAGCGCCGTACATCAGCTCCGGTGACAGCTCCTGGTCGTCGAAGCGCGGACCATCGATCTGAGGTCCCACGAACGGAATGTCGACGACGTCGAGAAACTCCTCTCCGTACATGAGAGGTAGTGCCGGCGGCTCCGCGATGTGACCGGCGTTCCCGAACCCAGCGAAACCTCAATGGAACGCGAAAACCGACGCCGACTAGACGATAGACTGCGCGCGATGGCGGCCACGGACTGGAAAGAGGACATCGCCTCCGATGAAGCCGAGCGGTTCGAGGGCTACGCCGCGCTCCTCGGCGGCGTGCAGAAGCGCGAGGGCAAGGGCGGCGCGCCCGCGCGTGCGCTCCACGCGAAGGCGAACCTCGGCGTGATCGGCGAGCTCGAGATCGGCAGCGTCCCCGACGACGCGCGCGCCGGCATGTTCGCGACGCCGAAGACGTACCCCGCGCTCGTCCGCTTCTCCAACGGCGCCGGTCGCCGACAGTCCGACCGCACGCTCGACGTGCGCGGCATCGCGGTCAAGGTCTTCGGTGTCGAGGGCAAGAAGCTGATCCCCGGCATGGAGGACGAGACGACGCAGGACTTCCTCGCGATCCGCACCTCGTCACTGCCGATCCGGAACGCCGAGGAGTTCATGACGATCGTCCGCGTCTCGCGGCCACCCGCGCTCATGCCGCTGCGCATGATGACGTCGCTCGGACTGCGCCGCGGCGTGCAGATCATCAAGGCCGCGCTCGCCGGGCTTCGCGCACCGCAGTCATCGCTCGCGGCCACGTCGTACTTCAGCGCGCTGCCGATCTCGCTCGGTCCGCGTGCGGTGCAGTATGGCTTTGCCGCGCGCGACCAGGCCGCGCCGCTGAAGCTCGCCGGCCCGCACGCGCTCGGCGAGGAGCTCGCGGCGCGGCTCCGCAGCTCGCCCGTCGTCTACGACCTGCGGGTGCGGTTCTATGTCGATCCGCAGAGCACGCCGATCGAGGACGCATCCGTCGAGTGGAGGTCGCCGTGGATCACCGTCGGCACGCTGACGCTGCCGGTGCAGGATCCGGACTCGCCGCGCGGCAAGCGCGCGCAGGAGACGGTCGAGGAGCTCGCGTTCGATCCGTGGCACACGCGCGCGGACATGCGGCCGCTCGGGAACATCATGCGCGCCCGCAACGTCGCGTACCGGACGAGCACCATGGCGCGCAACGCGAAGCCCGAGCCGCGCGAGATGCCGCGCTTCGACTAGCGAGCGCCGGGACTGCGGCTCATGCGGATGGTTCCGCTCCCAGGCGTGCTGATCAGCTGCCGCCACACACGGTGTGGATCGAGTCGCGCCTCGGCGTAACCGTCGATCGATTCGGCGGCGATCGCGTAGCTGGCGAGCGGAAACGTCGTCGGACCCGGTGTCGTGTCGACCACGCTCGCCGGAATATCGGGGAGGACGAACGTCCCGGGAGCCGCTGCGAACAGCGTCCACGTGAGTGACATGTTGTTCTGGTTGACGTAGCCGACGTCACCGACGAAGAGGTCGGGGGCTGCCCCGGCGCTGAAGGGCGCAGCGAACGTCCTCGTGTTGCGATCGAACGTCGGCGCGTTCAGCCAGGGGAGGAGAAACGCCCCGACGTCGATCTCTTGTGCACTGGTCGCGCTTTCGACGTCCATCATCGCGACCTGGTTCTCGCCGTCACCATCGGCGTCGAGAAACGTCGTGCTGAATCGCGCCGGCATGCCACTCCAACCTGGAACCTGCGTCGTCGCAGACGCACCGGGCGACATGATCGTCGATCGCATCTGTTTGCGACCGGCTACGAAGTCGAAGACGATGGAGGTGAGTCGCGACGGGATGTTCGTGAACGTGCCGGTGTGCTGCTCCATTGGCACCAGCTGCGCCGGCATCGTCGCGGTGCCACCACTGACGCGATCGTAGGAGGCGGTGGTCGAGACGTATGCCGTCGGCTGCATGCTCTGGAACTCGAACAGCGTGATCGTGTCTGGATTCGACTGGCAGTGTTCGAACATCTCGAGAGAGACCGGACTCGTCATCGAGGTCGCGCAGCTGCACGCGTTACAGATGTCGTAGTTCGCGCCCGTCTGCGGAAAGTTCACCATCATCGCAGCGTGTGTCGTGTAGTCCGCTGCGGGTTGACGCAAGAGGATGTCCTCGCCGGGCATCACGCCGAACACGCTCTCGAGCACCACCGTGAGCGAGTTCAAGTGCTGCACGTGAGTGATCGTGGCGGTCCCAGATACCGTGGCCGTGGCTTGACCGTTGGCGTCGGTCTGAACGACTTGCGTCTGCGTGTTGTCGCTGAACACGATGTCGTCGCCGACGCGAGGTACTGGTTCGGGTTCGGTAGATGACCGCGCGATCAGTACGGTGACGCGAATTTGTCCGGGCTGAACGGAGCTGTCCGGATCCGGTCCATCGCCCGTCCCCCCGTCGGCGTTGCTCGTCGGCGAGCCACAGCCGACGAGGCACCCACACAACACCAAGACTCGCATGACCTGAGTCTAGAGCCTGAACGAGGACAGCGCGAACACTGCTGCTACAGTCCCTACGTGTTTTCGCGCGCTCGACGCTTCGCCCGACGCGCCATCGACGATGGCCTCGCGCTCGTCGAACGCGCGCGTGCGTGGCGATCGACGCCGCCGCGCCAGGCCCGCTTCGAGCGGTTCGGCGCGATCCTGCAGACGGTCGTTCCGCGCGCGCTCGTGTTCGTCGATCGCGAGTACGCGCGCGGCGTGCGCGGCCTCGTGACGCGCGAGCCGGCGATGTGGGCCGAGCCGGAGATCGAGCTCGGCGACGCGCCGCTGTCCGCGCCGCTCGAAGCGCACCTCCAGCTCACGAACAAGTGCACCGCGGGCTGCCAGGGTTGCTACACGGGCGCGTCCGCGGACGGCGCACCGAACGAGTGGGGCCTCGTCGAGTGGAAGCGCGCGATCGACGCGCTCGCCGAGGCCGGCGTGTTTCACGTCGCGCTCGGCGGCGGCGAGAGCGCGGTGCTGCCGTGGCTCGGCGAGCTCGCGGATCACGCGCGCGCGCGCGGCATCGTTCCGAACCTCACCACGTCGGGCCTCGATGGCCTCGACGCGCTCGTCGCGATCGCAGATCGCTTCGGCCAGATCAACGTCTCGCTCGACGGGCTCGGCGCGACGTACGCGGCGGTGCGCGGCTTCGATGGCTTCGCGCGCGCCGACGCCGCAATCCGCCGCTTGCGCGCCACCAAGCGCGAGGTCGGCATCAACGTCGTCGTCACGCGCCACAACTTCGACGAGCTCGACGCGATCTTCGCGTACGCCCATGAGCGGCGCCTCTCGGAGGTCGAGCTGTTGCGGTTCAAGCCGAGCGGTCGCGGCGCGCGCGCCTACGCGGACCTGCGCTGCACCGACGAGCAGCATCGCGCGTTCCTCCCCGCGATCCTCGACCACGCGAAGCGGTACGCGATCCGCGTCAAGGTCGACTGTTCGTACACCCCGATGCTCGCGCACCACCGGCCCGATCGAGCGCTCCTCGCACAGCTCGCCGTGTACGGCTGCACGGGCGGCGACTTCCTCGTCGGCGCGAAGCCGGGTGGCCAGCTGACCGCGTGCTCGTTCGCCTCACCGCCGCCCGCGCTCGACGACGCGCGCCCCAAGGTCGACGCGCTCGCGCGCTACTGGAGCTCGCCCGATGCGTTCGGCGCGTTTCGCCGCTGGCGCGACGCCGCCGAGCCGTGCGCGAGCTGCACCTATCACTCGCTGTGCCGCGGCGGCTGCAAGGTCGTCTCCGCGCATGTCACGGGCGATCTCTCGGCTCCGGATCCCGAGTGCCCGCGGGTGATCGATCATCGTGGTGCGACCGCGCCGACGGCGAAGCCCCGTCATCACCTGCCCGTGATATAGACGGCCCGATGAAGACGGTGATGATCATCAGCGACGCCACGGGCGAGACCGCCGAGCGCATGGTGCGCGCGGCGACGCTGCAGTTCAGCGAGCCGGTCCAGATCCGGTTGTTCTCCCGCGTGCGGCTGGAGAGCGAGCTCGAGCAGATCCTCGAGAAGGCCGCCGAGCTACGCGCGCTCGTCGTGTTCACGGTCGTCAACACGGAGGAGCGGGCGCTGATCAGCCAGCTCGTCGAGCGCTACAACATCGAGACGGTCGACCTCATCGGCGCGCTGATCAGCAAACTCGCGATGTACCTCGGCTCCGCGCCCGCCGGCGTCCCCGGCCTGTTGCACTCGATCAACGACGACTACTTCCGCCGCATCGAGGCGGTCGAGTTCGCGGTCAAGAACGACGACGGCGCCGAGCCGCGCAACTTGCCCAAGGCCGACCTCGTCCTCGTCGGCATCTCGCGCACGTCCAAGACGCCGCTCTCGACGTACCTCGCGCAGCGCGGCCTCAAGGTCGCGAACGTGCCGATCGTCCTCGGCGTCGATCCTCCCGAGGAGCTCTCGCAGGTCGACGACCGCAAGGTGTTCGGCGTGATCGTGCAGCCCGACATGCTCATGCGAATCCGCCAGGCGCGCCTCTCCCACCTCGGCATGCCGAACGACTCGTCGTACGGCCAGCGCGCACACATCGAGACGGAGATCGCGTACTCGCGCGAGATCTTCCGCAAGCATCCGAACTGGCCGGTCATCGACGTCACGAACCGCGCCATCGAGGAGACCGCCGCGGACATCCTGCGCATCTATCAAGAGCGCAACGCCCACCCGTAGTCGTCGTATCGTGGTGGGGATGGCGGATCCGTACCGCAGCGCGCCGCTCCGGCCCTGCCCCAGCTGCAACGAGCCGCTCGTCGCTCACGAGCGCACGTTCCTCTGCGATCGCGGCTGTGGCGAGTGGGCGATCGATCCGGTGCGCGTCGTCCTCGGCGCCGAAGCCGTCGGCGCGGTCCTGTCCTTCGAGGGTTTCAAGGACCCGAGCGCCAAGTGTCCCGACTGCAAGACGGAGCTCGACGGGCGCATCTGGGGCGATGCGGTCTTCCGCATCTGCCGCAAGCACGGCGTGTGGCTCGAAGGCTGGGCGCGCACGCGCTTTCACAAGACCGTGACGACCCACGCCGAGAAGCTGTCGCGTGTCGCGACCGATGTCGACGACACGGACGTGCGCGATCTCGCCGAGCGCCTCGCGGATCCGACCGCGCGGTTCGAGATCGCGCGCCGCCTGATCGCCCTCGAGCGCCGCATCGCCGAGCTCGAGCGCAAGTAGCGCTTACCGCGGCGCGCGCGCCCACGACGTCAGCGCGAGGCGCGTCGGCGTTGCACGCACGTCGACGTTCTCGAAGCCTGCCGCACGCAAGCCGCGCGCGAGCGAGCCTCGCGAGAACCGCGTCGGATGCAGCTGCTTGCGCGAGAACCCGTCGCGCCGCGCGATCACCTCGAGCACCGTCGACTCGAGCGCGGGCAACCACGGCTCGCCGTAGTTCGGCGTCGAGAGCCACAGCCGTCCACTCGGCACCAGCGCGCGGCGCAGTCCCGCGAGCCACGTCGGCCACGCGAGCACGTGCTCGACGACCTCCTTCGCGTAGATCGCGGCGAACTTCTTCGTCACGCCGAGCGCCTCGTCGATCGCCACCTCCGGCGGCACGACGTGACCGTCGACGATGCGCGAGTCCCCGCGCGTCAGCACCGCTGCGACCGCGCGCTCGTCGATGTCGACGACGGTGTACGACAGGCCACTGGGCGCCGCGTCGATCTCGTGAAGCAGGCCGCAGCCGACGACGAGCACCTCGCCGAACGGATGCTCGATCGCGACCTGCCGCAGGAACCTCGCGAGGTCCTTTTCGAGCGGCTGGTGATAGAGCGTCCACGGGAACTGACGCGCGCGCGCGTGGTTCGCGAAGTAGTCACCTTGATCGAGTTGCTCGCTCATCACGTCTCACGGATCGGCGATGTCCGCCATGATCATGTACTCGTACGCCGTCGACGAATCGGCCGGCACGAGCGGATCGGACACCGCCCACTTCACGAGCTTCACGAACGGCGTGACCGCGGCCTTCGGCAAGAAGCGCGTGAGCCGCGAGGGATACTTGCCGGTCAGCTTCTTGACGATGAACTCGCCGAACGCGGGCGGCATGAACAGCCGGAACAAGAACTCCGAGCGCGCCGACCCCAGGCCGTAGACCGATCGCACTCTCCACCCGTGCTGCGCGAGGAGCCGCGTCCACACCTTCGCATCGTAGAGGTGCCAGTGCTGGAAGAAGCCGTTCATCGCTCCCGCGACGGTCATCGCGACGCGCGGCGCGTGCGCGAGCAGCCACGACTGCATGCGCCCCTGATACGCCCACCGCGGCGTCGGCACGAACATCACGAGCCGCGCACCGGGCGCTGCCGCCTTGCGCAGGTTCTCGAGCGCACCGTCGATATCGGGCACGTGCTCGAGCGAGCAGTTGCCGATGATCTGCTTGAACCGCGTGCCGGGGAACGGCTGCTCCGACGAGACATCCGTCAGGTTCGCGTGGATGCGTGTCTTGGCCTGCGCGATCTCGCTCGCCGAGATGTCGATCCCGTAGATGTCGCCCTCGTGATCGCGCAGCGTCCACCAGAAGCCATCGCCACAGCCGACGTCGAGCACCGGCCCGCTGGAGCGCCCCGCCGCCTCGATCGCGATCAGGCGGTTGATCTCGCGCAGCGTCAGCGACAGCGGCGCGTGCGCGAGGTACTCGCGGATCCAGCGATCGATCTGCTCGCCCGACGGTACCGCCACGTCAGCGGGCGGAGTCGTTCGCGGCTGGTCGTCGGCGTCTCGGATCGCGGGCACGCACGACTCATATCACGCCGCCCTCGATCTCGCCTCCGCCGGGGTGAGCCCTGTCCATCGCTTGAACGCGCGGTGAAACGCGCTCGGTTCCGAATAGCCCAGCAGGTACGCGACCTCGCCGATTGCCGTCGCCGGTGCCGCAAGGTAGCGCAGCGCGAGCTCGCGCCGCACGTCGTCGAGGAGCGTGTCGAACGCCGTGCCCTCGTCGGCGAGCCGGCGCTGCAAGCTGCGCTCGCCGAGCTTCATCGCGCGCGCGACATCGGCGAGCGACGGCAACCCTTCGGGGATGTGCTGTGCGAGATGGCGCCGCACGCGTGCGGCCGTGGAGCGATCGGGATCCGGCAGCGCCGCGAGCAGCGCGTTCGCCTGGCGCAGGATGATGTCCGACAGCGATGGATCGGCCGCCGGGCATGCGCGATCGACATCGTCGCGCGACAGCTCGAGCGCACCGACGGCGCTCGTGAAGCGAGGCAGCGCGCCGACGATCGCCTCGTAGCGCGCGAGATCTGCCGGCGGTGCCGCGTGCGGGAATTCGACCGACAGCGGCACGATCGGACGTCCGGCGAGCTGGCCACCGATCACGACGAGCGACGCGAGCGTGAACTCGCTCGCGTGACGATTCGGGCGCTGCCCGCCGGCGAACGCGTGCTCGACGCGAACGCGCTCGACGCGATCCTCGACGGAGAACACGGCTGCCGTGTGGACGAGGCGGTTGTAGCGAACGAGCCGCGCGAGCGCATCGCGAAGCGTGGGCGCGGTACGCACGACGTAATCGAGCACGTCGAACATGCCGGGCCGGATCGCCGCCGCTGCTTCCAGCCCGAAACACGGATCGCCGGTCGCGCTCGCGGCGCCATCCCACAGTGCGTTCTCCACCTCGATCGCGATGCGCGCATCCGGATCGGACGTCGGCACGAAGCCCGCAGCGCGCGCCAGGGCCGCGCCGTCCGCTCCGCGCGCGGATGCGATCGCCACGATCATCGCGCCGATGCGAGCTGAGACCTCGATCTCGGACATCGCCTCCACCGTGCGCCGGATGGCATCTCGGGTCAATCGATCTGGCGGGTGCGGTCAACGGTGATTCGCGAGGCAGGACGCAGAGTAAGGGCCATGAAGCACCTCCTCCTCGCCACCATCGCCCTCACCTCCGTCGCGCACGCCGAGCCCGCCGTGTCCGCGAGCGCGGACCGCGATCTCCACCTCGACGTGGAGGTGGACCCCACGGCCTACATCCTGTCCGGCTACTCCGTCCATGTCGGCCTCGGCTACCAGCGCGTGCGCCTCGACCTCGGCGTGTTCGCGATGGACCTGCCCGAAATGTTCCATGGCAACGAGGGGTGGGACGCCTCGTTCGACGGCGCGGGGGCGAAGGTGCAGTGGTTCCCGTTCGCGGAGCAGCGCGGCCTGTGGGTCGATGCGAGCATCGGCGTCTCTCGCCGCACGGCGACGCTCGTCGAGACCGGACGCTCGCAGCGCGACACGACGCTCGGCATCGGCATCGACGCGGGCTATCGCTTCGCCCTGCCCTACAACCTGTACGTCACGCCGTGGGCCGGGATCAGCCGCGACCTGGAGGACACCGACGTGATGCTCGACGGCAAGCGCTTCACGAAGTCCGCGTGGACGCCGTTCGCCGCGGTACACATCGGCTATCGCTTCCGCTAACCGCGGTACACGGGTCGCGCGATCTTCGCGACCTCTTCGCTCTGCGCCGGCAGGATCACGACGAAGCTCTCGGGCCCGCGCTTCCACACCATCACGCGGTTCGGGGCGGCGCGCCCGATCAGCGGGAACCACGGCTCGGAGCGCACCATGCTCATCGGCGCGATGATCTCCGGAACGACGAGGTCGATCTCGACGACACCGCCGTGCAGCTCCTTGCTCAGCTTGTCGGCGTACGACAGCGTGTCGAGCTGCCACCGCGGATACAGATCGTTATGCAGCGCCCCGCCGTACACGATCACCGCGCGATCATCGTCTACCTTCGCAACGCCTTCGGCGTTGCTACGCGCCTGGCGTTCGCCAGGCTTGTCTACCAGCTCGCGCGTGGCATCGCCGAGCTTCTCGGTGACGAGCTCGAGCAAGCGCAGGAAGTCCACGCGTCCCATCGCGTCGAGGAGCGAGCCGTGCTCGATGCACGTCATCGCGAGACCGTGGGTCACGAGCTTCTTCTTCGCGCTCTTCATCACGAGCGCCTCGATGTCGGTCGCGGTCGCCGGTGGGCGCCCGGTCTCTTGCTGCACTTCCTTGTTCACCTGCCGGCTCGGCTGGCAGCCGTCGTCGAGCCACGTCTCGATCACGAGGTGCTTCGATCGCGGGATCATCAGGTCGAGGACGTCGGTCGTGAACTGCGCGAGCGGCGACTTGTCGACCTTCACCGAGCGCGTCGCGTGGTACTCGCCGACCGCGTACACCTTTGCGTGTCCCGCTTCGAGCAGCACCGCGTTGATCGCGCTCTTCGCGTCGGGATACTCGCGGAACGCGATCTCCTCGACGGGGTCGTACATGTGGAACTGGCAAGCACTCAGCGTCGCCGTGGACGCAAGGAACGCGGCAGCCAGTCCTAGGCGCATGGGCCGTGGACACCCGAGTCGTGGGCTCGGTTTCAACTATTGCTCGTCCGGAACGACGCCGGTCGGTGTCCGCGTGTAGTCCGTGATCGAGAGCTGCGTGCCCGGAACGGCGAACATCTCCGTACCCGCATGAAAGATCTTGCGAACGAGCTCGTGCTTGCCGCTGCGCCAGAGGTAGTCGAAGACGCCCTGCAGGTTGATCCCCGTCCCGATCATCCACGACTGTGACTTCGGGAAGTCCGGGTTCTCTTCGGTGATCTTGCCGAGCGGGTCGGGCTTGTAGCCACGGGTCTGGAAGCCGAGCCAGACGTCGACGAACTTGAACGGGAGCTGGTAGCGCTCGTCGAGCCGGCCGACGCCCGGCAGCTCGCTCAGGTGATACGTCAGCATGTACGTCTGGCCCGAGTAGTCCTCTGCCCAGTCGACATCGAAGCTCCGCTTCGCGCGCGCGATGTACGCGTCGCTCGGGAAGTACTGGACGCGAAAATCGATCGCGCGATCGAACGCCGGCCACACGCTCTGCACGTAGCCGAGCACCGCGCCCGCCGTGTTGAACGCGAAGTCGCCGTACGAGAACTGGTACGCGAAGCCGTCCTTGATCTCGACGCCGAGGAACAGCAGCTCGGACAGTCCCATCCCGACGAGCGCGGAGGTCTGGCGATCGTAGCCGCCCCACTGCGAGAGCATCTCGACGCCCCACCGCCCGAGCCCGAGCGTCGCCCACGCGTGGCCCATCTTGTCGGCGCCACCCGCGTACGTGTTCGGCGAGAACAGGCCATCACCGCCCGCGCGAAACGGATGCGTGTCGACGCGGTACCAGGCGAAGTATGTCCAGGTGACGAAGCCCGCGTAGATCGCCCCGAGCGTCAGCGCCGAGGCGAGCTTTTGGTGCGAGCGCTCGGGGCGCGTGCGGATCGAGAGCAAGGGCGAGGGGGATAGGTCGAGCCACGGGCTAGGCCCGGGGTAATCCGCACTGTCAGGACCTCGGGCGTTTGGATCATACGAAGATGCCGGTGGCGGCGCGGTGGCTACTCGATCAGCCACCGCATCACGCGATAAGCACGTGATCAGCAAGCACGCTGCAACACCGCCGCGCATCAGTGCGTCCTTCGCACGCAGCCTGGGTGAAGACAAGGACGAGAACCTCAACTTCCTGAGGGTCCGTGACGGGTCGCCGCCAAAGTGGCAACATGCGTCAACCAACTTGAGTTACTAGGCGTTTCATAATAGTTTGCCGAGTACCCGCGGCACTAACCACCTCGGGCTTCCTTTAGCTTTATGACTGCCGGAACCCTATGGGTGATCTGCCACTGCCTTGCGGTCGTGGTGTTCTTCAACCGGTACATCGCCGGCATCGTCCTCCGGGTGGTGCGTGGCAAGCAGTGGGACGAGGCGCGTGACGACTACGAGCCCACGGTCACCGCGATCATCCCGATGTTCAACGAGGGTGCGGCGATCAAAGAGACGCTGCAGAGCCTCCTCGACTCCGACTATCCGGCGCACAAGCTGAACGTCATCTGCGTCGACGATTGCTCGACGGACGACAGCTACGAACAGGCTCGCGAGATCGCGAAGACGTCGGGCGGTCGCCTGCGCGTCCTTCGCAACCGCACCAACATGGGCAAGCGCCGCTCGATCATCCGCGCGACGCGCGAGGCGGCGGGCAGCGAGATCATCGTCTCGGTCGACTCGGACGTCGTCGTCGACAGGGACGCCGTTCGTCAGCTGATGCGCCGCTTCACCGACGACAAGATCGCCGCCGTCGGTGGTTGGGTCGACGTTCGCAACAAGCAGGAGAACTGGCTCACCCGCATGCAGGTGGTGAAGTACTGGTACTCCTACTTCTTCATGAAGAACCTCGAGTGGGGGTTCCGCCGCGTGATGTGCCTCTCGGGCTGCCTCACCGCGTACCGCCGCTCGGTGCTGATCGAGCTCGAGCCGATCCTCGAGAAGCGCGAAGTGATGGGCGTGCCGATCAAGTACGGCGAGGATCGCTTCCTCACGCGCCAGATCGTCAAGGCCGGCTACCTGACCACGATGACGCTCCAGGCGCGCTGCCGCACGTTCGTGCCCGCGACGCTGTCGGCGTACTTCTCTCAGCAGCTGCGCTGGCGCCGCTCGAACATCGTCGACTACGCGGGCGGCATGAGCCACGTGTGGCGCCTGAACCCGGTCCTGGCGATCCACTTCTTCTCGCTGTTCGTGCTGCTGCTGATCTACCCGATCGCGATCGTGCGGGCCTTGATGTCGTTCAAGTTCTTCCCCGCGATGATGACCGTCATGATGATCAGCGTCGTGTTCGGTTGCATCTATCGCTTCCGCACGCGGCACAAGCCGGCCGCGGAGCGCGTCGGCATCCTCGCGTTCCTTCCGCTGACCGTCCTCATGCCGGTCACCTACGCGCTGCTCACCCCGCTGGCCCTGTTCACCCTCGACACCTCGAACTGGGAGACTCGCAACCACGAGGAGCCCGTCGAGGCGGACGTGGAAGCCGACGCCGGCGTGGCCGTCCCTGGGGCAATTCCCGAGGCGATGATCGAGCTCGTGTCCGAACCCGTGATGATCGCCGAGGCGATCACGGCGACCGGCAGACTTCGCCGGGCACAATCTGCTGCACAACTTCCTGCGGCTTAGTGGTAGACAGCCGCCATGGAAGCACCCGCGAACCCTCCCAAGAACAAGTTCTGGGGAGCGGTCCAGCCGCAGATCGTCAAGATCTACAAGGTCGCTGGCCTCGTCGCGCTGACCGCGATCCTGATCGGGTTGATCGGGTTCCTCGTCGTCAACGTCTTCTACTTCTTCGACCACACGTGGGTCCGTCCGATCGTGCTCTCGCCGACGCACCAGAAGGTGGTCGAGTCGTCGACGCAGCTCGCCGACGCCAAGCTGCGCAATAGCCAGCTCGATACGGAGAAGATCGAGATCGACGCGAAGCTCGCGGAGATCGAGCGCACGGTCGCCTCGACGGACAAGCTCCTCGCCGAGGCGCCCGCGACGCCGGATTGGGACACCAAGGCCGAGCTCGAGGAGCTGCGCCTGAAGAAGGAGAACGCGCTCGGCCAGAAGGCGCCGCTCGCGCAGCGCCAGGAGAGCTTGAAGCTCCGCAAGGCCGACCAGGACGCCGTCGTGAAGCGCCTCGAAGCAGCGCCGTACCTGCGCGCGATCAACAACAAGGTCGTGCTCGCGTTCGTGCCGTACGGAAACCTTCGCAACGTGAAGATCGGGACGAAGCTGTACGCGTGCTCGTGGGGCCTCGTCGCGTGCAGCAACGTCGGCAAGGTCACGGCCGTGCTCGACGGCGAAGTCACCGAGCAGCACCCCCACGACGAGAGCATCCAGCGCGGCGTGATGGTGGAGATCGATGTCTCGTCGGCGGCCGCGGGTGAGTCCGTGCTGTTCGCGGGCTCGAAGCCGCTCTGGCTGTTCTAGGGTCGCGTGAGCGACGACGGCCAGCGCGAGCGCCTGCGCCAGGCGTTCCTCGCCGATGCGATCGAGGTGCTGAATCGATCGCTCGACTACCAGGAGACACTCGCGGCGCTCGCCTGGATCGTGGTGCCGACGATCGCCGACTGGTGCGCGATCGACACGCTCGAGGACGGCGCGCTGCGGCGCCTCGCCGCGGCGCACATGGATCCCGCGAAGATCCAGCTCGTCAAGGAGCTCGAGGAGCACGGGGCGACCCAGCGCACCGCGCAGCGCCGCGTGATGGCATCGGGCAAACCCGAGCTGGCGCAGATCACGCGCGAGATGATCGAGGCGAGCGACGTCTCCGAGGAGCAGAAGGAGCGCGTCCGAGCACTCGGGCTGCGCTCCTTTCTCGTCGTGCCGCTTCGCCGCGGCGACGAGATCGCCGGCGCGATCACGCTCGCGACCGCCGAGTCGGGTCGCACCTTCGACGAGAGTGACGTCGCCCTCGCGGTGCAGCTCGCCGATCGCGCATCGGTCGCGATCGAGCACGCGCACCTGTTTCGACAGGCCGAGCTCGCGCTCGCCGCGTCGACGACCGAGCGACGGCGGCTGGAGCAGCTGATCGACGCGGCGCCAGTCGCGGTGGGCATCCTGCGCGGCCGCGAGCTCGTCGTCGAGCTGGCGAACAGCGCGTTCCAGCGCCGTACGGTGGGCGCAACGTCATCGGCCTGACGGGCCGCGACCTCGATCCCGAGGACAAGCGAATGCCCGAGGTGCGCCGCATCTTCGACACCGGCGAGCGCCAGCACCACGTGGAGCTCCCTGTCGCATTCGATTGGTCGGGGACGGGCATCGTGGAGACGCGCTACTTCACGGTCACCCGCGCACCACTGCGCGACGCGAGCGGCGAGATCGATTCGATCGTGACGATCGGCCTCGACGTGACGGAGCAGGTCCATGCCCGCCGCCGCATCGAGGAAGCGCGGCTGCAAGCGGAGCTCGCGAGCCGCGCCAAGGACGAGTTCCTCGCGATGCTCGGTCACGAGCTGCGCAACCCACTCGCGCCGATCACCACGGCGCTCGAGCTGATGGCACTTCGCGGACCGGATCAGTTCTCGCGCGAGCGCGCCGTGATCCAACGGCAGGTGGAACACGTCACGCGGCTCGTCGACGACCTCCTCGATATCTCGCGCATCACGCGCAACGGCGTCGAGTTGCACCGCGAGACCGTCGATCTCGCGGACACCGTCGCGAAGGCCGTGGAGCAGTCGAGCCCGCTGCTCGAGGAGAAGAAGCACGAGCTGACGATCGACGCGCCGCGCGGCGTGCGGGTGAACGGCGATCCCGTGCGCCTCGCGCAGATCGTCTCGAACCTCGTGACCAACGCGGCGAAGTACACCAAGGCCGGCGGCAAGATCTCGATCACCGTCGAGCGCGCCGGCGCCGACGCGAAGATCCGCGTGCGCGACAACGGCGTCGGCATCGCGCCCGACGTGCTACCGCGCGTGTTCGAGACGTTCTACCAGGTGCGCCAGTCGATCGACCGCTCGCGCGGCGGCCTGGGCCTCGGGCTCGCGATCGTGCGCAGCCTCGTCCGCGCCCACGGCGGCGAGGCGACCGTGACGAGCCACGGGCTCGGGACCGGCAGCGAGTTCGTGATCACGCTCCCCGCGCTCGACGGCGACGTCCCGCGCGCGACCGGAACTCCCGTGAGCGGCTCGCCTCCGCTGCGCCCGGAGCGGATCCTCCTCGTCGACGACAATCAGGACGCCGCCTCGCTCCTCGCCGACGCGCTCGCCAACCGCGGCTTCCAGACGTTCGTCGCACACGATGCGCCCTCCGCTCTCGCGCTGGCCGAGAAGGTGCAGCCGCACATCGCGCTCCTCGACATCGGGCTCCCGGTGATGGACGGGTACGAGCTCGCCCGCCGTTTGCACGAGATCGCCGGTCTCGCGAACCTGCAGCTGGCCGCGATCACCGGCTATGGACAGGCGACCGACATCGCGAAGTCGAAGGACGCAGGCTTTGCGGCACACCTCGTGAAGCCGATCGGCATCGACGAGGTGCAGGCGGTGATCGAGTCACTCGTCGTGGCCGCTCGCACCACGCAGCTGCCTCCGCGATGACCTCGCCCCCTCCCCTTCGCAGAAGTTCACGGCCACTTCGATAAGCGAAGCTCGGATTGGCCAAGCAACTCGCGAAGATCGTTGGCTACCCCAAACAGTCGCTTGGGGTAAGCGGCGAAAAGTTGATCAAACCGCTGCGGATCTCGTCGGTGGTTTGCGTTTACCATGGTGGCGGCTGGTTTTCGGGACCTGGCGCGGTAGCGCATTGGGGTCGCGGTCGTGGGTTTCGCTGGAGGTAAGCGAGCGATGAGTGAAGACAAAACGCGGGTCGGAGTAACGCCAGAGAACAACGGTGCGGGTCCTGTGCGCCAAGCGAACGGCGAACCGTCCCTTCGCCCCGCGGAGGGTAGTGGCTCGATCCGCCCGCCCGATGAACCGACGATTCAAGGTCAGCAGCCCGTGATCCCGAAAGGCCCGAAGACACTGCACGGCATCGTCGATCGCAATCGCACGCCGACCAACCAGCCGATCGTGAAGTCGCCCAACGACTCGACGGTCGTGCTCGGCAACGCGGGGGCCGCACCGGCCTCGCCGAACACCTATCCACAGGGCACGCCCCACCCGGGGACCACGCCGGTCGTCGCACCGCCGTCCGCACCGACGGTGTCCAAGCCGGCGCCGGGACCGAGCCGCACCGGCAATACCGAGGAGTCCGGCCTCCTTCCGCGCACCGGCAAGAGTGCGTGGGACACGTTCGACGGCGTCTCGACCGCCGTTCACGCGACGAGCGCCGCGCCCCATCCCGGCGTTCGCATCAACCAGTACGAGATCATCAAGCTGCTCGGCGAAGGCGGCATGGGCAGCGTGTTCCTCGCGCGCGACCTTCGCCTCGGTCGCCGCGTCGCCATCAAGTTCCTGCAGTCGAACCAGCCCGAGCTGACGCAGCGCTTCCTCGTCGAGGCACGCACGACGGCTCGCTGCCAGCACGACAACATCGTCGTCATCTACGAAGTCGGCGAGCACAACGGCGCGCCGTACATCGTGCTCGAGTACCTCAACGGCAAGCCGCTCACGGAGTACACGCAGAACGCGCAAAAATTGCCGTACGCGAAGGCCGTCGAGATCATGACCTCGATCTTGAAGGCGCTGCAGTGCGCCCACGAGCACGGCATCGTTCACCGCGATCTCAAGCCCGACAACATCTTCATGCAGGAGTCCGGCAACCTGAAGGTGCTCGACTTCGGCATCGCGAAGGTCCTGCAGCAGGGGGCCGGCGACGAGGCGCAGAAGATGTCGGGCGGCATTCGCATGCCGAGCCCGCTCGAGCTCGCGACCGGTACGAACACGAGCCTGACGCGTGTCGGCACCATCATGGGCACGCTCAAGTACATGTCCCCCGAGCAGTGGGGCATCGGCATCGAGATCGATCACCTCACGGACATCTGGGCGTGCGGCGTGCTCCTCCACCGCATGATCTGCGGGCGCCACCCGCTGCACCCGCTCGACGGCAACCAGCTCGTCGTCACGGCGATGCTCGAGCTGCCGATGCCGTCGATGCAGGAGGCCGCGCCGCCGGACGTGCCGCGCGAGCTGATCCAGATCGTCGACCGCTGCCTGCTCAAGGACAAGACGCTCCGCTGGCAGAGCGCGCAAGAGCTGCTCATGGCGCTCGCGCCATTCTTGCCCGGCCAGCGCCGCGAGCAAGTGCTCCAGATCGACGAGAGCCCGTACGCGGGTCTGTCGTCGTTCCAGGAGACCGACTCCGCGAAGTTCTTCGGCCGTAACCGCGAGATCGCGGCGATGGTCACGCGCATCCGCGACCGGCCGCTGATGGCCGTCGTCGGTCCGTCGGGCATCGGCAAGTCGTCGTTCGTCCGCGCCGGTCTCGTCCCCGCGCTCAAGCGCTCGGGCGAGATGTGGGAGACGATCGTGCTGCGCCCCGGCCGCAAGCCGCTCGAGGCGCTCGGTGCGGTCATCTCGCCGATGGTCGCCACCGCGGCGAACCTCGCCGACGAGATGGACGAGCAGCGCAAGCTGGTCGAGACGCTGCGCCGCGAGCCCGGTCACCTCGGCCACGTGCTGCGTGGACGCGCGCGCCGCGACAACCGGCGCTTGCTCCTGTTCGTCGATCAGTTCGAGGAGCTGTTCACGCAGACGGCGGATCCCGAGGAGCGCGCGGCGTTCATGGCGTCGCTGTCCGCGGTCGCCGACGACGCGACGAGCCCGCTGCGCGTCGTCGTGTCGATCCGCGCCGACTTCCTCGACCGCGTCGCCGAGGATCCGCAGTTCTTGAACGAGCTCACGCAGGGCCTGTTCTTCCTCGGCTCGATGACGCGCGAAGGTCTGCGCGAGGCGATCGTTCACCCCGCGGAGATGGCCGGCTTCGAGTTCGAGCTGCCCGCCACCGTCGACGACATGCTCGATCACCTCGAGACGACGCCCGGCGCGCTGCCGCTGTTGCAGTTCGCGGCGTCGAAGATGTGGGACGCGCGTGACAAGTCGCGCAAGAAGCTGACGCACTCGGCGTACACGCAGATGGGCGGCGTCGCCGGTGCTCTCGCGAGCCACGCCGACCGCGTCGTCCAGGAGCTCGGCCAGCAGCGCCAGGCGCTCGCGCGCGCGATCCTGCTGCGGCTCGTGACGCCGGAGCGCACGCGCGCGATCGTTCCGCTCTCCGAGCTGCGCGAGCTGTCGCGCGAGGTCGGCGAAGTGCAGCGCCTGATCGACCAGATGGTCGACGCGCGCTTGCTCGTCGTGCAGACGCTCGAGGGAGGCAAGGGCTCGACGGTCGAGATCGTGCACGAGTCGCTCGTGAACAACTGGCCGACGCTTCGCCGCTGGCTCGACGAGAACCAGGACGATGCGGCGCTGATCGATCAGCTGCGCACCGCTGCTCGCCAGTGGGGCAGCAAGAACCGCGACTCGGGTCTCTTGTGGCGCGGCGAGATGGCCGACGAGGCCAAGAAGTTCAAGAAGCGCTACAAGGGGCCGCTCTCCGACGTGGAGCGCGCGTTCCTCGACGAGGTCGTGAACTTCGAGATCGCCGCGGCGCGGAAGAAGCGCGCGGCCGTCGTCGCGGGCTTCGTGATCCTGTCCGGTATCGTCGTCGCGACGATGATCTTCCTCGTGCTGATCCAGAAGCAGCGCAAGGAAGCGAAGCGCCAGGCGAACGTCGCGATGATCGCGAAGGGCGAAGCAGAAGAGGCGCGCGCGGTCGCCGAGGGCGAGAAGACCAAGGCGCAACAGGCGCTCGCGGATCTGCAGCTCAAGGAGCAGCAGCGCCTCAAGGCCGAGCAGGAGAAGCAGGTCGTCGTGCAGGAGAAGCAGGTCGTCACCGGCCAGCTCGACGTCGCGCAGGAAGACCTCGCGAAGAAGAACAAGGAGCTCGAAGAAGCGCTGAAGCAGGCGCAGGCGAACGCGAGGAAAGCGCAGGAAGCGGCCGAGGTCGCCGAAGCGCAGAAGGCGATCGCCGAGACCGAGAAGAAGAAAGCAGAAGAGCTCGCAGCGCTCGAGAGGAAGCGCCGACAGGAGATCGAGAATCAGGTCGGCAAGACGATCGAGACGCTGAAGTAGGGACGTTCGTTACTCTCCGGCGGGGGTCGCCGGTTCACTTTGCTTGCGGGGAAAGCACTCATGATCAAGGCAACTGTCTTGGGGCTCGGGCTCGTCCTGGGCTCCACGCTCGCGTTCGCGCAACCGAAGCAGCCGAAAGCACCGGCACCGGCGCCGGCACCGGCACCACCCCCAACGCCCACGCCGGATGCGCCGAAGACGCCCGACGAGAAGGCCGGGGCGAACGAATCGCTGCAGCACGGCGCGCAAGACGAGCGACCGTGGGCCGCGGGTGTCTCGCAGGAGCGCCAGCAGACCGCGCTGAAGTACTTCCACGCGGGCAACAAGGAGCTCAACAACGGTCTCTTCGATAACGCGATCAAGCAGTACCGGCTCGCACTCAAGGAGTGGGAGCACCCCGCGATCTACTACAACCTGGCGCTCGCGCTGCTCAAGCTCGACCAGCCGCTCGAGGTCTACGACTCGCTGCAGCTCGCGATCAAGTACGGCCCCGCTCCGCTCGAGGCCGACAAGTACGAGCACGCGAAGGAGTACATCCTGCTCGTGTCGCAGCAGATCGCGAACGTCGAGGTCACGTGCAAGAAGCCCGGCGCGAAGGTCTCGGTCGACGGCAAGGAAGTGTTCACGGTTCCCGACGACGGCACGCTCCAGGTCTACAAGGGCCGCGTCCGCATCGGCCGTCACACGTTCATCGCCGAGAAGCCGGGCGTCAACGTCGAGGCCGAGGCGTCGTTCATCGGCCCCGGCGAGACGTTCCGCATCGAGCTGAACCTCTACTCCGCCGAGGAGCTCACCCGGTACACGCGTCGCTGGAACGCGAAGTGGATGCCGTACGCGGTGCTCGGCGGCGCGGTCGCGCTCGGCGCGTTCGGCGCGCTGATGCACGTGTCGGCGAACTCGAGCTACCAGGACTTCGACGATGCGGTCGCGCGCTGCAACGAGGACAGCGAGGGCATGGGTTGCGACGCCTCGCAGGTGATCTCGATGCGCGACTCCGGCGACACGAAGAAGACGCTCGGCTACGTCGGCTACGGCGTCGCCGGCGCGGCCGTGATCGCGGGCGTCACGCTGCTCTATCTCAACCGCGAGACCACGTACCAGATCACCGCCGACGAATACAAAAAAGAGCTTCGCAAGAAGGCCAACCGCGAGGCGGGCACTGCTGTGAAGGTCACCCCCATGATTTCCACCGACGTCGCTGGCGCGATGATCTTCGGTAGCTTCTAGGAGCCTCGTCCATGTCCTCGACTCTTCGTAATCTAACAATCGTCGCCTTCACCGGCGCGCTCGCGGCCTTCGCCGCGGGATGTGCCTCCGAGGCGAACAGCAAGGTCTGTCCGACCACGGGCATCGTCTGTCCCGAGGACACGATCTGCGCCGCCGCTCAGGCGGTGTGCCTCGTGTCGAGCTGCGGCAACGGTATCCCGGATCCGGGAGAGCAGTGCGACGACGGCAACATCATCGACGGCGATCGTTGTTCGTCGCTGTGCCGCACGGAGACCTGCGGCAACGGCATCCAGGACGTCGGCGAAGAGTGCGACCCGGCGCCGGGCAACACGGAGGCGGGTGACGGTTGCTCCCCGACCTGCACGATCGAGATCTGCGGCAACGGCCGCACCGACTTCGGCGAAGCGTGCGACGACGGCGACGAGAAGAACGGCGACGGCTGCAGCGGCATGTCGGTCGAGTTCTCCGACGGTCAGGGCGGCACGGTGATGAGCCCCGGCCCCTGCGAGTCGACCGAGATCTGCGGCAACGGCAAGGTCGACTATCAGGTCGGCGAGGTCTGCGACGACGGCAACGTCATCAACGAGGACGGCTGCAACTCGGACTGCAAGTCCGGCACCGGCTGCGGCAACGGCATCCGCGAGCTCGACGAGGAGTGCGACGACGGCAACGACACCGACACGGATCGCTGCCTCAACGACTGCACCCTCTCGCAGTGTGGCGATGGCGTGATCGAGACGGGACGCGAGACGTGCGACGCCGGTGACCGCGACAACCGCGGCCCGGTCGAGACCGCGGACTGCAACATCGACTGCACGATCTCCACGTGCGGCGATCGCCGCGTCAACACGACCGACGATGAAGAGTGCGACGCCGGCGTGTTCGGCAACGGCGACGACAAGAACTGCACCCTGGCTTGCAAGTTCAACTTCTGCGGCGACGGCAAGAAGGACACGCAGGTCCCGAACGTCGAGGCGTGCGACGACGGCAACATGAACCCGTCCGACGGCTGCAACAACTCCTGCCAGCTCGCGAGCTGCGGCAACTCGACCGTCGACGTGGGCGAAGAGTGCGACGACGGCGACGATCCGCAGAACCCGAACAACAACGATGGCTGCGTCCAGTGCAAGTTCGCCGAGTGCGGCGACGGCTGGGTCCGCACCGATGTCCCCGGCGAAGAGTGCGATGGCGATGGCGCCGGCACGGGCGACTCGATCGCCGGCGACGGTTGCTTCGCCTGCAAGATCGAGCGCTGCGGTAACTCGATCGTCGACTTCGGCGAGCAGTGTGACGACGGCGAGACGCCGGTCAACGATCCTCCGTCGACCACGGCCTCGCCGAACGCGACGCTCCCCGAGAACACCGACGCGTGCGTGAACGCGCTTGGCACCGCGCAGTGCAAGAACGCTCGCTGCGGCGACGGTTACCTGCGCGACACCGAAGACTGCGACGATGGCAACAACATCAACGGCGACGGCTGCTCGGCCAGCTGCGAGAACGAAGGTTGCGGCAACGGCATCCTCGAGATCGTCCGCGGCGAGCAGTGCGACGACAACAACACGATGGGCGGCGACGGCTGCTCGGCTACCTGCCAGCTCGAGGACTGCGGCGACGGCTTCATGGACGTCGGCGAGGAGTGCGACGGCAACAACATGGGCGTCGGTGGCGAGACCGCGACCTGCAACGCGGACTGCACGCTCGTCGAGTGTGGCGACGGCAAGATCAACAACGCCGCGATGGAGCAGTGCGACGACGGCACCGTCAGTGGCGTCAACCAGAACCAGAACAACCGCGACTGTCGCGCCGACTGCCGCCTCAACTTCTGCACCGACGGCTTCCAGAACACGCAGGGCAGCCCCGGCAAGCTCGAAGCCTGCGACGACGGCAACATGGTCGCGACCGACGGCTGCAACAACCAGTGTCAGCTCGCGTCGTGTGGCAATGGCCTGATCGACCCGATGGAAGAGTGCGATCTCGGTATGGCCAACAACGACAACGGCGCCTGCACCACGGGCTGCAAGATCGCGGTCTGCGGCGACGGCAAGCTCCGCACGGGGATCGAGGAATGCGATCCGGGCGAGTCGGCCCTCAACAACGACGGCTCGTGCCTCGCGGGCACCGGCCCGACGCACATCGGCGGCTGCCGTTTCGCGCGATGCGGCGACGGCTCGGTGCAGAACTCCTCGCGCGACTCGGGCAACAACCCGATCGACGAGGACTGCGACGCGGGCTCGGCCAACACGACGCCGGCGCTCGGCAACTGCCCGTACGGCGCTCCGAGCTGCTCGCTCTGCTCGTCGGTGACGTGCAAGCCGTTCACGCAGAACGATCCGGCGCGCACGCAGTACTGCGGTGACAGCACGACGGACGGCGGCGAGCAGTGCGACAACGGTGCGAACAACGGCATCGTGAACTGCTCGTACGGCCAGACGTCATGCACCGTCTGCACCGCCGCGTGCACCAGCACCGCCGGTCGCACGCACTACTGCGGTGACGGTGTTCGCGACACCGCCGCGCTCACGGGCTTCGGCAACGAGGCGTGCGACGACGGCGACAACGACAACGAGACGATGTCCGACTGCGGCGGCTACAACACGTCGTGCCTCTTCTGCAACTCGGGTTGCACCGGGACGATCTCGTTCACCGGCCCGCACTGCGGCGACAACATGTGCAACGGCCCCGAGAACAACATGACGTGTCCGGGCGACTGCGACTCCGTGTGCGGCAACAACATCCGCGAGAACAACGAGCAGTGCGACAACGACACCGCGCCGGCCGACGGCGGCGATGGCTGCAGCTCGTCGTGCACCGTCGAGTACGGCTACACCTGCACCGGTGCCGAGGGAGTTGGCAGCACCTGCATGACGACCTGCGGTGATGGCAAGAAGGCCGCCTCCGAGGCGTGCGACGACGGCAACCTGAACAACAACGATGGCTGCAGCAACATGTGCGCGATCGAAGGTGGCTGGTCCTGCAACCATCCCCAGGCCTCGTTCAGCGTGTGCACGCGCGACATGAACTGCGGCGACGGGTTCATCGGCACCGGAGAGGTTTGCGACTATGGCTCGGGCAACAACAATGGCGTCGACTGTCCGAATGGCAGCCCGCCCGGCTACGGCCTCAACAACGCGTGTGTCGCGTGTATGAGCTGCACGATGTTTGTTGTATCTGCCGACTACTGCGGTGACAGTTCGATCAACGGCTCGGAGCAGTGCGAGAGCGGCATGCTCAACGGCGCAACCTGCAGCAGCGTGCCGCCGTTCGATGACGGTACGCTCGCGTGCAACGCTTCGACGTGCACGTTCAACACGTCCTCGTGCACTGATTGCGGGAACAACATCCGCGAGACAGGCGAGGCTTGCGACGATGGCGATGGCGGCGGCGACGGCTGCAACGGAAGTTGCACCGTGGAGTCCGGCTTCTTCTGCACCGGAAACGTCGGTATGCCGAGCACCTGCCAGGCGTTCGCAACATGTTCGATGCTGACCGGTGGTTCGGGTGACATCGGTGATGCCTGCAACGACAACGCGTTCTATGACCGAGGTGACGGAGTCGACATCGCGTGTCCCTGTAGCACTGCTGGCGGGTTGACGAATAACATGTGCACTGGGGATACGCCTTCGATGGCAGGTACCTGCGCATGCACCCCAACCTGTGGAGCCACCGGTACTCCGGACGGTTGTGGCGGCACATGTCCATAGCCTGAATTGTGCGCTGCAGCATATTTTGTGCAGCGCAACATCGTGGTATAGGGCTGCACCTATGCAGCTCTCGTCGCTCAAGATCATCGTCACCGGTGCGGCCCAGGGAATGGGCGCGCACTTCGCTCGCCGCCTCGCCGAGGCAGGTGCCCAGGTCGCCGCAGGCGACGTCCTCGAGGAGGGCCTCGCCCAGCTCGCGGAGTCGACCCGCGGTCTGCCGGGCAAGGTCCACACGAAGAAGCTCGACGTGTCGAACGAAGCCGACGTCGGCGCGTTCGTCGACTGGGCGTACGGCGCGATGGGCGGCCTCAACGGCCTCATCAACAACGCCGGCATCCTGCGCGACGGCTTGCTCGTCAAGAAGGACAAGACCACCGGCGAGGTGAGCAAGCTCGGTCGCGACAAGTGGGACGCCGTGATCGGCGTGAACCTCACGGGCGCCACGATGATGGTGCGCGATGTCGTCGCGAAGATGGCGAGCGCCGAGCAGAAGCCCGGCGTGATCGTGAACATGTCGTCGATCGCGCGCCACGGTAACCGCGGCCAGTCGAACTACGTGTCGGCCAAGGCGGCGCTGGCGGCGAACACGCTGACGTGGTCGCGCGAGTTCGGCGCGTTCGGCATCCGCGTCGGCGCGGTGGCGCCCGGCATGATCGAGACGCCGATGACGCAGGGGATGAACCAGAAGGCGCGCGATGCGCTGGTGGCGAACATCCCGGTGGGCCGCATCGGCGTGCCCGAGGACATCTGGCTCGCGGTGAAGTTCGTCCTCGAGTGCGACTACTTCAACGGTCGCACGATCGACGTCGACGGCGGCCTCGCGATGTAGCCAACGATCACGTCGCGAGCGGCATACCCAGGTATGCGCGCGCTCGCGATCGTGATCGTTCTCGCTGGTTGTAAGTCGAAGGATGCAGGGCCACCGATCGTGTGGCCCGAGGTCGGGCAGACCAAGATCCTGCTCGCCGAGGATCGTGTCGAGAACGCGTATCCGCGGCTGTCGCGCGACATGCGCTCGGTGCTGTATCAGAGCAATCGCAGCGGCCACTGGCAGCTGTACGAGCTCGATCTCGCGAGCGGCGAGTCGCGCGCGCTGATGGACACGCCGAGCAACGAGACGCTGCCCGACTGGAGCCGCGATGGCCGGCTCGCGTGGGTCAGCGATCGCGACGGCAACGAGGAGGTCTACGTGATGGACGGCGACGAGCCGCGCCGCATCTCGAACAGCCCGGGGCGCGATCTGCATCCGTACTGGTCGCCGGACGGCAAGGCGCTGCTCTACAACACGCAGGATCGCGGCTCGTTCGATGTCGTGCGCGTCGAGCTCGCGACCGGCGCGACCGAGCGGCTGACCGCGAGCCCCGAGGACGACACCTGCGCGCGCTACTCGCCCGACGGCAAGCGCATCGTGCTGCTGCGGAACGACGCGCGCATGGACGATGTCGTGGAGATCGTCGACGGTGTCGCGCGCGACGTGACGATGACGCCGGCCGTGCGCGATGGCTGGCCGACGTGGAGCCCCGACGGCGCGTGGATCTACTACGCGTCGATGACGGACGGCGCGTTCAGCATCTATCGCGTCAGCGCAGCCGGCGGATCGCCCGAGCGATTGACCACCGCCGCGCCGGGCGAAGAAGACGCGCGGCCGTTCGTGTCGGCCGACGGGCGCTTGCTCGTCTACAACAAGCGCGCGAACGGCGCGATCGATATTCGCGTTCTGCGGCTCAGTTGACCGTGAACGCGACCGAGCCGAGCGACGCGCCGTCGGGAGTCTGAACGTCGACCTCCCAGCTGCCGGCCTTGGGGATCGTGCGGCGCGACGACGTCGACCACTTCTTCGAGCCGATCTTCATCGTCGCGGTCCACACCCCCTTGCCGTCGCGCTTCCACACGTGCTTCACGCTGCCCTCGGCGTTGTGCACGAGCGACCAGACCCAGACCGTGGTGCCGGCGGAAAAGCTCGTCGCCTCGCCGACGATCTCGCGCTTCTCGACGCCGGTGCCCGCCTTGACCTCGGCCGATGCGTCGCCGGCGGCCGGAGCTGGCTTGCTCTCCGACGGCGGTGCCTTCTCCTCGGCAAAGGCGGTGGCGGCCGGAACGACAAGGCCGAGAGATAGAGCGAGCGCGAACATAGTCGAATGCTTCATGGGTAACCCTCCGCGTACCTGAACGCGGCGATGGTACCTGCCTATTCGCGCCCTACCAGCCGGGCAAGCGTGCGAATGCCGTCGGAGACACGGTCAGACCACGGGGTTCCCGCGGAGATACGAATGAAGTTGGCAAATCTCTGCCGCGCAGAAAACAAGGGGCCGGGAGCGATCACGATCCGCTTGCGAAGCGCGGCGTCGTGCAGCGCGAGCGAGTCGACGCCCGCCGGCAGCTCGACCCACAACACGAAGCCGCCTCGGGGCGAGGACACCCGCGTTCCGTCGGGGAACTGAAGCGCGATCGCCTCGCGATACCGCTCGACGTTGCCCGCGATCGCCGATCGCAATCGCCGGAGGTGACGATCGTATCCACCCGACGACAAGAACTCGGCGACGGCCATCGCGGGGAGCGTCGGACACGCGAGCGACTGGCCGTACTTCAACCGGACGACGCGATCGTGCCAGCGACCACCCGCGATCCAGCCGACGCGGTAGCCGGGAGCGAGCGTCTTGGAGATCGAGCTGACGAGGAGGACGTGGCTGTCCTCGCTCGGCCCCGCGAACGAGCGCAGCGGACGCGGATGCGAGCCGTCCCACACGAGCTCGCCGTACACGTCGTCCTCGATCACCGGGATGTCGAGGCGCCGCGTCAGCTTGACGAGTCGCTCGCGTTCGTCGTCGGGCATGATCGACCCGAGCGGGTTCGACGCTGTCGGCGCGATCACGACCGCCTGCACGCTCTGCGCGCGCAGCGTCTCTTCGAACGCCGTCACGTCGAAGCCCGTACGCGGATGCGCGGGGATCTCGAGGGCACGCATGCCGAGGCTCTCGATCGCCTGCAGCACGCCGAAGTACGCCGGCGACTCGACGGCGATCACGTCACCCGGCTTCGCGACAGCGCGCAGCGCGAGAGAGAGTCCTTCGGTCGCGCCGATCGTGGTGCACAGGTCGTGCTCCGTGATCGCCGCTCCGACCTCGGCGGCGCGCCGCGCGATCTGTCGGCGCAGCGTGAGCAAGCCCGGCGCACCCTCGTAGCGCGCTCCGATCGTCGAGATCTCGCGCGTGATCTGACTGATGATGCGATTGAGCGCCGCGATCGGCAGGTAGGACGGATCGACCGTCGCGCATCCGAGCGGCAACAGCTCCGGATCGCGCATCGCCGACAGGATCTTCGTATAGGCGTCGCTGACGGTCACGCGCGATGGCGTGATGCACGCACGCGGCGCACGCGGCTCGGCGGTGAGCATCGCGCGGCCGCGCACGAAGTGACCCGACTTCGGACGGACCTCGATCAAACCGGCGTTCTCGAGGCGCAGATACGCTTCGAGCACCGTCGCGACGCTGACGCTGCGCTCCTGCGCGAGCCGGCGCACCGACGGCAACCGGTCACCGGCTCGCAGCGCGCCGCGGTCGATGGCCTGGCCGAGCTCGTCGGCGAGGTGCTCGTAGAGAAAACCACCGGGAGCGACCATGGGCGAAAGTGTACCCATCGGCCTAGAAGGCGACCAGCACAGTTCGGAGATCGCCCACCGGTACAGCGGTTTCAGGCGCCTGGTCGATCGGACGGGGGCATCCGTGTAGCCACGCCACACGCGCGGTAGCGCACGGCTGTCGACGAGCCGACGCACGGTGTAAGGCGAACCGTCGATCGCGCTGCAAACGGCGCAATCCGCGAGGTTCGCGCGGCGATCCGTGACAGCCCGGCATGGTTCGACGCTTGCTCTACGAATTCCTTGGCATGGCAAGCGCTCCGACACCCAGGATGCCCCTTCTCGAACGGCTTCTCTCGCCGTTCGCGAAGGTGAAGCCGGGCGAGGCGGGCCTTGTCCTACTGATGACGCTCAACGTGTTCCTGATCCTGTGCGCGTACTACGTGCTCAAGACGACGCGCGAGGGGCTGATCCTCACGGGCGGCATGCTCGGCCTGCGCGGCGACGAGCTCAAGCTCTACGCGGGCGGCGCGATGGCCGTCTTGTTCGCCGGCATCGTTCCCGCGTACGGCGCCCTCGCGAACAAGGTCGCGCGCATCAAGCTGATCAACGTTTCGTACGCGGCGGTGTTCGCGTGCCTCGTCGTGTTCTTCATCCTCGGTCGCGCCGGAGTCGGTGTCGGACTCGCGTTCTTCATCTGGCTCGGCCTCGTCAACATGTTCCTGATCGCGCAGTTCTGGTCGTACGCGAACGACATCTATACAGAGGAGCAAGGCAAGCGACTGTTCGCGATCATCGCGATCGGCGGCTCGCTCGGCGCGATCGTCGGCCCCAAGCTCACCGACTTCGCCGGAACGTACGAGCTGATGCTCGTCGCCGCCGCGATCCTCGCGGTGTGCGTCGTGCTGTTCAACCTGATCGATCGCGTGCAGACGCCGCACTCTCCGCTCGCGGCCGAGAAGGAAGCGCCGATCGGCGGCCCGGGCGGGTTCGCGTTGATCGCGCGCGATCGCTACCTGTTGCTGATCGCGGTGATGCTGCTGATCACGAACATCGTCAACACGACCGGCGAGTTCATCCTCTCGCACACTGCCGTCGAGCACGCGATCGCCGCGGTGCCGGGAGATGCCTCCGTGCCCGCGGTCGAGGCCGCCCGCCGCGAGATGATCGAGGGCTTCTACGCCGACTTCTTCTTCTGGGTGAACCTCGTCGGGTTCCTGATCCAGGCGTTCGTCGTCTCGCGCGTGATCGCGTGGTTCGGCGTGCGCGCCGCGCTGTTCGTGTTGCCCGTGATCGCGTTCGGAACGTACGGCGCGATCGCCGCCGTCGGTGGACTCGCGGTCACGCGCGTCGCGAAGGTGGCAGAGAACTCGACGAACTACTCGCTGATGAACACGGTGCGGCAGGCGCTGTTCCTGCCGACGTCTCGCGCGGCGAAGTACAAGGCGAAGGCGGCGATCGACACGTTCTTCGTACGCTTCGGCGACACGGTCGCCGCGCTGCTGATCGCGCTCGCGCTGCACACCGTCGGCATGAGCGTGACGGGCCTGTCGATCGCGAACCTCGTCCTTGTCGGCGCGTGGATCGCGGTGACGGTCGGCATCGCGCGCCGTCACGCGAAGCTGACGCGAGGAGCCAAGGCGTGATCCCGTCACCTGCCAGCAGCATGCGCCTGAGCGCGACGGCAGAGGCAATGCGAGCGGCGCCGCCGGAGCCACCGAGCGTGTTGCCTCCCGCGTTCGTGCTGTTCCTCGTGATGGTCGCGCACTCGATCCTCGAGACCGCGCGCGACGCATTGTTCCTCACGCGGCTCGGTCCGGATCGGCTCGGTTGGGCCTACGTCGCGATCGCGGTGATCGCCCTCGCGGCGGTGATGATCGTGCGGCGCTTCCGCGGCGTTCGTGAAGCGCGCGGCATGCTCCTGGTGTTCTTGATGTTCGCGACGGCGGGCACGACGGTGCTCGCGTTCGCGCTCACGCAATCGCCGTGGGCCGCGTTCGTGCTGTACGTGTGGACGGGGACGATCGCGACGCTGGTCGTCCCCGCGTTCTGGCTCGTGATCGAGCGCGACGTCCGCATCGGCGACGCGAAGCGCATCCTCGCGGCGATCGCGGCGGGTGGGACCCTCGGCGCGCTGATCGGGTCCGCCATCGCCTCGCTCCTCGGCCACTTCGTCGAGGCGCGCCACCTCGTCGACGCCGGCGCGATCGGCTTCGGCCTCGCGGCGCTCTCTGTCCAGCTCTTGCCCGCGGCCCGCAAGCCCGCCGCGGTGCACGCGCAGGCCGACGTCGAGCCGCCTCGCGTCGATCGCCGAGGCCGTCGCTACGCGCAGCTCTTGATCTTGCTCGCCGTCGTCTCGACGGTGACCCTGACGATCGGCGACCTGATGTTCAAGCGGCTGCTCGTCGAGCGGCTGCCCGGCGATCAGCTCGCGACGGTGTTCGGCGCGACCTACACCGGGCTCAACGTCCTCGCCCTGATCGTCCAGCTCGTCGTGACGCCGCGCCTGCTCGATCGCGTCGGTGTCGGCAGCGCTCTCGCGGTGCTGCCGTTCCTCGTGCTCGCGACCACGCTCGGCTTCGTGCTCACCGGCGCGGCCGTCGCGGTGTTCGCGCTCAAGCTCGCCGACGGCGGACTGCGCAACAGCGTCCATCGCGTCGTCGGCGAGATCCTGTTCGTCCCCATGCCGAGCCACGAGCGCGAGAAGGCCAAGCCTCTCGTCGAGGTGTTCGGCCAGCGCGGCGGTCAAGCGCTCGCCGCCGGCATCGTCCTCGCGATCGCGACCGACGCGGACGCGACGTGGTCCCTCGCGGTCGCCACGACGGCGACCGTGGTGCTGTGGCTCGTCGTCGTCGCGACGATGCGCCGCGCGTACGTGCGCCGCTTCCGCGACAAGCTCGACGCGGCCGGCATCCACCGCGAAGCGCGGTTGCCGATGCTCGACGGCGCGTCGATCGAGATGCTCGTCGAGACGCTCGCGAGCCCCGACCAGCGCGAGGCGCTCGCGGCGCTCGATCTTCTCGCGCAACGCGGCGAACGCATCCCCGCGCTCGTGCTCTACCACCCGAGCGACACCGTCGTGCGCCACGCGCTGTCGCTGCTCGAGGGCGAGCTGCGCCCCGATGTCTCGCGCGTGCTGCACCAGCTCACGGCGCACACGGATCCGCAGATCCGCGCCGCCGCCCTCGCCGCCTCGAGTCGGACGGGACTGCATCACGCGCAGCTCGTCGCGGCGCTGTCCGATCCGGAGCCGGACGTGCGCGCCGCCGCCGTCGTCGGCCTCTCGCTGATCCGTCCCGCGAAGCGCACGGCGATCGTCCGCGACGTCGAGGCCGAGCTGGCCGCACTTCGCGACGGCTCCGTCGAGGAGCGCATCGCGCTCGCGCACGCGGTCGCCCGCCAGCCGAGCGAGCGCTTCCGCGGCTTGCTACTGCAGCTCGCCGGCAAGCGCGAGCCGCGCGTGATCCGCGAGGTGCTGCGTGCCTGGCAGCACGCGCCGCAGCTCGCGGACGTCGATCGACTGCTCAAGTTCCTCGAGGATCCGCACGTGCGCGGTGATGCGCGCCGCGTGTTCGTCGCTGGTGGCCCGCTCTATCTCGGTCGCTTGCTGGAAGCACTCGACGATCCGCGCACGTCGCTCGGCGTTCGCCGCCACCTCCCGCGCACGATCAGCCGGTTCTCGTCGCTGGATGCCGCGGCAGCGCTCGTCGCCCGCTTGCCGCGCGAGCCCGATGGATCCACGGAGTTCAAGATCCTGCGCGCGCTCGGGCGCATGCGCGCCGATCAGCCGGAGCTACCGATCGACACCGATCCCGTTCGCGCCTACGCGCGCCGCTCGACGCAGGACGCGCTCCGCTACGCGGCGCTCGGTGCCGCGCTCGCGCTCCATCCGGCGCGATCGACGCCGGGCCTCGACCTCTTGCGCGAGCTGCTCGCGGAGAAGCGCCTGCACGCGATCGAGCGCGTGTTCCGTGCGCTCGGCATCCTCTACCCGCGCGACGATCTGCGCAGCGTGCACGACGCGCTCGTCGGTGACCACGCGCGGGCGACACCGGAGCACCGCGGCGCCGCGCGGGAGATCCTCGAGCACCTCGTCCCCGCCGACGTGCGCGCCCCGCTGCTCGAGCTACTCGACGACAAGCTCGACCTCGACGCGCTGCGCGAGGAGTATCCGACGCACCAGGCCGTCATCTCGGCGCTGCTCGGCGACCCGAGCGATTCACTGCGCTGCGTCGCTGCGCATCACGTGGCGGAGCTCCAGCTCGTCGAGCTCCGCGACGAGCTCGTGCGCCTCAAGCCGATCACCGACTCCGCGCTGGTGACCAATGCCTTCGAGCAGGCGATCGCGAGGCTCCATGGATGATCTCCAGACTCCCGTGCAGCGCCTCCTGACGCTGCGGCAGTTCCCCGGCCTCGACGAGGCCAGCATGGACGAGCTCGCCGTCATCGCGCAGAACGTCGTCGAGCAGCACTTCGAGCCGGGCGAGACGATCGTCGCGCCGTCGCGCTCTGCTCCGCTGCACCTCGTGATCGAAGGCAAGCTCTCGACACCGTCGGGCCAGAGCTGGGGCCCGCGCGAGGTGGTCGGCGCGCTCGAAGCGATGGCGCGCCGCCGCACGCGCGAGCCGATCACCGCGACGCTCCCGACGCGCACACTCCGCCTCGCCGCCGCCGACTTCCGCGAGATCCTCGACGACAACTTCGGCCTGCTCACCAGCGTGCGCCGGTCGCTCGCGCGATCGCTGCTCGACGACATCTCGCCGCCGGGCAATCCACCAGCGCGGGTCGCGATCGACGAGGCGCTCGACGGTCAGCTCGGCATGGTCGATCGGCTGATCATCCTGCGGCGCTACATGCCGTTCGGAAAGGGACGCATCGAGGCCCTCGCCGCGCTCGCGCAAGCGTCGGAGGAGATCCGCTTGCCCGCGCGCGCGCTGGTCGGCAAGCACGGCGACCCGGCGACGTCGGTGTTCGTGCTCCTCGACGGTACGGTCCACGGCGCGCGCGATGGCGTCTCGTTCGTCCTCGGACCCGGGCACGCACCGGGTGCGCTCGAGGCGCTCGCCGAGGTGCCGTACGTCTCGACGATGTCCACGCTCACACCGGTCCGCGCGCTGCGCTTTCCCGCCGCCGCGCTGTTCGACGTCCTCGAAGACCACACCGACCTCGCGCTCGCGATGGTCGAGTCGCTCGCCGGAGCGCTCGTCGATCGCGGCCGGATCGAACGACCTCACGTGAACTAGTCATGCGCGCCCTCCTCCTCGTCCTCGCACTCTCGTCCGTCGCCCACGCCGATCCGGTCGCTGCCGTCAGCGAGCCGAAGAAGCCGGGCGACGCCGACGTGGTCGTCGAGCCCGCGCCGGTGCCCGAGTTCGATCCGACCAAGCCCGACACCGACGGAACCGCGCCGGCTCCGGATCGCGCGAGCGGCGTTGTCGTCGAGGCGGAAGAGCCGGTCGCGAACAAGGTCCGCGTGATCCCGCGCGCGCTGCTGTTCGTTCCGCGCTGGATGTTCTGGGGCTTCGCGCAGCCGTTCCGCGGCGCCGCGTACGCCTACGAGCAGTACAGCCTGCAGAACCGCGTCAAGGCCACGCTGTTCAACGACGACGGCACGTACGGCGTCTACCCGGTCGCGAGCTACTCGACGGATTTCGGCTTCGATCTCGGCGCGAGGTTCGTCCACTACAACCTGTTCGGCGAGAAGGAACGCATCAAGGTGCGCGCGAACTTCGGCGGGCGCTATCAGCAGGCGTACGGGCTCGAGCTGCGCAGCGGTCAGCGCCTCGGCAAGCGCATCAGCGGCAGCATCGAGACGGTCTACGAGAAGCGTCCGGACGAGCGGTTCTTCGGCATCGGCAACGCGACGATGTTGACCGAGATGCCGGCCGAGCTGATCGATCCCTCGCTCGCCGACACGGCGATCTCGTCGCGCTTCCGCGAAAACTGGTTCCGCACGGTCGCCAAGCTCGAGGGTCGGGTCCGCGGACCGTTCGCCGTTCGCATCTCGGGAGCCCTCGCGCTTCGCGACTTCGCCGACTTCAAGCCGGAAGATCCGAGCGACCCGTTCGACTCCGACGATCTCGACGAGTTCAACCTCGGCATCGAACAGCGCTTCGACACGAGCAAGCTCGTCGGCTACGAGCGCGGTGTCGACAACATCTACCTCGAGACGGAGGTGATCTACGACACGCGCCGCCCGTCGACGAGGTACGCCCCGCGCGTCCTCGACAGCACCGGCTGGTATGCATCGATCCACGGCGGTCGCGCGATCGGCATCGACGGAGATCCGACCGCGTTCTATCGCTACGGCGGCGAGGTCCAGCGCTTCTTCGATCTCTACGAGGGCAACCGCATCCTGGCGCTGCGCGCGATGGTCGACGCGACTGCAGGTGGCGACGGCCGCACGGAGCCGTACCTCTCGTTCATCGACCTGCCTCGCCTCGGCGGCACCGAGTTCTTGCGCGGCTATCCCGAGGGTCGCTTCCGCGACAAGGCCGTCGCCCTCGGCACCGCGGAGTACACCTGGGACCTCGGCAACTTCCTCGCGGCGTACACGTTCGTCGACGTGGGACGTGCGCTTCGCGGGCTCGATCAGATCGTCGAGGGCTCGGCGAGCGACTGGCACCTCGGCTTCGGCGGCGGCGTGCAGGTCCACACCAACGCCAGCTTCCTCATGCGCGGCCAGCTCGCGTTCTCGCGCGAAGGCGACGCGTTCCTCGAGCTCGTGTTCTCGCCTGCATTCGGCCGGCGCGAACGTGCCGGGAGGTACTGATGAAGGCTTCGGTCATCCTCGCTCTCGTCGTCCTCGCCGCGTGCTCGCATCCACCGGCAGGCACGCTCCGCTTCGCGAACGCACCGCCGGTGTGGCGCGTCTCCGATCGCACGCCGCTCGAGAAGAAGCCGGCCGAGCGCGAGTACAACCGCTCGCTGTATCAGACCGACGGGTTCGTCGTGCGCCGCGCGACGCGCGCGATGGACATGCAGGATCCCGTGCGCGCGCGCGACGTCAACGCCCTCGACGAGGTCCCCGACTCGACGTGGTTCACGAACCGCATCGGCGTGCGCGACCTGTCGATCGAGGAGCTTCGCCGCGGTGCGAACGTCGACCCGTCGCCGTTCTCTCACCTGCCGTGGACGATCAAGAGTGCGAAGGTCGGCGGCACGGCGATCGGCTTCATCTTCGAGGACAGCAAGGGCGACAAGTACCTCCTCAAGGTCGACATGAAGGACGTGCCGGAGATGGAGACCGGCGCGCACGTGATCGGTCATCGCATCGTCTGGGCGATCGGCTACAACGTGCCCCAGGACTACCTCGGCTACATCGATCCGAAGAACATCACCGTCGACACGAAGGCGACGAAGAAGGATCCCCTCGGTCACAAGACGCCGCTCTACGCCGTCGACGTCGTGGACGCGTTCGCGAAGGCATTTCGCACCGACGACGGTCGCGTTCGCGTGCTCGCGAGCCGCTACCTGCCGGGCATCCCGATCGGTCCCTACGCGCGCGAGGGCGTGCGCGCCGACGATCCGAACGATCGCATCCCGCACGAGCAGCGACGCAGCATCCGCGGTCAGGCCGCGATCTTCTCGTGGCTGAACCACACGGACATGCAGGAGGACAACACGCTCGACGCCTTCATCCGCTATCCGGGTCCCGACGGGAAGCCAACGGATCGCGGCCACGTCGTTCACTATCTGATCGACTTCGGCAAGGCGCTCGGCGTGATGGGCTACGTCAACAGCTGGAAGACGGTCGGCTACACGTATCGCGCCGACCCCGGCATGGCGCTGCGCTCGCTGCTGACGTTCGGTCTGTGGAAGCGACCGTGGGACGGCATCGAGGTCCCGACCTATCGCGGGCTCGGCCTGTTCGAGGCGGATCACTTCGATCCCGGCGCGTGGCGAACGAACAGCCCGTACTGGCCGTTCGAGGACGCCGATCGGTTCGACGGCTACTGGGGCGCGAAGCTCGTCATGCGCTTCACGCGCGAGCAGCTGACGGCGATCGTCGACGAGGCGCAGTACTCGGATCCGCGCACGGCGAAGTACATGGTCGACACGCTGGTCGCGCGGCAGCGCAAGGTCGGCGCGTACTGGTTCCGCCAGGTCTCGCCGCTGGATCACTTCGCGACCGAGGCCATCGCCGGCGGCACGCGCGTCTGCTTCGACGACCTCGCCCTCGTGTACGACCTCGAGTCGCCGCGCGGTCACCGCTATCGCGTCCGTGTGTTCGACCGCGACGGCGTCGAGCTGCGCGCGAGCACGCTGCCCGCGTCGGCGCACTCGTGCGTCGTCGTGCCGGTCGCCACGTCGAACAACGGCTACACGATCGTGAAGCTCGAAGCGCTGCGCAACGCGCTCGCGCTGCCACCGGTGCTCGTGCATCTCGCGCGAGATGCGAGCGGCGCGGTTCGCGTCATCGGCGTGCGCCGCGAGTGATCAGAACGCGAAGGAGAGACCGACCTGCGCACCCGTCGGCGTCACGGTCGGCGTGATCGTCAGGTTCTTGATCGCTTCCTTGTTCGCGTGGTCCTGATAGCGACCGTCCTGATACCAGTAGAACAGCGACGAGCTGACGGTGCCGAGGAGGCCGCCGATCGCGACGTCGCTCAGGTTGTGCCGGTTGTGAAACACGCGCTCGCCGGCGACCGTCGCCGCGCCGAGCCCGATGCCCGCGTATGTCGCGAGCTCCCACCACGGCATCTTCGAGTTGCCGCGGCGCGTGTCGAAGACGTGGCCGCGGAGATAGAGGATCGCGTACGTCGCGATCGCGAACGCCTGCGTCGAGTGGCCCGAAGGGAACGAGCGACGCCCGGAGTCGGTGCTGTCCTCGGTCCAGTCGGGGCGATGGCGACCGACGATCGTCTTGATCACACCGGTGACGAGGCAGCCGGTCATCAGCGATTCGCCGAGACCCTTGATGTGATACATGCGTGAGTCATCGCCACCGGCGAGCATGCCGAGACCGAGGCCAACGCCGAGCCCCGTCACCGCGTAGCCCGGCACTTCCCACGATGCTTTCGGAGCTCCGCCCTCGCTCTCGCTGAAGAACAGCGGCGTGTCGCGCGGCTTGGCCCACTTGTCGAGTGCGAGGCGCCCGGCCATCGCGCCCCAGAAGAACGGCACGGCGCCGCCGTCGACGAGATACGAGAGGTCGACGCCCCCGGGCCGCTCGGCGGTGGGTGCGGGCTCGACGGTGCTCGAGAGAGGATCTGCGGTGGCGGTTCGAAGGAACGCGAGACTCGTCAGCACGCAGATCGACAGCTTCATCGTGCACACCCGTGTCGGCCATTCGCATACGACGCGCACGCGACCCTGACCGAGGCCGCAGTGTAGCGAAGGTCATTCGGGTGGCTATCAACTTTTTCGACAGCGCGTTGTGGCAGCTGCGTGATTCACCGACAGGCACAGCCATCTACGAGCTGCACCGATACAGACCATCTGTACTGGTCAGGATCCAGATTCCGTGGCTCTGTACTGATCGCCGGATGACGTCACCATGAAGCGCATGATTGCTTCGACCGAGACGCCAACGCTCGCATCGCCCATCGCATCTCGCTGGGATTGGAAGCTGATCGCGAGCCTCACCGCGGTCTACGTGATCTGGGGTTCGACGTACCTCGCGATGAAGGTCGCGATGCACGACCTGCCACCGCTGCTCATGGCGAGCATGCGCTTCGCGTCGGCGGGCATGGTGCTGTTGCTCGTCGCGCTGCACAGGGGTGTGGCGTGGCCGACCGCGCGCGATTGGATCTCGGTCGCTCCGGTCGGCGCGCTGCTGTTCCTCGGCGGCAACGGCTTCATCGCGATCGCGCAAGGGACCATCCCTTCCGGCGCGACCGCGGTGTGCGCCGCGATGATGCCGCTGTGGATGGGCGTGCTCGCGTGGATCACCGGCGAGAAGCCCACGAGCCGCGAGTGGGTGTCGCTCGTGATCGGCTTCGTGGGGATCCTCGTGCTGATGGGCGGGCCATCGCTCGCGGGCGATCCGCTGCACATCGTCCTCTTGTTGCTGGCCCCGGCCGCGTGGGCGCTCGGATCGATCATCGCGCGGCGCTTGAGCTCGCCGGCGACCAAGGACGTCTTCATGCTCTCGGCGATGGAGATGATCACCGGCGGCATCGTCCTGTTCGTGGTCGGTGCACTCCGCGGCGAGAGCATTCCGCATCACGTCGGCGCGAAGTCGTGGCTCGCGCTCGCATATCTGTGGGTCGCCGGATCGCTGATCGCGTTCACCGCGTACAGCTGGCTCTTGCGCAACACGCGGCCGGTGATCGCGACGAGCTACGCGTACGTCAATCCGAGCCTCGCCGTGGTGCTCGGTGCTGCGCTGTCCGGCGAGCCGCTCGGCATCACGACGGTGGTCGCGAACGTGCTGATGGTCATCGCGATCTGGCTCGCACTGTCGAAAGCGCGCGCGGCCGCGCACCAGGCCTGAAAATAGCCAATGTGACCCGGGTTCTCGTCGGGACAGAAGTGGCGCGCGGGGCGCGCGTTCGCTACGATCTCGCGATGCTACGGGGACTGTTCTTGCTTGCATTGGCGAGCGCCGCGCTCGTCGGAACGACGGCGTGTGGCGGCCCGGAAAAGACGGTGAAGAAGACGCCGAAGAAGGTGCCGAAGGTCGACGCGCGAAAGATCCTCTCGGATGCTCGCGACCTCGCCAAGAACGGCGACGTCGACGGCGCCGACAAGAAGTACGGTGAAGCGTACGACGCGGGGAAGAGCTTCGACGTGCTCGAGGAGCGCGTCGACTTCTTGCTCCACTCCGGCAAGATCACTCGCGCGCAGGGAGTCGCGAAGACGTACTACGACGCGAACGCGACCGACGTGAAGGGCTATGGCCTCTACGCCGAGACGCTGCTCGCCGGCAACAAGGGCCAGGAAGCTCTCGAGGTCGCCGACTCGATGATCTCGTTCAACGCGGATGACCCGGCGGGCCACGAGAAGCGCGGCCGCGCGCTGCTCCTCCTCGAGAAGGACCAGCAGGGCATCGAGGAGCTGCGCAAGGCGGTGCAGCTCGACGGTGCGAGCGCCACGTATCACGAAGCCCTCGGGGTCGCGCTGCACAAGCTCGGGCAGGTGAACGAAGCAGCGCTCGAGTTTCGCGCTGCCCTCAAGGCCGCGCCCGACGATGCGCAAGCGCACGTGCTCCTCGGCATGGCGCTTCGCGATCAGGATCAGCTCGACGAGGCTCGCCAGTACCTCGACAAGGCGCTCGAGCTCGATTCCGAAAACGGCCGCGCGTACTTCGAGCTCGGTCTCTTGCTCAACAAGCAGGGCAAGCAAGCGGAGGCCGAGGCCGCGCTGGCCAAGGCGGTGCAGAAGTCGCCGAGCGATTCGACGTTCTGGTACGCGTACGGCGAGATCTATCGCGTGCAGGAGCGCTTCGACGACGCGATCGCCGCGTACCGTCGCGCGGTCGATCTCGAGCCCCCGCACCCCAAGGCCGCGAGCAAGCTCGGCCTCCTCCTCCTCGAGCGCAAGCAGTACGACGAGGCAGAGGAGATCCTGTCGAAGAGCGTCGAGCGCGACCCGAAGAACCCGATCAACTACCTCTACCTGGGCAGCGCATACGCCGCGAAGAAGAAGAAGAAGGAAGCGATCGAGAGCTTCGAGACCTTCCTCGAGCTCGCGCCGAAGAACGACCCCGACATCAAGCGGGCCAAACAGGCGATCTACGAGCTGAAGCGCCGCTGAGCCCGACGAGCTCCTCGTCGGTCATCCGCTATCGTTGACAGGTCATCCGTTGCGGGTATAGATCTATATCCGTTATGACGGATGCCGCCGCCGCCCCCGACGAGGGTACCTCCGCCAGCGATCTGCTTCGCTGGGCGTCGCGGCGGTTCGGCCCCAGGCTCGCCTTCACGACGGGCTTCGGCGCGGAGGGCTGCGTGATCATCGATCTGATCGCGCGTGCGAACCTCCCGGTCGACATCTTCACGCTCGATACCGGCCTGCTCTTCCCCGAGACCTACGCGCTCTGGCGCCAGCTCGAGGATACGTACGGCATCACGATCCGCGCGGTCCGCACCGAGCTCTCGCTCGACGCGCAAGCCGCCGCGCACGGCCCCGCGCTGTGGGAGCGCGATCCGGATCGCTGCTGCGATCTGCGCAAGGTGCTCCCACTCCGCGCCGCCCTCGCCGGCTTTGGGGGCTGGATCACCGCGATCCGCCGCGACCAGACCGCCGAGCGCGCCAGCGCGAAGCTCGTCGAGCACGACGCGACGTTCGGTCTGTTGAAGATCAACCCGCTCGCCGCGTGGACCCACGACGACGTCTGGGCGCACGTCTACGCGAACGACGTCCCCACGAACCCGCTCCACGCGCAGGGCTATCCGTCGATCGGTTGCGTGCCGTGCACCACCGCGGTCGCGCCGGGCGAGGACCCGCGCTCCGGTCGCTGGCGCGGCTCGCTCAAGACCGAGTGCGGCCTCCACGCGCGCACGCCGCTCGTCTCGATCTCGCCGGCACCCGTGAAGGAGAGCGCATGAGCCGCGGCTTCATCCTGTGGTTCACGGGGCTCTCGGGCTCCGGCAAATCCACGCTCGCGAACGCGGTGGCCGCCGCGCTCGCGCCACGCCCGATCGAGATCCTCGACGGTGACGACGTGCGAACGCACCTGTCCAAGGGCCTGTCGTTCTCGCGCGAGGACCGTGACACCAACGTGCACCGCATCGCCTTCGTCGCGCGCCTGCTGGCACACCACGGCGTCGGCGTGATCACCGCGGCGATCTCGCCGTATCGCGAGACGCGAGACGCGATTCGCACACTCGCCGCCGACAAGGGCGTGCCGTTCCTCGAGGTGTACACGAGCGCATCGGTCGACTCGCTGATCGCGCGCGATCCGAAAGGGCTGTACGCGAAGGCGCTGTCCGGCGAGCTGCCGCACTTCACGGGCATCTCGGATCCGTACGAAGCGCCGCTGTCGCCCGACGTGGTCGCGTACACCGACAGCGAGTCAGTCGACGCATCCGTTGCTCGCATCGTCGATGCGCTGCGATCGCGTGGACTGATCGAGACGCGCATCACCGACGAGGGCCTGCTCGGCGCCACGCGAGAACGGCAGGAGTCGAACTGATGCGCGCCATCCCATCCACCGTCGAGGCCATGCGCTGATGCCGGCGCTCTATCCTGCGTTCTTGAAGCTCGATGGCCTGCGCGTCGTCGTCGTCGGCGGCGGCCCGGTCGCCGCGGGGAAGCTCGATGGCCTCGTCGCCGCCGGTGCGAGCGTCATCCTGATCGCCCCCGCGATCTGCGACGACATCCGCGCGCGATCCGAGATCGTTTCCGCCACCGATGACCCATCGCGCGACCTTCGTGCGCTCGAAGTCCCCCGGGGGCGCATCGCCCTCGTCGAGCGCGGGTTTCTCTCTCCTGACCTCGATGGTGCGCGATGGGTCGTCGCGGCGGCTCCGCCCGACGTGAATCAACAGGTCGCCGCCGCGGCAACGGCGCGCGGCCTGTTCGTCAACGCGGTCGACGACACGTCCGCGGCGACCGCCTACCTCGGCGGGGTCGTGCGGCGAGGCGAGGTCGAGATCGCGATCTCGACGGGCGGCGCGGCACCTGCGCTGGCGGGGTTGTTGCGCGAGGCGATCGACGCGCTGATCCCCGACGATGTCGCGCGCTGGGTCGATGTCGCCAGGCAAGCGCGCATCGAATGGAAGCGCGAGCGCGTGCCGATGGCGCAGCGGCGACCACGACTGCTGCAAGCGCTCGTCGATCTGTACCGGTCTCGTGATGTTCACGCGCGGTTCGATCATTCATCGATCGATACCGGCCCGATCGAACGTGTCCCTGGAGGTGCCTCGTGAGCGGATTCGTATCTCTCGTCGGAGCGGGCCCCGGGGACCCCGAGCTGCTCACGCTGCGCGCGCTCGATCGGCTGAAGCGCGCGGACCTCGTGCTCAACGACGCGCTGGTGCCCGAGGTCGTCACGGAGCTCGCACCGAAGGCCAAGCGGTTCTACGTGGGCAAGCGCGCGGGACGGCACTCGATCGACCAGGACGGCATTCATCGCCTGATGGTGATCGCCGCGCGGCGCGGACAGCGGGTCGTGCGGCTCAAGGCCGGTGACCCGTTCGTCTTCGGGCGCGGCGGCGAAGAGGCACTCGCGCTCGAGGGCGCGCACGTCGCGTACGAGATCGTCCCCGGCATCTCGAGCGCGCTCGCTGCGCCGGCGCTCGCCGGGATTCCCGTCACGCACCGCGGGCTCGCGTCGGGCTTCGCCGTGATCTCGGGTCACGCGAAGGAAGTGTACGGCCCGATCCTCGACGGCCTCGCGCCCGGATCGCTCACGCTCGTCGTGCTGATGGGCGTGCGAACGCGAGCCGCGATCGCGGCGCACCTCGTCGGGCGCGGGTGGAGCGCGCAGACGCCGGCCGCGATCATTCACGGCGCGAGCCAGCCCGAGGCCATCACGTGGATCGGGACGCTCGACGGGCTCGGCGACGCGGCGTTCGCGACCGAATTGCCCGCGGTGATCGTCGTCGGGGATGTCGTCGGGTTGAGCTCGCAGATTCAGGCGCACGCGATCGCGGTTGGCGCCGAGGAGAAGTCGGTATGAGTGCCATCGAAGTGTCCGAGGCGGTCACGGGGCGGCTCGGGTTCGCGCGCCGCGAGGACGTCGACCTGTTCGTCACCAAGCTCGAAGCGTTCGAGCGCGGCGAGCTGAGCGGCGACGACTGGCGAACGTTCCGCCTGCTGAACGGCGTCTACGGCCAGCGGCAGGACGGCTACCAGATGGTGCGCGCGAAGCTGCCCGGTGGCTTCGTGACGCCCGCGCAGCTGAACGCGCTCGCGACGATCGCGGAGAAGCACGCGAACGGGAAGGCGCACGTCACGACGCGCCAGAACGTGCAGTTCCACTTCGTGCCGTCGGCGGATGCGGAGACCGTGCTCGGCCTCCTCGCCGAGAGCGGCATTACGACGAAGGAGGCGTGCGGCCCGAGCGTGCGCAACTGGACGTGCTGCCCGTTCGCGGGCGTCGCGAAGGACGAGGCGTTCGATGTCACGCCGTACGTCGAAGCGCTCGCGCGGCACTTGCTGCGCGGACCGTACTCGTCGAGCCTGCCGCGCAAGCTGAAGCCGTCGATCGGTGGCTGCTGCGGCACCGACTGCTCCCAGGCGTTCATCAACGACCTCGGATTCCTCGCCACGCGCCGCGGCGACGAGCTCGGCTTTCGCGTGATCGCGGGCGGTGGCCTGTCGACGCTGCGCCGGAGCGCGATCGTCGTCGAGGAGTTCATCCCGCGCGAGGACCTGCTCGAGGCCGCGGACGCCGTCGTGCGCGTGTTCCATCGCATCGGAAATCGCCACAACAAGGCGAAGGCGCGCCTCAAGTGGGCGATCGACAAGATCGGCGTGCCCGCGTTCCTCGCCGAGTACCAGGCGGAGCGCGCGACGATCCGCGAGGAAGGCGGCGTGCGCCTGGCGCTTCCCGTACAACCCGCGCAACCGGCGCGACGCCCGTTGCTCGCGCAGGTGACCGATACGGATCCGGGCTACTCGGCGTGGGCCGAGCACAACGTGCGACCGCAGCGCCAGACCGGATTCTCGTCGGTGGTGATCCGTCTCGTCCTCGGCGACATCAGGCCCGAACAGCTGCGCGCGCTCGCACAGCTCGTCGTGCAGTACGGCGAGGGCGAGCTGCGCACGACGAACGAGCAGAACCTCGTGCTGCGCTTCGTGCCCGATGCGCGACTGCCCGCGCTGCATCGCGAGCTCGTTCGCGTCGGCCTCGCGCTCGGCGGTGCGAACACGCTGTCCGACGTGACGAGCTGCCCCGGCGCGTCGAGCTGCAAGATCGCGGTCACCAACTCGCGCGGGCTCGGTGGCCACTTGACCGATCACCTCGAGGCGCTCCTCGAGCGGCGCCCGGACCTGCGCACGACGGCGAAGGGCCTCGACGTGAAGATCAGCGGGTGCCCGCACGGATGCGGCCAGCACTACATCGCGGGCATCGGCTTCCAGGGTGGAATGCGCAAGCTCGCCGGCCGGCCCGCGCCGCAGTACCTCGTGTACGCCGGTGGCGGCATCACCGCGACGAAGGCCGAGTTCGGTCGCCTGATCGGCAAGGTGCCCGCGCGGCGCGCCGGCGCCACCCTCGAGCGCCTGCTCGACTTCTACGTCGCCGAGGGCGGCACGGGGCCGGCGTTCTTCGCGAGCGTGCCGCTCGACAAGCTGCGCTCGCTGATCTCGGATCTCGAGAAGCTCCCCGATGCGGACGCGAAGCCCGAGGACTTCATCGACGTCGGCGAGGAGACCGCGTTCGAGGTCGTCGCCGGTGAAGGCGAGTGCGCGGTCTAGTCACTGCGGATCCGCGCAGCAGCGAAAGCCGGTCGAGTAGTCGTGATGGCTCACGTCGTGCGCGACCGTCGCGTACAGGCAGCCCTCGCCGTTGAGCTTCGTGTCGACGTAGAAGCCGCCACGGAACGTGCCCGCGGGATCCGACGTCCACTCGTGCAGGTTGCCCATCATGTCGAAGATGCCGTCGGCGCTGACGCAGCCCGGGTGCGTGCCCGTCGGTGACAGACCGTTCGGCAGCTGGTTCAAGCACGGCGAGTCGATGTGGGAGAAGATCCAGGTGGCCGACGTGCCGTAGAGCTCGACCGCGGGATGCATCGCGCGCGCGTCGTTGCACTCGCCCGGCATGCGCGTGTTGCCGTACGGGTACGTCGAACCTGCGGTGCCCCGGCACGCGCGCAGCCACTCGGTGTTCGAGCACAACCGCTTGCCCGAGCGCATGCACGCGGCCGCCGCTTGCGTGCCCGAGATGTGGCCCTGCGGCACCGCGCCGCGGACCGAGACCGCGCGCGCGTTCGACTGCGCGTCCGGCGACACGTACGGCGACACCGAGACCGGCCCCGCGAAGCCATCGATGACGAGCGACGCCTCGTAGCGATCGATGCAGAACGTGTCGACGTGCGCCATACCCGGCGGGCAGCCCGCGTCGCCTGGCTCCTCCTCGAGCGCGCACTCGTTCGGCCGCGGCGCCGCGTTCGGATCGCACGCGATGCCATCCGCGAGCCGCGGCGTGCAGCACTGGATGTTCGCGCCGCCCGCGCACAGCCCCGGCGTCGAGTCGCGCACGCCGGTGCAACCCGCGATGTCGATGCACTCGCCGGGCACGGTGCCCACCATGCACGCGGGCCCCGACGGCGCGGCATCGCCCGGGTCGGCGAGGCACGTGACGCCGCCATCGTCGAGCGTGCCGTCGACGCTGCCATCGGACGGCGGGCTCGCGTCGAACGTCGCCGCGCTATCCCCACACGCCGCGAGCGCGAGGACCCACCACCAGCGCATCAGCGCGATGTCTTCACGTTTGGACGCGTCGCATTGAACAGGATGCCGAACAGGCCTGCCGCGGCGAGCACCGCACCTGCCACCATGCCGCCGGTGAACGGCGGTTCGTAGCGACAGCGCGGCATCATGATCGAGACCATACACGGCTCGTCCTTGGTGAGCACCTCCGCCGCGATCACGCCGCCGCCTCCGAGGATCAAGACCGTGTCGCCGAGGTATGCCCAGCGCTTCGCGCTCTTGTTGTAGCCGAAGCAGCCCGAGACAAGCGCCATCATCGTGACCAGCGCGATCAGCCGGGTAGTTAGTCGCATCCCACGTACCAGCGTACACGAGGGCGCGGTGCAGTGGCGAATCGCCGTCGAAAGACCGGCCGCGGGATTTCGCAATCGCCCGGATTTCGCGATCCTCTTGTCGTAGTGCCCGAGCAGCGGTCCCCGCTCTTGCCGATGTTCTTGATCGTCCTCGTGGACGTTCTCGGCTTCACGATCGTCATCCCGCTCCTCGCTCTGTACGCGGAGCGGTTCGGCGCGACGCCGCTGGTCGCGACGCTGATCGTGTCCTGCTACGCGGTGTCGTCGCTGATCTCGACGCCGATCATCGGCAAGCTGTCCGATCACTACGGGCGCAAGCCACTCCTCCTGATCTCGCAAGCAGGCACGTGCGCCGGCTTCCTGATCCTCGGCGCATCGACCGCGCTGTGGATGGTGTTCGTCGGCCGCATCCTCGACGGGCTCACCGCCGGCAACCTCTCCCTCGCGCAGGCGTACATCTCGGATCACACCAAGCCCGAGAACCGCGCGAAGGCGTTCGCGGTGATCGGGATCGCGTTCGGCATCGGCTTCATGTTCGGGCCGCTCGTCGGCGGCTTCCTCGGCCAGTACGGGATGCACTACCCGTTCATCCTCGCGGCCGGCCTGTCGGCGCTGTCGATCTTCTGCACGTACACGCTGCTCCCCAAGGAGGAGAAGCCACCCGAGACGATGCCCGCCGCGCAGGTCGTGGGCCCCGGCGGGCGCCGGCCGAGCGCCTTCGACGTCGGCACCTACACCGAGTACTTCGGTCGTCCCGGCCTGCGCGCCCTCTACATCCAGTTCTTCCTGTTCACGTTTTCCTTCTCCGCGTTCATCTCGGGCTTCGCCCTCTACGCGGAGCGCCGGTTCGTCACCGGCGACGGGCACCCATGGACGGCAACGGAGGTCGGCTACCTGTTCGCCTACTCCGGGCTGATAGGAATCATCTGGCAAGGCGGGCTGATAGGTCGCCTGGTCAAGAAATTCGGCGAAATCAAGCTAACGTTCGCCGCGTTCATCGCGTCGATCATCGGCTACGTCGTGTTCGCGTTGATCCCGAACGATCGCATCCTGCCGATCGCGCTGATCACGATCGTCTCGTCGTTCGGCCACGGCGTGCTGCGCCCCGTGCTCACGAGCCGCATCACGCAGGCCGTCGGCCGTCACGAGCAAGGCATCGCGATCGGCATCTCGGGCTCGCTATCGTCGCTCGCGATGATGATGGCCCCGCCGACCGGCGGCTTCCTCCTCGATCACGGCTGGCTCGAGGGCTGGCCGATGGTTCCCGCGGTCGTGTCGCTGTTCGGTCTCATCGTCGCGCTCGCGACGCGCGGCCGCACTCCCGCGAGCACGTCACCGGCGGACGGCGCTCGTTAGTTAGGTGCGACGGGTCGCCCGTACGGCCGGTGAAGAAGATCTGCACTCTCCTGTGCGCATTCTGTCGTCCGGGCGACCCGTCACATCAGCGACGACGGCGCGTCGTCGATCTTGTTCACGGAGATCGCCGGTATCGACAGCAGTTGCAGCACGCCCGGTAGCACCTGACCGCCCGTGACGAGCTCCATGTGATCGATGTCGGTCCGCCAGTACACGATGCGCGACTCGCGCGCCTTCGAGTCGTCCAGCCCCTCGACGATGCGGGTCCCGCGGAGCGTGCGATGAAGGGGGTCGGTCCACTCGCGCGTGAGAACGGACACGTCGATCAGCCGGCGATTCTTGGCCCCCAAGATCCACCGGCGATACTCGGGCTCCTCGTCGTAGAGCGCGTCGAGCAGCACCACCGTGTCGAGCGCCGGATCGCGCAGCCAGTTGGTGAGCGTGCGATGTCCGCCCGAATGCGCCACCGCGACGCGCCGGCCCTTCGGCAGCTCGCCGATCCGCTCCTCGACCGCGGCCAGTAGCCGGCGCAGCGTCGACCACGCGATCGGGCGCCGCGCGTTGTCCGGCGTCGCGCACGCTATGAACAGCGCGTTGATGTTCGCGTCTGCGAACTGCGTCGCCAACCGGTGGCGGGTCCACGCGCGATCCACGGTCGTGTAGTAGCCGTGCAGGTACACCACGATGCCCGCGGTCGCGGGGTCATACCCATCGGGCGTCCAGACGTGCACCACACCGCGCTCGGTCACCAGCCGTTGATGGCGTGCCTCGGCGTGCGCCATGCCACCGGCGAGAATCACGAGCGCGAGGATCGCGAGCCTCATCATCCAGAGGACGCGCGCGAGCCCGCTGCGTTCACTCGCCCGCGGTCCCACACCGCCGCTCGGCCACGCACATCCCATCACCCGCCCGTTGCCGGTTGCGGCGTCTGGATCTTCGCGGCGTCGGGCCGCGACGGGCTCTCCTTCGCGGCGTCTGCTCGTGACGGGCTCTCCTTCGCGGAGTCCCCTCGCGACGGGCTCTCCTTCGCGGTGTCTCCTCGCGACGGGCTCTCCTTCGCGGTGTCCCCTCGCGACGGAGTCTCCTTCGCGGCGTCTGCTCGCAACGGGCGCTCCTTCGCGGCGTCTGCTCGGCGCTCCTTCGCGTCCGCTGGCGCACGGTCACGCAGGCGCACCTTCTGTCCCGCGCGGGACGCCTCCCTCGCGGCGTTCGATCGGACGCGTTCTTGTGTCCGCGCGAGCTCCTCGCGTGCGAGATCGCGCTCTCGCCGGATGTTCGCGAGCTCCGTCTCGGATGCTTCGAGCTCCCGCTGGAGTGCGTCGCGCTCCGATCGCGCGCTGTCGCGATCCTTGCGCGCGCGATCGCGCTCCTTCGCGAGGCGATCGGCTTCACGCTTGTTCTCGGCGGACAGCTTCTCGTAGCTCGCTCGCGCGGCGCGCGATGCGTCCAGCTGTTCGAGCACGTGTCGCGTGGCCGAGCTCGCCTTTCGTAATGCGGAGTCCTTCGCGGCGAGCAGCGCCTCGTGAGCGCGGCGATCCTCGTCGAGCATCGCTTCGAGCGCCGCGAGGTTCGCGCGCTCGGCGGCGAGACGCTGCCGATTGCGGTCGAGCGCGAGACGCGATTCTTCGACGGTGAGATCGAGGCGCGCGTGCTCGACCTGCTGTTCGGCGACCGCGTGGCTCAGCGTCGCGCGCTCGTGACGCAGGCGCATCACGTTCTCGTGCGTGACGAGGGTGAGCGAGGCGAGCCCGACGGAGACGAGGACCGTCAGCGCGAGCTGCGGGTTGCGGCGGCACCACAGCACGAGTCGACGAAAGTTGCGCTTGCGCTCGAAGCTCGTCGGCCTGCGCGCGAGGAACGCCTCGAGCTCGTGGGCGACCACCGCCGCGTTCGCGTAGCGCTGTGCTGGTTCGGGCGACAGCATCTTATCGACGATCGCGCGCAGCCGCGGTGGTATGCGCTCGTCGCGCGACGTGTGCGTCGCGAGGGATGGCCGTGCGTCGGCCGCGGCGACCTCCCACGCCTCGCGCCCGGCGTTGTCCGCGCGCCACGGTGGACGACCGTAGAGCAAGTGAAACGCGATCGCGCCGAGGCCCCACACGTCGATGGCCACGAGCACGTCGCGATCCTCGGGCGTTCGCGGATCGAGCGTGGCGGGGAGGCCACGCGCCTGCTCGGGCGCCATGTACTCCGGCGTGCCGCGCACGGTCAGGTTGGTGGCGCGCTGGGCCGCGCGGATCGCGAGGCCGAAGTCGGCGATGCGCGCACGCCGCGAGATCGGCGTCACGAGGACGTTCTGCGGCTTGAGATCGCGGTGGAACACGTTGCGCAGGTGAGCGTCGTGTACGCCGCGCGCGACCTGCATCAACCACCGCGCGATCTCGGCGATGTTGCGCGGAGCGACCGAGGCCGCGGACGCACCGAGGGCGAGAGCGTCGCGGTCCGGATCGTGTTCGGCGACGAGCTCCATCACGATGTACGGGTGCTCGCCGTCGCTGTTCACGTCGAGCACGCGCACCACGTGGTCCGAGATCACGTCGCTCGCTGCACGCGCCTCGGCGATCGCGCGATGCACCGACGCCGAGTCCTCGAGGTCGCGAAACACCTTGAGCGCCACGGGACGCCCGAGCTTGCGGTCGTACGCCTGCCACACGGTCGCGGTCGCGCCGGCGTCGATGCGCAGCGACAGCTCGTAGCGCTCGGCGGACGGGCCGAGGTCGGGTCCGTCCTCGGCCTCGCGGCCCTGGAGCCGATCGGCGTGCAGCCAGAGCAGCGCTTGCTTGCGCAGCGCGGGATCCGTCGGGAACGCAGAAGCGAGCCGGGCGGGCCACTCGTCGGGCGGACAGTGCGCGAGTCGATCGATGACCTCGCGAACCTCGATGCTCACACGGCTTCCCCTCCGTCCTCGATCGCGTTCAGCACGACGAGGTAGTTCGTTCCGTCGAGCAGGCGCTTGTTCACCGCGCCCAGCGAGATGCCGAGCGCGAGCGCGATCTGGCGCTGCGTGCGCCCTTCGAGGTGAAGGCGCAGCGTGCGGCCGATCATCTTCGGGTGTGCGAGCGGGATGCGAACGCGCGGATCGACCATCTCGCGCTCGAGCTCCTCGATGCGCGCCTCGATCCACGCGCGGAGCCGCGCGATCTCGACGAGCTCGAGCAGCGTCGCGTCGTCTGGAAGCTCGATCTGCTCCTCGACCAGCTCCTGGCGATCACCGCGCCGCCGCAGCTGATCGAGCCGATCCAGAATGAACCGCCGCACGCTCTCGCCGATGTGCCGGTCGGCCGGGGGAAGCGTCTTCAGACGATCCCACTCGCCGCTGGTCAGCCATCGTGCGACCAGTGAACCGAGGATGTCCTGCGTGCTGTACGAACCGCGATAGTTCATCGACTGCTTGACGCGACGGATCACGCGCTCGAACTGCGCGACCATCTGGTGCTCGGTGGGTTGATACGACTGTGACATCGGCGCACGGCGCCGTCGTATGGGACGACGGCCGATAAGATCGTTTGTTCACAAACGATATCACCTCCGTGAACAAGACCGAACCCGCAGCGTCATCCCCCATGCAATTCGCATCGGCAACCCCAGGAGGTGTTCGTGCTGCGCTCGCTAGGAATTTCGGTTGCACTCTCGGTCATCGTGTTCTCGGCAGGTTGCGCCAAGAAAGGGACGACCACTGTCGCGCCACCGCCCACGCAGTCGGCGGAGGCTCCCACCCCGACGCCGCCCGCGGCCACGCCCGATCCCGACGGGCGTGTCGGCGTCTCCGACGACGTCGCGAAGATGTGCAACTTGCACTTCGCGAGCGCCGATCGCGCTCCCAAGTTCGCATACAACGACGAGGAGCTGCTCCCGTCCGATCGCGACATCCTCCAGCAGGTCGCCACCTGCCTCACGTCCGGTCCGCTCAAGGGCAAGCAAGTGCGTCTCGTGGGTCGCTCGGATCCGCGTGGCACCGACGAGTACAACCTCGGCCTCGGCACGCGACGCGCGCAGTCGGTGAGCAGCTACCTGACTCGCCTCGGAGTCCCCAACACCCAGCTCGCCACCACCACACGAGGCGAGATCGACGCGCGAGGTACGGACGAGAACGGTTGGCAGGTGGATCGACGAGTCGATCTCGAGCTCAAGCAGTGAGGTGCGATTGATCGATACCGGCTTCACGATGGTCCTCGCGGACTCCGACGCGTACCTCGCGGAGGTGTCCGCCAAGTTTCTCGGCGCGCATGGAGTCCGCGTGACCGTCATGACCGACGGTGCGCTCGTCATGCGCGAGCTCGAGCGTTCGTCCTACTCGGCCCTCGTCGTGTCGACGAACCTCACACGCGTCGCCGGTCTCGATCTGTGCAAGCAGGTCCGCGCCGCGATGCCGGCGATGCCGATCGTCGTCACGGGCACCGGCAGCGCGAACGAGCGCGTGCTCGCGCTCCTCGCCGGTGCCGACGACTACCTGCGCCGCCCGTACTCCTCGCGCGAGCTGATCGAGCGCATCACCGCGATCCTCCGCCGGCGGCGGTCCGCGTACCCCGCGATCGTCAGCTCGCGCTAATCGGCGCGCGACGACTCGCGAATGCTCGGCTCCCACGCGACGCCTCGCGCGCGTAGCTCCGCCGTGTAGATCGAGTCGCGATCGAGCGCCCTCGCGAACGCGGTCGCGAGCGCGGTCGCGAGCACGAGCGGGAGCACGACCGCGTAGTCGCCCGACAGCTCGAAGCACAGGATCGCCGCCATGAACGGCGCGTGCGTCGCCGCGGCGATCGCGGCGGCCATGCCGACCAGCGCGTAGCCGCCGGCCGGGCCGACATCGAGACCGAGCGCGGCGAGCCCCGAGCCGACGAGGTAACCCGTGCCTCCGCCGATCAGCATCGTCGGCGTGAACACGCCGCCGGGACTTCCCGACGCGACCGAGGACGTCGTCGCCACGCACTTCGCGACGAGCCAGATCGCGATCAACTTCACGCCCGTCTCGCCGTCGAGGATCGACTGCAGCGGCTCGAACCCGTTGCCCGCGACCTGCGGTACGAACACGATGATCGCCCCGGCGCCCAGGCCACCGAGCGCCTGTCGCCACGGCGGCTTCAGCCACGGTCGCCGGAACGCTCGCTCGCCGAGCATCACGAATCGCGTGAAGCCGAACGCCGCGGCCGCTGCGACGAGCGCCATCGCGGCAAACGCCGCGAGCTCGCCCGGGCTCGTCACGACGAACGTGTGCTGGCCATAGATCGGTCCCGCCCCCACCACGGCCCTCGTCAGCGCCGTCGCGATCACGGTCGCGATCAGCGCGGGCACGATCGTCTCGATCACGATGATCCCCGTAACGACCTCGATGACGAAGGCGATCGCCGCCAGCGGCGTGTTGTACGCGGCCGCGAAGCCCGCCGCGGTGCCGGCCGCGATCAGCACGCGTTGATGCGTCTTCGAGACCTGGAACCACTCGCCGAACGACTGCCCCGCGGCGCCGCCGAACTGGATCAGCGGACCCTCGCGCCCGAGCGAGCCGCCGCTCACGATCGCGGTCCACGAGGCGAGCGACTTCACGAGCGTCGTCGACAGCGACAACCGCACCCGGCCGAGCGCGACCGCCTCCATGACGTCACCGACGCCTCCACCCGCGCGATTGGCGATCGCGAGCGCGAGCAGCCCCGTCACGAACGCGCCCGCGACGGGAACGCCCAGTCGCCACCACCAGTCGACGTCGCTCATCGCGTGGACCACGTTCGGGGCGTCGGCGACAGTCTCGAACGCGAGCGTGAGCGCACCGCGAAACGCGATCGCGAACGCGGCCGCCGCGAGCGCGACGACGACGAGCGCGGCTCCGAAGCGCGCAGTCCACCGGACAGGTCCTCTGTCGGTAGAAGCCTCGCGGGCGTCAGTCACGCCGCGAGCATACGCGAGCTACGGCTTGACCTCGAACTTCCACTTCCCGCCCTCGGCGCCGAGCCCCGCCGCGTTCGTGGGCGTCGTGTAGCCGAACCGCAGGTCGCCACGCGCCTCGTAGTTGCCCTTGGGCGCGGTGCAGCTGACCGATGCCATCAGGTTCGCGCCGTCGATCTTGATCTGGTCACCGCTCAGCTGCTTCGCGTCACACGTGAAGTCCGGTGGCACTTTGAGCGTGAACGTCCTCGGCGATGTCGTGGAGTACGTCAGCCAGCTCGCGAGCTTGATCGAGATCGACAGGGTGAACTTCTCGCCCGGCTTCACGTTCTTCGGCGAGTCGGAGACCGTCGCCGCATACGCCTTGATCGCCCCGACGAGCTCGGTGACCTTCTTGTCGCGAGCGTCGAGCTCGGCGGGCGAGCTGCCGGTCGACACGAGCGCGACCTTGCCGTCGACGTCGACGACGATAGAGGCCGGACCGGTGACGCCGAGCTGCTTCATCAACGTGGTGGCTCCTCTGCCGTAGCCCACGGTGCCCTGACCGACGCCTTCACTCTCGCGGATCGGATCGAGCTTCTTCGCCTGGCTCTTGCTGCCGGCGATGTGCGCGACCACGTAGACGCGACCGGCTTCTCGGAGCGTGACGACGCGCGCGAGGTCGTCGACGCACGTCTTCACCTTCGGTCCGCAGAACCAGTGGACGAGCACCTTGCCGGCGGCGTCCTTCGGGTTCGGCCCGTCGTACAGCCAGTCCTGCTTGCCCCACAGGGGCGTGCCGGTCACGGCGAGCTCTTCGCCGACGGCAGGGAGCGTCGGCGGGGGCGCCTTGGCCTTCTGTGCGGCCGCAAGCGTGGACAGGGACCCGACGATCGCGACAGCGTAAAGGAGTCGATTCATTGGTAGATCTAACCTTCTTCCGTCTTGCGACGGTTGTGAGTAAGACCCCC
>CAZUAR010000033.1:80288-131216 GCA_964617845.1 uncultured Kofleriaceae bacterium | reverse complement strand
AACGCGCGTGAGCTCGTCGACGTCAGATCACGACGGAAACGTTCCGCCGTCAACATACACACAACGCCAAGTCGACATCACCGAGGCAGCCGCGAAGATCAGCGGCTACAAGCGCAGTGTCCCTCCCGTCGTTCCATCTCTCATCTCACAGCTCGCCTGGGCGGCCCTCGATTCGGTGTCGTACGGCATGGCGTCCAACGTCTCTGGTCTTTTGAGCGCCGCGTTAGGCAAGCCGGGCTTTGACTCCACCGAAGACCGACGACCGGCTGAATGGCCCCTTGAGGGTCCCGTGCGCACCGTGGAGAGCACGTTACCGCCTGCTCTCGTCACGCTCGTCTCTCAAGCGGTCAAGTCAGGGCTCAAGAGCGCGGGGGCCGCGGCGATCGGCGCGATGAAAGGGACGCCGAAGGAACCCGCCAACTCCACAACAAACGATCGCAACGCGGTTGCGGAGTTCATCACCGCCCAGTCCAAGATGTTCTACGTCGACTACCAACCGGTCGCGACGAAGATGAAGAAGGACCTCTACAACCTGCTGATGGTCACGACGTTCAAGACTGATCCCGCGCGCGCAATGAGTGCGATGCAGGCTGCGACCGCAGCGATCAGCGCGGAAGCCGACTCGGTGTCGGAGCTGCAGACGCAGTCCACGCTGCAGCACTGGGTCAACTACCTCGCACAGGCGTCGATGGGCTCTTCTACTGCCGATGACGGTAGCTCCGTCATCGACATGACGCCGGCAAACCATACCGCCGGCGAGCATCCAGCGAACGTTGGCTCCGACAACCAGCCGTCGCTCAACAAGTTCGACGGCCTCGTCGATCTCGCGTTCGTTGTAAACGCGGCACGTCCCGAAGAACCGGCTCGGCTGGTCTCGGCAAAGATCAACGGAGTCAACAACGCGGTCGCTGACTCTCTCGTCGTGAATGGTCGACTGCGTCCGGGCGTTGCCGTTCGTGCATATGGCACGTCGGGTGGCGGAAACGCAGTGACACCTTTGACCGTCGTCCGCGACGAGTCGGGAGCGATCACCTTCACCGATCACATGGGCCTTCAGTGGGACGAAGCGAGTTGGCTCTCGAAGAAGGCTGGACAGCGTCGGTCGACGCCAGAGGCGCAGCAGGAAGGCGCACGAATCCTTCTCGACGAGCTATTGTCCCAGCCTATGCCAGCCGTTGCGCGAACCGGATCGGAGGGCAACGCGAACAAGATCCACTCTCTCAAGACGGACAGCAAAGACTGATGACCAGAACCGACGAGGTTGGAATGATTGTGTGTGGAATGCGAGCGCATCCTTCGGCTGCACTCTTGAGCGTGTTCCTCGTTGCGTGCGGGACAAAATCTGAGCCAGGCGCGCCTGCGGTCAGCGAACCAGAACCGGCACCCAGCAATGTCAAGGCGCCGTCGCAGCCGACTCCTCGCTCAACCGTTGCGATCAAGGGAGGTGACGTTTGGCTGTTCGGCTCTGCGTGCGGGTTGACGGAGAACGAGATCACGAAAGAGAAGCTGCAGACCAAGCAGACCACAGCAGCGTTCACCATCGATGTCGACACCGTGTCGTGCGCTGAGTGGGAAGCGTGCGTCGCTGCCGGTGCCTGCAAAGCGTTCACGACCAACGAAACTGGCTCTGCCTCGCGATTCTGCCTCGATGACAAGGCGCGCGTCGACTGGCAGGCAGCGCGCGCGTTTTGTGAGTGGCACGGGGCACGTCTCCCCAAGAGCATCCAGTGGCTTCGCGCGGCGCACGGCGATGAAAAGTTCCCCAACGCTCACCTGACGCCAAGATGCGGCCAGCAATTGAACACGGACGTTTCGAGCCCGACGTTTCCATGCAAGTCATCCGAAGGAATGATGTTCCGTATCGCTGCGCTCGGTAACGAGTGGACGAGCGACGAGGACTGCAACTTTCGAGGCGAGCGAAAGCCTGTCGTGATCACCACGAGCGACGTCTTCACGGTGAACCGTCCGATCGCGGACAACGCTTGGTTTCGCTGCGCGCATTGACGTCCGATGTTGTAGTGCGCGCGATGTCAGAGCGATGTCGCGTTGAAGTCCGTCGTTCGTAGCCTCGAAGAGCTCGTCCGCGTCGCGGTGCGAGAAGAGCTTGCGGCGTGGCAACCGCCGAAGGTTTCGGCGGAGCGTCTAACTATCGAGCGGGAGACGGGATTCGAACCCGCGACGTCAACCTTGGCAAGGTTGCACTCTACCACTGAGTTACTCCCGCAATGGCAGGGTGCTTTTCTAGCGGGGGGCGCCCGACGTGTCAAGCGCTGCTCGCGCCGAGCTACTGGTTCGCGCCCATATCCCGAGGGGTGCTTGCCCGGCGTGACACTCTCACTGCGTGGTGTGGCTCCAGCTCCAGTCCGGCGATCCGGCAACCATCGGTGCCCTCTCCAGCGGAGATCGAGCCGCGTGGAAGTCGCTCCTGGAGCATCTCGTCAGGGAGAAACCCGGCGCCGCGGCGCGCTCGGAAATCGAGGCCATGCTCGCGAAAGAGCCGCGTCCCGGACGATGGCTCGACATCGCGTCCGAGGCGTTGTTTCACATTCAATCCGACGCGTTCACGACGGCTGCAACGCCGTTGCGCGTTTTGCGAGGCTGGTTTGGCGACGGGATCGTCGCGGCCTATGGACCGACGTCGCCCGCCGCGCTTGAGGTCCGTTACGAACGAGAGCTCCGCGAGGGCGGCGGCGTCGAGGTCGCTCGTTCTCTCGTCGACGACGTTCGTGGTTCGGGGGCGCATGGAAGTGCGCTCTTGGGTGACGCGCTCGTGCTGCTCGCTCGTCGTCTCGACGAGGAGGGGCAGCATGCGGCAGCGCTGGAGTCCCTCGACGAAGCACTCGCGGCGAAGACGCTCGATGTCGCGACGCGCAAGATGATCATTCGGCTGCGCGCCGCGTCGATGCTGCGGCTGCGCCGGCTCGACGATGCGTTCGCGATCCTGGATGTCGAGATGGAGACCAAGGGCGTGATGCTCGGCGGTTGTCGGAGGTTCGGATCAGCGCCCGAAGATCCGTGGGATGCCGCGCTGGCGGAAGCGGCGGCGATCGCCGTGTGGGCTTCGTCGATGACGCCCGAGTGGGTGCGCGCGCTCGGGGGTATCGCGCAGCGTGCGAAGGGTGCCGTCGCGCGCACGCTGTGGACGCGCTTCGAGCGTGGGCTCGTGGCGATGGTGGACGGATCGGCCAACCCCGGTTCGGATCTCGAGGTCGTGGTCCGGCAGGCGAAACAGAGGGGCCTGCGCAAGACAGCACGCGCGGCAGAGGACCTCGCACGAGAGCGCGGAATCGAGCTCGTCGACAACGTTCACTTCGGCTGAGCGCGCAGTCGCGTCGCTGCGCGTCAGCGCTTCTCGATCGGAATCTCGGCGGCTTCCAGCGCGGCGCGCACCGCGTCCCAGTCGCCCTGCCGCGCGTCGCCGGTGACGGTGACGTCGGCGCCCGTGCTCAGCTTGCACGCGGCGACGATCTGGTCGGCGGTGGCGGGCGTGCCGTCGACGGTGGTGCCGGATGCGTCGACGCGGACCGCGCAGCGCTTGGGGCCGGCGTCGATGATGGCGCTCGCCGTGCCCGGGCCGGAGCCGGCGCCCGCGCCACTGCCCTTCCCTTTTCCACCGAGGCCGAAGCCCTGGCCGCACGTGAGGTAGGAGATGGCCGCGATGATCGCGCCGACGACGAGCGCGAGGAGCAGGACCTTGCGTTGCGTCTGGCGACGATCGAGCTGCTTGGCGATTTCTTTGGCGGAGGGTGCACTCATGGCATGGGGTCGACGATCGTCGCGAGGCCGCGCTGGTCGGCGAGGCAGCGCTCGAGATCGCGGAAGAGGCCGTCGTGCAGCGCGTGCGGCATGTCGGCGACGGGGCGCAGGGGCGCGACGATGACGAGGTAGCGCGAGAGATCGTCGACCTTGAGGTTGAGAGCGGCGACCTTGCACAGGCGCATGTCGACGGAGCGATCGCCGAGGTAGGTCAGCGCGACGTCCGGATCCGGATCGTGCTCGAGCAGCGGGACGTCGAGCGCGATCTGGGTTCCGTCGGCTTCGATCGACGAGATCGTGTGTTGCGCCGAGATGCGGATCACGAGCGGCGCGCGCTTCGCGAGCTGCGCGTCGAGGTCGACGAGCGCGCGCATGCGAAGGGTGGCCACGTCGACCGGGAGCGCGGGTGGTGCGGGCGTTGGCTTCACTGCGGGCGTGGGCGCGGGTGCGGGAGCGGGCTTTGCCTCGGCGGCGTTCTGGATCGCGGCCGCGCGGATCAGCGCCGCGAACACGACGATGAACAGCACGTCGAACAGCGACGTGAGATCCGGTGGGCGTTGCCCGCGGCGGCGTTGCCTCACGGCGCGGCGTCCTTCTTCGCGTGGCGGCGCGCGTCCCAGGCTTCGAGGTTCTTCTCGGCAGCGTCGACCCACGCGGGCAGCTTCAGCGCGAAGCTCGCCGACAGCACGATCGAGCACGCGAGCCCCGCGACGGTGGTCCACACCTTGAGGGCGAGCGGGCCGAGGAGCTTGGTGACATCACTGCCGGTGTAGGCGAGCGAGAGGCCGATGCCGAGCACGGTGCCCAGGAGGCCGAGCTGGCGGAGCAAGTCGGTCCAGAACGACAGCGTCGGCTCGAGGCGGTTCGCGCGCATCTGCCAGTTGCGCACTTGCTTCTGCGCCCACGCCGGATCGGAGGCGGAGACGATCGCGTGCGCCTCGTCGCGGATCTCGTGCACGAGCATCGAGGACGGCGGTTTGGCGGTGCCGTCCTCGGCGACGAGCTCGAAGCCTAGCTGGTCCGTGAGCGCGCGGACCCATGACAGCTCGCGATGGACGTGCAGCCATCCCGCGAGGAACACCAGCACGATGAACGCGCACAGGAGGATCGTGAGGCCCCATCCCTGGACGAACGGTTCCATCGCGCCGTCATCATACCCAGCTTACTTCGCCGGCGGTGCGGGCGCGGGCGATGTTGCGGCAGGTGCTGGAGCGGCGGGAGGCGCCGCGGCCTTGGCGGCGGCTTCGGCGTCGCGACGTTGCTTCACGATGGGTGCGGACTCACCGAGCACGCTCTCCGAGGTGATCGAGGATGGCAGGTAGTTGTCGAGCTTGCCGACGTACCACGAGCCCGCGAGGATGATCAGCAGCACGAGGAACACCCATCGCTTCCACGGCGTGCGCCGGTCGGCGTACGGATCGTCGAGCGAGCGCTGGGCTCCCTTGGGGAGCTTCGCGAGCTCGGTCATCGCCGCGCCGAACGCGACGTTCACGCGCGCGCGGCGGTTGATGGCCCAGCCGTTCGCGTCGAGAAGCGGGCCGAGGTTGCGGCGGCGCAGCTTGAGCCAGGCGAGCAGCATCGACGGGCCGCTGATCAGGAGGAGCACCGCGAGTATGCCGAGCGGTAGCCACTTGCCGAGGCCGAACAGCGTCGCGAGGAGAGCGCCGACCAGCGTACCGATGCCGCCGATCGCGACGCCGATCGCAGCGACGGTGCCGAGATCGATCTTCTTGCCCTGCGGCGCGGCGGCGGTGGGAGCGGGGGTTGCCGGCGTGGGCGGAGGAACGAGCGCCGTCTTGTCGGCGTGCGCGACGTCCTTGCCGACGGCCTCGAGCTTCGCGGTCGCGGCGGCGTCGGCGGCAGCGGCGCGGCGCGTGACGTTGTCTTCGATCGCGCGGACGAGCTTCTTGTACGGCGTCCAGAACGCCTCGCGGATCGAGATCGGGTTCGAGACGATCTTGGTGATCAGCGCGTCCCAGTCGTTGCCGTCGCGATCGTAGAACACGCCGTTGCGACCGACGAACAGGTTGTCCCCGTCGCCGTTGGTGACCGCGACCGCGATCTGGCGCTTCTCGCCTTTGCGCGTGATGTCGCAGTAGAGGAGGAACGAGTCGCTCGACGTCGCGAGCGCCGCGTGCTTCGCGACGTCTTCGACGGGGACCGTCAGGTGTAACGCGCGCGCGTCGAGGTAGAGCGTGCCCGCCTGGAACACGCCGTCCTGGCGCGAGTAGAAGTCGCTGAAGTTGACGAAGTTGCGCAGGATGCGCCCGCCGTCGCGCTGGAGCCGCACGACCTTGGCGACGTTCGTGATCTCCTGGTACTCGGACTCGAGCGCCTTGTCGCTCGCGATCAGCGCCTTCAGCTGCTCGCGCAGCTCGGGTGCCGCGAGCTTGGCGAGCCACGCGGCGTCGAGGCTGTCGATCGCGGTCTTCGGCTCCTCGGCGCGCCACGCCGCGTACGTCGCGAGGCGGTCGGTGATCGCGATGACGTCGGCGTGCACGAGCGCAGGCCGCGCGCCGAGGAGCGGCGTGACCGTGGCTTGCGTGAACGTCGCCATCTTCGCGGCCCACGCGGGGTTGAGCCCCGACTCGAGCGGCAAGCGCCCGCTCGGATCGATGCGCGCGAGCGGGAGCTTCGCGAGGTCCGCGTCGGTGGCGGACAGCGAGTGCGAGGCGAGCGCGAGGAAGTCGGCCTCTTGTCCACCGAGCGCCGCGACGCCGCGCGTGTCGTAGCTCGCGACCTTGCAGCGCGTGAAGAAGTCGTCGAGCTTGTCGCGCACCGCGGTGAACGCGTCGTGTGCGGCGGCGGTGCCCTCGCCGAGCACGAGCCCCGCGTCCTTGCCCTTCGCGACCCACGCAGCGCGCTTGTCGACGGCGGCGAACAGCTCGTCGGCCTTGGCTTGATCGATGCCCGGCTTGCCGCTGCGATCCTGGACGCTGCCGACGTGCGCGATCGCATCCTCGATCGCCTTCTTGAGGTCGGCGTCGTCGGCGGACTCGGGGATCACGACGCCATCGCCGTTGAGTACCGTCGAGGCGAACGCCTTCGTGATCTCGTCGGTGTCGGCGACGCTGATCGACGTCGCGTCCGGCTTCTTCAGATCCTTCAGCATGTGCTTCGCCGCGGCGAGCACCTTCGGATCCTTGATCGCGGTCAGCTTCACCGAGTCGCTCGAGGTGAGGATGTCCTCGGGCGCCTTGAGCGTCGCCTCGAGCCAGTCGACCGTCTCGAGGATATCGACGACGCGAATGCGCCCGTCGAGATCCTTGTCGATCAGCGCGAGCGTCTCCGCATCGATGTCGACGCCCTTGACCGGCATCGCGAGCGCGACCCACAGCTTCTGGTCGAGCTCGCGCAGGGCCAGCAGATCCTTGCCGTCGCGCAGAGAGACCTGGTCCACGCCACCCGCGCGGAAGAAGTGCCACCGATGACCCATTTGGCGGAACCTACCGCTTAGTTCGGCGCATTGCACTCTGGCCCGATGTGATCGACTTGCCCGTATGCCTGGGGATCGTCGATGAACCAGACCAGGTGGCGCCCGAGCGTCGCGGCGCCGTTGGCGAGATCGTAGGTCGAGTACTCGCCGGTCCCGTCGGCGATCAGCACCTTCGCGCCGCCCTTGTCGGCGAGCACGACGAACAGCGCGAGCGGATGATCCTGCCCCTCGGTCACCTTGACCGGCGTGCCGTCGGGCCCCGCGACGAAGAAGCCGGAGAACGTGTCGACCTTCCACGTGCACGCGGTCTTCGGATCCGCGCCCGGAGGGATATCGATCCAGTTGACGGCACCGGACCACGCGACGGGTGTGCCGGCGATGTCGACCTGCGCGACCGCCCACAGCTTCTCGCAGTCCGGCGCAGCGCACGCGCGCTCGGGGACGATCTTCGCGAACGCGTCGGGCATCGGCGTCTCCTTCGTCGGACGCGACCAGCCATTCGCCTTGTCCATCTCGCCGAGCCGCGAGGCGACGGGACGCGGCGCGATCGGCTGGCACTGGGACGGAGCCTCGTTCGACACCATCGCGATCGCCACGCCCGGATCGTTCGGATCCTGCGGCGCGGGACAGCCCGCGAGCGTCACGCCGTAGGAGATGTTCTTCGTCGGCGCGTCGATCGCTTCGGCGTAGTAGCCGCCCACGGTCGCTTTGCACATCGGCGCGTTCGGCGGGAGGATCCACACGCTCGGCGGCGCCTGCGGGACACCGGCCGCGGTCGCCATGGCCGGATCGATCGGCGCGAACGCGGGCTTGCCTTCGATCGAGTCGACGGTCGTGTTGTGCAGCGCGAGCGCCCAGCCGGAGTAGCCGGGCTGGCCCTCGGGTGGTCGCACGTACTGCGAGATGAACACGTTCTGCGCCGTCGGACAGCCGACGCCGACCTGCGGCGGTTGCGGAGGTTGGGTGGCCTTCGCCGGACATGCAGCGAGGACCAGCAGCAGCAAGGCGAATCGCATGCGCGGAGAGTATCAGTCGGACTTCAGGCCGAGATAGCGCGTGACCATCATCGTCGCTTCGTCGACGAGCGCGGGATCGCGGAGGCGCGCGGGCTGGAACAGCGCGGCCTTCTGGCAGATCGCTTCGATCGACGACATGACGATGAACGCTGCGGTGTCCGGATCGCGGACCGTGATCTCGTTGTGGCGCGCTTTGAACAGCGCGGAGATCATCTGCTGCGTGCCCGTGTGCAGCGCGGCTGCCTTGCCCATGCGGCCGACGCGCGGCACCTGCTCGATCAGCACGCGCTTGAGCTCGGGCTGCTTGCGGTAGTTCTCGATCGTGAGCTCGATCATCACGCGCACCGCCTGCGCGAACGGCAGCGTCGCGACGCGCTGGAGCTCGCTGATCGTCATCGCGTTCTTCGTGTCGAGGTGGTGCTCGATCATCGCGGCGACGAGCGCTTCCTTGTTCGGGAAGTACTGATAGAGCGATCCGATCGACACGCCGGCCGCCTCGGCGACGCCGTTCGTGGTCAAGCCATCGAAGCCCTCGGCGATCAGAACCCGAGCGGTCGCCTCGAGAATCGAGTCCACCGTGGCTTTGCTGCGGGTCTGACGGGGCCGTTTCCGAGGCGTGGTCTTGACTTGGCGATACATCGCGAGCTCCTTGTGCGAGATCTCGGAACGCGAGTTGGCAATGTGAGCAATCGCTCGCATTCTACGCAGACATGGCCTCCACTACCAGCGTGTTCCGCGATGTCGCTCCGATCGTCCCCTCGGTGCCGACGCTTCCGGGGCTGCCGCTCCTCGGCAACGTGCTGCGGTTTCGCCGCGACCGGCTCGCGCTGCACGACGATGCGGCACTGGTCGGACCCATCGTGCGGCTCCAGCTGCTGCACGTGCCCGTCTACGTGGTGACCGACGCGGACGCGATGCACGAGATCCTCGTCGAGAACGCGACGAAGTTCAAAAAGACAGCGGGCATTCAGTTCCTCGAGCCACTGCTCGGCGCGGGCCTGCTCAACGCCGAAGGCGAGGTGCACAAGCGGCATCGAAAGCTGCTCGCACCCGCGTTCGCGCCGAAGCGCCTGGCCGCGTACGCCGAGACGATGATCGACGAGACGCGCACGCAGATCGCGGCGTGGAAGCCGAACCACCAGGTCGATCTCTCGCACGAGATGATGGAGCTCACGCTCGCGATCGCCGGCAAGACGATGTTCGGCGCGGACGTCCGCCGCGAGGCCGCGACGGTCTCCTCGGCGCTCGAGCTCGCGATGCGCGCGACGGTCGCCTCGATCACGTCGCCGATGCAGCTCGGCTACAAGTGGCCCCTGCCCCGCCACCTCATGATGAAGCGCGCGGTGAAGATGCTCGACGAGATCGTGTTCGAGCTGATCGCCGAGGGACGCAAGCGCGGTCCGAATGACAGAGACCGGGGCGACGTGCTCAGCGCGTTGTTGCTCTCGCAGGACGAGGAAGGCGGCCTCGACGATCGCCAGATCCGCGACGAGGTGATGACGCTGCTCCTCGCCGGTCACGAGACGACCGCGAACGCGCTGACGTGGACCTGGTACCACCTCGGACGCAACGCCGATGCGCGCGTGCGCCTCGAGGAAGAAGTCGCGCGCGTGCTCGGCGATCGCACGGTCACGCCCGACGACCTGCCGAACATGCCGTGGACGGCGGCGGTGATCGACGAGGCGATGCGCCTGCATCCGCCCGCGTACGTCACGGGTCGCGAGTCGACGGAGCCCGTCACGATCGGCGGCCACCAGTTTCCAGCGCGCGCGATCATGCTGCTCAACATCCGCGGCCTCCACCGCCGCGGTGACTACTACCCCGCGCCGCTCGCGTTCCGCCCCGAGCGCTTTCTCCCCGAGGAGAAGAAGGCCCGGCCGCGTCATCACTACCTGCCGTTCGGCGCGGGCCCGCGCGTGTGCATCGGCCAGCACTTCGCGCTGCTCGAGGCGCAGCTGTGTCTCGCGACGATGGTGCAGCGCGCGCGCATCCACCCGATCGCGTCGAGCGTCGAGCCCGAGCCGCTGATCACGCTGCGCCCGCGCGGCGGGCTGCCCACGATCGTGAGCCCCAAGCAGTGACGCTACGGCAGGAACCGCGGCCGCGTCTCCGGCGGCACGAGCTGACACGCGTCGGCGCGTCCCCACACGCGAAAGCGGATCGCCGCGATGAAGCGGTACATCCAGTTCAGGAGGAAGCCGGGGATCCAGCGAAACGCGTAGCCCCAGCGCCACGGCGCACGCAGGTGCTTCGCCGCGTGGATGAACGCCTTGCTGCGCAGGTGCGCCTTCTTGCCGTCGATGTACACGACGCTGTCGATGCTCGCGGGGATGTTCGGGTACCGCTCGCGAAGCGCCGCGGTCGTCTCGCCCTGCAGCGGCGCGAACCGCACCTCGTGATCCCGCTCGTGTGCGAGGATCCACTGCACGCTCTTCGCGCACAGGCCGCAGTCTCCGTCGTAGAGGAGCAGCGGGCCATCAGCGACGGACATGTTCGCATCTTGCCGCGTTGCGCGGCCAAGACAAGGTGGCAACGATGACTTCCGTGACAGCCGCTCGCCCGCAACCGCTTCGCCGCACGCTCGTCTCGTCGAAGACGCACGAGATCGCCGAGGTCCAGATCAAGCTCGCGAGGCTCCCGCGCGCGCTCGATGGCTTCTCGATCGTCCAGCTCTCCGATCTACACATCGGCGGCACGATCGACCGCGCGTTCGTCGCGCACGTCGTCGACCAGACGAATCGGCTCTCGCCCGACCTCGTCGCACTCACCGGCGATCTCGTCGATGGTCGCCGCGCCGACCTCGAGCATCACGCGGTCCCGCTCGCCGGGTTGCGCGCGCGGCACGGCGCGTACGCCGTCACCGGCAACCACGAGTACTACTGGGGCGCCGACCCGTGGCTCGCGCACCTCACGTCGCTCGGGCTTCGCTACCTGCGCAACCAGCGCGTGACGATCACCGACGGCGATGCGAGCTTCGATCTCGCCGGCGTCGACGATCACGAGTCGCATCGCTACAAGGGCCACGGCGAGGACCTCGCGCGCGCCACCGCCGATCGCGATCCCTCGCGCGCGCTCGTCCTGCTCGCACACCAACCGCGGCAGGTGCGGCGCGCGCAGCACCACGGCGTCGACCTGCAGCTCTCGGGTCACACGCACGGCGGTCAGATCTGGCCGTGGCACTACGCGGTGAAGATCCAGCAGCGCGGCCTCCTCGCCGGCCACTACCGGTTCGGTGACACGCAGCTCTATGTCACGCGCGGCTGCGGCTACTGGGGTCCGCGCCTGCGCGTGCTCGCGCCGCTCGAGATCACGCGCGTGATCCTGCGCGCTGCCTAGAACTGACCTACGAGCATCACGTTCTTACCCGCCGTCGTGATCGCGAGATCGTGCTCGATCAGCCGCGGCAGCGTGAGCCCCGCGCCGATACCGACCGCCGCGCCGACGAGGACGTCGGATAGATAGTGCATGTCGCCGGCGATGCGCAGGTAGCCGGTCGTCGCCGCGAGCGTCATGCCGACGCCCCAGATCACCGGCTCGGCCTTCATACCGCGCATGTGCGCGACCATGCCCGCGCTCGTCGCGAACGCGAACGAGAGCGACGAGTGTCCCGACCAGTGCGAGAGGTTGTCCTCGTACGTGTCCATCGTCGGGCGCACGCCGTCGAAGTGAACGTACGGACGCTTGCGAGCGACCGCGGTCTTCGTGAAGTACGTCAGCACCTGTGCCGCGAACACGCTCTCGACGACCGGCAGCGTGACGTCGAGGACATCGCCCCACCCCGGGTCCGAGCCGATCAACGAGATGTTCGGCACCGAGATCGCGAGCGCGGGAATCACGAGGATGCCGAGCGCATCCGACGCCGTGCGCGCGCGGCTCGGGATGTCCCAGACCAGCGTGTTGCGCGTGTTGCGATCGAACGCAGGCGGGGTGCACCAGCGGCACTCGTCGGGCGTGATCGTGTCCTGGAACAGGAGCGCCGTCGTCAGGTAGATGGCGCCGGCGGACGCGGTGATCACGAGGTGGAGCTTGCGATCGCGACCCGCGCGCCCCTTGTACCAGGGGTCCGCGGCGGCGCTCCCGGCGCAGGCAAGAACGAGGACGAGGACGGCGATCGACTTCACGGTGCGGCAACAACACTGGCACGACCGCGGACGATGCCCCACCGGTCAACGGCGGCAATCGCGACACCGCGCCGGCAACCGCGAGCACGCCCGGCCGATGGCGATCGCGGCGCCGTGTCACAATGGGCGCATGCACCTTCGGGGTCTCGCGCAGCGCGCGATCGTCTTCCTCGTTCTGATGGCATGCATGTCCCTGCCGGCGCTTGCCGACACCGGTGGAAGCATGGGCGGCGGCGACTGGGGCGGCGGCGGTGGTGGTGGCGGCGGTGGCTACTCGTCGTCGAGCGACTACTCGTCGAGCAGCTCGTCCAGCGACTACTCGTACTCGAGCGACTACTCGTCGAGCAACAGCTACTCCTCGAGCGATGGATCGAGCACGCCGCTCAACGGATTTCACATCATCGGCGGGCTCGTCATCCTCGTCGCCTGGGGCGTGATCCAGCTCGCCATGAAGAACAACCGCGGTGGCTTCAACTACGCGTCGACGTATCACGCGGCGTCGTACATCCCGATGGACTCGGTCGACGTCAGCGTGCTGCGCATCGCGCTCGACGGCCGCGCGCGAAAGTTCGTGCAGACCGAGCTCGCGAAGATCGCGAAGACCGCCGACACGAAGACGTCGGAGGGTCGGCTCGCGATGCTGCGCGAGGTGTCGCTGATGCTGCGCCGCGTGCGCGACGCGTGGGTCTACGGCGGCGCGGTGAACGAGCCGATGCGCTCGCTCTCGGCGGCGAAGCCTGTGTTCGACCGGCACGTCGACGACGCGCGGGCGCGCTTTCGCACCGAGACGATCCGCAACGAGCAAGGGACCACGACGACCACGCACGCCCCTGACTTCATCCCGCGCTCCGAGGAAGGCGCCGGCGTGATCCTCGTCAGCATCATCGTGTGCGCGCGCACCGAGCTGTTCACCGTCAAGAACATCGGGACGGGCGAGGATCTGCGCAAGGCGCTCGAGGCGGCGCCGCACCGCGCGGCGTCGGACCTCGTCGCGATCGAGATCGTGTGGCAGCCGTCGGAGGAGACCGATCGCATGAGCTCGATGGAGCTCGAGGCGAAGTACCCGCACCCCGAGCTGATCCCGATCACCGGAGCGCTCGTCGGCAAGACGTTCTGCGAGTACTGCGGCGGCCCGTTCCCCGCCGAGCTCGTGAGTTGCCCGCACTGCGGCGCGCCCGCCCGCGATGTGAAGAAAGCGGCATAGCGCACGCGGGCGCGTGGCGTTTCACGAAATCGTTCCGTAGTAAGAACGGGCATGCGCCCGCTGTTTCTCGCGGTTCTGTTGGCTCCTTCCCTCGCCGCAGCGGCCCCGCCGAAGCTCACGCTCGCCGAGGTGATCGACAAGGCGCTCGCGGGACCGAAGGCGCGCATGGCCGAGGGCGATCGCGCCGCCGCGCTCGCGCGTGTCGACGAAGCGGACGCCGCGCGCTACCCGAGGATCAAGGCCACGGCGTTCGTCACGGCGAGCCCGGACATCAACTGCGTCGATCCGACGACGTGCATCGAGACCGATCCGCAGGACTACGCGTTTCGCTTCTCGGGTGTGTTCGGCGGCGGGCAGATCGACCTCACCCAGCCGCTGTTCACGTTCGGCAAGATCGATCACGCCCGCAAGGCCGCGCGCGCCGGGCTCGCGGCACAGAGCGCGCTCGCCGACGAAGCGGCCGGCGACATCGCCGTCGACGCTGCCAAGGCGTACTGGGGCGCGAAGCTCGCGCGCGAGATGGGCTACATGCTCGACGACGGCATCGATCAGATCGAGAAGGCCCTCGCGAAGATGAACAGCGACGACAAGGACAAGCCGGACGTGTCGATCCAGGATCGCCAGCGCGTCGCGGTGCTGCTCGCCGAGGCGAAGGTCCAGCGCGCGGATGCGCGGCTCGGCGAGGAGCAAGCGCTCGCGGGCCTGCGCGCGCTCGTCGGCATCCCCGACGCGGACATCGACGACAGCGAGCTCGCGGCGACGACGCGCGAGGTCCCCTCGACATGGTCGGGGCAGCACCGTCCCCAGTCGCGCGCGGCAAAGGCAGGCGCGATCGCCGCCGACGAGCTCGCGAAGATGCAGGCCGCGTATCACTTCCCGGACCTCGCGCTCGTCGGCAGCGCGCTGCTGTACGGCGCGCAAGGCGTGACGAATCCGCCGAGCGTGTTCGCGAACGATCCGTACAACCGCGCGGGCGCAGGCCTCGTACTCGCGTTGCAGTGGCAGCTCGAGCCGTGGACCGTGAAGGCGAAGACCGATCGCGCGAAGGCAGAGGCGGCGAAGGCGCACGCGCAGGCGGACCTCGCCGCGATCGGGGCGAGCTACGACGCCGAGACGGCGCGGGCCGAGGCCTCCGCGGCGGCGGCAAAGGTTGCCGCGGCGGCAGAAGGCGAAAAAGCTGCGCGCGCGTGGCTGGCATCGATCCTCCAGGCGGACGCGATCGGCGCGGCGGAGCCCAAGGATTTTGCGGACGCCTACATCGCGTGGTTCCAGATGCGTGCGCGATGGGCGCAAGCGGTCTTCCAATGGAACGTGGGCGTGGTACGCCTCGACCGGGCCGCCGGTGAATTCAAGGCCGCCGGCCGCCGTCCTACGGAGACCAAATGAAGCGAGTTTTTGTCCTCCTGCTGTCCCTGTGCTTCGCCTCCCCCGCCTTTGCCCAGAAGTCGGGCCCGGGTGTGACGGCGGTCAAGCAAGCGAACGACACGATCGCGGGCCTCCTCAAGCAGAAGCCCGCGCCCGGCTCCAAGGAAGAGAAGGAGCTCGCGGGCAAGGTCACCACCAGCGTGCGCGGGTTCCTCGACATCGAGCAGCTCGGCAAGCGCGCGATGGTCGACAACTGGAGCAAGCTGTCGAAGGCCCAGCAGGAGGAGTTCTCGAAGCTGCTTCGCGAGCTGATCGAGGAGAACTACGTACGCGGCCTGCGCGCGAACCTCTCGTACCAGGTCGAGTACGTCGGTGAATCGACCGACAAGGACGGCAACATCGTCGTCCAGACGAAGATCAAGACGCAGCGCAAGGGCCGCCCGTACACGATCGCGGTCGATTACGTGCTCGTGAAAGAGGGCGACAAGCTGCGCGCGTTCGACGTCAAGACCGACGGCGTGGGCCTCGTCGAGAACTACCGCACCATGTTCAACAAGATCATGGCGAAGGACGGGTTCGACGGGCTCATCGCGAAGATGAAGAAGAAGCAGGGCGAGCAGAAGTCCTGACGCGGTATCTCACCGCTCCATGACTTCTGCGGGGCGCGCGCGAGCGGTATCGTCCCCGCGATGTCGACCACCGCAATGGACGCCGCGCGTGCGTGGCTCGCCGAAGATCCGGATCCGGTCACCGTCGCCGAGCTGACCCAGCTGCTCGCTTCCTGCGAGGCCGGCGACGAGGCGTGCATGCGCGATCTGACCGAGCGCTTCACCGGTGCCCTCGAGTTCGGCACCGCCGGCCTGCGCGGCATCCTCGGCGCCGGTCCGCAGCGCATGAACCGCGTGCTCGTACGCAAGGTGACCGCGGGCCTCGCGACGTACCTGATCGACAACGTGCCCGACGCGAAGCAGCGCGGCGTGGTCGTCGCGCACGACGCGCGGCGCAACTCGCGCGTCTTCGCCGAGGACACCGCGCGCGTGCTCGGCGGCGCCGGGATGCGCGTGTACCTCGCGCACCGCCCGTGGCCGACGCCGACGACCGCGTGGGCCGTCGTCGACGCGAAGGCGTGCGCCGGCGTGATGGTCACCGCGAGTCACAACCCGCCCGCGTACAACGGCTACAAGGTCTACTGGGGCAACGGCGCGCAGATCATTCCGCCGCACGACGCCGGCATCGCGGCCGCGATCGCGAAGGTCGGACGCAGCGATCAGCTCACGATGCCCGAGCTCGACGAGCTCCGGCACATGGGGCTCGTCATCGATCTCGACGAGCGCTTGCACGACGAGTACCTCGCGCGCGTCGTCGAGCTGCGCACGAGCAAGAACCTCGACGGACGCTCGCTCGTCATCGCGTACACGCCGCTGCACGGCGTCGGTGCGGCGTCGGTCGAGCCGGGCATGGCGCGGGCGGGCTTCCCGCAGCTGCACACCGAGCCCTCGCAGCGCGAGCCCGACGGCGAGTTCCCGACGGTGGCGTTCCCCAACCCCGAGGAGAAAGGGGCGATGGATCGCGTGCTCGCGCTCGCCGTCGAGAAGCAAGCGGACCTCGTGCTCGCGAACGACCCCGACGCGGACCGCCTGTGCGTCGCCGTCCCCGAGGGTGCGGGCTATCGCGTGCTCACCGGTGACCAGGTCGGCGCGCTGCTCGCCGACTACCTGTTGCAGACGACGCCCGCGGACAAGCGCATGGTCGCGACGACGATCGTGTCCTCGCAGCTGCTCTCGTTCCTCGCCGCCGCCGCCGGCGCCGACTATCGCGAGACGCTCACCGGCTTCAAGTGGATCGGCAACGCCGCGCTCGACTACGAGGCCGAGCACGGCGGTCGCTTCGTGATGGGCTACGAGGAAGCGCTCGGCTACTCCGTCGGTCCGCTCGTGCGCGACAAGGACGGCGTGTCCGCCGCGATGATCTTCGCGGAGCTCGCGGCGTGGAACCGCGCCCGTGGCAAGAGCGTGCTCGATCACCTCGACGACATCTATCGCCGCGTCGGTCTGTTCGTGACCGAGCAGGTCTCGCTGACCAAGCCCGGCGCCGACGGCCTCGCACAGATCCGCGCCGCGATGGCCCGCTTCCGCGCGTCGCCACCGACGGAGCTCGCGGGCCACACCGTCGACACCGTCGTCGATCTCTCGCGCGGCGAGGGCGGCTTCCCGCCGAGCGACGTGCTCGTGTTCAAGCTCGCCGGCGGCCGCCGCGTGATCATGCGGCCGAGCGGTACCGAGCCCAAGCTCAAGAGCTACTACGAGGTGCGCGTCGAGGTCGCCGCCGGCGAGACGATGGCGAGCGCGCGCGCACGCGGCCTCGCCGATCTCGCCAAGCTCCGCGACGCGCACCAAGCGCAGCTCGCCTGAGTCGCGCGGCCTACGCGAGCCCCGAGTCGTGCGGCCTACGCGAGCCAGCGCTTCGCCGCGTCGAGGCAGTCCATCGGGTTCCGGTTGAACGCGATCTTCGCGCGCGGCGCGTGCTCGCGGACGAGGTTGATCACCTGCTCGAACAGCTCGAGCAGCTCCTCCTCCTTGCGAAGGCCGCCGCCGATCACGACGACCTCGTAGTCCTTGCCCGCGAGCTGGGCGACGAGCGTCGCCTTGCCGCTCTCGCCGGGCGGCACGAGGCAATAGTCGGCCGCGATGCCCTCCGCGTCGAACCTCGCCTTGCCCATCGCGATCGCCTGCTGGACGGGCGCGGGGTCATAGCCGGGTACCTGCGATGGATCGAGACCGAAGACGAACACGCGTGCAGCCATGCCCTCTCATGCCATCGCCGCCGGTTCGCGTCTATCGGCGTTTCCCCGGCAGCGCCGCGCGCAAGCGCCGCGCGACCTCCGCGAGCTCCTTCGGCGCCAGATGCGCGAACCCGAGGCGCACGAACGGGCGTGCCCTGCCGTCGAGCGCGAAGTCCTTCGCGAACGCGACCGCCACGCCGCGCTCGAGCGCGCGCTTCTTCCAGCGATCCAGATCGACACCCGCCGCCACGCGCGCCCACAGCGTCATGCCGCCCGCGGGCACCTCGAACGCCAGCACGTCGCGCAGCTCGCGCCGCAACACCTCGGCGAGCACATCGCGACGCTCGGCGTACACGCGGCGCATCTTCCGTGCGTGCCGCGCGATGTCGCCATCCTCGACGAGCTCCGCGATCGCACTCTCCAGCACGTGATCGCCCTGCCGATCGACCACCGCGCGCAACCGCGCGAGTCGATCGATCACGCTCGCGTGCGCCGCGACAAAGCCGAGGCGCAACCCCGGCGCGAGGATCTTCGACAGCGTCCCGACGTAGATCACGTTCGTCGGATCCATCGCCGCGAGCGGCGGGACCGGCCGCCCTTCGAAGTGGAACTCGTGGTCGTAGTCATCCTCGATGATCGCCATGCCCGTCGCGCGCGCATGCGCGAGCAGCGCGAGCCGCCGCGCGGGGGACATGAGCACGGTCGTCGGGTACTGGTGGTGAGGCGTCGTATAGAGCACGCGCGCATCCGCGGCCCACGCGTCCATCACGAGCCCCGCGCCATCCACCGGCACGCCGACGAGCTTCGCGCCCGCTTCCTCGAGCGCGCGCCACGCCGGCTGGTAGCCGAGCTCCTCGACGGCCGCGACATCGCCCGGGTGCAACACAGCGCGCGCGGCGAGATCGATCGCCATCTGACTCCCGCGCGTGATCATCACGTTCTCGACACCGACGCCGAGCCCGCGGCCGCGCAGATAGACCGCGACCGCTTCGCGCAGCCGCGTCGTGCCGTACGCGGAGCCGTAGTCGAGCCCCGTGCGCCCGCCGCGACTCGCCAGCGCACGCCGGTATGCGCGGGCGAGCAGGTCGTGCGGCACGAGCCGCGTATCGGGCACGCCGACGGAGACGTGGAACTCGGCCGGCTCGGTCCCGAACGGCGTCGTGGCCACCCCGACCTCTCGCAAGGCGAACCCGGGCTTGGCCGCCGGCTGGACAGCCTTCGCGATCGAAGGGGACGGTCCCCTCGGGCGGTTGTCCGAACGGGACGGTCCCCTCGAGCGGCCGCCGCTCGGGAGATCGAGCGGCGAGCGCGGAGGGAGATCGGCCGACACGCGGGTGCCGCGCGCGCCGTCGGTGCGGAGCCAGCCTTGCGCGATCAGCTCGTCGAAGGCCGCGACGACGGTGTTGCGGTTCACCTCGAGATCGCGCGCGAGGGCGCGAGTGCTCGGCAAGCGATCGCCCGCGCGGAGGGCGCCGCGCCGGATATCGGACGCGATGGCGTCGGCGATCCGGACGAACAGCGCGATGTCGCTCGAGGCGCCGCGCGCCGGCGTCGACAGGACCCGAGGAATGGACCACATGGCTTGTGCATCTTGGACCTTTTGGGTGGTCCATTCCAGCGCGAAGGTTCGAGCATGACGCGATCGATAGACATGCGGAGCGTGGAAGCGACCGATGCGGGCGTGGTGGACGTGGAGGCCGATGCGCGAACGCTGCCGGTGACCGACCGGACGCGGCTCCGCAGGATGCCCAAGCGCGGGTCGTACAACGTCGATGTCGTGCACGCGATCCTCGACGAGGCGATGGTGTGTCACCTGGGCTTCGCGATGCGGCGAGGCACCGGCGAAGGCGCGCCGGTGGGCGGCGCGGCACCGATCGTGTTGCCCACGTTTCACGCGCGGATCGACGACCGGCTCTACGTGCACGGGTCGGCCGCGAGCCACATGCTGCGCTCGCTGGCGAAGGGGCTCGAGGTCTGCGTGACCGCGACGCTGATCGACGGGCTGGTGTTCGCGCGCAGCGCGTTTCATCACTCGATGAACTACCGCTCGGTCGTCGTGTTCGGCATGGCGACGCTGGTCGAGGACGACGACGAGAAGCGGCGCGCGCTGGACGCGCTGATCGACAAGCTGTCGCCGGGGCGGTCGAAGGCGTGTCGTGGACCGAACGAGAAGGAGCTGCTGGCGACCAAGGTGATCGCGGTGCCGATCGTCGAGGCGTCCGCGAAGATCCGCACCGGGCCACCGCTCGACGACGCCGAGGACATGGGGCTGCCGTACTGGGCCGGCGTCGTGCCCGTGCAGGTCGCGCGCGGGTTGCCGCGGACGGCCGGCGACTGCGATCTCGGCCCGCCGATCGATCTGCGCTGAACGTGACGTCCGCGTGAACCACCGAAGTGGTTCGACCCATGCCGCCTCTTTCCGTGTGCAGAGCACGCCGCGAGCAGTACCCAGGATCCATGCGCTCCGTCGGTCTTCTCGCGTTGGTCAGTGTGCCTGTTGTTGCCAGCCTGGCTGCGTGCTCGCTGTCGCCCCAGACAAAGCGCGCGCAGGCGATCTATGACGCCCGGGACAGAGCCAGCCGCACGTACTTGGCGAGCGATGCGATCGAGCTCGCGATGGCGATCCACTACGCGTTCGAGCAGGGCGACTACGCGTCGAACTACGCGCAGCTGTCGTCGGACGTGCTGTCCGCGCAGTACGCGCTGGAGCGGGTGACCATCGACGGCGCGTCGGAGACACCGGTCGTCATCGCGTGGCGCGGCGTGATGTACGAGGACTCCGGGCGCATCACCGAGGCGCGCGAGGAGTATCGCAAGTCGTTCGAGCTCCAGCCGACGTTCCTCGCGGCGTCGAAGCTGATCCCGATCTACGGCACGTTTCACGATGCCGACTCGGTCGTGAACACGTGCAAGCGCACGTATCCCACGCTGACCAAGGTCGACAAGCAGATGGAGCTGATCGGCGTGTGCGCGAAGGAGCTGACCAAGCTCGTCCCGAAGGACCAGACGCTCGCGTGGCTCGACCCGCAGGCGGCGGCCTGGTACCAGCGCGAGGTCGATCGCCGGCAGAAGGCCGCGCTCGCGGAGCAGGAGGCAGCGCGTGCGCGCAAGGAGCGCGCGCAGAAGGTCGCCCAGTACATGCAGCGGTGCTCGTCGACGTGCCACGACCGCGGCGTCGCGTGTCAGGACAGGTGCACCGGCGACCAGGTGTGCCAGGAGACGTGCGAGGCGAGCTACAACACGTGCGTCGACGGCTGCGAGGCCGCGGCGCAGAAGGCGATCACGCCTGCGCCGGTGCAGGCTCCGGTGAAACCGCTGGAAGGAGAGCAAAGAAGCGATCCATCTGGGCGCGCTGCTTCGAAGGCATGAACTCGAAGTTGCGACCGCGATCGATGATCTCCCAGAACTCCTTCGACTCGACCTTCGCGAGTTGCTCGCGGATCGACGAGAGGCGCTCGCGATCCTCGCCTTCCATGTCGCGCGCGATCTTCTTGGCGCGATCGTCGGCGCCCGCGGCGAGGTAGTAGCAGGCGAGCTTGACCTGCGCCTTGCGGATGCCCTGGAGGCCCGACTCCTGGCGCTTGAGGCGCAGCGGCTGGTCGAGCTCGAGGAACATGTCGAGCATCTTCTCGTCGAGGTCGCGAGGTACCGTGCCCTTGAGGCCGGCCGCGTGCGCGAACTCGCAGAGCGCGGCGACGTCCCACGCGACGGTCTCGGTGACGAAGCCGAGCTGCATGTCGTAGCTCGTGCGGCCGTAGTAGATCATGTGGCGCACGCCCGCGATCGCCATGTCGGGCGCGGCGCCGCGGATCATGCTCTCGACGAGCAGCCGGTACTGGTTCATCACGTTGTACGCGGTGCGCACCGCGCGCGCGTTGAGCCCGGCGCGCAGGTAGCTGTTCATGAACCGGAACGCGAGGTCGAGGACGTCCTTGTCGTTCTTCGCGAGCGCCGCTTCGCCGATGTAGCGCGTGTCGATCGCGATCAGATAGTTGATGTCCGGCATGTCGCCCTGCGCCTCGGCGTAGATGCCGAGGTACTGCCGCAGCGCCTTCCACTCGAGCCACGTGCGCTCTGCCTCGAGGTCGCGCAGCGACTCGGGATCCATCGCGACGAAGTCCGGGTTGCTCTTGATGCTCTCGCCGATGTGGAACCACGTCGGCTCGACGCGCTGCTTGATATCGAGATAGCCGACGACGAAGTCCTTGATCGCGTCGACGGCGCGGCTCGCGATGATCTTGTCCTTGCCCGAGATCGAGTTCGACGTGATGTCGGTGAGCTCCTCGAGCGCGGTGATCGCGTGCGCCTGGCCCGCGCCGAGCTCCTTCGCGTCGCGCGCGGTCGACGCCTCGCGCAGATCGACGGCCGCCTCGGCCTGGATGCGCGCGATCAGGTTCACGGGCTCGAGGAAGCGGAACACGTACGCGAAGTACGGCAGCATGATCACGATGCCCGCGCCGGTCGCGACCATCATCGCGAACACCGTCGCGCGCGGCACGAACGCCGAGTGAAGCGACAGCGAGAGGAACACGCCGACGACGCACGTGATGACGTAGTACGACATCACCGAGACGTTCGTGCGATCGCGGAGGAACATGCGCGCGACGCCGGTGTAGCGATCCGACGTGAGCTGCACGAGCAGCGACACGACCGTGATCACGATGCCGAGCACCGCGGCCGTCATGCCCGCGAGGCCCGACAGCGCGTCGGAGATCAGCGACGGCTCGAACTTGAGGAGGCGCCCTGCCCCGCTCTCGTTCGGATCGGGGACGCCGCCGGTGACGTAGTGATCGATGAGGTAGAACCCCGCGAACCCCGCGACCGCGATGCCGCCGAGGATCGCGATCGGGACGAGCCACAAGCGCAGGTTGGAGATGTTCGCTCCCCGGCGTGCGCGTACTCGTGCCACGCGGCCAGACTACATCACATGAGGCCGGCGGGGACTGCGCCCGGCGTCGGCAGCGAGTAGGTCGTGTCCCACGTCTGCGCCGTGTCCTCGGTCGTCTCGTCGGCGCCGGTCACGCCGTTGCCCGCGCTGCCCGTTTGAAAGCCGCCCTCTTGCGCGAGGCGCTTGGTCGACTTGCCCGACGCCGGTGCGGTCGCCTGCGGTGCGAGCGTGCGCGCATCGGGCTTGTACGCCGTGGGCGTCGTGCCGCTGTCGGGACCGTCGATCGCCACGCCGCTCTTGTCGACGATTCCGTTCGCCGCCGACGGAACGCCCGCGAGCACCATATCGACGTCGCGCACGTTGTCGCTCGCGCCGTCCCACGTGAACAGCACGATGATCTCGCCGCCGTTGGTCAGGCTCGCGACACCGCTGCTCGCGACCGGCGTCATCGCCGACAGCGCGTACGTCGGCGCGGCACCGTAGGCCGCCGTGAAGTTCGCCGCCGTGTCGATCGCGACGGTGATCACCCCGTGCGCGGGGATCGAGGAGCCCGCCGGAAAGCGGACGATGAAGTCCGTCGAGTCGACGGTCGCGCCGGCCGGGACGCGGAAATAATTGCCGGAGTCCGAGAGGTAGTAACCCGATAGATCGATGGCCGTCGTCCCCGGATTCGCGATCTCGATCAGCTCGCCCGTCGAGGGCGCGAGCACGATCTCCGTGAGCAAGAGCTTCGCCGTCGTCTGCGGTGGCGGTCCATCGCCGGGCGGCGGCGTCATCGAGGCATCGTCGCCCGAGGGCATGTTCGCGTCGGGCATCGCGCTGCCCTCGTCGTCGCCGCTGTTGGCGGGTGACATCACGCCCTCCGCGCAGCCGGCCGATGCCAAGATCACGAGGAGGACGCGACGCAGCACGGCCGTTTGCGTACCTTATTCCCCGCGATCGCCTCAACCTGTTTTTCGTGACGGGAAGGTGATGATTTGGGGTAGTTGAGCCGGGTTTCGCCGTAGTGGCGCTCACCGCTGGCCCGGAGAGCCGTAGGTTTTGTATGGTCCCACCCGCAACCGTATTCAGAAGGAGACCGACGTGGCTGAAGTGACCCTCGAAGAGCGTGGACGAGCCCTGGAAGATCAGTTCTTCGAGAAGGAGAACGCGCAGAAGCTCGCCGCGATGAAGGAGAAGCTCGACTCCCAGCGCTCGCGCGAAGATCTGCGCAAGGCGTCCGGCATGTCCGACGACGCCGTGCTCGACAAGCTGGTGAGCCTCGGGCTCAAGGCGAACACGATCGCGGCGCTGTCGCTCGTGCCGCTCATCGCGGTCGCGTGGGCCGACGGCTCGATCCAGGACAACGAGCGCACCGCGATCCTGCAGGGCGCGCACGGCAAGGGCCTCGAGCAAGGCACCGACGGCTACGAGCTGCTCCAGGGCTGGCTCAAGACCAAGCCGAAGACCGAGCTGTTCGAAGCGTGGGAGGCGTACATCAAGGCGCTCTCCTCGCAGCTCAACGAGGAGCAGAACCGCCTCCTCAAGAACCAGATCGTCGGCTTCGCGAAGATGGTCGCGGCATCGGCCGGCGGCATCCTCGGCTTTGGGAAGGTGAGCGGCGACGAGGAGAAGGTCCTCAATCAGATCGAAGCCGCGTTCCCGCGCTGAGGTCACCGTCCACCCGATGAACTGGCTCGGCAAGACGGGCGTCAAGGTCTCGCGCGTCGCGCTGGGCACGATGTCCTTCGGCGGCGACGCCGACGAAGCGACCGCCGGCGCGATCTGGCGCGCAGCGCTCGATGCGGGCGTCAACCTGATCGACACCGCCGACGTCTACAACGAGGGACGCTCGGAGGAGATCGTCGGGCGGCTGATCAAGCCGAACCGCGACGAGCTCGTGCTCGCGACCAAGGCGTACTTCCCGATGGGAAAGGGCCCCAACGATCGCGGCTCGTCTCGCTATCACCTCGTGCGCGCCGTCGAGGCATCGCTGCGCAGGCTCGGGACCGATCGCATCGATCTGTTCTACCTGCATCGCTTCGACGACGTGACCGTGCTCGACGAGTCGCTGCGCGGCCTCGAGGACCTCGTGCGCGCGGGCAAGATCCTCTATCCCGCGTGCTCGAACTTCGCGGCGTGGCAAGTCGCGCACGCGCTCGGCATCGCCGCGCAGCGCGCGTGGGCCCCGCTCGTCGCGATCCAGCCGATGTACAACCTCGTCAAGCGCGCGGCCGAGATCGAGATCCTGCCGATGGCCGGCTCGCTCGGCGTCGCGGTGATCCCGTACAGCCCGACGGGCGGCGGCCTGCTCACCGGCAAGTACGGCGCGAGCCACGCGCCGCAAGACGGGCGCCTGTTGTCGAACAAGATGTACGCGACGCGCTACGCGGATCGCTCGCTCTACGCGATCGCCGACGCGTTCTGCGCGATCGCGGCCGAGCTCGGCCTCGCACCGGCGACGCTCGCGGTCGCGTGGGTCGCGTCGCATCCGCACGTGACGAGCGTGCTCGTCGGTGGACGCAACACGGAGCAGCTCGCGCCGACGCTCGCCGCGAACACGGTCGTGCTCGACGAAGCGACGCGAGCGCGGATCACGGCGCTGTCACCAGCACCGCCACCCGCCACGGATCGGAACGAAGAGACCAGCGCGCACAACTACGGCGCGCGCTGATCGCGCATCACTTCAGGATGCGCAGCTGATACAGCAGCGAGAACACGCCCGCGAACAGCACGACCGCGCCGAGGATCAGCTGGAACGGCGCCAGCTTCTTCGACAGCTCCATTGCCTTGGTCTCGGCGCTCGACTCGCCGGGGATCCACTTCGCGATCTGCGGCATGCCGAACAGGAAGCCAAGGAGGATCGATCCGTAGCTGCCGCAGATGATCACGAGCGCCGGCAACGGCACGATCGAGATCAAGCGGAACATCGTGATCGGACCGACCTGCAGCATCGACCAGATGCCCATGACGAGGAGACCGACGCCGATGAACGCCTGGAACGGCACCAGCTTCTCGATCATCGCCTTCGCATCGGGCTTCTTCGCCACGATGAGACCCGAAATACCCAAGATACCGCCTGCAAGCATGAGAATGATGTGGAGCCAGCCCATGTCGTCTCCCTCGAAAAAGCGCGCGAGTCTGCGCGACCGGTCCGATGATACGTCAGTACGCGTCGACCATCATCAAATTGATGGCCGGCTTTCGCGTGTGGCGATCGCGCAACCGGGCGCGCAGCTCGTCGACGCCGTCGCCGGTCAAGCGCTCGAGCTGTTCACGCCACTGTAAAGATCGCGCAGGATCGGATCGCCGCGCTGCACGAGAGCCCCAGAGCAGCAGCTGGCCGCTTCGATAAGCGTCGGTCTCGTGTGCGAGCCCCACTTCCACGTGCACCACTGCGCGCTCGGGTGCGCCGTCTTGCATCGCGAGCCACGCCGCCGTGAGGCGCAGCGAGGGGTCCGTGGGAGATTCGCTGACCGCGCGCTCGATCGCGGCGCGCGCCGCCGGCACGTCGTGGTGACGCTCGTAGGCGAGCGCCGCCGCGTGCACGTGATCCGTCGTGGCGGTGTGCGGGGCGACGAAGCCGTCGAGCGGCGTCGCGGCGAAGCCCGCGTCGGCCGGGAGCGATGTCATCTCCCAGCCGCCCTGCGGGCCGCTCCAGGTCCACGCGATCTCGGCCCACCTGCCTTCGCACGTCGGTGCGCGATCGATGCCGACATGCGCGCGCAGCTTCGCCGGGGAGACCACCACGCAGTGCACGTTGACCGCCTGGGCGAGGATGCCGCCGAGCTGGCGGGGGACGCCCGCGTCCACGCGATCGCCGAGGAAGCGCGCGAGGTCGCGTGGCACGAGCGGCGCGGTGCGATTCTCGACGAGAGAGCGCAAGCGGCGCTCGCGACGCCCCGAGTGCGCGCGCCACGCGTGCGATGCGCGAAACTCACCGCGCTGGATCTGCTCCGACCGATAGTGGTTGTTGCAGATGAGGTACTCCGCGCCCGGCATCGGACGCACGACCTCGAGCGCGGGTCCCGCGAGCTCGAGCACGAGCGCGCTCTTCTCGCGCGCGCTGCCGATCGCCACGCCCCAGCTCGACGATGCCGGCCGCTCGCGTGCGATCGCGATCGCATCCGCGAGCGTCTCGGCGCGGCGCGCGATCTCGTGAACGATGTCGACGATCATCGCTCCCGACCACGTGACGCCGGTGTGCCAGCGCGTGTGCGGTGCGATCACGAGCCCCGCTTCGTTGACCACGGTGACGACGGGCGCATCGGCGCCGCGCGACGCGAAGAAGCCGTAGCGCTGCCCCTTGTCCGGCGCGCACACGACGAAGCTCGGCGCGGCGTCCCACACGCCGATGCCGGGGAAGTCGAAGTTGCGCGCGAACAACAGCTCGCCGTCGGCGGTGGCCGAGCCCCACGCGATCGCCGTCGAGCACGCGGGGATCGCGGCCGCGGTCGCGCGTGCGGTCATCGGCTTCGCGAACGGGCCGAGCCGGCCCCGCGCGAACAGCGACACGCAATTCTGCAGCGAGTCCATCGTCGCGATCGTGCGCATCGCGGCGCCCCCACGGAGTGACTCGGAGTCGCCGAGCTCCGCAGCCACCGCCTCCGCGAACGCCCGCGTACGAGCGGCGAAATCCGCCGGGCGCTGCTTCGCGAGGTTTGACTGCCACGCGTTCGCCAGCGTGCGGACCGCGAACGTCTCGATGCGGCCGAGGCCGCCCGCGAGGACCTTCTCCGGCATCGCGCCATAGAACTCGACGAGGCGCGCGGCGTCGGCGGCGGTGAGGCGGCCGTGCTGCGCACCCATCTCCTCCTGCGTACCGGCGAGTCGAGCGAGGAACAGCGGCTTGGTCTGGGTCATGAGCGACGCTTCTTTCGTTTGGGGCGGAGCGGTTCGAGCACGCGCTCGACGAGCTCGGAGGCGACTTCGTCGGGGCGCGCGATGCCGAGGACGTGGTGGACGAGCACGCCATCGACGACGGCGAGGACGAGGTCGACGACGCGCGCCGGATCGCACGGCAGCACTTCCTTGCGAGCGATGCCCGCGCGCAGATCCGCGACCAGCGCGTCGCGCCCCGCGATCACGACGCGGCGCTCGCGGTCGAGCAGGTTCGCGAGGTCGCGCCCGCCGACGGCCCACAGCTGGAACAGGCCGCCGATCAGCTGCGGTCGCTCGCGATGAAACGCGAGCGTGGCGTCGACGACCGCGCGCAGCCGATCCAGCGGGTGCGCGTGCTGCATGGCCTTCGCGGTGATCTCGGTCGCGATCTCTCGATACATCTGGTCGAGGACGCTCTCGAACACTGCGCCGAGGTCCGGAAAATAGAAGTACAGCGTCGGCCGCTTCACCCCGAGCGCCTCGGCGAGCTCGCGCATCGACGTCTGCATGCCGCGCGTGCGGAGCACCTCGAACGCCTGGCGGGCGAGCTGATGACGGCGCTCGAGGTCGGGGCGGCGGGGCATTTGCTGACACTGTGTCAATACTAGAAACCCTGACACAGTGTCAAGCTATGACCGCGGGAGCGCGGCGCCGCCAATCACCGGCTCGTGAACCCACGCGCTCGTCGCCCTCGTGTACGCTGCGAGGCGTTTCGTGGTGACGATGGCGGCACGCGACGAAGTAGTCATGCAGAAGCCGGAAGAGATCCGGTTTCTGGTTCCCGTGTTTCACACACCGACGTCCTGCGCCGGTGCCGTGACGGCGTACCTGTTGCGCCGCATCGCGTATCGCGCGGGCGCCTACGCGCCGGGCATCCAGGAACACATGTTCCACGAGCTCAACACGACGCGCGACGGCTCGACGATCGACAAGGTCCAGCGCTGGTTCAACATGCACGTCGACGCGCTGCACGAGCTCGGCTATCGCCTGCAGTGCCGCCGCGTCGCGACGCCGACGCCCGCGATCGTCGACTGGGTCGCGGCCGGTCGCGGCTATCGCGGCGCGATGCTGCCGACGGCGTTTCCGATCCTTCACCCGATTCCCGGCGATGCCGGCGCGGACGTCACCGATCAGAACGTGTGGCACGCGATCGGGCTCACCATCGATCGCCTCGATCAGGGCGCCGACGAGGAGCTCGTGATGATCGACCCGTGGCCGGGCGTCAAAGGCGGCGGCAAGGACCGCGCGAAGCCGTCACCGGTGCTCGAGTCGGCGCACCGCCAGAAGAACTTCCACGGGCTCATCTTCTTCTGGAACGGCTGGTCCTGATCTAGTCGGTCATCCACGACCACAGGTCGGAGACCCCGCGATCGATCGTTCCGCCGAGCGCACCGGCGAGACCGACGATGCCACCGCCGAGGCCGACGAGCGCTCCCGCGCCGACGCCTGCCGTGGTGCCGAGCACCTCGCCGACGACGCCCATCGCGCCATCATTCCCCGTGAGTCCCATGATGCCGTCGTGCACGGCGTCGAACGTTCCGTGCGCGCTGTCCTCGACCATCTCGCGCGACGAGACGTGGTGGACCTCGCCGGTCTCGGGATCCACGGTCGGATCGCCCCACAGATCGCCCTCCGAGCAGTACGCGTCGCCGTAGCCGGTGACGAGGTCGTACGCGCCGCCGATCACCTCGGGGACGCCGTAGCGCAGATCGCCGCCGAGGCCGATCAAGCCGCCACCGAGTCCACCGAGGAGCGCCGCGACGCCGCCGACGCCGGAGCCGACGTAGTCACCGACGCCGCCGTACTCGCCGCCGTCGATCGCTTCGGCGACCCAGTCATGCGTGCTGTCGTACGACTCCAGGCCGCACGCGAGCGCGAAGTCGATCGACGACATCGCGTTCCCCTCGGCGTCGCGGCCGAACGTCTCGTGATCGACGTTGTAGTGATGCCCGGCCGACACGGCGCCCGCGAGTCCGGCGGCGAGCGCGACCGGCGGCGCGATGGCGGCGCCCTCGCCCGCGAGCGTCATCAGGCCCGTGTACGCGCCGAGCCCGCCCGACACGCCGTCGACGGCGCCCATGTCGAGATCGCCGTCGAGGACCTCCTCCGTCGCGGTGGTCAGCTGGTACATGCCACCGATCGCCCCGAGGCCACCGAACAGCCGGCTGCCCATCGACGCACCGCCGGCCGCGGGCGCGAGCTCCATGTCGTCGAGTGCGGCGAGGTCATCGGCGTCACCGCACTCGCGCACGGCCGCGGTGATCTCGTCGATCTCGCTCGCGGTCGCGTAGTCAGCGCTCATCGATCGCTCGAACTCGAGGTAGCCGCCGCTCTCGAGCGAGCCCGCGCTCATCGGCGCGCGCACCTGATCCGCGCCGCCTGGCTCTGCGAACCACGGCGCGGCCACGCTCCGCTCGACGGGAAACTCGCGCGCGACGCTGTACTCGGTGTCCGTGCCGATCCAATCCGGCGCGCGCGTGCCCCACGGCGAGTAGCGCGGAGCGAGCGCGCGCGACTCGATCGATGGGTCGCCCTCGGCGAAGAAGTCGCCGCCGGTGCCGCCGCGACGCGACCAGGTCTCGCCGACGCGCGCGGTGTCGCGCGTGATGACACCGTCGGCCGCCCCATCCATCGGCGGCCACACGACGTCCTCGCCCGGGCCCGGCACGTACATCGGATCGCCGGTCGACGCGCTCCTCGGAACGCGGCCCGCCGGACGCGACTCCAGCACCGCGTCCATGTGGTCCCCGATGATCGCGCGGTTCGGACTCTCCGACGCGCGCGCCATGTCCTCGAGCATGATCGCCATGTCGTCGGACAACGGCTCTCGTCGCGGCAGCGTCGGTGCGAGCGTCGCCTCCTCGCGTACCGCCTCGGCGCCAACGCCGCCCATGATCTCGTCGAGATCGCGCCCGCGCGCCGGCGTGACTTCGATCCAGAACTCGGGATCGTGCGGACCGCCGCTGCCGGGTGCGGCACGTGGCGCGGAGTGCGGCGCGGAGTGCAGGCCGTGCGAGCCGTGCTCGATGCCGTGCGCGAGCTCCGCGCCGTGGATCGCATGCGGGAGCGTGTGGTCGTGCCCGTCGTGCCCGCCGTGCGAAGAGTGGTCCGCGGGCGGCATGCAGGCCAACAGGTCCGGACGGCAAACCAGCTCTTCCTCATCCATGCCGGCTCTTCGAGCACGGGGTGTGCCGGCGCACATCGCGCCCGGATCTGCGTGGTTGCGCGCGGCCGATCGAGCACGGCGTGCCCGCGCTGAGCACGAACGGCGCAACTAGCGCCGGCCGAGTCGATCGAGCACCTTGGCCAACGCCTTCTTGGTGGCGAAGGTCGCCTCCGCCCGCGGCGCGAGCTTCTCGCGGAGCGCCAGCGACGCGCGCAGGTGCGTCTCGGCGAGCGGATCGTCACCCTCCGCGACGGCGACCGCCGCGAAGATGTCGTGCACGTCGGCGAGATCGAGGTGCTCGGGGCCATAGGTATCCGTGGCGATCCGCTGCGCGGCGACCGCCTTGGTGTGCGCCTTGTCGATGCGTCCGAACGCGACGTTGACGAACCCGGAGAGCGCGACCGCACGGCCATAGGCGGGGTGCGACTCGCCGAGCATGCGCGCGAGATCGACCACGCGCTTCGTCGTCGCGAGCGCGTCCTCGGCGCGATTCGCGCGCAGGTACGCGCGTGCGAGCGCGTCGTGGATCGGCAGCGTCCACAATGCACGCTCGTACGTGCTCGCGAGCTGCGCTGCCTTCTCGAGGTGCGCGAGCGAGGTCGCCTCGTCGTCGCGCAGGTGGGCGAGCTCGCCCGACAGCGCGTACGTCTGCGCGGTGCGGCGCGGATCGCCGTCGACCGCGAGGGCGAGCACGACCTGCGCCTGTGCATCGGCCAGGTGCGCGCGATCGATCAGCGCGCGGGCCATCGCGAGCTGCGCGTCGATCTCGACGCCGCGCGCCTTGTCGATGGCGGCGCGAGCGGCGACCGCGTCGAGCTCGGCGAGCCCGGCGTCGACGTCGCCGAGCGCGACGCGCAAGCGCGCGTGGGCGAGCGAGGCCGCGAGTGCCGTCGCCGGGTCGGGATCCTCGGCGGCACGCGCGGCGACGTGGAGCCCCTCGCGGGTCGGCCCCACGGCGAGATCCGCGCGCGCCATCGCGAGATCGCGCGACGCGCTCGGAGTGCAGTCGTCGAGATCGGGCAGCGCCGCGAACATCTCGACGGTGCGCGTCGCCGTCGCGCGATCGATGTTCGCCCCGAGCCGTCCCGCGAGAGCGCGGATCAACTCGCCCTGCTCCGACGAGCACGTGATCGCGCGCGCGTCACCCGAGTGACACGCCGCGCTCGCTCGCACCGCCCACCTGCCGGCGCGTTCGTCGAGCTCGGTGGAGATGCGCTGCCACGCCTCGAGCGCGAACGGCGCTCCGATGCTCGCGAACGCCGCGCGCGGCTGCGCCTCGACCGCCGGGCTCCACGTCTTCGCCAGCAGGTCGCGCGGGCCGAGGCAGCTGCGCCCCGGCGCCTCCGACGAGCGCGACGCGAGCGCGATGATCGCCACCGCGGCCACGACGGTAGCGGCGCCTCCGGCGTAGAGCCAGCGACGCGAGCGAGGTCCTGCGAGCGCTGCCGCGGCGTCGGTCATCGATGGGAAGCGCTCGTCGGGATCCGCGACGACGCCGCGCGCGATCGCTTCGTGCAGCCACGCCGGCGTGTCGCTGGCGGGCGGCGGGCATCCCTTCTCGATCATCGCGATCTGCTCGGCGACGTCGGCTCCGAGGAACGGACGCTTGCCGTGCAGGGCCTCGTACAGCGAGGAGAAGAACGAGAACTGATCGCTGCGAGCGTCGGCCGGGCGCCCGCGCAGCTGTTCGGGAGACATGTACGCGAGTGTTCCGATCATGCCGACCGTGACCGCGGTCGGCGTCGCACCCAGGTCGGGCTTCGCGGCGCTCGCGTGCGCCACGCCGAAGTCGGCGACGCGCACCTCGCCGTCATCGCCGACGAGGATGTTCGCCGGCTTCACGTCGCGATGGATGATGCCGGCCTCGTGCGCCGCCGCGAGCCCGCTCGCCGCCGCGCGAAAGATCGCGACGATCGCGCGCCAGTCGCGCGACGCGAGCAACCACTTGTCGAGGCTGATGCCGCGGACGAGCTCCATCGTGAGGTACGTGCGGCCGTCCTTCTCCGACACGTCGTAGACATCGACGACGTTGCGGTGCGAGAGCCGCGCCATGGCGCGCGCTTCCGCGAGGAGCCTCGCCTGGTCCTCGGCGCCGAGGAACTCGTCGTGCAGGACCTTCAGCGCGACGGTGCGATCGAGCACCTTGTCGTGCGCTGCCCACACGGTGCCCATGCCGCCGTGGCCGAGGCGCTCGATCAGGACGTAGCGATCGTGGGGCGTGAAGCCGTCGTTCGCCGGTGCCGTACCGGGCTTCGTCGCGACGAGATCCGCGTCGTCCACCTGGGAGCAGCGTGCCATGGAGCGAGCCGTGGCACCATCGGGTCATGCCCGAGCGCGACGTCCCTGTCGCCGACGCCGTCCCGACGGTGAGGACGGTCGATGAACCGCGCGGTCCGGTGCGCCGGACGCTGCTCGTGCTCGCCGGCGACGACGTCGCGAGCCACACGCTGCCGGCGACCGGCGACGTCACGGTCGGGCGCGGGACCAAGTGCGAGATCACGATCGATCATCCGACGCTGTCGCGCACGCATTTCGTGATCCGGCTCGGCTCGAAGATCGCCGTCATCGACCGCGACAGCGCCAACGGCACGCAGCTGCGCGGCGCGCGCTTGCCGGCGAACAAGCCGGTGGAGATCTCGGCGTACGAGATGTTCCAGGCGGGCGACGTCGGCTTCGTCGTGCAGGAGACCTCGACCACCGCGCGCGACTCCGCCGCACGTGACACGCGCCCCGCCTCGGGACCTGTCGCTGGCGACGCGACGCCGGTGCTGCTCGATCCCGCGATCAAGCGCCTGTACGAGGTCGCTGCCCGCGTCGCGCGCGGAACGATCGCCGTCCTCGTCATCGGCGAGACCGGCGCGGGCAAGGAGGTGCTCGCCGAGTTCGTGCATCGCCAGTCGCCTCGCGCGACCGCGCCGCTCGTACGGATCAACTGCGCCGCGCTCTCCGAGTCCCTGATCGAGAGCGAGCTGTTCGGTCATCAGAAGGGCGCGTTCACGGGCGCGACCGCCGACCGCCCGGGCCTGATCGAGGCTGCGGACGGCGGCACCGTGCTGCTCGACGAGATCGGCGAGCTACCGCTGACCACGCAGGCGAAGCTGTTGCGCGTGCTCGAAGACCACCGCGTGACGCGCGTCGGAGCGACCGCCGCGCGCGAGGTAGACGTTCGCTTCGTCGCGGCAACGAATCGCGATCTCGAGGCAGACATCGCGGCGGGGACGTTCCGCCGCGATCTCTACTTCCGCCTCGCGGGTGTGGTGCTCGCGCTTCCACCGCTGCGCGCTCGTCCGATGGAGATCGAGCCGCTCGCGCGCATATTCCTCGCCGATGCCGCCGCGCGCAACAAGCTGCCCGTGCCGGCGCTCACGCCGGCCGCTGTCGCCGCGCTCGTCGCACATCCGTGGACCGGCAACGTGCGCGAGCTGAAGAGCGCGATCGAGCGCGCGGTCCTCGTCGCGGACCGCACCATCGACGTCGCAGATCTCGCACTCGCTCCCTCGCGCACCGCGCCGGCAGCATCCGCTGCGATCGCCCTGCCCGACGAGATGGAGGCGCTCGAGAAGCAGCGCATCGTCGACGCTCTCGCGCAGCACGGAGGCAATCAAACACGCGCCGCCGAGGCGCTCGGCATGCCGCGCCGCACGTTCGTCAAGCGACTCGCGCAGTACGGCATCCAGCGCCCGCGGCGCTGACGGTCACTTGAACGTGCCGAGGTCGACGTACGCGTGGTCGGCCATGATCACGTACGGGCGATCCTGGAACGTGAGCTTGCCGCGGCCGTCGTGCTTGACGATCTGCAAGAGGCCCATGCCGTAGCCCATCGGTCCCTGCGAGTAGTAGTTGATCGACACCTTGTACGGGCCGGCCTTCGGCGTGCCCTGGATCGTGAAGCACTCGGGGCCGTAGCCAGTGGTCACGTCGGCGTACAGCTCGCCGCCCGACGGCAGCTGCTTGTTCGAGTACCACGCGTGTCCGCCCTGCGCGTCCTGGATGTGGAAGTCGACGTCGTTCGCGTCGGTCTCCCAGTACATGATGAAGCGCGTCGACGCGCCCGTCGCGAGCGACAGGCCGCGCTTCTTCAGCGCCGCCAGGATCTCGCTCTTCTTCGACGGCACCGCCACCGCGTACGCCGCGCCGATCAGCCCCGCGTCCTCGCGCAGGATGCGCTCGCCGCCCTCGAAGCGACCCGACGGATACTCGCGATCGATGCCCGCGAGGATCGCGGCGAACGCGTCGGCGTGATTGCCCGCGCGCAGCTGCGCGTAGGCGAGCAAGCGATGCCCCGTGAGGTGATCCGGGCGCTCCTCGACGGCGCGCTTGTACGTGTCGACCGCGAGCGCGCGCGACTGCGAGGAGCTATCGAGACCAGCGATGCGCTCGAGCCGCTCGCCGGCGAACCGGCGCAGGTCCGCGCGGCCCGGGAACAGGTCGATGATCGAGCCGTACATGCGCGACGCGCGGGCGAGGTCCTTGCTCGCCTCGAGCGCCTCGCCCATGCCGATCAGCGCGAGGACGTCGCCCGGGTTCTTGTCGTGCCACGCCTGCGCCTTCGCGAGCGCGCCGTTCACGTCCTTGCGCTTGAGCATGCGATCGATCGCGGCGAGGTCGCCCTTGAGCGGCGCGGGGCTGCCCGGCGGCGGCCACGCCTCCTGGCGCGCGCTCTCGCCGTTGCCGACGATCCCGTCGTCGCTGTCGGAGAGGTACTGGCGGCGGGGACTTTCGCGCTCCGGCGACGGCTCCGCGGCCGGCGCGATCGTCGCCGACGGTCCCGGACGCCGCGCGGTCTGCTCGACCTGCATCGGGGCGGGAGGCGGCGGAGGAGCACCCGGTGCGCCCATCGCGTCGCCGGTGCGCGACTCGTCGCTCTTCTTGAGCTCCTCGGCGAAGTCTTCGCCGCTGCTCTTGTCGTCGAGCGCGACGTGACCGTCGGTCGGCTTGGTCTCGACCTGCAGCTTCGCGCGCTCGTCGTTCGACTCTTCCTTCTCCTCCTTCGCCTTGTTCTTCTCCGCATCCTTCATCGCGAGCTGCTTCGCGGGCTTGGGCATCGGCTTCTTCGTGACCGGCGTCGCGATCGCGAGCTGCGAGCTGCGGCGCGTCTGTTCGACGCCGGTCGGCCCGACGACGAGGATGTCCGCGAGTGCGTTGCGATCGATGCCGTAGCGCGCGTAGTCGCTGTCGCTCTCGAGGACGAGCATCGAGGTCTGGCTCGAGATCACGCGCGCGGCCACGGCCTTCGTCGCGATCTCCTGCTTCAGCTTCTTCGCATCTGCGGGCGTCGCCTTGTCGAGCATCGCCTCGAGATCCGCGATCTGGGCCGACGCCGCCGCGCGCTCGACGAGCGCGGGCGTTCCACCGATGGTACCGACCACGCGCGCCTTCGCGCCAATCCTGACATGGATCGTCGGCGCGGGCTTGTCGAGCTTCGCGTACACCATGATCCGCTGGTTCGGGCGCGCGGACTCGATCACGCGCGGGTACACCCACGAGGCGCCCTCGACGGAGACCGCGATGTCGGACATCACGCGCTCGCCGATCGCGGACGCGACCTCGCCGATGCTCTGATCGAGGTCGACGACGGCGCCGGTGCGCGGCATGCCCGCGGTCACGAGCGACTTCGCGACCGCGATGTCGCGGATCCCACCCGACAGCACGACGTCGACCCGCTCGGTGCCCGACATCGCCTTCAGCTTCGCGGTCAGCTCCGCCCCCTCGGTGCCGGCGGTGAGCACGCCATCGGTGACGATGACGAGCCGCTGCGCGTTGGTGCCGCCGACCTTCGTCAGCGCCTGCGACAGATCCGACGCACCGGCCGCGCCGCGCGCGATCAGCGCCTGCACGTGCGCGTCGCCGAAGCCCGACGCCGGGCCCGAGTAGATCGACTGCGTGTCCTGATCGAACGCGATGACGTCGATCGACACGCCCTGGTACTTGCTCGCCATCGTCTGAACGAGCTCGCGCAGGTTGCTCGCGTAACGCGCGAAGCCGAGCGCACGGGACGCGCTCGTGTCGACGAGCAACGTCATGCTCTTCGGAACGTCCGCGGCCACGCTCGCCTGATCGAACGGCGAGAGCTGCGCGACGACGAGGTTCCCCGACGAGATCGCCTCGGCGGTCGCGGGCGCCGTCGACACGAAGTCGCGGTCGGGCTGCCAGTTGCGCTGGTTCAGCACCTGCTGCACGCGCGAGCCGTCGATGTTCATCGTATCGAGCGAGACGTCGACGCGCTCGACCTTCGGCAACCCGCGCAGCGGCAGCACGTACCGCTCGCCCGGCAGCTCCTGGCTGAACGAGAGCACGAGGTGCTTCGTGCCCTTCGCGGGGATCGGGAACACGCGCGCGGTGAACTGGTTGCCCTCGGCCTTCTCCATCAGCGCCGGGTCCTGCTTGCGATGCAGGAAGTCTTCATACGCGCGCCGCGCCATCTGCTTCTCGACGACCTCGGCCTCCATCCACTGGCCGTCGTTCTCCATCGCGAAGCGACTCACGGCCGCGCCCGTCGGCAGCGTGATCGCGAACGTGCCCTCGCGGATCCGGTTCTCGGTGTTCGCGAAGTAGAGGTGCAGCTCGGTGAACGCGAGCGGGCCCTGCACGACGGCCTTCGCTTCGACGCGCGTCGCGAGGAGACCCGAGCCATCGCTCGCGGTCAGCGTCCACGGCGCCGGCATCTGCTCGAGCGGCATCTGCTGCGAGCTCGCCGCGATCAGCGGCATCGGCACCGCGACGACCTTGCCGGCCCCCACCGGCTGCGCCTCGGTGGTCTTCGGCGACGGCAGCGGCGCCGGTCGATCGGGCTCGCTCGGACGGGTCGGTGTCTGGCAGGCGACGAGGAGGCCGAACAGCGCGTGGCGGATTCGCATGGAAACCTTGAACGCGCCACGGACGCAGCCGGCCTATCGCCGTTTCGTCGATATTCATCGCAGCCGTGCGAAATAATTCGCCAAGGACATGCCGTGTTTGGTGTCCTGCGCCGCTGGCCTGCAGCCCGATCGCTCAGGACCGCGAGAACCGACGCTCGAGATCATCGAGGATCGCGATGCGATCCGGCCCCACGGGGAGCTTGCCGAGCCAGTCACGAACATAGCCGACGTCGAGCACGCGCACGGCGAACAGGCGCTCGAGATCCGTCACGTCCTTGTCGCGACCGTAGACGAGCTTCATGACGCACAGATCTTCGGCGGTGATAAAATAGAGGTCGTGCCCGTCGGGCGTGCGAACGGCGCGGCGACGCTCGTGCATCTTCCAGAAGTGCGGGTGCCGCGAAATGAACGCATCCACCGGGGTCGTTCCCAGCAAGCCGCGAAAGAACCCCACGCGCGCCACCTCGGCGATCGCGGCGGCATGATCGAACATGACCCCTGCGCGCTCGAAGGCGGCGATCACGCCGTCGAGGTGACGATCATCGACGAAGATCGAAAGATCCACATCCTTCGTGGCGCGGGGTGCTCCCCATACGCCGAGGGCCAGGGCTCCACCAATCGCGTAGTCGATGTTTGCTTCGTCGAGACGCTCGCCGATCCGGCGCGCGGCTTCCAACGCATTCATTGTTGCATCGCTCGGAGAACGGCGAGGATCTGTTCGGGTACGGGTTCCGGCGCGCGCGCACGTTCACGTACGTCCGGCTCCATCATCGCGAACATGGTTTCGGCCATCTCACAACACTCGACCGTGGCGACGAGGCACTCCTCGGGACTCGCATCGCGATACGGGATCGCGCGCTCGCGCAAGACCTCGTCACTCGAGAAGTACTCGACCTGGCGTCGGAGCACGGTGTCGGCGTCGTCGACCACGCGACGAGAATAGCATCGACTCGGCGCCCCACTACACCATCCTCGGTTGAACAGGATCTGTTCGACCGAGCAGTGCGCTCGCTCAACGATCTCGTGGATCCGCCTCGACGAGCCTCACGCCCGACGCCGCGCGCGCGTCGCCCGCGAGCACGAGCCTTCCGGACAGCCACGCGAGCCACGTCTCGCCGAGCACCTCGCGTCGCCACGTCGCGAGCGCGGGCAACGTCTCGACCGCACCGAGCCCGCCCTCGTCGAACGCGCGCGCGAACTCCTCGGCGTCGGAGCGTGTCGCGAGCAAGCGCGCCGCGACGCCGCTCTGCTCCGCGACGACCTGCACGATCGCGAGCAGGATCTCCGACCAGCGTTGCGCGCGGATCGAGGGCGAGCCCTTGCTCGCGACGCGCGGCGGAACGGCGAGCTTCGCGCCGGCGATCGCGGCCACGATCTCGTCGGCGCGCGACTTCGCGATCGACGACAGCCCCTTGAGCGCGCGCACGCCGCCGCTCTCGCGCGGGCGGTTGCGCGCGAGCTCGACGAGCAGCTTCTCGTTGAGCACCTGACCGAGTGGGCGATCGAGCGCGATCGCCGTGCGGTGGCGCCAGGCGGCCAGCTCGATCACGGCGGCCATCGCCGGTGCGTCCATGCCCCGGACGCTGACCTGTCGCCACGCGGTCTCGGGCGTCACCTGCGAGGCGGCGACCGCGTCGGCCGCGACCTGCGTCGACTCGGCGAGCGCCCACGGCAAGCGCGGGCCCAGGCGATCGCGGAGGAGCGCGTAGAGCGCCGGGAGGTGCAGCACGTCGGACTCCGCGTAGGCGAGCTGCGCGTCGCTGAGCGGGCGCTGCGCCCAGTCCGTCCACTGCAGCTCCTTGCCGAGCGAGAGGCCGAGGAGGTCATTGGCGAGCGGCGCGAAGCCGACCTGGTCGCCGATGCCGGCGAACGCGGCCATCACCTGCGTGTCCGCGATCTGCGGGATCGCGAGGTCGAAGCGCGTCGCCAGGAGCCCGAGGTCCTGCCTGGGCGCGTGTGCCACGACGCGCGGGTGCCCCGCCAGCGCGGCGAGGAGCGGCCTCACGTCGACGACGAGCGGGTCGACGAGCGCGGTCGAGGGCTTCGTCGCGACGATCGCGCTCGCCGCGACATCCAACCGCACGTGTTTGGGCAGCCACGCGACCTGGACGACGCAGAGTGTCGGTACGAGCCGATCCTGCGCGAGGAACTCCAGATCGAACGCCGCGAGCGGACTCTCGGCGACGGCTGCAGCGACCGCGGCGACTTCATCGGCGTCGTCGATCAACGCGGCAGGCACGCCGCACCATAGCCCACCTTTTGTTAGATTGCGGGCGGGAGAATCCAGATGACGAACAGTTTCGGAAGCAAGGCACAGATCGCAGTCGGCGGATCCAACGTCGAGCTCTATCGCCTCGACGCGCTCGTGAAAGCGAACGTCGGCGACGTCGCGACGCTGCCCTACTCGATGCGCATCCTGCTCGAGAACCTGCTGCGCTACGAGGATGCAAAGACGGTCAACCCCGTCGACATCGAGAACGTCGCCAGCTGGAACCCCAAGGTTCGCAAGGAGCACGAGATCCAGCTGCGCCCCGCGCGCGTGCTGATGCAGGACTTCACCGGCGTCCCCGCGGTGTGTGACCTTGCGGCGATGCGCGATGCGTTCGTCAAGCTCGGCAAGCCGGGCAACTCGATCAACCCGCTGCGCCCGGCGGACCTCGTGATCGATCACTCGGTGCAGATCGACGAGTTCGGCACCAGCATCGCGTTCAAGAAGAACGTCGAGCTCGAGTACCAGCGCAACCGCGAGCGCTACCTGTTCCTGCGCTGGGGACAGCAGGCGTTCAACAACATGAAGGTCGTGCCGCCCGGCACCGGCATCTGTCACCAGGTCAACCTCGAGTACCTGGCGAGGGTCGTGTTCACCGAGAAGATGAACGGCCACATCGTCGCGTATCCAGACAGCCTCGTCGGAACCGACTCGCACACCACGATGATCAACGGCCTCGGCGTGTTCGGCTGGGGCGTCGGCGGCATCGAGGCCGAGGCCGTCATGCTCGGTCAGCCGATGGCGATGCTGATCCCCGAGGTCGTCGGCTTCGAGCTCACCGGCAAGCTGCCCGCGGGCGCGACCGCGACGGACCTCGTGCTCACGGTCACGCAGATGCTGCGCAAGAAGGGCGTCGTCGACAAGTTCGTCGAGTTCTTCGGCGCGGGCATCGGCGCGCTGTCGCTGCCGGATCGCGCGACGATCGCGAACATGGCGCCGGAGTACGGCGCGACGATGGGCTTCTTCCCCGTCGACGAAGAGACGCTCGCGTACCTGCGCTTCACGGGCCGCCCCGAGGCGCACGTGCAGCTCGTCGAGCGCTACACGAAGGAGAACATGCTCTGGCACGACCCGAGCGCGAAGCTCCGCTTCACCGACACGCTCACGCTCGACCTCGCCACGGTCGAGCCGTCGCTCGCCGGCCCCGCGCGCCCGCAGGATCGCGTGCCGCTCAAGACATCGCGTCGCGCGTGGCGCCGCGCGGTCGCGGGCATCCTCGGCGACAAGTGCGACGCGGACGCCGCCGCCGTCGACAACTGGTCCAACGAGGGCGGCCACGCCGCCCCCGGCGCGCTCTCGACGACGAAGACCGTCACGACCGACAAGGGCACGTTCGATGTCGGGCACGGCTCCGTCGTGATCGCCGCGATCACGAGCTGCACGAACACGTCGAACCCGTCGGTGCTGATGGCCGCGGGCCTGCTCGCGCAGAAGGCCGTCGCGAAGGGCCTGTCGTCCAAGCCGTGGGTCAAGACGTCGCTCGCGCCGGGATCGCAGGTCGTCACCGACTACCTCACCGAGGCCGGCCTCATGGCGCCGCTCGAGAAGCTCGGCTTCTACCTCGCGGGCTACGGTTGCACGACCTGCATCGGCAACTCGGGTCCCGTGCACGACGACATCGCCGGCGCCGTCAAGGACGGTAACCTCGTCGTCGCGTCGGTGCTCTCGGGCAACCGCAACTTCGAAGGCCGCGTGAACCCGGTCGTGCGCGCGAACTACCTCGCGTCGCCGCCGCTCGTCGTCGCGTACGCGCTCGCGGGCACGATGAACTTCGACATGGAGACCGAGCCGCTCGGCACCGGCTCCGACGGCAAGCCCGTCTTCCTGCGCGACGTGTGGCCCTCGCCCGCCGAGGTCGCCGAAGCGATGCGCAAGGCGATCAGCCGCGAGCAGTACGAGAAGCGCTACGCCGCCGTGCTCGAAGGCGACGACGAGTGGCGCTCGCTGCAGGTCCCCGCCGGCGACACCTTCGCGTGGGACGACAAGTCGACATACATCCGCAAGCCGTCGTTCTTCGACGAGCTCGGCCCCACGCCCAAGCCGCTCTCCGACATCGTCGGCGCGCGCGTGCTCGCGATCGTCGGCGACTCCGTCACCACGGATCACATCTCGCCCGCCGGCAACATCGCGAAGGACTCGCCCGCCGCGCGCTACCTCGAAGCCAACGGCGTCAAGCGCGCCGACTTCAACCAGTACGGCGCTCGCCGCGGCAACCACGAGGTCATGGTCCGCGGCACGTTCGCGAACATCCGCCTCAAGAACCTGATGCTATCGGGCGTCGAGGGCGGCTACACGCGCTACATCCCGAAGGCCGGCGGTCCCTCCGAGCAACTCGCGATCTACGACGCGGCGATGAAGTACCGCGACGAAGGCACGCCCCTCGTCGTCATCGCCGGCGATCTCTACGGCACCGGCAGCTCGCGCGACTGGGCCGCGAAGGGCACGCTGCTCCTCGGTGTTCGCGCGGTGATCGCGAAGTCGTTCGAGCGCATCCACCGATCGAACCTGATCGGCATGGGCGTCCTCCCACTGCAGTTCGAGTCTGGACAGGACGCGACGACGCTCGGCCTCACCGGCGACGAGATCATCTCGATCGACGGCATCGCCTCCGGCGTGTCGCCCAAGAAGCGCCTGACGGTCCGCGCCGGCGACAAGACGTTCCAGGTCGTCGCACGCATCGACACGCCGCAAGAGGTCGAGTACGTGGTGCACGGAGGCATCCTGCAGTACGTGCTTCGCCAGCGCGCGGCGGCGTCGTGATCCGCGTCGCGCTCCTCGCGCTCCTCGCTGTCCTCGTCACGGCCTGCGGCGCGAAGGAGGAGTCCGAGGACTACATTCGCAAGTCCAAGCAGATCGAAGGCCGCGTCAAGCTGAAGAGCATCGGCCGCGCTGCGAAGGAGCACGTCGCCGAGAAGGGCACGCTCCCGACCGGCTCGATCGGCCCGACACCCGCGCAACCATGCTGCGCGTCGCCGGACAAGAAGTGCCCGGTCACGGCGTCCGACTGGCAGCAGCCGATCTGGGACGCGCTGTTCATGTCGCTCGATCGCCCCGGCTACTTCCAGTACGCCTACCAGAGCGACGGCACGAGCTTCACGGCCACCGCCACCGGCGACGTGCTCTGCGAGGGCAAGCCCGTGACGTTCACGATCACCGGCAAGGTCGGCGCCGACCAGCAGCTCGTCGTCGACGAGAGCCAGCTCGAATCGAAGTAGCCCGCGGAACGCGAGCCGGTCACACGGGCACGATCGTCACGCGAGTACCTTCTTCCATTGTCATGCCTTCGTGGCATGGTCGCCGCGCACCATGACGATGGAGCCGCCTCCGTGACCGCGTTCGATCTCGTGTTTCCGGAGGTCGCGCGCGAGGACTACCCCGTCCTCTCTCTCCCGGGTGATGCGGCCCGGTTCGTCCTCCGCGAGGTCTTCTGCAGCGAGCGCGGCTGCGATTGCCGGCGCGTGGTCGTGCTCGCGAACTATGTCGAGCGAGACGAGACCGCCGCCATCATCCACTTCGCGTTCGGCCGCACCGCTCGCATCGAGCTCGACCCGTACGGACCGAGCGGCCCACTCGCCAACGAGCTGCTCCACGAGTTCACGAAGCGCGCGCGCTCCTCGCCCTATCGGGAACGGCTCCTCGCTCACTACGCGCTCTGGAAATCGGCGGCCGACGACCCGTCGGATCCCGCGCACGCGCGGCTGAAGAACGTCCAGCGAGAGGCCGCCGCGTCGCGAAAGCCCAAGCGGTCCAGGCGAACACCCGCTCGGCGAGACGCCGCCCCCACGACGGGTGTCGACCTCGTGGTCGTGCAGCGCGCGCGCGGCGCGGACGCGAAGGCGCAGCAGAAGTTCTCGCGGCTGGTGAAGAAGGTCGAAGCCCTGCGCGAACGTGTACGCGCGTGGGGCAACCAGCGCGCGGAGATCGATCGCGGGCTCGCCGAGTACCAGGCGGCGTTCTCTGCGCATCGCGATCTGGCGCGGAACTTCGTGATCGAGCTCGATCGCGTGCTCTCGGAAACAAAGGTGAGCAAAGCGAATCGGTCGAAGCTCCAGCGACTGTTGTGCACGGTCGCCGTGGATCTCGTGGAGGAGGGAGTCCCCGAGATCAAGGAGATCTACGACCGGCACGCCAAGCGGGCCTACGACAGCACCGCCGCCGAGGAGGAGTCGGCCGCGATCGCGTCGGTCAACGCGATGATGGAGGTCCTCGGGATCGATCTCGGAGACGAGAAGATCACGTCGTTCGCCGATCTCGAGACGATGATGGAGCGAGAGCGAGCTGCCTTCGACCAGGAGCGCGCGGCGTCCGACCAGCGACGCTCCTCCCGCAAGAAGACGCGCAAGCAGCTCGATCGCGAGGCTGCCGAGGCGGCGGCGAAGCGAGACGCGGCCAAGGCGATCCAGGATGTCTATCGCAAGCTCGCGGTCGAGCTCCACCCCGACTACGAGCGCGACGCCGCCGAGCAGGCGCGGAAGACCGCGCTGATGCAGGAGGTGAACGCCGCGTACGCCAACAAGGATCTGTTGCGACTCCTCGAGCTGCAGCTCCAGTTCGAGCGCGTCGACGAGGGGGCTCGCGACATCGCTGCCGAGCGTCTGGCTCACTACATCCAGGTCCTCGACGAGCAAGCGCGGCAGCTCGCGTCCGAGCTCCAGGATCTCGAGCTGCCCTTCCGCGTCCAGCTCGATCGGCCACCGCCCGAGCCGATCTCGCCCGAGCACGTGCTCGCGATCTTGCACGAGGACATCGCAGACGTCCAGTCGGCGATCCGAGCGCAGCGCGCCGATCTGGAGGCGCTCGCCGATCCGGCGAAGCTCGCGCCGTGGCTGCGCGCTTTGCCGCCGCTGCGTCAGCTCGGGCGCGACCTGCCCTTCTGACCCGCCGACTCGCGATCACTGCTCCGGCGTGGATTCAGATCGGGACGACCGTCACCCGAACCCGTCGCACTCGAACGAGGTGCCCCAGGTCGCGCGGATCGCTGGTCAGGAGCACGTCATCGTCGTCTGCGAGCAAGGCGATACGTCGACGATGTCATTCGTTCGCGCCAGCGCAAGCAGCTCCCCGGTGCGGCGGTCATCGTCCGGTGCGAGCGCGCGTACCCTCACCCCACCGAGCAGCTGTGCGATCCGTGCCTGGCGACGACCATCACGCCACATCTGCGCGATGATCGCGGAGCTCGTATGGATGGGAACCCGCCGCCTCTGCAGATCTCGAAGCATCGCTCCCACCCGCCGGTCGTGCTTCTCCACGGCGAGAAATACGCCGGCGTCGAGAAGCGCCTTCATCGGCGTCGTGCTTTGCGCTGCTTGACCAGTCCCAGCGCAGCCGATGCCTCGGCTAGCTCGTCAACCGTGAACGCCCCATCCTCCTCTTCCCACTCGTCGAGTACCTGCCCGAGTACCTCGTTCCGGACCCGGTCCGCGGTGGCCTCAGCGATCCACGTCGACAGGCTGACCTTGGCGCGACGGGCCGCCCTTCGTGCGGCTGCGCCGAGCTTCGGCTCGAGCGTGATGGACAACCTATCGACGTTCATACATACGAGCGTATTACATACTTTCGTATGCGCTAACACGACTCTACTCGATCGCGTTCGCAACGATGCCATCACGCACGATCGAGAGGTCCTCGGAGTCCATCTCGTCGGTCATTTCGAAGTTGTCACTCTCCTCGACGACGACCGCGGGCACCGGGAACTTCGGCAGCTTGACCTTGCGCCGCGGCACCAACCCCCATGCCCGCGCCTTGTCCGCGAACGTCGATTTCGCCATCCCGAGGTGCTCCGCCGCGGCGCGGATCGTGCCGAACCGCGCGAGCGCCTGCTCCATCGCCCCGCGCAGCATCGCCTGATACGGCACGAGCTTGTCCGCCTCCACGTCCGCGAGGAGCGCGAGCTGCGGACTGCGCCCGAACAGATGCATCTGCGGGAAGAAGTCCGCCGCCTGCAGCTCCTCGCCGCCCAACGTCACCGCGCGCGACACCGCGCCGCGCAGCTCGCGCACGTTGCCCGGCCACGCGTGCGCCGCGAGCACCTTCCACGCCTGCTCGCTCACGCTTCGCGGCCCCGAGTCCGGTGCCATCTCCGTCAGCATCGACTCGACGAGCTCGACCAGGTCGCCCATGCGCTCGCGTAGCGGCGGCAGCACGATCACCACGTGCGCGAGCCGGTGATAGATGTCCGTGCGCAGCCGCGAGGACTCCGTCCCGAGGTTATCGATGCGATTCGTCGCCGACACGATCCGCACGTCGACCGGCCGCTCGTACGAACCGCCGATCCTGCGCACGCGCCGCGACTCGAGCACGCGCAGCAGATGCGGCTGCATCTCCATCGGCAGCTCGCCGATCTCGTCGAGGAACAGCGTGCCGTGATGCGCCTCCACGAAGTAGCCATCGCGCTCGTTCGCCGCCCCCGTGAACGCGCCGCGCTCGTGTCCGAACAGCTCCGACCCGATCAGCTCGCGAGGAATCGCGCCGCAGTTCACGGTCACGAAGTTCGCCGCCGCGCGCCGCGATGACTCGTGAATGATGCGCGCGAGCAAGTCCTTGCCGGTGCCGGTCTCGCCCACGACCAGCACGTTGCAATCCCTGTCCGCCGCCTTGAGCGCCTGATCGATCGCCGTGAGCAGCACGGGATCGCGCCCGCGCATCATCTCCAGCGCCGACGCGGGCTCCTTCCCCGCCGCGGCCTCCGCGACCAGCGTCGTCTTTCCGATCACGAGGTGCGCGCCCGCCCTGAGCTCGCCGGCCTCGATCGAGTTCGAGTCCACGTACGTCCCGTTCCGCGACTGGCGATCGCGGACGAGCAACGCGCCGCTCGCCTTTCGCTCGAGCGTGCAATGCGCGCTCGAGACGAAGGGATCCTCGACGACGATGTCGCAGCTCTCGCTGGAGCCGACGACCCACTTTCGCAGCGAGAGGTCGAGGGGATACTCGGTGCCGTTCATGGAGCGAAGAGACACGACGACTCCACGGCGGCGGTGATCGGTGAGTGCTTGGGTTCGGTTCTGATCGAAGGACATGGACAAGGACTCCTGCTATTGCGGTGAGCGGCGGCTATCAGCGCCTCGCGATGGCGGTTGCGTCCTTCTCCGAAAAATGTGCCGGCCCAATCGCGCGAAATCGCGATCGTGTTTGTCCGGAGTGTCCGGAGTACGGTCCGAGCGCCGGACAGACTGTTGTCCCCAGCGCCCTCGACGTAGCGGATGCGATCCGCGCTACGGAAGTCGCTCGAACGCGCCGATGTCGTGCGCGGCACCCTGCGGGCGCATCACACCGTCGAAGTCGTGATCCGTCCCCAGCCCCGACGATGGGATCGCTGCGTTGATCGCGGGACTCGAGAGCTGCAAGTGATAGTCACCGGCACTCGCGTCGACGAGCTTGGGGTCGACGACGCTGTTGTTGGTGATCGGTGTTGCCTGTGGAAACAGGATGTTGTTCGTGAACACGCAGCGGCGCGGGAACACGACCGTGCTCTCGGTCGCGGAGTAGAAGATGTTGTTCTCGAACAGCTCGGTACGCACGAAGCTCGCCCCCGCGACATCACACGTCTGTGAGTTCCCCGGCGGAAACACGAACGTGTTGAATGCCACGGTGAGCTTGCTGCCGGGCGCGCTGGGATCCGAGGTCTGGAGGCTGATGGAACCGGCAAGGACGCTGTTCTTCACCGAGACCTGAACGCGCTCGCCAGAGATCGTCGAGAACGGGAACGTAAACCGAACCCGATCCGCATCGATCGCCGCGTCGTTCGTCGTGGAGAGCGCACCGGCGCTTCCGCCTCGCACCTGAAGGTTGCATTTCGCGACCGACAGCATCGCCCCACTGACATCCAGTAGCTTCAGCGAGCTCATGGGAGCTCCAACCGTCGTGTCGCCGCAAGTGACGTTTCCGCTGGCGGTCGAGGTCAGCGTCAGCCCTCGAACGTCCACCGAGGCACCGTTCTGAACGATCAACTTTGCGCTGGTGGAGGCCCCCGCGGCGACGATCGGAAGGATCGTGTTTCCACGGACGGCGAGATCCGTCGTGAATACGGTGCCGGGAAGGAGCCTCAGTACCTTTCCTCCCGCGCCCGCCGTCGCCTGCTGGATCGCGCGGTCGAGTGTGCAGGGGTCACTCAGGCTGCAGCTACTCGTCCCCGAGCCCGGCACGGCTGCGTAGACGATGGCGGTCTCCAGAACACACGAGCCCGTGCCCGAGTCGCACACCGTGCTGGAACACTCTCCGTCGGCCGCACATGCACGGCAGGTCATCTCCGTCGAGCAGACCGGAGTCGGGTTCGTGCACTGTGCATTCGTCGTGCAGTCGACCTCGTCCGGCGGTGGGATGCAGCCCTGCGAGTCGCAGCCGTTCGGGCAGGCGACGATCTCGTAGTCATCACCAGCAGCATTGCAGGTGACCGCTGCGTCATCCCGACACATCGCCACGTCACCTGGAGTGCAGCTCACAGCGATACACGCACCCGGAGTGCCGCCGATCTGCCCATCAGCGTCGCAGAACGGAAACCTCGAGTCGACGCAGACGCCATCCTGACAAACCTCGGGATCCGCATCGACCGAACCACACGCCGACATCACCAACATGAAGAGTACGAGAGCTCGCATCGCGGTCATCGTGCTCGACTGGCGACGGCGTGTCCAGCGTGCTTCGGACGTGCAGCAATTTGCTACGTTGACACGATCACGGAGCTCGCTCGAACGCGCCGATGTCGTGTGCGGCTCCCTGTGGGCGCGCGACGCCGTCGAAGTCGTGGTTCGTCGTGAGACTCGCCGATGGAAGTCCCGCGTTCAGCGCAGGACTATCCGCCTTCAAGCGATAGTCTTCCGCCGCCACGTCGACCAGCTTTGGATCGACGACGGGATTTCCGCCGATCGGAGCGTTCTGCGGAAACATGATGTTGTTCGAGAACACGCACGTCCGAGGCAACACACTCGTATTCGAGCTCGTCGATGGCAGCGCCAGGAAGATGTTGTTCTCGAACGTCTCCGTCCTGATGTAGTTCGAGGCGTTCGTATTGCAGATGAAGTAGTTGCTCGCGGTCGTGAACACGAACGTGCTGAAGGCGACGGAGAGCTTGCTGCCAGGAGCAGCGGAATCGAAGTTTCCGAGACTGACCATGTTGTCGTGGAAGACGCTGTTCGTGAATCGCAGGGACAACCGCGACCCGTTCGTCCCCGCAAATCCATATCGAACCGATACACGATCTGCATCGAGCGACGCATCGTCGGTGGTCGACAGGCCACGAAGCGTGCCACCGACCATCGTCACGGAGCAGCGATGGATACGCAGCCCGGCTTCGACACCACTGAGCCGCAACGTCGACTTCGCGACGGCCACGGACACATCCCCACACGTCAACGTCGACGTTCCAGCGGTCGTGATCGCGAGGTCTCGAAGGTCTACTGTTGCACCTCCAGTGACCGTCATTGTCGCGGTGCCAGCGAGCGTTGCGCCGGTCGCAACCACCTTGACGATCACGTTGCCGGCGATGGCGAAATTGTCGGTGTAATTGCCAGGGAGCAGCCGGAGCGTCTTCCCGATGGCGATCGCGGCCTGCTGTGACGCCCGAGCAAGCGTGCACGGCTCCGTCAGCGTGCAGTCCGACGTCGTCGAGCCCGTCGGCGACGCATAGACGATCGCGGATTCGGCCGTGCACGCTCCGGTGTCGGTCTCGCAAACGGTGCTCGAGCATTCATCGTTGCCTGCACACCCGCGACACGTCATGTCCCCACCACAGATCGGAGCCGGGTTCGAGCATTGTGCGTTGGTGGTGCAATCGATCTGCGACGGTGGAATGCACCCGTTTTCGTCACAACCATTCGGGCAATCGACGAGGTCGAAGTTGTTCCCGGTCGCATTGCAGGTGATCGCGCGATCGTCTCGACAACCCTTGAACTCACCCGCGGTGCACGTCACTGCGATGCACGTACCCGGTTCTTCGAAGAACCCTTCGACGTCGCAGTATGGATACTGAGGATCGGTGCAAGACCCGTCGAGACATGACAGCGGGTTCGGAGTACTCCCACACCCGACAACCGCAACGATCACAACCAAGCACGTCCACTGCATGTTCAGATCGTCCTCGAACTCTATCCGAGAAACAAGACTCGTCCTGTTGGCGCCCAGAGATCAGGTGCAGCGACCGCCTGGTCAGTCAAGGGAGTGACGGATCAGCTCCATCTCGGACTGCTTCGGCATGCGGATATTCTTGAGCGCCGGGTTCAGGCCCGGCTTGTTCGTCGACGTGAACATCGAGTTCGCCAGCAGCTGGCAGCCCCAGTCAGCCGCGTCGTCGCTGTCACCCGTCGTCGCCATCGAGCGCGGCGGGAGCGTCGCGCAGTTCGGGTACGGCATGTCCGGCGTCATGTCGTTGTCCGAGTCGTACATGAAGAACTCGATCGCGAAGCACACGCCCAGCTTGTCGCGCTGCGTGCTCATGTCGAACGCCATCGGCAGCTCGCCCGTCGAGTCATCGACCAGGTACGGCCACAGGAAGTGGCACTGCGACGACGGCCGCGAGCCCTTCTTGATCACGTCGCACGTCGCGTCGCCCGCGACCGCGGCCGCGCTCGTCGGTAGCTTGCCGAGCGCCGCAGGATCGCCCTTCACGTTGCCCATGTGAGCCGGCGTGTTGTCGATCTCGAGCGCCGCGCAGAAGCCCGTGCACAGCGTCTTCGTCGAGCCCGTCATTTCGTAGAACAGCGGGATGAAGCCAGGCGCGCAGCCGTTGAGGTACGGGTTACCCGCCGCGTTCGTCTGCGGCATCATGCGATCGGTCAGCGGCCAGCTCGTCATGCCCGTCGGCGCGCAGCTGTACTCGGAGAAGCCGTAGCAACCCTTGTTCGGCATCGCCGGCGACGGAGAACCGCACGCGGCCTTGTTCGCGCCGATCTTGAGGTCCTGCGTCAGCGGATCGCAGCCCGGATCGCACACGCCGGCGACCGCCGTGCCGCCCGACTCGAAGAAGTCCGCGTAGCGCGAGCACGCATGGTTCTCGTCGCACGTCGGCGCACCGCCGTTGACGTCACAGATCTGCTTGCACTCGCCCGAGAGGCAGACGGTGCCCTTCGTGCAGTCGTCGTAGCCCATCGGGCCGGCAACGGGATCCGTGCAGGCCGCGCCGAGCGCGAGCGGGGTGCCACCGACGCCGCCTTCCGGCGCGCAACCGACGTGACCGATCGGCGGGTTGTCCTGGTCGTTGATCCAGGTGCACTTCTC
>CAZUAR010000033.1:0-80188 GCA_964617845.1 uncultured Kofleriaceae bacterium | reverse complement strand
AACCGACGTGACCGATCGGCGGGTTGTCCTGGTCGTTGATCCAGGTGCACTTCTCACCGGTCTGGCAGCCTGTCTGCGTGAGCGGGTTGCAGATCATGCCTCCGGTGTCACCGGTCGGTCCATCGGTGATGATGGGTTGTGATCCGTCATCGCCGCAACCGGCAACGATCAGGGCGAGCAATGCGATCTTTCTCATCGGGTGATAACTCCTTCGGGTCTCAGGCAGTGAGTTCGTGCCAGGCAACGCGCTGAAATGAGAAGAGCCGACCCTGGGGCCGGCTCCGTACTTCTAGTGAGAGCTCGTAGCGATCAGTCGATCGTGTGGCGAATCAGCTCCATCTCGAGCTGCTTCGGCATGCGAACGTTCTTGAGCGCCGGGTTCAAGCCCGGCTTGTTCGTCGACGTGAACATCGAGTTCGCCAGCAGCTGGCAGCCCCAGTCAGCCGCGTCGTCGCTGTCACCCGTCGTCGCCATCGAGCGCGGCGGGAGCGTCGCGCAGTTCGGGTACGGCATGTCCGGCGTCATGTCGTTGTCCGAGTCGTACATGAAGAACTCGATCGCGAAGCACACGCCCAGCTTGTCGCGCTGCGTGCTCATGTCGAACGCCATCGGCAGCTCGCCCGTCGAGTCATCGACCAGGTACGGCCACAGGAAGTGGCACTGCGACGACGGCCGCGAGCCCTTCTTGATCACGTCGCACGTCGCGTCGCCCGCGACCGCGGCCGCGCTCGTCGGTAGCTTGCCGAGCGCCGCAGGATCGCCCTTCACGTTGCCCATGTGAGCCGGCGTGTTGTCGATCTCGAGCGCCGCGCAGAAGCCCGTGCACAGCGTCTTCGTCGAGCCCGTCATTTCGTAGAACAGCGGGATGAAGCCAGGCGCGCAGCCGTTGAGGTACGGGTTACCCGCCGCGTTCGTCTGCGGCATCATGCGATCGGTCAGCGGCCAGCTCGTCATGCCCGTCGGCGCGCAGCTGTACTCGGAGAAGCCGTAGCAACCCTTGTTCGGCATCGCCGGCGACGGAGAACCGCACGCGGCCTTGTTCGCGCCGATCTTGAGGTCCTGCGTCAGCGGATCGCAGCCCGGATCGCACACGCCGGCGACCGCCGTGCCGCCCGACTCGAAGAAGTCCGCGTAGCGCGAGCACGCATGGTTCTCGTCGCACGTCGGCGCACCGCCGTTGACGTCACAGATCTGCTTGCACTCGCCCGAGAGGCAGACGGTGCCCTTCGTGCAGTCGTCGTAGCCCATCGGGCCGGCAACGGGATCCGTGCAGGCCGCGCCGAGCGCGAGCGGGGTGCCACCGACGCCGCCTTCCGGCGCGCAACCGACGTGACCGATCGGCGGGTTGTCCTGGTCGTTGATCCAGGTGCACTTCTCGCCGGTCTGGCAACCCGTCTGCGTGAGCGGGTTGCAGATCATGCCGCCGCCATCACCCACGGGTGCATCAATGATGCTGACGTTGGAGTTTCCGCCCCCGCCACCACATGCCGTGAGCCCAGCGAACAGGGCTCCCAAAGCTAGCTTCTTCATCTCTCGGACTCCTTCGCTTCCCTTGGAAGTTCTCGCCGCTGGGAATGTCCCTAAACTCACGGCTGTTGCCTAAAACGCTGCGGGACCCTACTGATTGTGCTCCCGGGGGTCAAGCCCATTTCGCGCGTTGATCTCGGGTGCAGCATCGAGCGTAGAAACACTAAATCCTCGTCGAGAAAACGGGACGATGATGAATGTCACGGACCATCGATGCGGCACCTAACAGTCGCTATGGGGCGGTGAGACGCGCGGTCGCGAATTGTGGTGCTAGTTGGTCGCACTGAAACGTCCAGGCTCCAGGCGCGAGACGAGATTTCGCCTAGATCGACGACGATTGCGCGAATGGCGCACGTTTTTCGACGAGGATCACGGAGAGACGGTGACCGATCCCGGAGGTAGCGAGCCGTCGTCGGGACCGCCGCTCGTCGCGACGACGAGGCCGGTGATGCCGGCGGCGACGACTGCGACGCCGGCGACGACGTACCAGCGCGAGTACCAGGCGCGCTTCGAGGTGTCGATGCCGCCGGCGGCGAGCGCGATCTCGAGCGGCGCGTGCGGTGCCGCGATGCGGGCGATGGCGGCGCCGCCCGCGTCGCGCGCTTCGACGTAGTACTCGAGCACGTACGGCTTTTGCGCAGGCTCGGGTGTGATGCGCGCACGCCAGCGCGCGTCACCGCGCGGAAGCGCGGGCGTGAGCTTGTACGCGAGGACGCCGCGGCGGCGCGTGGCGACGATGATCTCGAACACGCGTTCACCGCCGCGTGTCGCGCGCGTCTCGATCTCGAGCGTTCGGCCCGCGGTGCCGGCGGTCGGTGCGGCGTGCTCGAGGTCGGCGCCGGCGTCGGCGTAGCCCGGGATGATCTGTCGCTTGAGGTCCTCGAAGAACGTGCGGATCTTGGGCGAGCCGCTCGTGTCGCGGAGCTGGTAGCCGGGGTCGATGTCGAGGATGCGCTCGAACGTCGCGCGCGCGGCGCCCTGGTCGTTGCGGATGAACTGCGAGAGCGCGATGAGCTCGAGGGCTCGCAGGCGCTGTGCGCGCGTGGCGCGTGCGTCGCGCGTGACCGGCGTGAGCGTCTGGATCGCGGCGGCGTACTCGGCGTCGTCGTAGAGCTTCTGTCCGCGCGCGAGGTACGTCTCGATCGCCTGCGGACCGACGGGCTCGTCGGCGTGCGCGACGCCGAGCAGGAGGAAGAGCAGGATCAACGCGCGAGCCATACGACTCCTTCGGGGGTGGCGAGTAGCGCGTCGAGGTCGCCGTCGTCGTCGATGTCGGCGTAGATCGCGTCGGTGGCGGGCGGTGCGTCGGCGTCGGTGACGAGCTCGCCGGTCGGCGTGCCGCGGAGGAACGTGCTCGTCGCGCTCGCCAGGATCGCGTCGGGCTCGCAGCCCTCGTCCCAGCCGCCGATCGCGATCGCGACCGCGTCGGGCGTCGGCTGCGGGAGGCGAACGAAGCTCTGATCCTCGAGGCGCCCGTCGCGATCGATGTACAGGCGCGGCGGGCCCGAGCGCAGCGCGACGGCGAGGTCGGGATCGAAGTCGGCGTCGGCGTCGACGAGCACGAGGCTCGCGACATCGAGCGGCACGGGCGGCACGACCGCGTCGGCGGGGCGGAACGTGCCCGTGCCGTCGGGATCGCCGAGCCACGCGACGAGCGGCTGCGATCGCTGGCCGACGACGAGGTCGCTGTTGCCGTCACCGTCGAGGTCGCCGAGCGCGAGCGCGCGGATGTCGGTCGCGCGGCCGCCCGACGAGAGCTGCGTGTCCGATTGCGTGAAGCCGCCGGCGCCGTCGTCGAGCCACAGCGCGAGCGCGGCGCCGCCGCCCGCGACGAGATCGAGGTCGCCATCGCGATCGACGTCGGCGGCGTCGACGGCGGTGGCGGCGGCGCCGCCGAGCGGGCCGAGCTCGGTGAACGTCGCGCCGTCGCGTCGCCACAGGATCGGCGGCGCACCGTCGAGGACGAGGACGACGTCGTCATCGCAGTCGCGATCGAGGTCCGCCGCGATCACGTCGAGCACCGTGCCGGTGACGGCGGGCGCGTCGATCGCGACGAGCGAGCCGCTGCGCGCGTCGAGGACCTGTCCGCTCGCGACGAGGAGCGTGCCGCCCTGCCCTTGCGATGCGGCGAGCTTCGCGCCGGCGGGGCCGACCGCGTCGCCGATCACCGCGGGCGTGCCGCCGCCACCGCGCACGCAGCGATCGAGCGAGAGCCTGACGTCGTCGGAGAAGTCGACGCGGGCCGCCGCGCGCGCGACGGGAACGCCACCGCGATCGCCGCGCACCCACGCCCACGCGCCGCCCGCGCTTCCCGGCTCGACGCGCAGCGTCTGCGGCAGCGAGCCGAGGTCGCCCTCGAGGCGATAGGGCGAGCCGAAGTGGCCGCCGCTCGTGTCGGTGTCGGCGATCCCGACGCACAGCGCGTCGATCGCGGACGGCACCGGGCGATCGCTCGCGATCTCGAGCGTCACCGCGTCGGAGCACGCGCCCAGCGCGCAGAGTCCGAGGCAGACGCGAGCGATCACGCCCGCACCATCGCACACGCTCCGGCCGTCGAGCCAGATGGACGTGCTCCGATGCCGACGGTCGCGACCGAGCTCAGCGGCGACGGCGGCGCAGCACGAACGGCGCGAACGCGAAGCCGAGCAGCAAGCTCGAGGAGCCGCCCGCATTGCAGCCCGTGTCGTCGGCCGCGGGGACCACGTTCAACATCACGTGGATCTCGGGACCGAACCACGTCGTTCCGTCCTGCACGAGCTGGAAGCCCTCGTCGAACAGCGTCGCTTCGCGCACGCTCGGCGCGAGCACCTCGAACGTGAACGTGCCGGTCTCGCCGGGCTCGACGTGCGCGTCGATGCCGGTCGCGCGCGTGGGATCGACCCAGTCACCGTCGACGAAGAACGCGCTCTCGCGATCCTGCGGCGCCGCGGTCCCGAGGCGCGTGAGATCGAGGTCCCACGCCGCGTTTCCCTTGTTGGTCACGTGGATCGTGACGGTGCCAGTCTCCCCGGAGGTCAGCGACTCGGGCGCGTCGATCGTCACGTCCTGCGCGTCGAAGTGCGGCGCGCCGCCGGTCGTGACGAGATCCATGTAGTGGTCCCAGTTCCACCCGGGGCCCGGATCGGTGTGCGACGAGCAATCGTCGGCCTCGCCGTGACCGAGGATGTTCGCGCGTGCCTTCGCGATGCCGTACTTGTCGGCGAGGTACGCGACGAGCTTCGCGCTCTCGACGTACATCGCCTCGGTGAACCAGCGCTCGGGCGCGGCGGCGAAGCCTTCGTGCTCGATGCCGACCGTGTTGGTGTTGTTACAGGCGTCGTGCCACGCGACGTTCTTCTCGAGGACCATCTGCGTGATCTCGCCGTCGCTCGAGCGCACGACGTAGTGCGCGCTGACGTTCGCGGCGGGATCCTTGAACCAGTTGATGCACGAGCCGTAGCTGCCCTCGACGTCGTGGATGACGATCTGCTTGATGTCCGTGAGACCTCGGTTGCCGGCGGCGTAGTTGCCGCTGTACGCGGGAGCCCAGAGCGCGGGCGCGTAGTCGGCGCTGCCGAGGCCCTGGCGGATCGTGCCGAACCTGTCGCGCAAGCGAGGGCGGGCGGCGATCGTGATCGATGCGCCCGCGTCGTCGAGGCTGTCGACGCCACGCGCGAGCACGCCGGTGATCTCGGCGCGCATGCGCGGTTCGAGCGCCGCGAGGATCTCGTCGAGCGAGACGGCGCCGCCGAGGTGCGAGCGAACGAGCGCGGCGGACGCGCGCAGCGATGCCTCGGGATCGGAGAGCGCGGCCTCGTCGGTGACGCCGGCGAGGCGCGCACCGGCGCGGAGATCGTCCTCGGAGAGGCCGAGCAGGCCGCGCGTGGTCATGCCGTGCTCGTCGCCGTTCGCGAACGCGAAGCGCGTCTGCACGTAGGACATCGCGGCGAGCACCTCGGGCGGGAGGTTCGCTTCCGCGCCGACGCGCGCGAACATGTCGACGAGAGGGGACGTTCCACCGACGGTGATCGTCGGTTCGGTGGGCTCGGACGAGCCGATGCACGCGGACAGAAGCGTCGCCGCGAGGAGCACCCGTGTCATGCGGCGCATCGTATGACATCCGAGGAAACCCGATCGAGGTTTCTCGACAAGTCCGACGAACATCCATGCACGTGGAGTGCAACCATCTGTGTGCACCGCTTTGCGGATAAGATGACGCGGTGACCTCGTCCGCAGTCGGCGGGATCCGCTTTGGCCAGTACACGTTGCTGCGGCGCATCGCGCGCGGCGGGATGGCCGAGGTGTTTCTCGCGCAGCAAAAAGGGCTCGAGGGATTCGACCGCCGCGTCGCGGTCAAGCGGATCTTGCCGCACCTCGCCGACGCGCCGGACTTCGTGAAGATGTTCCTCGGCGAGGCCAAGCTCGCCGCGCAGCTCACGCACCCGAACGTCGTGCACATCTACGACTTCGGAAAGCACGACGGCGACTACTTCATCGCGATGGAGTACGTCGAGGGCGTCCACGCGGGGCAGCTGTTCAAGTTCTGCGCGGAGACCGAGAAGCTGCCGCCGGTGCTGGTCGCACGACTCGGCGCCGACGCGGCGGCCGCGCTGCACTACGCGCACGAGCTGCGCGGCAGCGATGGCAAGCCGCTCGGCCTCGTGCATCGCGACGTGTCGCCGGCAAACTTGATGGTGTCGTACGACGGCATCGTCAAGCTGTGCGACTTCGGCATCGCGAAGGCCGCGGCGCTCGGCGAGCAGCTCACGAACCCGGGCCAGGTGAAGGGCAAGTACGCCTATATGTCGCCGGAGCAGACGATCGCCGCGCCGCTCGACGGACGCAGCGACGTGTTCTCGCTCGCGATCGTCATGTGGGAGCTGCTCGCGGGCAAGACCATCGTCGGGCGCGGCGACGCGGTCGAGGCGATGCGCGCGATCCGCGACGGCAAGCTGCCGTCGATCCTCAACGCCGCGCCGAAGACGCCGCCCGCGCTGGCGAAGGCGCTCGGCTGGGCGATGGCGACGCGCCGCGAGAACCGCGCGACCGCGATGGACTTCGCGCAGGCGCTCGAGGCGTTCATCAAGTCCTCGCCCGAGCTCGCGACGTCGATGCAGCTCGCGGGCTGGATCCGCACGCGCTTCCCGCGCGAGCACGGCAACACGGGGCAGCACGCCGCAATGCCCGGCGTGTCGATCAGTACGCGCGCGTCGCCGGGGACGTTGCAAGGCGGGACGGAGACGCCGCGCGACTCGGGGACCGCGGTCGCCGAGGGGACGTCCGCGGCGCCGGACACACCCGCGCCGGTGTTGATCGCGGCATCGCGCATGGCGGGCGCCGACATCCTCGAGGGCGCCGACACGATCGCGATGACCGAGCACGACGACAAGGCGACGCTCCTCGCGGATCGGACCGAGGAGCGCAACGCCGAGAGCATGATCGTCGACGAGCGCCGCAGCCGCCCGCGGATGCAGACGCGCGAGCCCGTGCGCCGCACGCCGGCGAGCCTGCCCGAGCCGCGAGCGCGCTCGACGAGCCAGGCGCCCGAGCCGCGCGCGCGAGCCGCGAGCCAGGTGCCCGAGGCGCGCGAGCGAGCGGGCCAGCCGGATCCTCGACTTCGTGGGGACGCGCGCGCCCGCAACGCGAGTGGCGCACCGCTACCGCGCGTCGAGGCGCGGCGACCGTTGCCCGAGCCGAACCGACAGCGCACGCCGACGGGGGTCCCCCGCACGGGTGAAGGCATCCCCGCGCCGGGTCCGTCGGGCGAGGCGACGATCCTGAAGCCGCTGGTCGATCCGAGCGCGCCGCCGGCGAGCCCCTCGGCGGAGATGACGGCCCCACGCGGTCCGATGAGCGGCAGCCCGTCGAGCGAGATGACGGCGATGTCGACGCCGATGCCGCAGCAGACCACGACGGATCGCGAGGCCGACGCGGCGACGCGGAACACGATGCGCGCGCCGACCGGCGAGAGCATCGATACGTCGCGCGATCCACGCGGCGGCGGCTTCGCGGCGCTGACCGAGGTCACGCATCGCGGCGCGACGCCGATTCCCGCGCCACTGACCGAGCTCGCGCCGCGCGCGCCGGCACGGATGCATCCGCGCAACGTGCGCGTGATCGCAGGGCTCGCCGGCATCGCGGTCGTGTCGTTCATCATCGCGCTCGCGGCGAAGTCGTGCGGAACAAGCGCGCCCGCGAGCGTCGACGCGAGCGTCGCGGTCCGAGCGGACGCCGCGCAGGTCGCGCTCGCGCCCGACGCCGCGATCATCGCGGTCGATGCCGCGATCGCGCCCGTCACCGACGATGTCGCGCCCGTGCTCGATCCGGCGCACATCGACATCGAGCTCGACGGCCGGGTCGACGATGCGGGCACGGACGCGCGCGAGCCGACGATCCGCCCCGACGCGGGCGCGCCGCCGACGAGCGTGCTCGAGGTGCACACGCAACCGACGGGCGGCGTCGTCACCGTGTCGTCGATCGACGAGGTGCGGATCGATCCCGCGCGGTTCGCGCTCGAGCCCGGTCGCTACGAGGTCACGGCCGAGTTCCCCGGCTACCTCCCCGAGAAGCGCGAGGTCGTGATGGAGCGCGGCCTCGACGTCGTGCAGGAGATCGTGTTCACGCGCAAGAAGCCGGGCAAGCAGCCGCCGCAGACCGGCAAGCTCACCGCGCGCACCGTGCCGTACAGCGCGGTGTACATGAACGGCAAGCTGCTCGGCGAGACGCCGTTCGCGGAGCGCGCGCTGCCCGTCGGAACCTACACGCTGACGTTCAAGAACCCCGACAAGGGCACCGTCACGAAGAAGATCAAGATCACCGCGAAGAAGACGACGAAGGTGAACTTCACGTTCCCGTGACGCGGACGCGCGTCACCCACCCGGGCACGTGAGCCGCAGCCCGCCCGACGGCGTGGGATCGCAGAACGAGCCGCACGGCTCCTGCGTCACGCAGCTGCATGTCGGGGTCGCGCCGCACGAGGTCGGCAGCGGCTTGCAGACGAAGCTGTCGGGCTCGCCGCCGATGTCCGAGACACCGCGCTCGCAGTACTGGTTCGCGACATCGCAGGTCCGGAACCCACACGCGAACTGGCCCGGTGTCGTCGGGCACGACCCGCTCGCATCGACATCCACGCCCGCCGCGCTCGCGTCGCACTGGTTCGAGTGCACCACGCCATCGCAGCCGCACACGGGCGCGAACACGTCGCCACAGCCGTCCGGCCGCGGCCGACACGTCCCTTGCTCGTCGGTCGCGCCGCACGTGTTGCGAGCGAAGTCGCAGAACTCGTTCGCCGCGCACTGCGCGCCGGAGAAGCCGCCGCACGAGCGCCCGCTCACTCCGCCGTCGAACAGCATGCCGCCGCGTCCGTGCTCGTTGCATCCGGCGACCAGAGCGACGACGAACGCGAGTCGGATCATGGGAGCCGCATCGTCCAACACTCGTGCCATGGTCGCGCGCGGCATTCTCGCGAGATGCGCGAGTCTCCTGTCAGAAATCTGAGGCCCGGACACGAACGTTCACGGCTCGAGGCCGGTGGCCCAGGAGTACTTGGGCTTCGTGTTGAAGTGGTGCGTCGCGTTGATGACGCGGACCGTTCCGGACTTGGAGCGCATCACGATCGACTCGGTCTTCGCGCTGTCGCCGAAGAAGCGGACGCCGTCGAGGAGGTAGCCCTTGGTGACGCCGGTCGCGGCGAACATCACGTCGCCCTTCGCGAGATCCTCGGTCGAGTAGATCGTGTCCTCGGCCTTCACGCCCATGCGCTTGGCGCGGGCACGCTCCTCGTCGTTGCGGAAGCGCAGGCGCCCCTGGAGCTCGCCGCCGACGCACTTGAGCGCCGCCGCCGCGATCACGCCCTCGGGCGCGCCGCCGGTGCCGAACAGAACGTCGATGCCGGAGTCGGGGTTCGCCGTCATCACCGCGCCGCTGACGTCGCCGTCGCCGATCAGGCGGATGCGTGCGCCGGCCTGGCGAACCTCGGCGATCAGGTCGGTGTGGCGATCGCGATCGAGGATCACGGCGGTGCAATCGCTCACCGCCTTGCCCTTGGCCTTCGCGATGCGCTCGAGGTTCCACGTCGGCGACTCGCGCAGATCGATCTGGCCGCGCGCCTCGGGGCCGACCGCGATCTTCTGCATGTAGGTGTCGGGCGCGTTCAGGAACTGTCCGTCGTCGGCGATCGCGATCACGCTGATCGCGTCGGGCGCGCCCGTCGCGCACAGGTTCGTGCCCTCGAGCGGATCGACCGCGATGTCGACCTTGAGCGAGCTCGAGTCGTTGCGCGCCCAGCCCGCGCCGACCGTCTCGCCGATGTAGAGCATCGGCGCCTCGTCGCGCTCGCCCTCGCCGATCACGACGGTGCCGCGGATGTCCATCGCGTCGAACGCGCGGCGCATCGCTTCCACCGCGACGTGATCCGCGTGCTTGCGATCGCCGCGTCCCATGAGGCGAGCCGAGGCCAGTGCGGCGGCCTCGGTGATGCGAACGACTTCGAGCGCGAGGTTGCGGTCTTGCATGCCCCGTTCTTAACACGCGGTCGCCAAACGCCGAGCTTGCTCAGAGGGCCTTCGTACGCGGCCCGCCTCCGACGGGACCGACGTACAAGATGGCGGAGCGCAGCTGCTCGGGGAGCGCCTTCGGGCGACCGGTGGACGCGACGATCGCGTGGCGGGTGTGCCCTTCTGCCACGAGCGCTGTCGTCACGCCTTGCGGCTTGGTGATGCGATAGCCGAAGCGGAGCGACGCGCCGCGGACCTCGATCACCTCGATCTCGACGGTGAGCACGTCTTCGTACTTGGCGGGTGTCTTGTAGTTGCAGTGCGCTTCGACGACCGGCATCGCGACGTCCCAGTCGACGAGGTCCTGATAGCTGCGGCCGAGCGCGCGCCAGTACGCGGCGCGTGCGCTCTCGAAGTAGCGCATGTAGTTGCCGTAATAGACGACGCCCATCTGGTCGGTGTCGCCGAAGATCACGCGGATGTCATGCAGCATGTCAGCTCGCGATCCGGATCACGCGCGTCGGTGAGCGCACGATCGAGAGACGATCGATCTCGGCGAGGGCGGCGCGGACATCGCCCTCGCGCGCCTCGTGCGTGAGCACCACGACGGACACCGGCTGATCGTCGGCGGTGGCACCCGCGTCCTGGACGACCTGCGCGATCGAGATGCGATGCGCGCCGAGGATCGTCATCAACTGGCCGAGCACGCCCGGCTGATCCTGCACGCCGAATCGCAGGTAGTACGCGCTGCGCAGGTCCGCGAGAGGCACGAGCGCGCGCTGTGCGGTCGGCAGCGGACGCGCCAAGAAGCCGGCCGCGCGCGCGAACATGTTGCGCGCGATCTCGATGACATCGGACACCACGGACATCGCCGTCGGCAGCATGCCCGCGCCGGCGCCGTAGTACATCGACGGGCCGAGCGCGTACGAGTGCACGTAGACCGCGTTCTTCGCGCCGCTCACGTCGGCGAGGAGCCAGTTCTGCGGGATCAGCGCGGGGTGAACGCGCGCCTCGATCGGTCCGTCCCCGCCCTTGCCGTGATCGCGCGCGATCACCAGCGGCTTGATCACGTAGCCGAACTTCTCGGCGTACGCGAGATCGATCGGCTCGACGACATCGATGCCCTCGGTGGGAATCGCCGCGACGTCGACGTGCGTGCCGAAGCAGAGGTTGACGAGGATCGCGAGCTTGTGCGCGGCATCCCCGCCGCCGACGTCGAGCGTGGGATCCGCTTCGGCGTATCCGAGCGCCTGCGCGTCGAGCAGGATGTCGGCGAACGGGCGGCGGGTCTCGGTCATCGTCGACAGGATGTAGTTCGACGTGCCGTTGACGATGCCGTGGATCCTCTCGACGCGATCCGAGGCGAGGCCTTCGCGCAACACGCGGATGATCGGCACGCCGCCGCACACGGCCGCCTCGTAGTAGACGTCGACGTTCGCGGCCTCCGCCGCCGCGAACACCTCGGACCAGTGCTCGGCGAGCAGCGCCTTGTTCGCGGTGACGACGTGCTTCTTCTTCGCGATCGCGGCGAGCACGGCATCGCGCGCCTGCGTCGTGCCGCCGATCAGCTCGCACACGATGTCGACGTCGTCGCGCGAGATCACCTGCTCGACGTCCGTGGTCAGCAGGGAGCGATCCACGTCGACGACGCGGTTCGCTTTGTCCGGATCGCGGACGGCGATCGCCCGGACCTCGAGCCTCGCGCCGAGGCGGGCCTCGATCGCGGCCGCGTTGTCCCCGAGGATCTTGACGACGCCGCCGCCGACGTTGCCGAGGCCGAGCAGTGCGACGCCGATGGTGCGCGGTGCCGTCATTGCGTTCGCTTGTACGAGTAGTGCTCGCTGCCGATGACCCAGTCATCGCCCTGCGCGCGCAGCGTGAACGTGACGATGCCGTTCTCGGTGACGGTCGTCGAGCCGCCGGCCGCCTTGGTCTCGCGCGTCATCGTCGCGTACGCGAACGCGGCGCCGGTGCCGAGCGCGATCACGCTCTGGTCCTTGAGGCGGATGTAGATCTCGTCGGCCATCTTCAGTCGCTCCTTCAACATCGCGCCGACGGCGTCCCAGCCGAGGAACGTCTGCCCCTCGAGCACGACCACGAGGTCGACGTCGTGTGCGTAGAGCGCACCGAGCGTATCCGCACTCCGTAGCTCGTACGCCTGACGCCACTTCTCGATGGTCGCCTTCGCCGCCGTCACGACCTCGGGCGGCGTGAGCTCGCTCGGCGCCACCGGGGCGGCCGACCGGGGGCAGCCCGCGAGCGCCGCGAACGCGAGCGCGATGAGGAGGCATCGCATGCCCGGGTGTGTAACTCACTCGGCGCGCGTGATCGAGCCGCCCCGTTCGGTTAGTGTCCGCGCATGACCGAGATCGTTTGGCTGCACGCTCGCGAGGTCCTGGATTCCCGAGGAAACCCCACCGTCGAAGCGGAGGTCGGCCTCGAGAGTGGCGCGCTCGGCCGCGCGATCGTTCCGTCGGGCGCGTCGACCGGCGAGCACGAGGCCCTCGAGCTCCGCGATGGCGACGCCGCGCGCTTCCTCGGCAAGGGCGTGCTCAAGGCCGTCGATCACGTGCGCGACATCATCGCGCCGACGCTGATCGGCATGGACGCGACCGACCAGTCCGCGGTCGACGCGGCGCTGCTCGCGCTCGACGGCACGCCGACCAAGTCGCACCTCGGCGCGAACGCGATCCTCGCCGTGTCGATGGCGACTGCGCGCGCCGCGGCGCTCGGCCACGACCTGCCGCTGTATCGCTACCTCGGTGGCGTCGGCGCGGTCACCCTGCCCGTCCCGCTGATGAACGTCATCAACGGCGGCGCGCACGCCGACAACAACCTCGACATTCAAGAGTTCATGATCGTCCCGGCCGGCTTCGATCAATTCGAGGACGCGCTGCGCGCCGGCGTGGAGACGTTCCACCACCTGAAGAAGCTGCTGTCGTCGCGCGGCAAGGCGACCAACGTCGGCGACGAGGGCGGCTTCGCACCGTCGCTCGACAACGCGGACGAGGCGCTGACGTTGCTCCTCGAGGCGATCGGCAAGGCCGGCTACAAGGCGGGCGAGCAGATCTTCCTCGCGCTCGACGTCGCCGCCTCGGAGTTCTTCGACAAGACCAAGGGCACGTACGACTACGAGGGCAAGCAGAAGTCGTCCGCGGAGATGGTCGACATGTACGCGTCGTGGGTCGCCAAGTATCCGCTCGTGTCGATCGAGGACGGCCTCGATCAAGACGACTGGGCCGGCTGGAAGCTGCTCACGGACAAGCTCGGCGCGAAGACGCAGCTCGTCGGCGATGACCTGTTCGTCACGCAGACCGCGCGCCTCAAGAAGGGCATCACCGAGGGCATCGCGAACTCGATCCTCGTCAAGGTGAACCAGATCGGCTCGCTGACCGAGACGCTCGACGCGGTGCGCACCGCGCAGCACGCGCGCTACACCGCGGTCATCTCGCACCGCTCGGGCGAGTCCGAGGACTCGTTCATCGCCGACCTCGCCGTCGCGACCAACGCCGGCCAGATCAAGACGGGCTCCGCGTCGCGCTCCGATCGCATCGCGAAGTACAATCAGCTGCTGCGCATCGCGGATCAGCTGGGCGAAGAAGCGCGGTTCGCCGGCACGTCGCCCTTCCGTCGCTGAACGCGCGCGACCAGCGCCGCGATCTCGGTGGGCATGAACAGCACCGGGTACAGCGCGAGCATCGCGTACGGGAACATCCCGAGGCGCAGCGTGATCGCGATGCCGGCGTGGAAGCTCACGCCGAGCGCGATCCACACGCGTCGCCACCACATCGCGGCGCGCGCGAATCGCCGCCCGCGCTCGACCAGCCAGTAGGCGACGAGGTAGAGCGGCGCGCCGAGCTCGAACGCCATCGTCGCGGCGGTCGCCACCCGCGCGAGCGGCGTGATCGGCGCGATCCACCCCGCGGGCAATCGCGCGACGTGCGGATCGGTGACGATGTTCTCGAGCGCGCGAAACCCGCCGAGCGGCCCCCACTCCGCCGCGCTCTTGTTCATCCCGCCCGAGACGTAGATCCACACGAGCTGCAGCAGCAGGAGGTACCGCGGCCACGCGGGGACCTCCGCGGGCATCGGCCGCCCGAGCATTCGCGCGACCACCGCATCCACGCTCCACCGCGCGTGGCTCATCGACAGCGCGAGGATGAGCACCACGATGCGCACGATCATATCGATGCCGCGATCGGCATCCGGCGCGAGGTAGCCGAGCTGCGCGCTCGCGAGCACGAACACGACGCATGCGACGCGCGTGGCCACGCCGAGCATCATCGCGATCGCGGCGCCGAGCACGATCGCGAACAACACGGGGCCCGGATCGTCGCCGAGGTACCGGCTCCACCCGTCGTACGTGTTCGCGTAGCCGGCCCTCGAATACAGCGGCGTGACGAGGCCGAGCGCGATCGTGTTCAGCATGTCGCCTACCACGCACGCACTGACGAGGATGCGCACCGTCGCCAATGCCGTCGGCGACTCGCGCCGATCCCACCACGCGACCCACGCTGACCACATATCCCGCGCGCGACTCACGCGCCGACCTCGTGTCCGCCGGCTGGACAGAATGGCCGCACGAAGGGGACGGTCCCCCTCGCGGATCGCGACCGTCGCTTCTTGGGACACGACGTTTGTCCGCCGGCTGGACAAGTGTCCAACTCGTTGGACAAAAGTGGTGGATTTGACCAAATCGACAGCGAGTTGGGGTCGGACCCCATTACATTTCGAAAGTGGTGGTTTTGACCAGGGGGGGCGTGAGTCATCGCGGGCCTCGCTCGCGCGTCATCACCGCGGTGAACTCGTTCGTGCTGCGGAGCTCGCCGTCCTCGATGATCACCTTCTCCTGCTTCGTGCGCACCGCGGTCAGGTCCGCGCGCTCGGCGAGCACGTGAGCGGTGAACCACTTCACGAACGCGTTGTACTGACCCATCATCTGGTCGGTCGGGTTCCACACGCCCCACACGTGATGCGTCTCGAGGAGGTCGGCGAACGCGGCGCGGTCCGGATCGTTGGCGCGGTAGATCACGGTCCACGTCCCGTCCGCGGTGCGGCCTTCGACGGTGAACCGGAAGCGCTCGCGCGCGGCGGCCTGCATCAGCGCCCAGCGCTGCGTGAAGCGGACGCCCTTGGTCACCCACTTGAACGGCGCGAGGACCTTCTGCTGCGCGGGGCGGACGACGTCGACGATCGGGCGCTGCCACGTCACGTACCTGTCGGGCGGCAGCGGGCATCCGTCGACGAGGCCGAGGAAGATCGCGAACGCGATCAGGCCGGCGCGGATCGTGGGCCATCGGCGTCGCGCGGCGGTCTCGGCGTCGGCGGTCTCGGCGGCGTCGGTCTCGGCGTCGGCGGTCCGCACGAGCGCAATCGTCGCACGCGCGACGCGCCGGAGCGAACGTGAGGGTGCTCAGCGCGCCGGGGCGAACGTGAGGGTGCTCAGCGCGCCGGAGCGAACGTGAGGGTGCTCAGCGCGCCGGATCGAACGAGGTCACGCGGCGCAAGAACGACGCGTCGAGGTACTCGCGCTTGATCACCTCGGCCATCTCCTCGGCCGTGGCGAAGCGCTCGTAGTCGATGCGGATCACCGGGATGACCTTGGAGATGTTCTCGACGAACTCCTGGTAGCCGTCGTACAGCGCCTGGAGGTAGCCGAGCTCGATCTTGGACTCCACGTCACGGCTGCGCGCGCGGATGCGCTCCGCGGACGACTCGGGCGAGACGTCGAGGAACACGATCACCGACGGCTTGCACATGAAGTTGCTCATGTTGCGGAACAGCTGCACGTAGGTGCGGTAGTCGCGCTCGTCCATGAGGCCGGTGCGCGCGAGCATCTTGGCGAAGATCGAGTCCTCGTAGATGGTGCGGTCCTGCACCGCCGATCGCTGGCGCCAGATGATCTCCTGGTGCTGCTGGAAGCGGCGGTTCAACAGGTAGCACTGCATCGCGAACGAGTAGCGGGCGGTGTCGCGGTAGAAGTCCGCGAGGTACTCGTTGTCGGCGACCGGCTCGTAGTACGTGTCGATGCCGAGGTGCTCGCCGAGCGCCTTGGCCAGCGTGGACTTGCCCGCGCCGATCATGCCGGCGATGCCGATGAAGATGTTGCCGAACACCTCGGGGGCAGCCGCGCGCTGACCGGTCGGCGTGGGCCCCGAGCCGTGGCCCAACCGCGGGTTCGACGGGCGATCGATCGAGGGATCGATCAAGGGATCGATGGGTTCGACAACCGGTTCGGAGCGCGATGGATCGAGCAGGTCGGGCAGCACGGGCGGACGTTCGCAGATGCCTATGACACCGCGATTCCGCTCCCGGCCCGCGCTACCATCGCAGCATGGCCGAATGCCGCGAGTGCAAAGACGAAGTCGACAAGCTCGTTTCCGTCAAGGTCGGGGGCAAGGCGCGCAAGGTGTGTGAAGACTGCGCCGATCGCCTGCGCGAGGCCGGCGAGATCGCCGAGGCCAGCGAGGGCGTCATTCAGGGGATGATGGGCTACAAGGGGCGCCGCTAGGCTGCGAGGCCGCATTCCTTAGCGCTTTGCCGCGACGAGCTCGTCGCCGAGCCGCCGGAACTGCCACGTCTGCACGAGCTGGCGCGTCTGCGCGATCGACAGGTCGCCGCGCAGCTTCGCGATGAACAGGCACGGCACGACGAGCATCGCGACGTTCGCGACCGCGAGCAGCCCCACGGTCCCGGTCTCGGGCAGCGCGATGACCTGCGGCTCGACGAGCATCCGCCCGCCGACGAACGAGTACGACGACGGCAGCACGCCGATGACCTCCAGCAGCACGGGCAGGACCATCGAGACGATGCCCGCCACGAGCCCGATCCGGCGGAACGTGCGCCACGGGTGCGCTTGCACCGTGATCGCGTAGCTGATCAACAGCGAGGGCATCAGGATCAGCGGCCCGTACAGCCGGCTCACGATGCACGCCGCCGCGAGCGTCGCGACGATGATCGCGATCTGGATCCAGCGACTGACCACCTTCTGGGTCGCCGCAACGATGCTGAACACGAGGCCGAGCAGCGCGGCGCCCGCCATCCATGCGAGCCCGCCACCGTCGATGATGCCGATCGCGAACAGCACGGGCAGGAACGCGAACCACGACAGCATTCCCCACACCGAGTGGATCGCGCCGCTCTTCACGATGCGATCGGTCTCGTGCCGCAGCTCCTTCTGCACCTCGGGTGGCAGCGTGCGCGGTGGCATCGCGAGCGCGGTCGCGAGCGTGTCGACGTAGTCGCTGTTCCCCGGATCGAGCGCGACGGCGCGTGCGAGCTCGCGCAGCGCGACGCCGCGCTGGCTCTCGTACTCCGCGTCCGACTGCGCACGAGCCAGCGCCGCATGCGCGCGCTCGGCGTGCTGCGCGGCGAGCAGCGTGCGTTGCTCGCGATCGCGGTCGCCCTCGAGGAAGCGCGCGATCGCCTCCTGCAGCGCGCGCGGCGAGATGTAGCGACCCTTGGGATCCGGGTCGGTCGCCCGCACGCAGATCGTCTCGAGCTCGGGGGCGACGTCGCGATCCGGCGCGCGCACCGACGGCCGCGCATCGGGTGGCGCGTAGATCGACCGGGGATCGCGGAGGCGCTGCAGCGTGAGGATCTCGAACAGGATCGCGCCGAGCGAGAACACGTCCGCCTCGATGCCGACGGCCGGATCCGCCATCTGCTCGGGCGCCATGTACAGCGGCGTGCCGAGGAGCTCGCCCGTCATCGAGAGGCGCTCGGACATCTCGCCCTTCGCCTTCGCATCCTCGTCGAGAACACGCGCGAGGCCCCAGTCGAGCACGTAGACCTCGCCGAAGTCGCCGAGCATCACGTTGGCCGGCTTGAGATCGCGATGGATCACGCCGCGGCTGTGCGCGTAGTCGACCGTCAGGCAGATCGTCGCGAACGCGGTGAGCAGCTCGCGCTGCGTGTAGCGTGCCACGGCGACGGGCTCGCACGCCCGCAGGTCCTCGAGGATCGCGTGCAGCGTGCGTCCGAGGACGCGGCGCATCGTGAAGAACGTGGTGCCGTCGCTGCGCTGATCGATGTCGTAGACCGGCACGATCGACGGATGCTCGAGCTGTCCCTGCACGCGCGCCTCGCGCAGGAAGCGCGCTTTCTCCTCGGGCGCGAGCTCGCGATCACCGTGCAGCTGCTTGACCGCCACGTCGCGACCGACGCGTGCATCGTGCGCGAGCATCACCTTGCCCATGCCGCCCTGCCCGAGCAGCGCGCGCTCCGTGTAGCGCACGAGGTCCGGTGCTTCGATCACCGCGGTCTCGTCGTAGCCGATCGCCCGCGAGGACGTCTTCCACGCCGCCGTCTGCGTCAGGTCCGCGTACGTCGGAAAGCTCGCCACGGTGGTCTCTCCAGCGCCCATGCGACGATGTTACGTCGCACGCGTCGCGTCGCAGATGGTCGCACCCGGGCGATTCGCGTAACTACTTGCCGCCGAGCACGTTGCGCGCGATCACGATGCGCTGGATCTGCGACGTGCCCTCGTAGATCTGCAGGAGCTTCGCGTCGCGCATCAGCTTCTCGACCGGATACTCCTTCGTGTAGCCGTAGCCACCGAAGATCTGCACGGCGTCCGTCGAGCAGCGCATCGCCGCGTCGGCGCCGTAGGCCTTCGCGTACGCGCTCGTGATCGCGGACAGGTCGCCCTTGTCGACCTGCCACGCCGCCTTGTGCGTGAGCAGCCGCGTCGTCTCGTACGCGATCGCCATCTCCGCGAGCATGAACTGCACGGCCTGGTGCTGCGCGATCGGCACGCCGAACGTCTTGCGCTCGAGCGCGTAGTTGCGGCTCTCCTCGAGCGAGCGCCGGATGATTCCCGCCGCGCCCGCCGCGATCCACGGGCGGCTGCGATCGAACGTCTTCATCGCGACCTTGAAGCCGCCGTCCTCGGTGCCGACGAGCGCGCTCTTCGGGATCTTGCAGTCCTCGAAGATGACGTCGGTCGTGTTCGAGGCGCGCTGCCCCATCTTGTCTTCCTTGCGTCCGGGCTTCACGCCGGGCGTGTTCGCGTCGACGACGAAGCAGGCGATGCCCTTGTGCTTCATCGCCGGGTCGAACGTCGCGAACACCGTGTAGAAGTTCGCGACGCCGCCGTTGGTGATCCAGCGCTTCTGGCCGTTCAGCACGTAGTCATCGCCGTGCTTGGTCACGCGCGTGCGCATGCCCGCCACGTCGCTGCCCGCATCGGGCTCCGAGCAGCAGTACGCGGTGAACACGAGCTCCGACGTGAGGCGCGAGAGGTACTCTTTCTTCTGCGCATCGGTGCCCGCGATCAAGAGCGGCATCGAGCCGAGCGAGTTGGCCGACAGCGAGGTGTTGATGCCCGTGCACCCGTACGCGACCTCCTCCTGCACCAGGCAGTTGTCGACGCACGAACCGCCGAGCCCGCCGTACTCCGCGGGGATCTCGATGTTCATCAGCCCGGTCTCCCAGGCCTTCTTCAAGATCTCGCGCGGAAACTCGCCGGTCTCGTCGAAGTGCGCGGCCTTCGGGATGATCTCCTTGCGCGTGAACTCGCGCGCCGTCGCGACCAGTGCTTCTTGCTCTTCGGAATACGAGAGGTCCATGGCCGGCGGACTCTAGCACCGACGCGGCAGCGCCGACGCGGCTTTCCCGACGGTGATACGCTGGGCTCGTGTCCGACCGCTGGGGCGAATTCTGGCTCGAGCAGCTGATCGCCGTCGGCGGCCTCGGCGAGGTCTGGCGCGCGACCAGGAACGGTACGACCGGCGCGCTGAAGCGCATGCACACGCACCTCGCACGCAACGAGGAGGCGCTCGCGATCTTCGCGCAGGAGCAGCGCCTGGTCATGGACCTCCCGCGCCACGCCAACGTGGTGCACGGGATCGACGTCGGTTCCGTCCCGCTCGCGAGCCCCGCATCGGGCGCGGGCGCAGCATCGGGCGCGAGCGGGACATCGGGTGCGAGCGCAGCATCGGGTGATGCCTGGCCCTTCGCGTTCCTCGAGCTCGCGCCCGGTGCGGACCTGCGCCGCATCGTCGCGCCTCCCGCGACACGCGATCGTCCGACGACGGGCGCGGTCGCCATCTCGCGCGATCGCGCGCTGTGGATCGTCGCGTCTGCGTGCGACGCGGTCGCGCACCTGCACGCGAGCGGCTGGGTGCATGGCGACGTGAACCCGTCGAACCTCATCGTCTCTCCCACGCTGCCGGGCTCCGAGCCGCCGACGAGGACGCTTGAAGGCGTGATCGCGCCGCACTCGGTGAAGCTCGTCGACCTCGGCATCGCGCGCCGCATCGGCGAAGCCGGGCCCACGCGCGGCACGCACGCGTACATGGCGCCCGAGCAGGTGCGCGCGCAGCCGTGGACCGCGGCGACCGACGTGTTCGCGCTCGGCATCGTGCTGTGGGAGCTCGTCGCGGGCACGCGCCTGTTCCATCGCGGCCCGACGTGGCTATCGATGGCCGCGGTCGTCGAGGCCGATGTGCCCGCGCTGCCCGACAAGGAGATCGATGCGATCTGCCGCGCGGCGCTCGTGAAGGATCCGGCCGCGCGGATGTCCTCGGCGACCGAGCTCGGCGATCGCTTGCGCGCGCTCGGCTCGAACTGACGATCGCCGGCGCTACGTGGCCGCGGACTTCTCGGACTTCTCGGACTTCTCGGACGTCGGCGTTTCGTCGGTCTTGGTCGCGGACTTCTCGGACTCGGACTTCTCGGACTTCTTCGTCTTGGGGGACGCCTCGTCAGCCTTCTCGGCGACGGCGGCTTTCTTCGCGGCGCGCGCGGCACGAGCTGCGGCCCGCTCTGCCTCTCGCCGCTCTTGCAGCGCGATCTGGTTCTTCACGGCGCGGCCACCGAGGATGAAGCCGAGAAACAGCCCGACGAGCAGCACCCCCGGGATGAAGAGGATGTGACTGGAGGTCATCGATCCCATGAGGGACAGCCTACTTCGTCGCGGCGTCGAGGTCGCGCTTCAGGTTCGCGATCTCGATCTTGAGCGCCTGCTGGCGGCGCCACAGGAACAGCAGGAAGCCCGCGGCGAGGAGCCACAGCGCGGCGTAGGCGAGGACGACGTGCTTCTCGTTCTTCGCGATCGCCTTGGCCGCGTTCTCGTGCTGGAGCCCGACGTCGTCGGACAGCTGCTTGGCGGCGCGCTCCTGCGCGAGCGTCGAGACCGCGCTGCGGAAGTCGTTCACGCCGTCGATCGCGTCCATGCAAGCCTGGCCTTCGGGGGTCTTCGCGAGCTGCGGCGCGGCGATCTTGCCCTGCGCGTAGGACTGCACGTCGGTCACGAAGCGCGTGTCGCCGCCCGGCGGGTTCGCGAGCGCGGGCTCGCACATGCGCTGCCGAGCGACCGGATCGACCGCGGGTGCCGGCGGCGTCGGCGCGGGCTCGCTCGCAGAGCCTTCGCCCGTGGCCGGTGCGTCCGAGCCCGCGGCAGAGCCCGACGGCGGCGCACCCGAGCCTTGCGCGAACGCGGTCGCGACAGAGACGACCATCGAGAGAACGATCAGAGCTCGCATACGCACCTCACGTGAACAGCCCCGCGTCGAGGCCCTTTTCGCGCAACTCGCGCAGCTCGCGTTCGGCGCGCGCCGACTGGACACGCATGAACACGAGCGTCAGGAACCAGAACAAGAACGTGAGCACCGAGCCCCAGAACACGATCTTCATCGGGCCGGTCAGCGTCATCACGTTGCCGTTGCGACCGGCCTGCGGGTGGTGATCGCCCTTGTCGACCATCGTGTAGATGAACGGGATGCCGAGCGTGCCGAACACGGCGAGGCCGGCGGCGAGGCGGTCGGCGGAGGCGCCGGCGAAGCGGCGCACGAGCACGTAGCCGACGAGGACGAGCCAGAGGAGCAGCGACATGGTGAGCCGCTTTTCCCAGACCCACCACTTGTCCCACGCGGCCTCGGCCCAGATCGATCCGGTGACGAGGACCGCGGCGCCGAACATCACGGCGACCTCGGCGCCCGCGAGCGCGAGGTCATCCCACGCGGGCTTGCGGTTCTTGAGGAAGACGAGCGAGCAGACGCCGCAGACCGTGACCGACGCGAACAGCATGAACGCGTGGGCCACGTGGTAGTAGAAGATCTTCTGGTTGAACAGCAGCGCCGGCTCGAACGGCGCGTAGTTGAAGATCGCGTAGATCGTGATCGCGAATCCGATCGCGGCGAGCGCGGCGAGGATGGGGATGGCGCGATTCATTCGATCACCAGGGTCATTCGATCACCAGGGATTCGTAGATCCACAGGGACATTACCAGAGCGGCGGCGTCGTAGATTCCGAGGAAGCCGATCCAGTACCAGGCCTTGTCGAGGTTCGCGCCGCGCTCGAGGAGCAGCGCCTCGGTTGCATAGGTGCCCGACACGAACAGCGGGATCAGCACCGGATACAGCACGACAGGTAGGAGCACGTCGCGCGAGCGCACCTTGAGCAGCATCGCGGCGAACACGGAGCCGTAGATCGCGAGGCCCGCCGCGCCGAGGAAGAGCACGCACGCGAGCGGCAGCGGCTCGGCGAACAGCGGCGCCTCGAGGAACAGCGCGAGCAGCGGCACGCAGACGATGGCGACGGAGAGGACGAGCACGGTGATCGAGATGGCCTTGCCGAGGAACACCGAGAGGCGCGGGATCGGCGCGAGCAGGAGCGCGCGCATCGTGTCGTTCTCGCGCTCGCGATCGAAGGCGCGGCCGAGGCCGATCGTGCCCGCGAACGCCATCGCGACCCACAGCATGCCCGGGGTCGCGGCGCGCACGATGTCCGGCTTGGCCGGAAACGCGAGCGCGTAGATGACGACGATCAGGCCGCCGAAGAACGCCATCGTGTAGACGATCTCGCGGCTTCGCAGCTCGATGCGGAGATCCTTGTGGGCGACGCGCGCGGCTTGACGGAGGACGGACATCAGTTCGCGAACCGATGATAGACGTCCTTGAGCTGTTCGTACGAGTACGTGCCGCGGTCCTCGTGCACGAGCTGACCGCGGCGGAGGATCGCCACGTGGTCGGTGCGGTCCGCGATCGCCTCGAGATCGTGCGTCACCACGACGACGATCGCGCCGCCGTCGCGCAGCGCGCCGAGCTGCTCGCCGAGGGCGAGGGCGCCGCCGCGATCGAGGCCCGTGAACGGCTCGTCGAGGAGCAGCAGCGAGGGGCGCGTGAGCAGCGCGCGGGCGAGCGCGAGCCGCTGCAGCATGCCGCGCGAGTACGTGCGCGCCGGGCGATCGCGCGCCTTGCCGTCGAGGCCGACCTTGTCGAGCACGGCGGCCAGCGCGGCGTGCGCACCGTCGACGTCGTAGAGGCCGGCGACCAGCTCGAGGTTCTCGTACGCGCTCAGCTCGCCGTAGCAGAGCGACGCGTGCGCGAGCATGCCGATCTCCTTGCGCACGTCGATGCCGGCGACGTCCTTGCCGCCGGCCTTGTACGCGACGGTGCCGTCGGAGGGGCGCACCAGCGTGGACACGATGCCGAGCAGCGTGGTCTTGCCCGCGCCGTTGTGGCCGAGCAGCGCGGTCATCTTGCCGGCCTCGAGCTCGAGGTTCACCCCGCCGAGGGCGCGCTCGCTGCCGTAGCGCTTCGCGAGCTTCTTGATCGAGACCTGGTCGAGCCGGGGCACGCGGCTACGAGCCCCAGGTTCGCTCGAGCTCGTCGATCAGCTGCTCTCGACGGTTCCGGTCCTTGCTCGTCTCGATGCCGCGCTTCTCGAGCTCGACGAGCTCGGTCATCAGCTTCTCTCGACGCGCGCTCGTCTCGGCGGCGACCGGCTCGCGGCCGCGCAGCGACAGCGCGTACGCGAGGCCTCCGAGGATCAGCAGCAGCACGACGATGCCGACGATGCGCGGCGCCCACACCTTCCACTGCGCTTCCGCCGGGAAGCCCGAGATCGTCATCACGAACGGCAGCTTTCGCTCGATCGTGATGTTCTCGATGATGAACCACGGCTCGCCCGTCGTCGCCATCTGCGTCGAGCCCGTCAGCCCGGTGGGCAGCTTCACGCTCATGCCCGGCGTCTGCCGGATACGCATCGTGCTGTTCCACGATCCCATCGGCAGATCGAACTTCCAGCTCACGGTGCCGTTCTCGATCGGCATCGAGAAGCCCGCGCGGAACTTGCGACCGCCCGGCGGAATCGGACGCATGATGCGGAAGCCCTCGCCCGTCGCGACCGCGACCTCCTTCTGATCCTGCGGCGCGATCACCGCGCCCTTGTAGCCCTTGGGCAGCTCGATCAAGAGGCCATCGGGGCTCGCCTTGTACGGCGCCCACGAGTAGTTCGTGACCTCGAACGTGCCCTGCACGGCGAGCAGCTGATCCTCGACGAAGCTGTGCGTGTCGAACGAGAACAGCGTGCGCGGATAGATGTAGATGTTCGCCGCCATGCCCGCGCCCGGCAGCGTCTCGAACGGCAGCGAGCGGAACGTCACGCCCGACATCTGCGTCTCGGCGTAGACCACGCGGCCCGCGGGCGCGTCGAGAAGCACCTCGGGCTTGCCGGTCTTGGCCCAGTTCGCGCTCAGCTCGAGGAGCCCGCCCGTGGCCGACAGGTCCATCGCCGACGAGTACATGTCCTTGCCGTTGATCGTCACCTTCGCGACGACGCCCTGCTCGGGCAGCTTGAAGCCCGCGGGCACCGCGACCCTGACCTTGCCGGTCGCATCGGTGACGCCGGCGGCGCCGACGATCGGCGTCTGCGCTTCCTCGGGCACGATCAGCTGGATCGCGACGTCCTTCATCGGATCGGTCGCGTTGCCCATGCCACCGACGACGCTGACCTCGACGGCGCCCGCCGGCATGTCGGGCTTCGCGGTGTAGCTCGCGCCGCCGCGGATCTGCTGCGGATCGGGCGCGCCTTCGACGGTCTTTGCGCTGCTGATCCGTTGCTTCGTCGTCGCGTCGAACAGCGTGACGTCCTGCCCGACCTGCGCGACGCCGTCGAGCGCGATGCGGACCTTGCCCTCCGGGAGCGTCCGCCCGTCGATGGGGACGAGCTTGGCGTAGTCGTTGACCGCGGGCGCCGTCGAGTCACGCTTCTCGCCGGAGAGGACCACGCGAGCGCCGGCCTGCCCGTCGAGCACGACCGTGACGCTGACCATGCGATCGATGACGTCGCCGCGCCGGAGCGACGACATCGCGAAGTACGACGTGCTGCCGCTCTGATCGAGCCCCTCGAACTTGGCGATGCCCGTGTCGTCGACGGTCTTGGTCTGCACGGTGATCGAATCGTCGGCGCCGTAGCCGACGAGGTGCACCACCGCGCCCGCCGGCGGATCGGGATCCATCGGGCCCGTCGGGCCGCCCATCTTGAGGTTGTTGTACGTGACGCGCACCGAGTACACGCCCGGCGGCTCGCCACCGTCGGGCCGCGGCTGGCCGCTGATCGCGCGCGCCTCGGGCATGCCGCCCATCGCGCCGCCGCTCGGCATCGTCATCGTCGATCCGCTGAGCGGCTTGGTCGTCATCATGACGCGCGTGCCGCCCTGGCTCGGGATCGGGAACGGCTCCGAGCTGACTTCTTTCTTGTCGGCGTCGAGGATCTTGGCGACGACGGTGGTCCCCGCCGCGAGCCCCGCGAACGTCGCGCGTCCCGACGCATCGGTGCGCGCCTGCCGCGGCGTGCCGTTGACGATCAGCGTGACGTCCGCGCCGACCTCGGGCGACGACGACGAGCCCGCGATCACGCGGACGATCACCGAGCCGGTCGGGACGCTCGAGTCGGGCAGCGGCTTGCCGATCGCGAACGCGGGCTGCGCGTGCGCTGTTTCCGCGACGAAGCACATCGCGAGACTCGCGGCGATCAAGCCGAACGTCAGCGCGAACCGACGCGCTGCTCGCGTCGCGACCGTGGATGCGCGTGGATGCTCGCTCACGACGAGGCCTCCTTCGTGGAATCGTCCTTCGCCGTGTCCTCCATCGTGGCCACGCTGGGGGGCTTCTCCATCACGTGCTCGGCGGGCTTCTTCGCGACGGTCTTGGCTTCCTTCTTCTTCTTGTCCTTCTTCGCGTCGGCGAGGGCGTCGGCCTTCGCCTTGTCCGCCTTCTTCTCGAGCTCGAGGCGCGCCCTGAGCTCGCGCTCGATCTGCTCGCGCACGCTTCCGGCGGTGCCCGCGTCCATCTGATCGATCTCCTTGATCACCTCGATCGCGCGCACGCGATACACGGCGATCATCTCGTCGGCGTCGGCCTTGGACAGCTTGCCCATCTCGCGATCGAACTCGGCTTCCTTGATCGCCTTGAGCAGCGTCTTCTTCTCGCGCTCGAGCTCGGTGCGGCGCCCGAGCGGGCGGCCCCACGTCGAGTCCTCCTCGCCGTCGTCCACCACGACGACGATGCCCGTGCGCCACAGCGCGTAGCCCGTCGAGACGACCGCCAGGTACGCGAGGCACACGAACACGGTCGGCGCGCCGAGCTGGAAGCGGTTGAAGTACAGGATCACGAGCCACCCGACCGCGAGCAGCGCGAGGAAGCCGCCGCGGCGGATCCAGCGATACGGATCGGGGAGCGCGGCGTCGCCCTTCGGCGGCACGACGACGGCGGTGGGCAGAGACGATGCGGTCCCGCTCTCGACGGTCTCGTCGTCGTCGTCGTCGGTCGCGTCGGTGGCGCGTTGCGTGTCGGCGGCGGCCATGGTCAGTCCGTCTTGGCCAGCTCGTCGTCGAGCTTGTCGGCGTACGCTTCGTCTTCGATCGCGTCCTTCGACGCGGCGACCTGCTCGGCGTTCGACTTCTTTCCGCGCGCGACCCAGCGGCGGCCGACGACGAAGATCAGCCCGAGGCCACCGATCGCGGCGAGCGTCGGGAACAGCCACGAGAACTTGCTGCGCGGCGTGGCGAGCACGTTCTCGCCGCCGTAGAACGCGACGAAGTCACCGAGCACCGCGTTGTACGCCTTCTCGCGGCCCGCCTCCGTCGACATGTCGAACAGCGGCTTGCCCGTCGTCGGATCCGTCTGCTTCAGGAAGTCGAGGACCTTCTGCCGCGACATCGCCGCCGGCTGGCACTTGCAGTCGAAGATCGACTCGCGCGCGCAGCCGCACATGCATAACAGCTCCTTCATCGCCTTCTCGGCGGTCGGGCTGTCGGGACGATTCATCGCGGCCCAGCCGGTGCCGGACTCGCCCATGCCGCCACCCGCGGGGACGTGCTCGGTGCCCTGTGCGTGCGCTTGCGACGCGACCGCGCCCATGAGGCCACCGACGATCAGCAGCAGGATGCCGATGTCCGCCGCGCGCCCGAGGCGTGTCTTGGGTCTCGAGACGCTGACGAGGTCGACCAGGCTCTGCGGGATCAAGCAGATCAGCGTGCCGAGCGCGAGGATCAAGAACCCGAGCCACACCCAGCTGATCAGCGGATTGATGAACACGCGGAAGTTGGCGAGGTTCGAGTCGAGGTCGTAGCCCGTGAGCACGACGTAGACATCCTCGGTCGCGCGCACGCGGATCGCGACCTCCGTCGTCGCCTCCTCGCCCTTGTGATAGTCCCACTTCGCCGGATAGACGCGCCCGACGAGCTCCTTGCCCATCCAGATCGAGACCTGCGCCGTGACCGCGTCCTTCGAGTCATCCGACGTGTGGATCAGGTTCTCGTACGCGAAGCGGTAGCTGCCGAACGCGAACGTCGACTTGTCGTCCTTGGCCGGCGCCGACGAGTACGCGCTCGCCGCGGGCCTCTCGATCGTTCGATCGACCATGCGATCGTACGCCTTGCCGCCGAAGCCAAAGAACATCACCGCGACGCCGAGGTGCACGATGTAGCCGCCGTACTTGCGGCGCTTCGCGAGCACGAGGCCGACCAGCGACGTGAACGGATCCGAGCCCGTCTGCCGGCGGCGCACGAGCGTGCCGCGGATGAACTCCTGGCCGATCGATCCGACGACAAACGCGATGAGGCCGATGTTGATCAGCGACACCGGCAGCTCGAAGTTCTGCTTGAACATCGAGCTGACGTGCTTGGTCTGCGGGAACAGCGCGAGGCAGACGACGATCGCCGTCGCCATGAGGCCGACCGGGATCGCGAACTGCTGCCACAGGCGCTCGCGCGTCGTGCGGCGCCACGCCAGCAGCGGTGCCGCGCCGGCGAGGAACAGCAGGATCAACCCGAGCGGCGTCATCCATCGGTTGAAGAACTCGATGCCGACCGAGACGCGCGTGCCGTCGAGCGACTCGCTGATCGTCGGGAACATCGTCGCGAACAGCACGAAGAACGCGCAGGCGAGCAGGATCCAGTTGTTCACGAGGAACGCGAACTCGCGCGAGTAGAACGACTCGAACTCGTTCTTCGAGCCGAGCTTGTTCGAGCGGTAGACGATGAGCCCGATCGAGATGATCGCGATCGCCGCCATGAACACCACGAACTGCAGCGCGAGCACGTTGTCCTCGCCGAACGCGTGCACCGACTGCACGATGCCCGAGCGCGTCATGAACGTCCCGAAGATCGTCAGGAAGAACGTGAAGCAGACGAGCGCGAGGTTCCAGCGCTTCATCATGCCGCGCTGCTCTTGAATGATCGCGCTGTGGAGGAACGCCGTCGCCGTGAACCACGGCATGAGCCCGGCGTTCTCGACGGGATCCCACGCCCAGTAGCCACCCCACCCCAGCTCCTCGTACGCCCAGCGGCCACCGAGGATCAGGCCGAGGGAGAGGAAGCCGAAGCAGATCAGCATCCACGCGCGCACGCTGCCGAGCCACAGATCGTCGAGCCGGCCGGACGCGAGCGCGCCGATGCCGAACGCGAACGGGATCGTCGCCGCGACGAAGCCGATGTAGAGGCTCGGCGGGTGGATCACCATCCAGTAGTTCTGGAGCAGCGGGTTCAGGCCCTGGCCATCCGCCGGCGCCTGCGTGAGCGACACCGCGAACGGGTTCTTCGTGAAGATCAGGAGCGACAGGAAGAACACCTGCACGACGAGGATCGTCGCGACCACGTAGCCGATCATGTCGCGGTGGCGCTTCGCGTTCGTGAGGATCGCGATCGTCGAGAACAGACCGAGGACGAGGACCCAGAACAGGAGCGAGCCGTCGAGGCCGCCCCAGAACGCGGTGACCTTGTACCAGGTCGACATCGTCACATCGCTCGTGTGCGCGACGTACTTGATGGAGAAGTCGTGCGTGACGAACGCGTAGATCATCAGCGCCGACGCGAGGCCGATCAGCGCGGAGAAGCCGTACAGCGCGTAGACCGACGACGCGACGAGCTTGCGGCTCTTCTTCGCGTTACCGGCGATGCCCGCCGCGATGCCCCACGCACCGATGACGTACGCGACGAGGAGAGAGATCGTGCCGACGATCGCGATCGGCGAAAAGGGTTGCTCGTTCACAGGGTCACTTACCCTGTGCCTTGAACTCGGGGCCGGCAGTGCCGCTGCCGATGTTCTTGTTCGCGTCCGCGCCCTCGTACTTCGACGGGCACTTCGCCATCAGCTCCGACGCCTCGACGACGTACGCCATGTCGTCCTCGATGCGCATGTCGAGGCCGCGGGCCATCGCGTCCATCGACGCGGCCGGCACGATGCGTCCGGTGGCGACGACCTCGGATTGATCCTTGAACGTGTCGGGCTTGGGGCCCTTGGAGAACACGCGGATCTTCTTGCCGTCCTTGTGGAGGACGAACGTACGGATCGTCTCCTGGTTGACGACCTTCTCCTTGATCGTGCCGGCGACCACCCAGCCGTGCACCTTCATGTCCTTGTCCTTCCACTGGGACAGGTCGGTCGCCATCAGCTGGTCCACCATCTGGTAGTGCTGGGTGCTCCCCTGCGTGGACCGCGCGAAGAAAAAGATGCCGCCCGCGACAACCGCGACGGTCAGTGCGAGCTTCACGATAGTGCTGTTCTGCATGGAGAAATCTCCTCCGCACCCGCCGTGGGCGTGGGGTAGCGGCATACCCGGCGATTCAGGCAACCGTAGCATGCCCGAGGTCCATTCCGGGCATCCGCCACGGACGCTAGGTTGTCGCGGATCCGGGGCTTAGCCGCCGATACCGATCATGTGCTTCTGGGGGGCACCGCCACCCTCTCGATCGAAGCGATGACCCGCGCGTTTTCCCGTAACGGCGCTCGCGATCGCCCGGGTCAACGCCTCGTCCGAGCCACCCGCTCGGAGGACATCGCGGAGGCTGATCGCGTCGTCGTGGCCCAGGCATGCGTGGAGCGCGCCGGTCGCCGTGAGGCGGAGGCGATTGCAGTCATCGCAGAAGTGTTCCGTCATCGCGGAGATGATCCCGACCTCGCGGCCCGAGGGGGTTCGCCAGTAGCGGGCCGGTCCCGCGTCGCGACCCCCGTCGGCGCGGACGAGCGTCCCGAACGTCGCCTCGAGCACCTCGCGGATCGCGGCGGCCGGGAGCTCCGAGGCCATCGCGTAGAGCTGCCCCTCGGACATCGGCATGTGCTCGATGAAGCGCGGCACCGCGTCGTGCGACCAGGCGTGCTCGCACAGCGCGATGATCTCCTCGTCGTTGACGCCGCGAAGCGCGACCGCGTTGGTCTTCACCGCGAGCCCCGCGGCGCGCGCGGCCGCGATCCCGGCGAGCACGCGCGACAGATCGCCGCGCCCGGTCAGGTGCCGGAAGCGATCCGCGTCGAGCGTGTCCAGCGAGACGTTGACCGCCGACAGCCCGGCGGCGGCGAGCGGCACGGCGAGCTCGTCGAGGAGGTGGCCGTTCGTGGTCATGACGACCTGCTCGATGCCGTCGATCCGGCGAAGGCGCGCGACCAGATCGACGATGCCCTTGCGGACGGTGGGCTCGCCCCCCGTCAGCCGGACCTTGCGCACGCCGAGCGTGGCGAAGCGCGAGACGATGCGTTCGATCTCCTCGAAGGTGAGCACCTCGGACTTGGTCGCGAAGGAGAGCTGCTCGGAGAGCTCCTCGGGCATGCAGTACGAGCAGCGGTAGTTGCACCGGTCGGTCACGGACACGCGCAAGTACCGGATGCGGCGCGAGAACGGGTCGACCAGCGGATCGCTCCCGGCGTCACCAACTAGTGGCACGGTCGCTCCCCCGATGACACGGAGATGAAACCGGGGCGTCGCCATGTGCCGCAGACTACGCGATCGCCCCGGCCCTGGTTACAAAGATCCTTGACAGATCGAGCAAAAACCAGCATCTATCCCCCGCTCCACGGTTGGAGCAGGAGACGCATTTAGTACCGATGATGCAAACGACGATCGAAGCACCCGCGATGAGCGGCCTGTGGGTCCTGCTGGTGCAGAACGAAGGCGAGCTGGCGACGCAAGACAACGACGGTCGCGTGCCCGTGATGGCGCGCGCAGGCAACGACAAGACCTATCTGCTGCTGTTCAAGAACGTCGCGAAGGCGCGGCAGTTCGTGGCGGCATCGGAGCTCGAGGGCGCCGAGCCCCGCATGGTCGTTCGCGGGAACCACGAGGACATCGTGCGGATCGCGAAGTCGGCCGGTGTCGTCGGCACGCTCGTCGACTACGACCCGACGACGCAGAAGTACGCCGCTACCGGCGCGCTCGCCTGAACGACCGATTCTGCCGTACGATGACAGCGTGAGGATCGCGCTGTCGGCGGCGCTCGTGGTGATCGCAGGGTGCGATCAGATCTACGGGCTCACCGGACGCGTCGAGTCCGACGCGTCCTCGGGCGACGGCATGACAGCCGACGCGCCGTGCACGCTCGGCGAGTTCAACGCCGCCGAGGTGTTCTCCATCAACGGCTTTCCTCGCGGCACGTTCGATCCCGCGATGTCCGCGGATCAGCTCGAGCTGTTCTACGTCGTCCAGAAGATGAACCTGGACCTGCGGTTCGCCTCTCGCATGACCGTCAACGATCCGTGGGTGGTCGACCAGGAGATTCCGGGCGCCAACAGCGCGACGGACGACGATGCCGATCCGACCATCACCGCGGACGGGCGCTCGCTGTTGTTCGTGAGCACTCGTGACCCGTCGATCACGCCTCGCGAGGTCTACGAGATGACCCGCGAGCTCGGCGGCGAGTGGTCGATGCCCGTTCGCCGTCAGGGCATCACCGTGAACGCGCACTCGATCGACATATCCGCGGATGGCAAGACGCTCTACGTGAGCGAAGGCGACGATTCGGTCGACATGGTGTACCGCTTTCGCCGACCCGACATCGGCATGGACTTCATGTCGAGCTCGCAGGTCGCTCTCGGGATGTCCTTCCCGTCGATCAACGCGGACGAGACCGAGCTCTACTTCGACGACACGACCGGCATCAAGCGCGCGACGATGTTCAACGGCCTCTTCCTCTCGCCCGTGCTCGTCATCAACGGCGTCCACGACGCGGACCTCTCGCACGACGGCAGGCGGCTCGCGTTTCAGACGGACAGCGGCATCGGCTACATCGAGCGCGAGTGCGTCGTGCCTCAGTAGCCGCCGGTCACGATCACTTCGTCGACGTCGCCGCGCTTCGCGGCGTTCGAGTTGATCGCACGCGGGCACTTCACCGTCGCGATCTTGAAGCCCTTGTAGATCGATCGGATGAACGGCGTGTCGCTGTTCGACAGCATGACCTTGCACCCGCGCGCGACCAGTGCACGCGCGGTCTCGGCGAGCGTTCGCTGGTCGTCGGGACCGAAGCCGACCGCGCTGTAGCTCGTGAAGTTCGCGGTCGGGGTCACCGGGTCGTACGGCGGGTCGAAGTAGACGAAGTCACCGCGCTGCGCATCCTCGACGGCAACACGGTAGTCGCCCTGCCGCAGCTCGGCGCGTGCGAGCAGCGCATGCGCCGCACGTAGCGCCTCGGGCACGCAGATCGGCGGATCGGTGTAGCGCCCGATCGGCACGTTGAAGTCGCCCGATCGGTTCACGCGCCAGAGGCCGTTGAAGCAGGTCTTGTTGAGGTAGATGAACGCGGCCGCGCGCTCGGCGTTGGCCCACGAGTCGTGGAGCTCGTTCCACTTCGCGCGCATCGCGTAGTAGTGGCGTTCGTCGTGCGCTTCGCGGTGGTGCTGGAGTCGCTTGATCACCGCGTTCACGTCGGTCGCGACCGCGGTGTAGAGCGCGATCAGATCCGCGTTCGCGTCCGAGATCACGGCGCGCTGCGGAGCGACGCGGAAGAACAGCGCGAGACCGCCGGCGAACGGCTCGTAGTAGCGCCCGAACCGGGCCGGCATGCGGCTGATGAGCTCGGGCAACAGCTTGGTCTTGCCTCCGACCCACTTGATGATCGGACTTGCGGGGGCCAGCGGAGCTTGCAGGTCCGCCGATGGAAGACGGCGAGCTGCGCGGCTCGCCGTTGCACGTGACGCCATGAAAATGATCGTCGAATCCGCGCGAGCACGACATGTAGTTTTCGGCCGAGCCTGCCGTCACTTCGATATCTGCTTGAATGATTTTCGTAGGGGGCTCGTCTTTGCCGCGATGAAGACTGCTAGCGTCGCGCGCATGCGCAGAACTCTCCTGTTCATGGGGTTGTTGTTGGTAGGTCTCTCGAACGTCGCGCTGGCCCAGCCCGGCACGCGAAAGCAAATCGGCCCGCCGCCGCCGCAGGTCCAGTGGGACTCCAAGGGCTGGCAGCTCCTCGGGGAGAAGCAGGTCGACGGGCGCGTCGATCGCGACCGCATCGAGGTCGGTCGCTACGAGGGTCGCTTCAACAAGCTGACCGTCGTGGTGAAGGACTCCGACCTCGAGTTGATCGAGTTCAAGATCGTCTTTGGCGATCGGACCGAATACAACCCCAAGGTCAGCCAGTACTTCCGCGAGAACACGCGGACCAAGGTCATCGACCTGCCGCCGGCGGAGAACATCATCCGCTACATCGACTTCAAGTACCGAAACCTCCCCGGTGGAGGACGCGCGACGGTGCAGGTCTACGGCTTCAAGATCGGCGATCACACGGGGCCCGGTCCCGGTCCCGGTCCGGGTCCGCGCCCACCGGTGACGGTGAACTGGGACTCGCGGGGCTGGACGCTGCTCGGCTCGCGCGACGTCGATGGTCGCGTCGATCGCGATCGTATCCAGGTCGGTCGCTACGAGGGCCGGTTCAGCAAGCTGACGATCGTCGTCCGCGACTCGGATCTCGAGCTGATCGACTTCGGCGTGAAGTTCGCGCGCGGCCCCGAGTGGAAGCCGAACGTCGCGCACTACTTCCGCGAGAACCAGCGCACGCACGTCATCGACTTCCCGGGTGACGAGCGCGTGATCAAGTACATCGACTTCAAGTACCGGAACCTCCCGGGTGGAGGAAAGGCGCGGATCGAGGTGTGGGCGTGGAAGACCGACGGTACGTCCGCGCAGAGCAACCAGCCGATGTGGGACCAGAACGGCTGGACCATGCTCGGCGAGCAGAAGGTCGGCGGCGGCCGCCGTGGTGACCGCGATCGCATCCGGGTCGGCCGCGACGAGGGCCGGTTCCGGCAGCTGACCATCGTGGTGCTCGACAGCGACATCGAGCTGTACGACGTCAAGGTGAAGTTCGGCCGCGGCCCGATGTTCGACCCGCGGATCAAGAGCGCGGTGTTTCGCGAGGGTACGCGGACGCGCGTGATCGATCTCCCAGGTGACCGGCGCGTCATCAGGTCGATCGAGTTCGCGTACCGGAACCTACCCGGCGGCGGTAAGGCGCGCGTTCAGGTCTGGGGCAAGTAGACGTACAATGGTGGCGTGCGTAGCGCCGCCTGCCTCGTAGTCGCTGTCGCGATCGCCGCGTGTAGCGCCAACGGTGTGACCATCGAGGTCCATCGCGGCGCCACCGGCGCCGAGCGCGTCGAGCTGTACATCGTCGATGGCTTCTGCACGACAGACGCGCAAGGCGAGCAGCCCTGCCCGCGGCTCAAGACACCCAGCGCGACGAGGTACCTCGACGGCGAGGTCTACACGCGCAAGATCGGCGACACGTTCGAGGCGCCCGTCGAGTCCGACGGCGTCGCGTACTTCTCGATCAAGGCCAACGGCGATCGCACGCGCATCCCGCTCGCGGTCGCGGTCGGCTTCGACGCCAACGGCACTCGCGTCGGCGCGGCGCTGATGCCGCGCGAGTTCTACACGACCGACAACAACCGCCACCTCGTGACGCTCGAGGCGATCGTCGAGGACAAGGTGAACGGCACCGCGCAGAGCGACGGCCTGCGAGCGGAGACCTGGTACGACGATCCGGTCGGCTGCCTCGCGCTCGAGCACACGTCGAGCGGCACGAGCGAGCGCATGTTCGTCGTGCCCGCCGACGACCTCGACTGCGACGGCTGGCTGCCGCCCGAGGAGTGTGACTCGATCTGGCCGAACCACGGTCCCGACGATGATGACTCGACGCTGGCGTTCACCTGCACCCTCGAGGAGTCGGTGTCGGGCAGCGGCGAGATGTGCTTGCTCGGCGATGCGCCGTGCATCGATGGACAGGGCGCGCCCGAGTGCAAGGCGGTCGCGACGAACGGCCATCGCTGGTGCGTGCCCTCGTCGGTGTGCGATCCGATCTGCAAGGACTCGACGAACCCGCTGTGCCTCTACGGGGCGTTGAAGAACCCGATGATGCAGCCGCTGAACCATGCCTCGTACGTGCACTGCAAGGTCCCCGTGGAGCAGTCCTTGGCGGGTGGCGGCGACACGCTCCAGGTGTGCCGCGGGAACGTCGCGGCGGACTTCCTGACAACGTTCGAGATCCCGGCGAACACGACCTGCAGCGACTTCGCGATCGGGCCGGTCACCGCCACGCAGATCGGCCCGTTCTCGCCGGTCCGGAGCAGCACGGTCGGGCCGCTGAACACGATCCGCGCCGAGCTCCAGGATCCGTGCACGCTCTCGCTCCAGTTCTCGGGAACCTTCGACAGCACGACGCTCGCGAACGCCCTGCCGGACCTCGCGCTCAAGCTCGACGTGTCACCGACGCTGTCGGTGGTCGTTCCGTTCGTGATCTCGCTCGAGCCGCTGAGCGAGACCGCGTGCGCGAACGCGACGCCCCGATGCGTCCTCGAGGTGGCCGATCCGGACGCGAACGGGATCGACGAGTCGCTCGCCGCCTGCTTCGGCGGCGGCTAGCTCTGCAGGATGTCGTTCGAATGGAACTGCATCGAGAAGGTCGCGCGACCTTCGCTCAGGCTGCGCACGCGCGTCGAGTAGCCGAACATGTTGCGCAGCGGCACGTGCGCTGCGACCACCTTCTTCGCGCCGCGCGTCGAGACGTCCTGCACGTTGCCCTTGCGCTGCGTGAGGTCGCCGATGATCGCACCGAGGAACTCGTCGTCGACGGTGACCTCGACCGCCATGATCGGCTCGAGGCGCGAGGGCTTCGCCGCCTGGACGCCGCGACGGAACGCCTCGGCGGCCGCTGCGCGCGCACCGATCTCGCCGTTGGCGCCATCGCGCAGGACGACGCTCTTGAGCGTGACCTCGACGTCCTCGAGCGGATAGCCGTCCGGGCCACTCGAGGCGGCATCGCGCAGGCCCTGCATCGCCGCATCGACGATGTGCCCCGGCACGAGCTGCGTGGGCGGTAGCGCCTTCTTGAACTCCATGCCGGCGCCGCGCGGGCGCGCCTTCACGTGGCACGTGGCCTCGCCGTAGATGAGCTGCGCGTCCGACGCGCCCGTGCGCTCGAAGATCGCGTAACCGTCCGCCTCGCCCGCGATCGTCTCGCGGTACACGACCTGCGGCTTGCCGGCGCGCGCTTGCACGCCGTACTCGCGCTTCATGCGGTCGACGATGATCTCGAGGTGCAGCTCGCCCATGCCCCGGATCAGTGTCTGGCCGGTGTCCTTGTCCTCGTGGAAGCGGAACGTCGGATCTTCCTCGGCCATCTTGTTGAGGGCGAAGTCGAGGCGCTCCTTGGCCGCGTTGTTATCGGCTTCGATCGCCTGCGAGATCACGGGCTCGTACGTATCGATGCGCTCGAGCAGGATCGGTGCTTTCGGATCGCACACGGTGTCGCCCGTGGTCGCGTCCTTGAGGCCCGCGACCGCGACGATCTCCCCGGCGATCGCCTTGTCGAGGCGCTCGCGCTTGTTCGCGTGCAGCTGGAACAGGCGCGCGATCTTTTCCTTCTTGTTGGTGCGGACGTTCAAGACCTCGGCGCCCGCCTCGATCGTCCCCGAGAACACGCGCATGAAGACGACCTTGCGGCCCTCGTCCATCGCGATCTTGAACGCGAGCGCCGCGAACGGCTCGTTGTTCTTCGGGTTCCGCACGAGCTTCTCGTCGGTGTTGCGTGGATCGACACCGGTGACGGGCGGCACGTCCGCGGGCGACGGCAGGTACGCGATCACCGCGTCGAGCAGCTCGTGGATGCCCTTGTTGCGCAGCGCGGTCCCGCCGAGCACGGGCACCATCTTCACGGCGATCGTGTTCTTGCGGATCACCGCGTCGAGCTCGGCCTCGGTGATGTCCTGGCCGTCGAGGTACTTCGCGGCGATGTTGTCGTCGAGATCCGCGAGCGCCTGGATCATCTGATCGCGCGCGTCCGCGGCCGCGGCCACGAGGTCGGCCGGGATGTCGACGATCTCCGGCGTCTCCGTGACGTCGCCCGAGAACATGTGCGCCTTCATGCGGACGAGATCGATCTCGCCGGCGAACGCGTCCTCGGTGCCCATCGGCATCTGGATCGCGATCGCGTTCGCGCCGAGCCGCTCGCGGATGTCCGCGACCACCGCATCGAACGAGGCGCCTACGCGATCGAGCTTGTTGATGAACGCGAGGCGCGGGACCTTGAACTTGTCGGCCTGGTGCCAGACCGTCTCCGACTGCGGCTGCACGCCGGCGACCCCGCAGAACACGACGACCGCGCCGTCGAGCACGCGCAGCGAGCGCTCGACCTCGATCGTGAAGTCGACGTGTCCCGGCGTGTCGATCAGATGGATCTCGTGCTTGCGCCACTCGAAGGTGGTCGCCGCGGCGGTGATCGTGATTCCGCGCTCGCGCTCCTGCTCCATCCAGTCCATCTCGGTCTCGCCGTCGTGGACCTCGCCGACCTTGTGGATCTTGCCGGAGTGAAACAGGAACCGTTCCGAAACGGTCGTCTTGCCGGCGTCGATGTGGGCGACCACGCCGAGGTTGCGAACCATGTCGATCTTCGCCATACGACGGCGACGGTATAGCGCAGAATGCTACGCTCGGGCTGATGCGAGGGGCCGTCATCGTTCTGCTACTGCTGACGGGTACGGTAGGTGCCCAGCCGTCCCCGACGGCCGAAGAGAAGGCGCGTGCGAAGGAGCTCTACCAGTCCGCCGAAGCGGCGATGACCGCGCAGGACTACGCGGGAGCTGCACGCGACTACGGAGCCGCGTACGAGATCACCCACGATCCGGTGCTGTTCTACAAGATCGGGAGGGCGCACGAGCGCGCGGGGAAGTGCCCGATCGCGATCATCTACTATCGCCGCTACCTCGCCGAGGGCTCGCCGACGCCCGCGTTCGTCGACATCACCAACGCGCGCATCAAGGCATGTGACCCCACCGCGTCCACGGAACCGGTCAAGCCCGCCGATCCGGTGAAGCCGCCCGTGAAGCCGAACGACAAGCCGACGCCGAACGACAAGCCGACGCCGAACGACAAGCCGACGCCGAACGACAAGCCCGCCGATCCGGTGACGCCCGCCGACAAACCCGCGGACACACCCGCCGACGATCCATCCGCGAAGGAGGATCCGAAGACCGCGATGGGTACGTTCGTCGGATCGCGCGACGGCGACACCAAGCCCGTGCTCACCTCCCGCGATCGCGGTGCGTGGTTGTGCGTGACCGGATCGATCGCGCTGATCACGGTCGGCGCGGTGCTCGCGTACTCGGCGGACTCCGCCGAGAACGACATCAACGACCTCTACGTCGGGTTCGGAGGGAACCCACCGGTGTTCGATCGGGAGACCAAGGCGCTGTACGACGACATGGTCGCCGAGGGCGAGCGCTACGCGCGCCTGTCGTGGATCTCGTTCGGGCTCGCGGGCGTGACCGCCGGTGCCGCCGCGTTCCTGTTCTGGCGCGGCCACGACCAGGCGAAGACCGACAAGCCCGCGGTGACACCGACCGTGACCAAGGATGGCGCGGGAGTCCGCGCGGTGTTCTCGTTCTAAGGAAACGCGACCGTCGTCGCGGCGAATGACGCCGAGCTCGTCGTGCCGACGCCGATCTCGCCCGACGCGTTCTCGCCCCAGCAGTACGTCGCGCCGTTGATGACGGCGCACGTATGCGTGTACGAGATCGCGAACGTCCGCGTCGTGGACGGGAGCCCCATCACCGTCGTCGGCGCGCCGTGATAACCGAGATCGCCGGCACCGACCTGCCCGACCTCGTTGGCCCCCCAGCAGGTGCTGCCACCACACGCGGTGCGGCCGCCGAGCGCGAACAGCGTCGTCTGCATGCTGTCGATCGGCGTGGGCTGGTAGTACATCGCCGCCGGCGCGTCCAGCACGTTCGAGTCGTTGAGGCCCCAGCAGGCGACGCCGCCGGCTCGCTCCGCGCACGTGGAGTTACCGCCCGCCACGATCGCGCCGGCCACGAGACCCGTGACGGGCGTCGACGTGAGGCGCATCGTCTGCGTGCCGTCGCCGAGCTGACCGGCACCGTTGTTGCCCCAGCACGCGACGCTGGTGCCCTGCCGGGCACACGTGTGCGCGTCGCCGATCGCGATCTGGTCGATGTCGACCGCGACCATCACTGGTGACTCGCGGGTGACGAGCGTGCCGTCACCGACCTGCCCCGACTCGTTGTGGCCCCAGCATCGCACCGCGCGATCGGTGCCGAGCGCGCATACGTGTTCGCGGCCCGCGGCGAGCTCCGCCGTCGGTGGGAGCGATGCGACGAGCACGGGCATCGTCTCGTCGGTGAAGGTCCCGAGTCCGAGCTGCCCGGCACTGTTGTGTCCCCAGCAGTACACGGTCGCGTCCGCGAGCCGCGCGCAGGTGAACATCTCCCCGGCGACGAGCTGCGCGATGCCGAACGGCCACGTGAACGACAGCACCTGCGGCGTCGCGAACGACTCGGGGCCCCCACCCGTCCCGAGCTGTCCCCGGCGATTCGAGCCCCAGCACGCGACATCGCTCGTGTCCGAGATGCAGCTGTGATCGCGTCCGACCGCGACGTACGCCGCGTTCGCGAGCGTCGGGACCGGCCGCGCGCTCGTCTCGGCGGAGCGACCATCGCCGAGCAGGCCGCGCGCACCGTATCCCCAGCACGTCACCGCGCCGCTCGCGCGCGCGGCGCATGTCGAGTACTCACCGGTCGAGATCGCGATCGCATCGTCGAGCCCAACGACCTGCGTCGGCGTCGAACGCGCCTCGAACGTCCCGTCGCCGAGCGTGAGCTCGTTGTCGCCCCAGCACGCGGCAGCGCCCGTCGCCCGAACGACGCAGGTGTGTGACGCGCCGGCTTCGATCTCGATCGCGTCGTCGAGCGTCGAGTAGACGACGTCGGTGCGGTCCTCGACCTCGCCGTTGCCGAGCTCCCCGCTCGTGCCGGCGCCGCGACAACCGACGCGACCGTCGATCACCGCGCACAGGTGATCGGCGCCGACCGCGATCGCCGTGACGCCCGCGAAGCCGTCGACAGGTGTCGCGATGGTGCGCGCCATCTGGGATGCGTCGATCAGCCCGCGACCGTTCTCGCCCCAGCACGCGATCGTCTGATCCGCGCGCAGTGCGCACGCCGAGTCATCGTCGATGGAGATGCGGCGCGCATTCGAGATGTTCATCACCGCCGCCGGCAGGTTGACCGCATCGTCGGCGCTCGTGACTCCTCGACCGAGCTGGCCGGCACCGTTCCGTCCCCAGCACCACACCGCGCCCGTCGCGAGCACGGCGCACGTCGAGCCGTCCGAGACGGCGATGTCGATCGCCGGTCCCGGGAGGTCGACGCGAAGCGGATCCGTTCGCGGACCGCCCGGCAACACGAGGAGCTGCTGTGGAGGCGGGACCCCGATCCGCCCGTACTCGTTGCCGCCCCAGCACCACACGTCGCCGGCCTCGCCGAGCATGCACACGTGATAGAGCGCGGCCGCGATCTTCGTCGCTTTGGGAATCGTCGTGACGCGCATCGGACGCGTCGCGATCAGCGGACCGTCGGGACCGATCTGTCCTTCCTCGCCTTGTCCCCAGCAGTAGACATCGCCGTCGCGGATCGCGCACGACACCGTTCGCCCGACCGAGAGCGCGGCGCTCGCCGATTCGGCGACCTCCGGCGTCAGCTGCCCGTCGAAGCCGATGCGCCCGCACGCGGCGAGTGCGAACGCTCCAGCAGCGAGACGACGCGACGCGCGCATCCGCCCATACTACACCGTGGTGACGGGCTTCGCGTCGGTCATCGTTCCCGACAGCTGCACACCCATGAGCCGCATCTCGCCCTCTGCCCACCGCGCGATGTCCTTGTCGCTCGCTGCGAGGTTGTGTGCCTTGACCACGCCCTCGAGCATCGCCTCGAACACCGCGCAGTTAGCGGGGCGCTTGTCGCGCTCGAACGCCATCGAGCCGAGGATGATCTTGTCCAGCTCGTAGGGCAGCTCGGCGCGCAAGCTCGACGGCGGCGGCAGGTGCGGCCAGTTCTCGACGCCGAGGTGCGCGAGCGCGGCGAGATCGAGGTTGACCGCGTGGCCGGTCAGGACCTCGTACGCGACGGCGCCGGACGAGTAGACGTCGGCGCGAACATCGACGACCTCGCCGACGCGCTGCTCGGGCGCCATCATCGATGGAGTTCCCTTGGTCTCACCCGCGATCGTGAGGTGACCTTGCGTCGCTGCCTTCGCGATGCCGAAGTCGACGACCTTCACGCCGCCCTGCTTCGACACGAGCACGTTGGCGGCCTTCACGTCGCGATGGATGATGCCGAGGGCGTTGCCTTCGGGACCGGTCGCGGTGTGCGCGGCGTTGAGGCCGTCGAGCATCTTGCCGAGGATCGCGAGCCCGACGTTGAGCGGCACCTGACGCCCGCCTTCGCGTGCTGCCATGAGCAAGCGCTCGAGGTCGACGCCTTCGACGTACTCCATGACGATGCAGTAGTCGTTGCCGATCTTGCCGAGGTCCTGGATCGCGACGACGTTCGGGTGGTGAACGCGCGCGGCGAGGCGCGCCTCGTCGAGGAAGTGATCGACGGCGCGCTGGTTTCGCGCGAGGTGCTGGTGCATGAGCTTGAGCGCGACGACCTTCTCGAAGCCGGCCTCGCCTCGCGCGTGACACAGATAGACGTCGGCCATGCCACCCGAGCCGAGACGACGGATCACCTGCCAGCGTCCGATCACCGTGCCCGGGCCGATGTTGCTCGGGTCGAGCGCGGTCCCGCTGATCAGATCGACGGGCGTCGAGGTCTGTGACGTCGGCGTGCCCAGCGCGACGGCGGGTGACAGCTGCGTGTTCGCGGTGCCGACGCTGGTCACGCTCTGCGCGGCCATCGCCTGCGTCAGCCCCGTCTTGTCCTTACCGGTGAGCAGGCCGATCAGGATCAAGATCAGGCCGAGGCCCGCCGCGCCCGCACCCGCACCCACCACGGGAATCGGCATACCGCCCTTCGCGGGAGGCTCGGCGGCGATCAGCCGCGCGCCGGGCTCCGACGGAATCGGCTGCGGCTGCCACTTCGCCTCGGCATCCGGCGGCGGGTTCCCGAACGAGCGCTTGTTGTCGCCGACCTCGATGCGTCCCGACAGTCCCGCCGCGGCGAGCTTGTCGAGCGACGGGCCGAGATCGAGCGGCTTGGTGACCGTCACGTAACCCGTGACGTTCTTCGCGAGCTCCGCATCCGACGGCACGATCTCGACGGTCTGCGTGACGAGCAGCTTGTCGCTCGCGAGCTCCGAGAACGCGCCCGGCTTGCCGGCGAACATCGAGCGCATGCCGTCCTCGGGAAGCGTGACGAGCACCGTCGGCGATCCCTTGCCGTCGTGCGGCAGCTGGCCGAGCTCGATGACCTCGCCACCATCGGTCTTGAACGCGATCTCCTTGCCGACCTGATCCTTCATCGTCGCCGCGTCGGTTCCGATCGCGGCGCGCACCGTGTTGATGTCGGCGAGCGTCTTCGCGCGCTGCTCGACGGACGCGCGCGCGGCCTTGATATCGCCGTCGAGGCCCGCGACCGCGGCGCCCATCGCCGAGGTCATCGCGGGTGTCATGCCACCGACCGCCTTGCGCGTGACGCCGTACCCGAGCGCCGCACCACCGGCGACGAGCAGCACGGCGCCCGCGATCAGCGGCCCTCTACCCACGCTTGCCTCCGAACTTGTCGGGTGGAGGTCCGGCCGGCGCGTCGGCCGCGACGCCGACGTTCACCTCGTTCTTGCCGACCTTGATCGTGATGTCCTGCGTGATCGGCGCCTTGCTCTTCTCGCTCCACGCCCGAAGCTTGTATTTGCCGGGCGCGAGACGCCGGAACGCGAACGCGCCCTTCTCGTCGGTCACGACATACGACGGCGCGGCCACCACGGCGATGTATGCGCTCATGTTCGCGTGGAGGTTACAGCCGAGGCGAACGATGCCTTCTTTGGTGAAGGTGTACTCGCGCGCTTCGCCTACCTTGTAGATGCCCAGGTCGAACGGCGAGGTCGGCGACGACGAGAACACGTTGTGAAACACCGTGTCGAAGTTCGGGAACGAGATCGTCGAGCCGACCGCGACCGCGGCGATGTGGGGAAAGAACTCGCGGCCGCGCTGCTCGATCACACCGCGCTTCGGCGTGCGCGGCTTCCACTTGCCGCTCGCGGGCTCGAGCGTGACGAGCCCGAAGCCGGAGATCGGCTTGCCGTCGATCTGCACGGTGCCCGTGAGCGTCCCGATCGCGGGAGGCGGCGGGACCTTGTCCTTCTCGTCCTCCTCCTCGGAGTTGCCGACGGCCTTGGGCTGCGCGGGCGCCTTGGTCGGATCGAACTTCTGCGTGGGCGTGGTCACGCGCGGTGGCGCGCCCTCGCGAAACGTGGGCGCGAGCGCCGCGAGTGCGTCCGGACCGACGAAGATCTCCGCCGTCGAGAACAGCTGCTCCGCGAGGTTCTTGTTGCCGTTGTCGAGCGCCTGGCCGGCCTTGATCAGCTGATCGGCGGCGTTGCGCAGGGCCTCGGACTTCTCCTGCACGGGGGCGAGCTTCGCGGACAGCTTCACGGTCGTAGGAGGCGGCGTGGTCGGCGATGTCGCGGGCGGGGAATCGTACCCGCCCGATTGCGTAGTAGGCGGTGTCGTCCCGTCTCCCCCCGCGGGCGGATTCTTCTTCACCGAGGCGGAGCACGCGACGGTGGTCACGACGAGGGCGGCGATCCGGAGCAGCATCGCGCTGGATTGTACGCGCCATTGCGTCGCATGGATCAATTCCAGGACATTTCGGGTCTTGCGACAAACCGTTCCGGGGCCCACGATGCGCCCCAGTCATGGTGTTCGGACTGTTCGGCAACAAAGAGAAGGCGCTCCAGAAGACGATCGAGCGCGCGACCAACAAGCTCGCGCAGCAACCGGATCGCTGGGCGGCGCTCGAGAAGCTCAAGGAAGAAGGCACCGAGGCCGCGCTCGTCGGCCTGTGCAAGCGCTGGTCGATCACGAGTCAGAAGGCGACCGAGGACGAGCAGGAGAAGCACTGGGTCGTCGACACGCTCGTCTCGAACGGTCCGGCATCGCTGCCCGCCGTCGAGAAGTACATGAAGAGCGCGGACGGGCTCTCCTTCCCGCTGCGCGTCGTCGAGCGGCTCGCGGATCACGAGCGCACGCTCGCGATCGTCGACGAGCTGTTCAAGAGCGAGCCGCCCGGCTACGTCCGCATGCCGGACCGTCGCATCGATCTGATCCGGTGGTTCTCGGAGTGGAAGGGCGCGAGCGATGCCGAGGTCGTGCCGCGCCTGACGCCGTACGTGACGGACTTCGACGAGAACGTTCGCTTCGCGACGATCGAGGGCATGGCGGGTCGCGACCCCGCGCTGATCGTTCCGCCGCTGGTCGACGCGCTGCTGCGCCCCGAGGAGGAATCGGGCCGCATCAAGCGCACGATCGTCGAGGTGCTCGCGAAGGGCAAGGCTCCGCTCGGTGACCGCGCCGCTTCCGTGTCGGCCGCACTAGTCGGAACGCTGTCCGACTACAAGGTCGAAAACGGCATCGTGAAGCAGCGCTGAGGCGCTCGCGTCCGACCGCGATGGGTGTGAGATAATTTTCGCGTGACGCGCGCGCTCGTTCTCGCGGCGATCGTCAGCGGTTGCGGATTCTCTGCCCCGCAGACGGAACCGCTGTGGACGCAGATCGTCTCCGGCGAAGGTCACAGCTGCGCGATCGCGGCGGACAAGACGCTGTGGTGCTGGGGCGACAACACGTTCGGTCAGCTCGGCATCGAGACCGACGCGAAGGAGCTGCGCGTTCCGACGCTGACCGACGACAGTGAGTGGGCGCAGGTGTCGGCGGGACGGTCGACGACGTGCGGGGTGAAGCTCGACGGCACCGCGTGGTGCTGGGGACAGAACGCGTCGAGCCAGCTCGGCGTTCCGGGGATGATGATGTCGCCGGTGCCGCTCCAGGTCCCGGGAAGCTGGACGCAGATCTCGGTCGGCCTCGATCACACGTGCGGCCTCGACGAGATGTCGCGCCTTCGCTGCTGGGGCGGGAACAACTTCGGGCAGCTCGGCGACAACACGACCACGATGCAGATGATGCCGAAGACGATCGGCACCGACCGCTGGCTGACGATCCAGACGGGCAATCAGTCGACGTGCGGTCTTCGCATGGACCAGACGCTGTGGTGCTGGGGCTACAACGGCTTCGGCACGATCGGCGATGCGACGAACTCGAACCGCAGCGCGCCGACCGAGGTCGGTGGGCAGTGGACCAAGATCGCGCTGACGTTCCTGCACGCGTGTGGCATCCGCAGCGACGGACACCTCCGCTGCTGGGGATCGAACGCGAGCGGCCAGATCGGCGACGGCACCACCTCGTCGCGCAACACGCCGCGCGCGGTCGGCATCGATCACGACGATTGGGTCGACATCGCCGTCGGCGCGCGGCAGACCTGCGGCCGGCGCGAGGACGGCACGATGTGGTGCTGGGGCGGCGACTCCATCGGCCAGATCGGCGTGTCCGAGAGCCGCGCGCTCGTCAACGCGAGCCCGACCGCGATGAGCTTCGAGTCCCCCGCGTCGATGGGCCTCGGCTACGCGCACTCGTGCGCGATCGCCGGCAAGCTCGGCGAGATCACCTGCTCGGGACTCAACTCGTTCGGTCAGCTCGGCACGAACGAAGGCGGCAGCCGCACCACGCCGACGCGCATCGACGGCGAGTGGGATCGCATCGTCGCGGGCGGCGCCTTCTCGACATGCGCCCGCCGCGAGGACGGCTCGCTGTGGTGCTGGGGCGATAACTCCGCCGGGCAGCTCGGTGACGACATCGCCGGGCCGCGACAGAAGCCGGCGAACATCGCGGGCGGCGTGCGCGTCGCGATCGTCGTCGGCACCCAGCACGCGTGCGAGCTGCGCAACACGCAGGTCTGGTGCTGGGGCTCGAACGGCGAGTCGCAGCTCGGCGACAACGTTTCGGGCACGCGCGCGCCGTCGCTCGTCAACAACATCACCGCGACGTCGCTGTCCGCGCGCATGCACACGTGCGCGATTCCCGCGACCGGCAACGGCATCTCGTGCTGGGGTCGGAACACGACGGGCCAGCTCGGGCGCGGCGACACGCAGCCGCACTCCGACATCGTCCCGCCGGTGTTCGCCGCGAGCCAGTTCGCGCAGGTCTCGACGGGCCTCGGTCACACGTGCGCCGTTCAGTCGGGGACGCAAGCGCAGCTCATGTGCTGGGGCGACAACACGAACGGCCAGCTCGGCGACGGCACCACGATGATGAAGCTCGCTCCGGCCGCGCAGACGACGATGGGCTGGAGCGCCGTCGCGGCAGGCGCCTCGCACACGTGCGGCATTCGGATGGGCGAGATGTTCTGCTGGGGGCTCAACACGAACGGCCAGCTCGGCAACGACTCGACCACGCAGTCGTCGGTGCCGGTGCAGGCCGGCAACGACGCCACGTGGCAGCAGGTCGTCGCCGGGAGCGAGCACACGTGCGGCCTCCAGCTCGATCACTCGCTGTGGTGCTGGGGGAACAACGGCCGCGGCCAGCTCGGGACCGGCGACTATCGCGACAGCCACGTGCCCGTGCAGATCGGCGAGGACAAGGACTGGGAGTTCCTCGGAGCGGGCGACATGCACACCTGCGCGACGAAGATGGACGGGTCGCTGTGGTGCTGGGGCGCGAACGAGAGCGGACAGATCGGCGACGACTCCGCGTGGCGCGCGCTCTGGACCCCGCGGTAGCCAACGCCGATCCGGCCGATCAAGGGCCGGCCGGGGTCGAGTGACCGAGATCGTGCACGAGCAGAGCACGTGACACGTGCACGTCCACGTTGTGTGTCGTCGGAAACCGGGGTACACGGTGCCTCCAGATGCCTCGCCGCAAGGATCTGGAGTCGGTGCTCATCATTGGCTCGGGACCGATCGTGATCGGTCAGGCCTGCGAGTTCGATTACTCGGGAACGCAGGCGTGCAAAGCGCTGCGTGAAGAGGGGCTCAGGGTCATCCTGATCAACTCGAACCCCGCGACGATCATGACGGACCCCGAGCTCGCGGACGCGACGTACGTCGAGCCGCTGACCGTCGAGGTGCTCGACAAGGTGCTCGCGCGCGAGAAGCCCAGCGCGGTGCTGCCGACGCTCGGCGGACAGACCGGCCTGAACCTCGCGATGGCAGCGCACAAGGCGGGGCTGTTCGAGAAGCACGGCACCGAGCTGCTCGGCGCGAACGTCCACTCGATCGAGATGGCCGAGGATCGCGAGCTGTTCAAGCAGGCGATGGCGCGCATCGGGCTGTCGTGCCCGCGGTCCAAGCTCGTCGCGTCCGTCGAGGAGGCGCGTGCGTGCCTCGACGAGATCGGCTTCCCGGCGATCCTGCGGCCGAGCTTCACCCTCGGTGGATCGGGCGGCGGCATCGCGTACAACCGCGGCGAGTTCGATCGCATGGTGCAGTTCGGGCTGGATCAGAGCCCGGTGCACTCGATCCTGATCGAGGAGAGCGTCCTCGGCTGGAAGGAGTTCGAGCTCGAGGTCGTGCGCGACTCGAAGGACAACGCGGTGATCGTGTGCTCGATCGAGAACCTCGATCCGATGGGCGTGCACACGGGCGACTCGATCACCGTCGCGCCCGCGATGACGCTGACCGACAAGGAGTACCAGCGTATGCGCGACGCCTCGATCGCGATCATGCGCGAGATCGGTGTGACGACGGGCGGCTCGAACGTGCAGTTCGCGGTCGATCCGGCGACCGGGCGCATGCTCGTGATCGAGATGAACCCGCGCGTGTCGCGCAGCTCGGCGCTCGCGAGCAAGGCGACCGGGTTCCCGATCGCGAAGATCGCCGCGAAGCTCGCGATCGGCTACACGCTCGACGAGCTGAACAACGACATCACGCGCGTCACGCCCGCGAGCTTCGAGCCGACGATCGACTACGTGGTCGTGAAGTGGCCGCGGTTCGCGTTCGAGAAGTTCCCGTCGGCGAAGCCGCTGCTCGGGCCGCAGATGAAGTCGGTCGGCGAGGCGATGGCGATCGGCCGCACGTTCCGCGAAGCGCTCGGCAAGGCGATCCGCTCGCTCGAGACCGGGCGCGCCGGCTTCGACCTGCCGATGGCGGCGCAGGGTGACGATCTGTCGGCGATCGAGCGCGCGATCAGCGTGATGACGCCGGATCGGCTGTTCCAGGTGGCACGCGGCTTCCAGCTCGGCCTGACGATCGAGCGCGCGCACGAGCTGACGCGGATCGATCCGTGGTTCCTGCATCACGTGCACGCGATCGCGACCGCGGAGATGGAGCTCGATGGCAAGCCCCTCGTCGACGTCGACCTGCGGCGCTACAAGCGGATGGGAATGTCCGACCGGCGCATCGCGGCGCTGACGAAGACCACGGAGGCGCAGGTCCGCGCCGCGCGACACCGCGCGAAGGTGCGCCCGGTCTACAAGCGCGTCGACACGTGCGCCGCGGAGTACGAGTCGCACACGCCGTACATGTACTCGACGTACGAGGACGAGTGCGAAGCGCGGCCGAGCGACAAGAAGAAGGTCATCATCCTCGGCGGCGGACCGAATCGCATCGGTCAGGGCATCGAGTTCGACTACTGCTGCGTGCACGCCGCGATGGCGCTGCGCGAAGAGGGCATCGAGTCGATCATGGTCAACTGCAACCCGGAGACGGTCTCGACCGACTACGACACGTCGGACCGCCTCTACTTCGAGCCGCTCACGCTCGAGGACGTCCTCGAGATCTGTGACCTCGAGAAGCCGTGGGGCGTGATCGTCCAGTTCGGCGGCCAGACCCCGCTCAAGCTCGCGGTCGCGCTCGCGCAGGCCGGCGTGCCGATCCTCGGCACGAGCGCCGATGCGATCGATCGCGCCGAGGATCGCGAGCGGTTCGGCGAGGTGATGACCAAGCTCGGACTGCACGCTCCGCGGTGGGGTATCGCGCGCTCCCTCGACGAGGCGCGCGCCCGCGCGAACGAGATCGGGTTCCCGGTCATGGTGCGCCCGTCGTACGTGCTCGGTGGTCGCGCGATGGAGCGCGTCTACGATGCGCGCGGCCTCGAGGACTACTTCGCGCGCGTGCTCGGCCTCGGCCAAGGCACGACCGCGCGCGGTGGTGTCGGCCAGGATGAAGGCGCGACCGTCGGCTTCCCGCTGCTGATCGACCAGTTCCTGTCCGACGCCGTCGAGCTCGACGTCGACGTCGTCGCCGACAAGACGGGCGCCGTCATCGTCGGCGGCGTGATGGAGCACATCGAGGAGGCGGGCATCCACTCCGGCGACTCCGCGTGCGCCCTGCCGCCCTACTCGCTCCCCGCCGACCTCGTCGACGAAGTGAAGCGCCAGGCGCGCATGCTCGCGACCGAGCTCGGCGTGGTCGGCCTGATGAACACGCAGTTCGCGATCCTCGGCGGCGATGTCTACGTCATCGAGGTCAACCCGCGCGCCTCGCGCACCGTGCCGTTCGTGAGCAAGGCGATCGGCAAGCCGCTGGCGAAGATCGCGGCCAAGGTCATGACCGGCAAGACGCTCGCCGAGCTCGGCGCGTTCCCGCAGGGGGAGATCGAGCCGCGCCACGTGTCGGTCAAAGAGGTCGTGTTCCCGTTCGTGAAGTTCGAGGGCGTCGACACGATCCTCGGCCCGGAGATGCGCTCGACCGGCGAGGTGATGGGCATCGACACCGACTTCGCGCGCGCGTTCATGAAGAGCTGGATCGCCGCGGGCGGCAAGGTGCCGACGACGGGCACCGCGTTCCTCTCGGTGCGCGAGGCCGACAAGCCCGGCGCCGTCGAGATCGCGCGCCGCCTGACGAACCTCGGGTTCAAGCTCGTCGCGACGCACGGCACGGCCGCGTACCTCGCGAAGCACGGCCTCGCGGTCACCGGCGTCAACAAGGTGCTCGAGGGTCGACCGCACTGCGTCGACGCGATGGACAACCACGAGATCCAGCTCGTCATCAACACGACCGAAGGCGCGCAGGCGATCCAGGACTCGGTCTCGCTGCGCCGCGCGGCGCTGATGAACAACATCGCGTACCAGACGACGCTGCGCGGTGCGCGCGCGGCGCTCGAGGCGATCGCGGTCGCCAAGCGCGGCGATATCCGTGTCGCGTCGCTCCAGAAGTACGCGTCGTTGTAAGCTCGCCCGGTGCGGGTGACGATCGCGGTGGTACTCCTCGTCGGGTGCAGTGATGGCGACGCGCCCGTCACCGACAACAGCGTCGAGTGGCGCTGGACGTTCGTCGACCGCGAGTGCCCCGGCGGCCTCGATCACGTCAGCGTCGTCGTCGCCCGCCAGTACCTCGTGAACAACGTCGTCACCCAGGAGGACGTCGCGACGAGCGAGACGCCGTGCACGGAATCGATGACGCCGATCGTGCTGCCCGATTTCGGATCGGACTCGACGCGGTGGATCACGTATGCCGACTTCGTGACCACTGACGGCAAGATCTACGCGCAGCGGACGAAGACGTTCGACACGTTCCCGAACACGCCGGTCGCGAACGTGTTCGAGACCCAGATCGCGGCGAACCACGGGTACGTCGAGGTGACCACCGTGTTCGTCGACGCGATCACGCAGGCGCCGCTCGGGTCGTGCCCGCACTCGCTGATGAGCTCGATCGATGGCTCGATCACCGGAACGCGCACGCCGCACATGTGCGAGCCGACGCTCTTGCCCGGCGTGCCCGACGGCGGACATCGCGTGTTCGTGGCGGCGTTCGACGGGCCTTCGACCAGTCCTTCCATGCGGTTCGGGTCGGTCGACCAGGACGTCGACGTCTCGTCGGGCGAGGTCACACGCCTGACCGTGATGATTCCCGAGTAACGCGCGGGAACTTTCTGGCCGACGCGCTGTCGGAGTGTCCATGTGGATGCGGACGCTGGCGCTGATCGCGCTCGCGCCGGCCCTGGCATTCGCGAGGACCTCGGTCTCGCGACATGCTCGCGCCGCCGAGCCCGCGACAAACACCGATGAGCAGGCGACGCAGTTCGTGATCGGCAAGGCCGGCGCGGACATCACGCTCGACAAGCTGCGCGTCGTCGTTCGCGGCGGGGACGCTACGACGGTGCGTCTGGCGCTCACGCTCTCGACGCGATCGAACGAGCGCCGGCAGGCCGTCATCCCGCTCGCGCTGCCCGACGGCGCACGCATCGTCGGAGCGGCAGTGACCATCGGCAGCACGCCGCGCGTCGTCGCGAACCCCCTCGCGCCGGTGGATGCGCGAACGACGTACCAGGAGCTGTTCACCGTTGGAAAGGATCCGCTGCTCGTCGAGCGCGTGAACCCCGAGCTCGACGCGCTCCTTCCGATCGGCCCCGCGCGCGAGCCGCAGGGTGACCACATGCGCACCACCGTGTGGGACGCGTTCGCGCCGGTGCCAGCGCGCGCGACCGACCGGACGGGCCTCGTCGAGTACGTCGTGCGCGCGTTCCCGTTGACGAAGCTCGACACCGCGCGCGTCGAGCTGACGATCGAGCTCGCCTCCTACGATTCCACGCGTGTCGTGATCGCGCACGCGCAACGGATCGGGATCGTCGAGGTCGAGCGGCCGATGGTGACCGAGGACGGCGAGGCCCTCGACCCCGAGATCTGCGAGCCAGCGATCGTCAGGCGCGTGAACGTGCGGGCGCCGATCGCGTCGACGCTACCGCCGATGCGCAGGGTGCCGATCGCGTTCGCGAACTTCGTCGAGCGTGCGCACGTCGACACGTCTCACTCGCTGTTCGCGGGATGGGCGGCGCCCACGGCGGTGGTGCCGATCGTTCACATCGGAGGGCCCGTGCGTGGGCCGCTGTTCTCGAGCGTCGACAAGCGCACGATCCGCAGCGTGGTGAAGCAACACCTGCCGCAGCTCCGGCGCTGCTACACGGCCGTCACCGAGTATCGCGGTGGGCAGGAAGGCACCGCGGTGATGCACTTCTTCATCTCCACCGATGGCACGGTGGCGTCGGTGAACGTCGACGGCGAGCTCGAGGACCCGCGGATCACGAGCTGTCTCGCCGATCAGGTGCGCCAGTGGGAGTTCCACCCGGGCGACACGGGGACCATGGTCAACTATCCGCTGACGTTCCGCCTCGTACGCTGACATCCTCGGTGGTCACGCCGTCGATCGTCGCGAGGAGCTCGCGGTACCACGCGGTCGTCTGCGCGGTGCGATCGGGCAGCGCGCGCGTGCCCCAGACGATCGTGATCGTGGAGCGCGTGCCGTCGTGCGTCTTCGTGCGCTGCGCGTCCTTGACCGGCGTGCCCGTCGGCCCGTGCGCGTCGTAGAGACACACGAGGCCGCTCGCGTCGATCGTCTGCCCGCTCGGGTTGAACACGTAGCTCGTCTGCGGTGGCGCGATGCGGATCGTCAGCGCGCCGGCGCCGTCCAAACGATCGAGGTCGACGAGCGAGATCGGCAGCCCCGCGTGCAGCGAGACGACGTTGCACGCATCGACGCCCGCGTTGATCCGAGGGAAGCGCCCCTCCGCGACCGCCGCGGTCAGGTACTCCGACGCCGGCTTGCTGCGACCCGACGGCTTGAAGCCGCCGTGGCGGAGCAGGTCCCGCACGGCGGTCTTGACCGCGTCGTTCGTGGCCAGGGGCGCGGTCACTCCCGGCTCGGCAAGGGCGACGATCGCCGGCGAGGCGACGAGGTCGGCGAGGGGCCGCGGGAATCGCGTGATGAACGCGCCTGCATCGAGGAGCGGATGTGGTTCGACCAATACGACGGCGTTCATGCGTGTATCCAACCATGCGCCATCGATGGCCTTGAAGTGCAGCCCTTGGGATATGTTGTCTCGGTGAGTTTCGGGGCGACTCCTCGCCCGTCCCGCCTGGGACGGTACGAGCTGATCACCCAGATCGGTCAGGGCGGGATGGCGGAGGTTCAGTTAGCCATCCAACGTGGGCCGGCTGGGTTCGAGAAGCTCGTCGTGGTGAAGCTCGTCCACGAGAACCTCGCGACGCAGAAAGCGTTCGTCGACATGCTGCTCGAGGAAGCGCGCATGGCGGCGCTCGTGAAGCACCCCAACGTCGTCGACATCTACGACCTCGGTCAGGCCGAGGGTCGCTACTTCATCGCGATGGAGTACCTCGAGGGCGAGCCGCTGCTCGCGGTGCTGCGCGCCGGTCGCGAGGGCAAGCGACTCGACACGCTGTCGACCGGCCGGTTGATCGCGGACACCGCCGAGGGCCTCGATGCCGCGCACGAGCTCCGCACGATGGCGGGCGATCCGATCGAGCTCGTGCACCACGACGTGTCGCTCGGCAACATCGTCGTCCTCTACAACGGGCAGGTGAAGCTCGTCGATTTTGGCGTCGCGAAGGCCTCGCAGTCGGTGGGCCCGACGATCCGCGTGCAGGGCAAGTTCAGCTACATGGCGCCGGAGAAGCTGCGCGGTGGCTCGGGCGATCGACGCAGTGACATCTGGTCGCTCGGCTGCGTGCTGTGGGAGGCGCTCACGCTGCGCCGCCTGTTCAAGGGCGGCAACGACAACGACACGATGAAGCAGGTCCTCGAGACCCAGCTCGTTCCGCCGTCGTCGGTGAACCCCGACGTGCCCAAGGACTTCGATCCGATCGTGATGCGCGCGCTGTCGCGAGATCCCGACGGTCGCTACGCGACGGCGAAGGAGATGGCGGCGGAGCTCGAGGAAGTGCTGCGCGAGCACAAGTACGGCGGTCGCAACGATCTGATCGCGAAGTACATGCAGACGACGTTCGAGTCGCACATCGCCGCGCGCAAGAAGTTGCTGCAAGAGGTGAGCAGCAAGGGAGGCGCGAGCGCCGACGTGCTCGAGGCCGCCTTCGACGAGATGTCGGTCGCCGCCGGCTCGCCGCACGGCATGGATACGTCGGGCGCGTTCAGCGTGAAGTTCGCGCGCCCCGCCGGCGAATCGCAGCCACCGGCCACGGTCCCCGCGCAACCCACCGTCGACGATCCACTGCTGTCGCAGCGTCCGCGCGCGTCCTCGCCGTCGCTGCGTCCACCGTCGGCACCGCCGATGGCGCGGCCGCGCACCGCGTCCAACAGCCCCTACGAGCCCGAGGTCGCGCCGGCCGGCGGCGGCACCGTCGCGAAGCGATCGAGCGGCAAGGTCATCGTCATGGTGCTCGTGGGCGTGGCGCTGATCGTCCTCGCGCTCGTGTTCGCGCTGCGCGGCGGCGACGGCAAGTCGGCGGCGAAGGCCGCGCCGCCCGAGGGCAGCGGCTCGTCGATCGCGCACGCGAACACGCCCGTGCCCGCGCCCACGATCGACGCCGCCGACGTGGTCGCCGAGGCCGTCGACGCGGCCGTCGAGGAAGCCGACGCCGCGATCGAGTTCGAGACCGCGGTCGATGCCGCCGTCGACGAGCCACGCGCGGGCAGCGGCACGAGGCCACCGCGTCCGACCCCGCCCACACCGAAGCCGAGCGCACAGGAGCTGTTCAAGACGGGCATGCAGGCGTTCGTGAAGGGCGACGCGAAGTCCGCGGTCGTCTCGTTCCGCAAGGCCACGGCGACCAATCCCAACTACGGCGCTGCCTGGCGCGCGCTCGGCCTCGCGCACGAGAAGCTCGGGGAGTGGGGCCCCGCGAAGACGGCCTTCCAGAAGTACTTATCGGTCTCACCAAACGCCGCCGACGCCGCGCAGATACGTGAGAGAATCAAGAACCTGTGAAGGCGCTCTTCGGAGCACTCGTGGTTCTCGCAGTCGGGTGGCACGTCGCGGAGGCAGCTCCGCGAAAGGTGCTCGTGCTGCCTATCGATGGAAGCGTGGATCCGGCGGTCCGCGCGCGCCTCAACACGAGCGTGCAGAAGCTCGCGAACAACATCGAGGGCAAGGTCACCGTCGGCGACACCACGTTCGAGGAGACCGCGGCCGCGCTCGGCTGTGACGCCGAATCGCCGGAGTGCGCGGAGTCGGTGCGCGCGACCCTCGGCGTCGACGAGCTCGTCTTCGGCCGCGCGTCGACGACGGGCACCGAGACCACGCTGGTCGTCCGCCGCGTGCGTAGCAAGACCGCGTGGCGCGAAGGCACGACGACGTTCTCGATCGACGATGCGCCGGAGCGCGCCGACGCCACCGTCGACACGGAGCTGTCGCCGCTGTTCGACGTGCAGCCGCCGACGCCTCCACCGATCGAAACGCCGCCTCCCGTCGAGACACCACCGCCCGCGGGGCAGCTCCCCGTCGACGAGCCATCGAATCCCGGCCGTACCCGCGGCATCCTGCTGACGTCCGGCGGCGGCGTCGCGATCGTCCTCGGCCTCGTGCTGTGGGCCAACGTGGCGAGCACGCAGGACGAGATCGACGCCGCGAACCCCGAGGACGAGGGCGACTTCAGGAACCTCGCCGACAAGGAAGACAAGGCGCAGCGCAACGCGATCATCGGCGACATCCTCGTCGTCGCCGGCGTCGCGGTCGCCGCGTGGGGCGGCTGGACGATCTACAAGAGCCGCGAGTCCTCGGTCACGGTCACGCCGACCGCGACACCGACCGGGGCAGGCGTCGTGTTCGGAGGGCGGTTTTGAGAGTCGTGCTGCAGCTCGCGCTCGGCGCGCTGATCGGAATCGCGATCAGCTCCTGCTGGGTAGATCGCCGCACGAGTGACTTCACGTGCACGACCGACAACGACTGCCTCTCGTTCTCGCCGTCGCGTGTCTGCGACACGGACCTCGGCTATTGCGTGCCGGGCACGAACCCGACCGACTGCCCTCCGCAGTGCAATGCGGGCTGCAACAAGAACCAGATGACCTGCGCGATCGCGTGCGGCAACGGCGCGAGCTGCGACGGCGAGCTCGTGTGCCCGTCGGGCTGGGACTGCACGATCGACTGTGGCACCGGCGCCTGCGACGCGGTCACGTGCCAGCCCGGCGCCGACTGCACGATCAACTGCAACGGCGGAGGCGCCTGCGGTGACATCGAGTGTGGCGATGGTCGCTGCGACATCGTCTGCATGGGCGGAGGCGCGTGCGGCACGATCGACTGCAACGACAGCAGCTGCGACGTCACGTGCAACGGCGGCGGCGCCTGCCCGCGCGTCGAATGCGACAACGCGTGCCGCTGTGACGTCGAGTGCCAGACCGGCTCGTCGTGCAACGACATCAACTGCCTAGACGTCGCGTGCGAGCTGACGCCGAACGGCTGCGATGCCGAGCGCACGGGCTGCCCGACGACCTGCCCCGCCGGCAACTGACGCCAGGCCCGCCGCCGTCTTGCCCCCGCCGCGCGTGCGGAGTACGAATACCCCTTCGGCCATGAGCGAAAAATTCCCGATGACTCCCGCCGGGTTCGCCTCGATGAAGGCGCACCTCAAGCGCCTCAAGGATGTGGAGCGTCCGGCCAACAGCCGCGCGATCGAGATCGCCCGCGGCCATGGCGACCTCTCCGAGAACGCCGACTATTCGGCCGCCAAGGAAGAACAGGGCCTTATCGAGGCCAAGATCCGCGAGCTCGAAGCAAAAACGGGCCTCGCCGAAGTAATCGATCCAACCAAACTCTCGGGTTCCAAGGTCAGATTCGGCGCCACCGTGACCATCGAGGACTCCGAGACGGGCGAGGAGTCGCGCTACGTGATCGTCGGCGAGCATGAAGCCGACATCAAGCGCGGCCGCATCTCCATCGGCGCCCCGCTCGCGCGCGCACTGATCGGCAAGGACGTCGGCGAGACCGTCGTCGTCCAGTCGCCGAAAGGAAAGCGCGAGGTCGAAGTCACCAAGGTCGAGTGGCTCGAAGTCCCGCCTCTCGAGGAGCTCACGTGAACCGTCGCCTAGCCTCTATCGCCCGCCGCGCCCTTCTCGCCGCCATGTTCTTCGCCGCGATCGCCGGCGTCGTCGCCGCTTGCAAGCAGCAGGAGGGCGAACGCTGCCAGCTCGACTCCGACTGCGAGACCGGCCTCCAGTGCAACGAAGCCTCGCAGCGCTGCGAGTCGGGCAACGCACTCGATCCCATCGACGCGACGGTCCCGGACATCATCCCGGACGACGCGGCGATCGACGCGCCCGACGACGTGATGCCCGACGCCTAGCGGCCCCGATCAGCGCACCGTGCGCGCGCAGCGGAAGCCGACGTGCGAGTAGCGCTTCGTCGGGTCGTAGACCAGGTTGAACGGATCGCGCAGGTTGCCTCGCGCGAGGAACGTCGGCTGTCGCCACGAGCCTCCTCGCACCACGCGCGGCGTGGCATTGGTGCCGTCGCGCACCGGGTTGTGCGTGGGCAGCCCCTCGAGGCCGAGCTTCGTCGGATCGCGAAAGTGCGCGTCGGCGGTCCACTCGGCGACGTTGCCCGCCTGATCGCGCGTGCCGTACGGCGACTCTCCCCACGGATACGAGCCGGGCTTCGCGAGGAACGGATGACCATCGCTGTCGTCGGGATCGCCGAAGAAGCGTAGCGGCAGCGTCGCCGGCTGGCGCTCGATCTGGCGCATCGCGACCGCGCGCGCCTGCCCGTGGTTGAAGTCGGCCGGGCGCTCGATCTCGCCCCATGGCCAGTCGTTCTCCTGATCGAGCAACGGGTCTTCCTTGCCGTCGCCACGCGCCGCGCGCTCCCACTCGGCCTCGGTCGGCAGCCGCGCGCCGCGCCACGCGCAGTACGTGACGGCCTCGTCCCACGTGACGTTGACGATCGGCCAGTCGCCCCGGATGTAGCGCTCGTCGCCGGCGACCAGCGCGTCGAGCGTGCAGCCGCCCGCGTCGATGCACGCGCGATAGTCGGTCACGCTGACCTCGTCGCGATCGATCATGTACGCGTCGAGCGTCACGCGCCGGGGCGCCATGTGACGCAGCTCCTCGGCGTATTCGCTGCAGAAGTCGATCGTCATCCCCGATATGGTGGTGACCGACGGGACCTGGTCCGGCGGGTAGAACGCGAGCTTGCACTGCTGCTCGGTCGCGGTCGCGAGGTCTTCCGAGACGCCCATCGTGAAGCCGCCCGCGGGGACGAGGACCTCGACGCGGCGGGGCGCTTCGACGCGAACCGCGCGACCCGCCGCACCCGCCACCATGACGAAGCTCGCCGGAACGGCGACGAGCAGCGCGGCGGCGGCGAGACGCATCCGCTGATCTTGGACCACCGTCACGTGCCGAGCAACCATGCGAGTGCGATCCGCACGCGCTCGGCACCGCCGGCGGGTGCCGTCGAGAGTTTTCCGAGGAGGTCGGTCGTCGTGCGCTCGCGCCCTCGACGCGCGACGAGCTGGACGAACGCCGCGGTCGCCACGTCGGGCGCCGTGTCGACCGAGAGCTTGTCGAGGAGCGCGTCGTCGGTCAGCGCGGGGATCGCGGCGAGCCGCACCTGCGCCGCGGGATCGGTCGCGGCCTTCGCCACCACCGACGGCTGCGTGTCGCGCAGGAGCGTCACCGCCGCCGCGCGCACGTCCGGATCGCCGTCGGAGAACAGCGCGAGGAGCGCGGCCTCGGGCAACGCGGGCGCCGCGGCGATGCGGACCTCGGGCGCCGTGTCGTCGGCGGCGTCGGGCATCGCGATGCCGTGCGCTGCGAGCGCGGCGATCGCGCGCGATCGCACGTGACGATCGCGATCGCGCGAGAGATCGCGCAAGCGCTTGTCGAACGTGGCGAGGTCACGCGCGCGCGCCGGATCGTCGGACGCGCCGCGCACCCGCGCATCACCGCGTGCCGGCGCCTCGCTACTTCGCGCGCCGAACTGCTGGCTCGCCGCATCCGCGCAGGTCGCGCGCACGGTCGCATCGGGATCGCGAAGACCGCGCGCGATCACGGCCCTGCCCTTCGCGGACGCGCCGATCGGCTGCGCCGCGCAGACCGCGGCTCGCGTGCGCCCATCTCCCTTGGAGAACCACGCGCCGAGCTTGGCATCGACAGGCGATGCGATGCCGGCGAACGCGATGCCGTGCGCCTGTAGCGCCGTGGGGAGCGGCGAGGTAGCGAGCGCGTCCCCGATGATCTTCTGTGCGCGATCGGCGGCGCCGAGGTCGACGAGGGCTGCCGTTTCGGCGAGCGCGATCTTCGGGTAATAGCGAAGGTCGTTCGCGAGGAGCGCGGCGATCTTGTCGACGGCCTGCTTGTCCCCGAGCTGTGCGAGTGCGGTGGTCGCCGCGAGGCGGAGCTCCGTGTCCGTGGTCACGCTGATCAGCTCGCGCAGCTGCGGCGCAAGTGCTGTCACGTGTGCGCGACCGATCGCTTCGATCGCGAGCTCGCGCGAGCCGCCGACGCCGCCGAGCGCCTCGCGCAGTGCTTCGGTCATCGCGAGCTGCGTGGCCTCGATGCGCGCCGGGCCCGCGGGCTCGTCGGCGATGCGCCGCGCCGCGCGCGCGAGCTCGCCCTGGCGGATCAACCGCTTCGCGACGTCGCCGATCGGCAGGCGCCGCATGATGACGTGCGCGGTCGCGGGGCCCGCCTGGCGAACGTCGCGCGCGAAGATCCACTCGACGTACGTGCGGTCGTCGTCGGAGAGCAGCGCGACGGGCGGCGGGTCGACCTTGGACGCGTCGCGCACGACGCCGGTCGCCGCGCGATCGAAGTCGCCGTTGCCGCTGCCGGCGATCGCGGCGAGCGAGAGCGCGCCGCGACGATCGATGGCGAGCGTGAGCGTCGCGACGAGGCGCGAGTCGTTGAGCGCGTGATCGATCGGGAGCCGCAGCCGGCAGTCCTCGAGGAACCCGCTCCAGTTCGGCTGGAGCTGCGCGGCGAGGTGGACCAGGTACTCGGCCCCGGTGGTCGCGGGGTCGATCGCCGGCGGCCCCGGCAAGCGCGCCGGGCGCGGGACGATGGGTGCGGTCTGCGGAGGTGTTCCGCAGCCCGCCACCATCAGCGCCACCACGACCGCGCGAAGCATCGGGGCTAGCGTGACACGAACGGTGCTAGATGTCCGACGGCACGCCGGCATCGGCGGGCGTATCGAACGTCAGCGTCGGGTTGAACATCCCCGCGCCGACGAACGTGTCGAACGTGTGATCGCCGAGCACCTCGTTCGCGTCGTTCTTGCCGATCACGTGCAGCGTCGCCGGGCCCCACGGCACGTTCGCGACCGTCAGCGGCATGCCCGTGCTCGGGACACACGGAATGTCGACGGATCCGTCGAGCGGCTGATCCGCGGGGTTGGTCGTGCGCTGTGCGACGACGCTGCCGTTCACCATCAGCGTCACGGCGTGCTTGGTCACCGTCGTCGTGCCCGTCGGGGTGCAGCTCGCGCCGAGCCACGTCAGCTTGAACAGGAACTGTCCCGTGTACGAGCGCGCCCAGGACTCGTACTGCACGGTGACCGTGACCTCGTTGCGCGCGCCCGGGCCGGCGGCCGCGACCGTGCCGCGTCCCTCGGCGTTCGCCTTGATCAGCGGATTGCCGTCGACGTCGAGCGGCGTGACCGCGACGTTGTAGTTCTGGACCTGGAGGTCGCTGAACGTCGCCTGCCCTTCCGAGCACTGGACCTCGCGGATGTCGTAGCCCGTCGGGTCCTCGACGCCGATCACCTCGACGCGCACCATCGCCACCGAGAGCTCGGAGCACGTATCGCTGTCGAAGCCGACGTCGGGATAGTTGTTGAACTTGAACTTCACGACGGTCGAGCCCGGCAGCGTGCAGTTGCCCGTCGGGCACACGGGTGGACCGTCATCGCCGCACGAGAGTGCGAGCGACATCAGGAGCACGCCACCCGCCACTGCGAAACGCGATGACGCCCGCATCTACGCCGTCGCCTCACCGCGGACGTGGAGCCCGAGGTGGCGGCGCACCGTGAAGTACTGCTCGCTCACCGAGTACGCGAGGAGGTCGCGCAGGCGGTCCTTGACCGACAGGTTCGACATCGCCGCGCCTTCGGTCGCGATCGCCTTTGCCGCCGTCTCGAGGTCGTTCGCGACGATGAAGCCCACGCGGTTCGCGGTCAGATCCGTCGCCGTGCGCCACGACGAGATGAGCCCGTTGCCGAGGCGACCGGACAGCTTGCTCGACAGCTCTCCGACCTGCTCGAGGAGCGGACCGGGGACCTGCGACTTCAGCTGACCCGCGAGCTTCTTCGTGTCCTCGTTCGCCGTCTCGAGCAGCGAGTGGCCGTCGTGCGTCTTCACGCGCGCGCCGCTCGCGAGCACCGACGCCGCGAACGCGGCCTCGAGCTTGGGCAGCGTGCCGACCGCGAGCGTCACGAAGCGCTCGGGGCGCAGGTACGCGATGCGCTTGCCGACCTCGAACGCGAGCTCGCGCTCGTCGTTCTTGCTGATCTGCGGCGCACCGACGAGGAGCGACGGCACCAAACGCTGGCGCTCGGCACCGAGGCCGACCGTGTTCGCCACGCGCAGGCCATCGCCCTGCTCCTGCAGCCACACCATCGGCGCCGGATCGATCGCCAGCACGCCGGAGACGTACTTGACGATGCGGCTGACGATGCGGCCATCGCGATCGAGATCCGTGCGCCCGTCGGGAGACAGACCGAACGCGGTGACCGGCTGCGCCGTACCCGCCGCGAGCGCGCCGAGCGTCGACGAGAAGATCGCGCCGACGTGGCGGTCCTCCTTCGGGTGGATGATCGCCTTCTGCCACAGCTCCTCCGTCAGACGGCGTGGAGCGGGCGTGAACTGCGTCGGACGCAGGCGCTGGTAGAGCAGCTTCTCCTCGTCGGATGCAGCGCCGAGGAACACGAGCGCCTGCGCGACGCAGAACGCCTTGTCGAGCTCGTGCTCCGCGCGATAGAGCGACGCGAGCGCCTTGTACAGCTCCGCGCGATCCGGTGCGTGGCCGAGCAAGAACTGCAGCTCCGCGATCGCCTCGGGACGGCGCGACTCGCCCGCCTCGAGGTAGAGGTCCGCGAGCTGCTCGTGGCGCTGGACGTCATCCGGCGCGAGCTCGCACGCGACCTGATACGCCTCGGTCGCTGCCTCGGTGTCGCCGAGGTGATCGAGGCAGATGTCGCCGAGGCGAGTCCACAGCTCGAGCATGCGATCGGGCGACGCGTCCTCGCCCATGCGCTTCAGCTGGCGCCGATACGCACGCGCGAGGTTCTTCCAGTCCTTCTTCTCCGCGAGCAGCGCGTCGATCGCATCGAACGCCTTGGGCGTGAACGGCGCATCGTCGAGAGCCGCGTTGAAGCGATCGACCGCGAGGTCGGTGTCGTGCAGCTCGTCGCGCGCGATGACCGCGGCCGTGTAGTGGAAGCGAGCGCGGCGATCCGTGCTCGTCTCCTGGGCGCTCAGGTGATCGAGCGCGTCGATCGCCTTCTTCCAGCTCTTCTGCTCGGTGTACGCCTCGAGGAGCTTGTGCAAGAGCACGCGCGAGCTCGGCGCGAGCTTGACGCCCTCCTGATACGCATCGACCGCTCCGTTCACATCCTTGATGCGGTCGGAGTAGATGTCGCCGATCTCCTCGAACAGCTTCGCGCGGCGCGCCTCCGGTCCGTCGGACTTCGCGATCGCATCGATCTGCGCGCGCTTCGCGTCCGCGACCATCTTCCATTCGCCACGCTGGCCGCCGAGCTCGACGAGCGCTTCGAGCGTCGGCTCGTGCAGCGGCTCCTTCTCGAGCGCGCGGCGAAGGTTTGCCTCCGCCTTGCGATCCTCGCCCTGCGCGCGAGCGACCACGCCGAGCCGGTACCAGATGTCGGCGACCTGCGCGTCGTTGATGCTCGTGCGATGGCGCGCGAGGATCTCGCGGTAGCGCTTGTCGACTTCCTTCCACTGCTCGGTCGCGGCCTCGCTGCCCTCGTGGGCGCGCGCCTCGAGCATCAGCACCGCGGCGAGGCCGAGCGCTGCTTCGAGCGACTCGGGCATCGCCTCGACGGCGCGGCGGTAGTGCGTCGCGGCCTTCTCGGTGCGATGCAGCTGCTCGTACGCCTTGCCGAGCTGCGCCTCGCGGCGGCTGCGCTCCGCCTTGTCGAGCCCCTCCGCCTTGCGGGCGAGCATCTCGAGGACCGGAAGCGCGTCGTCCCAGCGCTTCGCGCCGACGAGCTGATCGGCCACCTTCTGGCCGGCCTCGACGTGATCGGGCTCGAGCTTGAGCACGCGCTCGTAGAGCTCGAGAGCCTGCGAGTTGTCCTTGAGCTGCTCCGCGGCGAGCGTCGCCGCCTTGAACAGGTGCTCGACGCGATCGAGCCGGTTGCCCGACGCGGCCTCCGCGCGGAGCAAGAGCTCGACGGCCTGCCCCGTGTTGCCGCGGGACTCGTGGACCTTGGCGAGCGTCGCGAGCGCGGGGTAGTTCTCCGCGTCGATGCCGAGCGCCTTGTCGAGGTGACGCTGCGCGAGCTCCGGGTCGAGCAGCTGCTCGAACGCGAGCTTGCCGGCCTCGGCGAACATCGCCGCGCCCTTGTCGCCCTCGAGCGCCGCGTGCTTGGTCAGCACGTCGACCGCGCGATCGTACTGCTCGGTCTTCGTGTACAGGCGCGGCAGCGCGGCGAGCGACGTGCGGTTCTCGTCCTCGATCGCGAGCACGTTCAGGTGGCTCTCGATCGCCTTGATCGCGTCGTCGAGCTTGGTCTCGTAGACCTTGGCCGCCGCGAGGTAGATCTCGACGCGCTGGGCGGGCGTGCGCGCCGCTGCGATGTGCCGCGCGTACGCGTTCACCAGCTTGTGCCACTCGCCCTGGCCCTCGAGCACGCGCTCGAGGCCGCGATACGCGTCGTCGGCGTTTGCATCCGCGGCGAGCAGCTTCTCGTACGCGTCGCTCGCGCGCGCGGGCTCGCGATCCTCGAGCTCCGCGGCGAGCTTGCGCAGCGTCGCGAGCTTCTCGCCCTCGGGGGCGACGGACGCGAGGCGCTCCATCGTGCGGAGGTAGTCATCGGTGCGGCCCGTCTTGTCGTACAGATCGACGAGCGACTTGAGCGCGGTGACGTCGCTGCCGTTCGCGGCGACGGTCGCCTCGTAGCGCGCGATCGCGCCCTCGAGGTCACCGAGCTTGTCGGCGCGCATCGTCGCGAGCTCGCGGCGCAGCGCCGCCGCGCGACCCTTGTCGCCGCTCTCTTCGGCCAGCTCCGCGCGACGGTCGAGGACCTTCGCGAGGTTCGCCCACCGCTCGTCGCGGCGATACAGGCGCTCGAGCGCGGCGAGCGCGTCGTCGGACGTGTCGTCCGCGTCGGCGGCGGCTTGATACGCCTCGACCGCCTTCGCGCTCTGCGCGAGCTGCGTCTCGAGGAGGTCACCGAGGCCGAGCAGGATGTCGACCTTGGTCTTCGCGTCGGTCTCGACGTCGCTGTGCGCGCGCAGCGTCTCGGCGAGGTCCGCCCACTTCTGCTGCTTGCGCTGCGCTTCGGCGAGCGCCTTGTACGCGATCGTGCTCGCGGGATCGAGCTCGAGCGCGCGGCGCAAGGACGGCAGCGCGTAGTCGATGCGATCGAGGCGCGTCGTGTACCAGTTGCCGAGGCGCGCCCACCAGGCGGCCGCCGTCTTCGTGTTGCCGAGGTCCGTCGCGATCTCCGACGCGGTCTGGACGAGATCCGTCCAGTTGCCGGTGGCCGCCGCGAGGCGCTCCGCGGCCTGCGCCGCTTCCGCATCCTCGGGATCGACCTGGCACGCCGTGGTCACGGCCTCGAACGCGCGCTGCAGATCGCCGAGGCCGGTCTCGTAGACCTCCGCGAGCTGGCGCAGGAGCTGTCCGCGATCCGGACCGTCGCCGGCGTGCTCGATCTTGCCGAGCACGACCTCGATCACCTGCTCCCAGTTCTTGCTGTCGCGCGCCTTGCGCTCGATCAGATCGAGCGCGTCGCGGGCTTCGGCGCCCTCGTCGCCGCTCTCGCCGAGCAGCGCGACCCAGCCCTCGATGTCATCGGCATCGGGGCGCGTCTGCGCGAGGGTGACGCCCGCGGTGCTGCACGCTTCGCGGAGCGCGTCGAGCCACTCGATCACGCTGCGCTCGGCGACTTCATCGCCGCCGCGGCCCGCGAGGTTCACGACCTCGATGTGGTGATCGGCCATCAGCTCGTCGACGGTGACCGGGCCCACGCCCGCGCCGAGGAAGTAGTGCGTGCCGCGAGGCGGCTCGAACATGCCGAACACGCGATCGAGCAGCGCGGAGAGATCGGGGTCGCCATAGCGGAACCCGACGAACACGAGCGACCCCTCGACGTACAGCTTGCGCGCGTAGTCGCGCAGGTCGACCGCACGCGACAGCGCGCGGCGAACGCTCGCCGGCGTGACGACGTACGTGTCGAAGTTGCCGAGCATCTTGACCAGCGTGCGGCGGCGCGGGCTCAGCTCGCCGAGCTCCTGATACGTGACGATCCGCGCGCTCGGCCAGTCCGCCGGCGACTGCGTCTCGAGCGCGTGCTCGATCACGTCACCCGGGAACGTCGTCCAGATGTGGCGGAACGGCAGCGTCGCGAGCGTCTTGGGGAGCGGCGGCGTCTCGGCCGGCGCGGCCCACATCTCTTCGACGATGCGATCGCACTGCTCTTCGCCGAGCGATCGCGCGAGGAATCCGACGGCGCGAGACAGGCTGCCCTTGTGCAGCAGCTTCTCGAGGTCCTTCGTTGCCACGTCGTCGCCTTCGCGACCACGGGTCTCGAGTGCCTTGGTCATGCGCTCGAGAAGCTGCTTCCAGGAAGGAACTCCGATTCCCGCACCGACGACCAGGGCTGCTTTGCCCGAACGGATCTGCTCGATGAGAGTCTCGGGGATCGTGTGCTCTTGCATCCTAAACCCCCAGTGACGTTGTTGTTCGGGCGGCACCCTATCCAGGCGTCGGGCCGGGAGCAAGGGCCAAATCCCACCCGTCGCGTGACGGAATCCCCGCCATCGCCGTCCACTCCGAATGCACCTTATGTGCATCCACCGCCCACTCCCCATCCTGGCAATCGTCGTCGGTCTCGCAGGCTGCAGCGAGGGTCCGATCATCCGGCTCGAGGCCCGTGCCGAGATGGCCACCGAACGGATCGAGCTGCGGGCGCAGGTCCAGGAGAGGTGCGCCGGACACGACTGCTTCCGCGGGGTCTCGGGCTTCGACATCACCGGTCGAGCGCCCGATGGGCGCATCGTCCCGCTCTACGAGCGCGTCCATGGCGAGCTGTCCGGAACGTACGTCGCCGACACGATGGGGATCGGCGAGGCCTACACGTTCTTCCTCGACGACACGGAGTACACACTCGCGTCGCCTGCGCCCTACACCGCGACCCTCGCGATGACACCGGAGCCGCGCATCGACTGGTCGCCACCGACCATGGATGACGAGACGATGCGCGTCACCTTCACGTACGGGGGAGCGAGCGGCACGGGTGGCGGCAGCATCGGCCCGTACCCGGACCACGTCCCCTTGAACCTGCGCCCCGACACCTATCGCATCGTCCTCCATCGCGAGCGGCGCACGGCGCTCACCGAGACCGACGACACGCTCCGACCGCCGGGGCTCGTCAGCTTCGACTGGGTCTTCGATGTCGTGATCGAGTAGAGCAGGACGCCTCGCGCGCAGGAATTGTTGCGCCCTGGTGATACGTTCTCGACGGGGTGCGACTTCGTCGCAAGATCACGATCGCGTTCTTCGGGGTCAGCTCGCTGGTCTCGGTCGTGCTCGCGTTGTTCCTCTATCGCTTCGTCGAGTCCAAGCTCGGCGACGAGCTCGCCCACCGCCTGCGCGACATCACGCACGTCGGCTCCCACGCGATCGACGCCGCGGCCGTCCGCGAGCTTCACGCGAGGCTCGGCCCCGACGTCGACGACGCCACCGTTCACGACATCGAGCACGGCGCGACCTACACCACGCTGTACGAGCAGCTGCGGATGATCCGTCGCGCGGAGCCGGGCCTGATCCGCTACGCGTACATCCTCGCACCGACCAAGGATCCGACGAAGCCGCGGTTCATCGCCGACGCCGACGTGCTCGATCTCCTCGCGAAGGTCGCCGCCGGCACCGTGCGCGCCGACACCGAGATCTCGCACTTCAACCAGGAGTACGACGTCTCCGACGTCCCGTTGCTGCAGAAGGCGCTCGTCGACTGCGCGCCGCAGCTCGAGCCCGACTTCGTCTACGACGAGGTGTTCGCGGTCAACTCGATCTCCGCCTACCACCCGCTCGCCGGCGCCGACGGCACTCCGCTGCGCGGCCCGGACGGCGCGTGTCTCGCGGTGCTCGGCGTCGACATCGCCGACACGGACATGCGCACCGCGCTCGACGAGGCCGGCAGCCTCGCGGTCAAGATCTCGATCGCCGTGATCGTGCTCGCGCTGATCGTCTCGATCGCGATGGGCACGGTGCTCACGCGCTCGGTGCTCGCGCTGTCCGAGACCGTGAAGCGCTTCGCCGACAAGGACTTCACCGCGCGGACGAACATCCAGGCGAAGGACGAGATCGGCGCGCTCGGCACGAGCTTCAACCAGATGGCCGACACGATCCAGGAGCACAGCGAGAACCTCGAGGACAAGGTTCGCCAGCGCACGAGCGAGCTCGCCGACGAGAAGGCGACGAGCGAGCGCTTGCTCCTCAACGTGCTCCCCGCGGCGATCGCCGAGCGGTTGAAGACGGGCGAGTCGCAGATCGTCGATCGCTTCGACGCCGTCACCGTGTTGTTCGCGGACATCGTCGGCTTCACCTCGCTGTCGTCGCGCACGTCGCCGGAGAAGCTCGTCACGATGCTGAACGAGCTGTTCAGCACGTTCGACAAGCTCGCCGAGAAGCACGGCCTCGAGAAGATCAAGACGATCGGCGACGCGTACATGGTCGTCGCGGGCATCCCGCACCCGATCGCGGATCACGCGACGGCGATGGCGCTCATGGGGCTCGACATGCTCGCCGCGATCACCGCGTACGCGAAGAAGCACGAGACGAACCTCACCATCCGCGTCGGCATCCACACCGGCTCCGTCGTCGCGGGCGTGATCGGTCAGAAGAAGTTCATCTACGATCTATGGGGCGACACGGTGAACACCGCGAGCCGCATGGAGTCGAGCGGGGTGCCCGGGCGCATCCACGTCAGCGAGGTCACCGCGACGCTCTTGCGCGATCACTTCGAGCTCGAGGAGCGTGGGCCGATCGAGGTGAAGGGTAAGGGCACGATGACGACCTACTTGCTCGTCGGACCGCGAGGCGATCTGCCCGACGTGGCAGCACCGCACACGTGAGATCAACAGTAGTTCGCGGTGTCTTAACCTTCGCGAGGCCGCCCACGTCCTAGCTTCACCCCATGAAGCTCACACATCTGTTGGTCGTGTTCTTCGCATTCGTCTTCGTGGCGCCGGCCCACGCGCAGCGCTGGGACAACAAGGGTTGGGAGAAGCTCGGCGAGCGCGAGGTCGATCGCAAGGTCGATCGCGATCGCATCGAGGTCGGCCGTCACGAGGGCACGTTCACCAAGCTGACGCTCAACGTCGAGAGCTCGGACCTCGAGCTGCTCGACTTCGAGATCACGTTCGCCAACGGCGAGAAGTTCAACCCGAAGGTCCGGCACGTGTTCAAGCAGAACGCGCGCACGCGCGTGATCGACCTGCCCGGCGACGAGCGCGTGATCAAGACGATCGACCTCAAGTACAAGAACCTCCCCGGCGGAGGGAAAGCCAAGGTCGAGGTCTGGGGCTGGAAGTCCGGCAACGCCGGCCGGCCGGGCCACGGCAGCGCACCATGGAAGTTCGACAACAAGGGCTGGCAGCTCCTCGGCGAGCGCACGGTCAACGGGCGCATGGACAAGGACCGCATCACCGTCGGTCGCTACAAGGGCAAGCTCTCCAAGATGGCGATGGTCGTCTACGACTCGGATCTCGAGCTCGTCGACCTCGAGGTGAAGTTCGCGCGCGGCCCGGCGTGGCACCCCGAGGTTCGCCAGGTGTTCAAGGAGGGCGAGCGCTCGCGCGTGATCGACTTCCCCGGCGACGAGCGCAGGGTGAAGTTCATCGACTTCAAGTTCAAGAACCTCCCGGGCGGCGGCAGGGCCAAGGTCCAGGTCTGGGCGCAGTAGGTCGCGCGGCACGATCGCGATCGCCTGCGCGTCGACGCAGCTCGCTGCCGATCTCGTGATCGCGACGCGCCCGCACTTCTCCGACGTCGCGCTCTCGGCCGGCTTCGAGGAGTGCTAGGGTCGCCCCGCTGTGTGGTCCGACATCGTCGGCATTTACCGTTCTTCGAAGAAGAAGAAGGACATCAACTGGTTCACCGAGTGGATCGCGCGGCCGCCGGCGGCCGTCGTCGTCTACTTCCTTCGCAACACGCGGATCACGCCGAACCAGGTCACGTTCATGTCGGCGGTCATCGCCGCGATCGCGTGCGCGATGTTCGCGTTGCTGCCGTCGGCGACGCACGCCGCCTGGACGCTCGACAGCCTCACGACGTGGAGCACCGATCGCACGCTGCTCGTCGTCGCGGCGCTCGTGTTCGAATTCTCGTTCGTGCTCGACTGCGCCGACGGTCAGCTCGCCCGGCTGCGCAAGATCGCGTCGCCGATCGGCCACCAGCTCGACTTCTTGATGGACGAGCTGAAGGCGATGCTGCTCCTCGCCTGCGTCACGATTCGCCTGTGGCAAGAGAGCGGTGACGACCGGCTGATGATCGTCGGCTTGCTCGCGCTGTTCTGTCTCGCGGCGGGACTGTCGCTGACGTCGTTCACGCGGCGCCCGGAGTACGGCGCGAAGCCACCGACCGAGGATGGCCAGCCCGCGGAGGTCGGCGGCCGCACGGGGCTCGTCGGGCTCGCCCTGACCGCGCTCGAGTTTCCCGCGCGCATCGTCGTGCACTACCCGCAGTACCTGTGGCTGTGCGCGCTGCTCGATCGAATGGACGTCTACTTCTGGGCGTACTCCGCCGTGAATGCGCTCTACTTCGCCAAGACGCTCGCGGCGATCCTGTTCCGCCTCGGCCGCTTCGCTCCTCGAGCACGACCATGACGATCAAACGCGCCATCCTCATCGCCGCCGGTCGCGGCAAGCGACTCGGTCCGCACACCGAGGAGATTCCGAAGTGCATGGTGCAGGTCGGCGCGAAGCCGATCCTCGGCTGGGTGTGGTCGGCGCTGTCGTCGGTCGGCGTCGACGAGCTGGTCGTGATCCGCGGCTATCGCGGCGACGTGCTCGAGGCGTTCATCCGGCAGCTCGTGCCGGGCGCGATCTTCGTCGACAACGACGAGTGGCAGACGAACAACGTGCTGCTCTCGATGGCCAAGGCGCGCCGCTACTTCGATCAGCCGGCGTACGTGACGTACTCCGACATCATCTTCACGCCCGAGGTCGCGCGCGCCGCCGCCGCGTCGAGCGCGGAGATCGGGCTCGTGATCGATCGCGAGTTCCGCACGATCTACGAGGGTCGCACCGAGCATCCGCTCGAAGAGGGCGAGGTCAGCGACCTCATGCCCGACGGCTCGGTCGCGCGGGTCGGCAAGAAGGCGCTGCCTCCCGCCGACGCGGTCGGCGAGTACATCGGCCTCGCGCGGCTCGGTGCGCGCGGCGTCGCGACGGTCGCGAACACGCTCGATCAGCTCGCGAAGCGCTTTGCGGGGCGCGAGAGTGAGCCGTTCCAGCGCGCCGCGACGTACCGCAACGCGTACCAGACGGATCTGTGGCAGACGCTGATCGACACGGGCACGCGGATCGACCCCATCTTCATCGATGGCCAGTGGCGCGAGATCGACACCGGTCAGGATCTCGACAGAGCGCGCATCCTGGTAGAGTCCTCCTCGCAATGGGCATGACTCGCATCGCACTCCTGTCCGCGGTTGTTCTCGGCCTCGTCGCCGGCTGCAACAAGCCGAGCAAGGAGGATTGCCGCAAGGCGATCGAGAACATGCGGTCCCTCATGCACACGACGCAGCTGGAGACCGACGTCGAGGGCGAGGTCCGGCGCTGCAACGGCGGCTCGAAGAAGGAGACCGTCGAGTGCGCGATCAAGGCGACCACCGTCGACGAGCTGCGGGCCTGCAAATTCATGCACATCCCCGACGACACGACGCCGGACTCCGGGTCAGCGGCGGGCTCGGCGGGTTCGGGATCCGCAGCCAGCTCCGCGAAGTAACCTTCGATCGGGGAGATTTTTCCAGCGGCGAACGTAGCCGCAATTGTTTGACATCCCTCGACAATCGGGTTGTCAGCGCGCGCGTGTCACCGCCATAATCGCCGCCATGCCTCCTGCGTCACGGTTGGGTGACAAGGCCAACGTTCCGGCGGATGCGCACGGCTGTCCCGCGTGTCCACATCCGGGCGTCGGCCCTGCGATCAGTGGATCCGAAGATGTCATGACGAACTCGCGTCCGGCGTTCCGAAAAGACGACAACGGAATTCACGCCGCGTGCTGCAACACCAACACGTGGAAGCCGGTGCAAGGGTCGGGGACGGTCTTCATCAACAACAAGGAAGCCGTCCGACTCGGCGACAAGACCAAGCACTGCGGCGGCTCCGGCAACATGATCGAGGGCTCCGACAACGTCATGATCGGCGGCGCGGCCGGCAGCGGCGGCGGCGGTGGTAGCGGTGGCGGATCGTCGAGCGGACAAGGCGGCGCGGGCACCGACGGCGGCAGTGGATCGCAGAGCGGCATCAACTCGAACCAGACCGGCAGCGGCGGTGGGGGTGGCGCCGCCGGAGCAGCAGCAGGTGGCGGCGGCGCCGGCGGTGCGGCGGGCGCCGCAGGTGGTGGCGCGGGCGCAGCTGGTGGCGCTGAAGGAGCCCCGCCGGAGAAGGTCACCTCGGCGAATCCGACCAAGGATCCCGAGAAGGACTCGTTCGCGTTGTGGCTCGAGCTCGCAGCCGTCAACGGCGGCAAGCTCATCGGCGAGATCATCGAGATCATCGATCCCGACACGAAAGAGGTCATCGACACGAAGGAGGTCGGCGAGGACGGGAACGTGTTCGTCGAGGTCCCGAAGAACAAGCCGTACGACGTTCAGGTACAGCACGACGAACGCCCGCCGGTCACGCACGAACCGTCGAACGACCTCGAACACGCGAACACCCTCAGCGTCGTCTTCTATGGTGACAACGGCTTCAAGCTGGCCGACGGAATCGAGGTGAAGATCAAGGGCAACGGCGTAGACCTGACGGTGAAGACCGCTCCCGGCGGTTACGTCGGGGTCCCGCTCGAGCCCGGAACCTACGAGATGGAAGTGCTCGGCCAGACGTTCGTCGCCGACACGCTCACGGGCGTCGAGTCCGCGCATCCCGACGCAGAGCCCTACGAATTCATCATCAAGCTCGAGGAGTAAGCCGTGGCGAAGGACAAGAGCAAAGCCAAGAAGAAAGACCAGAGCTACACGAAGAAGGAAGTCAATCTCGCCAACTTCTTCGACGACGCCGTCCCGACGGTGTTCGAGGGCGGCCTCGATCGCATGGTCCAGATCTGGAACGATCTGCGAAAGCGAAACACCGGCGCCTACGGCAGCGGTGTTGTCTCGATCATCGATGGGTGGGGACAGTTCGGCAAGTCATGCACCACCGTGACTGCGTGCTCGCCGTTCACAGCGAACACGATCGGCATCATGTTCGATCCCCAGGGCTCCGCGGACGGACGCAGCAAGCCGATGTTCACGTCGAGGACGAAGGGAACGATTCCGCTTCCCGTCGACTTCTATCAGATGCACCAGGGCAACTACTCCGGTCCGTTGCCCAAGGGCGTCTCGAAGGGCGACGTCAACCACTCTGCCGAATCGATCCTCGCGTACAACCTCGGCTACGAGATCCAGGCGAAGGATCTCCGCCGCGGCGACATGGTCGGTATCGACTGGTCCAACGGCAACGGCCACGCTGTCTTCGTCTGGGACGTACACGTGAAGACGGTCGGCGATCACGAGGAGACCGACGCGTTCTCGTACATCTCCGCGAACGGCTCGATCATCATCAAGTACGACCCCGACGATCCGCCGATGGAGGGGAAGCCGACGAAGTCCGCGATCACGAAGAAGGACCGCAAGCGCCTCTACAAGACCTTCACGGGCGCGGGGATCAGCATCGGCGGGTGCGCTACCAGCACGTATTTCTCCAACGCGAAGGACACGAAGACGCTCGCCAAGGATCGTCCCAAGGACTGGACGTTGAAGATGAAGAGCATCGACGGACAGCCGTTCTTCGCCGATCGCAAGGAGCACATCCAGGACGCGCACTGGTACTGCATCCCGCGAACGCACAAAGACGACATCGATAAGACCACGTGGAAAGAAGGCGGACCGAAGCTCGGCGTCATCGACTACACGTTCCCGGGCAACTACGTTCGCAGCCTGCGCGCCGTTCGGTTCTGGGGCTTTCCACCCCCCGATCGAAAAGCGGAGACGAACCGCGAAGGGACCGACTTCGAGCTCGCGAAGCAGTACGCCGCGAAGACGGGCTGGAAGCTGAAGGAGTCGTACGCGACCGGCACGGGTCCCGTGCCGAAGCCGACGATCATCGCCGTGCAGCCGTCGAACACCAAAGGCGACGTCGAGAAGATCAAAGATGCTCCGCCGAAGAAGGCAGAGCAGCCGAAAAAGCCCGAGCAGTACACGAAGCAGCAGCTATGGGTGGAGGAGATGCTCGGGACGCTGTTCGATCACGATTGGCTCGATACCGACCCGGGCGATCGCGGGAACCCGAACGACGACGCGTCCAAGAAGGCGATCAAAGAGTTCCAGGAGAAGTGGAAGATCACGCCGATCAACGGGGTTGCTGGTCCCAAGACCCGCGACGGCCTCGAAGAGGCGAGCAAGAAAGCCATCGCCGGCGAGCTCCCGCCGTGGAAGAAGGAACCGCCGGCGCCCAAGACGAAGCTCGATCGCATCGTCTGGCTGAAGAACCGTGTGCTCCCGGGCGGTGAGATCTACTTCGCCGTCCACGGCATCGTCAGCAAGCTGTCGCGCCTGGAGATCACGTTCAAGGATCGCAAGTCATCGAAGGTCGCGAAGATGCCCTGCGACATCGAGACGGATGCATCGGGGATCATCGAGCGACCGATCGGCATCCCGAAGGACTTCACCGATGGTGCAGAGCTCCTGGCGACGTTCGACGGCACCTCCGGTGATGGGGTCAAGGTCCATTTCGAGTCGAAGGTGCCGCTCTATGTAGGCGGGGCGCCTGCGGCATTGGCCGCACAGTGAATATCGACGGCATCCTCACGTTCTGTAGGATGTCGCCATGATTCGCCGCGCCGCCCTCTGCCTCGCCGCCTTCTCCACCGTCCCTCTCGCGCACGCGGATCCGACCCCGGCCCCTCCGCTCGGCAAGTACATCGCCGTCAAGGACGTCGCCGCATCGTCGACGTTTGCGGACAAGAAGGACCGCTACGCCGCGTGGCAGACCGTGTCGTTCGACTTCGAGATGGCGGGCGACCTGATGGTCCCGTCCACCGCGTGGTGCGAAGGCAAGAAGGACGAGGGCATCGGCGAAGGCATCACGGTCAACTTCGCCAAGCCCACGAAGCTCGACACGCTCCAGATCGCGGCAGGCGTGTGGAAGACACCGAAGCTGTTCTCCGGCAACAACCGGATCACGAAGCTGGCGATCAGCTTCGACGGCGGCGAGCCCACGAACGTCATCCCATCCGCGAAGCGCGAGTGGCTGGCCGTGAAGGTCGGCAAGGAAGTCTCGTCGATCGCGATCAAGATCGCGGCCGTCAAGAAAGGCAAAGCGAACGACTCGTGCATCAGCGGCCTCGACTTCCTCGTCGGCGATGACTCGATCAACGTGCTGCATGGGATCGATGCGGCTGCGGCCACCGCGCTGCCCAACGCCTACAAGGCGATGTTCGCGGCGCTCACCGACGAGAAGCGCTCCGGGCTGGAGGGCGTGCTCGCGTTCCCCTTCAGCTACTCGCCGCCCAAGGCGTTCTTCGAGCCGAAGCTGACGAAGCAGTTCACGCACAAGAGCTGGGCAACCCTCGAGATCGCGTGTCGCAAGAAGTCTCTCGGCTGCCCCGGCGAACCGAACATCCGCGCAGAGGAACCCGTACCGGTGGTCGGTGAAGGACCGGGGAAGCTCGAGCTGACGTTTCCGAGCACGCGCGAGATCGTCGAGCGCTGGCACCTCGCGTGGGTGAAGGACGCGTGGAAGCTGACGTCGATCGACTACACGACGCCCTGAGCACGCCCGCGACGACGGTCGCCCGTTCGCCGTGGCGAAGGTCCTCACTCCCCTCACCGCCGAGGAAGGACCGCGCGTACGATAGAGCGATGCTCACACGCTTGGGCCTTGTCTCGATCGCATCGCTCGTTCTCGCGTCACCGGCGTTCGCCGAAGAGGAGTACGTCCCCGAGCCGCTGCCGAAGCTCGGTCCGTTCGCCGCGATCAAGGAGATCACTGCGAGCTCGACGTTCGTCGACAAGTCCAAGCGCGACCTCTACGGTGCGTGGCGAGTGCTCGAGTACGAGCTGACCGATCCGATGGCCGGCGTTCCGCGGACTGCATGGTGCGAAGGCAAGCCCGACGAGGGGATCGGCGAAGGAATCACCATCACCTTCCTCGCACCGACGAAGCTCCGACAGATCGACATCGCCGCGGGCGTGTGGCTGACCGAGAAGCTCTACAAGGCGAACAACCGCATCACCTCGCTCGCGATCAGCATCGACGGAAGCGCGCCGAAGAAGGTCGCCCCACCGGCCGAGCACGGCGAGTGGCTCGAGGTCCCGATCGGCAAGGCCGTGACGACGATCAAGATCGCGATCGACGCGGTCACGAAGGGCAAGATGAACGACTCGTGCATCAGCGCCGTCTCGCTGATGGGCGACGGAGATCTGGCGCTCGAAGCCGTGCGCGGCCTCGACGCGAAAGCGGTGGCCGCGTTGCCCGCCGCCTACGCCGCGATCGAGAAGGCGCTCACAGATCCCAAGCACACCGGCCTCGACAAGCTGATCACGTTCCCGTTCTTCTACGAGGACTCGAGCTGGTTCGTCGACGGGAGCAACCGCACGCGACAGAAGCTCGCGAACGCGAAGGCGCTCGAGACCGCGTGCAAGAAGAAGACGGACGCGTGTCCGGGACTTCCGACGACGCGAGGTCCCGACGATCCGGCGCACGTCAAGAGCGACGGTGTGGGCGCCGTGATGATCATGTTCCCCGCCAGTCGCGAGGTCCTCGATACGTGGCACCTCGTGTGGAAAGGCGGCGCATGGAAGATGACCGCGGCGGATTACCTGAGCCCGTAGTCGGCGCCGGCAAACGCGAGCGAAACATTGCGGATCCGTGTACGGCTCTGCAACGCGACCATCCGGCCCGAGGATGCCGCTGCCGACCCCGCGCGTATCGCCCATATTGCGCAGCAAGCGCCAGCCGTCGCTGCGATCATCACGGAGCGGCTCCGGGCAGGCCGACTACAGTGGCGGCACGAGGTGTACAGCCTCCCGTCATCAAGTCCTCGCAGCACGATACTGGGAGGTCGTGCACGCCAGTACTCGAACCGGTCGGAGATGAAGATCGCAGTCTTCGCGCAGACGGCCGCCGGCATGAAGGGCGCGTTGCCGGTGTTCACGGCGTCAATGCGAACGAGTCGACGAACTTCTCCGCAAGAACTTGCCGATCCTTGTCCTCGCGAGAAACGCCGCGCACCTCGTAGATCTTTTGCCCGTTCGCGACGAGTTTGCTGCGAGCGCGAAGCGTATCGTCGCCTTGGTCGATCACGTACCAGATGTCGCGGCCGGTGACCTCTCCACCCTCGATCAAGTCTTCGTGAATAACGGCTTGCGTCTGCGACGTGATGCGCATCCGCATTTCATTCAGCGCCATGCCGACATCTTCGTTGGCGGGCAGCTCGGTTATTTCCACGACGTAGGACTCGACATCCGTCTTGTGGAAGGTGTGACGTTCGAAGGCCCGAATACCGTCGTGCGCTGCCACCTTCTCCGCGGTTGGAGCGTTCGGTGCCGTCACCGTGAATCCCAGGCCAGCTCGAGGACTCGGTTCGCTCGATCCTGGGCTCTTACCTAGTGTCGAATTCGCGGCGTCGGGAACAGGCGACGCCTCGTTGTTGCCGGGGGCGGGTAGCGAACTATCGCCGTGTACCGCGCTGCTGGTGGCCAGGGAGCTTCCAGTCGGTGAGCTGTTGTCGGACGCGGCGCCCTTACTGGCAGTGCTGGTCGAAGATTCAACAGAGCCCTCCTTCGCCTTGCATGCCGTGAGACCAAGAACCGCGACCAGCAGCATCCGAGTCATTCGGTGACACTAACCCTGCGAGCCCGGAGTGTCGACCGCCGCGCTCGATGTTGGTTGTCGTGTCATTGGTAGTCCTCGTACACCTCTTCAGCTCTCCTAGCGCGGTGTCACATGTTCGCGGTACGCTCCGCGCATGATCGTGCAACGGTGGAGTGTGGCGGGGGTGGCAGTCGTTGTCGCGCTGATGTCGGTGTGTCCCGCGTGGGCGAACACTGACGAAGTCATCGACGCCACCGACATCCGCACAGGAATTGAAACAGCAGCGATGCTCGGCTCGGATCCTCCGGGATTCCGAGTCACTTGGATCCGATGGGACAGTGGGTTCCGAGGCACAGACTTGCGGATCGGGGATCGCATCGTTGCAATCAACGGTGAGCGGTACGTCAAACCGACCAAGCGCGAAGAGCTTCAGCGCCTACTCCCCAAAGCGATCGGCGGACACGCAGAGCAGGACTTCTGGAAGCAACGGAATGCACGTGATGGTACCGAGGTGGAACTGACCGTCGAGCGGCGCGCCGCCAGTGGTAACGGTGTCGAGACCGTGAAGGTTCGCGGAAGCGTCCGAGCAGCGAGATGGTACGGCGAGAGTAGCAAGCGTCGCCTCGGACCTGGTGGACCGTACACACTCGAGCGTGACGGTTTCGCCGACACGTGGGCGACTTGGTACGATCAGCGCCTTCGAGAGTGGGAGAGGATCCTGGATCTGGGTTGGTCACAGCAAATCAACAGCCGCGCGGTCCTCGCGAGTCACATGGAACAGAAAGCGCGAGTCGACTTCCTCCTGAAGAAGTTTCCCGGTCCGTTCGCGAAGGCGGTCGAGGCGGATTGGACCAAGGTCCGAGACTCACTTGTTGGACGCCGCTACGAGATCGCCGAGAAAGATCTCGAATATCGCCGGCGCGGCGAGCAGCGCGCTGGAGAAATCGCTGCGACGGCCACGAAGGCGCGTGACGCGTTTCTCGCGTTGGTGAAAGCTGACACGATCGTGCCATTCCCGGTCGTCGATCCGATCCGAGGTGATCGCAAGTCCGTCACGAACAAGGTCGTCGTCTTGCCGGAGATCGGAATGCGCAACTGGGTGTCAGAGGGTGGCCATGGCTACTTCGTCGTTAGCGACCGCGGATCATACTTCGTCGACGTGACGAAGCCCGAACTACGGCGCATGTTCGACGCACAGTTTCGCTATCGGAAGTACGTCACCCCGAAGCTAGACGAGACGTACGCGTTCATCGGACGGATCCAACCAGACCCGAAGGTCGTCGTGGTCGGCGGTCGCGCAGCGGCGGGACTCGAGATCGTCCCCATCGCGGTAACAATTGGCAAGGCGCTGTTCGTAGACCTCACCGTCGTGAAGGACAACGCGTCGCCGTTTGCGGGTGAGGAAGCGTTGCACGTATCGACAATGCCTCGCCTCAAGGACAGCGCAACGCCTCGTGAAGTGATGACGGCATTCTTTTCCGCGCTCAAGCTAGGCGAGGAAGCTACGTGGAAAGAGCTCTTCGCCACCTGGTGGGCGGAGGATTGGAAGGAGGAAGGTCTGCTCTATCGGCCGTTCTATCGGCCAAAGCTAGACGACGAGTGGATCCGTGCACGACGCCACATTCTGGCCAGCGTCTACGACGCGACCGTGGTCTACGTCGGGAACCCGAAGAGGATCGCCAAGGGTACCGAGTTTGCCAAAGCGCCGGTAATCGACGAGGTGCTTGTCGAGGTGGATCACGTCGGCAAGTTCGACGGCGAGTATCGCGCGTTCAGCGACATCAATGTCCACCGAGTCTGGAAGCTGCAACGTCGCGATGGCGGTCCTTGGCGGATCACGGGGAGTAGCGGCCTGTGAATGGGTATGTTCGTCTTTGGATCCTTGCTGCGATCCTTATAACGACGTGTGCTTGGAGCCGCGTAGCCGGCGCTGGATATGACGCGAGGGCAACGGAACTCCGGGACATTCTCAAGAAGAAGGAGCTCCGCCACGAGAAGGAGCGCGAGATCCTCTCTACGGCGCTCGACAAGTACCTCAGAGCTCGACAGGACTGCCTCGACATGCTCGTGCGCATTGTCGAGGAGACGAAACCCGATTCGAATCAGGAAGACGCTTGGCTTCGCCGCATCGACATCTGTCGCGACAACGCGGGCGTGCTCACTGACGCCGTGAAGTCGATGGCTGACACGCCCAGTATTGGCGCATTCAACTTCGTGGGGGTCACGCAGGTCGAGGAGGTAAACTTCTTCTCAAATCTCGCGAAGACCAAGGTTGGCGAGCGGCGCGACAAGATCGTCGCGAACGGCATGAAGGTCGTTACAATGCGGGCTGTCTTGGAAGAAAAGTGGCGTTTCCTCTCAGACCAAGACAACTCGTTGGATGACTATCAAAAGAGAATTGCCGACCAGATTGAAACCATTCTCGACAAAGCGTACGACGATGCAGATCGTGAGCGCCGCACAATCAAAGAGCGTCTGGTTGGACATGTTCAGGGCATCGCGAGATTCGTCAAGAAGTATGGTAAACCGATCCGCGAGTTACTCGAGCACCTCCCGAGTGTCGAAGCGCAGGCACTGAAGAGCTTGGTCGAAGGAATCGAGCATTTGCAACCATCGATAGAAGCGGGGAGTAAGATCTGGCTGGGAATGAACTCCAACTACCACGCACGCGTCGCTGAATACCGAGGATTGCTCAGGAGTGAAGTCGGCGGTGTTTACGTTCTATTCGGTGGATTTCGTCGAGACACTGAAGATTTCATTAGGAATAACGGATTTGACAAGGCAAAGCTCGACTACCAAGCCGCGAGCGATGCGCTCTCAAGTTGGATTTCATCGAGTGCGACCTCAGCGCAGAAAAGCGGGTGTTCGCGCTTTCGGGTGACGGTGGAAGCGGCGTGATCGAATGCGCCGCAT
>CAZUAR010000032.1:0-141370 GCA_964617845.1 uncultured Kofleriaceae bacterium | reverse complement strand
AGCGTGACTCGGTCAGATCTTGCGATCCGGCGTTGTCGTCACGGCGCACCATGGGGGGAGAGTAGCGCGAGGGAAACCGGCCCGGTTGTCATGCGGTCGGGTCTCGTGCGTCACTTCAGGACGGTGCAACGTTGCTTCATATTCACTGCGGCGGTCGTTGTCGCAGCGTGCTCTGGCGCCGCGCCCGCACCGCCAGCCACCGTGCAGATCGCCCCGCCCGACGCGGCGATCGTGATCGATGTTGCGCCCGACGCATCGCCGCCCGCGAGCGCTCGCGGCGGTGCGTGTCACGCGGGCCTCGCATGCGCGGCGGGCCTCGAGTGCATGACCGCGTCGCTGCACGCCCCCGGCGGATACTGCGCGTCGGCCTGCAGCGCCTGTGACGATGGTGCGTGCGCTCCCACGACGCGCTTCGGCCCCGTGTGCATGCAGCGCTGCGACACCGACGGCGAGTGTCGTGCGCGCGAAGGGTACGTGTGCGATCCGCGGTGGCACGCGTGCGTGATGCCGAACGCGCTCGTGATCTCGCTGAAGACGTGCCCGGCTCCCGCACCGCGAGCGATTCCGGCGCGCGACAAGGCGTTTGGTTCACCGGTCGAGCTCGCGGCGCGCTCCCCGATCGCGGTGCTCGCGCCGCCGGGCGTGTTCGCGCTGCCCGCATCGGACGTGCAGCGCGCACCGTCGCTCGCGCGCGATCGCAAGGGCATCCTCTACGCCGCGTGGCTCGACGCGACGAACGAGGAGCGCGAGCCCACGATCTGGCTGTCGCGATCGCGCGACGGTGGTGTCACGTGGACCGAGCCCGATCGCGCGGACGATCCGGCGGACTGCCTCGGGCGCGGCGATTGCCTCGGCGAACCGACGGTGCTCGTCGGACCGAACCCGGAGGTGAAGGGCGACGAGGTGGTGTACGTGCTGTACGGCGCGTCGGACGGACTGCGCGTTCGCGCGTCTCGCGATGAAGGCGCGACCTTTCGCGCGGCGGTGACCGCGCTTCCGGGCACCGTGGCGAGCGCGGAGGTCTCCGCCGACGGTGCGCTCCACGTGATCGCGATCGACAGCATCACGAACATCGGCGTGTTCGGCTCCGCCAACCACCGCATCCACTACGCGGTGTCGCGCGACGTCGGCCGTACCTTCGGCGCGCCGGTGCGCCTCGATCGCCGCGACGAGGTGTTGCCCGTGTACTTCGCGCGGCCTCAGATCGCGGTCGATACACGACGCCGCATGATCTACGCGCTCTACGTGCGCGGCGGGCGCGACGGCGTGTGGGACCTGGTGCTGCTCTCGTCGCGAGACGCGGGCGCCACGTGGAAGCGCACGCGCATCGGCGACGATCCCGCCTGCGCGATCCACATGGTGCCGCAGCTCGCGCTCGATCCCTCGCGCGGCACGCTCCACGTCGCGTGGTACGACAATCGCGGTGGCGGCCGGTTCGCTCACGCGAGCTGCACGCCGACCGGCGCCGGCGGCGTGAGGTGCACGCAGCTCGGCGCGATCAACGCCACGCCGTTCGCCCTCACGACGGAGCGCCTCACGCCGGCGTCGATCGCGGAGCGCGCGACGCTGATCGTCGACGACAAGCGCCGCACGCTGCACGCCGTGTGGATGCAGGGCGAGCGCGTCCTGCACGCGACCGCGAAGCTCCGCTAGGAGCGCGCCCGCTAGCTCGTCGCGCTGAGATAGATCGCGGCGAACACCGCGACCATCGCTTCGCCCGCGATGAACCCCGACCCGAGCGGGATCATGTACGTGTCCGCGCTCTTCCTGTTCACCTTCTCCCAGATCCAGCCGATCAGGCCGCCGAGGAACATCGTGAACACGACGAGGAACGGCACGAGGATCCCGATCCCGACTCCCGTCGGAGACGGCACCCACTTCTTCCACTTCTTGTTCGACTCGAGCACCGTGAAGATGACGCCGAGCACGCTGAACAACAGCAGCATGTAGAGCGCGCTCGTCGGCAGCGCGCCCGGTCCCTTCTCGAGGATCTGCGCGAAGCCGGCCCACTTCTGCGAGATCGGCGACGACAGCTGCGCGGCGACGAGCTGTCCCGTCGACGGATCGATCTGCGCGCCCGTACGCCCGCCCTCCACGAGGTGATACGTGTCGACGAGCAGCGGATACACGATCGACACCGCGGCCGCGCCGAGCGGAATCGCGAGCAGCTGCATGATCGTGAGCAATCGCGGCTTGGTGCCGACCATGTTGCCGCACTTGTAGTCCTGCATGATCGCTTCGGACGACGTCGCGATCGTGCCCGTCGTTCCCGACGCGGCCATGTTGGCGGCGACGTTGCCCGGCGCGATCGCGGCGAACACGCCCTGCATCATGTTCGACAGCGCGCTGATCGGGCCCCAGTTCGTCTCGCCGAGCACGCGCAGACCGACGAGCATCAGCGGCAACGACAACAGGATCGCGCACAACGTCATCCACACCGGCATCCCGAGGAACTGGTGCTGGATGATCACGAGCGCGATGCCGCTGATCACGACGCCCGGAATCACCCACTGGAGCGGGAACTCGGCGCCGCCGACCTTCGCCGACTTGAGGCTCCGGAACGTCGTCACGAGCAAGCGCCAGCGCAGCGCGAGCGCCGTGAGCCCACCCGCGACGAGCATGCCCGTCGCCGGCCACATCACCCAGAACAGGATCTGGCGGCCGCTCGGCTTGGGGATGATCTGACCGGCGTCGTCGAGGATCTGGCCGTGCTTGACGAGGAAGTACGGAGCGACGACCCACGCGAGGATCGCGCCGATCACCATGCTCACGTTGATGCGCAAGCCGACGAGCATGCCCGAGCCGATGCTCAAGAGGCTGTACGACACGCCGACGTTCATGTTCGCGAGCACGATGCCGGTGACCACCGCGTTCGACGCGACCACGGTCTCGGGCGTGACGCTCGGGATCGACGCGAACCAACCCGCGGGCAGCTCCGACGCGCGCACGAGGATGTGCTTCGTCTCGCCGATCGTCTGCCACGGCGCCATCCACCCCTCGGGGATCACGCCTTCGACGAGCTTCGCGTCCTCGCGAAAGATCATGACGATCGCCGACAGGCCGACGCCGATCATCACCGCGTAGAACGCGCGCAGCGCATTGCGCCGCACGTCCTCGGGCGCATCGCGCGGGGGATCGAGCACCGTGATCGTCTCCGCCGTCGACAGGCCATCGACGTACGGCAGCTTCTCGTCGACGACGAAGTGCTTGCGCAGCGGCACCGCGAGCAGCACGCCGAGCGTGCACGCCGCGGTCAGCCACAGAAACGACACGTGGACCGGCAGCACCATGCCGTACCTGCCCTTCGTGTTCTCCTTCAGCAGCTCGAACGCACCCAGCAGCACGCACATGAACGCGGTCTGCGCCGCGCTCGTTCCCGCCGCCTCCGTCAGGTTGTTCTGCCAGCGATCGTAGTGGCGCTTCCCCAGCGCGAGGTCGAACAGCTTCAGGAACAAGAACCCGAAGAACGCCGCGACCACCGACACGTTCGGGCCAAAGCCGAGCTTCAGCACCATGTACGGATACGCGGCGCCCATGATCGCGGCGACGAGCACTCCGGACACCACCACCTGCCACGTGATCCGACCGTTTACTTCCGGGACCGACGGCGCCTCGGGCGGCTCGCTATCTTCATGGCTCACCGCGGGGACATAACACGGGCGTGTTAACGTCGAAACCTATGACCGTACAACTGCAGCTGGGGACTGCACAGGTGAAGCTCGAAGGGATGGGGCGTCTGTTCGCGGGGCGCGATCCGCAAGCGTGCCAGCTCGCGTTCATGGACCCCACGCTGTCCCGACGTCACGCCGAGATCTACGTCGAGAACGGACAGCTCTTCATTCGCGACCTCGGCTCCGCGAACGGCACCTGGGTCGACGGCCAGCAGCTCACCCACCAACCCGCGCCGCTCCGCGCGGGCTCGCAGGTCTGGCTCGGCCACGTCCAGCTCGGCATGGTCTTCGAGATCGACGGCTCGCGCACCGCGATGGCCACCTCGATCCCGCCGGAGCTCAAGGCGCTCATCGAGGCCCGCAAGGCACAGCAGGCCCAGCAGATGGCCGCCCCCGCCCCGGCCCCTGCCGCCTCGCAGTCGATGCAGCCCGCGATGTCGCAACCGATGCCGCAAGCGTCCCAGTCGATGGCGATCGGCGGCGCCTCGGGTCCACTGCCCTCGGAGTTCGCCTATCGCAAGCAAGGCTCCAACGACAACGGCGTCCTCCTCCTCGCGCTCCGTCAGGACACGTTCTTCAACGGCCAGGAGATCGAGGGCTACGTCGAGTTCACGGCGACCGACACCGAGACCGTCGCGTCGATCTTCGTCGAGCTCGTCGAGCTCGTCCGCGGCGGCCCGATCGAGGGCCACGTCTGGGATCGCTTCATCGTTCGCCAGGGGCCCTGGCGCGCCAAGAACGGCGACGTGTTGCCCCTGCCCTTCAAGCTCCGGGTTCCACCCGGCACGACCATGACCGGCCCCGATGTCTACTGGCAGATCCGCGGCGAGGTCGACATCAACTGGGCCTCCGACATCTCGGCCAAGATCGACATCTCGATGCGCAACCAGGACATGGATCGCATCCGCGACGCTCTCGGTGCGATGGACTACCGCCTCGGGGAGATGAAGTCGGTCGCGAAAGGCCAGCGCTTCGAGGCCGAGTTCAACCCGCCCGCGAACCTCGCCAAGCAGTGGGGCGTCAACGCGATCCACCTGGAGCTCGAGTACCTCGGCGCGAACCTGAAGCTGCGCATGAAGATCGACAAGAAGGGGCTCAAGCGCGACCCGCAGGTCGATCAGGTGCTCGAGATCGCGCGGATGCGTCGGGCATCGCAGCCCGAGATCAATGCAACGCTGAAGCAGATGCTCGATCAGCTGCTGGCTTCGTAGCACTCGCACTCGCATGGACGCTCCACGCGGCTCGTCGGATCGACCACGATGGTGGGCACCGCGGTGCGCGCCCACCACATCGAACGCTCGACGAGTGATTCCGTCGGCAGCGTTCCGCGCCACGTCGGATCGGCATGGCCAGCCGAACGACAGCCACGACAGCCACGACAGCCACGACAGCCACGACAGCCATCGTTAGCCGTCGACAGCCACGACAGCCACGACAGCCATCGTTAGCCGTCGACAGCCACGACAGCGATCGTTAGCTGTCGATAGCCACGACAGCGATCGTTACCCGTCGATAGCGATCTAGTGCTTCCGCCGGCGCTCCTCGTCCTCGCGGCGGCGGCGCTCCTCGTCCTCGCGACGGCGCTTGTCCTCCTCGCGGCGGCGCTCTTCGTCGCGGCGGCGCTCCTCGTCGGCGCGCTTGCGCTGCTCCTCTTCGCGCTTGCGATTGTCCTCGTCGGCGCGCTTGCGGCGCTCCTCGTCCTGCCGGCGCTGGTCCTCCTGGCGCTTGCGATCCTCTTCGTCGCGCTTGCGCTGCTCCTCCTGGCGCTTGCGGTTGTCCTCGTCGGCGCGCTTGCGCTGCTCCTCCTCGCGCTTCTTGGCTTCCTCGTCGCGGCGCTTGCGGTCGTCTTCGTCGCGCTTGCGCTGCTCCTCCTGGCGCTTGCGGTCCTCTTCGACGCGCTTCCGCTCCTCGTCGCGGCGGCGATTCTCTTCCTGCTTCTTGCGCTCGTCGTCCTGGCGGCGGCGCTGCTCTTCTTCGCGCTTCTTCTCTTCGTCGAACTTCTTGCGGCGATCTTCGTCGAGGCGCTTGCGCTCCTCGTCCTCGCGACGGCGGCGGTCCTCGTCGTCCTTCTTGCGGCGCTCTTCGTCCTGGCGGCGGCGCTGCTCCTCGTCGCGCTTCTTCTGCTCCTCGAGCTTCTGGCGCTCCTCGGTCTCGCGCTTGCGGCGCTCTTCCTCCTGGCGGCGGCGATCGTCGGCCTCGCGCTTGCGCTGCTCGTCTTCCTTCTTGCGCTGCTCTTCGAACTTCGCGCGCTCTTCCTTCTCGCGGCGCTGGCGCTCCTCGTCCTGGCGCTTGCGCTCCTCGTCTTGCTTCTTGCGCTGCTCGTCGAGCTTCTTGCGTTGCTCTTCGTCCATGCGCTTGCGCTGCTCGTCCTCGCGACGGCGCTTCTCGTCCTCGTCGCGACGACGCTTCTCGTCCTCTTCGCGACGCTTCTTGAACTCCTCGTCGCGCTTCTTGTCCTCGTCCTCGCGACGCTTGCGCATCTCCTCGTCGCGCTTCTTGGCTTCCTCGCGGATGCGGCGCTCGTCCTCGGCGCGACGCTTGTCGAGCTCCTCCTGCTGCTTCTTGAACGCGTCCTTGCGGTCGCGCTCTTCCTTCTCGCGGCGCTTCTGCTCTTCCTCGCGCGACTTGCGCTCGCGCTCCTCGAAGCGACGCTTGTCCTCTTCGTACTTGCGGCGCGCCTCGTCGGCGCGGCGGCGCTCGCGCTCGTCATCGGCGCGCTTCGCTTCTTCTTGCAGCCGCTTGTTGCGCTCCTCGAAGCGGCGCTGCTCTTCTTCGCGCTTGCGGCGCTCTTCGTCGTAGCGGCGCTGCTCCTCGGCAGCGCGGCGGCGGTCCTCTTCCTCGCGGCGCTGCTGAGCGGCGCGCTCGCGCGCGACTTGCTCCTCGCGACGCTGGCGCTCGCGGTACTCGCGCGCGCGTTCGTTGCGGCGCTGCTCTGCCTCGCGCTCGGCGTCGCGATCCCAGCGGCCGACCTCGCGCACGTCGAAGCGATCGCGCCGCGTGTTCACGCGGTTCTTGCGCATCCAGTCCTCGTCGGGACCCGCGATCCACTGGTCCTTGCGATGGCGATAGATGCGGAACACGCGCTGCGTCCCGCGGATGTACGCGCTGTGGTTCGAGCGCACGAAGTGCCGTCGGAGGTCACCGCTCGTGAGTTGCAGCGCGGGCACGAAGCGCCATTGCTCGTCGGGAACCCACGTGTCCTCGGAGAAGCCCATCGGCGCCCAGCCGACCCACCCGTCGCCGACGCGCCATTGCACCCAGGCCGGGCCCCACTTGGTGTCCGGAGCCCACACCCATCGGTTCACCCAGACCCAGCGCCCGTAGTGATCGGTGTACTGGCCGAACGGATCGTTCGAGGTCCATGTCCACCCGAAGTCGGTGTGGCGCCACCGACCGTTCGTGTACGGCTGATAGCCCTGCTGCTGCGGAACGAACACCCAGCCGTACGTCTTGTCGTCGTACCAGGTGCCGTACTCGGCCAGCTTCTCGTAGAAGTAGTCGACGTCGTTGACCGCCGAGCCTTCGGGGTTGAACGTCACGTCGACGTACGTCGGTCCGATCGGCTCGTCGTACGTCGGCTCGAGCGGAGCCTCGTACTGCTCCGGCATCGGCTGCGGCTCGGGTGGCTGCGGCGGCGCTTCGTTCGCGTTCGGATCGTACGGCCCGCTCGGGTTATTCGGGTCGTAGGCGTTCTGACCTTGTTGTGGATACGGCTGCGGCTGACTGCCGTAGTAGCCGTATTGCGGCGTCGGTTGCTGGACGCAACCAGCGAGGAGAAGAACGCCTAGCCACTTCTTCATGCGCACCATGACCGAGCACCTTTCGACGGAACGGTGTGACGGAACCCACCGCCCCGCATTCATCGGAGCATAGCGTCACGCCGACCCGGATCCGGACGGTTCACACCTCGAAACGGTCGCAGGTCGGGTGCGGCTCAGGTACCCGCTTTCGCGAGCTTCTTCCCGATCGCCTGGAGCCGCTGGTGCAGCGAGTGAGCCTGCGTCGCGAGCTCCTCGAACTCGGCCTCGTGCGCCGTCGCCGCGAGCGACTCGGCGCGAGCCGACAGCGCGAGCGCGATCTCGGACACGTCGCGCGCGTCGGCGGTGGTCGGCGGCGCGGTCGCGTCGCCGTTGCCGCCCTTCTGCTGGATCTGCGCGTTGAGCCCACCGACCTCGCCCGCGACGCTCGTGAGCTCGTCCATCAGCTCGCGCAGCCGCTCGTTGCGCTTCTGCACCGCGGGCACGTGCTCGACGACGCCCTTCGACAGCGCCTCCTGCTCTTGCCGCGCCGCCGCGAGCACGCGAGCGAGCTCCTGGCCCGCCGACTGGAGCCGCGACTCGCACCCCGCGATGTCCTGCAGCGTCTGATTGGCGCGCTCGAGGTGCTTCACGCTCGATAGCGGCGTCTTCAGGAACAGATCGCCCAGACGCGAGTAGCTCTCGAGCTCCTCGGCGAACTTTGCCGCCGCCTCGACGAGGGGCGAATCGGACTTCGGCATCGGCGCACTCTACAGGATCACTTGCCGCGCGTGAGCGTCACCATGCGCCGCTCGCCGTCTCGCTTGCTGTAGATCGACTCGACGACCGTCTTGTAGCCCTTCTTCTCGATCGTGAGCGCCACCTTCGTGAACCCCATCATCTTCACCGACGTCGGCGTCGTCCCCGCGCGCCTCCCCGCGATCGACACCGTCGCGCCCGCCGGCTGCGTGACGATCGTGACCGCGTGGGTCGGTCGATTGAGCGGGAGATCGACGCTCGCCGGCTTGCTCTCCGACAGCGTCACCCACTTCTGCCCCGGCGCGTAGCGCGGATGCTTCACGTCGACGCGCTTGCGCGTGCACGATGTCTGGATCGTGATCGGCGACGGTCCCATCACCTGATCGTCGAGCCGCACGATCGAGCCCGCCGGCGTCGTCGTCACCGTCAGCGTGCAGGGGCCCGAGCCCATCACCGGCGGCGCGTTCGGATCGCTCGGCGCCGCGGGTTCCCCCTCGTCCTCGGTCGCGACCGGCGGCTTCGTCGGCGCGGCGGGCGGCTCGGGCGGCGTCGTCGGAGGCGTGACCGCCATCGTGACCTTGTTGTCCGGCTGCTTCTCGGTCTTCGGCGGCGCCGTCGCAGCGGTCGCCGTCTTGTCGCTGCCGCGCGTCGCGATCACGATGACGAGCAGCACCACGCTCGCGAACACCGCGGCGCCACCGATGAGCATCCATCGCCGGCGACTCGCGCCGCCGCTCATCGCGAGCAGCGCGGCGGTGGTGTCCTGCGGCGGCTGTGTCTGCATCGCGTACGGCGGATTCGTGGTGCCCGAGTGCATCGGGTACTGGAGCGGCGGCATCTGGCCCGTCGGATACTGGAGCGGCGCCATCTGCCCCGTCGCGTACGGCTGCCCGTACTGGAGCGGCACCATCTGGCCCGTCGGATACGGCGGCTGCGTCGGCGAGCGCCCCATCACCGGCACCGGCGTCATCTCTTGCTGCGCGAACTGCTGCTGCTGCTGCGCGACATAGGCAGGCGTCGGCGTGATCACGTACGCCGCCTGCGAGACTTCATCGCCCGGCCGGATCGCCGGCGTCGGAGCGAGCACGCCCGGTGGCGCCACGACGTCGTCGATGTCGACGAGCGAGTCCTCGTAGCCCGGCGCGCGGAAGAAGTTGCCGGTCTCCTCGTACAGCGCGCAGTCGACGAAGCCTTCGATCGACCGGTCGGTCAGGTTCATCAACGGATTCGCCGGCAGGATGAAGCTCGACCCGGGAGCGCGCGATTCGCTCGCGACCGGGCTCGTCATGTCGTCGCTCGCCGCGATCGGCTCGGGCGCCGCGGGATTCACGTCCGGCTTCGGCGGCGCATCGACGATCGACGCCGTGTCCGGATACGACGCCGCTTGCGCGTGGGTGTCCTCGGCGGTCAGCGCCGCATTCGACAGGTTCAGCGTGCTCGTCGAGATTCCGATCGCCGGCGTCGTCGCGTTGGTCAGGCGCGGCGGAGGTGTCGGTCGCGTCGGGGCTTCGATCGGCGCAGGCATCGCGGGGGCCGGTCCCGTGGCGGTCGGCTCGTCGGCCGACCGGACCGCGATGGACTTCGCCGGCTCGCCGGGCCTCGCCACCTCGCCGGGCTTCGCCACCTCGACGGGCTTCGCCAGCTCGCCGGGCGTTGCCAGCTCGACAGGCCTCGGCAGCTCGACGGGCTTCGGCGCGTCGACGGACTTCTGCGCCTCGATGGGCTTCGCCATCGCGACGGGCTTCGCGGGCTCGACAGCTGGCTCGATCTCGGCGCGCGTGACCGGCGCCGTTCCCTCGGCGCGCACGGTCTTCGCCTCGATCTTCGTCGGCTCGTCGATCTCGACGATGATCGACGGCGATGGCGCCTGCGGGCGCACGGGCGCGGACTTCACCGCGAACGCCGTCGGGTTGATCTTCGGCAGCGCGGACGGGATCGGCGGAATGCCATCGGTCCTTCGCGGCGGGATCGCCGGCGGCGTCTTCGGCTGCGACTTGATCTCCGCGAGCTTGTCCGCGAGCGTCTTTGGCTTCTCGGGATGCTTCGGTTCGATCGCGTTCTCGACGGGCTTCGCCTCGACCGGCTTCGACTCGACCGGCTTCGACTCGATCGGCTTCGACTCGACCGGCTTCGACTCGACCGGCTTCGACTCGACCGGCTTCGACTCGACCGGCTTCGACTCGAGCTTGGCCTTCTCCGCTGCCTCCGCGGCGATGCGCGCCGCTTGCAGCTGCTTGAACACCGGCAACGACTCGTTCGTCAGGCGGCGCACGTTGAGCCGCACGCCGGGCCGCCCGAAGCGATTCGCGGGCGTCGACCATGCTTCGACGACCACGCAGAGTCCGCGCAGCACCGGAGTCTTGTCCTCGAGCTGGATCGAGAACGCGGTCTCGAGACCGACGGGTCGGGTCGCGAGCGTCGCGACGAAGAACGACGACTCGTCACAGAAACGATGAAACGTCGCGACGAACTGCTCTACCGTCGTGCAACGCGTAGCAACGCAAAGCGCCTTCGTCTTCTCCGAAGGCTTTGCCTGGGCTTCGGAAGGATTCACCCGACATTGATTCTAGGCGGCGCGCTCGGCCCAGAGCCACGATTTGATCCGGCAACCGTGTGTGAGCGTTCGCCCACAAGGCGCGTGCGTGTACTCGCGCTCCGGTGCGGACGCGGCCTCGAACTCCCGAGGCGCTGACCGCAATTACTCGATGGCCGGTGCGCCGAGTCGCGGTCCGTAGAACCGCATGCTCGCGAGGACGAGCGTCTCATCGCTACCCGAGACGCCCCGGCGGGCCGCGACGTCGATCCCCCACTTCATGTTCGCGAGGCCAATGCCGCCCGTGACGTACGACGAGCCGAGCTCGCTGTCGTGGAGACCACCCACGCGCAACGGAATGCCGTAGTCGCCCGCGCGAATGAACAGCTCGCCACCGCCGCCGTAGCGCGTGCCCTCGCCGTCGGTCTTCCATCGCGAGTCGAACGACAGCGCGAGCGTCGGGATCGGGCGCGCGAGAACACCACCGCCGATCGCGCGCGGGAAGTGCTCGGAGTCGTCGCCCCACAGGTTCTGCCCCGACACGCCGAGGTTGATCAGCTCGGTCACGCGGACCGTGGCGCCGAGGTCGAACGCGAAGCCCTTCGCATTCGCCTCGTCGGAGCCTTCCATGTGCTCGCTGAAGCGGAAGTACTTCGCGGTCGCGCCGACCGAGATCCGAGGGACGAGGGAGCGAGAGAGCGCGACGCCTGCGATGTGCGATGTCCGCGATCCGGACATTCCTTCGAGCTCCGGCGAGCTCCCTGCGTAGTCGTAGAAGAAGCAGCCGGGCACCGCGTTCGTCGAGTCACACGCGGACACGCCGACGATCGACGCGCTGTCCGACGCGCGATATCCGTAGCCGCCCTCGAACACCAGCTCGCGATTGAGCGGCAAGCCGGCCGGGTTGAGGCCGATCGAGCTCGCGCCCGTGGCGCCGCCGCGCATCGCCTCGCCGACCGCGATCTCGCGCGGTCCGAGGAGGTCCACCAGCGAGTCGGCGTGGGCGACCCCACCCACGGAGCCAAGGCCGAGGAAGGTCACGAAACCGACGAGGACCGAGCGCATGACCCGAGTGTTGGCGCGGAATTGCGACGAGCGCAAGATTTGAGAACAGCTGCCGATCTGGCGTGGCCCGCGCGGCGCGAGTGCCAGCATGGCGCACCCGTTCGTCGTCGGAAATGCCCTCCGCGCCGATCTGTCACTCGTGGTAACGACGCTTTCGGGTGCAGTTCAACACGTACCTGTTCGCGGCGTTCTTTGCAGGGGTCCTGGCGGTCCACTCCGCCCCGCTGCCGTGGACGCTGCGCAAGGTCGTCTTGCTCGTGGCGAGCTACGTGTTCTACGCGGCGTGGGATCCGCCGTTCGTCGCGCTGCTGTTCGGATCGACCGCCGTCGACTGGTTCGTCGCGAAGCACATGGCCGCGAGCACCGCGCCGCGCCGGCGCAAGGCGCTGCTCGTGACGAGCCTCGCGTTCAACCTCGGCCTGCTCGGCTACTTCAAGTACGCCGGCTTCTTTCACCTCGCGAGCGAGCCACTGATCGTTCCGATCGGCATCTCGTTCTACACGTTCATCACGCTCAGCTACACGATCGACGTGTACCTCGGCCGCGGGCGCCCGGCGCGCTCGTTCCTCGACTACGCGCTCTACGTGACGTTCTTCCCGCACCTCGTCGCCGGACCGATCGTCCGCGCGCACGAGCTCGTGCCGCAGTTCGAGCGACCGCGCCGCGCGACCGGACCGATGTTCGCGTGGGGCCTCGCGCTGCTCGTGCTCGGCCTGTTCCAGAAGATCGTCGTCGCGGACGGACTGCTCGCGCCCGCCGTCGATGCGGCGTACAGCGCGGCACCGAGCACCGCCGGCGCGTGGGCCGGAACGATCGCGTTCGCGGGACAGATCTTCTGCGACTTCTCGGGCTACTCGACCTGCGCGATCGGCGTCGCGCTGTGCCTCGGCTTCTCGCTGCCCGACAACTTCCGCTTCCCGTACGCCGCCGTTGGTTTCTCCGATTTTTGGCGGCGCTGGCACGTCTCGCTCTCCAGCTGGCTCCGGGACTATCTCTACGTTCCACTCGGCGGCAGCCGGCGCGGCGCGCTCCGCACGCACGCGAACCTCCTCGTCACGATGCTCGTCGGCGGGCTGTGGCACGGCGCGGCGTGGACGTTCGTCGTGTGGGGCGGCCTGCACGGGCTCTACCTCGTCGGCGAGCGCATTCTCGTCCGCGTCGTACCCGCGTGGCGGTTCTGGCGTGCGCCACTCGTGCGCTTCGCGCTCGCGCTCGTGACGTTCGCGCTCGTGTGCGTCGCGTGGGTGTTCTTCCGCGCCGAGTCGTTCACGCAGGCGTTCGACATGTGCCGCGCCATGTTCGGCGCTGGCACCGGCAAGACGAACGCGTTCGTGCTGTTCGGCGTGGTGCCCGTCGCGATCCTCGTCCTCGTTCACTGGGCCATGCGCGACACCACGCTCGAGGCTGTCGTCGAGCGCACGAGCTGGCCCGTCCGCACCGCGCTGCTGTCCGCGATGCTGCTCGCGATCCTCATGTTCCCCGGAGTCGAACGTGCCTTCATCTACTTCCAGTTCTGACCGGCATATCCCCGGCGGACGCTGGGGGATGACGATGCTCGCGACCGCGATCGTGACCCTGTCCGCGATCGTGGCGCTCGAGGTGTTCGTACGCTCGCGCGGCTTCCAGCCGTCGGTGAAGGACGACGAGTATCTGTGGGCGACCGAACGCGCGCGCGCATCGGATCGCTCGCCGACGACGATGGCGATCCTCGGCTCGTCGCGCATCCTGCTCGCGTTCAACCCCGGCGCATTTCGCGAGACGCTACCGCGCTGGAAGTACGTACAGCTCGCCGTGCAGGGCTCGCGACCTCTCGGCGCGCTGATGGATCTCGCGCTCGATCCCGCGTTCCGCGGCGTCGCGCTCGTCGACATCGTGGAGCTGAACTTCAAGCCCTCGGGTTACGGCGCGATGGATCGCGAGCTCGCGGCGTATCACCGCGGGTGGCGGGCGGCCGGCGAGCTCGCGGAGCGCTGGCTGTCGACCGAGGTGCAGGAGCGCTTCGCGCTACTCGCCGCGGGCGGGCTGCGCACGCTGCGGCACCTCTCGTTCAAGGGCGCGTGGCCGACGCCGCCGTACACGACGACAGCCGCGGATCGCACGCGCTACGCGGACTACTCGCTCGTGGACGCACGCGCCCGCCGCAAGCACCAGCTCGCCCGCATCGAGAGCTGGGATGATGTGCAGTTCCTCGGCGGCTGGCTCGCCGAGCCGCTCGCTCTCGAGATCTTCGTCGCGATGATCCAGTCGCGCGGCGGCAACGTCGTGTTCGTGCGCATGCCGACGTGCGACGAGCGCTGGGCGTACGACGAGAGCGTCGCGCCCAAGGCGGAGTACTGGGATCGGTTCGCCGCCGTCACGCGCGCGCAGACGATCCACTTCGCCGACTACCCGCAGCTGTCGACCTTCGAGTGCCCCGATACCTCGCACATCGACTCGAAGGACGGTCCGCGCTTCACGCGTGCACTGCTCGACATTCTCGTCGAGCGGAACGTGCTCCAGCCTTAGAAATCAAAAGTGCGGCATACGCCCACCGCCGGGTGCGTTGTCGCGGCGTGCGGATCTACGCCGCCTTCACGCTCACCGGCGCCACGCTGTTCGCGTTGCTCGTCAACACGACGCAAGCGCCGGCGCGGCAAGCGCCTCCGGTCGCCGCGAGTCCGGTCGTGGAGCCTCCAGCACCCGCACCGGTGATCGCCACGCCGGATCCGTGGGCGAACACGTGGCCATCGACGACCGCCGCATCGCCGCGACCGCCGTTCGAGGTCCGGCTCGCGGCGCCGATCATCGGCACGCTCCCGCGCGTCAACATGAAGGTCGACCCGTCACCCGGCGTCGCGTCGATCGCGAGCACGATCGAGGTGCTCGCCGTCACCAGCGACGCGCGGAGCGCCGTGACCGCCGACGTGCATCGCTCGGTCCGGCTGTGGCCCACCCTCGACGGCAAGCGCGAGCCGCTCGTCATCCACATGCGAGCACCCGACATGCTCGCGATCGTACGCGATGCCGACGCGTTCGTGATCGCGGGCGTCGATACCGCCGGGCAGCTCGAGCTGCTGCGCGCCACGCCGCACGGCGAGACCACGCAGCGGGTCGAGGTCGAGCTGCCGCGCCCGCTCGTCGCGGTCCACGCGACCACGCGCGGCTTCGTGGTGCTCCGCGACGATCGCGTCGCGATGGTGCTCGATCTCGATGGAACGCGACGCGGCGAGCTCATCTCCGAGCCGGGCGAGTACCTCGCATCGATCGCGGTCCACGGCGATCGCGCCCTCGCGATCATCGAGCGTGACGAGAAGACGCACGGACGCTGGATCGACCTGGCGACCGGACAGTGGGGCGCCGAGACCGCCTCGCTACCGATCCTCGCCGATCACGTCGTGCTCTCGCCGGATCACGAACGCGTCGCCGGATTTCGTCGCGGCAAGCGCGGCGTCATCGCGACCGTCGCGCTCGCCAGCGGAACGATCGTCGACACGATGAAAGCTCTCGGCACCGATCCCAGGCTCGTCGGGTTTGTCGACGACAACAAGGTCGTGGTCACGTCCGAGAACCGCGCGTGGTGGAGGGGGAGCAAAGTGGAGGCTGGGGGACAGATCTTCGTGACCGCGAGCGGCGTCCTGATCGGCGGCGCCGACATCAACATCACCGTGACGTCGCCCGGCGAGTACTCGAAGTACATCGGCTATCGAATGACCGCACCTGTCCAGATGCGCGCGGCCGGCGATGGCTACGTCGCGACCGACGGCGACGCGCTGGTCCGCCTCGATGCGCGGTTCCGTACGCGGGCCGGTTACGACGTGAGCGAGATCCAGGAGAACATCGGACAGATCTCGCTCGTCGACGGGCGCCACGCGCTCGGGTACTCGGCCATCGCGGATCGCAGCATCTATCTCCTCTCGACGAACTTCGAGAACGCGACGCTCGTCGCGACGCAGATCAACTGGTGGGAGTACGAGCCCACGTCGCGGCTCCTGCATTATTCGACGAGCAGCGGCGAGTACCTCGCGCGCTTCGATCCGAAAGCCGCCGCGTTCGACACGCCGGTGAAGGTCGACGCCAAACCCGGTGAGCTCGTGCTGCTCGATGCCACCGAGAAGAAGGGCGAGGTCGCGATCATGGTTCGCGTCGACGCCGAGCTCTCGGTCGACACCACGTTCGGCGTCATCAAGGCGAACGCGTTCGTGAAGACCGACGAGCGCAAGCTGAAGCCGAGCGACGAGTGGTGGGACAACATCCGCGACCCGCGCATGCTCGTGCGATCGCAGCAGGCGCGCGCGCGCAGCCTGGACGGAACGCTCGTCGCGGAGCTGCGCGAGAGCCGCCTGTCGCTGCGCGACGGCGACACGGTGCGCTGGACCGTACCCAGCGCCGGCGCGAGTCAACTGCTGTGGACGCCGCGCGGCGAGCTCGTCGTGTTTGGTTCGGGAATGGCGACCGTCGATCTCGCGACGGGTGCGCTGCGCGACCGCCAGTGCGGCATGTGGTTCGGCGCGTGGGACGTTCCCCCCGAGACCTTCGGATCGTCGTTGCTCTGCGAGGAGCCTTGACCATGAAGACCAACAAGAAGAAGTGGATCACTGCGAGCCTGCTCGCGACCGTCGCCACCGTGTCGATCGCCGGTGTCGCGTGGGGAAACGGCGGCGGATCGGACGACTGGGACGAGGAGGACTTCACGCCGCCCGCGTTCATGTTCGCGCGCCGATCGATCGGCGGCGTGAACGCCGCGCCGGCATCTCCCGCGTACATCGCGAGCTCGCGCATCGCCGCGGTCGGCGACGGCGCCCTCGCGAGCGACGCCGATAGCGGCCAGCTGATCCTGACGGACGCGGCCGGCAAGAGCATCGCGCAGCTCGCGATCGGCGGCGATGCCGCGCTGCTCGCGTTCGACGACGTCGCGCGCCGCGCCTACGTCGCCGATCGACGCGGCGATCGTATCGTCGTCGTCGACGTCGGCGACGCATCGCTCGCGATCACCGCGACGTGGAAGACGCCGGTGGAGCCGTACGGCGTCGCGCTCGCACCGAATCGCGCGACCGTCTACGTCACGACGATCGCCGACCGCACGCTCGTCGCGCTCGACGCCGCGACCGGCCGCGAACACTGGCGCGCTGCCCTCTCGCCCGAGCCGCGCGGGCTCGCCATCGCACCCGACGAGTCGCGCGTCGTGATCGCGTCGCTCACCTCCGGCGCCGTCGACGAGATCGTCCTCGGGGAAGCAGCACGCACGCGCAAGGTCGCGCTTCCGTCCGCCCGGAACCAGCACGCGCGCGGCGCCTTCTCGGTCGCGTTCGTCGGCCACACCGCGGTGCTTCCGTTCCAGCTCGCGATCCCCATCGCCCCGCACATCGAGACGAGCGACCACTACGGCGGCGGATTCGACGCGCCGATCTCGCAGCACGTCGCGTTCCTCGGGGGCGATCACCGTCAGTCCGTCGCGCAGACCAACATCGTCGAGCCGCGCGCGATCGCCTGGAACGGTGATCGCGACATCATGTACCTCGTCGGCATGGCGAGCGATCACATGGTCGCCATCGGCAAGGCGTCGCAGATCGAAGTCGTGCCTCCCATCATCACGGCGTTGCCCACGCACTGTGGAGCCGATGGTGTCGCGGTCACCGGGAGCGGTAGCGTGCTCGTGTGGTGCTCGTTCAAGCGCGCCGTCGCACGACTCGAGCCGAAGAAGACCACGATCGACGCGGGTCCCGAGCTGGTCGCGTCGACGCTGACCGAGGACGTGCGGCTCGGTCGCACGCTGTTCCACCAGGCGTCGTTTCACAGCTCGACGAACGGCCAGATGTCGTGCGGCAGCTGTCACCTCGACGGACGCGCCGACGGACTCTCGTGGCAGATCCAGGGCGGCGCGCTCCAGACACCGGTGATCGGTGGCCGGCTCGTCGGCACCGCGCCGTACAAGTGGGACGGCAAGGCCGCGGACCTCGCGACGAGCATTCGCGCGACCGTGCGCCGGCTCGGCGGCGAGGGTCTGTCGAGGCGCGACGTCCGTTACCTCGTCAGCTTCCTCGAGAGCATGCCGGCCCCGCGCGTTCCGACACGCGACGCCGGCGCTGTCGCTCGCGGCAAGGCGCTGTTCGAGAGCGGCGAGCTCGGCTGCACGACGTGCCACGAGGGGCCCGCACTCACCGATCGCGAGACCCACGATCTCGCCGGCTCGTTCGACACGCCGGGGCTCGGAGCGCTCGCGGCGAGTGCGCCGTACTTCCACGATGGAAGCGCGGCCACGCTCGAGGCGGTGCTCCACGATCGCGGTCGCGTGCACGGCATGTCCGAAGGCGCGAAGCAGCTGCGCGGCGACGACCTCGCCGACCTGATCGCGTTCCTCGAGACCCGATGAGCTGGACTCGACACTCGGTGCAGCGCTCGACCTCATCATTTTCTTTCGCTGCCTAAGTTCTGCGTACGTAACGTTTTCCGTCATCGAAACGAGGTGTTGCAAGACGACGACCGTTGACTTGAAATTGAAATTGGTTTTCATTATCTAAACATGAAGCACCTGCTCGTGTTCCCGCTGCTACTCGTTGGCTGTAGCGATTCTGGCGGCTCCGAGGAGCCCAACATCCCGCTCGACGCGAACGCGGACTGCGATCCGCTGACCGTCCTGCCCACCAACTACCGCCCGATCCCGACGATCTCGACCGGCGCGGTCTCGCTCGCGACCACCGGCGACATCACCTCCGGAACGATCGACGCGACCGCCGGTGGACTGTCCGGTGCCGCGGACAACCCGTATGTCTACGTCGACCTGATCACGAATGCGCGCGTCGATGTCTCCGACGTCGGCGCGCGCGACTCGCTCGACTGGGACATCGCGCTGAAGCGATCCAGCCTGCGCATCAACGGCGGCGACTCCGGCGGTGGCCGGCGCACGCTCGCGATCGTTCCCGGCGCGACCTCGCTCGCATCGGTCACCGCGCCGTCCTCCGGCTACACCGAGGACGACTTCACCAGCGACGACTGCATGCTCGCGACCATCCCCGGCGGCGAGCCGCTGACCGCGTTCGGCGAGTGGTACGACTACGACGTCGAGACGCACGCCGTCACTCCGAAGTCGGAGGTGTACGTGTTGCAGCGTCCCGACGGATCACGCACGGCGCTCCGCGTCGTCACCTACTACGGCGACACCGCGATGCCGATGCGCGGCGCGTTCTATCGCATCGAGACCAAGCAGCTCGACGACGCACCGTGATCGCGACGTGGACATCGACGACGGCGATCGCGCTATGCGCGGTGATGTCCTCGCGCGCGGATGCAACGCACGCGACGACGCCACACCACGAAGGCGTTCGCGTCGACGGCCGCGCATCGGTGGCCGCGCGACCCATCCTCGTCGACGAAGCCACGTTCGGCGCCGGGTCCGTACTGGTTCACTACGCGACGGACGGTGTCGACGCTCCATTCAGCGGCGATGCGAATGGGAACGGTGTGCCGGACTTCGTCGAGGAGGTCGCGACGACCGCGAACGATGCCCTCGAGCGGTTCGTGACCCTCGGCTTTCGTCGTCCCGCCGACGATGGCGCGCTCGGAGGTGACGCTCGGATCGACTTCTATCTGCGCAACCTCCAGGCGGCCGACGGCAATGCGAGCACCGATGCGTGCAGCGAGATCGCGTGCATCGCGTTCGCGATCGTCGAGAACGACTACGCCGGGTTCGACTACTCGTCACGAACCGAGGGCATCCGCTCGGTCGTGCCGCACGAGCTGTTTCATCTCGTGCAGTACGCATACGCGACCGAGCACGTCGCGCAGTGGGCGGAGGGCACGGCGGTGTGGGCCGTCGAGCATCTGTACGGCGATGGCAACCGCGACTTCGAGCGCTTCCTTCCGAGCTTCCTGAGCAAGACGTTCCGGCCATTCGAGCGAGCCGTGACCGGCTTCGGCGACGGCTATCCCTACGGCGCCGCGCTGTGGCCGGTGTTCCTCGAGCAGCGCTTCGGCGCGGACATCATCGTCGACGCGTGGGAGCGCTGCGCCGGCGAAGAGTGGCTGCGCGCGATCGATGGTGAGCTCGTGTCGCGAGGCAGCTCGCTCGACGCCGCGTGGATCGAGTTCACGCGGTGGAACGGCGCGACCGGCGCGCACGCCGCCAACGGCGGATACACGAACGCGAGCCCGTGGCCCGAGGCGCCGCGGGAAGCCGTGTTCGCCACCGCCGACGCGAGCGTGACGACGATCTACATCGAGGGTCGATCCGCGCGGTACGTGCCCGTGGTCCTCGACGGCGAGCGCGAGCTCGCGATCGATACCGACGTCGCGATCGCGGCCTGGCTCGCGCCGGCGGGTGCACCGGTGTCGGCGGGAATGCAGATCGAGGGAGGCGCCGTGCTCGATGCGGGCGTGTACTCGCTCGTCGTCACGGGGCTGAGCGAGGGAACGATCGCCACGCCGGTGACGATGTCGGTCCTCACCGAGCGTCAGGATGGCGGGTGCGCGAGCACGAATGCGGTCGGGTTGCCGATCGCGATCCTCGTACTGCTCGGCATGCCCCGTCGCCGGCGGCGGCGGGCGGTGCCGTGGCTCGTGATGATCGCGGCGACCGGCACCGCCGTCGCGCAGCCCGCGCCGAGCGATGCCGAGCTCGCGAAGCTGGCCGAGGAGCAGGCCGAGGGTGAGGTGATCGTCGTGACCGGCACGAAGTCCGAGTCTCCGCGCGCCGCGTCGCCGGTGTCCACGGAGGTGATCGATCGCCAGCGCATCCAGGAGTCCGGCGTGCAGACGGTGTCGGAGGCGCTCTCGCTGCGGCCGGGCATCTGGGTCGATCGCGGCATCAACGGCGACCAGGGCGTGTCGCTGCAGGGCCTCTCGCCGCAGTACACGCTGATCCTCGTCGACGGCGTGCGCCAGATCGGGCGAACGGACGGCGTGCTGGATCTCGACCGGTTCGGCCTGGAGGACATCGAGCAGATCGAGATCGTGCGCGGGCCGAGCAGCGTGCTGTACGGCTCCGATGCGCTCGGCGGTGTGATCAACCTGGTCACGCGAACGCCGAAGAGCGGCATCGGCGGCGATGTGCTGCTGCGTGTCGACAGCCGCCTCCGTCGCGAGGGGCGCGCGCGCGTCGCCGGTGGACTCGGCAAGCTCGCAGGCGCGATCACCGGCTCGTATCGCGAGGCGGACGCGATCCGGATCGACGACGACGGATCGCGCCTCGCGACGTCGATCGACGCGTTCGAAGACGCCCACGTGACGGGGCACGGCATCTATCGCTACTCCGATCGCTGGCGCGTCGATGCGTCCGTGGACTACGTGCAACGCGATCTGCGCGGGATCGACACGCAGGCGACCGGTGCGATCTTCGATCGTCGAAACCTCGTCGAGACAGCGAGCGCCGCGGCGAGCGCGACGTATGGCGGCGAACGGACCGCGGCTCGCGTCGAGACGAACACCAGCTTCTATCGCGACCAGTATCTGTCCGATCAGCGGATGTCGACGGCGCTCGATCAGTATCAGATCACCGACGAGGCCCTCGTCGAGGGCCGAGCACAGATCGCGCACCAGCGCGGACGCCATCGCGGCCTCGTCGGCGCGGAGGTCTTGCACGAGACACTCGAGTCACCGCGATTGTCGACGGACGGCGATCGCACGCGAGCGGCGCTGTTCGCGCAGGACGAATGGAAGCTCGGCAAGGACTACGAGATCCTGATCGTGCCCGCCGCGCGCCTCGACGTCGATACGCAGTTCGGCACGCACGCGACGCCGCGCCTCGCTGCGCGATGGGAGATCGAGGAAGGCGCTGTCGTGCGCGGCAGCATCGGCATGGGCTATCGCGCGCCGAGCTTCAAGGAGCTGCTGCTGCTGTTCCAGAATCCGGGCGCGGGGTACGTCGTCGAGGGCAACCCGGACCTCGGTCCGGAGAGCTCGTTCAGCGTCCAGCTCGGCGGCGAGTGGCGCGCGAGCTCGTGGCTGTGGCTCGGCGCGGACGCGTACCTCAATCGGCTGCGCGACATGATCCTCGCCACGTCGCTGCCCTCGGACATGCCCGACATGCTGCGCTTCTCGTACGACAACATCGGTCGCGCGCGCACGGCGGGTGGCGAGCTCTACGCGATCGCAACGCGTGGTCGAGTCGGCCTCGAGCTCGGCTACGCGCTCAACATGACGCGCGACCTCGACGCGGAGCGCGCGCTCGAAGGTCTGCCGCGCCACCGCTTCACCGCGACGACGCGCTGGCGCGACAAGTCGGACCGCCTCGAAGCGTTCCTCGCCGCGGTGATCACCGGCGGCCGCCCGTTCTATCGCTCCACCGATCCGCGAGACGCGACGTTCACCGATCCGCGCGTCGAGCTGCGAGCGCGCGTCGGCAAGCGGTTCGCGAACGGCTTCGGTGCGTTCGTCGGCTGCGACAACATCCTCGACGCCGGAGACAACGATCTCGATCGCATCACGCCGCGCACCATGTACGCGGGCATGGAGGTGCACCTGTGAAGATGCTGACCCTCGTGCTGCTCGCCGGCTGTGCCGAACGCATCGGACCGCCGCCGAATGACAACCCCGACGCCGCGCCAGCACCGATCGACGGCGACGCGATGGTCGAGCCGACCGGCCCCGTTCGCACGATGCAGAATCCCGACGGGAGCGCGACGTCGGTCATCGATTCGTCGTCGATGACGCTGTGGACGCACCTCGACATCGACTCGTTCACCGCCACCGACGAGGCCGGCCCGTGGGCGCTTCGGTTCCAGCGCTTCCACATCTCGACCGCCGAGGGCACCGAGGTCGCGCCGGTCGACGCCGCGTTCGACGCGGTCACCTCCCCACCGGCCACGGGCTGGGTGCACGACCAGGACACGGATGGCAACGGCACGATCGAGTTCGCGTTCGATCAGGGCGACGGTTGGTACGACTACAACGTCGACACGCACGTCCTCACGCCGAAGCCTCTCGTCTGGGTCGTCCGCTCTCCGACGACGACTCTCAAGCTCGAGTTCGAGAAGTACTACGACTCCGCCGGCACCGCCGGCTTCTTCACGTTGACCTGGAGGCGCATGTGATCGAAGTGACCGCTATTCCTCTCGCCACGCGCTGGCAAACCCTGAAGGCCGAGCTACCGAACCTTCGCATTCGCGACGCCGCCGACAAGCTCGGCGTCAGCGAGGCCGAGCTCCTCGCGACGGGCCTCGGCGACACCGTGACGCGCCTCGACGGCGACGCCGCGAGCCTCCTGCACGCGTTGCCCGACGTCGGGCGCTGCATGGCGCTCACGCGCAACGCGCACGCCGTCTCCGAAGTGCGCGGCCTCTACGGCGGCGTCGAGCTCGGCGGTCACGCGGGCCAGGTCGTCGGCACCGATATCGATCTCCGCGTGTTCCCATCGCACTGGAGGAACATCTTCGCGGTCGACGAGCCGCATCCGCAGCGCGAGGGAGCGCGACGCCGCTCGATCCACGTGTTCGATGCGAGCGGCACCGCGGTGCACAAGGTCTACCTCGAGCCCGAGGGCGACACGGCGACGTGGGATGGCATCGTCGCGACACGCGCGAAGGATCTGCCTCTCGTCGTCGAGCCGGCACCGAAGGCGCGCCCCGAGCGTGCCGACAGCGACATCGACGTGGACGCGCTGCAAGCCGCGTGGGACGCGATGCAGGATACGCACGAGTTCTTCCCTCTGCTGAGAGAGTACGGCGTCTCGCGGACGCAAGCGCTCCGCCTCGCCGGCACCGCGCGCGCTCATCGCGTCGCGAACAGCTCGATGAGCAAGATCCTCGACGGCGCCGCCGCGTCGCGCGACAAGATCATGATCTTCGTAGGCAACCGAGGCTGCCTGCAGGTGTTCAGCGGCACCGTCGGCAAGATCGTGCGCATGGGTCCGTGGCTCAACGTGCTCGACCCGGGGTTCAACCTGCACCTGCGCGAGGACAAGATCGCCACGAGCTGGGTCGTCTCCAAGCCTACGAGGTCGGGGACGGTCACATCGCTCGAGCTCTTCGACGACGCAGGCGACAACATCGCCCTCGTGTTCCGCAAGCGCGACGATCGCGAACGCGCGGAAGACCCGTCGTGGAGCGCGCTGCTCGCCACGCTGGAGGCCGTGTGATCCCCGATCCCCGCGCGACGCGTGCCTGGCGCTGGCTCGCCGTGCTCGTGGTCCTCGCGCTCGCGATCCTCGCGTGCTCGCGCGGCGGCGGCGACGCGCCGCACGGCAAGCGGCGCATCGTCGCGATCGGAGGCGCCGTCACCGAGACGATCTTCGCGCTCGGCGCCGGCGGCGACGTCGTCGCGACCGACACGTCGAGCGTCTATCCCGCGGCCGTCCACGCGCTACCCAAGGTCGGCTACCAGCGCACGCTGTCGGCCGAGGGCATCCTCGCCTTCTCCCCCGACCTCGTGATCGTCGCCGACGAGGCGGGGCCACCGGCCGCGATTGAGCAGCTCCGCTCCGCCGGCGTCCGCGTCGAGCGCATGCCGAACGCGACCGACCTCGAGTCGACGATCGCGCGCACGAACACGATCGGCCTCGCGATCGATCGTCCCACCGCCGACTTCGTCGCCAGGCTGCGCGCCGACACGACGGCCGCCCTCGCGCGCGTCCCCGCGGATCGCCCGCGCTTCGTGATGATGTTCGCGCGCGGCGCCGGCTCGATGATGGTCGCGGGCGAGGACACCTCCGGCTCCGCGATGGTCCAGCTCGCCGGCGGCACACCGGCCGTCTCGGGCTTCACCGGCTACAAGGCCGTGTCGGCCGAAGCGCTGATCGCCGCTGCGCCCGACGTCATCGTGGTGCCCGCGCACACGATGAAGATGAGCGGCGGCATCGACGGCATCCTGAAGCTCCCCGGCGTCGCGGCAACGCCCGCCGGTGCCTCCCGCCGCATCGTCGCGTTCGACGATCTCCTGCTCCTCGGCTTCGGCCCGCGCCTCGCACAGGGAATCGAGGAGCTCTCGCGCGCGCTGCGAGCGAGCCCACCGACGTGAACCGCGCGAATGGACGGCGCGTGATCGCCGGGCTCGTCGTCGCGCTCGCGGTCGCGATGATCGTCGCGATCGGCTATGGCCCAGTCTCGCTCTCACCGCTCGAAGTTCTCGCGGCGCTCGCGCGGCGCGTCGGCTTCGACGTCGACGCGAGCGCGCGCGACGTGGCGGTGGTGTGGTCGATCCGCGCGCCGCGCGTCGTGCTCGCCGCCCTCGTCGGTGCGGGGCTGGCGACCGCCGGCGGTGCGCTGCAGGGCGTCGTGCGCAATCCGCTGGCGGATCCGACGATCGTCGGCGTGTCGGCGGGCGCGGCGCTCGGCGCGGTGGCGGCGTTCGTCCTCGGCGCGAGCATCCTGCGCGACCCGACGCTCGGTCCGTGGCTCGTGCCGGTCGCAGCGTTCGGTGGCGCGCTGGTCACCACGCGGATCGCGCTGGCGATGGCGCGGGTCGAGGGCGCGACGTCGGGCGTCACGATCCTGCTCGCGGGCATCGGGCTGGCCGCGCTGTGCGGTGCGGGCATCGGCGTGTTGCTCTACCTCGCCGATGACGCCGCGTTGCGATCGGTGACGTTCTGGACGCTCGGCTCCGTCGGCGGCGCGACGTGGGCGCTCGTCGGTACGGCGGGCGTGCCGATCGCCGTCGGTGTCGCGCTGCTGCCGCGGAGCGCAGGCGATCTCGACCGGCTCTCGCTCGGCGATGCAGAGGCGCGACATGTCGGAGTCGATGTCGACCGCACGATCCGGCGCGTCGTGCTGCTGGTCGCGCTCGCGGTCGGAGCTGCCGTCGCGGCGTGCGGGATGATCAGCTTCGTCGGCCTGGTCGTTCCGTTCCTCGTACGCGCGGCGCTCGGGCCCGGCCATCGCACGCTGCTGCCCGCGTGCGCGCTCGCCGGCGCGCTGGTCCTCGTGATCGCGGATCTCGTCGCACGCACGATCGTCGCGCCGACCGAGATGCCGATCGGGATCCTGACCGCGCTCGTCGGTGCGCCGATCCTCCTCTATGTCGTTCGCGGCGGTCGCGGCGCGCGGGTGATGGTGTGATCCGCGCGCGCGGCGTCACCGTCGCCGCCGGCGACAAGGTCCTCGTCGACGGCGTCGATCTCGAGGTTGCCGATGGCGAGCTCGTCGCGATCGTCGGCCCGAACGGCGCGGGCAAGTCGACGCTGCTCGGCGCGCTCTCCGGCGATCGCCGTCTGCGAGCGGGATGCGTGTTACTCGGCGAGCGCGACGCGCAGGCGATGCCAACGTCGGAGCGCGCGCGACACCGCGCGGTGCTGCCACAGCGCTCGTCGTTGTCGCTCGCGTTCACCGCGGCCGAGGTCGTCTGCCTCGCACATCGCAGCGTGACACCGACGCGTGCGCGCGAGCTCCTCGACGAGGTCGAGATGGGTGCGTTCGCGGATCGCGAGTACCCGTCGCTGTCGGGAGGCGAGCAGCAACGCGTGCAGCTCGCCCGCGTGCTCGCTCAGCTCGCGGTGCATCCGGGCGCCGCACTGCTGCTCGACGAGCCAACGTCGGCGCTCGATCCCCGCCATCAGCACGTCGTGCTGTCGCGGGCGCGAGAGGCGGCTCGCCGCGGTCACGCCGTCGTCGCCGTCCTCCACGATCTGACGCTCGCCGCCATGACCGCCGATCGCATCGCGCTCCTCGCCGGTGGCACCCTGCTCGCGTGCGGAGCTCCGGCCGACGTGCTCGTCGCCGATCGGCTCGAGGCTGCCTACGCGACGACGTTCGAGATCCTCGACGGAAGCGCGGGCCTCGTCATCGCCGCGCGCGGGCTACGATAAAGCGTCCCCCGCCGCCGCCCGCATGGAGACCGGGAGGTTCCATATGCGAACGCGCGACGACGGCGGGGAACAAAACTAGTACGCGACCTCTCCCGCCCACCACGAGCGCAGCAGGCGCCCACCGGTCGCTTCCATCGGCAGCACGAACCATCGCTCGAGCGCGCGGATCTCGTTGCGACTCGGAGGCGCGATACCGAGGCTGAGCAGCACGGGCTCGAGCGCGGACCACACCGGAGCCGCCGCGCGGACGTCGTCGGACCACAGGTCGAAGGTTCCGCCGGTGATGCGCGAGGGAGTCACGATCGATACGCGCTCGCACGGGTGCCACAGCTGCACGTGTGCGAACCCGCGACGTGCGAAGTACGCGAGCCGTCGATCCGTCTGTGCGAACTGCCGGACTTCCCATGCACCGAGGGTCGCGACGAGGACGCGATCCCCCGGCTCGTGCAGTGGATGCACGATCGAGTGAGTCGACATGTGCGTGCTCCTAGTTCTGGAGGTCGAAGATGATCAGATACGAATCGTCGTTGAGCGTCGTCGACTGCTCGGCGCCGGACGTGCTGCGCCAGCCCGCGACGAGGACCTTCGTGCCGCTGACAGCGGCGCCCCAGAACTGATCGTTCTGATCGCTCGTCGACGAGAGCGCGAAGCGGTGGATGCCGGTGCCGTACTTCGTGTCGAGGTTGCCGTTCGCATCCAGGACCGCGAACACCGCGTCCATCGCCGGCGTGTTGTTGCCGGCGGCGCCGCGCGTCGAGCCGATCAGCAGCGTCTTGCCGCCCGGCAGGGCGATCGCGTTGCGGCAGTTCGAGCTCGTCATGTTCGGCGAGACGTCCACGACGACCGCGCCGTTCGTGCTGCCACCCCACGTCATGTCCCGGAGGCCGGTCGCGACGTCGATCTTCATCGAGATCCAGTCATCGCGATCGACGCCGAGGACGTTGCCGTAGCCGCCGGTGGTGACGTGCGTGCCCGCGTCGTTCAGCGCGAGGTTGTAGACCTCGGTCTGGCGGGTGAGCACCGCGTCGAAGAAGATGCCCGTGCCCGCACCTCCGAACCCGGTGACGAGATCGCCGCTCGCGTCGACCTTGTAATAGAGCGGCACGTTGCCCGGGACGAGCCCCGTACCACCGACGTAGCCACCCGCGATCACCGAGCCGTCGGCGAGCGCGACCACGCCGCGCGCCGTGGCGTTGTGCGACGTACCGGCGATCTCGGTGTTGATGAACACCATGCCGCTGTCGTTCTGGCCCCAGCCGGTCGTGCCGTTCGTTCCATCGCTGAGCTTGCCGTCGGCGGTGAGCTTCGCGAGCGCGAAGTCCGAGTTGACCGGCGTGCCCGCCGCGCCGAGCGCGACCGCGTGCACGAAGATATTGTCGTTCGCGTCGACGGCGAGCCCGCGCGCGCTGTCGAGGATCGTCGTGCTGCCCTTGTCGGAGAAGTTGACCGTCGCGACGCCTTGATCGCCGAACGTCGTGTCGAGCGCACCGGCCGTGGTCAGGCGCACGACGGCGACGTCGCGATCCGTCGCGTCGGTCTCGCTGGTGATGTTGAACGACACGAGGATCTTGCCGTCGGACTGGACCGCGAGATCGATCTCGTCGCCGCTACCGGTCGGCGTCACCTGCGCGAGCGCCGCGACGCCCGCGTTCGGCACGTTACCGAACGTGGTGTCCGGGCCCGTCGCCGTCGTCTTCGCCACGAAGATGTTCTTCGCGCCCGTCGGTGTTTGGGCCGCGAAGCCCGCGAGGTACCAGCCATTCCCGCCGGGCACGGCCTTCACCGAGTGGACCTGATCCGGACCGTTCGGCGAGATCGGCGGTCCATACGGCGTCGGCGGCGTGAACGTCGTCATCATGTCGACCGGCATGTCGTCGGCGGGGGGTGCGTCCACCGTCTGCGAGTCAGCGCCCGCGTCCACGTCGGTGCCACTGTTGTTGTCACCGCACGCGGCGGAGAAGAGTGCGAACGAAATCCAGACCAAGTGCCTCATGCGAGCTCCATGTCCCTCAGAACCGGGCCTTGTAGCCAACGGCGATCATCCGAGGTGGGTTCGGGCGAGCGCCGTACGGGCGTCGCGAGATGATCACTTGTTCGTCGAGTAGGTTCGAACAAGTGGCGTAAACCTCTGCCCAGGGGCGAATGCGCGCGTGCAGCGCGAGATCGATCGTCAGCAGCGCTTCGGCCGCGAGCTGCGGCTCGATCGGCCCCTGCCCCGCGACGTCGCGCGCCTCGCCGCGATAGCGGACCGTCGCGTCGCCTTCCCATCGCGGGTGCTTCACACCGGCGGTGACCGCGAGCTGGTGCCGCGGCAAGTACGGCAGCTCGTCACCTTCGTCGACGTCGCCCCAGAACGTCGACGCGAACGAGTGCTGGAACTCCGATCGGGTCAGCGTGTACGCGACGCCGAACGGCAGCGAGACCTTCGCGGCGAGCGGCCACTCGCCGCCCACCTGCGCCTCCGCGCCCCACACGCGAACGTGGCCGCCGTTGTACTCCTCGCCCTCCATCGCCTCCATGCATCCGCTCGACAGCGTGCACGAGCCCTTGAGGTTCGAGTAGTCGCTGAAGAAGCCGATCAGGTCCGCGGTGATGCGCTCGTCGCGCCACCGCGCGCCTGCTTCGTAGTTCACGCTCGACTCGGGCCGCACGTCCGCCGCGGCCGACGGCGCGACCGGCGCGAAGCCGCGATGCACGCCCGCGAGCACGCTCGCCTCGTCGGTGACGTGGTACTCGACGCCGCCGCCCGGGATCAGCACCGCGTAGTCGCCTTCGCGCTGTCCCATCGTCAGCCAGTCGGCGAACCGATAGTCGATCAGCTCGAGCCGCGCGCCCGCGCTGACCTCGAGGCGCTTGTAGTGGATCGTGTCCTCGACGAACGTCGCCATCGCGATCGTCTCGGCGCGCGTGTCGAGCACCTTGTCGCGCAGGCGATCGCTGCGCACGAGCGTGCCCGACACCATGTCGTAGCCGTCCTCGTAGCGAGCACGATCCGCGCGGTCGAAGTGAAAGCGCACGCCCGCGTCGACGTGATGCGCGAGCGGGCCCGTGGTCTGCTCGGTCGCGAAGCGCGTCTGGATCCCCTGCGAGACGAAGCGGCGATCGTTCGTGCCGCGGATCAGCTGCTCCTCGGGGCTCGTCGAGTCGGTCGCGCCCGTGAGGATCGAGTAGAACAGCGCGTTCGCACCGCGATCGGGGTTCGCGAGCAGACCGTAGAAGTCGCGCATCCCGACGAACCCGTCGACCTTGCCCCACGCGCGATGGAACCAGTGACGATACGCGGTGGTCACGAACCGCGTGTGCAGACCGAGATCGACCGAGTGATCCGCGCGCAGCGTGACGTGGTCCCAGTTCATCTGATCGAGCTGCGACGCCGCGTAGCGCCGCTGCGGCGCGAGGCCGAAGTCCTCGTCGGAGAGACCGGTGTACGTCTCGTTCGATGTCTCGCGCCCGTAGCGCGCTTGCAGCTGCAGCGTGTGATAGTCGGTCGCCGTCGGCACCGACGTGATGCGACCGGTGAGCGTCACGTCGTCCTTGTCGAAGCCCGTGTCTCCGCCGCCGTCGAGCTGCTTGAAGCCCTCGGTCTGGAGTCGCACGTACTCGGCCATCACGCCCCACGTCCTCTGCCGCTCCGCGACGCGCAGATGCAGCTTGCCGTACATGTCGCTGCCACCGGCCATGTCGACGTAGCCCGAGCGCTTCGCGGGCATCGGCTCGCTGATCATGTCGATCGCGCCGCCGACCGTCTGCGGTCCGAACTGGATCGACGATGGCCCCTTTGTCACCTCGATGCGCGACATGCGCGTGACGAGCGGGACGTAGTACGCCGCGGGCGCGGAGTACGGCGCCGGCCCGCTGAGCACGCCGTCCTCCATGATCGTGATCTTCTGGCTGCGGTCCGCCGCGGCGCCGCGCATGCCGATGTTCGGCCGAAGGCCGTAGCCGTCCTCGTCGCGGATGTACACGCCCGCGGTCTGGCCGAGCACCTTGTGCAGGTCGTCGTACTCCGCACGCTCGAGCTGCTCCTTGCTGATCTCGGCGCGCGCGCCCGGTGGTGCCTTGTCGACGATCTCGATCGTCTCGTCGGGCGGCGTGGCCTCGGCCTCGACGTAGTCGACGTCGTCGGCGAGCGCGACGCCGCCCCAGGCGAACAGCGCGACGCTAATCGTTATCGGTCGCGACATCGTCCGGAATCTCGAGAGCCAGGAGCGTCAGGAACTGGCTCTTCAAGTCATCGGTGAAGTCCTTGGTCGCGGTGTGCGCGTCGACCACCTGCGCGTAGCTCGTCGACAGCGCGCCGAGGAAGCTCTCGGGCAACGCGTTCGCCGCGGCGATCGCTTCCTCGAGATCGTTCGTCATGCGGTCCGCGACATCCTGGTGGCCGAGCGCGATCAGGAAGTCGTCGAAGCTCGGGCCGTCGCTCGTCGCGGTCGTGCCTGTGAACACCGCGCGCGCGGCGACCAGGTTCGCGCGGATCGCCTGCGTCGAGCGATCCGCGTAGCGCAGCTCCACCTCGCGTACGCACGGCTCCTCGACGACCTGACACGCGTTGATGCCGATCCCCGTGGTCTCCGCGAGCTTCATGCTCTTGACCATCTGATCGACGTAGACGATCAGCCCGTCGCTGACGAGGTTCACCGCACCGTGCGCGCTCCCGATCGACGACGACGCGGTGCCCGCGTTCGCGAGCTCGCCGACGTAGTTGCCGCCGTCGGGCCTCCATGCCGTCGCGAGCTGCTGCGCCTTCGCCGATGCATCGGTCGCGATCGCGAGCGCGAGGCGGCAGCGCGCCTTCGGCAGGTCCGTGGCGAGCGCGGTCCATCCGACGGGCGCCTGTCCGCAGTTGTGGTCGTTCGACGGCGGGTACAGCAGGAACTCGACCGCCGATAGCGAGCGCGCGTTGACGAGCTCCGCCTCCACGTCGTAGCTCGACGGATCCGCCCAGCGCGACGCGGTGTCGCGATCGAGCTCGCACGGCGACACGAGCGGCCAGCTGTAGATCAGGCCGCGCAGCGTCTTGTTGTCCATCGCCGCCGGTCCGACGAGGACCGCCTCGGTCGTCTCCCACGCGTCGATCGCATCGACGAACGCCGAGCGCGCAGCATCGAGTGCGGAGGTCGCCGGCGCGGAGTCGCTCGCGTTCGCGTCGAGCGCGTCGCAGTACGCGCCGATCGCCGGCGGGACGAGCGCGATCTTCGCGGCCGCCTCGATCTGCATCGGGAGCAATACGTTCGTCGCGAGGTGCGAGAGCATCGCGCGGCGATCGAAGCCATCCATCGGCTCGGCGGCGTCCGCCTTCGCCGAGCCACCGTCGCTACATCCGGTGGCCAGCGTGATCGCGAGCGTCGCGCACGCGAACCCGACCACGGTCACGACGAACGAGAGCTCTCTGCCGACTCGATGCATTTCGTAGTGCATCGGATCTCATAATTGAAAACGACTTTCAACTCCGGTTTCGAAGATCTACCGAAGTGCCTGATTTTGTGGAGGTGGAGTACCCGGAGCCGGGAGGACCCAGTGCCTCGGCCCGACATCGGAAACCGCGAGCAGGTCGACCTCGGGGTCGATCATGGGGATCGGTGCCCGACCGTTCAGGGACACGCGGGTCACCGCGTGCAGCGTGAAGTCGCGATAGCCCTTCGCGTGCAGGTCATCGCCGATGTGGCGCGCGAGCGAGAGGATCAGGTCCGGCTGGCCCGCCGCCTCGCGCTCCTGGCGCGCGGTGACGTAGTCGTGCGGCGGGACCTGCAGTCGCTTCCCGTTCGCGAACCGCGCCTCGTACACGAGGCTGCCGTGCTTCTCGCGGATCATCACGTGCCACGCGAAGCGCATGCCGTCCTCGTTCCACAGCACGTCGCCCGGATAGACGAGGTGGCGCAGCGGCAACGCGATCTGCACGACGACATGCGCGGCGATCACCACCGCGAGCCAGCGCGGCGCGCGGATCGGACGCGCCTCGATCGCCTCGTGCTTCGCGCGCACGAACCGGCGCGGCCATGATGGCGCGAAGAAGATCAGCGCGCAGCTCGTCATGATCAGCGGGAACATGCCGATGTTGAACAGGTAGCCCGTCAGGCCGTGGAACACGATCAGCGCCGCGTACGCGACGATCCGCGTGCGCCGCCACGACAGCCACACGACGATCGTCGTGTCGAACAGAAACCCCGCCCACGACATCAGCATCGCGACCTGCGGCTCGTCGAACAGCGGTCCGATGATCGGCGTCTCGGTCCGCGCTCCCAGCCACAGGTTCAGCGGCTGGCCGTAGCCGAGCCAGTCGCTCTTTGCCTTCGCGAGCCCGGCGAACACGTACACGACGCCGACCTGAAACCGCAGCAGCCACACGATCCACGCCGGCACCTCGCTGCGCGCGATCGACGGATCGCGACGCGCATCGAGCGACCACGCCGCGTTCGCCGGCATGAACGCGAGCAGCGCGCCGAGCAGCACGACGAGGTAGTGGTGGTTCAAGTAGTTCGTGATGTCGACGAGCTGCGTGTACGTGAAGCCGAGCGTGAACAGCACGATCGCGATCCGGTAGTGCCAGCCGACGACGATCGCGATCGCGAGCACCGCGAGCACCGCGTAGTGCACGTACATCCCGGTCACCGACCACGGGCGCACCCAGTCAAACCCGGGATACGTGAAGAACCACGTCGGGTCGCCGTACATCGTCGAGATCCAGCCGGTCGTGAACAACCGCAGGATCCCGACGAGCATCACGAGACCGAAGATGATCCGGAACGCCGCGAGCGACGCGATGTCGACGGGCCGCGCCGCCGCCGCTTTCACACGCTCGAGCATCTCGAAACCCATACCGCGCGAGGCCCCAAACGAAAACAGCCCCGACTTTCGTCGAGGCTGCGTGTGTCAGATCATTCGATCGAGCCGATTACCAGCGGTCTCCACCGCCGCGACCACCGCGGTCACGACCGCCGCGACCACCACGACGGCCACCGCCGCCGTCGCCATCGCCACCACCGCCGCCGTAGTCACCACCACCGCCGCCGTAGCCACCGCCACCACCGCCGTAACCACCACGGCCACCGCCACCACCGCCATAGCCACCACCACCGCCGCCGTAGCCACCACCGCCGCCACCGGCGCGGAAGCCACCGCCGCCGCCACCGCCGCCGCGCGGCTGACGCTGCTCGGCTTCGTTGACGCGAAGCGGGCGGCCGTCGAGGGTGCGTCCATCCATGCCTTCAATGGCCTTGGCCGCTTCCTCGGGGGTGCCCATGGTCACGAAAGCGAAACCGCGAGAGCGGCCCGTCTCGCGATCAGAAACCAGGTGCACGTCGCTGACCGTGCCGAATTCCTGGAACGCGGTGCGAACGCCTTCCGCATTGGTGTTGAACGAGAGATTTCCAACGTACAGACGAGTATTCATCCTGCTTGCTCGATCTGGCCCGTAGAACGCTGCACCCACCCCTGAGGGGCCCTGCTCGGAAGTGGGTTTCGAACCAAAGAATCAGCCCACTGAGCACCGGGTAGTAGCGATCACCGAGGACGGGAAGGACGACAAAACAGGGACCGCTGGAAACATGGAAGCCGTGGCGAGTCCCAACCTACTCTCAGCTTCACGCGATTTCCACAGGGTTTCGTACCGTGCCTCACAAGACCCTGGATCCACTCGGGGATCGCCGGCTGTAGATCGCCGAAACTCCCGGCCAATCCCGGTGTCTCTGGCTCTACACGGTTATGCTGCGGGTTGCTTCGTAGCCTATGGACGACGTCGAACGAGCGCTCATCCGTCGCCTTCGCGACCGCGACGAGCGCGCGTTTCGCGAGCTGCTCGTGCTCCATCGCGACCGCGTCTTCAACATCACGTACCGCATGCTCGGAAATCGATCCGAGGCAGAAGATGTCGCACAAGAGGTCTTCATCACGGTGTTCAAGACGATCGACTCGTTCCGCGAGGAAGCGAAGTTCTCGACGTGGCTCTACCGCGTCGCCGTCAATCACACGAAGAACCGCATCAAGTACCTCGCGCGCCGTCACGATCGCGATCGCGACGAGCTCGACGAGAGCGCGCACAGCCAGCAGGTGAACGGCGCCGTCACCGGCACGCCCGTTCGCTCCGCGCAGCCCGACAAGGCGCTCGCGAGCGCGCAGATGGAGAAGCTGCTGCAGGAAGCGATCGACTCGCTCGACGAGGACCAGCGCGCCGTCGTGATCCTGCGCGACGTCGAGGAGATGTCGATCGAGGACATTTGCGAGATCACCGGCTTGCCCGACGGCACCGTGAAGTCACGGCTCCATCGCGCGCGTCTGGTGCTACGCAAGAAGATGCAACGCCATGTCGAGGGATGACCGATGAGCCAGCCGGCGATCGACGATATCGATGACGAGATCATCATCGCGCTGTCGGACTACTTCGACGGCGAGATGTCACCCGAGAAGAAGCGCGAGATCGAGCTGAAGATCAAGACCGACCCGATCTGGAAGGCCGCGCACGACGAGATGCTCGACACGAAGGCTCCGTCGGCGCTCTCGGGGCTGCAGAAGGCGCGCGCGCCGGCGACCTTCGCCGAGGACGTCACCGGTACGATCCACAAGCGCTCGGCCGGTCGCTTCTTCGGCAAGAAGACGTTCGGCGATCGCGTGCCGTTCATGGCGATCCTCGTGCTCGCGATGATCTTGCTCGTCGTCCTCGGCTACATCCTGTGGACGTCGCAGACGGGCTCGCTCAAGGTCCACAAGGATCCCACGCCGACGCAGCCCGGCTCCGCGGTGATCGACAAGCCTTAGTCGGTCACGGTCTGGTGCGCGCCGGAGTTCCGCGCGATCGTCAGCGTCGCGCAGAACTTCCGCAGCGGCTCGCGGCGCTCGGGCGGCACGTACTCGAGGTTGAGCTGGCGATCGGTCACCTCGAAGAAGCTGCGCTCGGCGGCGAGGAGCGCGGCTTCGGCGTGCTCGATCTCGCCAGTGGGCACGTCGCGCAGGTTCGCGCGCACGAGCGCGACCTCGGCCTCGAGCTTGTTCTCGACGAAGAACCCGCCGAGGATCAGCTTCGCCTTGACCGCCATCGAGTGGATGTCGTCGCCGGTGCGGTGCGGCAGCGAGAGGCACTCGTGGAGCAGCTCGGGGGCGGCGGGAGACGCCCGCTCGTACGCGCGGCGCGTGACGTAGCCGAGGTCGAAGATCGCGAGCTGCGGCGCGAACACCATGCCGTACGTGCGCGCCATGCCGGCGTAGTAGGCGAAGTGGCGGCCGATCTCGCGGAGCAGCTCGGGGCGATCGACGAGCTCGCGACCGAGGCGGCGGTACTGGTGGAACACGTCGTACACCGCACGCAGGTTCTTCGCCTTGATCGCCTCGCGCAGGTAGTTGTTGAAGAAGCGGATCGCGAGGCGGAGCGCCTGCTCGTCGTGGTGGAGCTCGCAGCGCACCGCGATCACGCGGAGCGCGTCGGAGAACGTCGACACGTTATCGGTCGCGCCTTGCACCGAGCGCAGGAACCCGTACTCGAGCTGCTGCATGCACTTCATCTCGTACCAGGTCTTGGTCTCGTTCAGCATCTCGAGCGCCTCGTCGGAGAGGCCGACGAAGTCCGCGCGATCGACGACGAACCACTCGCGCGGCATGCGCGTCTTGTAGGCGTCGTACTGATCGAGGAGCTGCTTGATCACCCACGCGCCCTCGGCCGCGACATCGCGGTCGTCGCGATCGAGCGACTTGATGATGATGGTGCCGATCTGACCGACGCGCACCGACAGCGCGAGCTGCGCCTCGAGCGGATCGCGCTTGCGCTTCGCGACGTGCTCGACGATCTCCATCGCGTCGTCGCGCAGGCGGATCAACAGGCGCGACGGATCGACGAAGCGCACGACATAGAAGAAGTACGGGATCAGCAGCGCCCACCCGACGAGCGCGAGCCAGATCGCCACCGTGATCGACCACACCGGCGCGAACTCGGGGCCGATCATGTACTCGACCCACAGCACGTGCGCGGCGCCGAACGCCATGAACGTCAGGACCCAGCGGTTGATCCTGTCGCGCAAGAACATCTCGATCAGCTTCGGCGTGTGCATGTTCGCCGTGAGCGGGATCGCGAGACCGATCGTCGCGATCAGCATCGCGAGCACGTTGTTGTACGCGCGCGCCATCGGCGACAGGATGTCGACGAGCTTCGCGTTGTTGACGCCCGCCCAGCTCGACGCGCCCCACACCGGGTAGCCGGCGTTGGCCCACTCGGTGAAGAACTCGACGCCGAACAGAAGCGCGAAAGCCACGAATGCGATCGCGAACGACCGCACGAGTTGCTTGCGCATGCCTAGTCCGCCTCGTCCTCGAGGAACGCGAAGTAGCGTTCGGGCAGGTCGTCGAACTCGAGGGCGCCACCGCAGCTCGGGCACTTGAACACCGGCGGCTCGAGCGAGCTCGCGAGGATCGCCGCGGATTGCAGCAGGCGCTCTTCCTGGTGATCGCAGCCGATGCAGTGGAACGGCGCGAAGAACGACGTCACGGTGCCGCGACCGATCACGTCGTGGACCATCGACGCCTGGAGGATGAACGGCACCGAGCAGGCGTGGAACTCGTAGCCCTGGATGCGGGCCTGGCGCAGGAACTCGCACCACGCGCGCACGCCGAGCGAGTTCATGTACGTGACCTGCGCCATGTCGAACGTCACGCGGCCGACCATCGACGGCATCAGCTCGTCGAAGCGCGTCGCCTCGGTGAAGTCACCGCGCAGCACGACGCGCGTGCGCTCGCCGTCCTTGACGACCTGCCACTGCGTCAGCTTGGACAGCACCGTCTTCGCGGCGTCGTCGAGCTTGTCGAACGCCACACCGACGACGGACTTGCCGTCGCGCGGCTGGGCCCACACGGCCGTGCCCTTGATGGTGACCGGCTGCTGGCCGTCGGGCGTGATCGTGATCGTCGCGGCCTGGCCCTCGGTGACGGGCTCGCTCACCACGAGGCGCACGCCGTCGACGGAGAGGTTGGACACGGTCGCGTCGACCTTCTGGCCGCTGATCGTGACGGCGATGTTGAAGCCCTCCGTGCCGGGGCGCGGCTCGCCGAGCTGGATCGCGACGACATCGTGCAGCTCGTCCGCGGTCATCGGCGCGATCAGCAGCTCGTCGCAGCCGCAGGCCGACACCTGGCGCATCTGGTCGCCCGAGAGGCGCTTGCCCGCGACGAGGATCACGCGGGTCGACGGCGACTTCTGCTTGATGGCCTTGGCCGTGTCGTAGCCGTCGTAGCCATCGCCCTCGACGTCGAGCACCACGAGCGCGGGCTCCTCGCTCGCGAACAGCGCGCGCGCTTCTTCGCCGGTCGAGGCGACGAGTAGCTGCAAATCCAGGCGCTTGAAGGGCGCCGCCGTGAAATGCCGCAGCAGCTCGCTGTTGTTCGAAACCAGGACCTTCGGCACGTACCCCCTGATCTTACACCCGCTCGCCTTAGAAGATGGCCCGCAGGATCACGATCAACGCGATCAGCGCGACGACAGCGCCGCCGATGACCGACGCCCCGCGCACCATCGTCCCGCGATCGTAGGCCTCGCGCTCGGCGGTCAGCTTCTCGATCTCGGTCGTGCGCGCCGTGATCGCGCCACGGAGGCGGTCGATGCGCTGGTACAGCTCGCTGAACGCGGGGTGCTCGATGCGGTTCAGGTTGACCAGCGTGCCGAGCGTCACGAGGCGCCGTGCGATCTCGCTCTCCGCCTGCGCGATCTCGCGAGACTTGCGCTTCTGTTCAGCGTCGAGCTCCGCGAGGCGATGCGTGTGGCCCTCACGTGCGTCACTGAGGCTGCGCTTGGCCGCATCGAGCTCGGCCTTCGCCGCGTCGAGCTTCGCGGTCGCCTCGCCGATCGGCCGCTCGATGGCCGCGAGCCGCCGATCGACGTCCTGGCGATCGGGCTCGAGCGCCGCGGCCTCCTTGCGCATCTGCTCGGCACCGCGCCGCAGCTCGGACCGCGTCTCGCCCATCTGGGCGGCGCCGGATTGCTTGTCGTTGTCCTCGGCCGCCTTGAGGTACGCCTTCTGCCGGCGCTCGAGCTCCTTGCGCTTGTCGCGCAAGCCTCTGCGCTGTGCCTCGAGCGTCGACAGCTCCTTGCTCGTCTCGTCGACGAGGCGCTCGGCCTCGGACAGCTTCGTGTTCTTCTCGCGCTCGATGTCGACGTACCGGCTGTTCTCTTCCGCCTTGCGGCCGTCGACGTCCGCGTGCTCCTTGCCGAGCACACCGATGCGCTCCTCCGCCGCGTTGATGGCGATGTTCTCGGCGTGGAACACCTTGCTGTCGACGCGCTGCTGCCGCGCCGTCTTGCCGAGCGCGCCGAGCACCTGATCGAGCGCGTCGGTGTCCGCCTTGATCTCCTCGCGCAGCGTCTTGATCGCGCCGCGCCGCTGGTAGCGCGCGCGAACGAACCGCACCGTGTAGCGCGCGGCGTTGTAGAGACCCGGCTCGGGGATCTCGGGAATCGGATGCACCTTCGGCGGCTGGAACGGACGATCCGCGTGCAGCTCCGGGTTGTGGATCCTCGTCGGCGGCGGACCGCCCGGCTCGCGCTCCTTCGCCGCGACGATGTCGTACGGCTGCGCCTCCATCGTGTTGAAGTCGTCGCCGAACGCGCTCGGCGGCACCATGTTCGACGGTCGCGGCAGCGGCGGTGGATTGGACGCGGTCTTCGGGCGCGCCGGCTCGTCGCCCCAGCCTTCGCTCACGCGATGGGGCCGCGGCGCCGGCGGTGGTGGCAACGCGGGCGCGCTGTCGCGCGGTGGCGGGGGCCCGAGCTCGGCGTGGCTGCCGGGGCGCGCCTGCCGCAACCCCGGCGAGGCCATCACGCCGGTCCTCGGGACCGGTAGCGGCGCGACCTGCGAGCCTTCGTTCGCGTTCACGCGGATCGTCGGATCGCTGCGGTCGAGCTCGTCGATACCGTGCCGAGGCGAAGACTGCGCCGGCAGCGGCGGCGGATTGGTCGGCGAGCTCCTGCGCAGCGGCGGCGGACTCGTCGTCGAGCCCGCGCGCGGCGTCGTCATCGGCGGCGGGTTCGTCGTCGAGCCCGCGCGAGGAGGCAGCGAGCCCGACGTGACCGACGCGCTCGGCGGTCGCGTGCCGAGCGGCGGTGGATTCGTCGTCGAGCCCGCGCGCGGCGTCGTCATCGGCGGCGGGTTCGTCGTCGAGCCCGCGCGCGTCGTCATCGGCGGCGGGTTCGTCGTCGAGCCCGCGCGCGGCATCGTCATCGGCGGCGGGTTCGTCGTCGAGCCCGCGCGCTCCGGCGGAGCGAAGCCCTGCGACGCGTTGGTGGGGCTCGGCGCGGCCGCGAACCCCGCGGCGGTGCTCGTCGTCGACGAGAGCGGTTGCGCTTGCTGCGCGCTCGACGCGCTCGATCGCTGCGCGGGCAGCGCGCTCGATGCGGTCGATCGCTGCGCGGGCAGCGCGCTCGATGCGGTCGATCGCTGCGCGGGCAGCGCGCTCGATGCGCTCGACCGCTGCGCCGGCAGCGCGCTCGATGCGCTCGATCGCTGCGCGGGGAGTGCGCCCGAGCTCGTCGACGGCCACGCGCCCGACGCGTCACCCGATGCGGATGGCGCTGCGGGACGCACGGTTGTCGATGTCGCGTCGCCGATCGGACCGCTCTGATACGCCTGCGCGTCGGGGACGGTGACGTCTGGCGCGGCGGGGACCGGCGGTGGATTCGACGGTGGCTGCGAGCGACGCGGCGGCGGCGCGGCGCGCGGTGGCAGCTGCACGCCCGTCGGCGGCGCGTTTCGATCCTTGCGCCGCGGCGGCAAGGGCGGCAGGCGTCGACCGCACGACGTGCAGACGGTCTGCTCGTCGGCGTTCTCGGCGCTGCAGAACGGACAGAACCGCATGGCTACGCGCCCGCCTCTCGAGCGGCCGCGTTCGTCGCGCTGCTGTCGACGAGGGTCCCCATCTACTTCTGCTTCCTGTAGACGATCTGTCCGTCGACGATCGTGAGCCACGCGCTCGTCGAGCGAAGCGACGCATCCGCCGCGAGCGGCTTGTCGAACACCGTGATGTCCGCGGCGCGACCGACGGCGATCACACCGCGCGTGGCTTCCGCGCCCTCGGCGTACGCGGCGCCGGCGGTGAAGGCGTGGATCGCTTCGTCGAGCGTCAGCTTCTGCGCGGGATACCAGCCGCCGTCGGGCTTGCCGTCGGCGTCCTGGCGCGTGACCGCGGCGTAGATGCCGAGGATCGGCGGTACGTCCTCGACGGGAAAGTCGCTGCCGAACGCGAGCGGGATCTTCTTGTCCAGCATGGTGCGCCACGCGTACGCGCCGAGGATGCGCTGCTTGCCGATGCGCGCTTCCGCCCAGCGCATGTCGCTCGTCGCGTGGGTCGGCTGCATCGATGCGATCGCGTGCGACTCGATCATCTTCGCGATGTCGTCGGGAGCGATCACCTGCGTGTGCTCGACGCGCAGGCGCAGATCGCCCGGGTGCTTCTTTGCCGCGGCGACGTAGCCGTCGAGCACCGCGCCGACGCCCGCGTCACCGATCGCGTGGATCGCGACCTGCCATCCGTTGGCGACCGCGGTTTCGATCGCGAGCGCGAGCTGCTTCGGCTCCGTGACCCACAGACCGAGGTTCTTCTTGTCGTCGTCGTACGGCTTGTACAGGCGCGCGCCACGCGAGCCGAGCGCACCGTCGGCGAAGAACTTCACACCGCGCATCGTGAAGTGACGCACGGGCGCGACCGGCTTCGTCGCGAGGCGCGCGAGGCCTTTCGGCGACGGGTCACCGGCGAGATACGCGTACACGCGCAGCGGCAGCTGATTCTTCGACGCGAGATCCGTGTACACGCTCGCCGTCGCGTCCTCGATGCCCATCTCGTGGACGGCGGTGATGCCCTCGGCGATCGCGGCCCGTGACGCCGCGAGAATGCGTCGCTCGCGCACGGCCGGCGATGGCGGAGGGACCTTCGCATCGACGAGATCCGTCGCGTTGTCGATCAGGACGCCCGTTGGCGCGCCCGTCTTGTCGCGCAGGATCTTTCCGCCGGCCGGATCCTTGGTCGCCTTCGTGATGCCCGCCTCGGCGAGCGCTTTCGAGTTGACCCACATCGCGTGGCCGTCGACGCGGCGGAGGATCACCGGGCGATCGCTGACCGCGGCGTCGAGCGACTTCTTCGTCGGAAACTGCTGGCCCGGCCAGCGCGTCTGATCCCAGCCGCGACCGATCAGCCACTCGTTCGCGGGACGCGACTTCGCGGCGTCGGCGACGATGGCCACCGTCGCGGCCTCGGTCGGCTGGCCACGCACGGACACCGACTCGAGATCGACGCCCAGCCCGTAGAGATGACAGTGCGCGTCGATCAACCCCGGCGTCACCGTCGCGCCGGAGAGCTCGATGCGCTGCGTTCGGGATCCCGCCTGCTCCATCACGTCGGCGGTGGAGCCGACCGCGGTGATCTGACCGCCCGCGATCGCGACCGCCCGGGCACGTGGGTTCGCGGGATCCATCGTCCGGATGTCGCCGTTGACGAGCACGATGTCCGCACCCCGATCGACCGCGCCCGTGCTCGGTGCGCTGGGCGCTGTCGGCGTGCTCGAGACCGGCGCGGGCGTGCTGTTCGGCGAGGGTGCGGACGAGCCGCAACTCCAGCCGATACAGGCACTAATCAGTAAGCCCGATCGCGAGATAGATCTGGAAGTCACGAGCTTCGAGACCATACCCAAAATCGACGCCGAGGAGGGGCAACACGATCTGCTGAAGGTAGAAGCGCGTCCCGATGCCCACGGAGTTCTTGAAGCCCGAGAAGTTCGGGTGCTGGTCGCGGCGCGCGCCCGGCAGGTAGTTGCGGTCCGGGTTGCTCGTCGTGAGGAACGTCGTGTAGCCCGAGTCGAAGAAGGCGAGGCCGCGGATCGAGAATCCGCCGACGCCGATGAACGGGAACGAGTACTCGACGTTCGCCAGCCCGCGCACGTCGCCGCGGAACTGATTGTTCACGTAGCCGCGCATCGTCGTGCCGCCGAGCGTGAACTCCTGCTGGAACGGGAGGTGGTGTCCGTAGTTGCCCGTGAGCCGCAGGATGAAGTTGTGCCGCTCGAGCACCTGCCACCCGCGAAAGAACGACGCGCTGAGCGAGTAGTAGTTGAAGTCGGAGCCGAGCGACTCGAGCGAGTGCTCGAACCAGATCTGGTACTTCTTTCCCGTCGACACGCCGAGGTAGCTCGCGCGGCGGTCGATCGTCAGCGCGATCTCGTTCGACACGTCGAGGCCGTCGGCGCCGGGCGCGACGAGCATGTCGGCGGGCGTGCCGACGTCGTTCACCGCGTTCGCGGGATCCTTGCCGAGGTACTTGAGCGCGGGCGAGTCGCTGAACAGCGAGTCGTCGGGGAAGCTGACCTTGGCTGCGCGCAGGCGCGTGTCGATGCGCCACCCGCGGATCGGCTCGACGCCGAGCCGGACGCCGCCGTTGAAGTAGTTCATGCGCGACTCGCGAACCGGGACCGGGCTCGAGAGGTACGCGTCCGGCGTCGCGTACTCGATCATGCGCGCTTGCTTCAGGTACGTGTCGAACTGCGCGTAGAAGCGCGAGCCCGCGATCGACGGGATGACCCACGCGCCGAGGAAGAACGTGTCGCCGCTCGCGACCTGCGCGTAGATGAGGAGCTTCTGGTTCTGGCCGAACAGGTTGTTCTCGCCGAACCCGACGCCGGCACCCTTGTTGGTCGGCTGGAGGTACAGGGCCGGCGCGACGACCCACGAGTGCTTGTCGTGGACGGTGATCGTGATGCGGACGCCGCCCTCGACCTGCGACGAGAACACCTCGGCATCCTTGAACAGACCGCTCTGGAGCAGCCTCTTCTTGACCGACTCGTTCATGTCGCCGGACCAGTCGTCGCCGACATCGATCTGCGCGATCAGCGCGACCGTGTCGTCATCGGTCTTGGTATTTTCCTCGACGAGGATTTCGCGGATGGTGTCCGCGTCGGCGGCACGAGCAGTCACGCCGAGACCCAGCGCCACCGCGAGACAAAACGTCGCGAACCTCACGCCCGGCAGTATCGCACGTGTTAACAACGACCGCATGAATCCCGCCGAGGTCGCTACAGCCCTCTTGATCGAGCGCACACTTCAGAACAGCCCTGCGTATCGCAAGGTCGACGACTCGCTGTACGTCATCAAGCAGGGCTCGGCCTACGTCATGATCAACGTGGTGGCGTGGGGTGACAATCGCGCGATGGTCCGCTGCACCTCGCAGCTCGTGAAGGGTGTCGATGTCGACGGCTCGCTCGCGATGCAGCTGCTCGAGCTCAACGCGCACCTGCGCTTCGGCGCGTTCGCGATCGACCCGGCGGAGCACACGGTCCTGTTCTCGCACACGATCCTCGGCGGCACGACGCTCGATCCCGAGGAGCTCACCGCGACGTTGCGCGACGTGGCGCTGATCGCCGACGAGTACGACGACAAGCTGATGAAGAAGTACGGCGGCCAGCGCATGGTCGACCTCCTCGAAGAAGCGGCGATGGAGCGGATCATGGACAAGGATCCGAGCGGCTTCCGCTTCGACGACTGACCGCACAGGAGCTGTCTCATGGCGTCCCACGACGATCCGAACCTCGGCTTCGGTACCCGCGCGATTCACGCCGGCCAGAAGCCCGACCCCACCACCGGCGCCGTGATGACGCCGGTCTATTACACGTCGACCTACGCGCAGACCGGCCCGGGCGAGCACAAGGGATTCGAGTACTCGCGCACGCACAACCTGACGCGGTTCGCGCTCGAAGCGAACCTCGCGTCGCTCGAGAACGGGATCGGCGGTCTCTGCTTCGCCTCTGGCCTCGCCGCCACCTCGACGCTGCTGTCGCTGTTCGACACCGGCACGCACGTGATCGCGTGTGATGACCTCTACGGCGGCACCTTCCGCCAGTTCGACAAGGTGTGGCGGCGCCTCGGCTTCGAGTTCACCTACGTCGATCCGCTCGCGGGCGCCGCCGCCGTCGAAGCGGCGATCCGCCCGACGACGAAGCTCGTGTGGATCGAGACCCCGACGAACCCGATGCTCAAGCTCGTCGACATCGCCGCCGTCGCCGGCGTGACCAAGGCCAAGGGCATCCTGCTCGCCGTCGACAACACGTTCATGACGCCGTTCTTCCAGCGCCCGCTCGATCTCGGCGCGGATGTCGTCGCGCACTCGATGACGAAGTACCTGAACGGGCACTCCGACGTCGTCGGCGGCGCGCTGATCGTCAAGGACAAGGCGCTCCTCGATCGCCTCGCCTTCCTGCAGAACGCGATCGGCGCGGTGATCTCGCCGATGGACAGCTTCCTCGTGATGCGCGGCACCAAGACGCTGCACGTGCGCATGGAGCGCCACGCGCAGTCCGCGATGGCGATCGCGCAATGGCTCGCGAAGCACCCGCAGGTCGAGAAGGTGATCTACCCCGGCCTCGAGTCGCATCCGCAGCACGCGCTCGCTCGCAAGCAGGCGTCGGGCTTCGGCGGCATGATCAGCTTCGTGCTGAAGGGCGGGCTCGACGAGTCACGCCGCTTCTTGAGCGCCTGTCAGATCTTCACGGTCGCGGAGTCGCTCGGTGGCGTCGAGTCGCTGATCGAGCATCCCGCGATCATGACGCACGCGAGCGTTCCGCCGGAGAACCGCAAGAAGCTCGGCATCGACGACGGCCTGATCCGCATCTCGGTCGGCATCGAAGACGTCGGCGATCTGCAAGCCGACCTCGAGCGCAGCTTCGCCGCCGCGAAGTAGGCAGGTGTGCTCCCTCCACCGGAGCGTCACTGTCTGGTTGTCGCGCTCCAAGTGAAGTGCCTATCATGGGTGGTGCGTACATTCATCGCTTGCCTCGTAGCGCTATCCGCATGTGGCCAGGTCAAGGGCGAGTCCATTGATGCGTCACCGCCCGACGAGAACGCCGACATCGATTCGGCGCTGATCGACGCACTCATCGATAGTGCCGCGATCACGCCCGAGGTCACGAACGTGACCATTCCGGCCGGCGTGGACGCGGAAGGTGCAAAGGTGACGTTGATGGTGAGCGTTCATGCCGCACCGAACGAGACGTTGACGGTGCTTCTCACCAGCACGCTCGGAGCGTATGCGCCTGCAACTGGGATGGTGACGCTCGACGCGAACGGTGACGGAGTCTTTTCGACCCAGTTCACGTCGGGCAATACAGCCGGAGCCGAGATGGGAACTGCGGTCGCGCGCAACGCGCTGAACGTCGACTCACCGGCGAAGACGTTCCAGTTTCCGGTCGTCGCGCTCCGGCGTATCGGTAATCCCACGCAGTTCACGACGGCAGGGAGCTTTGGACCGAGCAACCTCCTCGGTCAGACGATCACGATCCCGACCTCGGGCAATCTGAAAAAGCTCGGGTGGATCACCAGCACGTCCACCGAGATGATCAAGATCGGCATCTACACGAACGTCGGCGGCGCTCCTGGCAGCCTGGTCGCCTCGATCCCGGCGTCGACAGTCGCCATCGGTGTCAACGAGGTCGCTCTCGCGACCCCGATCGCGCTCGCCGCCGGCACGTACTGGTTCATGGCCAACTACAGCACCACGGGCGGCACCTACAAGGACGCCACCACGGGGATCACAACCAAGTACATCTCGCTTCCGTTCGGAGACGCGCTACCGACGACGTTTCCGAGCACGCACTCGACGTACACGAGCAACAACTTCAACTACTACGTCGTGCTCGGACAGTAGAACTTGCAGCGCGAGCCGATCGGCTGGCGGGGCGTGGAAGGCCTACTTGCCGGCTGGTCCGCTGGAAACGTTAGGCCGACACGCCACCTGGCGCGTTCCTTGGGTATGCGCTGGCTCATCCCGCTCGCCCTGGTCGTGCTCCACGGAACCGCGTTTGCCCAGTACAACGTCCCATCGCAGGCCAGCGGCGGTGGAGTGGACGCGAAGATCGCGAGCGAGTCGGACTCCGAGGGGAGCTACATCGCGACCTCCGACAAGGAGGACGATATCGGGCAGGAGGTCGGCGCGAGCCTCGACTTCGTCACGCGCGATGGCGCGACCGGCGAGCGCGCGTTCAAGTTCACCGACGTCGTGCTGTTTCGACTTCACACGCTGATCTCGGTCGGTCGCTCGACGGAGATCTTCGGCGGCGTCGATCTGTTACCGAAGCAGCCGAGCGATACGAACGAATCGAAGTGGCAGACCGCGATGCTCGGCACGCGCTACACGATCGATCGTCACTTCTCCGTCTACGCGCGCGGCCAGGGTGGCCCCGGCATCGATCGCGACGGCATGTGGATCGCCGGCGAGGCGGCGGTGCAGACGCGCATGCACCTCGCCGAGCGCGTGCTGTTCTGGGAGAGCGCGATCGGCGGCGAGTACACGCGCCTCTATCCCGACAACGACACGAAGCTCTGGAACACCGAGCTACTCGTGCAGACCGGCATCGCGATCCGCGAGAAGCACGGCTACTTCGCGGGCTGGTTGAACTTCGGCTTCCACTTCCCACTCGCGCACGCGGGTCGCATGGAGGTGGCCGTGCCGGGTGCGCCCCCCGACGTGACCGCGATGCGCGACCTCGATCCGCAGACGCGGGTGGGCGTGTCGCTGGGCGCGCTGATCGGTGTCACCCGCGGCCTGGACCTGTTCCTCGAGCTATCGATCCTCGACCGCGGGGACCTCGCCAACCCCACCACTACCCTTCCGATTCTCGAGGGTGGCTTCGACCAGCGCCGGATCGTGTTCGGCTTCAACCGAAGGTTTGGAAGCCGCCGGCACTGACGCTGGTAGTATTGCCGAGGTGAGCGACGCCGAGTGGATCGGAAGGATCATCGACGGGCGATACATCGTCGATGGCATCCTCGGATCGGGCGGCATGGGCATGGTGTTCCGTGCGCGCCACAAGTTCACGGGCGGCACGCTCGCGGTCAAGGTCCTCAAGCCCGAGCTCGCGGCCGATCCGGACATCCAGCACCGCTTCCTCGCCGAAGCGCGCGCCGCGAACACGATCGGCCACCCGAACATCGCGCAGGTGATCGACGCGGGCCGCTCGCCCGACGGCGTCCTCTACCTCGCGATGGAGCTGCTCGTCGGCCGCTCGCTGCGCGAGCCGATCGCGCGCGGCGAGCTCAAGCCGACCGAGATGCGCTCGATCCTCGCCGAGCTCCTCGACGCGCTCACCGCCGCGCACGCACGCGGGTTCGTGCATCGCGACCTCAAGCCCGAGAACGTGTTCCTGGTCGTCACGCCGAGCGGACCGTCGGCGAAGCTGCTCGATTTCGGCATCGCGAAGGTCATCGACACGCAGAACGTCGCCTCGGTTCGTACGGCGACGGGCTCGATGCTCGGCACGCCCGCATACATGTCACCCGAGCAGATCGCGAATCCGTCGAACGTCGACGCGCGCACCGATCTGTGGGCCGTCGGCGTGATGGTCTACGAGATGCTGACCGGTCGCCTGCCGTTCCCGGGCTCCACCGTCGGCGAGCTGATGGTCGCCGTGGCGACGCAGCCGCCGCGATCGATCAAGCAGTTCATGCCGACCGCATCGCCGCAGCTCGAGCAGTTCTTCGCTCGCGCGCTCGCCCGCGATGTCTCCGCGCGCTTCGCGACAGCACACGAGATGCGCACCGCGCTGATGGACGTGCTCGCGCTCCGCCCGAGTAGCGTTCCGATCGCCGCGACGCAGAGCGCCGGCATGGTCGGCCTCGGCGCGCAGACACCGCCGCCCGTCGGTGCGCATCAGGTGACACAGGCGACTGGCTACGGCACCTCGCCCGTCGGTGCGCATCAGATGACGCAGGCGACCGGCTACGGCGTCGGTGGTCCGCAGATGCCGGCCCCGTCGGGCGCGCCGCCGGGTGGCGGAACACCGTCGAGCGGGACGCCGGGATACGCGCCCGGAGGGACGCCGTCGAGCGGGACGCCGGGATACGCGGGGCCGACGCCGAGCGGAACGCCCAACTACGCGACGCCACCCAGCGGCACGCCGAACTACACGCCGGGCGCGACAGGCGCGACGCCCGCGTATGCCGGCGGCACGCCGAACTACACGCCCGGCTCGACGGGCGCGACGCCCGCGCATGCCGGCGGAACGCCGAACTACACGCCCGGCGCCACGCCCGCGTACGGCGGCACCGCGGGAACGCCCGCGTACAGCGGCGCGCCCGGCACTCACCCCGGCGCGCAGCCCGCGTTTCCGGTTCAAACCAACCCGGCGCCTCCGTTTCCGACGGGGACCAACACGTCGCCGGCGAGCACCGCGATCGTGCAGGGCTCGTCGAAGACTCCGTGGGTGATCGCGATCGTCGGCACGGTCGGCATCGTCGCGATCGTCCTCGCGATCGTGCTCACGCGGACGAAGGAAGTGATCGTCAAGACCGAGCCGGCGAAGCAGTCCGATCCGTCGGAGCTGATCGCGAAGACCGGCAGCAACGGCGACGCCACGGCGAACCCGACCACGAACAACGCGACCACCAACAACACGACCACCAACAACGCGACCACCAACAACGCCACCACCAACAACGCCACCACCAACAACGCGACCACCAACAACGCCACCGCCAACAACGCAACCACCAACAACGCAACCACCAACAACGCGACCACCAACAACGCCACCACCAACAACGCGACGACGAATCGATCCACGACGAACAACTCGGTCACGAACAATGCGGTGACCAACAACTCGGTCACGAACAACGCGACGACGAACAGCGCGACGACGAACACCAAGTCCGGCACGAAGCCGGTCGATCCATACGCCCCGGTGACGCCTCCGACGCTCGCGGGACGTCCGACGACGACGCAACAGACGACGCAACAGACGACGCAACAGACGACGCCGCCGCCGACCTCGACGACCAAGCCCGCGACGACATCGCAGGCACCCGGCGCGACGACGACGCTGTCGGTCGACGAGCGCTGCCAGGCCGGCTGCAACGCAGCGCGGTCGTGCGGGCTCGCGACCATGTCGTGCATCGCCGACTGCAAGGCGAACGAGGCGATCCGAGCGTGCACCGATCTCGCCCTCGCGAAGAAGTGCGGCGATGCGGCGCTGTGCGCTTTCCGCGCGACGTGCCGCGGAGTGCAACTCGGAAGTGGCACCTGCAAGGCAGCGATGACCTGTCAGGGCAGCTTCTGCGCGGCGAACGACTTCGCGTGCGGCTGCAAGTGCGCGACGAACATGGCGACGAGGAACGTGCTCGCGTTGATGCGCGTCGATGTCTGCGCGATGAACTGCAACTACGATGCGACCTGCATCCAGCAGCGCTGCATGGTGTGGATGCAGGCCTGCAACGGGCAGTGATCGTGCAGGGGCGTGCACGATCTCGGTGACGACGGCGTCGCGAAGCAACCGCAGTTTCATCGGTGGCTGATCGATTGGTGGCCAGTCGCGTTGCGATGGAGACGTAAGGCCCGAGCAATGCGTGAGCACGATCTGGTCTGGCCCTTGCTCGCCGCGTGCGGCCATGAAGAGTCTGCGCCTGATCCTGTCGACGCTGCTGGTGGCTAGTGTGGTTGCTCCGCTCGGTGCCTGCACCGAGATGGAGCAGGAGGACGGCGAGGATCTCGATGGCGATGGCAAGGCCGATGGCACGGCGTCCGGCGTCTCCGCGGACAACCTGAATGGACTCTGGGACGGCAAGCTCGGAACGAAGAAGGTCGACGACGCCGTGATCCGTTCGTGGTCCGCGGTCGGCATCGAGATGGATCTCGACGGCAAGACGTACAAGCTCACGCGATCGGGCAACAAGCTGACCGCGGAGGGTGTGACGCTCGACATCAAGCCGAACGAGCGCGGTCAGCGCGACGACGCCATCACCGGAAAGGTCGGCGGCAAGACGATCACGCTGAAGCGCGATATCGAGATCAAGGATCAGCTCACGCTCGAGCTGCCGAAGGACCGGCCGTACCGCATGTGGCTCCGCGACCAGCTGACGCCGATGGCACAGGAGGATCGCGAGTCGTACGTCGTGCTCGACGCCGACAAGATCAAGGAGTTCATGAAGAGCACCGTGCTGTTCCAGGCGGGCTCGTTCCAGCGCAAGTACATGAAGGGCGCGAACCGCGCCGCGCAGGACAAGGAGTTCTTCGCGATGATCGACGACATGGACGGTCTCGAGACAACGCCGCGCGCGGCGATCTCGGATCCCGTGTTCTCGAAGGCGGTGAAGGATCACCTCAAGGACACGTCGCTGACCGGCCTCGCGCTCGTGAACTTCAACCTCTACTTCACCACGGGTGCGGGCCGCTCGATCATCCTGCCGTTCGACGACGAGACGTTCGCGTACTTCATCACCGACCGCCCGAGCCGCGCCGAGAAGCTCGGCCTCGTCGTGATGGACACGCCGGCACACGGTCCGCTCGCGAGCACGTTCGGCCGCCAGCTGCTCGACCTCGGCGAGATGGCCGCGAACGACAACGTCGACTACGCGACCGCGATGATGCAGCTGCTCACGAGGAGCGATCCGAGCGGCGTGGGCAACCTCGACAAGTGGGGCAAGTCCGCGCTCGTCGACTGGTTCGCCGTGATGGCGATCGAGGACTACCGCGGCACGGCGTTCGGCAACCCGAACCTCGGCTGGGGCTACAACATCACGAACACGCAGTTCTACGGGCTCGTCGCCCGCGCGCTCGGCGGTCAGGTCATCGTCGGATCGGAGCTGCGCCCGGGAACGCCGTCGTACGCCGACGTTCTCAACAGCGGAAACGACCTCCAGGAGTACGAGGACATGCGCGAGCTGAAGAAGCTCGCGACCGACTACCTGCGCGCCTCGCACGCCGACGTGGTCGCCGAGGTGGAAGCCTCGCTGAAGGACATCGTGCCCGCGGCGGAGCTCGACTCGCGCGCGAAGGCCGACGTGTTCCACCTGATCTGCGCGAACATGTACGACCGCGCCGGCCGCATGGAGGGCCTCACCGCGACGAAGGCGAACCGCATCAACCGCGCGGTCGCATCGCTCGTGCAGACGCTCGGTGACAACGCCGCCGACTTCGAGGCGTACATCCTGGCGCACGGCATCACGAAGTCGACGGAGCCCGCCCCGAAGGCGACCGGCTTCTAGTCAGCGGGCCTCGACGACGTAGCGACCACCGGTCCAGTGCCAGCGCACGGGCGGATCGCTCGCCGACAGCGTCTTGCCGTCGACGTCGATCGGTGACTGCGCGGTCACGACGTCGATACGCATCGGCAAGCCTTCGCGCAGCGTGTAGGCGAACGCGCCGAACACGTGCTGCGCTTCGCCGGGCTGCATCGAGCGCATCTCGAACGGAATGATCGCCTCGTCGTGATCGTCGCCATCGAGATCCGCGTAGTGCGCGGGCGCGAGGACGAGCGAGCCGTCGATGCCCTTCGCCGCCGGCGATTGATCGGCGCGCACCTCGCCGGCGGAGTCCACGACGAGCTTGAACTCCGCGCGGCCGTCCTTCGCTTGCACGGTGCCGAGTGTCGACAGCTCGTACATCTGGTTGCGCCAGTCGATCGTCGTGATGTCGGGCACCACGATCGCGGATCCGGGGAGCGGCGGCGGTTGCTCCTTCGGTGCTCGTCGATCGCACGCGGCGATCAGCACGAGCACCACGACGCGGTTCATCGCGCGAGCTGCTCGACGAGCTGTGCGCCGAAGTTGTCGGGCGCGTCGGGATCCGGAAGGTTGCCGTAGATCGCGCCGATGTCGCGCATCGGCACGTCGTCGTTGCCGGCGCCGGTGCCGTAGCGCAGGTACGGATCCTTGCGCAGCGAGACCTCGCCGCCGCTCTGGCCGATCGAACGAATGAAGCCCTTGTGCAGCGCGGTCCCGACGCGCGCCGGGCAGCGGCACGGGTTCATCGGGTTCACGTGCTCGCAGCGCGGCGCGAGGTAGTCACCCACCTTCTTGCGCGCTCGCGACAGGCGGACCTTGTACGCGCTCTCGGTGATGCCGAGGCTCTTGGACGCCGCATCGTCGGACAGCTTGAGGATGTGACAGACGACGAACGCCGCGCGCTCGCCCGGTGGCAAGCAGTTGATGACCGAGGTCATGCAGCCTTGCTTGAGCTCCCAGAGCAAGAAGTCGCGCTGCGGATCCGAGAGCGAGCGCACGACGTCGGTGCGTGTCGCCTCGTTGCGAAGCGTGTCGTCGAGGATGTCGAAGTTGACCTCGGGCTGACGCGGCAGCCGCTCCTCGAGAATCCGGTTGGCGATGCCGAGCAACCACACCTCCGACTCCGTCGGCGATGCCGGCTTTGTCGCGATCTGCGCCGCGGCCGCGGCGAAGATGTCTGCCAGATATCGCTTCGCGCGATCCTGGTCGAGCGTCAGACGGAAGACGAAGTTGTACAGCCGTCGCCAATGGGGCTCTACCAGCGCGCTCAGCTGGTCCCTATCGAGCGTGGTGGCCATCAGCGCCGATGGTACACCACATCGGGGGACAGCCCCGAGCCCCGGCGTGCGGCGCCGACACTCGACGCGCATCCGGTGCTACCGTCGCGTCGTGCGATCGAAATCCGCGAGGATCGCGTACGCCGTCGGCGTAGCGGCCGTGATCGCCATCGCGGGCTGCTACGACATTCCGCAGCCCGAATGTGGGTTCACCTGCGGGCCTCCCGCCGTCGAGGGCGGCGAAGGGACGTGCCCCGACGGGTACGTGTGCTTCACGAGCCTCGATAACCGATGCCATCGGGTATCGCCGCCGTTCACGGACCCGTGCCCCGGCGATGCGTCGATCCCGCCGGACCTCAAGCCGCCTCTCTTGATGTTCAGGTCGCCGGCGCCCGACTCGATCGAGGTGCCGATCGCGACGGTCGGTAGCGTCGAGGTCGCGTTCGACGAGCAGGTGTTCAACATCATCGACTTCCCGAACTTCGCCGTCGACGATGGGTCGGGGTTCCTCTCGGGCACGGTCGTCGAGCTCGGGTTCCAGTCCGACAACCTCGTGCACTACCGGTGGCAGGCCAGTCCCGAGCTCCCGTTCCGCGCCGACACGGTGCACACGGTCCAGTTGATGACCGGCATCACCGATAGCGCCGGCAACGCGTTCCTCGGCGACGAATGGACGTTCAAGACGGCTGCGGACAACACACCGCCGACCGCGACCGTCGAGATCCCGGTGGTGATGACGAACGTCCCCCTCGAGACGCGGATCGACGTGAGGTTCTCGGAGCCGGTCCTCGGCGTCACGCTGCAGACGTTCACCGTGACCGGCCCCTCCGGCATCGTGAGCAGCAGCTTGAACATGAGCCTCCCGAACTTCGCGTCGCTCGATCCGTTCAGCCTGCAGCCGGACACGCAGTACACGGTCAACCTGTCCAACACGATCACGGACCTCGCCGGCAACGCGCTCGTGTTCACGCCGTTCGTGTTCACGACCGCCGCCGACACGTCGCGGCCGATGGTGATCAACACGACGCCGATGACCGGCTCGATCAACATCAGCGTCCTGGCGAGCATCACCGCGAACTTCTCGGAGGCGGTCAGCAACGCGAACAGCTCGACCTTCACGCTGACGGGACCGTCGGGCGTCGAGCCGGCGCTCATCACGACCTCGCCGTCGCAGGCGATCCTGAACCCGACGCATCAGCTCGCGCCGATGACGACGTACACGATCTCGCTCACCTCGGGCATCGTCGACGCCGCGAACAATCAGCTGTTCCCGTTCACCGGAACGTTCACCACGGGCACCGACGCGATCGCGCCCGGCGTGATCGGACGCGTCCCGCTCCCGAACACCTCGGGCGTGGGCCTCAACAGCGTCGTGCACGTCGACTTCGACGAGGACATCACGAACGCGGACGCGACGACGATCCAGCTGATGAACGGCGGCCTCGTCCCGGCGACGGTCACCTATCAAGGCTTCCCGACGTTCCGCGCCACGCTCACGCCGTCGGTGCAGCTCGCGCCGATGACCACGTACACCGTGATCCTCTCGCCGACGCTTCAGGACACGAGCGGCAACATGCTCGGCACGCCACCGGGCACCTGGTCGTTCGTCACGGGCGCCGACACGTTCCCGCCCTCGATCACGGCGACGATGCCCGCCGACAACGCCACCGATGTCCCGCTCGCCGCGACGATCAGCGTCACGTTCGACGAGCCGGTCACCGGCGTCGACGGTACGAGCTTCGTCGTCATGAACGCGGGCACGGGCGCGCTCGCGTCCTCGAACGGCGGTCGCACGTGGACGTTCACGCCCGACGCGCCGATGCCCGCGAACACGACGGTCACGATCATGCTGACGATGGCGATCGAGGACGGCGCCGGCAACGACCTCGCGCCGTTCACGTTCGACTTCACGACAGTGCCGTAGCGAACGGCTCCAGCGGCTACGTCACCTTCAGCTTCGCCGCCTTCGGCACGACCGGCGTCGGTGATGTCGGCGGATCGGACTCGACGAGCCCGACGCGCCCCGTGCTCTCGCCGCGCGGATCGGAGTACGTCGACAGCTCGCGGCTGATCTCCGCGCACAGGTCTGCCTTCTCGCGGTACGGCATGAACGCGCTCTTGAAGCCGGCGATGATGATCTCCTTGATCGTCGCGAGCGACCAGCCGTAGTGCCGGTGGCAGAGGTGCAGCTCCTTGGTCACGGTCGTATCGGACATCAAGCGATTGTCGGTGTTGATCGTGACGCGCAGCCCGTAGTCGACGAAGAAGTCGACCGGGTGCGTCTCCCACGAGCTCGCCGCGCGCGTCTGTAAGTTCGACGACGGACACACCTCGAGCGGGATGCGGTGGTCGTTGCAGTAGTTCAACAGGTCGCCGCTCTCGACGAGCCGCGTGCCGTGACCGATGCGGTGCGCGCCGCACTTGTGGATCGCCTGATGAACGCTATCGGGACCGAACGACTCGCCCGCGTGCGCGGTGCAGTTGATGTTGTTGTCGATCACCAGCTGGAACGCCTGGCGGTGCAGCTTGGCCGGATTGTTCACCTCGCTGCCCGCGAGATCGAAGCCGACGACACCGCGGTTCTTGAACGCGACGCACAGCTCCGCGATGCGCAGGCTCGACTCCGGCCCGAGCGATCGGATCGCGCACAGGATCAAGCCATAGCGAATGCCCAGCTCGCGCTTCGCGGCGCGCAGCCCGCGCAGCACCGCCTCGACGACCTGCGCCGGCCTGAGCCCCTCGCGCATGTGCAAGAGCGGCGAGTAGCGAACCTCGAGGTAGCGAACGTTCTCGCGATGCGCGTCCTCGGCGAGCTCGTACGCGCTGCGCTCGAGCCCCTCCTCCGTCTGCATCACCGACAGCGTGATGTCGAACGCGCGCAAGTAGTCATCGAGCGACGTGACGTGCTCGCCCGCGTAGAGCATCCCGTACAGCTCGCCGCGATCGAACGTCGGCAGCTTGTTGCCCTGCTTCTTCGCAAGATCGAGGACCGTGTCGAGGCGCAGCGAGCCGTCGAGGTGGCAGTGAAGATCCGTCTTCGGCAGCTTGTGCAGCAGATCGATCGGGATCTCGGTCAAAAGCTCGGTCGACATCGTCGGCCGACTATAACGCGCACCGGCGCGGCCGCGTCGAGCGACTACTTCGTGCGGTACGAGAAGAACTGCCCGTGCATGCGGCGCAGGAACTTGTCGTGGAGCGGATACGGCGAGGCGCTGCCGATCACCGCGTCGATGCCGCAGTTCGGACACAGCGCCGTCTGGTTGCCCTCGGTCCACGCCGTGATCGCGGTCGGCGCGAACTGCCGGAAGCAGAAGAAGCAGCCGCAGCGCGCGCTCGCCTCGACCTCCACCCGATGCTTCGAGGCGTGGACCTTGGCGGCGATACAGCGCTGGCTGTCTGGAGTCGTTGCGATCATTGTCTGCGGACCTCGTCCGAACAGGCACGGTACCCCGGATCGCTCGCGGGGCCTACGAAAGAATCTCCCTCCGACGACAACGAACGGATCACAGCATTCGCGTCGCCGCGATCACGAAGCACTCCTCGGCCTTGCACGCGAGCGCCCAGTACGTGCCCTCGCGCCACGGCGTGTATGCGAGGCGCGGCGAGGTGCCCTTGCCGAGCTCCTTCCAGTCGTGCCCGACGCTATAGATGAAGATGTCGACCGTCGAGACCCTGAGGTCCTTGGGCACCTGCACGAGCCGCGTGCGCGAGCTGCCGTCGCGCTCGATCAACCCACCGTACGCTTCGAACGCGTCGTCCTTCCACCGGCCGAGCAACAGAGACGGGCGCGGCAGCGCGGGCGTCGCGCCGATGAAGTCGACCGCGATGTCGAGCTGATCGATCCGGCCCTTGCTTCCGATGCGCGTGCGGAGCCGCTCGATCGCAGACCGCGCCGCACGCTGCGTCGACGGAACATCGAGCCCGCGGATCCGTCCGAGCTGGAAGCCCCCCGATTCATCGAGGCAGCTCGGGGGCGTGAGCGTGTAGATCGGCGTGAAGCGCACGTCGGACACGCCGAGCGGCGCCTCGAGGTCCGTCGCGCGGAACACGATGTCGCGCAGGCCGAAGTACTCGGCGACCATCTCGCGCTTGTTCTGGTTGCGGAAGTCGTCACCGAGGAACCACCACGAGTCCTCGATGTGCGGATACGCATCGATCGTCACGACCGTTCCGGGCTTGGACACGTCGAGCGCGTGCATGCGCACCTCGCTCGCCTCGTCGAGACGCGAGTACTGCGGGATCGATCGCGCGGCGGCATAGACGCTCGCGAACGCCGCGAGCACCACGACCGGCGCGAGCCGCTTCGAGGTGACGAGCACCGCGTCCGCAACCCCGACGAACGCGGCGACGAGCAGCGCGCACGGCAACAGGAACATGCGCGGGCCGAGCTTGGGCGACACGAACAGCGTCACCGTGATCAGCGCGCCGGCGACGAGCGCCCACCCGAACCGCCACAGCGGGTCCCTCATCCCGTCGCGATCCGGATCGCGCGCGCTCGCGACGAGCAGGATCAGCGTCAGCCCCACGATCGGCGCGGCGGCGATCAGGTAGTCTTGGACGATATCGAGGTTGCCCGTGATCCCGCGCTGCAACAGCCGGCCGACGAGGCTGACCCGCGTGCCGAGGCCCTCGTACCGCTCGCCCTGCCCCGGCGCGAAGAAGATCATCGCGAACCCGACGACGACACCGAGCGCACCCGACAGCGCGAGCTTGGGCATCGCCTCGCTCGTCCGGTACCGCCACGCCGCATACGACAGCGTGAAGATCACGAGCGTCGGCCCCGTGTGCTCGTTGCTCGCGCCCGCGAGCACGCCGAGCAGCCAGTACGGAACGCACGCGGCGACGCTGCCCTCGCCGTGCGGCCGCAGCCGCAGCACGACGAGGAACCACAGCTGGATCACGGCGCCGTAGAGGTAGTTCGCGCCGTACGCGCGGCAGAAGATGATCATGCCGACCCGCGGCAGCGCGAACCACGTCACCCCGAGCGTGATCGCGAACAGCGCGAGGTCCTGCCCGCGCTTCCACGTCGGCCAGCGTCCGAGGCCGAGCACCGTGACGGCGAGCGAGAGTGCGAGGTACGCGAGCGGCGTCGCGATGACCGCGAAGTACTCGAGCTTGTACGCGAGGTACGTGAACCATTGCCCGACGCGCGGGTTCGAGTGCGTGTACTGGTCGACGCCGTAGTCGAGCCAGTTGCCGATCGAGAACGGCTGGCCGCTCGTGTCGCGCGCGACGTTCCACGCGTCGAACGCGAATGGCTCGTGCAGCATCACGTAGCCGATGTGCAACGCCGTCAGCGCGACGTAGATCACGAACAGGAAGCGCAGCGCGGCGGATGCCACCAGGTCAGGTAACACGACAGACCGAAGGCGGTCCACGAGTGTGGTACATGCAGGCGCGCGATGTCGGGTAGCCGTTGGGAGCGCGGGGTGTCGTGGATCGACTCCGTGTTGACGCGACGGGTGATTCTGGCACTCGGTTGGCTAGCCCTGATCGTCTACGCCTATCCCGGCTACATGACGTGGGACTCGGTGCAGCAGCTCCAGGAAGCGCGCCACCCGCCGCTGACGGACTGGCACCCGCCGATGATGGCTTTACTGTGGCGGCTCACCGACGCGATCACATCGGGTCCGTTTCCCATGCTCGTCATCCAGACGACGGTGATGCTGCTCGGTCTCGACGGCATCATGCGTCGCGTCCTCGCGCCGCGGCGCGCGGCGATCGCCGCGGTCGTGCTGTTCCTGTTCCCCGCGAACCTGGTCGTGATCGCGGTGATCTGGAAGGACTCGCTGATGGCGGCACTCCTGCTCGCCGGCGCAGCAGCACTGCTGTCGCCCGAGCGACGCTGGCGCGCGCTCGGGTGCGTCCTCATCTGTCTCGCAACGACGCTCCGCTACAACGCACCGGCCGCGACGCTACCGATCGTCTTGTTGCTGTTCCAGTGGCGTGACGGATCGACACGACTTCGTCGCTACGCGCTCGCAGCCGGTGTGTGGCTCGTCATCACGATCGTCGCGTTCGGAGCTTCGAAGCTCGTAACCGGCAAGGAGTCCCATGCATGGCATGGCTCCGTCGCGATCTTCGATATCGGAGGCACGCTGGCACACGCACCTTCGATGAGCGACGAGAAGTTTCGAGGCGAGCTGATCGGTATGACCCCGATCCCGACGGAGCGGATCCAGAAGAAGCTGCGGAAGTACGCCTACTCGCCAGCATGGTGGGGACCGTTGCTGCTCGGCGACACTCGCATCTTCGAGGCGCCGGAGACCCAAGCGCAGCGCGACGCCGTGAGCGCCACCTGGAGGCACGTCGTCACGAAGTATCCGGGCGCCTATCTGAAGCACCGCCGCGACGTATTTCTCGCGGTGCTGGGGCTCAACGATCTGCCGACAGGAGCGGTGTGGACGGGCTTCCATACCGACCTCGAAAGCGACCTCCTCGTCCATCGCGCACGGCACTCACGGCTCCAGGTCGCGATCGCCGACCTGCTGCGTGTGTTCGAGGACTCGTTCGTGTTCCGTCCGTGGTTCTACGCCATCCTCGCACTGCTCACGTTGCCCCTGTGCCGGCGGTCACGCGTAGCGTTCGTCCTGCTCGCAAGCGGCATCCTCTACGAGCTCACCCTCGTCGTGATCGCGCCCTCCTCGGACTACCGATATTCGCACTGGATGATTGTCTGCACAGCGATTGGCATTCTCCTCGCCGTCGTGAGCCGCATGCGCGCGAAATCCTCCTAACCGGCGTTTCCTACGTGCTAGAAGGGGACGAGATGGGTCCGGTGTTGTCGATCGTCGCGCCTGCGTACAACGAGGAGAAGAACCTTCCGGCGTTTCTCTCCGCGATCATTCCGGTGATGGAGCGCATCGGCGAGACGTTCGAGATCATCTTCGTGAACGATGGCAGCCGCGACGGCACGCTCGGCATGCTCGCCGCAGCCGCGTCCCAAGATCCCCGCATCAAGGTCGTCGGCCTCGCGCGAAACTTTGGCAAGGACATCGCGCTCACCGCCGGCCTCTCGCATGCGACCGGCCAGGCTGTGATCCCGATCGACTGCGATCTGCAGCATCCCGTCGATCTGATCCCCGAGTTCGTCGCGAAGTGGCGCGAGGGCTACGACATGGTGCTCGGCGTGCGCAGCAAGCGTGACGAGGAAGGCTTCGTTCGCCGCACGCTCTCGCGCGCCTACTACAAGTTCATGGGCATGATGACGGAGGTCGAGATCCCGCCAAACGCGGGCGACTTTCGCTTGATCGATCGCAAGATCATGGACGTCATCAACAAGATGCCGGAGCGCCACCGCTTCATGAAAGGCATCTTCGCGTGGCCGGGCTTCAAGGTCGCGTCGCTCGAGTTCCAGGCCAACGTCCGCGCGAATGATACGCGCTCCTCGTGGAGCTTCTTCAAGCTGTGGCGCTTCGCGCTGGACGGCCTGTTCTCGTTCTCGACGGCGCCGCTCAAGATCTGGACGTATGTCGGCGTCCTGTCCGCGCTCGGCGCGTTCATCTACCTCGCGATCACGATCATCCAGAAGCTGTTCTTCGGAATCGACGTGCCGGGCTACGCATCGCTCCTCGTGCTGCTGCTGTTCTTCAACGGCCTCACGATGATCTCGAACGGCATCCAGGGCGAGTACATCGCGCGGATCTTCGAGCAGGTGAAAGGACGACCCTTGTTCGTCGTCGGTCAGAAGTTCGGGTTCGACGAACAGCCCGCCGTACAACCGGAGGGACAGCCGACCACGAATGTTACGCCGACGGTTTCGCCGACGACGTCGAAGCCGGCGGCACCACCGGCGGCGCGTGCAGCGAAGGAGCTGCCGCGTCCGGTGCGGCCCGCGGCGCGGGATAGCTGAGATACGCGAGCCGCTTCGTCTCGCGGCGCACGTGCGAGACGAGGTCCAGGATGAGACCGGTCGCGACACTGATCACGCTGATCACGCCGAGGCCACTGCAGAGGATCGCGGTCGGGAATCGCCGCACGAGCCCGGTGTCGTAGTACTCGAACAGCACCGGAATGCCGAGCGCGACCGCGACGGCGGCCAGCAGGAAGCCGATGAGTCCGAAGAACAGCAGCGGCCGCTCGTTGCGCATGAGGTTCGTGATCGTCATCAGGATGCGCCAGCCATCGCGGAACGTGCGTAGCTTGCTCGTGGAGCCGGGCGGTCGCTCCTTGTAGTTCGTGTCCACCTCTGCGACCGCCATGCGCATCTGCATCGCGTGCACGGTGAGCTCCGTCTCGATCTCGAACTCGCGTGAGAACGACGGAAAGCTCTTCACGAACCGGCGCGAGAACACGCGATAGCCGGAGAGCATGTCTACGATGTTCGCCCCGAACAGCCAGCGCACGAGACCGGTGAGCACCGCGTTACCGAGGCGATGACCAGCACGATACGCGGCTTGATGCGTCTCGACGCGGCGCCCCACGACCATGTCGAGGTTGTCGTCGATGAGTCGGTCGACGAGCTTGCCCGCCACCGACGCGTCATAGGTGTCGTCTCCGTCGACCATCACGTAGACGTCCGCTTCGATGTCCTGGAACATCCGGCGCACGACGTTGCCTTTGCCGCGGCGATACTCGCGTCGGACCTCGGCCCCCGCCGCCGTCGCGACCTCGATCGTCTTGTCGGTGGAGTTGTTGTCGTAGACGTAGACCGTCGCGTCGGGGAGCGACGTGCGGAAGTCGGACACGACCTTGGCGATCGCCGCCTCTTCGTTGAAGCAGGGAACGAGCACGGCAATGCGCGGAGCGGACATCGGATCTGAGGCCGTATACCTCATTCCCGGGCGGGCTTGCGAGTTCGATCCACTTCGTGCTTGCTATCACCATTGTCGGATCGGCCCCCTCCGTCGACTGCTCGGGTGTTCGTCGAAACGGCGGTCGTCCACGTCGCGCTGTTCCTGTCGATCTGGCTCGCGTCCATCCTCGTATTTGCGACGAGCTTCGCGAACAGCGTGGAAGTGTCGTGGTTCGTTGTCGATGCGATCCTCGTCACGCTGGGCGTGGCCGTCGTCGTTCTCCTCCGGCACCGACTCGGCTTCTCCGTCCTGGGTGATCGTAAGGCGCTCAAGCTCGTCTTGATCACGATCGTCGGGATGGGCAGCGTCCTGCTCTGCTGGGGCGCGATCCGCGACTGGAACATGGTCGCCCTCGACGAGAGCAACTACCTGCTCACGCTGCGGGAGGAGCGAATCATTCCGGACGGCCTTCTGCCGTTCAACATCCGCTGGCTCGTTCCGTTCTTTGCCGGACGCTGGAACATTCTCCCCGTCGTCGACATGGATGCCATCAAGGCGATCAATTTCGGCGCGTTCGTCGTCACGGCGATCGGTCTCATCCTGCTCCTGATCCGACTCGGCGTTCGGCCGGGTCTCGCGATCGCCGCGCCCGCGTTCCTGCTGTCGTCCTACTTCGGCATCTACGGTGCCAGCAATCGCCTCGTACTCGACCCGGCGAACTACGCGCTGTACGTGCTGTTGTTCCACGCGCTGCTACGCCGCGAACACTGGCCCTACTTCTCGGTGATCCTGTTCATCGACGCGCTCAACGCGGAGAAGGCCGTCTACTGGATCCCGGTGTTCGTGTTCGTGGTGCTGCTCCGCGACGGCACGCTGCGGGAGAAAGCTGTCGTGTCGCTGAAGTGTCTCGCACCGACGTTGGTCTACCTCGTCGCTCTCTGGATCTATCTCGCACCGTCGAGGCTCGAAGCGAACCTGTGCTTCGAGAACCTCCATCACATGTCGTTCTCGAACCTCGGGGGCGCCATCACCGACAACGTTCGCAGCAACAACTTCCAGACGCTATGGATGCCCTTCGGCGCGTTCACGGTATTCGCGCTGCTCGGCTTCGCGCTCGATGCGCCGCGGTGGATGAAGCCGATCGCGCTGCTCGTGCTCCCGATCTTCGTGCAAGCCGTGATCGCGTGCGACACGGACCGCATGCTCGCGTACGCGTTCATCGTCTACGTGCCGTTTGGCTACCTGTACCTCCAGCGCCTGTCGCGAGATCTTCCGCGCGCCGTGTGGCTGCCGTTCTTCCTCGCGCTGCTCGCCGTGGTCGTCGGCGAGCACTACTTGTTTCCAATCGCGCAACAGCTCCGCTGGCACCTTCCGTTGCACCCCAACGTGATCAAGATGGCGTTGTCAGCGCTCGAGATCGTTCTCGTCGCCGGTGCGATCTTCACGCACTTCACGTTTTACGCGCCGCGCGACAAGCGTCAGCACGGATAGCACCACGCAGATCACGAGCCAGTGCGAGTAGCGATAGTCTGCGCTCGGCGCGAGGACCACATACGTGCTCTCGATCGCGAGCCCCGAGAGGAGCAGCACGAAGATGTCGCGATGGCGGCGCGCGAACCACAGCAGGACGAACGCGAGCACGACGTACATCCACGGGCGATAGATCGGCACCCACTTCACGGTCCAGTGCGCACCGTTCGTGAGCCACTTCTGCGTCGGTGACGCGGACGTCGCGAGACCCATGTTCTGTGCGACCTGTGGCCACCTGAGATCGCGCGGAGGCACGATGCCGTAGATCTTGTTCTCCTTGCCGATCGATAGCACCGCCGCCGTCACGGCGAGCCGATGCTTCAAATAGGCCCAGGGATACGTCGTCACGACGTCCTTCCACGCTCGTTCGATCGCTGCGCGAACCTCGGCCGTCGGCGGCACGAGGCCTCCGGTCGGGAGATCCCACACGGGATGCACCTTCGCGTCGGAGATCAGATGGATGAAGTGCTTCGGTTCGTACGCCGCCTTCAAGCGAGCGTAGAGGTGATCGGTGCCGCGCAGGTTCGTTCCTTCGAGCAGCGTGGCGAGCTCTTCGTCGGAGAAGTCGCCGTCGGCCTCGATCAACGTGCCCGCGATGTCGAACACGGCGATCGACGTGTGCCAGTAGTACATGTGACGATCCGTGAGTCGGTCGTTGATCTGGAACGCGGCGAACGTGATCGCGATCCACGTAACGAGCGCGATCGGATAACGCTTCCACCACCTCATCCCCAAAGACCACTCGAAGACGAGGACGATCAGCGGGAACGTCGCCGCGAATGCGTTGTACCGGATCGCGGTCGCGAGGAAGAGCACCAGGAGAGCCGTCAATCGCGTGCGCCGACGTGGAGACCACAAGAGGCCGTAGCCGAGCACGAGGGCGCCGGCCATGACGCAGTCCTTCCAGATCACGGCCATCGGCAACGCGATCGGGGGGAACAGGAAGGTGCCCGCCGCCAACCACGCCGCACGCTTCGGCGAGAATGTGCGCCGCAGGACGAGGTAGAGCCCGGCGAGCAGCATCGTGGTCTGCAAAACGAGCATCAAGATCGGGCCCGCGACGAGATGGTCGAGCCACTTCCACACCAGGTTGATCAGCGGCGGATGCGCGTCCGTGTAGAACCCGCTGCGCGCTTCCGTCAGGTGGTCGATCGAGTCCTGCGTGAGCTCTCCTGGAAACGCGTACGCGACCAAGAGGCTCCACGCGATCGCGAGCGGGATCAGCGGGTGCAAACTCCCGAGCCACGCGCGCAAACGCGCGAAGATCTCTCGGAGAATCGGGAGTCCCACCGCGCCGGCAATATATGCGCAAAAGGTCGCGAAGCTGTGTATAAGTGGCGAGTTCTCGGCAGTCGAATTCCACCATGTGCGGCATCTTCGGCGTCATCTGCGCGAGTGATCCACGGGTCGACCGAGACCTCGCGCGGACGCTCGCGATCTCGCTGCTGCAACACTCCGCCACCCGCGGCCGTGAAGCAGCCGGCCTCGCGGTTCATCACGGCAACGGCATCGATGTGCTGAAGCAGGGCGGCTCGGTCGCAGACTTTCTCGCGAACCCGAAGCTGCACACCATGCTCGACACCGCGCTCGACAAGTTCGAGGCGCGCAAGGGCACCGGTCCCGCGCTGGCGATCGCAGGCCACTCGCGACTGGCGACCAACGGCTCGCAAGGCAATGTCGACAACAACCAGCCGGTGATCACGTACGGATCGGTCGCGTTACACAACGGCATCGTCGTCAACGACGCTGCTCTCGCCAAAGCGCACCCGGAGATCGTGCGCATCGGCGAGCTCGACAGCGAGACCCTCGCGGCGCTGCTGCGCACGCAGCTCGACAAGGTCGGCGATCTCGTCGCAGCCACGCGCTCCACGTTCCGCGAGCTCGAGGGTTCGGCATCGATCGCGATGCTGTTCGACAACCTCGATGTCATGCTCCTCGCGACCAACACCGGGTCGCTGTTCCAGCTATCGAATGCCGAGGGCACGATCTTCGCGTTCGCATCGGAGCGCTTCATCCTGCAGCGCGTCCTGGAGGACAAGGCGCTGGCGGCCCGCCTCGGCGAGGTACGGCTCGAACAGGTTCGCGCGGGTCACGCACTCGCGATTCACCTGAACGGGATGCGCCGTCACGCCTTCTCGCTGACGAGCACTGCACCCGAACCGCCCGCAGACGACGACTTCGCGCCGAACGGTCACGCGGTGGAGATCGTCGATCACTCACCGCGTATCGAGGGGCTCCGGCGCTGCACGAAGTGCATCCTGCCCGAGACGTATCCCTTCGTCGATTTCGACAAGGATGGCGTCTGCCACTACTGCCGTACGTGGAAGAAGATCGCGGTCAAAGGCGAGCAAGCATTGCTGGACGCCGTGGCGCCATTTCGCCGCAGCGACGGACAGCCGGACGTGATCCTCGCGTTCAGCGGTGGACGCGATTCGTCGTACGGCCTGCACTACGTGAAGAAGAACCTCGGGATGAACCCCGTCGCATTCACGTACGACTGGGGCATGGTCACCGACCTCGCGCGCCGCAACCAGGCACGCGTGTGCGGCAAGCTCGGCGTCGAGCACATCGTCCGGTCCGCGGACATCACCGCGAAGCGCCGGTACGTCCGCAAGAACGTCGAAGCGTGGCTCAAGCGTCCCGAGATCGGGATGGTCACGCTGTTCATGGCCGGCGACAAGGAGTTCTATTCCTACGCGCGCGAGCTGCGCAAAGAGACGGGCATCCAGCTCGTGATCTTCTGCACCGGCAATATGATCGAGGACGCGCCGTACAAGACCGGCCTCATGGGCGTCCCGCAGGACGACCACGGCAACGTCCTCACCAAGATGTCCCTGCGCAACAAGGCCGGGATGCTCTGGTATCACGCGAAGCAATACGCGCTGAACCCGCGCTACTTCAACGAGTCGCTCTACGACACCTGGAACGCGTTCTGGCAGACGTTCGTCGTGAAGGACGACTTCCTCTACCTCTACCAGTACATCGAGTGGCACGAGGACACGATCGTCAACACCATTCGCCGCGAGTACGACTGGGAGATCGCCGAAGACACGACGACGACGTGGCGTATCGGCGACGGAACGGCCGCGTTCTACAACTACATCTATCAAACGATCGCCGGCTTCACCGAGGACGAGGTGATGCTCGCGAACATGGTGCGCGAAGGCCACCTGACACGTGAACAGGCAATGGCGCGGGCGATCGAGTACAGCAAGCCGCGCTGGCCGTCGATCCGCGAATACGCGCAGCTGATCGGCTTCTCGGCCGAAGAAGCGCTGCAGATCATCAACGCGGCGCCGAAGCTGTACTAGTGGACGCGCAAGGCGCACGACTCAGGCGCGACGTCGTCTGGAACCTCGCTCCTGTCGTGCTGCTCGGGATCGTCGGGCTCGGCATGAACTTCATGATCGGCCGCTGGTGGGGCGCGGCCGCCCTCGGGGCGTTCAACCTCGTCACCCCGGCATTCTTCTCGTTCGCCGTGCTCGGGGCCGGGGGGCTCCAGTTCAGCGTGCTGCGTGCGGTCGCCGAGGATCCCGAGGATCCGGATCGCGTCGCGACGATCGTGGTGGGCGCGCTCTTGCCTGCCGTCGCATTCGCACTTGTCGCGACAGCGCTGTGCGTCGTGCTCGCAAGACCGATCGGCGTCCTCGTGAACAACGTCGATGTCGAGACAGGGCTCTGGTGGGTCGCCCCAGGGCTCTTCTGCTTTGCGATCAACAAGGTTTTGTTCGGCGTGGTCAATGGACTGCGGCGGATGCGCGCGTTCGCGGTGTACACGTCCCTGCGCTACGTCCTGATCGCCGTCGGCATCGTGATGGCGCACGTGTGGAACGCGCCCGCCGATCACCTCGCGGTGATCTGGACGTTCACCGAGGGCGCGTTGCTCGTCGTGATGTTGTGCGAGCTCCTCTCGACCGTGCAGCTGCGCCGAGCTCGTGGATGGTTCGCGTGGACGAAGAGACACATCGACTATGGCGGTCGAGGCCTGCTCGCGACGCTTGCCTTCGAGATCAACTCGAAGATCGACGTGTGGATGCTCGGAATCGCACTCCCCGAGTCGCTCGTCGGCATCTACGCGCTGGCCTCGACGCTGTTCGAAGGCGCCGCACAACTCGGCGTGGTCGTGCAGAACAACGTGAATCCGATGATCGCGCGAGACCTCGCCGAAGGCCGGCGCGATTCCGTCGACACGCTGATCAAACGTACGCGCCGGTGGTTCGTGCCCGCGATGGCCGCAGCATGCTTCGCGGCGATCTTCATCTATCCCGTGGCAATCCCGACGATCGTCGGAGATCCGGCGTTCCATGCCGGAACGACATCGTTCGCGATCCTCATGGTCGGCCTCGCGCTGACGACACCCTGGCTACCCTTCAACCAGGTGCTGATCATGGCGTCGCGGCCGGGGTGGCATACGATCTACGTCTGCGTGGTGTTCGCTCTCTCCGTGACGGGAAACCTGATCCTGATCCCGCACTTCGCAATCGAAGGCGCGGCGATGTCGACCGCCGCCGCAACGATCGCGTCGGCGCTGCTATTGCGCATCCTGTGTCGCTGGCAGACCGGCGTTCGGCTTTGATCGCCGGCGCGCGGCGATCACGAGCGCGAGTCCGATCAACGAGCACAGCACCATCCACTGCGAGTACCGCATGTCCGGTGATGGCGCGAGGAAGTACCACTGCAACTCGTAGCCGATCCCGCTGAGGAGGACGGAGGCATCGAGGCGCCTGCGAATCGCGAAAGGAAGCAGCAGGAAGCAGAGCGCGAAGTACCAGACCGGGATGTAGAACGGCGTCAAGCTGACCCACATCGATGCAGCGATCAGCTTCTGCTGGAGTTTGCTCTGCGCAGCATCGTGCTGTATCTGCAGGATCGTCTCGGGCGCAGCGATCACGCTGAGCCACACGTAGACGCGCGAGAACGTCTCCTCGCCGTCGAGGCCCAGTACGCGCCGGAAGTTGTCGTACCGGTACTGGAGATACGCTCGGATGTTTCCGAATACGATCCGCTTCCACGCGCGCTCGATCGCTGCACGCTCCTCTTCTGTCTTGGGTTTGTTGAAGATCGTGTTGGGTTCACCTCGACGTACGAGCTGGAAGTACTGCGCGGGATCGTAGATGGCCCAGAAGCTGGCGTGCAGATTCTCCGTTCTCCGCAAGGGCACTCCATCGAGCCACTCGAGGAGCGTCTTGTCGTCGACCGCGGGGATGTACTCGAGCGTTCCGGCGATGTCTTCATACGCGTGCGACCAGTACCAGTAGTACTCGCGCTTCACCGTCAAGGCCTCGTTCGTCGCATACGCTGCGCCGGTGAAGCCGATCCAGACGGCAAGCGCCGTCGCGTACCGCTTCACGCCCCGAATGCCGGGACGCCACTGGAACAGTAAGAGCATCGGCGCGAAGGTGGCGGCGACTGCGTTCCAGCGCATGAGGCTCGCGAAGAAGAGGAAGCCGACGGCGAGCCACTGGCGTCCACGTCGCTCGTCGAGGAGCAGCGCCAAACCGATCACCGCAGGGCCTGCCATCAGGCAATCCTTCGCGACCAGCGCGGTGATGCCCGACACGATCGGGAACAGAAAGATCGCGCTCGCGATCAGAGCGGCTGCGCGCTCCGTCAGCCGAGTGCGAAACAACATGTAGAGCCCGACGATCAGGGTGATGCTCTGGAACAGCATCATCAGAAGCGGACCGGTGATGAACAACTCGCACACCCGCTGCATGAGCGCGATCGCAGGCGGATGCCCGTCGGTATAGACGCCCGAGCGCGACTGCATGATGTGCTCGTGCGTGTCCCAGCCGACAAACCCCGGCCAGCAGTAGATCCAGAACAGCACCAACGACGCGATGAGGATCTGCTTCGGCGATCGCGCCGCGAGCCACTCGCGCACGCGAGTCATGGCGCGGGCCGATCAGCAGGCCACGTCGGCGGTCGCGTCATCGGCGCGACGCCATCCTTCTTCCACATGTGCGCTTGCCACGCGAGCCACCCTTGGGTGAGCGGCGTGGCGGGGCTCGGCATCATCTTGTCCGAGATCGACGACGCGATGGATCCGAGGAGAAACGTCAGCGTGCACAGTGCACCGATCGTCGCCGAGGGCGCTCGCAGCGGGCTGTTCGGGATCCGCCGCGCAATCGATTCGACCGTGTAGTACAGCGCGAAGCCTGCGAGCACGACGAACACGAAGAGAATCTCGATACTCGTCCGAGGATAGAGCGCGACCAGTCTCGTGGTGAACATGTAGTGCGCGGTCCACATGCGGTGGATCCACACTCCAGCGAGGATCGGCACCAGCGCGATGACCACCGTCCGCTTGATTCCGAACATGATCGAGACACCGAGGCCGACGAACATCAGCAGACTGAACAGTCCGACGCCGCCCAGCTCCCCCGGAGGTGGCCAGATACCGGGGTTGCCCGGCGTGTCTCCCCGCCACATGACGACGTACGCCGGATCCACGTCCGTATCGAAGTACGTGTACTTGTCCTGGATCAACGCCATGCCGCTGGGATTGCGACTCGCCATCGACCGGATCTCGGTCATGTAGTTGAAGCACACGAGACCGAACGCGAGGAGCGCGGACGCACCAAAGACCACGCCGTGCTTGCGTCCGATCTTCGACCGCCACGGGAACAGGATCAGGCCGGCGACGGCAACTCCAGGGGCCGACCACCGGAACCAACCCGAATAGAAAAGGCAGACGAGACCGAGTAGTACGCCGAGCAGCACGCCCAGCTTTGCGAGCGTGAACCAGTGGCGCTCCTCCGCGCGGCGCAGGATCTGTAGGAACTTGATCATCAGCGGCACGAACAGCGCGAGCGAGATCGGGCCGTACGGCTTGTACGGTTCGAGCACGCACAAGACGGCTACGACACCGATCGCGAGCGCCCACGTTGGCCGCAACAACGATCGCCATGCGAGGTACGCGAGGGGCCCCGCCAGTCCCGTGAACAGGATCTGGAAGTCTTTCAGCGCATAGATCGTCGGTTGATCGCTCAGCGTCGCGTACTTCGCGAGGAGCCACGGATAGAGCGGTGGATAGAAGGACGGAGGATAGTCCGGCGTCCACTCGAAGTTGTACGCGTTCGCCCACGCGGCGATCTGTCCCGAGTCTCCCGCGTCGCCGTTGAGCGGCCACGGCGTGTTCTTCAGCGCGAGGACGAGACCACCGGCAATGAAGCCGGTGACGAGACCGGCGAATGCGGCGCACGCGATGCGTGTCGTGATCTCGAAGTAGCGCCCGCCGCGCACACGGGCGGTCACGACCAGGGAGACGATCAGCGGGATCGCGATCCCGAGCAGGCGGATCTGCAATGCGGCGAGGCCGGAGACCTGCGCCGGCCGCTCGAGCGCGACGACCCAGATGCCGGTCGACCAGCGCAGGATCAGCGCCATCGCAGCGAGCGCGGCGAAAGCCTCGAGCGCGATCGGGATCCACGTCCGACGACGCGGCGGATCCTCAGTCTTCTCGGCTACATCGTCGGCCACGGGCCGGCGCAGAGTATCGCAATGATGCGGGCTTTGTGTTATCGCGACCTGCCAATGACCGTCGGTGATCGAGCCCGAGATGCCCGACGTTGGCTGGCGACGCGCCCACCGCTCACCTACGTGCTCGCGGGCTGGCTCGTGTTCATGCTGGGAGCGTATCCGGGGTACCTCAGCGTCGACGGCGTCCTCCAGCTGTACACCGTCCGAACCGGCGACTATTCCGACTACGCGCCGATCATGACCGCACTGTGGGGCGCGTTCGAGTACGTCGCGGCCGGACCGTTCCCGATGCTCGCGCTTCAGAGCGGTCTGTTTCTCTTCGGGCTGTACGCGATCCTTCGCCGTGTAGTCTCGCCGCGCGCGGCTGCGATCACGGCAGGCGCTCTGCTCTTGTTTCCGCCGATCTTCGCACCGATGGCGGTGATCTGGCCCGAGTCCCTCATGGCGGGCGCGTTGATGGCGACGCTCGGTGCCGCGATCCAAGGCACGCGCAGGTGGTCGATCGCCGCCGTCGCGTTCGCGATCATCGCATGCGGTTGTCGCTTCGAATGCGTCTTCGCGCTCACTCCGATCGCCTTTCGTGCGATCGCCCCGGGCGCTCGCTGGAAGCGCGCTGGCATCGCGCTCGCTCTCGTCGCGGGCGTGTTCTTATCGGCCAAGCTCGCGGACCACGTGCTGACCGTCGTCGACAACCACACGTGGGAGCAGCAACTGTTGGCGATGGACACAGTCGGCACCCTGCGTCGAGCAAAGCTGCGCGATCGGGCAATGCTCGAAGCGGCCCTCGCTGGCGTGCCACTCGCGGATCGCGATCTGCTCGTCGAGCGCATGGAGGCATCGGTCGATGCGCTGGACTGGTACCCCGTGGCGCATGGAAGCAAGCGAGTCCTCGAGCCCATCGAAACCGACGACGAATCGCAGGCGCTCGGGCGCGCGTGGCGCGGAGCGATCATCGCTCATCCGGGCGCGTACGCATTCCATCGATGGGCGACCGTGCGGTCGCTGCTCGGGATCCACGGCGGCAGGTGGTCCCCGGTCTACGACGAGTTCGGCGACCCGGACCTCCTCGCTCCCCTCCACCACCGCGCGACCGCGTCGGACTGGCAGTACGGCATGCAGCTCTTCGTGCGCGCACTCGCTCGAACGCCGCTGTTCCGGCCGTACCTGTATCTCGCGCTCGCGTTGATCGCCCTGTGGCTCGCACGGAAGCGGGCGCTATTGCGCTCGCTCGCGATCAGCGGGCTCGTGCTCGAAGTCACGATGTTCGTATTCGCGCCCGCGAATGACTATCGTTACTCTCACTGGCTCGTGACGACGACCTGTGCCGTACTCGCGGCGATCGCCGTGGCGCGGAAGTGGCCCGCCACCGAGGACGTCGCGTGAGCCCTCGCGTCTCCGTCGTCATGCCGGTGCTCAATCCGCATCCGGTCTATTTCCGACAAGCGGTCGAGAGCGTCCTCTCGCAAACCTTTGACGACTTCGAGCTCGTCATCGTCGAGGATCCGTCGAAGGTCGACGGCAGGGCGATCCTGGCCGGCCTCCGCGATCCCCGCGTCCGGCACATTCAGAATCCCGCGCGCACCTCGCTCGTCGATCAACGCAATCGTGGCACCGCGGAGGCACGGGCCGAACTGATCGCGCTTCTGGACGCGGACGACATCATGCAGAGCGACCGGCTCGCGAAGCAGATCGCCTTCCTCGAAGAACGCCCCGACGTCGGCGTACTCGGTAGCCAGCTGTTCATCATCGACGGCGAAGGTGCGCAGGTCGGTCTCCGCGCGTATCCGCTCGAGCACGACGAGATCTTCCAGTCGATGGCTCGCTACAACCCGATCGCGCAGCCGAGTGTGATGATCCGCAAGAAGCTGCTGATCGAAGCCGACGGCTACCAGTACCGCACGTTCCCGGTGAACGAGGACTACGAGCTGTGGAGTCGCCTCGCGACAAAAGGCGTCCGCTTCGCGAACCATCCCGAGCCGCTGCTCCGCTACCGCGTCCATCCGAACGGCACGAAGGCGATGATGCTGCACAACATGCTGCGTGCCACGCTCGACGTGAAGAAGCAGTTCTGGCGGGGTCACATGAACGCGCACGCGAAGCTTCGCTTCTACGGCGAACGCGCGCTGCTCCGCCTGCCGGCAAGCTGGGTGCTCAAGCTCTTCATCATGACGCAGTACGTTCCGGGTGACCGACGCTCCTGAGCCCAAGCGTACGAGCCTCGTGCGGCGGATCCTGCCGTGGCTCGTCGGTATCGCGATCGTCATCGTGATCGCCATGCGCGTCCCGTTCGACGCGTTCGAGCACGCGATCTCCGAGGGACCTCACGTCCAGCTCGCGCTCGTCGATCTCGGCGTGACCATCGCGATGCTCATCACGGATACGATCGCGACGTGGGTCGCGTTGTCGGTCCTCGGAGTTGGCTGGAAGCTACCCAAGGTCCTCGCGGTCCGCGGTGCGACCTACCTGCTCTCCCTGATCAACTACGCCGTCGGGCAAGGCGGCATCGGCTACTACCTGCACAGGTCGGGTGTGCCGGGTATGCGCGCGATCGGGATCGCGCTGTTCATGATGGGCACGACGTTCGCCACACTTCTCCTCCTCAACGCCGGCACCTGGGTGTTGGATCACGACGGCATCGACCCGCGTGCGCTGTGGACGGTATGGGGGCTCTGTGGCGCGTTCGTGGTCTATCTCGTCATCGTGCTCGTCCGTCCGATCGCGCTGTCGAATCGTCCGGTGCTCTCGCCCCTGTTCGAAGCGGGCATCGGTGGCCACGCGCGCGCGATCGCCGCCCGCCTCCCGCACGTCGTGGTGATCGTGTTCGGCCACTGGGTCGCGATGCGCGCGTGGGGAATTCCTGCGCCGCTCGCGCTCGCCGCCGCCGTGCTCCCGGGGCTCGCGTTCGCCGCCGCATTGCCCATCTCGCCCGCGGGTCTCGGCACCACGCAGGCGGGGCTCGTCCTCTTCTTCAGCGCGTTCGCCGCGGGCGCCACGCAGGAAGCGCGCGAAGCAAACCTGCTCGCGTTCTCGATCGTGCACTTCGTATACGGAATGGCTGGCCAGATCGCGGTCGGCCTGCTTTGCGTTCCGCTTGCCCGACGCTACGACGCGATCTCTCGCGACGCTGCCTGATCCGCCGGAGCGACGCGTTCGACCTCGGCGCGCAAGATCGCGATCTCGCGCGTCAGGTCTGTGACGTTCTTCTGCAGCTCGACGAACTTCGTGTAGTAGTGCAGGAGCACGAACATCACCATCACGATCGTGATGTAGAGGACGAGGTCCGCACCGCGACCCACACCGACGGCATCGGCGACATCTTGTGTGATGTCCGGGAACACGACCGCGATTGCCCCGGCTCCGAGCAGGAGGAACACCGTCATGATGTGGATCGGCAGCCGGTTGCGGCGAAGGAAGACGAAGAAGCCGATCGCCGCGAACCCGAGCAGGAGGAGGATGCGGATGATCATGCGCGTCGGAAGAAGTAGTCGAACAGGATGCGCACGGCCTGGATCCCACCCTGGCCCTTGCTCATCGAGTGCTCGGTGTAACGGATGGTCACCGGCACCTCGACGACGCGCAGCCCGCTCGTCTGGATCTTGCGCAACAGCTCGGATGCGTGCGCCATCCGATCCTGCGTGATGCGCAACGACGGCGCCGCCGACGCGCGAAATGCACGCAAGCCGCAGTGCGAGTCGGTCAGCTCGAGTCCCGAGAGCTTGTTCGAGACCTTCGTGGCCGTGCGCAGCATCGCCATGCGCCGCTGCGACGCGCCCTCGACGCGACCGAGGAACCGCGACCCGAGTGCGATATCCGCGTTGTCGAGCGCGTCGATCAGGGCCGGTAGATCGGCGGGATCGTGCTGGCCATCGGCGTCGAACGTGATGATCGCGCGTGCTCCCCGGCGCCGCGCGTAGTCGATGCCGGTCTGAAGTGCGGCGCCCTGTCCGCGGTTGATGCTGTGACGCACCACGATCACACCGGGCATCTTCGCGGCGGTGGCCGTATCGTCGCGCGAACCGTCATCGACCACGACGATGTTCCAGCCGCCGGCGACCACGCCCTTCACGACCTCGCGGATCACCTTGCCTTCATTGAAGGCGGCGATGACGACCCACGTCTCGGTCCGGTCCAGGCCCACGGCCCCTTATAGACATGCCCCGCCCAGACGGGCAAGTGCGAGTATCCTCGACGGATGAGGTGGGTCACGACGCTCGGCATCCTGTGCCTGCCGGCATGCGGTGACAATCGCCACGTTCCCGTCGACGCGCCCTCCGACGCGAGCCTCGCGCGGTGTACGCCCGCGCCCGGCACCGACCTCGGCGTTCAGCTGATCGCGCAGATGCAGGGAACGGTCGTGCTCGTGACGGCGCCGCCCGGTGATCACGAACGCCTGTTCGCGGTGATCGAAGACGGCCGCGTGCTCGTCATCGACAAGGGCGAGCGATTCGACGATCGGGGCAGCGTCCTCGCGACGCCATTCCTCGACATCTCCGAGCTCGCGGGCGAGCTGCCCTTCTACGGCTACAACCAGTCCGAGCTCGGGCTACTCGGCCTCGCATTCCATCCGCGCTACGCGTCGAACGGCCTCCTCTATGTCGCCTACACCGGGTATCGGGAAGGGACCGAGGGCCCGTACTTCGATGTCGTCCTCCGCTACACCGTGAGCGCGGATCCGGACCGCGTCGATCCCACGAGCGGCGAGCTCGTGCTCTCGATTCCAGACTTCGCCGCGAACCACAACGCCGGCATGCTCGAGTTCGGCCCCGACGGCATGCTCTACATTTCGACGGGCGACGGCGGCGCGTCGAACGACCCCGAGGAGAACGGCCAGGATCCGTTCTCCTTGCTCGGCAAGATGCTTCGCATCGATGTCGATCACACGTCGGCCGGTCGCCCGTACGCGATCCCCGGCGACAACCCGTTCGCCGATGGTCAAGCAGGCGCACCCGAGGTGTACATGTCCGGGCTCCGCAACCCGTGGCGGTTCTCGTTCGACGGTGGCGACTTCTGGATCGGTGACGTCGGACAGAATGCGATCGAGGAGGTAGACCTCGTGCGCGCGAGCGAAGCACGTGGCGCGAACCTCGGCTGGAAGCAGTACGAGGGGTCCACCTGCTTGTGGCCACCGTGCGAGCCCGCGGGCAAGGTGCTCCCCGTCTTCGAGGGAACGCACGACGACGGATGGTGCGCCGTGATCGGTGGCGCGGTGTATCGCGGGCAGTGCTTCCCCGATCTCGCCGGAGACTACGTCTTCGCGGACAACTGCCGCGACGGGCTCTCGCGGCTCCACCCCGACGGCAACGGCGGATTCACCGCGACGCACTACTCGCTCCCATTCTTCGGACCCGCGAGCATCCACGCCGTCGACGGCGAGCTCTACGGCGGCGATGTCTGGGGAAACGTCTTCCGCGTCGATGCCCGCCTCGCGACCAGCAGCACCACGCCGAGCCAGACCGACAGGATCAGCCAGTAGCTGTACCGCCAGTCCGTCGTCGGTGAGAACACGAACAGGAATGCCTCGTTTGCGAACGCCGACAGCACCCACGCGAGCACCTCGCGATCGCGGATGCAGAACGGTAGGAGCAAGAACGCGAGGATCATGTACGTGATCACGCGTGACAGCGGCGATCGCCCGATGAGGTGCGTCGCTTCGCGCAGCCACTCTTGCAGATGACTTGGCGACGCGTCGTGGTGGATCCGGATGTGCGTGTAGAACGGGCTCTGGATGTCGACGAACCACGTATAGAACGGCGAGCGCGCCTCCTCCTCGTCGAGCCCGAGCACTCGTCGAAACACTTCCCAGCGATACGCGAGGTACGCTTTCGGATACGCGAACACGATCGCTTTCCACGCCCGCGCGTTTCCCGCGCGCTCTGCGTCCGTCTTCGGGATGCGAAAGAACGAGTACGCGTTCCACCAAAGGTTGTCGATCAGACTGCCGCGCGGATCGAACCGCTTGGTACGCTCGTGGAGCCCTTCGGTCGGGATCACCGTCGACCCTCGCAGCGTCTCGAACAAGATCTCGTCGGAAATCGGCTCGTCGACGAACCGCAACGTGGACGTCATGTCACACAGCTGCAAGCTATGCGCATAGATGTGGCGATGCTCGTCCGTGAGGGCTTCCGACGCGACCCGCGCGGACATCGTCACCGCGATCCAGGCAACGATCGCGATCGCATACCGCTTCACGAAGCCATGCTTCGTGTCCCACACGAATAGCAGCACGACGAGCGGCAGCGTCATCACGAGCGCGTTGTGGCGCATCGCGGTCCCCAGCGCGATCGCAGCGAGTCCGTACAGCTTCGTGCGCCGGCGATCGGACATCACGAGGCCCACGCCGAGGACGATCCACGCCGTCATCTGCGAGTCCTTCCAGATCACGGCCAACACTCCTCCGACCGGCGGAAACCACAACAACAGGCTGGCGCCGATCGCGGCGGTGCGAGCCGTCATGCGCCGGCGCAGGATCAAGAAGACGCCCACCAGGAACACGCTGCTTTGCAGCATCAGCATGCCCGCGGGCCCCGCGATGAAGACCTCCACGATGCGCCACAGCTGCGCCATCATCGGCGGGTGCCCATCGCTGAAGTAGCCGGAGCGCGACTCCTGTAGCTGATAGACGGAATCGAAGCTCATGAAGCCGGGCCACGCGTAGAGCAGGAACGCGCCCCAGCCGACAAGCAGGATCTGCCGCGGTGTCAGGCGGGAAGCCACGGCGATCACGGCGGGCAATATACGAAAACCGCCGTGATATAGCTCGCGAAGCCCGTGCGCGTTCTCATCGTCATCCCCGCCTACAACGAGCAGGAAGCGCTCGCCGGGGTCCTCTCGGAGATCCGCGCGATGCCGCCCTCCGATGACGTCGAGCTCGCAGCGGTCGTCGTCGATGACGGCTCGATCGACCGCACGTCCGAGGTCGCGCGCGAGGGTGGTGCCCGCGTGCTGCGACTCTGCCGGAACCTCGGTATCGGCGGCGCGGTGCAGTCGGGACTGCGCCTCGCTCGCCGCGAGAGGTTCGACTTCGCGGTCCAGGTCGATGGTGACGGTCAGCACCCACCCGGCGAGATCATGAAGCTTATCGCCGCCGCCGGTGATGCAGATCTGTTGATCGGCACGCGGTTCTCGCCGGGCGACAAAGCGAACTTCAAGTCGACGCCGTTGCGGCGCCTCGGCAGCTGGTGGCTCCGCCTCGTGCTGCGTGTGATGGCGCGCGTGCGCGTGAGCGACCCGACCTCGGGCTTCCGACTCTACGGACCGCGCGCGCTCGCCCTCTTTGACGAGACATACCCGTACGACTTCCCCGAGCCCGAGTCTCTCGCCGTGGCTCGAAAGGCGGGCCTCGTCATTCGCGAGACGCCCGTGACGATGCGCACGCGCCAGGGTGGCAGCTCGAGCATCGCGGGGTTCTCGACGATCTATTACATGCTGAAGGTCACGATCGCGGTCGTGCTCACGTACGTGCGCAGCAAGGGGAAAACCGGTGCAACAAGTCGCTGAGAACTACTGGGCCCTCGGATTGATCTGCCTCCTGATCGGCCTCGTGCTGATGCGCCTGCTGTTCCGCGAACGCGTGACCTTGCAGGGCAGCATGTCGTTTCTCGCGTTCCTGACGCTGCTCGGCTTGATGGCGCTGTTTCCGACGGTGACAAATCGCATCGCGATGGCGCTCGGCTTCACGCTGATGTCGAACTTCCTGTTCTGCGTCGCGATCGCCGCGCTCGCCATCCTTCACCTTCGCTCGCTCGTCACCATCAGCAAGCTTCAACTCCGCTCCGTGTCGCTCACGCAAGAGCTCGCGATCGTGCAGGAGCGTCTGGATCGCTCAGCGCAACCGGCCGGCGACACCTCGCGCGTAGCCTAGTGCGCGATAGATGTTGATGATGGCGTTCTTCTTCACGTTCGCCGACACGTAGGTCCACGCAGAGGCTCCCTTTGCCCGCGCGCCACGATCCGCCGTCTCCGTCATCTGGATGACGAAGCCCTCGCCCGACTTGCTCGTCTCGTACCAGCGAAAGCACGCGATCGGTTCGGGCAGATAGAGTGGATCACTTCGCTCGGCGAGCTTGACCCAGAAGTCATAGTCGAACGCGAACTTGTACGTGTCGTCGAGAAACCCGACCTCCTCGTGCACCCCGCGCCGCCAGAACACCGTCATCTGGCTGACGAAGTTCTCGGTCAACAACCCCTGCAGCGAGTACCGCTGCGCGCGAAAGTGCTTGTACGCGGTGATCCATTTGCGGACTTCGCGATCGTGCTCGTCGATGATCAAGCATCGCCCATGCAACCACTCCACCTGGGGATGGCGCTGGAATGCCGTCACGACCCGATCGAGCGCCCCCGGCATCAACACGTCGTCGCTGTTCAACCAGCCCACGATATCGCCCGTCGCACTGCGCAGCCCCTTGTTGATCGCGTCGACCTGTCCACGATCGCGCTCGCTCTTCCAGCTCAGGCGGTCGCCATACCGCTTCAGGATCTCGACGGTGCCGTCTTTGCTCCCACCATCGATCACTCGATAGTCGAGGTCGAAGTCCCCTCGTTGCGACAACACGCTATCGATCGTGCGCTCGATGAACTGCGCATGATTGTAGGAAGGCGTGACCAAACTTACGCGCAAGCGACCCACGGCTTGCCCACGCTTACTTCATTTCGCGGCCCACTACCAGCGTGCTAGCGTCCGCGCCTCAGGACCGCGGAGTGCTGCTCTCGTTCGTCATCCCGACACGCAATCAAGCGCCGTTCATCCGCGAGTGCATCGACTCGTGCCTCGCCCAGAACGTCGCGGATTCCGAGATCCTCGTGCTCGATGGCGCCTCCACCGACGGCACGCAGGACATTCTTGCCGCCTATGGTGACAAGATCCACTGGCGGTCCCAAAAGGACCGTGGCCAGTCCGACGCGATCAACCAGGGCATCAGGATGGCCAAAGGCGACCTGATCGCCTGGATCAACTCGGACGACTACTACACCGACGCGCGCGCCCTGCCCCGAATCCTCGAGGCGTTCGCCGCCGACCCGCGCCTCGACATCGTCTACGGCGATGGCATGCGCGTGGACATCGAAGGCAAGCCGCTCGGCCGCTACCACGCGGCGCCGTACGTCGACCCCGCGACGCTCGTCGCGTGCCCGCTGACGTTCGTGCTCCAGCCGTGCCTCGTATTCCGGCGCCAGCTCTTCCTCGATGTCGGCGGCCTCGACGAGAAGCTGCACTACACGATGGACTACGACCTGTGGCTGCGGATGTTTCCCGAGGCGCGGGCGGTGAAGAAGCTCGACGCGGTGATCGCGAGTGCGCGCTATCACACCGACGCGAAGTCCGTCGCGGCGATGGGCAAGCAGGTACGGGAGGCCTTTGCCGTCAAACGGGAGCACGCGAAGCGCCTCGGCCTCGGCCGTCGTGACCGAGCCCGCATGCTGGTGAGTGTCGGTAAGCTGACGGCGTATTGGCTCGCCGTTCGCTCGGGCCTGAAGAACGCGACCTGACTCAGCGCAATGCAAGCTTCTCAGTCACGCTGATAGAAGACGGAGTTGAACGTCTTGGCAAGTAGGCGATACCCGCGCTCGCGGAGATAGCGATGAAGCGCCGAGCCGAGGTGCCCCTCGAGGTCTCGCGAGAATTGCTCGGCGATCACGACGCGGGGCCGACTGACACCCCAATCGACCGTGCGCAGGACCACGTCATCGAGTCCTTCGGCATCGATGCTCAGAAGGTCGAACTCGCCGACGCCGTGCTCGCGAAGGATGTCGCCGAGTGGTGCGCAGGGGACATCGTGTTCTGCAACGATCCGGTATCGTGTCGTGGCTGCGAGATGGGCCGCGCGGGCGGAGTCGAACGTATTCAGCGCTGGATCATCGAAGACATAGAACCGGCGCGTCTCCACTCTGTCGGTCACACCACGTTCGATGTTGGTGTCGCGAGGTCGTTCGCGGGCGAATGCCGCCATGCTGCCCGGCGTCGCATCGATGTTGATCCCGCGCCAGCCCTTTCGATAGAGCAGGTACGTGTTCGAGAAGCGCTTGGGGTGATGCGCGCCGACGTCGACGTACGTGCCGATCGCGTCGCCGAAGATGCGCGCGAGGATCAGGTCCTCGCCCTCTTGTGCATACGAGATGCGCGCGTGGCCGCCGGGTAGCGCGCCGCGCAGGTTGGTGGCGACGTCGCGAAGTTGTTTCACTCGATCCACGACGAGGGAGCGGACGCTCGCGAGCTTCGCGCGGCGGTGCTCGCGTTTGATGTACGAGCAGAGCTGCTTCCATGCAGCTTCGTCGATCGTAGAAGGCGGGAAGCGGGAGAGGACGCCGGTGTGCGCGTCGGACTCGAAGGGCGAGCGTGTCTCCTTGTGCGTGCCACTTCCGTCGTGGCCGCGGTTCGCCACCTGGCTCTTGCGTGGGTACAGCACGAAGCCGTTATTCGCGAACATGTCGGCGTACCAGCCGATCGCCCACGAGTCGACCTCGCCGCGCTTCTGCTTCTCGAGCATCTGGAAGTACGGATATCCGTTGTCCAGATCGAAGCGGCGACGAAGCACCGGATCCGCGGCGAGCCGATCGTAGAGCCCTGCGCCGGAGTCGAGCTTGTCCCACGAGCGCTTCCAGACTGCCCACCCCCACGCGCTGGTGACAGGCAACATCATCGCGTCGGTCGAGCCAGGAATGTCGACCGGGAACATGTAGCCGGACACCTGGAACACGCTCGGTTCGTCGGCGTAGCGATCGAGCGCGTCGTTCATGAAGCGCAAGAACGTCGGCGAGACCTCGAGGTCGTCTTCGAGGATGATCGCGCGCCCGTGCTCGTTGCACAGCTCGGTCACGCCGGTACGCATCGATCGGCGAAGGCCGAGGTTCTGCTCGCGCTCGACGAGAATTGCGTGCGGCGGCGCGTGCGCGCGCGCGGCCTCGCGCGCCGCTTCGACCTTCGAGCGACCGGCCTCGGACTTTGGACCGTCGCAGTAGATGACGAGCTTGGACTGGGCGAGCTCGGGACAGCGCGCGAGAGCTCGCAGAGCGCGCGCGACGTAGTCGGCTCGGTTGTACGCAAACAACCCGATCGGCGCGAGCGTACCCATGAGCTAGGCCATGTTCTCTTCGAGGAACAGCTTGCTGCAGAGGAAGTAGAACAAGAACTTGCTCTGGCTGTTCGGCAGGAAGGCCTTGTCGATCAGCTCGTTGATCTTGTCCTTCTTGACGAGGTCCCAGATCGGCGACGGCTCCATGAGCACGCTGCGCGTGTCGGGGTCCTGTGGGTTCAAGAAGTCAAAGATCGGCGCGTTGAAGCCGACCTTCGTGCGGTTATCGAGGATCGCGTCGGGTGCGATGCCGCGCATCGCGTCGCGCAGCACCGACTTCGCGTAGCCGTCGCGCATGAGATGGCGCGTCGGGATCCGCGCGGTCAGCTCGAACAGGGCGCGATCGAGGAACGGCGAGCGGTTCTCGATCGAGTAGTACATCGCGTTGAGATCGTCCTCGTGGAGGATCACCGGGACCGCCTCGTGGAACAGCTCGTTCGCCATGCGATTGCGGAGCACGCTCGGCGAGTAGGTCGACTCGGCGAACGGCTCGTGCCACGGCTGGTGCAGGTACTCGGCGAACGCCTTCGCGTCGAGGAAGATGTGGTCGCGGAACGTCGGATCGTTCGCGAACAGATCGGGGTTCGACAGGAACGGATTCCGTACGACCGGCTTCACGTGCTGCGTCCACGCTTCGCGCGCCGCGGGGTCGCGGGTCTCGGCGAGGTAGGCGAGGAAGTGATCGTAGTAGCCGCTGAACAGCTCGTCGGCGGCCGTGCCGCTCACCGCGATGCGGTAGCCATGCTCGTGGATCTGCTGCATCAGCAGCCAGTGCGCGTAGTACGTGATCGTGTAGACGGGCGCGTCGTGATAGCGGACGAGCTCGCGCAGCCGCGGGAGGAAGTCCTTGGTGTCCGTCGGCACGTTCGTGTGGCGCAGGCCGAGCGACGCGACCGCGTTCTCGACGAGCGCGGACTCCTCGTAGCGCGCGTCGGTGTTCGCGATGGTGAAGCCGTGGACGTTGTAGCCGAGCTGCTTCTTGGCGATCGAGATCAGCGAGTTCGAGTCGACGCCGCCCGACATGCAGAACGCGATCGGCACATCCGCGCGGAGGCGCAGCTCGACGGAGCGGATCAGCGCCGCCCGCGTCGCGGCGACCGCGTCCTCGCGCGACATCGCTTCGTCGGGTGCGTACGACGGCGTCCAGTAGCGCTCCGTCGTGTGCGTGCCATCGGCGCCGATCGTCATCATCGACGCCGCGGGCAGCTCCTGGAGGCGCTGGAAGAAGTGCTTCGGCTGCTTGTAGAGCGCCTTGTAGCCGTTCACGAGGTAGCGCTTGACGTGATCGAGATCGATCTGCAGCCGCTCGCCGCGCAGCGATTGCACGAGCTTCACCTCGGAGCCGAACGTGATCCCGTGCGAATCCTCGACGAAGTACAGCGGCTTCTCGCCGAAGCGATCGCGCGAGAGCACGAGGGCGCCCGACTTCTCGTCGTACGCGGCGAACGCCCACATGCCCTCGGCCTTGTCGAGCGCGGTACGCGGGCCGAAGTGGCGCAAGGCGCGCAAGAGGACCTCGGTGTCCGATGTCGTGCGGAAGCCGAAGCCCGCGCGCTCGAGCTCGGCGCGCAGCTCGACGAAGTTGTACATCTCGCCGTTGAAGACGATCCAACCGTCATCGAGGTTGAACGGCTGGCTCGATCGCGGATCGAGGTCGACGATCGCCAGCCGCGCGAACAACAGATCGACGTGCCGCCCCGCCGGCGTCTCGAAGTGCTTCGCGGCCGCCTGGTCCGGTCCACGCCGCCGCATGAGGTGGAGCGTCTGCGCGATCCGCTCGGCGGGGATCTCGCGCGTGCCGACGTAGCCAGCAATGCCGCACATCAGCGCGCGGCCTTGATGATCACGGCGAGAAACATGCACGCCACGGCGGCCAGGATACCAACCGACTTCATTGCACGTCCTTCACGAGGATCGCTTCGCCCATCTTCTTTTCCTGAGTGAGCACCTTTCCTACCACCCGGTCCTCTTGTCCCGGCGGGATCCCGATCGCCGGGCGCACCCACATCACGTCAGTCAGCTCCACGCGATGCCCCTTCTCGAGGTTTCGGGCTGCGGCGATCGATCGGCGCGCCGGGATGGCATTGCCTTCCTCGCACGGCTGCACGAACTTCTCCGCTCGACCGAGCAGCACCTCGATCTCGCGGACGCCCTCGACGATCGCCTTCATCTCGGCGGGGTCCGCAGAGAGCTGGTGATCGCGGAACGCCGAGAAGTTCTTGTCGAGCGTGAAGTGCTTCTCGATGATGCGCGCGCCGATCGCGGCCGCGGCCAGTGACGCGCGCGGGCCGAGCGTGTGATCGCTCCAGCCGATCGGGACACCGAGCTCGGCCGCGAGGAGCGGGATCGCGCGCAGGTTCACCTCGGCCGCGGGCGCGGGGTACGCGCACACGCAGTGCAGGAACGCGAGGTGCCCTTCGGCGCCGTGCTCGCGCGCGAAGGACGAGATCCACTCGAGGTGCTCCAGGTCGGCGAGGCCCGTCGAGATGATGAGCGGCTTCCTCGTCGCGGCGACTTGCGCGATCAATGGGAGGAAGTCGTTGTCACCGGATGCGATCTTGAAGACGTCGACGAGCGGCTCGAGGAAGCGAGCGCTCTCGAGATCGAGCGGCGTCGAGAACCAGATCAGGCCGCGCGACTTCGCGAGATCGCGAAGCTCGATGAACTGCGCCTGGGTCAGCTCGAACTTCTTCAGGCGCTCGACACGCGCGGGGTCCGCGTTGCTCGTGAAGAGCTGCGTCTTGAACGTCTGGAACTTCACCGCGTCGACGCCGGCGTCCGCGGCGGCTTCGACCATGCGGCGCGCGGTGTCGAAGTTGCCTTCGTGGTTGTTCCCGATCTCGGCGACGATCAGGATCTTCTCGTCGATGTCGTGCGTGCCGATCTTCACGCGGTAGCTCCGTGGTGCAGGTGGAGGACGTAGGCGCTCTTCGAGAGGACGAAGCCTAGCTTCGTGTAGAGACGGATCGACGGCACGTTCGCGATCTGCGTGCCGACGATGCGCGGCATCCCGCGGTAACGCGCCGAGAACGCCGCGCACAACGCAGAGCCCACGCCGCGTCCGTTGGCATCGGGCGCGACCGCGACGAGATCGATGACGGCGGTGCCGTGCGCGACGATCGGCGCGAGGAAGCCGAGCACGCGACCGCGCTCGCGCGCGACGAGCAGCGTGTCACCGCGCACGCGCTTCACGTAGTTCGCGATCCACTCGCGCTTCACGTGGTGCGCGAGGTCCAACCCGACGAGCGGATCGAGGTGAAAGCGCGAGTAGCGAAACGCCGACCCCGCGATGGCGAGCGTGGCCTCCTCTTCGCCCGGCTGGATGTCGCCGACGTCCACCGACGACACGAGCGTCGGCTCCGCGGCGAGCTCGAACGTGACGTTCGTGTCGACGACGACGAACCCGAGGGCCGCGAGGGCCTGCACGTCGAATACGCGGTCGGTGGCGACCTTCGCGAAGTAGAACGCACGCGCCTGCTCGCGCAGGTGCGTCTCGATCGCCGATGCGTCGCCGCTGCCTTGCACGCGGAAGACGTGCCGGCGCATCACCTCGGTGAGCCACTCGTCGTAGTGGACCGAGAAGCTCACATGCGCCTCGACACCGCCGCGCGCAACCCCGCCGCGATCTCTTCCATCTGCGACGGCTGCAGGTGCGGCCCCACGGGCAGCGCGATCGAGTTGTCGCTGATCTGCGTGGCCACGGGATAACGGTCCGCCGCGTAGCCATACTTGTCCTGGTAGTACTTCATGCGTGGCACGGGCTGCGGATAATAGATGCTCGTGCCGATGCCCGCGGCGTTGAGCTCGCCGATGATCGCGTTGCGCTCGGCGCCGAGCTTGCCCTCGAGCACCGCGATCAGGCAGTAGTGGCTCTGCACGCAGTCCGCGGACTGGCTGTCGAGCACCCGCACGCCGGGCACGTTCGCGAGGTGACCCTTGAGCGCCTCGAAGTTCACCTTGCGCGCGGCGAGCAGCTTCGGCAGCTTCGCGGTCTGCGTGCGACCGAGCGCCGCTTGCATCTCGCTCATGCGGTAGTTGAGGCCGAGCGACGGCACCTCGTACATGCCGGGAATCGACCGCTCCGTGTGCGTGCGATCCACGCCGAACGCGCGAAGGCGTGCGACCTGCGTCGCGACATCCGCGTGCCGCGAGAGGAACATGCCGCCCTCGCCCGTCGTGATGTGCTTGACGGGATAGAAGCTGAACGTGCCGACGTCGCCGAAGAGGCCGACGTGCGTGCCCTTGTAGCGCGCGCCGATCGCGATCGCGCAGTCCTCGACGAGCCGCAGGCCGCGCTTCTCGCACAGCGCGACGATCGCGTCCATCTCGCACGGGATGCCGACGAAGTGGACGAGCGACACCGCCTTCGTACGGGGTGTCAGTGCCGCCTCGATGCCCGCGGCCGTGAGGTTGCCGGTCAGCGGATCGGGATCGACGAGGATCGGCTTCGCACCGACCCACTCGATCGCGTGCACCGTCGCGACGTGCGTGCACGCAGGCGCGATGACCTCGTCGCCCGGCCCGAGCTTGAAGTGCAGGTACGCGAGGTGCAGCGCGGCCATGCACGAGCTGACCGAGACGCAGTTCGCGCCCTGCCCGAGGAACGCCGCGAACTCGGCCTCGAATGCTTTGCACTCGGGCCCGTGCGTCAGGATGAAGCCGTTCAGCACGCGCATCACGGCTTCGCGGTCGACGTCGGAGATATCGGGGCGGCCAAACGGGATGTCGGTCATAGGGTGCTCGGTGGTGAGTGGTCGTGGTCGTTCGAGTCGGGGTCGCAGAGTCGGATCGGACGTGGCCGTTGGTGTCGATGCGGTTATCCGTAGTCGATCGCGATCGCTTCGCGCGACGCGAGGGCGCGATCCGCGGCGATGCACGCGCTGATCACGTCGAGCTCGTGGCGCGCCGCCGGCGCGGGATCCTCGCCGCAGAGGATCGCGTCGATGAAGCCCGGCACGAGGTCGCCCTTGTTCGCGGCGACGGGTGCGAGGTCGAGCACGCGCGGAGGCGCGCCGGGATCCCGAACGGTGTGCAGCCGCGCGCTTGCGTCGTCGACGATGAAGGTCGCCTTGCTGCCGAACACGCGCAGCACGTGCTGGTGCTTGTGCACGCAGCCGAAGTTGGCGGTGATGCGCATGATAATGCCGCTCGGCATCTCGAACGTCGCCGCGACGAAGTCGGGGTAACGGAACTCGGTATCGCGCGTGACGATGCGATTGCCGACCGCGCTCACCCGCGCCGGCCGCTCGCCGCATAGCCACATCGCGAGGTCGACGAGGTGCACGCCGCCGCCTTGCATGACGGAGTAGTCATCGACGCCCTTGCGCCAGCCCTCGGTGATCTTGTGCAGGCGCCCGTAGAGATAGTCGCCGTCGATCGCGTACACGTCGCCGAGCTCGCCCGCGCGGATCGCGTCGCGCAACCAGCGATAGAGCGGCGCCGCACGCAGGATCAGGTTGCACTGCAGGTGGCGGTCGCCACGCGCGCCCGCGATCGCAGAAAGCTCGTCGAGCGTGCGGCACAGCGGCTTCTCGCAGAACACGTGCTTGCCCGCGCCGAACGCGCGGATCACCTGCGCCGCGTGCTGGTCGTCATAGGTCGCGAGCACGACCGCGTCGACATCGGAGGCGTCGATGGCCGCGTCGACCGAGTCGACGATACGCGCACCGAGCTCACCACCGATTCGCTCTGCGCGTCCTCGCTCCAGATCACAGACCACCGAGAGCGATGCTTTCGTGTGTGCCGCGACTGCACGTGCGTGCTGCTCTCCAACACCCAGCCCGATCACCGCGAGCTTCACATCGACTCCAGGCGATGCAGATCCTCGATGGTGTCGACCGCCAGCTCTTGCTGCGCGAGTGAGGGATCTCCCGACTCGACGTTCGCCACTCGGAACTTTTCGCGGTTGCGGTGGAACACGCGGGTCACGTGCTCGCGATCGTCGGCGTCGAGGTCTTCGTCACGCAGACCGGCAAGGGATGCCGCGTTGATCAACTCCGCGTTGTGTCCCTTGGGCCAGGTGCGCGGCGCGGTGGTCGTCACGAGGTCCATGCCCTCGCGCGGCGCGTTCACGACGGCATGAAGCACGCGCGCATCGAGCAGCGGGGAGTCGGCGCAGATGCGCAACAGCCAGCGCGCCGGGTGCTCCGTTGCCGCGAGGCGGAACCGCGACAGCACATCGTCGAGTGGGCCGCGAAACACGGCCGCGCCGCTCACCGTCGGCGTCTTGCCGATCGACGTGACGTACTCCGCGAGCGGGTCATCGCTCGGGTCGGTCGATGTCACCACGACGCGTGGGAGGTCCGGCAACGCCTCGGCAACGCGCTCGATCACGTGGCGAATGATCGGCCTCCCGCGGAACGGTGCGAGCACCTTTCCGGGGAAGCGGCGCGACGACATCCGCGCCTGGATAAGCACCACGATCTCCGTCGACAAAGCGATGGCGGACCGTACTTGCCGGGGGTGGGCCAGTCAAGGTAGACCCGTGCGGGGATGAAGTACTGCGGGACGTGCATCACGCCACACAACCGGCCGAACATCCGGTTCGACGCGAACGGCAAGTGCAACTGCGCGACCGCGAGCGACAAGCGCGAGATCGACTGGGACGCGCGCGAGCGTGACTTCCGCGCGGTCGTCGAGAACGCGAAGGCCCGCACCGGATCGAGCCGTGGCTACGACTGCTTGATCCCGGTGAGCGGCGGAAAAGACAGCACGTGGCAGGTGCACACCGCGCTCGAGTACGGGCTCAAGCCGCTGGCGGTGACATGGCGCCCGCCGGGCCGCACCGAGATCGGACAGCGCAACCTCGATAACCTGATTCGCCTCGGCGTCGACCATATCGACTTCTCGGTGTCACCCGAGGTCGAGAAGCGCTTCACGCTCGCGGCGTTCGAGAAGTTCGGGACGCCGGCGCTGCCGATGCACATGGCGATCTTCAACGTGCCCGTGCGCATCGCCGTCAATTTCGGCATCCCGCTGATCGTGTGGGGCGAGAACTCGGCGTTCGAGTACGGCGGCGCCGACGAGTCGCGCCAGGGCTTCAAGCTCGACAGCGCGTGGCTCCGCGCGCACGGCGTCACGCACGGCACCACCGCGCGCGACTGGGTCGGCGTGGCCGGCCTGACCGAGCGCGACCTCACACCGTACTTCGGTCCCGACGACGCCGAGCTCCAGCGCGCGGGCACGCTCGCGATCTTCCTCGGCTACTACTTCCCGTGGGATCCAGAGAAGAGCCTCGCCGTCGCGACCGCGCACGGCTTCGAGCGCGCGTCGACGGCGCGCACGGGCGTTTGGGACTACGCGGATATCGACGACGACTTCATTTCGATTCACCACTGGCTCAAGTGGTACAAGTTCGGCTTCACGCGCACGTTCGACAACCTGTCGATCGAGATCCGCAATGGCCGCATGACGCGTGACAACGCGATCGCGCTCATTCGCAAGCGCGGAGACGAGACACCGCGCGCGGACATCTCCAAGTTCTGCAAGTGGCTCGGCATCACCGAGGACCGCTTCTTCGCGATCGCGGAGACGTTCCGCAACAAGGACGTGTGGCGCCAGCACGGCGACACCTGGGTGATCGACGACTTCCTCGTCCCCGATTGGGACTGGCGATGAAGCTCACGGTCAACGATCCGCCGAGGACGTTCTCGATCGGTCGCGGCAACCCGATCACGATCAAGGACTGCGCCCATATCGAGCTCGAGCCCGACGAGCAGGTAACGTTCACCACCGCCGACGGCCACGAGTACGACGTCGCGCGCAAGAGCTGGGGCTTCTACGCCACGCCATCGCTCAACGCACGCCTCCTCGACTTCAAGCTGCGCGCGGTGCTCGTGCGGAGCCCGACCGCGAAGTACTACGTGATGCTCGTCGAGCGCGGCAAGGAGAAGGAGCTCGAGGCATACCTCGCCGCCGAGCAGAACGAGATCGCGCGCTGGCTCGACAACGATGCGGACCTGCGCGCCCTCGACGCGCAGGTCGCTCCGTCGATGATCGGCCCTCCCCTGCACTGTCCGTGCGGCGGCGATCGCTTCCGCACGGAGCACACGTACTTCGCCCCGCCGGCGGGCGAGACGAAGTTCGCGAACACCGAGAGCTATCGCCGCGAGATCTATCGCTGCACGCTGTGCGGCCACTACATCTCGGTGTTCGACTTGAACGCCGACTTCTACGCGGGCGCCTACGTCGACGGCACCTACGGCGACGAAGCGGGCATGCGCCGCACGTTCGATCGCATCATGGGCCTGCCGCCCGACAAGAGCGACAACACCGGCCGTGTCGCGCGCATCGACGCCTACGCCGCGCAGCACCTGCCGTCCGGGAAGCGGACAGTCCTCGATGTCGGCTCGGGCCTGTGCGTGTTCCTCGCGCGGATGAAGATGTCCGGCTGGACGGGGACCGCGCTCGATCCCGACGAGCGTGCGGCTCGTCACGCGCGAGAGGTCGCCGGCGTGAACGGTGTCGCGGGCTCGCTTCCGAACCCGGCGCTCGGCCGGTTCGACGCGATCACGTTCAACAAGGTGCTCGAGCACGTGCCCGATCCGATCGCCCTCCTCGCGCACGCGCTACCGCTCGTCGAGCCACACGGCTTCGTCTACGTCGAGCTCCCCGACGGCGAAGCGGCCGCCCGCGGCGAAGGCTTTGGCCGCGAGGAGTTCTTCGTCGAGCACTTCCACGTGTTCAGCCTCGCATCGATCGCGTGCCTCGCCGACCGAGCCGGCTTCGATGCACGCGTGATCGAACGCTTGCGCGAACCGAGCGGAAAGTACACGCTGCGCGCCTTCCTGCACCCGAGGACCCGATGACCACTGCACAGCCGACCACCGCCGAACAGAAGCGCCTCTGGGAGGACTCCTTCGACGAGCAAATCGCTCGCGGCGCGTACAACACGGCGCCGGTCGAGGCGCTGATCCGTAGCACCGCGTACTGGCTCCGCGATCGCAAGCCTGCCGCGGGCGAGCAGCTGAAGTTCCTTGAGATGGGCTGCGGCGCCGGCCCCACCCTGGTGTGGCTCGCGCAGAAGGGCATCCAGGTGTCGGGCGTCGACATCGCATCGAACGCGCTCGAGCTCGCGAAGCAGAACCTCGCGCGCCAGGGCTATGGTGACCGCATCGGGCAGCTCGTCGAGTCGAGCGTCACCAAGACGCCGTTCGCCGACGCGTCGTTCGACGGCATCATCGAGTCCTGCGTGTTCCAGCACCTCCCGCTCGATGACCGGAAGGCTGCGTTCGCCGAGGTGTCGCGCCTACTGAAGCCAGGTGGCCTGTTCGTCGGTCACGTGCTCGCCGATGCGCACACGACGTTCCAGCAGAAGAAGAGCGAGCAGCTCGCCGATGACCCGGGCTCGCTCCTGTTGCAGGATGGCAGCTCGAAGATCCACCTGACCAACATCGGTCTCGCCCATTTCTTCAGCGAGCACGAGTTCGCGAAGCTTCTGCCCGGGTTCTCCGTCATCGATCCGTGCTTGACGACGTACTACCTCCCGAAGTCCGAAGCGAAGAAGCGCGGCTACGAGCAGTACCTGCAAGCCATGTGGACCGTGGTCGCGATCAAGTGAGCGGGTTCCCGAACCGCTACAACCCGTGGGCGCACGATCGCAACACGCTGGAGCTTTACCGTCGCCGCTGCCGCGGTGAAGCCGAAGAGATGACGTGCGCGGCGCAGGCCGCCGAGATCCTCGCGCCGCTCGCCTACGCTGGCGAAACGCTCCTCGATGCAGGCTGCGGTGGCGGCTACTACTGGCACTCCCTCGCGAAGCGAAGCGTCGACGTCGAGTACTACGGGCTCGACTACACGCCGGAGATGATCGAGCTCGCGCGCACCGAGATGACCGCGATCTCCGATCGCTTTACACTCGGCGCGATCGAGCATCTCGATCGAGAGTACGACAACATCCTCTGCTTCAACGTGCTGACGAACAGCCCGCACTACGCGATGCCCCTCGAGCGTCTGCTGCACTGCGCGAACAAGCGGCTGCTGCTCCGGGAGTCGATGAGCGACTCGCTCGTCGTGCGCTATACGCCCGACCCGTACCTCGACGAGGGACAGCGGCACATCCGCGTCTATCACAACACCTATCCCATCACCGAAGTGACATCGTTCATCGAGGAACACGGGTTCCGCGTCTCGCGCATCGTGGATCGCCGTAGTAACGATGGCACCGAGATGGTCGTCGATATCCCGCACTACTGGCGCATCCTGCTCGCGGAGCGAATCTAGATGTCGCGCATTGCCGGAACGATGGGGCCATGGGGCTCCGCTGTCACGCACGCGATGCTCGAAGCGATGCGCGCGCACGTCGCGGTGTCGCCGGCGATCCGCGCCGCGAACGGCGCACACCTCGGTGCGCTCGACTGGCGCGAGCCGAACGTCGCACAACACGGTCCGCTGACGGTCGTGGCGGACAGCCAGATGTGGACAGCGAGCGCGATCGTGGCCCTCGTCGAGAAGCACGGCTTCGTCGAGGCGCTCGGGCACCTCGACGGTGACTTTGCGATCGCCGCCTACGACTCGTCGACGAATACGGCGTGGCTCGCGCGTGATCGCTTCGCGGTGAAGCCGCTCTACTTCGCGGTGCTGAGCGATGGGCGCCCGATCGCGCCGGATAGCCCCGCTGCTCGGGGCGGCGATGCCCACGGCCGCGACGTCTCGATCGCGTTTGCCTCGCGGACGCGCGCGTTGCTCGAGGTGCCGGGTATCACGCGCGCGCCGAACAAAGGCTTCGTCGCCCGCTTTGCCGGTCTGCACTACCGCACGTTCGACAACCTCCCAGACGAATCACCGTACGCTGACATCGCGCAGCTCCCCGCCTCCACGTGGCTGTCCTTCCGAGGCGGCAAGGTCGAGCGCGGCGTGTACTGGGCGCTCGCGCAGCAGCCCGACTTGGCCGACGACGAGGCAACACTCGCACGACGCTATCGCGAGTTGCTCCTCGACGCCGTAGGCCGACGCCGCAGGCTCGCCCACAAGCCGGCGTTCACGCTGTCTGGTGGCATGGACTCGTCGTCGGTGATCGCGTGCTCGGTCCACACGACCGGTCAGAAGGAGCACGCGTTCTCGACCGTCTACCACGACGTCACGTACGACGAGACGGCCGAGATCCGCACCATCCTCGAGCCCACCGTCGAGAAATGGCATCCGATCAAGATCGGCGATCCCGATCTCGCCGACGTCATCCCGAAGATGCTCGCGGTGAACGACGAGCCGATCGCGACCGCCACGTGGCTCTCGCACTACCTCCTGTGCGAGGCGACGCGCGAGGCCGGCTTCGGGACGCTGTTCGGCGGCCTCGGTGGTGACGAGCTCAACGCGGGCGAGTACGAGTACTTCTTCTACTTCTTTGCCGATCTCGCCGCGTCGGGCGACGAGGCCAAGCTCTCCCACGAGACCGCAAAATGGGTCGAGTACCATGACCACCCGATCTTCAAGAAGTCGCCCGAGGTCATGCGGGCGGGCCTCTCGCGGCTCGTCGATCTGCGCGTACCGGGACGCTGTCTGCCCGATCCGGCGCGGCTCGCCAGGTATCGCGACTACGTCGATCCGTCGTACTTCGATCTGTCGTCGTACCGGCCGATCATGGACGAGCCGTTCACGAGCTACCTGAAGAACCGCACGTATCAGGACATCTTCCGCGAGACCGCACCGTGTTGCTTGCGAGCCGCGGATCGACAGGCGACGGCTCACGGCATCGACATCAGCTGGCCATTCTTCGACCACCGACTGTCCGAGCTCATGTTCCGCGTCCCGGCGACGCAGAAGATTCGCGACGGCGTCACCAAGCACCTGCTGCGCGAGGCGATGGCCGGCATCGTGCCGGAAGCGACGCGCACGCGCATCGCGAAGACCGGATGGAACGCACCCGCGCACGTGTGGTTCGCCACCGGAAGCGGCAGGACACTCGTCCTCGACTTGCTCGCGACCAAGAGCTTTACCGAACGCGGCCTCTACGACATCGCGAAGGTCCGCACACTCCTCGACGAGCATCGCGACATCGTCGTCGATAAGCGTCCTGTCGATAACCACATGATGTTCTTCTGGCAGCTCGTGAACCTCGAGCTGTGGCTCCGGGCTGCGACGAGCTAGCCGGCTACGTCGGCGGGTAGCTCCTTCACCACACGCGCGGGATTACCGACGACGATCGTGTTTGGCGCGACACTCTTGGTCACGACGCTACCCATGCCGACGATCGCGCCCTCGCCGATCGTCACGCCACGCAACACGATCGCGCGCGCGCCGATCCACGCCCCATCGCCGATCATGATCGGAGCCATCTGCACCCTCGACCAGTCGTGCTCCCCGCGACGCCACCGGTCGAGGTCGCCCTCGCGATCCGCGCGACTCAAGCTGTGGTTGTCCGCGTCGGCGATGATCACGTCGTACGAGATCAGAACTTCACTACCCACCGTGACGCTCGTCGCGCAATCGATGATCGACCGCGGGCCGAGAAGCGTGTTGCGACCGATCTTGACCCGGCTCGTCGCGATCTCGGTCACGACCAGCCCATCGATCCGGCATCCAGCCCCGATCTCGATGCGGCTGAGAGGGTCGCGCTTCTCGATGTAGCCGCGCAGCTCTGCCCCCGCGCCCAGCACGTCGACATGTTTGCGATTGCGCCACATGACTAGCTCGGTGCGAGCTCGTCGGACGAGGTCGAGGGCACCGAGCAAACGTGGCCGAGGAACCTTCATGAACCGGGGCCGTCATAGCATGGTTGACAGCGATCCCGCCGGGTTGTACCCCGGTGCCCATGACGAGCCTGAAGGGCAAGACGGTGGCGCTGATTGGTGGCGCCGGTTTCATCGGGCACCACCTCGCCCTCGATCTCATCAAGCGCGGCGCGAGCGTCCACGTCATCGACGGACTCCAGGTCAACAACCTCCTCGCGCTGATGACCGGCGACATCCCGCATCGCGAGCTCTACACGCGCATGGTCAACGAGCGCCTCGATCTGATGCGCGCTGCTGGCGTCGAGCTCCACCCGCAGGACGCGCGCGACTACCACGCGCTGTCGCGCCTGCTGGCCGGTTCCATCAAGCCGCAGGTCGTCGTCCAGCTCGCGGCGGTCTCGCACGCGAACCGCTCGAACAAGGACCCGTTCTCGACCTTCGACCACAGCCTGCGCACGCTGGAGAACGCGCTCGACGTCGCACGCAACCTCGATCTCGAGCGCTTCGTGTTCCTGTCCTCGAGCATGGTCTACGGCAACTTCGAGACGCCCTCGGTCTCCGAAGACCACCCGCTCAACCCGATTGGCATCTACGGCGCGCTCAAGCTTTCGGGCGAGAAGATCGTCATCGCCTACAACCAAGTATTCGGCATGCCGTACACGATCATCCGCCCATCGGCGCTCTACGGCGCGCGTTGCGTCAGCCGTCGCGTCGGCCAAGTCTACATCGAGACCGCGCACGCTGGCGGCGTGCTGCGCATGGACGGCGACGGCTCCGAGCGCATCGACTTCACGTACATCGACGACCTCGTCAGCGGCATCTGCGGCGCCATCGAGAGCCCCGCGGCGAAGAACGAGATCTTCAACCTCACGCACGGCGACGCCCGCTCGATCCAACAGCTCGTCGAAGTCGTCAAGAAGGAGTACCCCAGCGTCAAGGTCGAGAGCGTGCCGCGCGATCACCTGATGCCGTTCCGCGGCACCCTCAGCGTCGACAAGGCGCGCCGCGTGTTCGGCTACGCGCCGAGCAATCCGATCGAGGTCGGAATCCCGAAGTACATCGAGTGGTACCGACGATTCAGCGCGGTCGGCAAAGCTGCCTGAGTAGGCCCGAATGAAGGTGGTGTTCTTCTCGCCCCATGCGGGCGTCTGGCAACACGCCTTCCCCGAAGCGCTCGTCGCGGACGCGCTCCGCACTGCCGGCGCGCAGCTCGTGTACGTCACGTGCAACGGAGCCTTCTCGACGGGCTGCGTGACGATGGTCTCGCGTGGAGTCACGGCCGAAGCCACGAAGGCACAGCGAGACGCGGTGTGCCGCGATTGCCGCGCCGCGCGCGATCGACTGCGCGGCGGCTTTCGCTTCGAGGGCTACAACCTCGAAGCAATGGTCAGCGCCTCCGACGAAGAACGGATCGCGAGCCTCCTCGGACGCGCGAACCCAGCGGCGCTGCAGGACTTCGTTGTCGATGGAGTCGAGATCGGCCGCGCTGCCCTCTACGAGTTCCTGATCGAGCGCAAGAAGCTCCAGCTCGCGCTCACAGAGGAGGAATGGACGCTGTTCCGTCCCCGCCTCGAATCCACCGTGCGCTCGCTCGTCGCTGCCAGGAACGTCCTCGATCGGGAACAACCCGATCGCGTCGTGGTCTACAACAGCTTGTACTCCGTCAACGCGGCGTGGCGCTTGGCGGCAAACCATCGGCGCATCCCGTTCTACTTCATTCACGGCGGCTTGAGCCTCAGCAAGCGTCTTCAGAAGGTGATCGTCGGTCGCGATACCACACTCGACTGGTGGTACCGCACGATCGATGCCTGGCAGGCGTATCGCGACGTCCCATGCACGCCCGCGCAACTCGCACAGGTCACCGACCACGTCACGCAGGTGATCCGAGGAACGAGCGTCTTCGCGTACTCGGCGCCGAAAGCGCGCGAGGCCATCGATGTTCGCGCGCGGTTCGGGGTACGTCCGGATCAAAAGCTCCTTGTCGCGACGATGTCGAGCTACGACGAGTACGTCGCGGCGCACGCAGTTGGTGGGGTACCCGACCCCGAAACGCTGCTGTTCCCGACGCAGATCGAGTGGGTGCAGGCGCTGTCCGCATGGATGCTTACTCGCCCTGACCTGTTCCTGCTGTTGCGAGTGCACCCCCGCGAGTTCCCGAACAAGCGCGACTCGCGTAAGAGCGAGCACGCTTCGGCGCTCGAGGAATCGTTCGCGACGCTACCAGACAACGTGCGCGTCAACTGGCCCACCGACAGGCTATCGATCTACGACGTCGCGGAGCAAGCCGATGTGATCCTGAATGCGTGGTCGAGCGCAGGCAAGGAGCTAGCGCTGCTCGGACTACCGGTCGTGACCTATTGCCCGACGGTGATCCAGTACCCCACCGATCTCAACTACGTCGGTACCTCGCGCGAGTCCTATTTCGCGGCGATAGACATCGCTCTCCGTGAGGGTTGGAGCTTCGAGCGCGCGCGCCAGGCATATCGCTGGTGTGTGCTCGAGCTTGTCCGAGGTCTCGCGGATATCAGAGATGGATTCGACTACGCCGAGGATCCGCCGCGTAGTCCGCTCGAACGTGCGATCCGCCTCGCGCGATCGCCGGCGGCGATCTATCAGAACCGTGATCTCGCGCGGCGCCCCGCGATGCTTGCCGCCTACCGCCGCCTCGTTGATGTCGTGGTCGACGGCAAGACCACAATGCTCGAGACCGAGCCTCGCGTCAGCGTCCCTCGCGAAGTCGAGACCGCAGCGCTCCGCGCGGAAATCGGCCGCCTCGTCGACGCGCTCTACAGCGGCGCATCGACCGATGTTGCGCCAAACACCCTACGCGCTCGGCTCACATCGACGGCGCGCGTCCGCTGAGCGCAGTGCGCACGTCTTCCTCGTCGGCCTTCACCATCATGGTGATCAGCTCCTTGAACGACACCTTCGGCTTCCAGCCGAGCTTGTCGCGAGCTTTGCTCATGTCCCCACGAAGGTGATCGACCTCGGTGGGACGCAAGTAGCGAGGGTCGAGCTCGACATAGGGTTTCCAGTCGAGGCCGAGCTCGCCGAACGAAACGTCGAGCACGTCTCGCACGCTGTACGACTCTCCGGTCGCGATCACGAAGTCGTCGGGCGCGTCCTGCTGGAGCATCAGCCACATCGCTTCGACGTAGTCCCCGGCGTAGCCCCAGTCGCGCTTGGCGTCGAGGTTGCCGAGGAAGAGCTTCTTGTCGAGGCCATGCTTGATGCGTGCGGCCGCGCGCGTGATCTTCCGCGTGACGAACGGGATGCCGCGCCGATGCGACTCGTGGTTGAACAAGATGCCGCACGCGATGAACATGCCGTACGCGTCGCGATAGTTCTGGCAGAGCTGATGTGCGAACACCTTGGCGCACGCGTAGGGCGAGCGCGGCTGAAAGGGCGTCGACTCGTTCTGCGGGGGCGGCGAGCTGCCGAACATCTCGCTCGACGAGGCTTGATAGAACCTGGGGCGCACGGCGAGCTCGCGGATCGCCTCGAGGAGGCGGAGCGTTCCCATCGCGACGGTGGAGACGGTGTACTCGGGGACGTCGAAGCTCACGCGAACGTGGCTCTGTGCGGCGAGGTTGTAGACCTCGTCGAACTGGATCTTGTTGACCAGGTTCGAGAGGCTCGTGCCGTCCTCGAGGTCGCCGTAATGGAGGCGGAGGCGATAGTCCGGGACGTGTGGGTCCTGGTAGATGCGATCGAGGCGCTCGGTGTTGAACGAGCTCGAACGGCGAACGATGCCGTGAACCTCGTAGCCTTTGCCGAGGAGAAGCTCGGCGAGGAACGAGCCGTCCTGGCCCGTGATTCCAGTGATGAGCGCTTTCTTCATGATCGATTCTCGAGGTACCAGACGACGGTCTTCGCGATTCCGTCAGTCAACGAGGTGCGTGCTGTGAAGCCGAAGCGCTCCTTCGCGCGCGAGACGTCGAGGCGGCGGCGCGGCTGGCCGTTCGGTTGCGATGTGTCCCAGACAATCGGGCCCGTGAAGCCGACCGCAGTGGCGATCTGGGTCGCGAGGTCCTTGATCGAGATCTCGTGACCGCTACCGAGGTTCACCGGCTCACTCGAGTCGTAACGCTCGGCCGCGAGGATCATGCCCTCGGCCGCGTCGTCGGCGTAGATGAACTCGCGCGTCGGTGTACCGTCGCCCCAAAGCGTGACCGCGGTCTGGCCGTCGTCGCGGGCGGCGATGAACTTGCGGATCATCGCGGGGATCACGTGCGAGGTGCGCAGGTCGAAGTTGTCGCGCGGGCCGTACATGTTGACCGGGAACAGCATGATGCTGTTCGTGCCGTACTGATCGCGATACGCCTGCGACTGGACGAGGAGCAACTTCTTCGCGATACCGTACGGAGCGTTGGTCTCCTCGGGGTAGCCGTTCCAGATGTCCTCCTCCCGGAACGGCACCGGCGCGAACTTCGGGTACGCGCAGATCGTGCCCGCGATGACTGTCTTCGCGACCTTCGCGAGGCGAGCTTCCTCGAGCATCTGGAGGCCCATCATCGCGTTGTCGTAGAGGAACAGGCCCGGATTGTCTCGGTTCGCGCCGATGCCACCCACGCGCGCGGCGAGATGGAAGATCACGGACGGTCGCGAGTCTGCGATCACGCGCCGACAGGCCTCGCGCTCGACGAGGTTGTACTCGCGGCTCCGCGGGACGAAGACCTCGGCGCCTGCTGCGCGCAACCGGTCCGCGACGAAGCTGCCGAAGAACCCGGCGCCGCCGGTCACGAGTACGCGCTTACCGGACCACACGGAAGCGCTCATACCGCACTTTGCTCAGATCGTGTGGATCAACGCCATCAGGACGAAGCAGTAGTCATCGCGGCACGCCGTGACCCAGTACGTGCCCGAGCGCCACGGCTCGTACAGGAGGCGCTCGCCACTCGTGCTGGTTCCCAGACGCCGGGGTTCGTCGCCGATCCGCGTGACGAAGATCTCCCACGTCGAGGTCGTCAGCGCGGGATCGATGATGACCTCGCGTGCGCGAGCGCGGCCGGAGCGCTTCATCCTGGCCGTGTAGCCCTCGAGGACTCCGTTCTCCCACTTGGCGACGAACATCGTCTTGCGTGGTAACGGCGGCGTGTCGCCGAGGAACGACGCGACGAGATCGATCTTCTGCACCTGCGCCCGAGTCTCGTGCTCGATCTCGACGATCGCGTCGAGGAACGCGTGCTGGATCGCGCCGACGTCGCGGCCAACGAACTGCTTGATCGCGAGCGAATCGACCTCGTCGAGACAGAGCTGCTTGTCGAGCTCGTAGTGCATCGTGAGCTTGACGTCGGAGAGGCCGAGCAAGGACCACGCGCCTCCGCCGCGGAACAGCGCGCGAGAGAGGCCGAAGTACTTCGCGACCATCTCCTGCTTCATCTGATCGCGCATGTCGTCACCGAGCGCCCACCACGACTCGGAGACCTGGTCCCACGCCTGCGCGGTGTAGATGCCCCCTCGCGGCGTTGCTGCGAGCTCGGCGAGGCGACGATCGGAGTCGCGCGCCATCGAGGTGTACAGCGGCACGGTGCGCGCGAACGCGTACCCGCTCGCGATCACGGCAAGCACCACGAACGGTACGAGGTCGCGGGGGCGATCGAGGAACGCGTCGATCGCTCCGAGCACGGGCGCGAGGAGCAGCACCATCGTGTGCAGGTAGAACCGCGGCCCGAGCTTTGGCGAGGCGAACACGGTGACCGTGATCATCGACCCCACGACCACCGTCAGGACAAAGAACGCGAGGACGCTTCGCTGCTTCGCGCGTACCTCTGGCGTCTCGCTCTCGCCCCCGCGCCTCCACAGCCCGAGACCGATCGCGCACAGCATCAACACGAGCAGCGGGGCCGCGGATTGCAGATACTCGACGTAGATGTCCATGTTGCCGCGCAAGCCGCGCGTGAGAATCTGCTCGGTGAGCGTGTACTTCTCCGCGAGGCCCTCGTAGCGCTGACTCTGTCCCGGAGCGAAGAAGATGATCGTGTAGCCGACGAGCGGCGCGATCGCCGCGACGAGGAGCTTGGGATGAATGCGCTTGTCACGCCGCCGCGTCCACAGCGCGAACGCGAGGGCGCAGGCGATCAGCGTCGGGCCTACGTGCTCGTTCCCCATGCCGGCGATCACGCCGAGCAACGCGTACGCGGCGAGACGCCCCCAGCGGACCGGATCCGATGGTTGGTGCAAGCGCAGCGGCACGATGAACCACAGCTGGATCGCGATCAGCCAGATGTAGTTCGTCGCGTAGGCGCGACAAAACATGTATGCCGGCAAATTCGGTGCGGCGAACCAGAGAAACCCGATACCGATCGCGAGCACGGCGAGGTCGCGGTTGTTGGACCGATCGGGCCACCGCTTGGTGCCGAGCACGAACGTCGCGAGGACGATCGCGAAGTACGCGATCGGCGTTCCGATCTCTGCGACGCCGACGAGCTTGTACGCGAGATACGCCATCGGCTGTCCGATGCGCGGATTGCTCTGCGTGTACATGTACTTCCAGAACTCGAAGAAGTTCGCGACGGAGAACGGCTTCGCGTCCGTGTCCACAGCGATGTTCCACGCGTCGAACGCGAACGGCTCGCAGTACACGACGTACGCGATGTGCACGAACGTGACGACCAGGTACGCCCAGAACAGCGCACGCAGGATCCTCACCTTGCTCGGGCTCATGCCGGCCCCGTCCTATCACGGACCGCGCGCTCGTACACAGCTACGGTCTCCGAGGCGCAGCGTGCCCAGGTAAACGCGCCGGCCTTCGCATAGCCTGCCGGGATCAGCCGGTTCCGCAACGCCTGGTCAGAGAAGCCTCGAACCATCGCTTCCGCGATCGAGTCCTGGCGAGTCGGGTCGAAGGTGATGGCAGCATCGCCGACGAGCTCGGGGAGTGACGTCGCATTCGATGAAGCGACCGGGACACCGACGGACATTGCCTCGAGGACCGGGAACCCGAAGCCCTCGTATTTCGATGCGAAGACGAACAGACGCGCCTCGCGATAGAGCGCGGAGAGCTCTCTGTCGTCCACCCATCCGGTGACGACGAGTCGTCCTCGACCGCGATGACGCGCGATGCGATCGTGATCCCGTCCACGAATCCCGGCGATGACGAGCGGTGGCGGATCGTCCCAGCTCGCGCAGGCGAGGTCGTAGCCGGCGAGCAGACCGTCGAGGTTCTTGTGCGGATGTGACGCCGTAACGCTGAGGAGGAAATCGCCGTCCAACCCGTGCTTCGCGCGCACGTCCCGCCGAACGCGGTCGTCAACCTCGACGAGATTGCCGTCGACACCGTGATAAACAACGTCGATACGGTCGTCGCGTATCCCGAGCACGTTGCGGATCGCGAGGCGCGAGCTCTGCGAGATGGTGAGCACTCGCGTCGCTCTCCGAGCACATCGTGGCACCAGAATCCGATTGGCAATCAGTCCCGCACGTGCCCAGTCCTCGGGGTGAAAGTGGTAGTTCAGGTCGTGAAGCGTGACAACGCCGGGACAACCGAGCACGAGCGGGGCCGTGTAGCCAAGGGAGTGCAGCACGTCTAGCTTGTCCCTCCGCGCGAGTAGTGGGAGGCGCCCCTGCTCGTACGCGATGCGCGCAGGTCGCGACTCCGATCTGATCGCGCACACAACCTCGCGTACGTTCGGAGGCAGCGGGGCAAACGTACCAGCCGCCTCGCGTCCGACGTAGAGCAGCACCTCGATCCTCGTCGTCCCGAGCGCACGGACAAGATTGCGCACGTAGATCTCGGTCCCGCCCACCTTGCCGGGAATCACGAACAGCGCGTTGAGACCGATACGCACGAGATGACGAGCGCGCTCAGGCGTGGCTCATGCTGTGACTTCCACCGTGGAAGACCCGCCGCAACATCGGTTTTGCGTTCCCCGACGGCAACGCATCCACACAAAACGAGAGCTGCGGCGGAACGTGGCCGAGCTCGTCCATGGTGAACACGGTGCAGGCGCTGCCCATCGGTCGGATCGTGACACTTGATGTCGCGACCTTGGCTCCGGTCGCCAGGTGCACGAGCGAGTGCTCGAGCGTGTGAGGACGCGCACTCGGGTTGTACTGGTACACGACGAGCTGCCGCAGCTTCGCCGTGGAGATGACCTGGCTCGACACGAATGTGCCAGACGGAGCGTTGTTCGGATCGGTTGTCGAGAGCGGATGGGTCTGTTCGACGGCCCCCGCCTGTTCATCGCGGAAGAACATGAAGAAGTGGGCGGAGAACTGCCCGTAGTCGCGATATACGCGACGGCGCGCGAGCCACGGCGTGATCTGCACGGTCACGATGCCGTACGGAGCCTTCGCGTGCCTTCCTTCGAGAACCTGCTTCACGTCCACGGCGCGTGCCGCAAAATGTGGAATCGACAGCGACTGCTTGGCGACGAGCTCACCCGATGGCGAGTAGAACCGGAGATGCGCCGAGGCTGGCGACTCGACCTCCGAGAGCAGGGTCGAGTAGAAGTTGTGCATCCCGACGTACGACCGGGTGTATGCATCATTGATGTACATCTGGACGATCGGATGTGACTGGAGCAAACGAAGCGGCAAACGCTGTTTGAGCGCTTGCAGCCTCGTCGTCACATTCGTCGGTAGATACTTGAGCGCCAGCCGCTCGGCGGTCTGCACGAGCGACATCAGCGTACTCCGTGGAAGAGGTGCGAGCGTGTTACCTCCGAGATCACCTTCGCACGCAACGGACCCGTCACCGAAGATGCGTAATACGTCGGCGGCAGCGAGTGCTCGATTCCGATACATCCAGTGCGCAGGTCACGGTTGATCGTCAGCGGGATCAGCGTTGCTGTTTCACACACAGCCATGAAGCACACGAAGTGCGGCTCGACGCCGAGCGTGATGCCGAGCTCGCTCGCGCGACTTCGCATGCTGATCGAGACCGGTTGAAAAGGCGGACACTCTTCGATCCAGCTCGTGCGGCGATCTCCGTCGATCAACGTGCACTTGAGTCTCGCCGTCCTGTCATAGGCAGGATCGAGCGACGAGTTCAGCACGCTCATGATCGTGTCCACGTCCTTCGCGACGTACCCCTTGGGCGCCTGGATGATCGTCGTCGCATCCTTGCTGAACTTCGAGTAGTTGAATGCGCCACTTTGATAGAGCACGCCGCTCGAGAATCCGTCGTCTCGGTAGTACTCGACGTAGTGGTCCTGAGCGCTCATCAGACCGAACAGCTCGGCGCGTGAGATATCGACGAGTCCATCCTTGGCTCGCGCAGCCAGGCGCAGCGGGATGAGATGGAAGATGACCTCGACGTCACTCGCGTAGCCCTCGACGAACCGTTCGCAATCCAGGGGCACCTTCCTGCGCGGCTCTAGCGTCGCGATGTTCTCGAAGAACCGCTCGCGTTTGCCTGTTGGACCGAAGACAGCGACGTCGACGCGATACACCGTCTCGAGTCCCGGTTCATTCGCGCTTGCGTTGGAAAGTGCCACGCGTGTTCGATAGCCGAGCGATGCGAGCGTGCGAACCTGAAAGGTGTGCACGGCATCGAGTCTGAACCCTGTGATCGGTGGTGCTGTCATCGCCAGAACTTACTCGCAGCCTTCGCCAAGAACTGGTCCGGCTGATTGATCAGCAGCTTACCAACGTCGCGTGCGTAGGCAGTCGCTTGTTGGATGTGCCAGCGATAGCCGCGGTAACCGCCGATCAGCGGCAGATAGACCGCCGAGCGAATCGGGTTGATCACCTCGAGGTAGTGCGCCACAGCCTGCGGGTCTTCGTAGTGCGGTTGCGGTGCTGTGCGATTGCCGGTGTAGCGGGCGAGATGTCCTAGCTGATCGGGCCCCGCGTTCCACGGGTTGTAGCGATAGGCCACGCGCTCGAATCCGTAGCGCGCGAGCAGCTGATCGAACGAGTGGTGGGTGAACAAGCTGTAGTGCGCGGAGTTCATCCACTGCTTCGACATCGTGCTGCGATTCTCGCGATACGTCGGAATCGCAGTGAACATGTAGCCGCCGACCCGGAGCAACCTCGTGATCGAGGTCATGACGTCCGCCAGATCGGCGAAGTGCTCGAACGCGTGGTGCGTGAACACGAGGTCGACGCTTCGTTCGAGGGCGAACTTGCTATCGAGCACACCCGCGAGAACATTCGCGAGACCAAACTGCTCTCGTGCATACGCGGCGCGGCTCGGATCCGGCTCGACACCGTACGCCGTCCAGCCGCGCTGCTCGAACATGGCGAGCGCGACGCCGAAACCACATCCGATGTCGAACACCGAACCGCTGGTCAGTCCGGAGTACTTGATCGCGTACTCGATCTCATCGGCGTAGCCGGGGGCGTGGCTCGCGAAGACCTCGGCGCGCGACCGGTCGAGCTTCTTCGGGTGGTAATCGCCCGCGAGATAGAAGTCATTCAGCGCTTCGATCGACGGACGCGGGTTCTGATGCACGAATCCGCACTCCCCACAGACCTTCCACTTGCTGACCGCCAACCCTTCGTACAGCGAGCCGTAGTTGTCAATGTTCCCGTCGTTCCGCGGAACCCGAACATCGATGAAGCTGGATGCGTTTGCACACAGCGGACACGCGACGTTCACGAGCTCAGCCACAGCGCGTGCGACCCTACTAGAAGCCGGAATCAGTTGCCAGCGTGGTCTTTCTAGGCGAGCTCCTGCAGCTCGCACATGCGCCGGAAGCGTCCTCCGGGTCGCGCGGCGAGCTCTTCGAATGCACCGTCCTCGACGATCTTGCCGTTGGAGATCACGTACACGCGATCGCACCCGCGGATCGTCGAGAGTCGATGCGCGATGATCATGATCGTCATCCGACCTTTGAGCTGATCGATGCTCTTCTGGATCGCGACCTCGGACTCCGTGTCGAGCGCGCTCGTCGCCTCGTCGAGAACGAGAATGTCGGGATTCCGGACGAGCTCGCGCGCGATCGCGAGGCGCTGACGCTGCCCACCCGAGAGCTTCACACCCCGATCGCCGATCTCCGTGTCGAACTTCTGGGGCATGTTCTCGATGAATTCGAGGCAGCTCGCGCGCTCGGCCGCGTTACGCACGTCCTCTCGCGAGTGTTCGGACCACAGCGCGATGTTCTCGGCCACTGTATCGTCGAAGAGGACCGCATCTTGGGGCACATAGCCGATGCGCTCGCGAAGTGTCGCGAGATCGATCGACTCGATGCTCTTGCCGTCGATCGATACCGTGCCGCCCGTCGCCTTGAGCGTGCCCGTCGCGAGGTCCACGAGCGTGGACTTGCCGGCACCTGATTCGCCGACGAAAGCCACCGTCGTGTGCTTCGCGATGCGCAGGTTAACGTCGTCGAGGACCACCCTCCCGGTTGCGTAGGAAAACGACACGTGATCGAACACGATCGCGTCTTCGAGTTGTACGAAGGGCTCGGTTCCCGACTTCTCAGCCGCTCCCTCGATATCCTGCGTGGTCTCGCGCACGAGCTCGATGCTCCCGAGATAGCCACAAAAGCCCTGCCACGAGCTCTGCAGTACGAACACCTCGTTCATCACGCGCAGGAAGTAAATCAGAAGCACGAAGAGCGGTGCGAGGTCACCACCCTTGATGACTGCCTGGTAGTAGAGGATGCCGCCGAGAAAGATCACCATGATCGGCTGCGACATCGAGTTGAGCAGAGAGCTAGCAGATGCGCTCCGAAAGTCCGCGTCGAGAAGACGCTCGGAAGTGCCCCACACTCGGCGCTGAAAGCGTTTGTATGCACCCGTCGCACGGAGGTACTTGAACGCGTGCACCATCTGCACGAGCAAGCCAGTCAGTGCTGATGTTTCCTTCGACACGGTATGCGAGTGGCGCCTGATCACCATTCCGCTGACCCGTGTCAGCCCGATCATCACGAGCCCCATCAGCACGCAAGCCAAGCTGAGGCGCCAGTCGAGGAACCAGACCATCACGAACAACATCCCAGCGCTCAGCGCCGGAGAGAGAGACCGCACGAAGTAGAGGAAGCCGTTCGCAGAGCGGTTGACCTCGTTCGAGATGAGGTTGGTGTAGAACCCAGCGTTCTTGCCCGAGACTTTCTGGTAGCTCGCTGCTTCGAGAGCATCCAGCGTTCGTCGACGCAGTTTCGCGGTCACGAACCGGGTCAGAGAGTACTGGTATCGATACGTGAGGAACTGCAGCGTGCCCTTGAGCACGAACAGCACGATGATCACCGGAAGGACGTTTACCGGTTCGAACGCCAGGCCAAAGTGATCGAAGACACTCGCGATCTGGCCCGCGAAACCAGCAGACGACATGTTGGCGTCGGTCGAGAACAACGGGAAGAAGAGTGCAATGCCGATGCCTTCGGCGTAGGCCATCACGAGCGTGAGCCCGACGAGAACCAGGATGCGAATACCGGCCAGGCGCCAGTACTCCTGGAAGTAGTGCAAGAACAAGGTCGGGAGACGCTCGGCCAAGGGCGGCATGGTACATCACGCCGGCTCATGTTCCGCACGCTGCTCGATCGCCTCGTCCGCCATCCGCTGGTGCAACACCCGGCGATCCAGCGGCGCGTGCAGCGTGCCCAACGGACCATCAATACCCATCGGTTCTTCCGTGAAGGCCCGCGGCGACGGGGTTCCGAGCGGGCGCCCGTATTCGTGATCGTCAACCATTGCTACGACCTCGACCTCGACGCGCTTTGCGCGGCGCCGGGCGACTACACCCTGTGGGTCCTCGACCCGTTCACGATGTTCGTCGACGTGCATCACTTCTTCCCACCCGGGCAGCGCGACCTCGACTGCATCTATGGCGAGGGCTCCATGAAGGCGTCGATCGAGCGTTACAAGCGGGACTTCGCTTCTGGGCTCGTCGAGCGTCTGATCCGGGAGACGCGCCTCGACGCGATGATCGCTTCGTCGGACGTCTTCTACTACCTTCGGCCCGTCATCGAAGAGCTACGTGCGCGTGGCGTTCCGACGATCGTGCAAGACAAGGAGGGCACGATCGCGCCAGGCCCGATCATGGACAAGCACGCGCGTCTCCTCGCCGAGCGGTATCCGCCGATCGCTGATCAGTACTACGTTTGGAACGAGACCCATCGGGACTTCTGGCATCGCGCCGGAATGCCAAAGGATCGCATTCGCATCCTCGGGCAACCGCGCTCTGACTTCTTCTTCCACCGTGAACGGTGGCCATCGAAGACCTCGATGGGCTTATCCGAAGCCAAGAAGCTCGTCGTGGTGTTCACATTCGACACCGACGCGTACTTGCGCGCGACGGGCCCCATGCTCGACCGACCGTGGCAAGACCTGCGTGACGCGACGCACTCGGTGGTACGCGAGCTTGCACGCGAGCGGAGCGATGTCGAGGTCGTGATCAAGGCTCACCCGCAGCAAGAGCAGCTCGAGGAGGTGCTCGCGGAGTTCGCGGCGGATCCGCTGCCAAACGTGAACGTGATCACGGGCGCCACGAGCGCGAGCCACCTCATGGTCCGTGCCGATGCCATTATTGGCTTCCAGAGCACCGCGATGATCGAAGCGATGATGACGCCGAAGCCCGTGTTCTATGTTGGCTGGGGTTCGCAACACGCGAAGTACGGCGACGACCTGATCCCGATCCACAGATCCGGCGGCTGCATCGTACCGGCGGGTCGTGACGACCTCGCGAGCAAGCTGCGCCGTGCTCTCGCCGGGGAGCTGGCACCCACGCCCGAGGTCAAACGCGCGCGAAAGGCGTTCACCGATCGCTACTTCTTCGACGCGGATGGTCATTGCGCAGAACGCGTGCTGAGCTCGGCAGCCGAGTATGTGGGGCGGTCTTGAAACGAGCGCTGCTCCTCGTGCTGTTACCTGCATGCGGGAACGATGGCCCGCGCGGCTTCGAGGTAGCGACAACGTTCACCGTCAACACGATGTTCGGCTCGAACGCCTCGTACCTCCAGAAGTACATCGGGCAGGACGTGTCGTTCACGATCTCGTTCCCGTCGTTTCGAACCGAGAAGTACATGTCGACCGAGGACTGCGCGAACACGGACGCGCACCTCCGCGATGCACCGCGCGTCGCGATGGGCGCCACCGCGTCAGACGCGCAAAGCGAGCTCCTCGATCCACTCGATCAGGACTGGACGGTCTCGTTCGAGCTCTGCGATGACCCGACGCGATCGATCGTCTCGATCGACTCGGTGATCGATCCGTACAACCTGTCGATCGGTTGCGGCTTGGTGCCGGTGCCGGCGCAGCAATTCGGCGACGACGGGTTCCCGCTGATCGGCGACATGACTGCGATGCGTTGCAACGCGACGATCCTCGACGTGATCAACGCCTATACCGTCGGGAACGCGGACTTCGCGCTGACGATCGAGGTCGACTGATGCGGTGGCTCGTTCTGGTCGCGCTGTTTTCCGCGTGCAGTGACGAGAGCACCAAAGACGTCGTCCTGTTCTCGAAGACGACGGGCTATCGCCATCAGGATGCGATCGACGCGGCGCTCGAGGTACTGCCCGACGAGCTCGCAGCCCGCGGCTACTCGGTGCGCGCGACCGAGTCGGCCGACGAGATGACGGCGCTCGGCGATGCCGACGTCGTCGTGTTCCTGTACACGACCGGGAACGACGTCCTCGACACCGAGGGCAAGCGCGAGCTCGAGCGCTTCGTGCGCGCGGGCGGTGGGTGGGTCGGCATTCACTCGGCGGCGGACACGGAGTACGAGTGGCCGTTCTATCAGGAGCTGGTCGTCGCGCACTTCGCGTCGCATCCCGAGATCCAGTCCGCGTCGATCGATCTGCAGAATGTTCCGCACGACGCGATCGGCGCGAGCGTGCCGATGCGCTGGACCGCCGAGGACGAGTGGTACAACTATCTCCGCGATGCGGGCAGCGTCGCCGGCGTGACCGTGCTCGCGAACCTCGACGAGACGTCGTACACGGGTGGCGACATGGGAGCGAAGCATCCGATCGCGTGGGTGCACCAGCGCTTCGTCGGGCGCGCGGCGTACACGGGGCTCGGCCACAGCGGGGCGCGGTGGGAGGACCCGATCTACCTCGATCACGTGCTGACGTTGATCGAGTGGGCCGCGACGAAGCCGCCGCCTACCGAATAGCGCGGACCGCGTCGGGGGCCGTCTCGGGAGGCGCGACGAGGTAGTCGCGCGGCGGCAGTAGCGTGTCCTCGCGGACGAACGTGAAGCTCCAGAGGTTGTACGACGTGAGCTGCGCGGTGATCGTGATCTCGCCGTCGCCGCGATCGGCGTAGGTCTCGATCGAGCGCGTGATCGTGCGCGAGTCACCGTCGAAGGTGACGGTCGCGTGGTCCGCGCTGGTCGCGGCCCAGTAGGTACCGGCGAGGTGCGCGCGCATGCGGATGCGGACCTCGACGCCGCTCGTGTCGGGCTCGACGATGATCGCGGGCGTGTTGAAGCCCCAGCTCGGGGCGGCGTCGTTGAGCGTGGAGGCGATGCCGTCCTTCGCGGAGAGCAGGCCCGTGCAGTAGTAGACGCCCTCGATGCGCGAGTAGCCGCACGTCTCCCACTCGGTGTCGGGGAGCCGCGCCTCGACGAGCGCGGTGGCGCGGAGGCCGCTGCCGACCTCGATGCTCTTCGTGATGCCGCGGCTCTCGATGCAGCCGCGCACGACGAGGACGAGGAGCGCGAGCGGGACCGCGATGCGAACGGCGCGGCCGGTCAGCGGCTTCGCGCGGGCGCGGAGGCGCGCGAGCGTGCGGAGAGCGCGGATGCGCAGGCGGCGGACGCTCCAGCCGACGGTGGCGGCGATCGCGAAGAGCGCGGCGAGGATCGTCCACACGCGGCCCTTGCCGTCGGAGGGCAGCGGGCCGTCGACGGTGAACGTGGTCTTGCCGGGCGCGACCCACGCGGCGACGACGTGCAGGCGTCCTCCCGGGATCGTCGGCATCGCGTAGACCGGCTCCGGCGCGCCGCTCGCGTGGTGGGCGCGCCAGCGCGGGTAGAAGCCGGTGCCGAGCGCGACGAGGACGGGCTCGGTGGTGCCCGTGACCTCGATCTCGACGGCGCGATCATCGAGGCGAAGCACGCGGACGTCGCCGCTGCCCTTCTCGATGCGCGCGAACTTGCCGTCCCAGTCCTTGACCTCGCGGATGCGGTACGTGCCGAGCTCGCGCTCGGTCGCGGGGTCGCCGTGCTGCGGTGCCTTGTTCTGCGCGATCACCCAGCGCACGTTGAAGCGGCGCAGGCTCGCGTCGGAGAGGTCCTCGATGCGCTCGCGCAGGAGGAGATCCGGCAGCCAGCTGTCGTGGAACGTCGGCAGTCCGGTCTCGGCGGTGAGGTGCATGTGCTCGTGCGTGTCGGTCTCGAACACGGCGCGCGCCCAGGTCGATGGGGTGATCGACTTCATCTGCGTGTTCGCCCACGCGGTGAGGAGGCGCCGGCCCGCGGGATCGGTGGCGTAGTTGCGGGCATCGGCTTGCGCGCGCGCGGAGGCGTCCCACCACAGCGTCGGGAACACGCGGATCACCGCGCCGCTGAGGATGCCGAGGAGCGCGGCGGCGACGAGGCGCTGGCGCGGGTTCGCGCCGAGCCAGGTGGCGCGTGCGCCGCGGATGACGGCGGCGATGCCGTACGCGCCGCACGCCGCGATGAACGGGCGCGCGAGCTGTGCGAGGCGCTCGGTACCGAGGCGCGCGACACCCTGACCGGGCGCGAGGTCGAACGCGAGGTAGCCGACGTCGGACATCCCGAGGAGGAGCACGAGCGCGCTCGTCGCGACGAACACCGGCGCTGCTCTGCGCGACCATAGGCCGGCGACGATGCCGAGGAAGCCCGCGTACACGAGGAGCGCGTAGTGGGTGACCGGCGACGGTGCGGTGAGGAGGTCCTGCAAGAGGCGCGCGGGTGCGCGGATCGCGTTCGGGAAGTGCTGGCCGTATTCGAGGATGCGCTCGGCGAGCGGCATCCACATCGCGGCGCCGAGGAGGACGCCGATGCCGAGGTGACCGATCGCCGCGAGCGCGCGGCGCGGCGGGACGTCGGACGCGAGCAGCGCGACCGCGAGGAGCGCGAGCATGGCCGAGGCCGCGGCGATCAGGCCGGCCGGGTGGGCGATGCACGCGAGTGCGGTGAGGATCCAGATCGCGATCGAGAGGCGAAGGCGCGGTCGGCGAACCGCCGCGATCACCGCGAGCGCGGCGAACGAGGCGAAGGCGAGCGACATCGCGGAGTGGAACAGCGCCCACTTGAACAGGCCGACCGTGCCGCCGTGTGCGATCGCGCCGCTGTCGACGAGCGCGACCAGGCCGATGATCACGGCGATCGGCTTCGGTGCGACCTGCATCGTGATCGCGGCGGTCGCGACGGCGAGCAGGATGTGCACGATGACCGCGACGATCATCAGCGCGTACGCGAGGTCGCCCTCGAGACCGACCAGCGCGGCGAAGTGGCCCGTGACGTAGTACGCGAGCGATGGATACAGCTCGAGCGGCGCGTCGCCCGTCGACAGCGCGTGGTTCCACACGGGGACGTCGAGGCCCGGCAGCGATGGCTGGATGTTCGCGAGCACCGCGTGCTGCGGGCCCCAATCGCCGAGCGGCCAGTCGGGCGCGATCGTGAGCGTGTCCCAGAACGCGCTCACGCCGGCGGCCATGACGACGGTGATCACGATCAGCGTCGCGAGATCCGAGGGTGGCTTGCGCACCACCTCGGGCAGCTTCGGCCAGCCGAGCGCGACGGCGATGCCGAGCGCGCCCGCGATGATCGTGAGGCCGATCGCGCCCGACGAGCGCGCCGGGAAGGCGATCGCGAGGACGGCGCCCGCGATCACGATCTGCAGCCCGGGTCGCTCGGCGATCGACTTCAGGATCGCGCGCGGATTCATGCGGGCGGCTCCTTCTTGCGCGCGGCGAGCTGGGCGATGCCGGCACCGAGGCCGACGGTCAGGTGCGCGAACCACAGCGAGAGCGACGCGACGACGGCGTCGTGCTCGGGCATGCCGAACAGCGTGCCGCACAGCGCGATGTAGACCGCTTCGCGTGCGCCGGCGCCGCCGACGGTGATCGGGAGGAAAGCGGTGGCCGCGGCGAGCGGCACGACGAGGAGCGAGCTCGCGAAGTCGATCGGCCAGAGCGCGGCGAGCAGCACCCAGCCCGCGGCCGCGATCAACACCTGCGTGACGACAGACAGCGAGACGGCGAACGCGAACGCCCGCGCGTCGCGAAGCACCGGCAGCTTCTCGGCGTGCGGGCGCAAGATCCGCGGCATGAACCGCGCGATGCGCCGCGCGATGGCGATGCCGATCACGAGCGCGATCGAGCCGGCGCTGCCGAGCAGCGTCCACAGCCACAGCGAGCTCGTGTCGATGCGATCACCGACGACGAGGATGCCGAGCGCGAGCAAGGCGAACAGCCCGAACAAGCCGAGCGCGCGCTCGACGAGCACGACCGCGAGCGAGCCCGCTGCGCCCTCGTCGGCGAACGCTTCGCGCGTGACGATGCCGCGCCCGACATCTCCCGCGACGGCGCCGGGAAGGTAGTTGTTGTAGAAGAACGAGACGAAGTACAGGAACATGATGCGACCCCAGCGAGGGATCGCCGACGCGCCGTACGCGGCCATCAGCACGCGCCAGCGGATCGCGGCCGCGACCACGTTGAGCGCGACGAGCGCGGTCGCGATGCTGAACGCGGGGATCCCGACGCGGCGGAACGCACCGGTCAGATCGTCGACGCTGACGCGCGTCGCGATGAAGGCGAGCCCGCCTACCGTGCCGAGCACGCGCAGTACGAACCCGACCCGGACCTTCATGACCGTTTGATCGCGCGCGCCTTCTGCTCGAAGCAGTCGATGATCGGCGCCGCGACGTTACGCTCGTCGAGCCGCGACGCGTGGCGCACACCCGTCGGCGACGTGATGTTGATCTCCGTCAGCATGCCGCCGATCACGTCGAGCCCGACGAGGATCTGCCCGTGCGAGCGCAAGAACGGTGCGATCTCCGCGATGATCTGCTGATCGCGCGCGTCGACGTCCGTCTTCACGGCGCGGCCACCGACGTGCAAGTTGCCGCGCGCCTCGGCGTTCGCCGGCACGCGCAGCACCGCGCCGACGGGCTCGCCGTCGACGAGGATGATGCGCTTGTCGCCGTTGACGGCGTCGGGCAGGTACTTCTGCGCGAGCGTCCACCGCGTGCCCGCACCCGTCGACGTCTCGAGGATCGACGAGGCGTTCATGTCGCCGTCGCGTACGACGAAGATGCCGAGGCCGCCGTATCCGTCGACGGGCTTCACGACGATCGTGCCGCCCTGCTCCGCCTGGAACGCGCGCAGCTTGTCGGCGGAACGCGTGACGATCGTCGGCGGCGTCAGGTGCGGGAAGCGCAGCACCGCGAGGTGCTCGTTGAGCTCGCGCAGCCCGCGCGGATCATTCACGAGCAGCGTCTTGTCGCGCGCGTGATCGAGGATCCACGTCGCGTGCAGGTAGTTCACGTCGACGGGCGGATCCTTGCGCATCAACACGACGTCGAAGTCGCCGAGGCGATGCGTGCTCGTCGCGCCGGTGGAGAACGCCTCGCGCGCCGTCTCGGCGTCGACGACCGTCGTCGGGACCGCGTCGGCGATCGCGTCGTCGCCGACGAGGCCGAGGTGCTCCGGCTGGCACGTCCACACCTCGTGTCCGCGCGCCGCCGTCTCGAGCATCAGCGCATACGAGGTGTCCCCGTGGAGAGCGAACCGATCGAGCGGATCGACGATGAACAGGAAGCGCACGCCGGGACTGTATACCTACTACGTGGCTGCCGGCGGCTCGCCACCGCCGCCCGAGGGCGAAGGCTCGTCGCCGCCGACCGCGACCTTGGTCGGGAGGAGGTGCTCGAGCCCGTGCTTGCGCAGGCGGTAGTACAGCGTCGATCGGTTGATGCCGAGCGTGCGCGCCGCGCTCGCGATGTTGCCCCGCGACTTCTCGACGGCGGCGATGATCTCCTTGCGCTCGCTGTCGAGGAGGCGCTCGGCGAGGCTCTTGCCATCATCCCCCGCGGTGACGGACGGCGCCGGCGCGGCGGCCGGCGTGACGAGGGCGGGAATCGCTCCGCTCTGCTGCGAGGAGGCCGCGCGACGACCGAAGTCGAGGTGCTGCGCCGCGAGCGGCTGCCCCTTCGCGAGGATCATCGCGCGCTCGATGATGTTCTCGAGCTCGCGCACGTTGCCGGGCCAGTTGTACTCGCGCAGCTTCGCGAGCGCCTCGGGCGACGCCGGCTGTGGCGAGCTGCCCATCGAGCGCGAGAACTTCGTGATGAAGTGCTGCGTGAGGATCGGGAGATCCTCGAGGCGGTCGCGCAACGGCGGGAGGTTGATCGGGAACACGTTGAGCCGGTAGTAGAGGTCCTCGCGGAACTCGCCGTCCTCGATCATCTTCTCGAGGTTGCGGTTCGTCGCGCTGACGACGCGGACGTCGACCTTGATCGTCTCGTGGCCACCGACGCGTTCGAACTCGCGCTCCTGCAGCGTGCGCAGCAGCTTGATCTGCACCTCCATGGGGAGGTCACCGCACTCGTCGAGGAACAGCGTGCCGCCGTCGGCGAGCTCGAAGCGGCCGGGGCGACGCGAGATCGCGCCCGTGAAGCTGCCCTTCTCGTGGCCGAACAGCTCGCTCTCGAGGATCCCCGGTGCGAGCGCGGCGCAGTTCACGCGAACGAACGGCTTCTCCTCGCGCGGCGAGTTGATGTGGATCGCGTGGGCGACGAGCTCCTTGCCGGTGCCGGTCTCACCGCGGAGCAGCACCGTCGAGCCCGTGGGTGCGACCTGCTCCACCTTGGACAGCACCTCGTTCAGGGCCGCGCTCTCGCCGATGATGTTGCCGAAGTCGAACTCGCCGTGGATCTGCGAGTTCAGATATCCCGTGTACGCGGCGAGCTGCTCGGCGAGGCGCTTGTTCTCGCGCTGGAGGTCGTAGCGCTCGATCGCGTACTGGAGGACGCCGCGGACCTCCTTCGCGTCCCACGGCTTCGTGATGTAGCGATACACCTGGCCGAGGTTGATCGCTTCGATCAGCACGTCGACGTCGGTGAACGCCGTCAGGATGATCCCGACCGCTTCGGGCTGGCGCTGCTTCACCTCGCGAAGCAACTCGACGCCGGTCATCTTCGGCATGCGCTGATCGGTGACGATCACCGCGACCTCGCGCTGCGCGAGGATCTCGAGGGCCTCCGCGCCGCCGTTGGCGGTCAGGATGTCGAACGTCTTCCGGAAGTTGAATCGGAAGGCGTCGAGGTTGTCCTGCTCGTCATCGACGACGAGGATCGGATAGCGCTTCACATCGAGAGTCACGACCTCCTTGGAGGTATCACGAAACTGGCTCGGCGCGGATGGCAATGGCCTCCTTCGCGAGACGAACCACGAGCGGTCCCACGACGAGGCCCCAGCCGCCGATGAGCTCGACGCCGCCGAACATTGCGATCAGCACCACGTAGGTCGGCAAGGCGAGGTGGCCACGTCTGGTAAGGTACGGTCGCGCGAGGTTGTCGACGGTGCCGATGACGAACGTGCCGACGACGCCGAGCGCGATCGCGGCGCCGGTGCGATCGGTGAGCGCGAGGCCGATCGTCACGGGCACCCACACGAGCGCCGTGCCGATCGCGGGGATCACCGAGAAGATCAGCGTCAGCATGCCGAGCGCGAGCGCCGATGGAACTCCGAGGATCACGAACGCGATCGTCGCGACGGCCGCCTGGATCACGCCCGCTCCGACGATCCCGTAGGCGAGGCCGCGCCCCGTCTCCACGAACGCGTCGGCGAGGCGGCGCACCGTCGACGGCGCGACCGGCGCGTTCTTCTCGATCCACGCGTACCACGCGTCGCCTTCGAGCATGAGCCCGAAGATGCCGGTGAGGAGGATCAGCACGCCGATGACGAAGTGAGCGGTCGCGCCGGCGACCTGCGTCGCGATCGCCCACGCGCGCTCACCTTGCGTGCGGATCAGATCCGCGATGCCTTCGGGCGACGTCATCGCGTGCTGCGTGACCTCCGTCGATGGCTTCGGACCTCCGGCGAGCTGCTCGAGGACCGACTTCCCCGTGTCGGACGCCAGCACTTGTTGCACGAGCGCGATCGCGTCGACGGTGAGCGATGCGAGCAGCGCTGCGATCGGAACGAACACGAGGAGCAGGACCACCACGGTGAGCGAGGCGGCCAGCGAACGCCGGTTGCCGATCAGGCGCAGCACCGGTCCGTAGATGCGTCGCTTGGCCCAACGCCCGAGCCACGCGCCGAGGATCACCCAGGGCGCGAAGGGCAGCGCGATGACGATCGCCGCGATCGCGAAGACCGCGACCAACCAGCGGGGCATCGCTTCGCGCGTCATTCTGCGGACTAGCATACGCCGCCGTATCCCACATGTAAGGAAACTTGGCCCTCACCGACGTCGCACGTACCATTTTCGGCCATGGGTCATCCTCGTCGTTCGCGCAGGACGGTCGCGCCTCCCGAGGTCCGCGTGATCACCGCACCGCCCCGCAAACCGATGGCGATGGCGCGCCGAGTCTCGCTGTTCGAACGCGAGGTCACCGTACGCCTCGCACCGGTCGCCGTGCAGCTGCTGCACGATGCGGCGCGCATCCTGACCGAGGGCGAGCTGGTCGGCGAGCTCTACGAGGGCTCGACGATGATGACGGTGGATCTCGCGCGCACGGCCTCGCAGATCAGCGATCCACCGGACTCGACCACCGCTCAGCGCGTGGCGTTCCTGTACGCCGCCGACGACCGGTGCCGCGCGAGCGCACGACGCATCGCGATCGCGGAAGCACGACGCAACGCGGGCAGCGAGCTCGTCGCACCGCACGTCGATGTCGAGAGTCGCGCGAAGGGACCCGAAGTGCACTTGAGCCTCAACATCGAAGCGCGGAGGAACGCATGATGGAGCTGTATTCGATCCGTGACGTGTCCCGCATCCTCGCGGTCCAGGAGTCGCGCCTGCGCTACTGGACGCAGACGGGCTTCGTCGGTCCGACGGTCCGCAAGGGCGGCCGCTTCTACTACACGTTCTGCGATCTCCTCGCAGTGAAAGCCGCGAAGGATCTGCTCGCGACGGGCATGCCACTGCAGCGCGCCCGCAAGAACGTCGAGGCGTTGAAGAAGGCGCTACCCGAAGACACGCACCCGACGACGAAGCTCCGCGTGTGCTGCGATGGCGAGACGATCGTGGCGCTCGCCGACGACGTCGCGTTCCAGCCGATCGGCGGACAGGTCGTGATGGCGTTCACGGTGCCGTCGTTCGGCGAGCATGTCGCGTCGGTGCTCGCGATGCCCCGCGTCGACCCGAACGATGTGGACAGGTCCGGTCGTATCGCGATCGCGGGCGATGGAACGCCGCAGCCCGTCGAGGATTCGGTCACCGAGGCCAATGCGGGTGTCACCGCGTATCGCTTGTTCATCGAGGCGTGCGCCGCCGAGGATCGCGGCGACACCGAAACCGCGGAGCACCTGTTCCGCCAGGCGCTCGACGTCGAGCCCGCGATGGCCGCCGCGATGACGAACCTCGGCAACCTCGTCTATCGCCAGGGCGAGCTCGAGGAGGCGCGCAAGCTCTACGACCGCGCACTCGAGCACGATCCCGCGCAGCCCGAGGCTCGCTACAACCTCGCCAACCTCCTCGAGGACCTCGGCGAGACCGACCTCGCGATCGCCGAGCTACGCAAGGTGTGCGCCGCGGCGCCCGCGTTCGCCGACGCGCACTACAACCTCGGCATCATGCTCGCGCAGGTCGGCGGCACGACCCAGGCCAAGGAGTACCTCGAGCGCTACCTGCAGCTCGACACCGATGTCGGCAGCGACTGGGCCGTTCACGCGCGCACGTTCCTCGAGCAGATCGCGGTCTAGAGCGACTGCCAGTAGATGCGGCCCGACGCTCCTCGCGCCGGCCACACGTTCCCCTGCGGGAGCCATCGCCCGTGCAGGTGCTGGCGATACCACCCGAGCTGATCGCCGACGAGGAACGACTCCATCGTCTGCGGGGTCTCGACGACGGGCACGAGATCCGGCTGTGGCAGCACCGGCAGGCGCAACGCTGCCTCCTCGCCGCGCGGACCGATCACGGTCCAGTTGCGATTGCGCGCGTGCTCGCTATCGAGCCAGAACAGCGTCGCGCGCACCAGGTCACCGTGCGTGCCAGGCCCCTCGCTCCACGCGATCGTGTGCGTCGACGCGTCGAAGCGCGGAGGCTCGATCGCATCCGCGAGCGTGACGTCGCCGTACGCGACCTCGAGGCTGGTCTGCGCGGGACGCCAGTCGACGATGTTGTGAGTCGTCGCGCCCTCGAGGTCGATCTCGGTCAGCATCGTCGCGCCGGCGGGAAGCGGCAACCCGAGGTTGACGCGCACCTCGCCGTCGATCGTGCTCGCCGCGCTCGTCGTCGTCACGAGCGGGAAGTCCCGCCCGAGCAGCGCCTGCGAGACCACGCCGAACTGGCCGGTGACGCCGGTGACCGTCACCGTCGACAACGCGTACTCGGCGAGCTCGCCATCGAAGTCGACGCGTCGCTGCGATGCGGTGAGATCGACATCTCGCTCGTACCGATAGAACTGCCCCTTCTCGAGCATGTAGTCCGCACGCGGTCCGCACAGCGACACCACAACCGCGACCGGCAACGCGTCGAAGATCTGATGCGCACCGCCACACGACGAGCGCAGGATGAATGGCGGCTCGCCGGCGTCGGGCGCGAACACGCTGAGGCTGTCCATCGGCGTCGGGACGTGAACGACGTCGGGGTCGTAGAACTCGAGCTCGTCGCCGGGTTGCACGCCCGTGTACGTCCACATCGACAGCGCGAAGTCCTGTCCCCAGACCAGCGTGACGAACCCGTCCGGCCCTACCCGCCCCGTCACCTCGCCGTTAGCATCCGTCTGCGTCGCGAGCGACAGCGTGGAGTCGCGGTCCTGGAAGTACACGCGCAGCCCCGCCTTCTCGATGAACCCGGTGACCTTCACGCGCACGGCTCCGCGATCACGCGCGTCCGCCTCGACGGGGGCGTCGCTTTGGAGGGCGCGTCCGTCGTAGCAACCACCGAGTGCAAGCACGATCGCCAGGCGGGACAGCGTGCTCACGGCGCCCGCATCCTACCCTGCACCGACGAGAAAAACGTGACAACGAGCGCGGGCTCCGGCGCTAGGATGGCTGCGTGAAGCTGCTCGTGGCGGTGGCGTTGGTGCTCGGACTCTCCTCGATCCTCGGGGCGTGCGCGACGGCTCCGCCCGAGCGCATGCGCGATCCGAAGCCCAAGCGACGGGGCGACGTGTCGACGTACGTCCCGCCGCGCGAGCGCCCCGAGCTCGTGGTGCAAGCGCCCGCGCTCCACATCGACGTCGCGATCGTCGAGCCCGATCCGACGCACGAGCTTCGATGGCCGCTCGCCCTGTCCGATCACCCCGAGCTCGCGCCGCAGTACGACGTCGCGAAGGTCCTCGCGGAGCCCGGGCTCGACTGGCTCGAGCTCTGCAAGATCGGCGCGCATCGCCGCACGATCCCGAAGCTGCGCGACCAGCTCCTGTACCTGCGCGCGTGGTGCTTCGCCAGCGTGTACGACTATCCGTCCGCGATCGAGACGCTGATGAAGCTGCGCAGCACGGTCGTGCCTGGCCTCGCGACGGCCGTGCGCGCGGATCTGAGCAACGTCCTGGTCAGCCACGATCCCAACAGCGCGCGCGAGCTCGTCGCCAAGTTCGGGCTCGCGAGCGAGATGGACGTGCTCGATCGCCTCGCGGCCACGTATGTCGAGGTCGGAAAGCTCGGCGGTGCGATCGAGATCAACGAGCTCGCGCTCGCGAACGACCCGGGCACGTCGCCCTCGAAGACGTGCCAGCGACTGACCCGCCGCGTGCTGCTCGACCCCGAGACGTACCGCACCTCGCAGAGCGCGTTCTCCAAGGCGCGGCCGGTTCCGGGCTTCGTCGACGATCCGACGCCGCTCTTGTTCGGCGCGAAGCTCGGCGCGGATCCACAGTGTCAGGAGCTCGATGCGCAGCTCTCGTGCTGGCTCGTGAAGGGCAACTGCGCGGCCTGGTACAAGCTGCGCGGCGTCTCGGAGCTCGACGCGCACTTGCTCGCGGCCCACCACGCGTGGCCGACGGGCACGTACCGCGCGGCGCCCAATGCGTGGTGGCAGGTGATCTATCCGGCGCTGAACGCACGCCCGAAACCAGAGGCCTACACGTTCGCGTTGCTCGCCAGCGAGGCGGCTCTGAAGCTCACGAGCTGCGACAACACGAACGGCATCGATCGCGTTCGTGACGTGTTGTCGACCATGGTCAACGACGCGAAGGCCCCGGCCGAGGTCGTCACGCGCATCAAGTGGCTCGACGAGAATCACGCCAAGCTGTGCTTCTCGCCGTACTAGTGCCCGATTGTCGACGGGGCCCACATGGGATATGACCCTGCGAGTTGAAAGAGCTGGTGTGGAAAGTCCTGCGCGCCGCGCGAGTGCCGATGGTGCTCGAGTGGGCCTTGCTCAAGCAGACGCAAGAGCGTTGCTTTCGCCAGATCACGGCGACAGGTGAAGGTGTGCGGTTTGGCCCGACCGCGCGGGTGCTCAATCCACGCGGCCGTGCGGCCATCCGAGTCGGTGCGAAGACACTGATCGACGGCGAGCTGATGCTGCACGACTACGGCGGCGAGATCGAAATCGGGAGCTCGTCGTACATCGGCATGGGTTCGCGATTGTGGTCGGGGGAGTCGCTGCGTATCGGCGATCATGTCTTCGTCGCGCACAACGTCACGATCACCGACACCAACTCTCATCAGATGGATGCCGAGGAGCGAGCCGAGCACTACCAGCGCACGGTCGTCGAAGGCCGCGCGTTCGAGAAAGGCTCGATCCGGACCGCGCCGGTCGTGATCGGCGACCACGCGTGGATCAACTTCAACGTCGCGGTGCTCAAAGGCGTCTCGATCGGCGAGGGTGCGATCATCGGTGCCGGCAGCGTCGTGACGAAGGACATTCCGCCGTACGTGCTCGCGACCGGAAACCCGGCGCGCGTCGTGCGCTCGCTGAAGGACAAGTAATGGTGTACGTGCCTGGACTCGAATTCGCGCGCGAGCGCGTGGGACGCCTCCTCGATGCGTCTGCCCTTCGCAACATGCCGCCGGTCGCCAAGGCTGTCGTCGAGCGACTGCTGGGCCGACCGATCGGCGGCGATTCGCCGGACAAGCAGGCGCTGGACATCTACTGGGATCCCAAGATGGCCGCGTTGCTCGAGACGTGGGGCAACGGGAACGCGTGGGACGAGATCCAGATGCTGCTGATGAACGCGCGCGGCACGGTGCTGGACATCGCGTGCGGCACCGGCAAGGTGATGCAGCTCCTCGAGCGATACCCGGCGATCGAAGTGCACGGCTTCGACATCTCCGACTTCTTGATCCAGAAGGCCGTCGACCGCGGCATCTCCAAGGACCGCCTGCGGGTGGAGGACGCGACGAAGACGACGTACTCCGACGATGCGTTCGACTACAGCTACTCGATCGGCTCGCTCGAGCACTTCACCGAAGAAGGCGTGGTCGACTTCATTCGCGAAGCACACCGCATCACGCGCTACGGATCGTTCCACCAGATCCCGGTGTCTCGTCGCAACAAGGACGAGGGTTGGATGAAGGGTCTACAGAGCTTCCACAACAACTCGGTGGAGTGGTGGCTAGAGAAGTACCGGACTGCCTACCAGGACGTGCAGGTCCTCGACTCGAAGTGGAACGACCGTATCTCCGTCGGAAAGTGGTTCATCTGCACCAAGGCACGGCCCTGAGCTTCTAGCGCCAGAGGTCGTGCCTCCGGCGGAAGTCATCGAGGATGGCGCCGAGATCCCGGCCGAACTCGCGCTCCGTGTAGCGCGATGCCCGGGCCCTACCCTTGCGGATCAGCTCCTCGCGTTGCGGGGCATTCGTCATCACGCGATGGATCGCATCGGCGAGCGTGCTGGCATCGAGCGTGTCGACGAGCAACGCGGCATCGCCGAGCTGTTCTCGTGCGCCGGCGATGTCCGTCGCGATCACCGGGCAGCCGAGCGCCATCGCTTCGAGTGGAGGCAGGTTCTCCGGGCCGCACTGCGACGTGTACACGAGCGCGACGGCGTTGCGATAGAGCGCGATCAGCTCCTCGCGCGACACGAAGCCGAGGAAGCGCACGCGATCCGCGATGCCCAGCTCCGCGGCGCGTTCGCGCACGTACCCCTGATTGCCCTTGTCACTACCGACGAGCGCGCAATCGACGACGACGCCTCGGCGGGCGAGCTCCGCGACGCCGCGCAGCAAGCCGACGTGATTCTTGTGCGCCCAGAACTGCGCCGGGTACACCACGAACGGTGAGCGGACGGGCAACGACAGTGTGGGCGACGGATCCGCTGTCTCGAGCGCGAAGCTGGGCGTCGGGTGCGGCAGCAAGCGGATGCGCGCAGGCTCCACGTTGTAGAAGCGCACGATCTCGTCGCGTCCGACGTTCGTTCCGGTCACGACGTACGTGGCGCGGCGGAGCACTTCGCCGAACATCCGCTCGCGGCGCGTGAACTCGGCGCGAGTACCTAGCTCGGGGAAGTAGGGCTGTAGACGGTGCTCGAGGTCCCAGATCGTGATCACGTACGGAACGTCGGTCTGCTCGCTGTGTGGAGTGGGAAACCACATCAGATCGATGCCGAGTTGATGAGCTGCGCGATCGAGCGGGCTCGCCGGAACATGCGGGATCTCACGCTCGAGTGCGGTCGAGGCGAGGAACAGAGGACCTTGCAACCGCGCCGTGACCTGGCTGAAGAACGCCTTCTTGGCGAGCCTGCCTGCACGGGTCACAGCTAACGAGCGAAACGTTACCTTGTCGCTTCCGAACTTCGCGACGAGCTCCTTCGAGCTTCCGTAGTGGAACACGACGACGGAGTCATTCGCGTGCCCACCGACGCTGCCGAGGACGGTCTCGACGAACGTGAAGGCACCGCCACTCTTCGGGTCCAGGTCCGGAAGGTAGATACCGATCTTCATCAGTGCGTGGCGACGTACTGCTTGATGGCGCCGGCGATCTTGATGACATCCGCCTCGGTCACCGTCGACGATGACGGCAGGTAGAACCCGTTCGCCCACAAGTTCTCGGCGAGCGGACACGCGATCTCGCGAAACCCGGGCTGAGTCTTCAGGAACGGCTGCATGTTCATGGGACAGAACATGGTGCGGGTGTCGATGCCTTCCTTGCGAAGGAAGTCGAGCATCTCGTCGCGGCGTTGTGATCCCGATGGACGAAACACGACGGCGTACATCCAATAGACGTTCTTCGCCCACGGAAGCTCGACCGGGAGCTGTAGTTCGGTGATTCCAGCGAGGTGCTCGTTGTACGTGCGAGCGATGCGACGGCGGTCCTCGATGAAGCGATCGATCTTCTTGAGCTGCGCGACACCGAGTGCAGCCTGCATACCCGTCATGCGGAAGTTGTAGCCGGCGATCTCGTGGTGGAAGCGGGGTTGACCGAACGCGAGGTTGCGTAGAAGACGCAGCTTCTTCGCGAGCGCGTCGTCGTTCGTGGTGACCATCCCGCCCTCGCCGGTCGTGATGATCTTGTTCGCATAGAAGCTGAAGCAACCCATGTCACTCAGACCGCCGACACGCTTGCCGCGGACCTCGGCACCGTGCGCTTCCGCGGCGTCCTCGATGACGACGAGCCCGTGCTTCTTCGCGATCTGCCCGAGGCGGTCCATGTCGACCGGGTGGCCGTAGATGTGAACAGGGATGATCGCCTTCGTGCGCGGCGTGATCAGCGACTCGATCCGATCGAGATCCAGGTTCCACGTCTCGGGCTCGGAATCGACCGGCACCGAGATCGCGTTGTTGCGGAACACGGCGAGAGCCGTCGCGATATTGGTGCACGCCGAGATCAACACTTCGTCGCCGGCGCCGACGCCCGCCGCTGCCACTGCGATCTCGAGGGCCGTCGTGCCGCTGGTCACGGCGACCCCGTGCTTGGCTCCGCAGAACCGCGCGAACTCTTCCTCGAACCTGGGGATGTAGCCACCGAACGACCCGGAGATCTCGCCCTTGCGAAGCGCATCGACGACGAGCTCGATCTCGTCTTCGCCGATCTCCGGTTCGAAGACGGGGATCATCAGGAGACCTTGATCTCGATCTTGTCGTTCTCGGCGCCGAGGAACGGTCCCTGCTTCACGCTCACGCACTGCATGTCCTCGAGTACGCGCACGGAATGCGCGCCATCGAGGAGGAGGATCGCATCACCGACGTTCAGGACGACTTCTCGAAACTTCTTGCCCTCGGAGGTGAAGAAGTCGATCGCTACCTTGCCCTTCTGGACGACGAACATCTGCGCGAGGTTCGTGATCTTGCGCTCGATGGGCTTGTGATAGTGCGCCGGCTCCACGAATCCCGCTTCGTGGGCGAGCAGGCCGAACTGCATCGAACACTGGTCCGGCGACAGGAAGCGCGTCTTCTCGACGGTGCTGTTCGCCCAGATCACCTCCGCGAAGCGAACGCCGTCATTCTCGATCGCCTCGAAATGAATGCCGGACATGGAGTCGGCGAGTCTTACAACGGACTAGAAGATCACGCCACCGCACGCGGACTGGAACAGCGCGAGCGTCTGCTGGAGGCTGACGGAGAGGTCGCCGTCACAGATCGACGACATGCGCGCCTGCGCTCCGGCGCCCTGCACGAATTCCTTGAGCCGCGTCGCCTCCTCTGCGTTGCCGAACGTCGAGCTGCACGTGCCGGGTCCCATGCCCGCGATCGCGGCGGCCGCCCAGCGCGAGCGATGGCCCGTGTAGTTGTCGAGGAAGGTGACGTAGTTCTGCGCGGGCTCCATCTGCGAGTCGCACAGCGTCTGGCCGATCGAGAACGAGACCGATTGCTCGTACGAGCAGTCCTCTTCGTCCGTGAGGAACACGACGCCGAGCAGCGCGTCGGATCGACGGAAGCCTGCGTTGGTGTTGTCCATCATGCGATCCTCGAACGCATCACGCATCGCGCCGAGCGGCATCTCGTCGGAGTTGCCGCTCGTGCCGACGTTCGCGACGCATGCGAAGGTCTGCGCCGGATTCGGATCGTTCTTGTCGATCCAGCGCTTGGTCATCATGCAGCTCGACGGCTGCAGCATCGCACCGTCGTCGCCGTTGCCCGTGTCCATCGGGAACGGGAACGGCGCCATCGTGTACGAGTACTTGCGTGCCGTCGTCGTCACGGCGACGCGATAGTCGAGGCCCGATTGATCGAGCACCTGGATGAACGTGGGGAAGTTCGCGATCAGGTTCGTCTGCTCCTGGCCCATCGAGCCGGAGTTATCGATGACGAAGAGCAAGTCGATCTTCGTGCAGCCACTGCCGCCGTCGACTTGCGGGAACACCTGATCGCCGTCGGGTGTGCCGCCACCGTCGACGCCTCCGGTGTCATCGCCACCGCCTTGTCCCGCGGGAGGCGGGCCGCATGCGATCAAACCACCGAGCAATACGAGCAATGGAATGCGCGTCGCGATCATTCGGGCCCTCCTCCGAAGTCGCGCGGACGTTAGATCGACCTGTCACGCACCTGCAATGAAAGAATGGAGGCGCCTCAACAACGCGTACCGAACAGGAGCAGGAGCGCGAGCCCCAGAACGAGCAGCGGCTCCCACGTTCGATCGAAGCGAGTCATCGCGACCTCCTTCGAGCAACCACCCGGCCAGACGTCCCCATCAGCAACCTCGGACGGTTAGCCTCGCCGTCGAGTCGCACGAGACCCGGTCGAACCAGCGGGACGGGTCACCTCGGACCCGAACCTGGGACCGCGAACCGGCTAGCATCGCGCACATGCGAATCGCCCTGCTCGCGGTCCTGTTCGTTGCGTGCTCGAGCCCGAGCAAGCCGCCCACGCCGACGCCCGTGGAGCCCACCCCGGTCGAGCCGGCACCGAGCGATGCGGCCGCCGTGGAGCAGACGCCGCCGATCGACGCGGCGCCCGCGATCGATGCAGCGCCCGCGCTCGCGGCCGACGGTGCGTCGTGCTTGAAGGGCGAGGACTGCGCGTCGGGCGTGTGCGAAGGCGAGGGCTGCGGCGACGATCAGCCCGGGACGTGCGCGCCGGCGCAACGCGGTTGCACGAAGGATCTGCGCGCGTACTGCGGATGCGATGGCAAGACGTTCAAGACGTCGGGCTCGTGCCCGAAGCAGCGCTACGCGAGCAAGGGCGCGTGCGCGACGGGCAACAACCGTCCCGTCGGTGCGTTCTGCCTGGCGGCGACCGAGTGCGCGTCGAAGGTGTGCGAGGGGCAAGGCTGCAGCGACGACAAGCCCGGCCGCTGCGTCGACAAGAAGCGAGCGTGCACCGCGGACGTCGTGCAGTACTGCACGTGCGATAGCCGGACGACGACGGGATCGAGCAGCTGTCCGGGCGTGCGCTACGCGAAGCGCGGCACTTGCGACGAGGACGACTAGAAGCCGGTGGGGAAGCGAAGCGTCAAGTAGACGTAGACGTACGGCGCGATGAACAGCACCGCGTCGATGCGATCGAGGATGCCGCCGTGGCCGGGCAACAACGCGCCCGAGTCCTTCACGCCCGTCGAGCGCTTGATCAGCGACTCGGCGAGGTCACCCATCTGGCCGAGCATGCCGCCGGGGATCGCGAGCAGCGCGACGTCGACCCACGACAGGTAGTCGGCGAAGAACAGCTTGAGGAGCGCGACGCCGGCGAACGATCCCGCGATCCCACCCCACGCGCCGGCCCACGTCTTCTTCGGCGAGACCGCCTCGTAGAGCTTCGCCTTGCCGAGGAAGCGCCCCGCGAAGTAGCCGCCGGTGTCGGCGAGCCACGCGACGAGCAGGACGATCAGCACGAGGTAGCCACGCCCGGGCGGCGTGACGCCGGTGAGCTCGAGCACCTTGAGCTTGGCGAGGAACGTCGTCAGGAAGCCCGCGTAGACGATGCCCATCACCGTTGCGGTGGTGCGCGCCGCGACGCTCGGGATGTCGCGGAACTTGAACAGGTAGTACAGCATCGGCACGACGACCGCGAACAGCAGCGCGACGGTGCTGCCGCTGATCACGAAGCCGCGAAACGAGCTCGGGAGATGCTTCGCGTAGATCGCGAGCGTCATCGGATCGAGCCAGTAGAAGACGAGGCACGCGAGCCCGCCGAGCACGACGGCGGCCTTGCGGTCCTCCGCGGGTAGTGTCATCGCGAAGAACTCGTGCATCGCGATGAGGGACGCGATGAAGATCAGCGCCCACGTCGGCTCGGGCCGCTGGACGTACAGGATGCCGAGCAGGATCGGGACCGCGACGACCGCGACCAAGAAGCGCTGAGCGAGGTTTCCGAGAGCCACGGCGGAGTCTTAGGTCGGATCCACGTCCGTTGCGAGCTGTGCCGACGTCAAACCGAAGCGGCGCTCGCGGCCCGCGTAGGTCTCGAGGCACTGATAGAGGTGCTCGCGGCGAAACTCGGGCCACAGCACGTCGACGAACACGAGCTCCGCGTACGCGATCTCCCACAGCATGAAGTTCGAGATGCGCATCTCGCCGCTCGTGCGGATCAACAGATCGACCGGCGGCATCCCCGCGGTCGGCAGGTAGCCGGTGAAGCGATCGACGTCGAGGTCTTCGGGGCGAACGTTGCCCGCGACGACGTCCTTCGCGATCTCGCGAACCGCGCGCACGATCGACTCGCGCCCGCCGTACGACAGGGCGAGGGTGAGCGTCATTCCGTGGTTGGCGGCGCTGGCGGCCCGGAGCTCGTCCAGGGGGTCCTTGACCATCGGGGGGAGCTTCTCGACGTCGCCGATCGCCTCGAGGCGGATCTGGTTGTCGAGGATCTCGGCGCGTTCGTCGAGGAGGAACTCGCGAAGGAGCTGCATGAGTCCCGCGACCTCCTCGGCCGGGCGGGACCAGTTCTGGGAGCTGAACGCGAACAGGGTCAGCGCTTCTATTCCCAGCTGGCGCGACGCCCGTGTGATGTCGCGGACGGAATCGGCGCCGGCGCGGTGACCATCGAGGCGCGGTCGACCTTGGGTCTCGGCCCACCGGCCGTTGCCGTCCATGATGATCCCGACGTGGCGCGGGAGCCTGCGTGTGTCGCTCATCGATCTAAGCTTTGCGACGGAGAAAGGACGCGTAGCACGTCGGGTGCGAGCGTTGCAACGACACCATTGATCCCGTACGCTCGATAGAAGCCATGGGCATCTTTTCGAGACTCGGGACGCTGATCAAGTCGAACATCAACGACCTCATCACGAAGGCTGAAGATCCGGAGAAGATGCTGTCCCAGGTCCTCCTCGAGATGCAGCAGCAGCTCGTCGAGGCAAAGAAAGCCGTCGCGGTCGCGATCGCCGACGAGAAGAAGCTGCAGAAGCAGTACACGGCGGAGACCGACAAGTCGAAGGAGTGGGAGCGCAAGGCGATGGTGGCCGTGCGCGCCGGCGACGACAACCTCGCTCGTCAAGCGCTCGCGCGAAAGCAGGAGCACGAGACGATCGCGACGCAGTTCCAGCAGCAGTGGATCTCGCAGAAGCAGGCCGTCGAGAAGCTCAAGGACGCGCTGCGCCTCCTGAACAACAAGATCGAGGAAGCGAAGCGGAAGAAGAACATCCTCATCGCTCGCAAGAAGCGCGCGGAAGCGCAGCAGCAGATCGCGAACACGATGCAGGGCCTCGGCGACACCAGCGCGTTCGACACGTTCGATCGCATGGCCGAGCGCATCCAGCTCATGGAGGCCGAGGCCGAAGCCGGCGCCGAGCTCGCGGGCGAGCTGTCCGGTGATTCGCTCGAGTCGAAGTTCCACGCCCTCGAGGCCGGTGGCGGCAGCGAGGACGACTCGCTCAACGAGCTCAAGGCGAAGATGGGCCTGCTCGAAGCGCCGAAGGGCGACAGCGCCAAGCAGCTCGGCGCGGGCGTGGGCCATGCGAAGGAAGACAAGTCCGCGCCGGTCGACATCACCGGGATGAGCGGCCTGACCGCCGAGGACTTGAAGGAGCTCGAGGACCTCGACCTCGCCGAGCTCGACAAGGACTCGAAGAAGGCCTGAGCGCCGGCCCGGGTAGCTGCAGCTCGGTAGGTGTAGCTCCGCATTCACAGCGGCAAGGATTGGCGGAGTAACTTCCGCGACTTGAGCCGTTTCGGGCGGGCTGGACGACGGATCGTTGATTGCACGATTCGCCCCTCATGCGTCTCGTCGTCGGCCTTCTGGCACTGACCCTCTCCGGTTCGATCGCACTCGCCGACGAGGCCAAGGCCCCGGAACCCCAGCCGGAACCGGTCCCCGCGGCGAGCATCGCCCCGAGGTCGAAGCCCGGTCTGCGGGTTGTTCGAATCCTGCCGGAGAGCAACCAGGCCCTGCTGTACGACAAGAACCGCGGCACCCATGTCCTGGCCGAGGTCGGGACCACGATCGCTGGCTTCACCGTCGACACGATCGACGAGGACGAGGTCACGCTGTCCGCGGGCGGCAGGGAGCTGGTGCTGAGCGCTCCCGAGCAAGCGACCTCGACGAAGCGGTCGCTGCGCGAGGAGCGGGCGCTGCCGGCCCCGAAGGCTCCGGCTGGCGACCTCGTCGATCCGTATGCGGATGCGACCGACGCGGGCAGCGCCCCGCTCGATCCGTACGCCGACCCGAAAGTTCGTGAGGTCTCCGCGCCCGCGCCGATCGTCGCCGGGGAAGGCGGTGTTCGCGTCGCCGAGGGCCCCGCCGATCCGTACGACGACGCGATCGATGCCGGTCCCGCCGCGCCGATCGTCGATGCGGGCCTGGCGCCGCAGGTGAAGTACAAGGCCGACCCGTCGTGGATGGCGCCCTCGCCCTCGCCCTCGCCCGTCTCCGCCGCCGAGACACCGACCGACCCGTACGCCGAGGCGGCCCCCGCCGCGCCGGTGATCACGCCGACGGTGCTCTCGCGCAGCGAGCTCAACGTTGCCCTCGCTGACTTCGGGAAGCTGACGAACCTGGTCCGCGGCACCTTCACGGCGCAAGGCGCGCGCCTCGACGTCGTGGCCGACGGCTCGGTGTTCGCGAAGGCGGGCCTGCGCTCCGGCGATGTCGTCACCGCCGTCGACAACCAGCCACTGCGCTCGATCGACGACGCCGCCGACCTGTACGTGCGTGCATCTGCGACGCGCGCCGCGAACATTCAGGTGCTTCGCGCCGGCAAGCCGCTGACGCTGCGCGTGCTGATTCACTAGGCACCGCGCACGCGGGCCGCTCCTGGTTTACGATGAGCCGTGGGATCACGGCTGGAGCTTCGGCTGACGAGCCAGTCCGAGTGGATCAAGATCTTCGATCCGCGCGACTGGACGGTCTTCGTTCCAACGGATCAGAAGCTCGATCAGGGCGCGACGCTCCGCATCGATCTCGACGTCGGCGGCTGGCTCGTCTCGCTCAAGGGCAGCATCGTCGGCCACAAGGATGATCCGAAGGGCGTCATCGTGGCGCTGGGCGGCTCCGAGCGCGACAAGATCAACTACCTGAACGGCTTCGTTCGCGGCGGGCTCTTGAACCTGCGCGAGAAGCGCCGGCTGCCGATCAAGCTGCAGGTCACGTACGGCGCGATCGAAGGCCCCGCGAACACGTTCACGAAGGACATCAACGAGGAGGGCGTGTTCCTGTTCACGGACAAGCCGCTCCCCGAGACCTCGCAGGTCCACATGCTGATCGCGGTCCCGGGCAAGTCACAGCCGCTCTCCGTGGTCGGCAAGGTCTCGCACACGATCCCCACCGGGGAGGACGAGACGCCCGGCATGGGCATCGTGTTCGATCTCGACGAGAAGCAAAAAGGCGAGCTCACCGAGATCGTGAAGGACCTCGAAGCGCAGCTCACCGACGGCCGGCTCACCACGAGCCCCGGCGAATAGCTCGGCGCGCGAGCAAGTCGCCGCTCGCGGCGCGAGCACGTCGCCTTCGCAAGTCGCCCTCGCTCGGCGAGATCGTGTGTGGGTTTGCTATGGTGAGCCGTGGCGCGCCGCGCGGCTCGAGCGATACCGATTGCACCGGTGGTGTGGCGCGATGGCGTTCACCTCACCGGCACGCCGATCTGGTGCGACGCGCGCCGGCGCCAGGACATCTCGTTCGTGTCGTCGGTCGAGCAAGTTCCTCGCACCGGACACGGCCAGCTGATCGCGACGCCGACGACGCTCGCGCTCCTGGGAGGCGGCGATGGCCACCTCGGCGTCCCGCTGCGCCAGCGCTTCACGCTCGGCACGGTGCGCCTCGAGCTGATCCCGTCGGGGCGCGGGCTGGGCGCCGCCGCGCTGTTCGCGGACATCGCGGGACGCACGGTGCTGTACGCGAACACGGTGCGCACCGTCTCCGGCGGCGCCGGCGATGCGGCGGAGGTGCGCGCGTGCGATGCGCTCGTCGTCGGCGCGCCGTTCGGCGAGAAGCACCACGTGTTTCCGCCGCTCGCCCGCGTGATCGACGAGACGGCCGCGTGGACCACCGCGCAGCTCGCCGCGAACCGCCGCCCCGTGCTGTTCGTCGACGGCGTGCTCGACGGGCTCGAGGTCGCGCGCGCGCTGCACGGGCGCGGCGTCGCGGTGTCCGCGCATCGCGCGATCCGCGAGGCCGCCACGCGCGTGAAGCTCGACGCGATCGGCGGCATCGGCAAGGAACCTCGCGCCATCGTGTGGCCCGACAGCGATCACGCCGGCCTCGCGAGGGCGATGCGCGCGGACGCGACCAAGGGCAGCGGGGCGAAGGCGTCCGGCACGAAGATGACTGGCGCGAACACGACCGGCGCGAAGGCCGAGCTCGGCGCGCCGAGCTTCGCGACGGCGCTCGTCTCCGGGCGCGCGATCGAGAGCGGCGACGGTTACGACGCAGCGTTTGCGTGGGCAACCGCCGCCGATCGCGCACAATTGCTGACGTGGATCGAAGCGGCCAATGCGCGACACGTGTTCGTCACCGGCGCCTGCGCCGAGGCGATCGTCGCGGCGATCGGCCCGCACGCCCGCGTGATCGGTCCACCGCAACAGATGGCGCTCTTCGCGCGATGACCCCGGCCGCGGAATCAACCGCGCCGGTGCCTTCCGATCGCGCGAGGGTGATCCGATGAGGACTCGCGTTCGCATCAACAACCGCCGACACAGCGGCTGGTGGTGGCGCGCACCCGTGTTGCTGGTTCTCTGGCTCGTCATCGCAGCGCCGATCGTCGTCGCATTGATCGGCGCGACCACACTCCGGCGATGGGCCAAGGACCTGCCAGACGTTCCCGATCTCGCCGAGTGGCGCGCGAACGCCCCGCAGACCTCGCTGATCCTCGCCGCCGACGGATCGCATCTCGTCGAGCAGCCATTCACGGATCAGGGCGTCGTCGGTCACCGCGTGCTCGGCACGCTCGACCAGATGCCGCTCGTCCTGGTGCAAGCCGTCCTCGCGGCGGAGGACGTGCGGTTCTTCTCCCACAAGGGCTACGACGTGCAGGCGATCTTGCGCGCGCTCCGCGTGCGCTATGAAGGCGGGCCGAGACAAGGCGCGTCGACGATCACGCAGCAGCTCGCGAGGAACCTGCTTCCGATCGAGATCGGGACCGAGCAGAGCTTCCGGCGCAAGACACGCGAGGCGCTGCTCGCCCGCAACATCGAGCGGCGGTGGACCAAGCGCGAGATCCTCGAGACGTATCTGAACTTCGTGTATCTGGGACAGGGCGCTTACGGCGTGGTGGAGGGCGCCAGAGCGTACTTCGACAAGAACATCGGAGAAATCGACCTGGCCGAGGCCGCGCTGCTCGCGGGGTTGATCCAGGCGCCGTCCGCGATCGATCCGTTCAAGAATCCTGCGCGGGCGAAGGCGCGGCGCGACGAGGTGCTCGCGCGCATGGTGCGCGCGCGGATCATCGACGACGCGACCCGCGACAAGGAGAGCGCGCGACCGATCGCGATCGCGCGGCCGGTGCCGAGCTACGGCACGCGCGTGCCGTGGTACGCGGAGCAGGTGCGGCGCTTCATCGCGGAGGCGCTGCCCGCGGAGCTCGATAACGGCGGCCTCGTGATCGACACCGCGGCGAACGTCGCCGAGGGCACGCAGCTGCAGCACGAGGCCGACGCGCACGCGGCGACGTTCGGCGACGCGCAGATCGCGACGCTCGTGTGGGACCACCGCACGGGCTACGTCGAGGCGCTCGTCGGTGGACGGTCGGACGCGCCCGGAGCGGTCAAAGACCACTTCGACCGCGCGCTGCAGTCGTGCCGGCAGCCGGGATCGGCGTGGAAGCCGCTCGTGTATGGCGCCGCGCTCGAGACGGGCGCGATCACGCCGGGGACCGCGCTGCGCGATGCGCCGATCGCGGAGTACGACGAGGTCACCAACGTCCACTGGAAGCCGAAGTCGGGCGGCCGGTTTCGCGGCGTCGTGCTGGCACAGGACGCGCTCGCGGCGTCGCTCAACGCACCGGCGATCGACGTGTTCGATCGCGTGGGGCCCGAGCCCGTGATCCGACTCGCGAAGCGGCTGGGCATCACCAGCGAGCTGGCCGAGGTGCGGCCGATGGCGCTCGGCGCGTCGTGCGTGAAGCCGATCGAGCTCGCGCGTGCGTACGCGGTGATCGCGCGTCGCGGCTGGGCGGTCGTGCCGCGGTTCGCGGTGCGCGTGCGACGCGGCGAGGACGTGCTGTTCGATGCCGCGGTGCCCGAGGATCCGTGGCTCGATCCCGCGCGACGCTTCGATCGCATCGCGGCGCTCGCCGGCGCGGATCCCGATGTGCGAGTCGGCGCCGCGGGCGGGCGCTTGATCGACGAAGCCGTCGCGTTCCAGCTGCAGGACATGCTCGCCGCCGTGGTCTCGCGCGGGACCGCGACCGCCGCGAACGCGCTCGACCGCCCCGCCGGGGGTAAGACCGGCACGACGAACGACAACACGGACGCGTGGTTCGTCGGCTTCACCGGTCGCGTGCTGGCCGTCGTGTGGCTCGGTTTCGACGATCCGGCGCACAAGCTCGGGTCCGGGGGCGACGGGCGCCGCGCCGCGCTCCCCATGTGGATGCGCGCCATCCGCACGGCAGAGGCGAATCGCCCCACCGTTCCCGTACCGGGTTCACCGCCCGAGGGGATGGAGCGCGTGTCGATCGACCGCGAGACCGGCCTCCTCGCGGCGCCGGGCGCACCGGGGCTCGCGCTGTGGTTCAAGGCCGGGTCCGCGCCGACGGAGACCGCCGGGACGCCAGGAACTTCTCCGACGGATTTCGGCCGGAGCAGCCGCGAATTCTGAAGGTGGTATGCTGCCGATCCGATGTTTGGCATGGGCGGCAGCGAGATCATCGTGATCTTGATCGTCGCGCTCCTGTTCCTGGGGCCGGACAAGCTGCCCGATGCCGCGAAGAAGATCAGCAAGGGCATTCGCGACATCAAGAAGCAGTCGCGCGCGCTCCAGCAGCAGATCGAGGGCGACGAGCAGATCGGCGGCGCGATCCGCGACCTGAAGTCGGCGCTGCGTGGTGAAGAGGCGCCGATCAGAAAGCGCCCCGAGAAGCCCAAGCCCGCTCCCGCGCTGACCGAGAATGCCCCGCCCGCGGATCCGGCGTTGCCCGATCCGGCGACCGGCGAGCCGCCCGAAGCGCCCGAGGCGGCGACGCTGCGCCTGCCCGACTCCGCCGGCGAGCCCGACGCCGATTCGTCCGCCGCGAACGAAGGCGACGAGGACCTCGCGAAGATGATCAAGCCCGCCGACGGTACGGTGGCGAAGGGCTCCGAGCCGACTCATGGCTAAGCCCGCGCGCAAGCAGACGGTCGAAGAAGACGTCGAGGTGGACGTCGAGGCCAAGCGCGCACAGGAGCTCGAGGGCTCGCGCATGCCGTTCCTCTCGCACCTGCGCGAGCTGAAGATCCGCATCCGCAACGCGGCGCTGTTCTTCGTGCTCGCGTTCGGCGTCTGCTTCTACTTCGCCAAAGACATCTTCATGTGGATCAAGGAGCCACTGAGGAACGTCTGGGATCCGAAGAAGCTCGGCGAGTTTCACGTCGCTTTCGGCTCGCTGACCGAGCCGTTCTGGGTCGAGATGTCGGTCGCGCTATGGGCCGCGATCTTCGTCGCGTCGCCGTTCATCTTCCATCAGCTCTGGAAGTTCATCGCGCCCGGGCTCTACAAGCGCGAGCGCCGCATCACCATCACGTTCGCGTTGTTCTCCGCGGTCTTCTTCGTCAGCGGAGCGCTGTTCTGCTACGAGTTCGTCCTCGAGAACCTCTATCGCTTCCTCTTGAGCTACGCGAGCAAGGAGACGATGGCGGTCGTCATGTTGCAGGAGTACCTCGACCTGACGCGCAACATGATGCTCGCGTTCGGCGCGGTGTTCGAGCTGCCCCTGCTCATCTACTTCCTCGCGATGGTCGGCCTCGTCACCCATCGCGGACTGTGGAAGTTCAACCGCTGGTTCGTCGTGATCGCGTTCATCATCGGCGCGATCCTCACGCCGTCACCGGACGTGGTCTCGCAGATCATGATGGCGACGCCGATGATCGCGCTCTACAACATGTCGATCCTGCTCGCGTGGCGGGTCACCGCGAAGCGCGAGAAGGCCGAGAAGGAGCTCAAGGCGCGCGAGGAAGCCGCCGACGAAGCCGAGCGCGAGGAGCGTCGCAAGCGCAAGGCCGCGCAGACGGCGACGTCCGACGACGACGACGACGACGACTGATCGACGGGGCTACGTGCCGTCGGGCTTCGTCGCCCACGGGATGCGACGGAAGTACACGTACGCGGCGGCCGCGCCGACGACCGCCCAGATCAGCAGCGACTGCCACGCGATCGTGTTTCGCTCGCTCTTCTTCTTCGCGAGCTGCGCGCTGCGGAAGCCGTCGAGAGCGCGATAGCCGTCTTCATCCTCGACGGCGTCCTGCGCCGCCGTGATCTGCGCGTCGATCTTGGCGTACGCGCTGCTCTCCCGCGATGCAGCGACGAAGTGCGCCGGGACGAAGCCGATCACGATCGACAGCAACACGCCTGCGCCGAACCGACCGCGCGGCATCTCGGCGCGCGCCCCCGCCGCCGGCTCCGACGGGACTTGAATCGACGGCTGACTGCGCCGCATCGGCGCGCCGGGCGTCGGGCTCTGCGTCGCCGGAACGCCGATCGGCGGCGTGCTCATCTTCTTCGCGCGGTGCTCGATCTCGTCGGCGGCGAGCTCGACCTTTGCCTCCGCTTCCTCGGCATCGGGCGGCGCGAAGAGATCGAGCGGCTGCGAGGCCGCCTTCGCGGGCTTTGCCTTCGCGGGCTCCGGCGCGAGCGCCACGGCGATCGGCGCGGGCGGCGGAGCGAACGCCGGACCCGGCGGTGGGGGCGCCTCGTCGGCTCCATCGACCGACGACAACGAGAGCGCGCCGCTGCCGAGCGCCTCGAAGCCGCTCTCCGATTGCGCGCGCGCACCGAACGCCGCGGCGAGGCCGCTCTGCATCGCGGGCTGCGATACGCGCGGCGCGTTCGCCGGCGGCAGCGACGACGCGCCCGAGCGCTGCGCCGCGCCGAGTGCGGGCGTGGTCGTGCGATTCGCCGGCGGCAACGACGAGCCGCCCTGCCGCGCGGGCTCCGTCGTCGGCTGACCACGCGGTGGTGTCGTCGCCTGCGCGCGCGGTGGCGGCTGGGTCGCTCCGCGCAGGTTCACCGGCGACAGCGACGGGTTCGAGGCGCGCGAGCCATCCGACTCCTCGATCGTCACGCGCGCACCGACGTCCTCGAGCGCGCGCTTGTACGTGTCCGCCGTCGCCTTGTCGACATTGGCCTTCACGCGAAAGCGGCCGGCGGTCAATCGAGACAGCAGGTCCGCGGCTGGCAACCCGAAGCGCGTCGAGATGGCCTGCGCGAGCGTGCGAACGGCGTCGGGAGATGAGTCCCTCGCTCCTTCGACGTAGACGTGGAAGGTCGCCATCCCGATCACCATCTTCCCATAGGTTGGCGCGGGAGAGATCTCTCCCGGTGAATACGCACGCGCACAAAGTTGCCCGCGCCGATCACGCGCCCCTAGGGTTGATCATGCAATTCGGCAAGGCCCTTCCGAAGCTCGTGCCTTCGTTCTCGCGCCGCCGTATCCGACTCGGAGTCGCTCACCACGGCGCTCCCTCGGCGTGGGCGCCGCAGTCGAAGGAAACGCAGATCGAGCGGGGCAAGCCGCAGAAGAAGCGGCGCTGATCCGACAGCGCTGATCGAGCCTGCGCTCGCGCTCGATGCGAGCGGCTACTCTTCGGGCGGAACGCGACTCGAGGCCTCGTTGTAGCCCTCGCGCGCGCGTGCGTTGTCGGGATCGATCTGCAACGCCGTCTTGAAGTTCCGCGCGGCCTCCGCGTTGTTGCCGCTGTTCAAGTACGCTTCACCGAGGAGCGTGTAGATGCGTGCGCTCCGCGCGAGCCGCACGGCCTTCTTCAGGTGAGCGATCGCATCGCCGAACAGCCCCTGGCGGAGCGCGATCTCGCCCATGCCCGTCATCGCGGCGACGTTCTTGCCGTCGAGCTCGAGCGCCTTCTTGAAGCTCGCGGCGGCGCTCGCGGTGTCGCCCTGCGAGAGCTGTGACGTGCCGAGGTTCGCGAAGAACGCGGCCTTCGTCTCCGTGCTGCCACTCTCGCTCGCCGGCGGTTCGTCCGGCGGACCGTACGGATCTTCGGGGCTGTCGGTGATTCCCGGCTGCTTCACGACCGGCGGCGTCGTGACGGGAGGCGTCGTGACGATCGGCGGATTCGTCGTCGTGCCAGGCGGAGCGAAGCCGTTGGTCGTCGTCGTGCCCGGCGGCGAGAAGCCCGTGGTGTCCGTTCCGGGCGGGTTGAAGCCGGTGTTGTTGTTGCTCGTGATCGGATTGGGGCGCGTGTGGACGACCGAGTTTGTCGTGCGACTCGTCGACGACGTGTTGCCGCTGTTCGTGCGCTTCGCCGGCGCCGTCGTGGTGGTCGTCGGTGTCTGCGTGACCATGCCCGCGTCGGGGATCGCTGCGACGCCCGCGTCGTCGATGATCTGGCTCGGCGCGACGTCGTCCGTGGGCGGCGGCGTCGTGGTCGCGACCGGCTCGGTCTTCGCCGCGGGCTTGTCGGTCGTGCGCGTGAGCGCGAACGCGACGGTGCCGACGACGACGATCGCGCCGACGACCCCGATGATCAGCCCCCACCGGCGACCCCGCGGCGGCACGTCGTACATCGAGTCACCGAGGTCGCTGAACGAGCCGTGCGGCTTTCGCTCGTCGCCCTCGTCGTACCAGACCTGCGAGACACCGCGGTCGTCCTCGTCGTGCGACGACGCGCGCGCGGAGGACCGCGAGCTCGTCGACGACACGCCCGCGGACTCGGAGTCTCGACGCGAGCGCGAGGTCGGCCCCGCGGCGACCATGCCCGTCTGCACGCGACCCGGCGCATCCGTCGGCGCCTTGACGACGGGCACTCCGACCTTCGGCGTTCCCGTCGAGCGGCGTGACTCGGAGATCTCGGCGGCGACCTCGACCTTCGGTGCAGCAGGCTCGGGAACCGGCGCCGAGACGGGCGGCACCAGAGGCGCCGGGAGGTCCGGGTTGATGCCCATCTTCTGCATCACGCGCGACACGCTCGGCGGCGGCACGCTCTCGCGGCGGCGCGCGATCTCGTCGTCCATCACCTCGCCGGTCTCGAGACCACGGCGGAGCGCGTCGACCATGCGCGTCGTCGTCGCGAAGCGGTTGGCGGGATCCTTCGCGAGCATCTTCGCGACCGCGGCTTCCATCCACAGCGGCGTGCCGGGGCGCTTCGTGGGAAGGGGCGCCGGAACCTCGGTGACCTGCTTGGTCAGGATGTCGAACACGCGCGTCCCGGTGAACGGCGGCGCGCCGGTCAACATCTCGTAGGCGACGCAGCCGAGCTGGTAGATGTCGGCGCGTCGATCGATGCGATCGCCGCGCGCTTGCTCGGGCGACATGTAGCGCGGATCGCCGAACGTCATGCCGAGGCTCGTCGCCTCTGCATCCTTGATGTTGCTGTCCGGCTCGACGAGCTTCGCGAGGCCGAAGTCGAGCAGCTTGACGAAGTTCTGCTTCGCGCGGCGCGTGGTCAGGTAGATGTTGCGGGGGCGCAGATCGCGATGCACGTAGCCGATCGCGTGCGCCTCGGCGAGCGCCTCGCCGACCTGGATCAAGATGTCCGCGGTGCGCTCGATCGACAGCTGCTTCTCGCGCTCGAGCACCGCGTCGAGCGTCTCGCCCTCGAGCAGCTCCATCGCGAGGTAGAGGCGTCCGTCCGGGGTGCGACCGAAGTCGTGGATCTCGACGATGTGCTCGTTGTCGATGTCGGCGACCGTCGTCGCCTCGCGCCGGAACCGCTCGACCGCGAGATCGTCGCGCGACAGCTCGTTGTGGAGCACCTTGATCGCCACCTTGCGGCGCAGCGTCACGTGCTCGGCGCGATAGATCGTGCCGGATCCCCCCTGCCCCAGGAGCGCTTGCACCTGGAACCGCTCGCCGAGGATCTTGCCGACGAGCGCATCCCCGGTCGCCTCGCGAACCTTCGGCCGCCCGCAGTTCGGACAGAACAGCGCCGTGTCGGCGTAGCCGTGCTTGCAACCCGTGCAGGTGATGGTCGCGGTCATGTCATGTAGAGACATAGGTCGGGGGAGACGGACGACCTGGCCCCGAGCATAGCCTACCGGACCTATTGCGGCTTCTTACGAAGTGCTTCTGCCAGCTCGGCCTCGGTGATCAGGCCCTTGGCGGTGAGCACCGTCACGAGGGCTGACAGCCGAGCCTCCAGGTCGTCGGTGCCGACGGCCTGCTGGAGGGTGGCGATCGGGATCTGGGCGGTCACGGAGACCTCGGCGTCGTGCTCCACCGACCCCACCCGCGGGAGCGAGCCCTTGGACGTGATGAACATCGTCGCCGTCGAGGTTCCCGTGCGGGAGACGACCGCGGTGTTGATCTGGCGGTAGCCCTTCTCGATCAGCTCGTCGATCGCCGAGAGCGGAAGCGCGGAGACCTCGATCTCGCACTGCGACGCGTGCTCGAGCTCGGCGACCGCGGCCGTGTCCGTCGGATCCGCCATCGCGACGCGCAAAATCTTCGCGCCGCCGTCGGTTCGCATCGCCAGAGGCACCACGCGAAGCCGCGCGCAGGTGTCACCCGAGACCTGCCGGAGAGCGTCGGTGTCGATCTGGATCCCGGCGGGGTCAATCAGCGGGACTCGCGTCGCCTTGCGAAACGCTCCGAGGAGCGCCACCTCGTCGACGCCGAAGTCCTTGATCAGGGTGACGACCAGCGGCTGCTTCTTGCTGTCGGCTGCCTTGCCGGCCTTCGCGGCGGTCGCCTTGGTGACCAGGCCCGCTTCGATCGCGATCTCTGCGAGCGTCTTTGGCATCCCCTAGTTCCGTGCACCCGACAAGATTCGAACCTGTGACCTTTGGCTCCGGAGGCCAACGCTCTATCCAGCTGAGCTACGGGTGCGTGCGGCCTTTCTACCCGTGAGAACCACGAGAAACAAGCCACTCAGACCAATCGGGGGGATCCGGGGGTGTCCCCCGGATGTGGGTTACCATGACGTATGGCGATCGACTACGTGCTGGCGACGGGTTGCCAGCCCCAGAAGTTGTTGGGGGTCGAGCGTCTCGTCGAGCTCAACCGCACTCGCATCCTCGCGCGCTCTGCCCTCGCGCACATGGCCGAGGACGGCGTCGAGAAGCGGCCGGGCGAGATCCAGATCCAGGTCACCACGCGACGCGCCGGTGAGGCGACCGGCAGCGGTGTGACGCTGCAGGACCTCCTCGATCAAGCCAAGCCGCTCGATCAGATCACGCATCACTGCACCACGTGCCCCGCCGACTTCAAGCGCGAGCTCGCGTGTCACCGACGCATTCGGTATCCGATTCCGGAGCACGTCGAGCAGTGGCTCATGTCGCGGCTGCCCACGCACCTCGCGTGCACCGCGGGCGCACTGCTCGTGCGCGGCCTCGGCGAGTTCGGTTGGGACGGCGAGCCGGTCGCGCGGCTGCGCGCCGCGGGCGACACGTACTTCGAGAGCCGCGTCGCGCACGGCGTGCGCTGGGTCGCCGAGGACAACAACATCATCGAGCTGTCGTCCGACACGATGTTCCAGATGATGTTCTTCGTCGGCCGCACGCTCCAGCCGACGCACGCGCTGATGATCGCGCTGTTCCTCGGCGTGATCCCCCACGACACGGATCTGCACTTATTGAAGGACGGCCCCGGCCGCACCAAGGCGCTCGCGCGCTCGTACCTGCCGACGGAAGCAGACCCCGACATCGAACAACTCGCAGCGTTCTTGCGCATGCTCGCGCTCGGCGCACAGCTAGACGTGCCGATCCTCGTCGACGGCTAGGAGCCTGTAGGGCATAGATACCCGTTCCGGACTGAACACACGATCCGGA
>CAZUAR010000031.1:0-148364 GCA_964617845.1 uncultured Kofleriaceae bacterium | reverse complement strand
TCCGACGAACGTCGGACGCGTAGCACTCCCGAAGGGAGTGCGGAGGTTGTCGACAGGGCGCATGTAGGTTCCTCGGACTGCGACGGCAGCACGTGGAGCTAGAGCAATGCGATTGCCAGCGGAAACGTCGAGGAATCCGGCGTCGAATGCCGCGATTTGCGACGGTGAACGTTCACCGTGGACAGGTGCGGTGCGCTGTGGCGTTGGCGCGATACTCGGCGGAGTCGGCGAGCGTGCAGTTGGAGCGGATGTGCGCGCGCAGCGCCTCGAACTCCGAGTAGGTGAGCGACATCGGCTCGAACACGAGCGGGATGGTCGCGGAGGTCGCGATCGTCGAGCGGAGCGCGGCGAGCTTGTTCTCGGCGCGGGCGGTGTCCCAGATCGTGGAGAAGTTCGTCTCGAACTTCGAGAGCACGCCGGCGAACTGCGGGCCCGTGAGGTGGAGCGCGTTCTCGAACGTGGCTTGCTCCGAGTTCATCGACAGGTTGTACGAGCCGCTGATCAGCTCCTTGCCGTCGATGATCATGTACTTCGAGTGCATCTGCGCGGCATACGATGCGTTCCAGCGGTACGCGAAGGACTTGAAGCGAACATCGATGTTCGCGTTGACGAGCGCGCGAGAGAACAGGAAGTCGTTCGCGAGGCAGTCGCTCTGCTGGCGCGGCGTCGTCGCGCGCGCCTGGCACTCGGCGACCTCGGCGAGCTGCGCGGCGTGCCCCGAGGCCGAGATGAACTCCTGCTGGTCGAGGTAGACCTTGATGTCGAAGCTCGGGTTCGCCTGCTTCTTCGCGATCAGCGCCTCGGCGACGGGGCGCAGTCGCAGGTGGCCCGACGCGATGTGGATCGAGCGCTGCGCGTTCTGGATCGCTTCGACCCACACGTCGGAGACGACCGTCGAGTCCTTGTTCACGGACCACGTCGTGCCGTCGGCGCCGCCGGCCTTGAAGTTCGGTGACGTGAACAGCACGCCGAGGCCCGGCTCGTCGGGGACCTGGGCCGGCGTGATGTTCGCGCTCGACGGACCCTGCGCCTCCGCGGGACCGACGAAGTCGCGCGAGCCGTTCCACAGCATGTCGAACTCGCGCTGGAACGACGCCGCGAGGAGCGGGCTGTTCTCGACGAACAGCGTGTTCTCGTCGTAGACCGTCGCGCCCGTGCTCGACCAGTTCGCGCTGCCGGTCGCGAGCTTCGCGGTCGCGGCGCGGCTCGCGTCGTCGCGCGGACCGTCGACGATCACGAACTTGTGGTGGAGGATCTTGTTGACGTAGCGGACGTCGATGCCGGCCGCTTCGATCCGGCCGGACTTGGAGGAGGCGCGCGCCGCGGCGTCGACGATCTTGCGGTCGTCGTTCGCGGTCTCGAACAGGAAGCGGATCTTCACGCCGCGCTGCTTCGCTGCGGCGAGGGCCGACGCGATGTTCGCGTCCGAGTAGCTGTAGATCGCGATGTCGACGGAGTGCTGCGCGCCCTCGATCATGTCGGCGATGCGCGCGTTGTGCGACTCGGCCGCGGGCTGCGGCGAGAACACGACGTCGATCTTCGCGCCGCTCGCCACGAGTCCGCGCTCGCGCGCCGCTTCGAGGAGCGCGTTGAGGGTCGCCGGACCGACGTACGGGATCGCGTCGAGCTCCGCGAGCGTGTCGAACTTGTCGTCGTCCGCGGTGTTGACCGAGCCGTCGGGTCCGCGGCGGTGGTTGACGATGTTGTTCGAGACGCGCGACGTGATGCCGGCCTCGGCCTTGAGCTTCGGCGCGGTCATCGAGGCGTCGTTGACGAACGCGAGCACGCCGATCGCCTCGGGCGAGCCTTCGTCGATCCCGCCGTCCGCCTTGCCGCTCGGGAACGAGTCGGTGGCGCCATCCTCGACCTCCGCCTCCATGCAGGACGAGAGCGCCACCATCGAGAGCAGACCGACGAGCAGGGCGTTGCGACGCATGGGGCGCCTTCCAGCAAGCTTCGCGCCGCGTCATGCGTCGAGATCGTCACGCGATACATCTACGATCTCGATGAGTTAGCTCTTGTCCGAGGGGTGGACACCTGGCTTTTCGAGTGTCCGGCGAGTCGAGGATCGGCCTGTCCGGTGGCCGGCCATCGTGCAAATACGCGAAGCTGTGCTCGAGATGGCGCGCGTCGCGATCACGGGTGCGAGTGGCTTGCTCGGCGGCAACCTCGCGGCCGAGCTCCTCACGGCGGGACACGAGGTCACCGCGATCCGCCGCGCGAACACCAAGGTGAAGCACCTCGAGGACCTCGCGATCGACTGGTGCGAAGCCGATCTCGGCGACGTCGGCGCGATGACCCGGGCGTTCGAGGGATCGAGCGCGGTGTTCCACTGCGCGGCCGCGGTCGGCGTGATGAAGAAGGTCACGCCCGAGATGCAGTTCGCCAATGTCACCGGGACCGCGAACGTGATCGAGGCCGTTGCCGCCGCGAAGGTCCCGCGCCTCGTGCACACGTCCTCGGTCGTGACGGTCGGCATCACGACGAACGGCGTCCCCGCCGACGAGACCGCGACGTGGAACTTCGAAGCCGAGGGCTTCCTCGACGGCTACTCGATCACGAAGCGCGAAGCGGAGGACCTCGTCACGCGCGCGCGCGATCGCATCGACGCCGTCATCGTCAACCCGGGCTACATGTTCGGTCCTCGCGACGCGCGCCCGAGCTCCGGCAAGCTGATCGTCGACACCGTGCGCGGACGCGTCCCCGGCACGACGCCGGGCTACAACAACTTCGTCGATGTCCGCGACGTCGCGCGCGGGATGATCGCCGCGTGGCAGAAGGGCCGCCGCAACGAGCGCTACCTGCTCGTCGGTCACGACATGACCTACGCGGATCTGTTCCGCACGATCGCGAAGGTCGCGAACGTGAAGCCGCCATCGTTCGCGATCCCCAAACCGATCGCGTGGGTGATCGGAAAGTTCGGCGATCTGTCCGAGCTCGCCGGCGTCGATCCGCTCGTCAACTCGATCCAGATCCGCTACGCGTTCACCGACAAGTTCCGCTTCAAGAGCGACAAGGCGGCCAGGGAGCTCGGCTACACGTTCGGCCCGATCGAGAAGGCGATCGAGGACGCACTCGCGTGGTTTCGTGCGCACGAGATGCTCGCGATCTCCTCCTGACGCGGATTCTTGCCGCGCGTGTAGGCGGTCCACGCCGAGTCTCGCGGGTCGCGGTCGAGCGCCCCATGGGGTCAGCCGACCCGAGCGCCAAGTCGTGCAACAACTGCAAGTTGCCCGACGATCCGGTCGGTACGCGGGCTGCAGCCCTCTGGGAATCGTGGGGATTCCCATTCGCAGGCGCTCGGCGTCCGAGCTTCAGTTCGACGAGGGCGATCGTGTCGGGCCGTACCAGGTCATCCGCCGCGTCGCGCCGAGCTGCTACGACGCGGAGGCTGTTGACTCGGGTGCGCCCGTTCGCATCGAGCTCGCCAGCGACGCCGATGCCGCGCTGATCGACATCCGGTTCACGCGTGCGCAGGCGCAGCTGAGCCTGGTCGTGCATCCGCTGATCGCGCAGATCATCGACCACGGCGTCCTCGCCAACGGCCGGCCGTGGGTCGCCTCCGAACGTCCCGCCGGCACCGCACTGTCCGACGTGCTCTCGCAGCGCCGCCTCGAACCGCGCGAGTGCACCGCGTTGATCTACTCGGTCGCGCAGGTCCTCGCATTCGCGCATCACCGGCAAGTCGTGCACGGCTCGCTGCGCCCGCATCACCTGACGCTGTCGCGCGGAGCGAAGGTGTCGATCTCGGGCTGGGCATGGCTACGCTCGCCGGGCATCCCCTCGTTCGGCGATCCCGCGAACACGAGCGTGTACAACCCGCCCGAGCACGACGGGCAGAGCCCGATCGATGGCCGCGCCGATGTCTACGCGCTCGGCGCGATCGCGTACCGCGCGCTGACCGGTGTGTTCCCGGACGTCTCGCGCGACCTGCTCGATCCGCGCGAGCCGCTGGGCGCCGCGATCGAGAACATGCTGTCGCTCGACGCGCGCGATCGAAACAGCGCCGCGGCGATCGTGGCCGACCTGCACGAGCAGCGCCTCGCCGATCGCGCCGCCAACAAGGAGCGCGCGTCGACGAGCTCGATCGAAGGGCGCCCGCCGACGAGCCCTGTCGGCGTCCGCCCGCCGACGAACCCGTTCGATGTCCGCCCGCCGACGAACCCGATCACGAGCGACACCGACGAGGAACGACTCGCTCGCGCGGAGAAGGAGATCGAGGAGCTTCGCGCGAAGCGACCGTCGTCGCCTCCGCCGCGGGCGTCCTCACCGCGCATCGAGTCCTCGTCGAGCCTCCGCGAGCTCGCCCAGGAGGTCCTCGCGCGCGCGTCCTCGCCTCGCCTCGACGAGCCGGCAGGTGCGCGCGAGGAGCGCCCCTCGGATCGCATGACCGCGGTGCACGGCGCGATGGACATCGAGCAGCGCCGCACGCGTCCGATGAGCGCGGCGCCGTCCCGCGGCCTCGAGACGCCGGCACCCTCGCCGGTCGCACCGCGTACGACGCGACCGATGTCGACCGTCGAGTACTCGGCGCTCGACACCGATGACTCGCCCGCGATCGAGCGCGCGCGACGGTTCGTGTCGATCCAGTCGGCGTTGCACGACCTCGACGAGCCGCAGACCGATCGCGTGTCGGCGCGCGCGCCCGACCAGGAGCTCACCGACGTGTCGCCGCAGGAGCTCGACGACACCGACCTCGCGCCGTCGATCGGCGCGCAGGATCCGACGGATCGAACGTCGCTCTAGCAGCGGGCTAGCGGCGCGTCGAGCGCTCCTCGAGGTAGCCCCTGCCGCGCGTCATCAGCTGGCGAAACGCCTCGAGGTCGTTCGCGCGCACGACGGAGCGGATGCGCTCGACGGCGTAGAGCAGCGCCGCGAGTGACTCCGTGCCGTAGTCGTTGAGCGTCTGGATCTCGAAGTACAGATCGGGGTTCTCGGCCGCGACCTTGGCAGCGACGCCGAGCTGCGCGTCGAACGTCGTCGACGAGAGCGTCGCGAGCTTCGGCGCCGCTTCGCCGCTCTCGGCGAGCGCCGTGAAGAACGCGATGTTGAGCGCGTGCGAGAGGCCGAGCACGTACGCGATCAAGCGATCGTGCGACTCGAGATCCATCTCGACCAGCGTCGCCATCGTCGGCTCGAACAGCGCGCGCGCGGCGGCGGTCGCGGAGGGCGCGCCGACGTCGACGAAGATCACGTGGCGGCCGCTGAGCAGCTCGGTATCGGGCCCGAACATCGGGTGCACGCTCGTGACCTGCGCACCCGCGGCGCGCAGACGCTGCAGGGACGCGCGCAGCGGTGACTTCAGCGAGCCCACGTCGAACACGACGCCCTTGGGCGGCGCGGCGGCCATCGCGTCGAGGATCTGCGCGGTCGCCGGCATCGGCGCCGCGATCACGATCATCTCGTGGTCGAGCGCGAGCGTTCGCCAGTCGCGATGCAGCGGGATGCCCTCGGGCGCATCGCCAGCGGGATCCGCGATCTCGACGGAGAAGCCCTGCGCCCCGAGGTAGCGCACGAACCAGCGGCCCATGTGTCCGCATCCACCGATCACGAGCACGCGGCGCCCCGAGCCGCTGCCGCCGGCGGAGACCGTGTCCTTCTCCTGCACGGTCAACGACCCGCGGATCAGCGCGAGGATCAGCTCCTCGCCGAGCTGCGGCGACAGGCCGTGCTCGACCGCGGCGGCGCGCGCGCGCTCGACGACATCGCGCTCCTGGCGGTAGTCGCGCGTCGGGATGCCGGCGTCGCGCTTGGTCTGGCCGATCTTCTGCGCCACGGCTTGTCGTCGCGCGACGGCGGCAAGGATCTCGCGATCGATCTGACCAAGCTCGGTGCGAAGCGCATCGAGCCGCGTGCGGGCGTCCTCGGACATCCGCCGATGGTACGTCAGACCACGGCGCGCGTCGGGTTGACCCGATGCTCTTGCATCATCCAGCGGCGGTGACAGCGAAACGCGTCATTGGCCGACGCGACGATGCGCTCGGCGACGGCGGGATGTTGTGCGATCTCGTCGAGCGCGACGCCGAACTCGCGCCATCGCGTACCGAGGAGGCCACCCGCGGACTGGAGGTACGACGATGCGTTGACCATCGCGTCCGGAAGGCAGGTCATCAGGTGACGGCGAATGATCGCGTGCGCGAGCGCGGCGCGTTCGACGACGTACATCCAGCCGAGCGCCTCGGCGGTGCCGCGGAACTGCGGGACGGTCAGGCACAACGGCAGGTCGGCGACCGCCGGTGGTCGCATCCCGAGGCGCATGAGGTCCTGCGCGATCAACCCGGCGCGAGCGCGGCCGCGGAGGTCGAGCATCATGTCGAGCGCGCTCGAGAGCGAGAGCGCCGACTCGAGCGGAGCTTCGAAGCCGTACGCGCGGATCAGGTAGCTCCGGTACTCGTCGACCGTGACGTCCGGTCGAAACAGCGTGTCGAAGTCGCGATCGGCGTCCCCGTGGAAGACAGAGGTCTCCTGATTCAGCCGATCGATCATCCTCGAGGGCGACGCCACCTGGCCGTGCGTCCTGCAATTCACATACGATCGGCATGCACGCGCGCAACCAGATGGTTTCGCGTGCGCCTGGTTGTCGAGCCAACGCACGGTGGGCTCGATCGCCCGTAGCGATCTCGCACGGTGTGCGCCTGCGCCGCGCCTAGCCCGGTCTGCGCGCTGTCACGACCTTGGCGACCAGGTGCGCTTCCGTGCTCTCGACGGTGAACCCGACCTCGCCGAACATCGCGGCGAGGTCGTCGCGCAGATAGTCCTCGTAGAACGGCTCGTGGAAGTCGCGCGGGAACTCGCGCAACGCGGTCGCGATCTCGGAGCTCTCGGCGAGCTGAGCCGAATCCTCGACGACCAGCACGCCGCCCGGCCGCAACACGCGGAGCAGCTCGCGCGCGACGGAGCGCCGGGTGTTTCGCGGCAGCTCGTGGAACATGTAGACGTTCGTCACGATGTCGAACGCGCCATCCGCGAACGGTAGCGACTCCGCATTCTCGACGGCGAGCGCGCACTCGTCGACGTGCGCCAGCCGCTTGCGCGCGGCGCGAACATACGCGGGCGACAGATCGACGCCGTACAGGCGCAGCGACGGATGCGCGCTCGCGAGCTGGTGCAGCGTGCGGCCCGTGCCGCACGCGACGTCGAGGACGCGCAGCTTGTCGGCGCCACCCGCGGCCCGAACGAAGCGCGTCACCGGCGGCAGCACCTGGCGACGCATCACGTCCGCGGTGCCGCGGAACAGCAGCTCGACGCCGAGCTCGTAGACCTCGGCCGAGTAGTCGCTGAAGTAGCCGTCGGTCTGCCAGTGGAAGTTCCGCCGGTAGTACGCGGGGAACCGCTCCTTGTCGACGACGGGAATGTCCTTGTAGTCCTTCGCGCGCATGCGCCGCACGACGTTCGGCGTGTCGCGCACGAGGCCCGGCAGCGCGCGCAGGTAGCGGCGCACCGGGATGTCGAACAACAGCTCGCGCGGATACAGATCCTCGGCGACGTTGGCGAGGTCGCGCTCGTGCAACGCGCGCAGCCTGCGCATCAGCGCGCGGAGCTCGGCGCGCGGCAGCTGCGGGCGAGGCGTGCGCGTGACCAGCCGCGCTGCTTCCTGCACCACCGTCGCGTTGATCAAGAACGAGAGATGCTGCGAGGTGTACGCGAGCCGATCGAACGTGCGAAGCATCAGCGCTTTCTCCTCCGTCGAAGAAGGATGCCACCCACGAACAACATCGACAACATGCCCGCCGGAGCGCCCGCGGCGTTGTTGTCGCAGCACCCGGGCTCGCTGCCGCCGCCGCCGCACACCTTTGGCTCGCCATCGACGACCGAGGGACAGCACGTCGGATCGTTCTCGATGCCGTACATCGTGCGGATGGTGCACCACTGCGAGATGCTGGTCTGCGGATCTGGGGCCACGCACGCGTCCTGCTGCAGCGTGCCCGGCGCACACTGGACCGGTCCTTCGATGTCCTGGTAGCGGAGCACGGGCGTCCACGCCGTGTAGTCGGTCGTCATCTTCATGATGCCGGCGTCGTCGCTGAACGTGCCCGGCGAGCCGAAGTTCTGCGTGCACGCCCACAGCTCGCCCGCCGTGTTCTCGACGAGACAGTTCGCGTGCGGCGAATTCGGGATGTCCTCCCACGTGACCGGGCCCATCCCCGGGTTGCGCGCGACGCTGATGCCGTACGGCTTCGTGCCGATCACGTAATCGCCGTTCGCACGGATCGCGAACGCGATCTCCGCATCCTTCTCGACGATCTTCTCCCACGTCTGCCCGCCGTTCGTGGAGCGGAAGATGCCGTCGCCGATCGCGGTGTCGATCAGAAACGTGATGCGCGCGAAGATCAGGTCCGGGTTCGTCTTCGAGATCCCGACGATGTCGATCGTCGAGTTCCCCGTCGGCGTCAGGCCCGTCATGCTCATCGGCGTGTAGCTCTCGCCACCGTCGTCGCTGCGGAACAGGAGGAACTCGCGGCCCGCGCCGACGAGGCGGTAGCCCGTCACGTACACGCGCTGCGCGTCCGACGGCGCGACCTCGATCGAGCTCCACCAGTCGTTGAGCCGACCGATCTCGACGCTGACCGGGAACGTCATGCCGTTGTCGGTGCTCTTGTAGATCTTCGAGTCACCCGGATCGCCGACCGTCGGATTCTCGGGCTGCGCCAGGCCGAAGTAGATCGCGCCGTCGGGGCCCTGCGCGAGCGTCGATACGAACACGCCCATGCCGAACACGCTCGGATCGAAGTTGCACGCATCGCGGCGGACGAGCGCACCGTCGAACGTCGTCGCGAAGATCGAGCCCGTCGCCGTGTACGCGTAGTCCGGATCGTACATGCCGCCGTAGCGGATCGCGGCTTCGCACATCCAGTGCCACGTCTCGCCGCCATCGTCGGACTCGACCATGCCGAACGTCATGCCGGCGGCGATCTTGGTCTCGTCACCCTGCTTGAAGTTGATCGTCGAGGTGCCTGCCGGACGCCCGTTCGCGAGCGCGAGGGTCGCCGAGGTAGCGACGAGGAACAACGCGAGGACAGACCGCATGCGCCGAGCGTAGCCCCCGGCGACGGCGGGCCCAAGCAGGAACCTTGTGGCCCGGCTCACGGTCGCTGACGTCACGCGAGCCCGATTTCTCGAAGTCGCTGCTCCAGGTACTCGCCTGCGGTCAGGCTGGGGTATTTCGCCACTCCGCCCGTCCGGGCAATGCAGCTCGGAAGGGGGGTGAGATCGACATCGGTCCGTGCATGGACGAAGCAGGGGATGGAGAACCGCTCGCTCGAGGTGTCACCCGGGTTGACCACGCGGTGGGTGGTGCTCTTGTACAGGCCGTTCGTCACGTTCTGAAGCATGTCGCCCGCATCGACGACGATCGTGTCGAAGCCGGTGTGCACGGGCATCCACGTGTCGTCGTGCCGCTTGAGCTCGAGGCCCTCCGACGTCGCCCCCGAGAGCAGCGTGATGAGGTTGATGTCCTCGTGTGCGGCAGATCGCACCGCGCCGGCCGGGACGCCCGCGCTGATCGGCGGGTAATAGAGCACGCGAACGATCGTGTCGCTGTCGCGGGTCATGTTGCGAAACCGCGTCGAGGGCTCGTCGATGAACGCGGCCGCAGCCTCGAGCAGGATGCCGCCGAGCGCGTCGAGGTGGCGATACAGCTCGACGAGCGTCGGGCCGAACGCGCTGACCTCGGTCGGCCAGATGTTCGGACCGAACTTCGCGTGGACGGGATGGTCGTCGGGGACGTCGGGGCGACCGACCTGCCAGAACTCCTTGAGGTCGGGTGCCGTGGAGTCCTTCGCGTGCTCGCGACCGAAGCCGGTGAAGCCGCGCTGCCCCATCTTCGCGGGATCGTGATAGCGCGCCTTGATCTCGGCGGGCTGATGGAAGAATGCCTTCGCGACCTCGTACGCGCGCTGCGTCAGCTCGTCGGGGACGCCGTGGTTCTTGACCGCGAAGAAGCCGGTGTCGGCGAGTCCTTCACCGACGGTTCGAATGAACGCTTCCCTCGCGTTCCCACCTGCCGTCCAGTCCCGGAGATCGACGACGGGGATGTTCGGAGCTGCCATTGCCGCCAGTATACGCCGGCTGTACGCGGATCCGCGATCGCGCGCTCCTTCTGCGGGCGCGTGAGCTGCTTGAACTTGTACTCGGCGCGCAGTGCGTTGCCGTGCGTGCGGCAGCGCCGGACGAGCAGCACGCGAAGCGGGCCGCGACCTCGCGTGTAGCGGGCGCCCTTGCCGGCGTCGTGCTCTGCGATCCGCGCCTCGACATCGCGCGCGATGCCGCAGTACAACGAGTCATCGTTGCAACGAGCCACGTAGACGTACCAGGTCACGTGCTCGGAGTATCGCCGAAACGATCGGTGTACGCTCGTCCGAGGTGAAGCCCGACGACACCTTGCTCGACACGCGGGGCGGCTCCGCTGTATCGCGAGAGCTCGCCGGGATCGGCGCGCGCTATCGGATCGGCGAGACGATCGGGCGCGGTGGCATGGGCGAGGTGCGGATCGCGCGCGATACGCGGATCGATCGCGAGGTCGCCGTGAAGCTCATGCGCACGAAGGCGCCCGACGAGGACAACCTGTCGCGGTTCTTTCGCGAGGCCCGCGTGCAGGGCGCGCTCGAGCATCCGTCGGTGGTGCCGGTCCACGACCTCGGGATCGATCCGGACAGCGGACCGTACTTCGTGATGAAGCGGCTCGCCGGCACGACGCTGTCGGACGTGCTCAAGAGCGAGGACGCCGCGGTACGCGCGCGGTGGCCCCGCCGGCAGATCCTCGCGAAGCTCGTCGACATCTGTCGCGCGGTCGATTTCGCGCACGCGCGCGGCGTGATCCATCGCGACCTCAAGCCGTCGAACATCATGCTCGGCGACTATGGTGAGGCCTACGTCCTCGACTGGGGGCTCGCTCGCGTCGAGACGGATCCGCAGTCCCTCGACGGCAAACCGGCGATCTCGAGCAGCCCGGACGATGGCCACACGGAGGCCGGCGCGACGCTCGGCACGCCGGGGTACATGTCGCCCGAGCAAGCGCGCGGCGAGGTCGTCACGAGCGCGACGGACGTGTTCTCGCTCGGCATCGTGCTGTTCGAGATCCTCGCCGGACGCGCCGCGATGCCGCGCGGTCCACTCGGCGTGGTGATGACGCTCGACACCGAGCGGCATCGTCCGAGCAAGTACTCCCACGACGTGCCGCCGGAGCTCGACGATCTGTGCGCGCGCGCGACGCTCGCGGACATCGGCGCGCGACCGACCGCGCGGCAGTTCGCGGACGCGCTCCAGGCGTACCTCGACGGTGATCGCGACGTCGAGCGGCGCAAGGAGCTGGCCGAGGAGCACGCCGCGCTCGCGCTCGGAGCGCTCGCCTCGAGCGACGACGACGAGGCGCGGGCGATCGCCATGCGCGAAGCGGGTCGCGCGATCGCGCTCGATCCGACGAACGAGAAGGCAGCGCAGGTCGTGGGGCGCTTGATGCTCGCGAGCCCGACGACGATTCCCGAGCAAGCGCTGGCGAGCGCCGACGACGAGGTCGCACGAGCGCGCCAGAACGTGATGCGGTACGTCTCGCACGGGTGGGTGATCACCATCGCGATCAGCGTCGCGATGTACGCGATGCCGCTGCGGACGTACGCACCGGTGATCGCGGGGACGATCACGTGCGTGCTCGCGTATCTGTTGTCGCGCCACATGGCGCGCGCGCCGATCGGCGACCGAGATCCACTGATCGTCGTGTTCCTCGTGTTGACCATCACGATGTACGTGATCGCCGGCTTCATCTTCAGTCCGCTCGTCGTGATGCCGATCATCATGATCGGCGGCGTCGGTGCGTTCCTCGCGCAACCCTCGCGCTACTACGCGCCGTGGCTCGCGCTGGTCGCGTTCGTGGTCCCGTTCGCGGCGATGATCGTGCTCGAGCTCGTCGGGTGGTTGCCGCAGACCGTGTTCTTCGATGACGGAGCGCTCGTGCTGCGATCGCAGGTGCTCGATCTCGGTCCGGTGTCGACCGCGATCATCCTGTCGGTGGCGCTGCTCACGCAGCTGCTCAACACGTACCTCGTCGCGATCTCGCGAAACCGTGCACAGCTCGCCGCCTCCGACCAGGTGCACGCGCAGACGTGGCACCTGAAGCAGCTGCTGCCGAGCCGCGACGCGACCGACGCCTCGAAGCGCTAACCGACCTTGTGCTCGATCTCGGGCGGGCTCGCGAAGAAGCGATTGCGCTTGGGATCGTTGAACCGCTGGTAGTCGATCTCCCACGGCGTCACCTGGGCGGTGCCGTTCTCGAGGCGGATCGTCAGCGCCATCGGCGTCACGCTGCGATAGCTGGAGTCGTCCGGGAGGTCGTTGTTGTCGGCGCCGCCGGCGGAGAACAGCGTGATGAGCGAGGTCTGATCCGAGTACATCGGGCGGAAGCCCTGATCGACCTTCTCGTGACCGCGCACGAGCATCGAGCAGCCGAGCTTCTGCATGAACGCCTCGAACTGATGCTTGCCGAACGGGAAGCGCGCGTTCTGCGCCTGCAGATCGTCCGGGATGTAGTCCGCCGTCGACGGATCGCTCCACAGCATCTGGAAGCGAACATCGGGATCGTTGAGGCCGGACATGTCGCCGAGCTTCGCCTTGATCTCGGAGTCGCGCGGGATTCCCGCGTGCACGAACATCAGGTCGTCGAAGAACAGCATGTTCGGCAGCTCCTCGAACATCTTCATGTACTCGGCGAACACCTCGCCGGGCATGTGGCCGATCAGCGTGTTGATCGCTTCCGCGGGCTTCACGCCGCCGTAGATGCGGCCGCGGTACTCGATGTAGTACTCGTGATTGCCGCGCAGCGGGAACACGTGCTCGGGCGCGGCGAGATACAGCTGCATCACCGCGCGCAGGACGCCGTTGTACGAGAAGCGACCGCGATCGATGTAGTCACCGAGGAGGATCAGCTTCGGCTCGGGCTTGGTCTTGTCGAGCTTCCACGCCTCGAGCTTGGCGAAGAAGTCGGCCTGCAGCAGCGCGCCCTTGAGGCACGAGTAGCAGCCGTGCAGATCACCGAGGACGGTGAGGTCGTACACGCGGTCCTTCTCGGCGGGGTGCACGTAGACGTGTCCGTCGAGGAACGGCTTCTCGCCGATGAAGTCCGCGATCGAGGTGCGACCGACGAGCTTGTTGGTGCCGGCGAGCCGCTGCTGCGCGAGCTTCTCCTGGAAGCGATGCATCAGCGACAGATCGGCATCGATCTGCTGCTTGATGCGATCGGGATCGGCCGAGTAGTGCTGCTCGAACGTCGCGAAGAACGGGTGGTTCTCGAGGCGCGTCTGCACCTTCGCCGGATTGGTGATCGCGATCTGGCTCTGGTCGCGAAGGATCTCGATATCCGCGGGCGACAGCGGCTCGGTCGACTGCAGCAGCTGGTCGAGCTCGGCGCGGAACTTGGCCTCCGCGGGATGCACGCTGCCGTCGGCGTAGATCAGCTCGTCGATCGTCGAGAGCAGCTCCTTCTGGTTGTCCGCGTCGAACGTCTGGAAGATCTCGAAGCTGCGCAGCTTGAGCTTGGCGTAGACGAACTTCTCGACGTCCTCCCCGTCGGCGACGGCCTCGGTGAACAGCTCCTTCACGCCGTGATCGATCTGCTCGAACACCTCGTGAAAGTGAGCGACGAACTTGTTGATGACCTCGTCGCGCGTCTTGGGGTCGGCGTCCGGCATCGCCGACTTCGCGCGGGCCGTGACCAGCTGGCGGATATAGATGCGGACGAAGGTCTTCTCGGTGAAGTCGAACTCGCCATCGATGTACCCGAACGCCGTCAGGTAGAAGATGATCGCGTTCATCTGCTGCTCGGCGACGTCGGGATTCGTGCTGAAGGTGAGCATCGGCTGGACGAGCTTGCCCCCGTCAGGAATGTGGGCGCAAGCGCGGGCCGGTATATGATATCGGCGTGCGCTTCGGGGAGCTCGCCGCACTCGTCGTCCTGCTTGCGGGACCGGTCGCCGTGCGCGCGGAGCCACGACTCTCGACGACCAAGACGACACCCGCGCCCCGCGACTCCCTGTTCGAAGCCGCCGCCTTCGTCGGGATCGGCTTCCTCGGCAGCAACGTCCAGCTCGGCGATTCGTGGGCTCCGGAGCAGGTGCCCGGCGACGGCCCGCTGTTCGGCTTCCGCCTGACGATCCTCGCGGCGCCGACGCTGGCGGACATCGGCGACGGCCGCCGGTTCCAGCTCGGCATCGAGCTCGAGACCGAGATGGCCGCCGCCAACACGCGATCGAGCGACCAGCGCGAGGGCCGCATGACGTACTTCGCGCCGGTGTTCGGCTGGCGCGGCCACTTGATGTTTCGCTACGTCGACGCGGCGGTGCCGCTGCACCCGCACCTCGTCTTCGGCGCCGGCGGCGCGACCGTCGCCTCCGAGTCGCCGTTCATGCGCAAGGAGTCCGACCCGGTCGCCTACTACGGCGGCGGCTTCTCCCTCCCGCTTACCGCGAACTGGCAGGTCCGCATCGACGCGCGCCACGGCGTGATGCCCGCGCGCGGCGGCGGCATCACGAACATGGCCGAGCTCCAGTTCGCGATCGCCGGCTCGCTCGGCCTCCCCCAGAAACGCACCAAGCCGCGCCCCGCCGAGCCGCTCCCCGAGCAGCCCGAGGTCGACGAGACCGACGGCGATCACGACGGCCTCCCCGACCGCATCGATCGCTGCCCCGCCGAGCGCGAGACCGTCAACGGCCTCCTCGACGGCGATGGCTGCCCCGAGCCCGACACCGACAACGACTCGATCATCGGCGACGCCGACAAGTGCCCGGAGATGGCCGAGGACAAGGACGGCTTCGAGGACGAGGACGGTTGCCCCGACGCCGACAACGATAGCGACGGTGTCGCCGACACGGGCGACCGGTGCCCGCAGGATCCCGAGACGCGCAACGGCTTCGACGACGAGGACGGCTGCCCCGACACGATTCCGCCCGAGGTGACGAAGCTGCTCGCGCGGGCGAGCGCGATCAAGTTCGAGCGCAACCGCGCCCGCGTCACCGAGGCCGCGCAGAAGGCGCTCGCGCCGGTCATCGAGCTGCTGCAGGCGCGCAGGGCGCTGCGCGTGGCGATCACGGGGCGTCCCGCGAGCGCGAAGGACGAGGACCTCGCGAAGCGCCGCGCGGAGGCCGTGAAGTGGTACCTCGTCGATCAGGGCGTCGGCGAGGGGCGGTTCAAGACGAGCGTGGCGCCGCCGGGCAAGGGCACGGCGGTCGAGCTGACGTTGATCTGGGAGTGACCGCCCGTCGAGACCGTCTACCGCCAAGGCGCCGACCGCCAAGGCGTTGGTTACCGCCTGTTGGTTACCGCCAAGGCGTTGGTTACCGCCTGTTGGTTACCGCCAAGGCGTTGGTTACCGCCAAGGCGCCAGCGGATTTACCGCCATGACGCCATGGGCGCCAAGGATCTTTTTAGGCGCGTATCGATCGTCCCGTCGACCGCACACGTCGATCGTGCGTTCGGGATCCACGCGGGTCGCGTTCGACCATCATGGTCGGTACGTACTCGTCGGAACCGCACTCGTCGGAACCGCACTCGTCGGTCGTAGGTTCGGGATCTGATCGGGTCGCGTTCGACCATCATCGTTGGCACGTACTCGTCGGAACCTTCGCGGCCTCGATGCGCCGACGCCCTCGCTGGCGTCACCCGCGCGTCGGCAACCGCTTCACGTGCCCCACACGTCGGTCGTGGGTTCGGAATTCGATCGGGTCGCGTTCGACCATCATCGTTGGCACGTACTCGTCGGAACCTTGGCCGGCTCGAAGCGCCGCTCGTTGTTCGAGAGCCGTTTCGAGCGCTCGATGCGCATCGTGATACTCCGCGCTCCTACGCCGTCGCGGGCATCACCCGCGCGACGGCGAGAACCGCTTCACGAGCGCGCACACGTTGGTCGCGGGTTCGGAATCCGATCGGGTCGCGTTCGACCATCATCGTTGGCACGTACTCGTCGGAACCTTGGCCGGCTCGAAGCGCCGCTCGTTGTTCGAGAGCCGTTTCGAGCGCTCGATGCGCATCGTGATACTCCGCGCTCCTACGCCGTCGCGGGCATCACCCGCGCGACGGCGAGAACCGCTTCACGTGCGCGCACACGTCGATCGGTGGTCCCCGATGCGATACATCCTTGGCGCGTGATCGATCGGATTCTTCGTCAGCTCGAAGCGCCGCTCGTCATTCGAGAGCCGTTTCGAGCGCTCGATGCGATCGTGGTGCTCGGCGCGCCACTCGGTCCGGGCGATCAGCTGACGCCACCTCTCGCGGAACGCGCGCGCGCCGCAGCGGAGCTCTTTCATGCCGGTGGCGCGCCCCTCGTGATCGCGAGCGGCGGCGTGACCCATGGCGCTCGGCGCGCGGAGGCGGACGCGATCACCGACGAGATCCGGCGAGAGGGAGTTCCCGACGACAAGATCATCGTCGAGCGAGTCTCGACGACGACGGCCGAGAATGCGCACTACACGGCCGCGTTGCTCGCGAGCGCTCGCGCATCCTCGTCGCCGGCCCGGATCTGGCTCGTCACACAACCCTTCCACGGGCGTCGCGCCCGGCGCCTGTTTCAACGCGCCGGCTTCGAGGCGCACGTGTGGCACATCGACAACTCGCTCGAGTATCGCGATCGCCGTCGAGCGCTGCGATGGGTCCTGCGCGAGTACGCCGCCTGGGCCGCGATGCTCGCCCGCGGACGGTAAGGAGCGCGGGGGCCTGCATCGACAACCCGTTCGACCATCGACAACTCGCTCGACCATCGACAACTCGCTCGACCATCGACAACTCGCTCGAGTATCGCGATCGTCGTCGAGCGCTGCGATGGGTCCTGCGCGAGTACGCCGCCTGGGCCGCGATGCTCGCCCGCGGACGGTAAGGAGCGCGGGGGCCTGCATCGACAACCCGTTCGACCATCGACAACTCGCTCGACCATCGACAACCCGCTCGACCATCGACACGTCCGCGGCGAGCATCGCGGCGCTCGCGTAGGTACGCAGCCGATGTAGCGCGGAGGACCTCGAACGCCGGGCAGACAGCACCGTGTGTGGTCGACGCGACGATCGATACGCGTCCTACAAGATCCTTGGCGCCCATGGCGTCATGGCGGTAAATCCGCTGGCGCCTTGGCGGTAACCCGCGCCTTGGCGGTAAACCGCGCCTTGGCGGTAAACCGCGCCTTGGCGGTAAACCGCGCCTTGGCGGTAAACCACGCCGTGGCGCGCCGTGGCGGTAAGCCACGCCGTGGCGGTCAATGATGCGTTCGCGCCCGGCCCGGCGATGGATTCGTGAAGCCGCCCGCAGGTGCCGAGTGCGGGATGTCCCAGCCGAAGTACACCTCGACCTCGACGATCTGGTTACCGCGGACCGTGAACACCTCGGTGTTCCGGAACTTCTTGTCCTCGGTCGTGTGACCGACGTAGGTCACGAACACGGTGTCGCCTTCCTCGAACAGGCGGAGGTACTCGAAGCGATCGATGATCTCGCTGTTCGGCCAGCAGTGCTCGAGGTAGGTCGCCCGGTCGAGTCGGTTGTCCATCGGGCTCGTGAACACGAAGTCCTCGGCGAGCAGGCGTTCGATCGCCTGTCGGTCCTTCTTCGCGTACGCCTCGAAGCAGGCGCGCGCGACATCGGTCGGTCTCATGGCCGCAGCCTGCCACGCGTGGTCAGGGCGCGTCGATGCGATCGGGCATGTCCGCGATGACGTAGGCGAGCAGCGCGGATGCGGCGACGCCGTCGGCGAGGATCTGAGGATCGACCTTGTCGAGCGTGTCGGCCTCGGTGTGGTGATAGTCGAAATACGTACGCCAATCGGTGTACAGGCCACCGGCGACGACGCCGCCGTCGACCATCTGCGAGACATCGGCGCCGCTGTGGCCGACCTTGACCTCGCGGACCCCGATCGGTGCGGCGAGGCGCGCGACCTCCGTGAGGCGCGCCTTCACCTTCTCGACGTGCTCGGGCTTCGCGTCCTTCTTCATCTCGAGCGAGAACGCGATCGGCGGGAAGCCGCCGCTGTCGGCCTCGAACGCGAACACGTGTTTCGGCAACTCGGCGGCGTGCTCCTTCGCGTAGGTCTTGCCGCCGCGGACGCCGTTCTCCTCGTTGGTCCACAGCACGACGCGGATCGTGCGGCGCGGCTGGAGGCCGAGCTGCTTCAGGATCGTGATCGCCTGCATCATCATCACGCAGCCGGCGCCATCGTCGTGGGCGCCTTGACCGACGTCCCACGAGTCGAGGTGGCCGCTGATCACGACGATCTCGTCGGGCTTCTCGCGGCCGCGGAGCTCGCCGATCACGTTCGCCGACTCGGCGTCGGGGAGCGTCTTGTTGTCGAGGCGGAGCTTGACGGTGACCGGCCCCGTGGCGGCGAGGCGCGAGAGAAGGAGCGCATCCTCGACGGTGACCGCGGCAGCGGGGATCTTCGGCATGTCGGGCAGGTAGTGCAGCGCGCCGGTGTGCGGCGTGCGCAGCGAGTGCGCGGTGATCGAGCGCACGAGGACCGCGATCGCGCCGTACTTGGCGGCGCGCGACGGTCCGATGCCGCGATACGGAGCGACCTCGCCGTAGCCGGGGCCCTTCTCCGAGTACGGGGGAAGCGCGACGTTGTAGAGGACGATCTTTCCCTTCAGCGTGTCCTTCTTGGCTTCGAGCTCGTCCCAGCTCGTCACGACGACGACCTCGCCGGTGACGCCGCCCTTCGGGGTGGGGACGGTGCCGCCGAGCCCGATCAGATGGAGCGAGCGCGCGACCGGCGCCACGAGCGCGCCCTCCTCGGTGCCGCGCACCCAGTGCGGGACCATCACCTTCTCGGTGCGCACGTCGTGGCCGTCGGCCTTCATCGTCGCGACGGCCCACGCGATCGCCTTGGTGAGCGCGGGAGAGCCGGACAGGCGCGCGCCGATCGTGTCGGTGAGCTGCGCGAGCTTCGCGTAGGCGCCGCGATCCGCGCGCGCGGTGGTGATGATCTTCGTCGCGATGTCCGCGTAGGCGACCGCGATCGGCGACGGTGCGAGCGGGCCGTTCGCCGGTGCGGGCGGCGGCGGCAGCGCGGCCGGCCCGGGATACGACGACGTGTCGGAGATCCACTCCGCGACGTGACCCGCGGGTTGGTGGGGAGCCGCGCATGCGGTCAGCAGCGCGGCGCAGGCAGCGAGTGTGCGAGTCATAGCGGCAGGTCCTCGAACGACGATGCCGGCGATGGTGCCACCTTCACGCCGCGCTTCGCGAGGGCGACGAGCAACTCGATCACCGTCACGAGGCGCTCGCCATCACCGGACGCACGACCGAGCGCGAGATCACTCAGCGGCATCGGATGGTCGAGCGGCGCGCCCTTGCCCGGGTACACGCGATAGCGCATGCCGTCGTGCTCCCAGTAGGCGAGCCACCCGTCGAGCGAGGTGATCGCGCGCTCTCGAAGATCGTCGTCGAACACGCGCTGGAGCGCGAGCGCGCTTCCGCGAGTCTTGAAGCGCTCGTCGAACGCGACGTCGCCGGACTTGAACTGCGGCGTCGCGGGCGGCCCCGGCGGATTCGCGCCGTGCGTGCGCAGCGGGATCGCCCACAGCGTGAGCGACGCGGGGCGGTGCTCGTCGATCTCGCGACCGAGCACGACGTCGAGCGCGAGCACGCATCCGTCGACGCGCTCGATGCGCGCGCGCACCGGCAGCCCGTCCGCTTCGCCGACGATCACCGACGACACGAGACCGCCCTCGCCACGCGTCGTCAGCGTGTGCACGTCGGTGAGCACGCGGCGCAGCCCCTGGGCGACCGAGCCGATGTACACCGCCCACGCGGCGTCGTGGACCGGTGGCGTCGCACTCGAGATCGGTGTGTTCGCGAGCTCTTCCTCGCGCACGCGGCGCGCCGCATCGGCGACGAGCATCACGCCGAGCAGCGGCAACAGGTAGTGATGCGGCCAGCGGAACCCGTAGCCGCCGAGCAGCACGCACGCGAGCCCGACGCCGACCTGCCGGCGCGCCTCGCACGTCGCGATCGCGCACGACGTGAGCGTCCACGCGAGCGTCGCGAGGCCGAGCAGGTAGAGCGCGAGTCGCGGATCCGCCTGTGCCTGGCTCATCTCGACGCCGATCGCGAACGCCGCCGCCTTCGCGACGACGGGGTATGCCGCGCGCGCCGCGATCGCGCCGGCCGCGGCGAGTCCCATCGCGAGGACGATCGGCAGCGGGCGCGTGACCGAGCGCGCGAACGGGCGCGGCGCGAAGCAGTACGGCGAGACGAGCGCGCCGATGCACAGCGCGATGACGCCCGCGTGCGTGATCGACGTCCCGGGACCATCGAACACGCTGTCGGGCCAGATGTAGTGCGCTCCGATGACGTTCGCGGCGTGGATCATCAGCGGCACCGCGACGATCGGCAGGCCGAACTGCACGCCGAGATCGCTGTCCTTGCCGAACACGCCGGCGACCAGCGCGACGATCGCGATGGCGAACGCGACCGCCAGCACGAGGCTCGTCATCGCGGGCACCGAGACGACGAGGGGGATCGCCGCGATCAGCGTCGCGACAGCCGCGAGCACGTGCGAGATCATGTCGCGGATCGACGGGCGACCCTGCAGCTGCGTGAGGATGCGCATGCCGATCACGAGCACCGCGAGGACGCCCGTGAAGTAGAACAGGAACAAGCCGGTGTAATCGAGCACCGTGTGCCACGCCGGCGGGTCGCCTTCGGAGGGACCGAGCATGGGCACCGCGATGCGATTGATCGCGAGCTCGCTCACGGCGACCACGAGCAGCACGTGCAGCGCGGTGATGCGCTGCACGAGGGGAAGCTTCGGGACCTGGGCGCTCTCGTCCACGGGTGCATCGCGACGACGACGGCGCAGCGACACGAACCGCAGCGCGCCGTTCGCCACCAGCACCAGCCCCGTGATGATGAGGAGCACGGGCCGAACCCCGATCGCCCCGCGGAGCACGATGTCCACGATCGCGAGCACCACCCCCAACGCACCAGCGATGGTGGTCGCCATCGGACCTAGGTGCTCCCTGCGAGACAACCCGAAAAACGTAGCCGGACCAACGAGTTAATTCAAGGACGAGGGCGAGGTCCACCACCTGCGTTGGCCAAGAATTACGGTCCGCGAACGAGTCGTCGGTATCCTACATGTGGGATGAAACTCGTGACGACGTTCGTTCTGAGCATGATCCTCGCGATCTCGACCGCGCACGCGTCTCCCGAGTCGCCCGTCGTCGTGATCGATCCGGGCCACGGCGGCTCCAACGCGGGCACGCACGGCGCGGGCATGCACGAGAAGCAGCTGACGCTCGTGCTCTCGGATCTCGTCGCGCAGCGGCTCCGCGCGAAGGGAATCACGGTCGAGCTCACACGCACGACCGATCGCACGCTGACGCTGCGCCAGCGCGCCGCGCGCGCCGACGAGATTCCCGCGGACGTGTTCGTGTCGATCCACGCGAACGCATCACCGACGCGCACGCAGCGCGGCTTCGAGACCTTCGTCCTCACGCCGCGCGGCGTGGACGTCGACGCACGCGCGCTCCGCGCCGACACGCGCACGACGCGACCGAACGTCGATCCGGAGATCGCGCTCGTGCTCGACGACGTCGAGCGTGGCTCGACGCAGTGGGAGTCCGCGGACCTCGCCGCGCGCATCCAGCGCGAGCTCCGCGAGCGCCGGGGCAAGGCCGGCGACCGCGGCGTGCGGCAAGACAGCCAGCACGTGCTCCTCGGCGCGACGATGCCGGCCGTGCTCGTCGAGGTCGGCTTCCTCGATCATCCGATCGAAGGCAAGGAGCTCGCCTCCCCCGTCGTTCAAGGTCAGCTGGCCGACGCGATCGCACGCGCGATCCTCGAGCAGCTCGACGACTGAGGCCGCGTTCGTCGTGCCGTGCGCTATCGGCACGGCATCGATGCGAGCTCGATCTCGCGATCAGAGGTGTGGTGCGCCGGCGTCGACGGGGTGCTCGTCGGAGAGATACGCGTCGACGTCGATCACCTCGCGTCGCCCTCCCCGCCCGCGCACCAGCGAGCGCACCGTGCGGCGGAACAGTCGCCACTCCGCCCGCGCGTGCCAGAGCGGGCGCTGCAGCGGCCTGGTGCGCTCGCCCTGCACCCGATGCGAGAGCTGCGCGATCACGTGGTCCACGATCGGCGCGGCGATCGCGAGCCGAGGATCGCGGCGCATCAACGCGCGCGCCATCAGCAGCAGCGCCGACGCCGTACCGACCGCGTGCGCGATCCGCACCGATGGATACGCGTGCAGCTCGTCGTAGTGGTGCCAGAACTCCTCGAACGTCTTGGCTGCGTACATCTCGTCTCTCATGAAACCTCCTCCAGCAGTCGATCGATGGTGGCGATCGCGCGTGCGTTCCCCGCAGGGAGCCGCGCGGCCACCGGTGGCGTGCGCACGAACGCGCGCAGCGCCGAGAAATCCAGACGCCGCATCGCGACGCCCAGCCCGAGCGCGTCGAGATACGCCGCGTTGAGCTCCTGCTCGCCCTGGTGCCGCAGCGGCAGGCTCAGGATCGGCTTGCCGAGGTACAGCGCCTCGGACATCAGCGTGTAGCCGCCGTTGCAGATCACCGCCCGTGCGCTCGCGAGATCGGCGAGGAACCGGGCTTCATCGAATGCGCGGATCGACACGTGGCCGTGCTCGCCCACCCCGTCGCGCGCGTAGACGATGAACCGGACCGAGGGAATCGCCCGCAGCGCGGCGAGCAGCTCGGCCGTCGCGACGCCGGTCTGGTAGACGAGCACGTGCTCGCCCATCACGGGCTCGAGCGCCATCACCTCGGGACGCAAGATCGGCCCGACGACCGTCGTCGTGTCCTTGCACCGCGCCTTCGCGGGCGGCCGATAGAACGACGTCACGAGGTAGTGCGCGCAGCCCGGCATCTTCGCGCGCACGAACGCCTTGGTCAGCGCGAAGTCTCTCGGCAAGCGATCTCTCACGTGCAACGGGTGCTCGCACCGATCGATCACGTGCTGGTGATCGAGCGAGATCACGGGGCGCGCGAACAGCCGACCGAACACGTGGCTGAACGAGTCGAAGTCGCTGATGCAGACATCCGGCTGAAAGCCGCTGATGGCCGTGCGGTACATCGCCACCGACTCGCGCACCGCCGGCCTCACCGCGCGAAGCGTGCGCCGCATGGTCTTGCGTCGCGACACCTCCCCGTCGCGATACGTCATCGCGAACCCGGGAATCTGGTCGACATCCGGGAAGTACCGCGCGAGGTACGCGTGTGCTCGCCCCGACGCAGCGAGCTTCACCTCGTGCCCGCGCGCATACAGATGTTGCGCGATCACGCGACTGCGCATCGCGTGTCCCAAGCCTTCCCCCGTGACCCCATAGAGAATGCGCATGCATCGCTCCTTCGCGTGCCGAGTGTGATGAGACCGGGGTTCGTCCCCGAGCTCCACCGCGGGACGACTCAGCGGTTGATTTCGAAGTAGCGCTCGAGCGCCTGGGTCACGAGCTGTCGCTTCGTGATCTCGCGGCGCTCGCACTCCTGATCGAGCCGCTTGTACAGCGCCGTCGGGAGCTGGATGTGCAGCGCCACCACATCGTCGTCGCGGACGAACACGCCCTCCCCCGTCTCGAGCCGCGTGACCAGCTTCCAGCCCTTGGCCTGCTGGCGCGCGATCTCGTAGGCCGCCTCTTGCTCGGCGAGCTTCGCGAGCTCGCTTGCCGCGCTACCCGTCGAAGCTCCCATCCTGCGTGCGAGCCGGCGGCCGTAGAGGCGCCGGATCCTGCTCTGTCGAACCATATCTATATTCATTGTACATTGTACAAAGAACAGTCAAGAAGAAACGGAGGACGCTCCGAAACGAGCAACGGGCCCCGTTTCCGGAGCCCGTCGTGGTCAGTGATCGAGAGGTTAGCGAGGCGGGTAGCCGCCGCTGCCGCCACCCGGTGGGCCGTAGCCACCACCACCGCCTTGCGGCGGGAAGCCGCCACCACCTTGCGGCGGGAAGCCACCGCCCCCTTGCGGCGGATATCCTCCACCTTGCGGCGGGTAGCCTCCTCCTTGCGGCGGCGGGTAGCCGCCCTGCGGCGGATAGCCTCCGCCCTGCGGCGGATACATCGGCGCGGCGGGCGGTGGCGGTTGCACCCAGCCGGAGAGCTGACCGAAGCGCGAGATCGCGAGGAACGCGATCGCGCCGCTGACGGCGACCGACGCGAGGTTCGCGGAGGTGACCGCCCACGGGAACTCGAGGAAGAGCCCGCTCAAGAGGCCGTTGATCGCGATGATCGCGAACACGCCGTACTGGATCCCCAGCGCGCCGAGCAGGAACCGCTCGGGCTGCTTGTGCGAGGCCGCGTTGGTGCGCGGCAGCATCGCCTTGGCGATCACGATGACGACCAGGGCGCCGACGATGATCGTCGGCAGCGCCTGCCGGATCGGCAGCGAGCCGCCCTTGAAGCCGCCGAAGATGAACGCGAGCAGCGTCGTGACGCCCGCGGAGGCGATCGAGATGCCCGCGAGGACGAGCCCGTAGAGGACGAGCTTGAGGCCGACCTGGGTGTCGTCCTTGGTCGTGCTGTTCTCGCGCTGGCGATCCAGCGCGATGAAGAAGTAGCCCGCCCCGACGAAGATGATCGCCGCGACGGTGCCGAGAATACCGAGGACGTCTTTGCCGCCGAGGCCTCCGAGGAGCTCCATGGCCGACATCCTACTCCGGATCGGTCCGGAGGTCAGATTACCGTCGGACTGGCTACTGCGTGAGGACCGGGCGGGGGCCGATCGGGGCCGGCGGCGGCGCGTCGGGGTTCCAGATGTTCGTGTGCTGGTACTGGCCCGAGTCCATCAGCGTGAACCCTACGAACAGCGCGGCGGCCAGGATGGCGCTCAAGAACACGACGGTATGAAAGATCTTGTCGTACTTGAGGTGCATGAAGAACAGGACGACGAGCGTCGCCTTGATCACCGCGATGAACATCGCGAGCGCGAGGTTCATGCTCTGACCGAAGTCGACCTTCGTCGCGAGAACGGTGACGACGGTCAGGAACAGCAGCGCGCCGCCGGTGCCGACCAGCACCTTGACGGAGGCGACGTGCGAGATTCCGTGATGGTCGTCGTGATGATCGTCGTGAGCAGTGGAAGCCATGACGTCCTCGCTAGTGGATCAGGTACATGAGGGGGAACAGGAAGATCCAGATCAAGTCGACGATGTGCCAGTACAGCGCAGCGAAGTCGACCGGTCCGAAGTAATCCGGGGTGAAGTGGCCCTTCACCGCGCGGATGAACAGCCAGATGAAGATGAACACGCCGAACAGCACGTGGATGCCGTGCAGGCCGGTCATCGCGAAGTAGATCGTGAAGAACATGTTCGTGTGCTCCGGCGGCGGGCCCGAGTACACGGTCTCCATCTGCTCGTGGTGATCGAGCGCGCGCTTGTAGGTCGTCGCCGCGGCGCCCGGCGTGAGCTCCTGCGTGACGTCCGTGAAGTAGTCCGGGCTCGACACCGCCGGCGGACCCTCGCACTCGACTTCGATCTCGATGCCGGATGCTTTGCCGGGCTCGGGGCTCGGGCGCTCCGCGTGATCGCCGTACTCGACGACGATCGCGGACGCCATTCCCTGCGTGCAGTCGGAGATGGTCGCCTTGCCTTGCGAGCCGAGCGCGCTGCTCTTGCCGCGCTTCGCGTCGTCACATGCCGGGAGCGACGCGAACGGTCCCTCTCCACCCGACCTCTTCTCGCACTTCTCGCCCTCGCAGCCCCACGCGAAGAACCAGCCGCCCTTGCAGACGGCCGGCTGATGCTTGGGCTTCCAGCACGGGTACTGGCTCTTCGCCGGGTTCCCGTTCTTGTCGGGCGGCAGGCCGCCGAACGGGCCGTACTCGCCGTCGAAGCAGAGGTTCGTGATCTCCTTCTCCGACTTCTTCGTGAAGACTTCCTTCTTGTCGACCACCTTCACGCTGCCGGTGACCTCGCGGACCTTGCACTTGGCCTGCACGAGCGGCTCGCGCGGATCCTGATCGATCGCGACGTCGGGGAAGCAGCCGGTGCCCGTGCTCGAGGCGAAGTCCCACTTCACCGTCGACTTCGTGCCGGGGCACTCGTTGTTCTTCGTCGGCAGCGGGGTGCCGTTCGAGCTGATGCACGGATCGAAGCGCTTCCCGAACAGGACGTGCTCGTGGATCTTGTGCGTGTACTCGAAGTACTTGATGACGAGGAAGCCGAGCGCGCACGCCATCGTCACGCCGAGGCACGCCACGAGCAGCTTCTGCTGGCGAAGCTGCGCGGCGCGCACCGCCCACGCGGCGGTCAGCGACGAGAAGATGAGGATCGCGGTGTTGATCGCGCCCATCTTCGTATCGAGATACTTGTGCGCGTAGATCCAGATCTCGCCGTGGTGGTGGCGATAGAGGATGTACGCGACGAACAGCGCGGAGAAGAACAGCACCTCCTGCGCGAGGAACAGCCAGATTCCGAGCTTGCCGGAGTCGAACTGGTGCTGCGCGTCGTCGTAGTGGTGCTGGACGAACGGCGACCCGTGGTGTCCGTGGTCGTCGTGTGCGGCATGGGGTTGCTCGCTCACTGGTCCTCCTCCTTCTTCTTCACGTCCTCGGAGGGTTTGTCACTGGGCGGCTCGACCGCGGTCGCGGGCTTCGGCTCGTCGGACGTCACGTCCTTGGCCTCGAGCTTGTCGGCCTTCACGGAGGCTTCCATCTCCTCGGGCGTCGCGACCGGCGCCTTCACGTGCGCGTGCGCGTCGGTCGGCACCTCGGCCGGCTCCGCTTCGATCGGTGCGCGGCGCTCCCAGCGATCCGGCGCGACCTCGACGAGGTCGTCGTAGTTGTAGATCTCGTGGAGGACGGGCGGCTTCTCGAAGTTGTAGAGCGTCGGCGGCGACGGCGCCTGCCACTCGAGCGACGTGGAGCCCCACGGGTTGCGAGGCGCGCGGCGACCGTTCCACCACGACGCCAGCAGATTCACGATCGACACGAACATCGAGATGCCGAGGACGAACGCACCGATCGTCGAGAGCTGGTGGAACTCCGTGTACATCGGGTCGTAGTCCCAGTACCGGCGGGGCATGCCGCGCGAGCCCATGACGAACTGCGGGAGGAACGTCAGGTTGAACCCGAAGAACACGCCGATCGCACACACCTGCGCGATCGACTCCGTGTACATGCGCCCGGTGAACTTGGGCCACCAGAAGTGCATCGCCGCGAGGAACGCGACGAGCGTCGAGCCCATCATCACGTAGTGGAAGTGCGCGACGACGAAGTACGTGTCGTGCAGGTGAACGTCGACGGACAGGATGCCGAGGAACAGACCCGTCAGGCCGCCGATCGTGAAGATCAGCAGGAAGCCGAGCACGTACAGCATCGGCGCCTTGAGCCGGATGTCGCCCTTGTACAGCGTCGCGACCCAGTTGAAGACCTTGATCGCCGCGGGGATGCCGACGCTGAATGTCAGCGCCGAGAACACCATGTTCGCGAGGCGGCTCTGGCCGGACACAAACATATGGTGGCCCCACACGAGGAACGAGAGCAGCGCGAGCGACACCGACGAGTACGCGATGAAGCGGTAGCCGAAGATCGGCTTGCGCGCGAACGTCGACAGCATCTCGCTGATCACGCCCATCGCCGGGATGATCATGATGTAGACGGCGGGGTGCGAGTAGAACCAGAAGAAGTGCTGGAACAGCACCGGGTCGCCGCCGAGCGTCGGATCGAAGATGCCGATGTGAGCGAAGCGCTCGACCGCGAGCAGGAGCACCGTGATGCCGAGCACCGGCGTCGCGAGCACCTGCATGATCGCCGTCGCGTAGATCGCCCAGATGTTGAGCGGCATCTGGAACCAGCTCATGCCCTGCGGGCGGAACTTGTGGATCGTGACGAGGAAGTTGAGGCCCGTGAAGATCGAGCTGAACCCGAGGAGGAACACGCCCGCGGTGGCGACGAGCACCGGTGTCTTCGACTCGAGCGAGTACGGCGTGTACAGCGTCCAGCCGGTGTCGAGGCCGCCGAACGGCACGGCGCCGATCAGCAGGATCGCGCCGGAGATCCACAGGTAGAACGACGAGAGGTTCAGCCGCGGGAACGCGACGTCGGGCGCGCCGAGCTGGATCGGCATGATGATGTTGCCGAGCGCAGCCGGGATGCCCGGGATGATGACGAGGAACACCATCACCGCGCCGTGCAGCGTGAAGAACTTGTTGTACGTGTCCTGCCCGACGAAGTCCTTGCCCGGGTGGAACAGCTCCATGCGCACGAGGAGCGCGAACACGCCGCCGATGATCAGCGACAGCATGATCGCGTACAGGTACATCATGCCGATCCGCTTGTGATCGAGCGTCGTCAGCCAGCTCTTGAGGCCCTTGCTGACGTTGAGGAAGTCCGGTTCGTTGACCGGGCCGTCGTTCACTTCATTCGTATTGGTGGTCGCCATGGGATTCCTACTTGAGCGACTTGATGAAGGCGATCAGGCCTTCGATTTCTTTCTCTTTGAGCTGTCCATCGAACGACGGCATCGTTCGCTGGAAGCCAGGACGACCGGACTTGGTCGGATACATGAGTGACTCGCGGATGTAGTTCTCGTCCATGAGCCGCGCGGCCGCGCCTTCCTGCGGGATCTCGGTGCCGAAGGATCCCTTGAACGAGGGCCCCACCTTCACCGAGCCGTCCGTCGAGTGACACGCGACGCAGCCCTTCTTCTCGAACAGCATCGCACCGAGCTTGTCGGGCGCCATCGACGTCGACGACGCGGCCTTGTCGGCGAGGTACCGCTCGTAGTCACCCGGCTCGTGCACGACGATCACCGCGCGGCGACCGTCGGACTGCCGACCCATCTGCGAGTGGTCCGTGCCGCAGTACTCGGCGCAGTTGAGCCGATACGTGCCGGGCTTGGTCGCGTTGAACCAGACGTACGTGTAGCGGCGCGGGATGATGTCCTGCTTGGTGCGCATCACCGGCACGTAGAACGCGTGGAGGACGTCGCGCGACGTCATCACCAGGCGCACCGGCGTGTTGACGGGGACGTGCAGGTCCGAGTCCTCGACGCCGTTCGAGTGCGTGAAGTTCCACGCCCAGCGCCACGCCTGGACCTGCACCTCGACGGCCTTGACCGGCGGCGTGACGACGCGGATGTAGCTGCGCCAGCCGTAATAGAAGAGGAACACGACGATGATCGTCGGGATGATCGTCCACGTGATCTCCATGACGTCGTGGTGCGACGGCGATGGCTCCGCCTTGTGACCCTTGCGGTGGCGGTACTTGATCGTGAAGTAGATGACGCAGATCGTGATGCCCGCGAAGAAGAAGATCGAGAGCCCGAGGACCGCGATGTACATCATGTCGCTGTCGTCGGCGACGGAGTTCACGGCGCGCGGGAACCAGAAGTTCGCCTCGGCTTCGTCCATCACCGGACGACGCACCAGCTTCTCGTACCAGGGGAGCTCGCCGACGGCCGCGGCCGGTGCCGGTGCCGGTGCACCTGCGCCAGCAGCCGGTGCAGCGGAGCCCGCGGCGGGCGCAGCGGAACCCGCGGCCGATCCGGCGTCCGGCGCGGCGGAACCCGCGGCCGATCCGGCGTCCGCGGCCGGCGCAGCGGAACCCGTGGCCGATCCGGCCTCCGCGTCAGGTGCGGCGGTCGGCGCGGCCGAGCCGGTCGCTTGCGGTTGATCCGGTGTCATCGCCGGACCGGTCGAGCCCGAGCCTTTCGGATCGGGGCTCGTGACCGGCGGTGCGGGCTCGGTCTGTCCCGTCGGCTGGGCTGTCGCCGACGGAATGCCCCACATCTTGATGACGAAGAACGTGGTCAGCGCCGCTGTCGCGATCGCGACAGAGACCGGAACCCACGGAGATCGAGAGCGACGTTTCTCGGACATCATGATTCTCCCGGTTCGCGACGACGGCGCCAGAAGAAGACGCCGAAGCCAATCACCAGCAGTGCAACGAACCCAGCGGCACCGAGCCGCAACGCGAACACACCGGCGCGCGAATGGTTCTTCGCGTCCGGATCGAAGTGATAACAGCGGTTCATGAAGCCGATCGCGCTCGACATCTCGGCGAGGCCGGCCTTCACGATCGATTCACGCATGACATCGGCGGGGAACTCGATGCCATAGACATAGCGGGTTACGACGCCCCGGGTACTGAGGAAGATCAGCGCAGCCGGGTGTGCCCACTCGGCGCGCTCGGGGACATAGACGTACTTGAACCCGACCGACTCGGCGACCCGGCGGATCTGCGTGTCGTCGCCGGGCGTCGCCGCCGCGAGGAACGTCCAGCCCTTGGCGGCATCGGCGCGCTGCGCCTCGGGCAGCCGCGCGATATAGCGCGCCTTCATCTTCGCCAGCTTCTCGAGCGACTCCTTCGGCTCGAGATCGATCGACAGGATCCGGAACTGCTGGCCGATCGCGAAGCCGACCTGCTTGCCGGTGTGCTCCCAGTCGACCTTGGTCGCGAGATCCGGAAGCACCGCCGACAGCCCGTTGAGCTGCAGGCTGCACAGCATCGGACAGTCGCTGTAGTTGAACGTGAGGATCGTCGGCAGCTCGCCGCGCAGCGCCTCGCCGAGCGTGATCAGCGCGCCGTCGCTCGTCTTGAACTCGGCGTCGAGCGGGATGACCGATCCGGTCTGCTCGTCGACGGTGACGCCGTTGGCCTGGTACGTCGGAGACGCCGGCAGGATCACGTCGTTCGAGGACGCGGGAGCCTCTGCCGTTACATGCGAGGGATCCGCCGCGACGCTCGCCGAAGCGACCATCAACGCAAGGAAGGCGGATCCGATGTGAGCGTTACGGAGCATTACCTTTCGCCGCTGAGCCCGAACCTGCATTGGCCTTCAGCGCTGCCGCCGAACCCATGTTGTTCGTGCCCGGATTGTTTGCACCCGCCGTCGGAGCTGGGCCACCGCCCTGCGCCTGCCCGCCCGTCGGAGCCATCGGCGCCGCGCTGCCCGTCGCGGGAGCCGCTGCCGACCCCGCGGCGCTACCCGCGGCCGCGCTGCCCGCGCCCGCGGCGCTGCCCGCCGCGGATCCCGCGTCGCTGCCCGAGCCGGCGGCCGGCGCGTTCGCGAGCGGCTTCGAGCGACCGAAGATCGGCTCCGCCGATGGACTCGTCGACGGTGTTCCCGGCACGAGGTTCGACGGATCCGCCTTCGCCCCTTCGACGACCTTCTTCATCGCGACGTCGATGCCGATGCGGAACGAACCATCGGGGTTCTTTCCGTACTCGTTGATGTTGTTCATCGCCGCCGTCTTCACCGTGCGGAAGTTGGTGTCGTTGCCGCCGTAGTCGGCCATCGTCTGAATCTCCGAGGTGTCCTTCATGTAGAAGGCCTGGAGCGCGACGATGGTGACGTAGACGAGCACCGACGCACAGATGCCGATGACGATCACGCCGAGCGTGTTGAGCTTGTCGGGGTTGCGCTTGGGGCCTGACATGGTCGTCTCCTACTGGACCTCGTGCGCGAGGGAGAGCGGCAGCGTCGGATCCTTGGTCGGGATCAGGTTGCCCTTGAGGTTTCTACCGACACCGATGAGGAACACGCCGATCAGCGCGATCCACACGGTGATGTCGACCGGCGAGAAGCCGACGTGATGCATCGCCGTGGAGCCCGTGAGCGGACCGGCGACGATGCGCGCACCGTCGTGATACGCGACCTGCCACTCGTAGCTAGGCATCACGTTCCAGTAGAGATCGAGCCAGTGGAACACGAGCTGCCACACCGAGAAGAAGACGAGCGCGGGCACGATCCGCTTCGTCCAGCGAGACATGAGGATCGCGAACGGGAAGGCCCAGTATCCGACGATCATCAGGATGCTCACCCACTTCCACTCGCCGAACATCCGGTACTTGTACCAGTGCGTCTCCTCCGGCATGTTGCCGTACCACTGCAGCATGAACTGCGAGAACGCGGTGTACGCCCAGAAGAAGGTGAACGAGTAAATCCACTTTCCGATGTCGTGGTAGTGCTCCGGCGTCACCGAGTGCGTGAGGCGACCGGTGCGCTGGATTCCGAGGACGATCAGCGCGAGCGCGCTGAACGCGCCGACGCCGGCCGAGCCCCAGAAGTTGACTCCGTACATCGTCGAGTACCACTTCGGTGCCATCGACATGAGCACGTCGAACGCGATGAAGCACGTCGCGACGGCGAAGATGATCATCGCCGGCCCCGACGCGATGCGTAGCGTCTCCGAGATCTTGGGATCCCCCGTCTCGTCCTGCTCGCGCGACTTCTTCATGAAGTACCAGGCGAGGCCGCTGAAGATCGCGCCGTAGATCACGTAGCGAACCGCGAAGAAGCCGGGCGAGAGCCAGCCGAGCTTGTGGATCAGGTGGTGGTTGAGCTCGTGGTTATGCGCGTCCGGGTGCGCCCAGTAGTAGAGGTCCTGGTACCCGAGCAACAGCGGGATCACGAAGCCGAGGCCGGCGACGAAGATAATCGGGAACGCGCACGCCATCGCCTCGCAGATGCGGCGGATCGCCGTGACCCACCGACCTCGCACGAGGAAGTGCAGGATCACGATCCAGATCATGCCGACCGAGATGCTGAAGATGAACGACCAGCCGATCACGTAGGCGTGCAGGAAGCGCGACCACTTGCTGACGTGGCCGCCGCTGGCGGAGCCCGTCAGCGTCAGCACGATCGAGATGGCGAAGAAGATGACCGCGATGCCGATACCGGCCTTGGTCATCGTCTTGCCGAGGTTGCCCGCCTTGATCTTCTCGTCGGGATGGAGGGTTTTCACGAGAGAGCTCATCGGATCGACCCCTTCTGCTCGGCGGGAACGTCGCCTTCAGCGGCGTGCTGCGAACGCTGTAGCGCGCGCACGTAGAGGACGATCGCCCAGCGATCCGCGTGCGGAATCTGCGAGGCGTAGCCCTGCATCGTGCCCATGCCGTTCGAGATGGTGTTGAACAACTGCCCGTTGGGCATCTTCGTCGCGATGCCGCCGGCCTCGACGAGGTTGCGCGCGGGCCAGGCACCGCCGCCGGCGGCGACTCGCTGCGGAACCGCACCGAGACCACGACCATCGTAGCCGTGGCACGGCGCGCAGTAGATGTTGTAGCGATTCTGACCGCGCTCGACGAGGCGGCCGTTGATCTCGAGCTGCTTCGGGAACCCGGTGGTCCACTGCGGGTCGCCGCCGGTTCCATGCGCGAGGCCGCGATAGAACTCGTCGTCGCCGTTGAGCTGACCGCGCGCGATCGTCCCGGCGATCTCGCCGCGGTTCGCGCGGCCGTCCGCGAACAGATCCATCGCGGTGTCCGACTTGTACTTCGGCTGGAAGTCCATGTCCGGGAAGATGTGGAGGTGCGGCTCGGTCGAGTGCGAGTTGCGCGCCTTCGCAGCGATCGCGAACGGGATCAGCGCGAACGCCGTCGACGCGACGATGACCGCGAAGATGAACTTCGGCATCGTCTTTCGCTTCGGATCGGTCTCGAGATAGACGTTCTCGATACCGATCGAGCCGGCGTCCTGGAGCAGCTTGGTCGTCGTGTTGACGTCGAAGCGCTTGTCGTTGGCCTGGATGCCGAGGACGAACGCGTCATCCGTCACGCGGGCGAAGCGGTCGCTGCGGAAGAACGGGTGCCACACCTGCGGCAGCTTGTTCAGGATCCACATGCCGAAGAAGCACGAGAGAACGCTGAACAGAATCGTTCCTTCGAACGCGATCGGGATGTTCGCCGGGATCGACCACGCCGGCTTACCGGAGATGTTCCACGGCCAGTTGTACGCGTTCATCCACCACTGGAGGAACACTGCGCCGACGAGGCCCGTGAAGCCGCCGCCCCAGACGACGAGCGGGAGGATCGTGCGCTTGATGCCCATCGCCTCGTCCATCCCGTGGACCGGGAAGGGCGAGTACGTGTCGAACTCGGTGTAGCCCGCGTCGCGCACCTTGCGCGCCGCCTCGAGCAGCGCACCCGGCGTGTCGTACTCGGCGAGGACGCCGTAGAGGTCGCCATCGGCCGACACGGGCTCGTCGTGGTTGTCGTTCGGGTTGTCGTGTGTGTTCGCCATGGCTAGTGCTTCTTCCCCGCGTGGGCCTCGGGCATGACGCCCTTGACCTCGGAGATCGCGATCACCGGCACGTACCGGAAGAACAGGAGGAACATGGTGAAGAACAGGCCGAGCGTTCCGACGAACAGGCCCACGTCCCACCGCGTCGGGTAGTAGTAGCTCCACATCGACGGCAGGAACGAGCGCGCGAGCGAGGTCGCGATGATCACGAAGCGCTCGAACCACATGCCGATGTTGATCAGGATGCAGAGCACGAAGATGATCACCGGCTTCTCGCGGATCTTCTTGATCCAGAACGCCTGCGGCACGACGACGTTGCAGAAGATCATCGCGAAGTACGACCACCAGAACGGTCCGAACGCGCGGTTGTAGAACGCGAACTTCTCGTACAGGTTGCCGGAGTACCAGGCGATGAAGAGCTCGGTCGCGTACGCGAGACCGACCATCATGCCGGTGGCCAGCATGATCTTGCACATCGCGCCGATGTGGCTCTCCTTGATGATGTGCTGCAGGTTGAACAGGTGACGCAGCGGTAGCATCAGCGTCAGCACCATCGCGAAGCCGCTGAAGATGGCGCCGGCGACGAAGTACGGCGGGAAGATCGTCGTGTGCCAGCCCGGGAGCTGCGAGGTCGCGAAGTCGAACGAAACGACCGAGTGCACCGAGAAGACGAGCGGCGTGGCGAGACCCGCGAGGATCAGGTACGCGCGCTCGTAGCGGTGCCAGTTGCGCGCCGAGCCGCGCCAGCCGAGCGAGAGGATGCCGTAGATGATCGCGCGGATCTTGTCGCCCTTCGCGGCGAACCGATCGCGGAACGTCGCGAGGTCGGGGACGAGGCCCATGTACCAGAACAGCACCGACGTGAGGCCGTACGTCGAGACCGCGAACACGTCCCACATGAGCGGGCTGCGGAACTGCGGCCACATCTGCATGTCGTTCGGGTGCGGAAGCATCCACCACGCGAACCACGGGCGACCGGTGTGCAAGAGCGGGAACAGCAGCGCGCACATGACGGCGAAGATCGTCATCGCCTCGGCGGCGCGGTTGATGCTCGTGCGCCAGCTCTGCCGCGTCAGGAAGAGCACGGCGGAGATCAGCGTGCCGGCGTGACCGATACCGATCCACCAGACGAAGTTCGTGATGTCCCACGCCCAGTCGACGGTGTTCGAGTTACCCCACACGCCGATGCCGGTCGTGACCAGGTGGTAGATGCTGACGACACCGATGCCGAGCATGATCACGGAGATCGTCAGGGCACCGAGCCATGCCTTGTGCGGCTTGGGCGCTTCGGCGACCCACGCGACGTCGCGCGTGACCTCGCGGAAGGCTTCGCGGGCCTTGCCCGGCTCGTCGTGATGTTCTGCTGCTTCAGCGGCCATGACTAGTGACCTCCCTGCGGAGCGGGCGCGTCGTGCGCCGGGACACCGTGACCGGCGCTGGTCTGCTTTGCGCCGGGCATATCCGGGTGCGGGTTACGAATGCGCGCGAGGAAGCGGGTGCGCGGCTTCGTGTACGTCTCGGGCAACAGGTCGTAGGCGCGATTGTCGTCTTGCAGCTTCGACACGCGGCTCGTCTTATCGGCGAGATCGCCGAACATGATCGCCTCGGTCGGGCACGCGTCCTGACACGCCGTGGTGATCTCGCCGTCGGGCAGTGCGCCGTTGACGGTGCCGGCGCGGTCGCCGCTGCGGACGTGCGCCTTCGCGTTGATCTTCGCGTTCTGGATGCGCTGCACGCAGAACGTGCACTTCTCCATCACGCCGCGCATGCGCACCGTGACCTCCGGGTTGAACAGGAGGCGACGCACCTTGTTGCGTGCATCGCGCCACTCCTTGTTCCAGTCGAGGAAGTTGAAGCGGCGCACCTTGTACGGGCAGTTGTTCGCGCAGTAGCGAGTGCCGATGCACCGGTTGTAGGCCATGTCGTTCAGGCCTTCATCGGAGTGCGTCGTCGCACCGACCGGACACACCTGCTCGCACGGCGCCTGCTCGCAGTGCTGACACGCGACCGGCTGGTGCACGACCTGCGGATCATCGGGCGAGCCCGCGAAGTAGCGGTCGATGCGGATCCAGTGCATCTCGCGGTTGTTGATCACCTCCTGGCGACCGACGACCGGGACGTTGTTCTCCGCCTGACACGCGACCATGCACGCGTTGCAGCCGGTGCACGTCGACAGATCGATCGCCATGCCCCAGCGGTGGCCGAGGTACTCCTTCTCCTTGAACAGCGACCAGCCGCCGATGTCGGGGCGATCCGTCTGCGAGCGCGTCGCGAGATCGACGTGGTAGCCCTGCGGCTCCTCGGCGCGCCACGGGTTCTTCGCCTTCTCGTGCTCCTCGAGCGTCTCCTTGGTCGCGGCGCGGATCAGCTCGGGGACGCGCTCGGCGATGCCGCCTTGCGTGACGCCGTTGCGCAGATCGATGCGGATGTCCCAGTGCTCCTGCGTCGTCGCGAGCTCGTAGTGATCGCCCGTCGACGTGATCGACGCCTTCTGCGCGATGTCGAAGCCCGTCGAGAGTCGCACCTTGTTGGTGTCCCAGCCGACGCGGTGCTTGTCGCCCTTGCCGCCGACGCGACCCGCCGCGGTGCGACCACCGCCGAGCACGAGCGCGATCGAGCTGCGTGCCTGACCGGGGATGGTGTAGGCCGGCAGCGTCATCGACTTGTCGCCGACCTTCACCGTCACCATGTCGTAGTTCTTGATCGACAGCTGCTCCGCCGTGTCCGGCGCGATCAAGCAGTAGTTGTCCCAGACGACCTTCGTCATGAAGTCCGGGGTCTCCTGCAGCCACGCGTTGTTCGCGAAGCGTCCGTCGTACGCGAACGGTGACAGCGCGTAGGTGACCTCGATGTCACCCTGGTTGCGCTTGCTACCGCCGAGCTGGCTCTGGTTCGGCGCGGGCGGCGCGGCGCTGGTGTCGGCCGCGAGCGTCGACGCGTCTGCGATCACCGCGCCCGGTCCCGACACGAAGCCGTCGTGCACCGACTGGCGCCAGTTCGTGAAGCCGCGCGATGCATGCGCGTCCTGCACGAGCTGCTGGCCGGACTTGTTCGAGCCCTCGAGCATCGAGAGCAGCTCGATCGCCGACAGCGTCGAGTAGAGCGGCGAGATCAGCGGCTGCGCGATGGTGACGGTGCCGTCCCACGTGCGCGTGTCGCCCCACGCCTCGAGGAAGTGCGAGCGCGGCACGTGCCACGTCGTCTTCAGCGAGGTCTCGTTCTGGTAGTCCGAGAGGTGGACCGACGTCTTCTTCACCTTCGCGAGCGCGCCCGCGAAGTCGAGATCGGCCGGCGCGTCGTACACCGGGTTGCCGCCGAGGATGATCAGCTGGTCGACGCGACCCGCGTTGATCTCCTTGACGAGCTCGACGATCGACTGCAGGTGCGGCACGCGCGTCGGATCGGGGACCTCGTGGTAGTCGAGGGTGCGGCCGAGCGCGTTGATCGTCTGGTTCAGCTTCGCGACCGCCCAGTGCACCTCGGGCGGCTGCTTGTGACCGACGATGACGACCGCCTTGGTCTTGCCGTCCTTCGCGAGCTGGAGCTCGGAGGCGAGCACCTTCACGAACTGCGAGACCTTCTTCTCGTCGAGGAACTGCGAGGTGGGCTTCGCGCTACCGCCGCCGAGCAGCGAGTCGAGCGCGAGCACGAGCGGGAGGATCAGCTCCGAGCGCAGCGCGAGGCGGTGATCCGCCATGGCGCCGGTGTTCGAGAACTGGCTCTCGACCGTCCACATGCGGTTCATCTTGCCGATGCCGAGCGAGCCATGGAGCTTGCGGCTGCGCGCGTAGTCGCGGCTGTACTTGAGCGCCGCGGGGTGCTCGATGAAGATGTCGGCGTCGAGCGTCACGATCGTGTCGCACTGATCGAGCTTCGCGATCGGACGCAGCGGGCGCTGGTAGTAGCGGCGCAGGCCCTCGCGCTCGTTGTCGAACGAGATCGCCTCGTACTCGTGCCAGACGACGCCCTTCTCGGCGAGCTTGGTGCGCAGATCGCCGAGCGTCGGCGAGCTGGACGCCTCGGAGAGCACGCGCGTCGTGCCGAGGTTGTTGCGCAGCTCGGGGAGCGCCGCGCGGAACGCGTCCATCGACGAGCCCTTGCCCGACGACAGCGGCGACTGCGAGCGATCCGGATCGTAGAGGTGGAGGATCGCGGCCTGCGCGAACGTCGAGCTACCCGCGTGCCGCGTGGTGCCCGGCACCGCGCCGCCCGAGGCGAACGGATGCTCCGGGTTGCCGTCGAGCTTGATCGGGCGGCCCTCGTACGAGGTCGCGACGAGCGCGTGGCCCACGCCGCCGAGCTCGAACGCGGTCGCGTACTGCTGCGTCTGGCCCGGCGTCTGGCCCTCGGGGCGACGCGCGAGCGGGACGATCTCTTCCTTCTCGTAGCGGCACGCGCCGACGCCCGCGAGCGCCATCGAGGCGCCCATGAGCTGGAAGAAGTTGCGGCGGTGAAGCGGGTCGATCACGCGCGAGGGTTCCGTCGGGAACTCCTTGCCGCGTAGCTCGGGATCCTGTTGGTGAGCCGCTTCGTTGGTCAGCTCGCTGAGCGAGCGCCAGTACGTCGGAGTCACCTGCTCGTCGTGTTCTTTGGCAGACATCTCGAGGCTCCTAGCGATGGCAGGTCGAGCAGTTGGTGGGCGGGTTGATGTTGTTGGTCTGCTTGACCGCGGCGCCTTCACCCGGCGACGGCTTGTAGCCCATCGTCGTGAGCGCCTCGTGCTTGCGCAGGTTCGGCGCGGGGTTGCGGTGGCACTCGAGGCACCACTGCATCGTCAGCGGGGCGTGCTGGTAGACCTTGACCATCTGATCGATGCGGCCGTGGCAGGTCTCGCACCCGACGGTCGCGTTCACGTGCGCCTGGTGGTTGAAGTAGACGTAGTCGGGAAGGTCGGTGACGCGGGTCCAGTGCACCGGCTGGTTCTCCGCGAAGGCCTCGCGGATCGGCAGCAGCGCCTCCGACTCCTTCTTCACCGTCGAGTGACAGTTCATGCAGGTCGCCGCCGGCGGAACCGCCGCCTCGCCCGCGCGCTCGACCGTCGTATGGCAGTACCGACAGTCGATGCCGAGCTCGCCCGCGTGTAGCGCGTGGCTATACGGGACGGGCTGTTCGGGTTGATAGCCTTCGCGCAGCGCCTCCGGCGTCACGCCGTAGGCAACGAGCGCCACTAGGTAGACCGGGGCACCGAGGACCAACAGGTTGATCCACTTTTTGAGTGTCTCGGTCCATTCGGGGAATGTGAAACGCGGCATGAAAGTTCCTGCGTTGTTCGTGCGGTGCGCACGGGTTCGCGCGCGCGATCCTTGCACCACGTCCGGCCACCATTTCGCAAGGTTGCGAGGTCGTTTCTTGGAGTGGCGAGTCGTCGCACCAAAGAGATCGCTCGCGTCCTTGGATGCTGGTTATCGCTCGACTCGACGAGGATCGAGGTGCGGCAAGAGTGCGCGCATCGATCACGTGCTCCTCGCGCGACAAACTGCCGCACGTCGTGGGTAGGATCGGCGCATGCTCGCCCGCCTCGCCGCCGTCGCTGCCGCGCTGACCGCGTGCGGGCGAATCGGCTTCGGCGAGCGTAAACCGAGCGACGCGAGCCCCGATGCGGTCGGGTCTGCGCTGTTCCCGCTCGAGCTTCCCGATGGAGGGTCGATCCTCCAGCTCGCGATCGCACCCGACGGTACGTGGTACGCGCGCTCGGGCGGCGCCGGCGTGTTTCGCTCGCTCGATCAAGGGGTGTCGTGGACTCGATGCGTGACCGGACCGCCCGCGACCGGCATCGGTGTCGGGTCCGACAACGCGGTCTACCTCGCCGGCGCGCCGACGCGGATCAGCACCGATGGGTGCGACTCGTTCAGCGAGCTGAACACGATGCGGTTCTCGAACAACATCGGGCGCAGTGACGCGTACACCTACGCGCTCACGGACCAAGGCATCGAGCGCCGCGATTCGGGTCCGTGGGCGACGGTCGCGACGGTGCCCGGGATCGCGTTCGGCGCGTTCGATGCCCGCGGCGGCCAGATACCGCTGCTCCTCGCGGGCTCGCGCGATGGCGTGTACAGCTCCGACCTCGGTGGGGCGTGGACGCGGCGCGCGACGGGGTTCGCGACGCTGGACATCCGGGGCGTCGCGGTCGGCGTGACGAAGGCCTACGCGATCACCGGCGCGATCGCGGGGTCCGCGGGCGGCATCAGTTGCGGCAACGCGGATGGCTCCGTCTGGGCGCCCTGCCCCGCGGGGTACGGCGGCACCGCGATCGCCGTCGATCCGACGAACGAGAACCACGTCATCGCCGCCGTCTACGATAACCTCGCCGAGACCACCGACGGCTTCACGAACATGACCATCGGTCGCCGCGAGATGGGCGGCATGCCGAACGCGATCGTGACCGACATCGACTTCACGCCCGCCGGCGATCTCGTGCTCTCGTCGGTGCGCGGCGTGTTCGTGGCGCCCGCGGGAACGGTCCCGCTCCAGGCGCGCAACGCCGGGCTCTACGCGTGGACACCGACGCGCCTCGTCGTCGACGGCGACGACATGTTCGTCGCGACCGACGCGGGGCTCGCGCGCTCGCTCGGCGGCGCGCCGTTCGCGATCGACACGCCGGGCATCGCGCAGGACGTCGACTTCAAGGACGTCGTGATCGCGCCGAACGGAGACATCTTCGGCACGGGTCGCGGCGTGTGGCGAAGCGCGGATCGTGGCGCGACGTGGACGAGCCTCTACTCGCTCCCTCCCGAGGACGAGTACCACGCGTACTCGATCGAGCTCGGCGCGAACGGCCGCATCTACGCCGGCACACCGCGGCGACTCGTGCTGTCCGACCCGCCGTACACGAGCTGGACCGAGGTGCGCATCCTCGACGCGATGGCGGTGCGCCCCGACGATCTACGGGTCCACGCGGGCTCGCTGTGGGCCGCGACGTCGATGGGCTTGTACGTCGCGCCGATCGCGCCCGACATCTCCGCCGACGTCGCGACGTTCGCGCGTGTCTCGCAGGTCGAGGGCGCGGTCACGTCGATCGCCGCGCTCGCCGATGGCGGCTTGCTCGTCGGAACGTCGACGAGCGTGTGGACGAGCGACGAGACGCGGACGCTTTGGACCAAGCGCATGACGCGAAGCACGCGGACGGTGTTCGTCGACGGCGACGTGGTGCTCGCCGCCACCAGCGTCGGGGTGTTCGCCAGCCGCGATCGCGGCGCGAGCTGGACGCTCGTGCCCGAGAGCGACGGGCTCGGCACCGCGGGCCTCGCGATCGATCCGGGTAGCCGCGAGCTGATCTTCGGCGCGTCGGGCCGCGGCCTCGTGCGCGCCGCGATCCCGTGATCAGTCCGGGCAGCCGTCCGTGTCGTTCTTGCCGTTCTTGGACTCGGGCAGGTTCGGACACGTGTCGGCGGTGTCGGGGATGCCGTCGCTGTCGTTGTCCGGCTCGGGGCAGCCGTCGGTGTCGTCGATGCGATCGACGTCCTCGGGGTTGTCGGGGCAGCGATCGTTCGCGTCGAGGAGACCGTCGCCGTCGCGGTCACCGGGCGCGGCCGTGGGCGTCGCGGGAGGTGCGGGCGTCGCGGGAGGCGTCGGCGCGGGCGGTGTCGGCGTGGCGCTGCCCGCGGCGGGCACGGGTGGTGGGCAGCCATCGCGCGTCGACGGCGCCGTGACGCTCGGACACTTGTCGACGACATCGGCGATGCCGTCCTTGTCGTTGTCGACCTCGGGGCAGCCGTCGTCGTCCTCGAAGCCGTCGCGATCCTCGGGCTCGTTCGGACAGCGATCGGTGCGATCCGCGATGCCGTCGTTGTCGGCGTCTGGTCCACCGCCGGCGGTGGGACTGGCCTGCATCGGACACCCGCTGTTCACGTCGGGCCCGGGGTTGTAAGGACACTTGTCGATGACGTCCGGAACGTCGTCGTGATCGACGTCCTGTCGGCTCTGCAGCGGCTGACCGGTCTGCATGCCGCCACACGCGGCGAGCAGAACTGCCATGAGGGCGAGTCGCATTCGCGAAGCATGCATCAAGTGACGCGCGCTCGCCTGCTCGAACGTGGCACCGTTAACGTGTGTTGACGATCGTCGTCATCGCGGTGGTGGTCGCGGTGCTCGCGATCGCCGTCGCCCTCGTGCTGCGGCGTCCGCCGATCGAGGCGCCGACGATCGAGGTCGAGGCGCCGCCGGCGATCGAAGGCGTCGAGGCCATCCCGGGGCCCGCGCCGCGCGGCGCGCCGCTGCCCGTGGTCCTCGTGCACGGTCTGTTCGGCTTCGATCGCATCGGCGTGCCGGGCGCGCGCTTCGACTACTTCCGCGGCATCTCCGCGCACCTCGCCTCGCTCGGCTGCCACGCGCACGCGGTGAAGCTGCCGATGATGTCGTCGGTGCCGGCGCGCGCCGAGGCGCTCGTCGCGGCGATCACGGCGCTTCCGCACGACCGCATCGATCTCGTGGCGCACAGCCTCGGTGGGCTCGACGCACGCTACGCGCTCGCGAAGCTCGGGCTCGCGACGCGCGTGCGATCGCTCGTGACGATCGGGACGCCGCACCACGGATCGCCGATCGCGGACCTGTTTCACGAGGGCCAGCTCGATTGGCTGCGCAGGCTCGTCGGCGTGCTCGGCTTGCCGATCACCGCGCTCGAGTGGCTCTCGTCGAGCGCGCTCGACAAGTTCAATCGCGAGGTCCCCGACGTGCCGGGCGTGCGCTATGCGTGCGTCGTCGGTGGCCTGAAGAACGGCAGCCCGATCCCGATGGCGCTCATGGGCTCGCACGCATGGCTGACCCGCGTCGCCGGTCCGAACGACGGTGTCGTCCCCGTGAGCTCGCAGTTCTGGGGCGAGACGCTCGCGGAGATCGAGGCGGATCACTTCGCGCAGATCGGCTGGCGCATCGGTGTTCGCCGCACGTTCGACGCGGCAGGCCTGTACGCGTTCGTCGTCGCGCGGCTCGGCGACGTCAGTCCGGACGCGCCGCGGCGCTATTCCTCGGCGGGACTTTCCTCGTCGACTTGATGTTGCCCTTGAGGACGTTGACCGGCACCGGCGGCGTCATCTCGTAGAGGAAGCCACGCGTGTTGACCTTCGCGACGAAGCTGCCCTTGTGGTTCACGCGGCGGACGTAGTTGACCTTCTGCTCGCCGTGCGTCGTGTGCGCGCGATGCGCGAGCAAGAAGTCGGCGAGCCGCACCGCGAGCTGGTTGTAGAGGCGATGACAGCCGTGGCTCGTGCCGTTGACGATCGACGTCACGCTCGCGGAGCCGTGCGTGCCGATGCCGTTGTTCCAGTACGTGACGGTTCCATCCTTCTTTTCGACGACGTTGTCGTGCTGCAGGAGCACGAGGCCGTACGCGGCGTGCGGGCCGGGACCCATGATCGACGTCTTCAGCTCCCACTTGCCGTTCGTGTACGTGTTGCGCACGAGATCGCGATCCGGCGTCGTCGGCGGCGGCATCCACGTCGGTGCGGCGAACAGCTGTCGCCAGACGCGCGGGCCGACGTCGGACTCCTTCCACTTCCGCGCGACCCAGCCGCCGGGCATGCGCACGTCGCTCCATCCACCGATCGTCGTCGGCCAGCGGATCAGCGGGCGCTTCGTGGCGCCGTCGTTCACGTACAGCACGAGGTTCGGTCGATGGCGGATGATGCGCGCGATCGGCGTCTCGTCGTACCAGACGTCGCCACGATCGATCTCGGCGACGAGGTCCATGTGCGGGCTGTGGTACGCGGGCACCGGCGGTAGTGCGAGCGCGACGCGGATCCCGGTCGGGAAGCGATCGAGGAACGCCCGCACGCTCGTCGGATCGGTCCACCCGAGCTGCTTCGCCGCGGCCTCGGTCGCCGCGCTCACGAGGTCGGGTGCGCCGTCGGCCATCGGCTTCTCCTTGCCGCGCGCCGCGCGCATCGGCGCCGGATCGAGCATGCGACCGAGGATCGGCTGCGGGCCGGTGCTCGCGGTGCCGTCCTCGATGAGACCGCTCGCATCGACGACGCGCTCGCGAAGGATGCGCAGCGCGAGCCGGAAGTCGTGCTCGTGGCTGTCGAGCAGCATCGCCTCGCGCGTCTCCGGATCGAGGCGCTCGTTCGGCATGAGGAAGTTGCGGCGCTGGAACAGCTCGACCGCATTCGACGTGCGCCACGTCATGCTGCCGTCCGCGTCCTTCTCGCTCAGGTAGCCCTCGCACACGAGCTTCTGCTGCGCGGCGACGAGACCGCGATGGATGTCGTCGAGCTTCTTCCACTGCAGGTACTTTGCCGACTCGGGCGCGGCTTCGTTCGCCTTCTGCCTCTCGAGCGCGGCGCGGCGAAAGCTCATCGCCTTCACCTGCGGGCCGAAGTCCTGCGCGTACGGCTTGTCGAGTAGCGCGATCGGCGACGGATCGATCGCCGCGTGACACGCGTGACGCGCGTCATCCGCGAGGCGCGTGCGCACGATCGACAGCGACGGCACCACGCCGTACAGCTCGGCGAGCTCGTCCTCGTGCGGAAGCGGCTTGCCGTCGAGGCTCCTGTCCTGCGCGAGCGCCAGATACTTCTCGCGGAACACCGGCACGATGTCGCCCTCGCCCGACAAGAGCTTCGGCGTCCACGAATCGTGGAGATCGATGATCGTCAGTCCCAGCGCCTTCGCTTCGTCCGGACACAGCCACGTCCCGTCGACCTTCATCGCGGCATCGGGACACGTGACCTGCGTGCTTCGCTCGGTCTTCGCGAAGCGCAGCTCGGCGCTCGCGCGCGCCATCGGAGAGTCGGCGTTTGTCGTGGTCGCGCGCCCGCTCGGATGCGCACAGGACATCAACGCGACAGCGAGCAACTGCCATCTCATCACTCTCCATGATGGTCTCCCCGACGAGAAACAGCACTAACGAAGTGCCCCGCCCGCGGTTCGCCTCACGCTGTGCGTCGGTCGCGCACACCGCACATCGACCCGCGCGCTCGACGGCACATCGCGGCAGCGCGCATCGCGAGGCACGTCGAATGCTTGCGATCACTGCATGACCATTCGCTTCGCACTGCTCCTCACGCTCGGCCTCACGGCGTGCCGCGCAGCGTCGGGCGACGAGACTCCACGCGAGACCAAGCGCGTCACGCACAATGTAGTTTCGCCGCCCTGCTCCGGTTGTACGGTCGATCTTCCGTCGGAGCGGACAGATCCCCAGCCCGTGCTCGTCGTGCTCCACGGCAACCACGGCACGGCGAAGGAGGCAGCGGCGCGCTGGCGCGACGCGGCGCTCGCGCGCGGCATCGCGGTCGTCGGTCTCACCTGCCCGCGCGATCGCGGTTGCGAGGACGGCAAGTGGTACGCGTGGCCCGAGACGCCGTCGTTCGTGCTCGGTGCGCTCGCGACGATCGGCGAGGACCTGCGCATCGATCCCTCGCGCACGTACCTCGCGGGTTGGTCCGGCGGCGCCTCCGCGATCGGCCAGCACCTCGACGCGTGGAAGCCGTTCAGCGCGATCGTGATCCACGGCGGCGGTCAACCACCCGCCGACGGTGCATGTCCGCCGCACGCGATGCCGGCGTACTTCCTCGTCGGCGACGAGAACCCCGCGCACCCGGCGGCGATTCGACTGCGCGAGCACCTCGAGAAGTGCGCCGCGCCGATCGAGTGGGATCTGGTGCGCGGCGCGGATCACGCCGCCGAGAAACGCGCCCTGAACCGCGAGAAGGCGAGTGACATCCTCGAGTGGCTCGATGCGAAGGTGTCGCGCTCCGTGGCCGCGCGATAACCGGTCGAGCCCGGCGCACGCAACGCCGAGCGAAAAGCGCTCACCGCGCGACCGCGATCTTCGCGCGGCGGCTGCACGAGAACCACCGAGGTGACGCCTCGGCGCCGGCACGCACGCTGCAACACGTGATGGCATGCGATGGACCCGCGGATACCGGAGTAGCAACGTCGACGACCGCCGCGCCGAGGGGCCGGTTCGAGGGTTCGGCGGTGGTGGCGTGCCCCTCGGATCGCTGCTGGCGGTCGGAGCACGCTTCGGCTGGAAGGGCATCCTCGTCGCGATCGTGATCGTCGGCGCGATGATGTACGGCGGCGGCAGCCTGTGCTCGGGCGTCGGCGGCGATGCGCCAGCGCCGCGACCGGCGGCGACGCAGGCCGAGCGCGGCCCGGCCGCGACCGACGACGGCGCGAGCTTCGTCGGCTTCGTGCTCGACGACGTGCAGGGCTTCTTCGGCCGCGAGCTTCGCGGCTTCGAGCCCGCGCGACTGACGCTGTTCCGCCACTCCGTCGGGAGCGCGTGCGGTACGGCGACGTCGGCGGTCGGCCCGTTCTACTGCCCCCTCGACAAGAAGGCGTACGTCGATCTCGCGTTCTACGACGAGCTCGCGAACCGCTTCGGCGCGCCCGGCGACTTCGCGCAGGCGTACGTCATCGCGCACGAGATCGGGCACCACGTCCAGAACCTGCGCGGCCAGCTCGGCCGCGGCGAGGTCAGCTCGATCGAGACCGAGCTGCAGGCGGACTGCCTCGCGGGCGCGTGGGCGCGGGACGCGCAGGCGCGGCAGGTGCTCGAGGTCGGTGACATCGACGAGGCGCTCAACGCCGCCGCGCAGATCGGCGACGACACGCTCCAGAAGAAGTCGCAGGGCTACGTGCAGCCGGAGACGTGGACGCACGGTTCGGCGAAGCAGCGCTCGAGCGCGTTCCGCAAGGGCCTCGAGGGCGGCATCGCCGCGTGCGACTAGCGTGAGAGGAGTAGCGGCGCGCCGCCGGGCACGGTGACCAGCGCGATGCGGCCGTTGTCACCGATCCACAGCGACGCCGAGGCGCGGCCGAGCTCGAGCGCCTTGCCGATCTCGACGCGCTTCGCCCCGCTCGCGTCGAGGTGGACGCCGGTCAGGGTGCCGAACCGCGCGGCGATCCCCGCCGGAGACTTGTCCTTGCCGGCGAGCTCCTCGGTGCGCGCGCCGATCCAGCGCGGCAGCGCCTCGAGCGTCTCGGCGCGGCGCTCCTTGGTCAGCAGCCGATCGTGCATCTGCTTGCGCTTGTCCTCGATGACGAAGGCGTTCACGAACAGCGTCAGCGCGGCATCGAGCACGTCGGCATCGTACGTCAGAGGGGGCGAGTAGCGTGTGCGCATGAACATCGTCCCCGGTGCGTCTCAGGCGATCTGCGATCTGGCCGAGACAAGCGCGCATGGTGATCAGCGCACGGCGCTCGCGATGCTGCTCGGTGCGTACGTGGAGATGGCGAGCCGCCTGGTCGTCTCCGAGCAGTCCTCGCATCGGTGGCTGCTCGCCATGGCGGCGTACTGCCAGGCCGCGAGCGAGAAGCTGCGCGACGCGGGGCAGTTCTACGCGCGCGGGCATCGCACGTCCGACGACGAGCAGGGCGCGTACCTGGGGCAGCTCGCGGGTGCGCAGCAGGCGGGCGAGAGCTTCGCGGAGCACCTTCAGCTGCGGTTCGAGGCGCTCGGCCTCGACGATCCGCGCGAGTCCCTCGACGCGAACGCGTAGCTAGAAGACAAACGGATACGTGAACGAGCCGCCGGTCTCGGTGGTCGCGAACGACGCCTTCTTGACCGCGTTCGCGACGCACGCGCCGAGCGCGTCGTCGGGAGATGCGGCGACCGTCGCGCTGGTGACGTCACCCGACGGCGAGACCGTGACGCTGATCTTCACCTGACCTTTGACGCCGTGGGTCTCGCCGCACCGGATCACGACGGGCTTCACCTTCGCGATGCCGCTCGTGACCATCGCCTTGTCGAGCTTCGCCGGGACGCCGGAGCCCACCGGCGGCGTCGCGGGCTCGCGCGGCTTGAACTTCGCGCAGCACGACAGGCGATAGCGATCGAGCACGCACGAGACCTCGTCGCAGCCCGGCTCGACAGCGGGCGGCTCCGGCTCGGGCTTCTCGATCGCCGGCACCGGCTTCTCGATCGGCGGCGCGGTCTCGCGCGGCGGGCGCGGCTGCGGGGTCGTCGTCGGGCGCGTGGGGCGCGTCTGGTTCGCCGCGTGCGTGGTCGGCGGCGCGGAGTCCGGGGCGATCGGGGCCACGTCGCCGCTCATGTCGATCTCTTCCGGCTCTTCGGGCTCGTCGGGCTCGTCGGGCGCTCGGGGCACGTCGGACTCGTCGGGCTCCACGGCGCCCGCGTCGGGAATCGCGGCTGGCTCGCCGACGGGCTCGAGCGGCGTCGGCGCCGGCGGCGACAGATCGGCGACGCGATCCGCTTCGCGTTGCTGCTGCTCGCGCAGCGCCTGCGCGCGGCGATCGCGCTCGCGTGCGATGAAGAACATGACGACGAGGCTCGCGGCCGCGAGCACGATCACGCTCCAGATCGCGATGACCTTCGGATCGCGCTTGCGGCGCGCCGGGATCGCGACGGAGCGCGGAGGCAGCTCGTCGATCGGCGTGACGCGCTCGGTGACCGCGCGCTTCTGCGCGGCGAGGATCGCTTCGCGGGTCTCTTCATCCTCGATCCGGATCGGGCCGGTCGGGATCTTCGTCGACAGCACCGCGGGGATCGGGAGATCCTCGGGCGGTGGCGGCGGCGGCGCCTCGTCGCTGTCACTGTCGTCCGGCTCGTCGTCGACGATCTGCGCAGGCGCGATGTCCTTGAGCTCGGCGGCGGGAAGCTCCTCGACGGGCTCGTCGGGCTTGATCGCGTCCGGCGCGTTCGTCAGCAGCTTGGACAGGGGAATGATCTGCGCGGGCGGCTTGAGCGGGACGATGTCCTTGGCCGTCGTCACCTTCGTGCGGATCGGCGGCGGCGGCGGTGGCACGCCCGGCTCGGTCGACTCCTTCGTCGCGAATGCATCGGGCGGTGGTGAGGTCACCGCGGGCACGGCCGGCACGACGGGCGCGGACACGGCCGGCGCCGCCGCCTCGAGGACCGCCGACATCCGCTGCGAGACGCTGACCGGCTCGGGGCGCGCGATCGCCGCGACGGCGATGCGCTGCGAGACCGATGCGCTCGTCGCATGCGCGATCGCGGCGGGCGTTCCGGGCTCGGTCCCGGCGCGCGGCTTCGCGGGCCTCGGCGGAGCGGTCACCGGTGACGTCGGACTCGCGACGATCCACGGCGTCTTCGCGACGGGCGCATCGTCGGTGGCCGGCGCGCCGTGGTGATGACGCGGCATGCGCATCACGAGGTTCGTCGGCTTGGTGCGGTAGTCGAGCTGCGGCAACAGCAGCTTGTCGAGCGCGGTGCGCACGGCGCCGACCGAGGCCGGCAGCACGAAGACGAACGTCGACTTGCACTGGCCCGCGGCCGCGTCGACGAGCATCGCCGCGGTCCCGATCTCCGAGAACGAGAGGTAGCGGAACAGATCGGCGAAGCCCGACAGAGGCTTGGTGACGAGCGGCGCGAGCGCTTCACTCGCGGACTCCGACTTCGCGCCCGACGTCACGATGATGACGTCGATCTGCGAGTCCGCGATCCACTCGAGGTACTTCGCCTTGATCAGCTGGAGCGAGTCATCGATGCGCTCGCGCGCGGTGATGCGATGCCCCGCGGACTCGAGCTTCTCGATCACGATGCGCGCGGGGACATCCTCGGCGACGGTCGCCGCGTCGGACACCGCGAGCACGGCGATGTCCAATCCGATGAAGCCCCGTTCCATCGCGACGGATTGTAATACGGGCTCCCACCAAAGGCCCGAGAACCCGCGGTAGCCCTCGGTTAGCTGTGCTCTTCGATAACCCTAGTTACCGTCGAGGAGAGCGTCGAGCGCGGCGACGAGGCTCACGAGATCCTCGTGGAGCGCGACCTGGAAGTGGTCGCCGGCGACCGCGTCGGTCTGCGCGGCTTGCATCGCCTCCGACATCTTGTCGCGGAAGCTCGCGTGATCTGGGTTGTCGCAGTTCGGCTGGAACCAGATCGTCTCGTTGGGCGAGTACAGCGCGTCCTCGCGCCACTCCCACCCCGCTCCGACGAGGATTTGCCGTAGTCGAGGCCAGTTGCTCTCCATGCGCCCACGAGGGTGCAGGCTCCGTGCCCCGCTGACGTTCGCTAACGTCGCGTTATGGGCGCTTGTCTCGTCGGCGACCGAGGAGACCGCGCACGGCGGACCGTGCGGTCAGGCGCGGGAGTTGCGTGAGCGCTCGGGCGAGCTGCAGCGCGAGCGCGAGTGGGGAGTCTCCGCGCGCTTCGAGCTGGGTGCGCTGCCCGTTGACGGTGTCCTCGAGGGCGCCGCGCGCGATGGTCCGCGAGCCATCGCTACGAATCTCGACGACGAGGCGCGCGACCACGGGCGGCTCTTCTTGCAGCTCGCCCGCTCTCTCGCGTTCGATCACCTGGACGTCGGGTTTGTCCTTCACGGCCTCGAGCTTAGTACAGTGCGGGGATGTCGGCTCCTGATCTCTCGTCGCTCCGCGATCGCATCGACGAGGTCGATCGCCGGATCATCGCGCTCCTTGCCGATCGCTTGAAGATCGTCGAGGGCGTGATCGAGGCGAAGCTCGCCACCGCCGCGCCGTTTCGCGACCGCGAGCGCGAGGAGACGTTGATCGCGCGGTTGCGCGGCTTCGCCGTCGACGCCGGCGTCGATCCGCATCAGGTCGAGCGCATGTATCGCGTGATCATGGACATGTCGGTCGCGCATCAAGAGGCGCACGTTCGCGCGCGCGAGGACGTTCCGCTGCGCGTCGCGTATCAAGGCGTCGAAGGCAGCTACTCGCACCTCGCGGCGCAGCGGCGCTACGCCGGGCGCGCGGGCGGTGCGCTGCTCGCGGGCCACGAGACGTTTCGCGCGGCCGCGTCGACGGTCCTCGACGGCACGGCCGACCTCGCGCTGTTGCCGATCGAGAACACGACGGCCGGCTCGATCAACGAGACGTACGACCTGCTCGCGGGCGGATCGCTGCACATCACCGGCGAGGTCGTGAGCGCGATCGAACACTGCTTGCTCGCCCTGCCGGGCACGACGATCGACCAGCTGCGCGTCGTGCGCTCGCACCCGCAGGCGCTCGCGCAGTGTCACGACTTCTTCGCGCGCCATCCCGACATCGCGCCGCGCGCGGACGTCGACACCGCGGGCGCCGCGCGCCACGTCGCGGAGTCCGGCGACCGGACACACGCCGCGATCGCGAGCGCCGCCGCCGCGACGCGCTACGGCCTCGTCGTCCTCGAGAAGGGCATCCAGTCCGCGAGCGGCAACGCGACCCGCTTCGTCGAGATCGCGCTGCGTCCCGCGCCGGTCCCCGACGGCGCACCGGCGAAGACCTCGATGGTGCTCTCGCTCGCCGATCGCCCCGGTGCGCTCGGCGAGATCCTGATGCGCTTCGCGGCGCGCGGGCTCTCGCTCACCAAGCTGGAGTCGCGGCCGATCCCCGACGCGCCGTTCACGTATCGCTTCTACGCGGACGTGCTCGGTCACGCGGCGAGCGAGCCCTTCGTCGCGGCGCTCGCCGAGATCAAACCGCTGACGACGGAGCTGCGCGTGCTCGGAACGTATCCAGCCGCTGGCGTATAACCGCGGCATGCGCGCCGTCCGGATCCACGAGCTCACCGGTCCTGCTGCACTCCGCCTCGACACCGACGTGCCCGAGCCCGTCGTGTCGTCGGGTCACGTGTTGATCGACGTCAAGGCCGCGGGCGTGAACTTCCCCGACATCCTGATGACGAAGGGGATGTACCAGTTCAAGCCGACGCCACCGTTCTCTCCGGGCGGCGAGGTCGCGGGCATCGTGCGCTCCGTCGGCGCCGGCGTCACCTCCGTCGCGCCCGGCGATCGCGTCGCCGCGACGATGATGTCGGGCGGCTTCGCCGAGGTCGTCGCGGTCCCCGAGCCCGGGTGCGTGAAGCTCCCCGACAGCGTGTCGTTCGAGGTCGGAGCCGCGACGCTGCTCACGTACGCGACGACGTTGCACGCGCTCGCGGATCGCGCGGCGCTGCAGAAGGGCGAGACGCTGCTCGTCCTCGGCGCGGCGGGCGGCGTCGGCATCGCCGCCGTCGAGCTCGGCGCGCTGATGGGCGCGAAGGTGATCGCCGCGGCATCGACGGACGACAAGCTCGCCTTCTGTCGCGAGCACGGCGCGACCGAAGGCATCAACTATACGAGTGAGGACCTGAAGGAGCGGCTCAAAGTCCTCACCAGGGGTGGGGCCGATGTCGTCTACGATCCTGTCGGCGGTTCACTTGCGGAAGCCGCCCTTCGCGGCACGGCCTGGCAAGGTCGCTACCTCGTCGTCGGCTTCGCGTCGGGAGACATCCCGAAGATCCCACTGAACCTCGTGCTGCTGAAGGGTTGCCAGATCGTCGGCGTGTTCTGGGGCTCGTTCGCGATGCGCGAGCCGCAGAAGAACCGTGCGCACGCTCACCAGATCTTCACCTGGATCGCGGAGGGGAAACTTCACCCCAGCGTCGACGCCGTACTGCCGTTCACCGCCGCGAGCGAAGCACTCGCTCGGCTCGACCGACGACAAGTAAAAGGCAAGCTCGTTCTCGTCCCGTAATAGAATGCTCCGCGATGCGTGGTGTTCTCGCGCTCGCGACGATCGCACTCGGAGGGTGCGGCTTCTCGATCAACGCCGGCGATAGCGGCGCGGGTTCGGGCGTCGACGGCTCGACGGACGACGCCGAGTGCACGACGTTCTCCACGTTCATCGACACGTGCGACCTGCCGCGCGGCTCGTCACTCGATCTCACCGGCATGCACACGTTCGACACCGATCAAGGCGTGCTCACCGACGCGATCGGCACCGTCATCCCCGTGAAGACCGCGACGATCAACCTCGCGAACAACGCGATCGACGTGCAGGCGATCTTCGTCGACGAGCTCTCGCTCGACGGAACGCTGCGCGGCGTGGGCACGCGTCCCTTCGCGATCATCGCGACCGGTGACGTCGAGCTCGTCGGCACGTCTCTCATCGAAGTCGGCATGGGCGGCGCGGGCGCGCAGACCGCGTGCGCGAACCCCGCCAAGGACGGCGAACCCGACAGCACCGGCGCCGGTGGCGGCGGCGGCGGCGCACTCGGCGCCGACGGCGGCCACGGCGGCGATGGTGACAGCGACGGCGACGGCTCCGCCGGCGCGGAAGGTGGCGTCGCCATCGCGGCACCGAGCGCGATCATCGGCGGCTGCAGCGGCGGCAGAGGTGGCGACGCGGATCCCGACATCGGCGGCGCGGGCGGCGCCGGTGGCGGCGCGGTGTTCGTCGCCTCCGCCACGCGCATCTCGATCGGCGCGGCCGCGGGAATCAACGCGGGCGGCGCTGGTGGACAAGGCGGCAACAAGGACAGCGACGGCGACGCAGGCGGCGGTGGCGGCGGCTCCGGCGGCACGATCCTCCTCGAGGCGCCACGCGTCCGCAACGACGGCACGCTCTCGGCGAACGGCGGCGGTGGCGGCGAAGGCTCCGACGACGGCGGCTCGTCCGGCGACCCGGGAGACGACGCGATCCTGGGCACCGCATCCGCCGTCGGCGGCGACGGCAGGTCGAGCGGCGGTGCCGGCGGCGCGTTCGGCGGCAACTCGACGAACCCGAGCGGCGGCCCGAAGCCCTCGAAGCGCCCGGGCGGCGGCGGTGGAGGAGGCGGATCGATCGGCTTCATCCGCGTCGTCGCGGGCGAGATGGATATCGGCTCGAAGGTGTCGCCGACGCCGTTGCCTTGATCACCGCCAAGGCGCGATGTACCGCCAAGGCGCGGAGTACCGCCAAGGCGCCGGCGGTGTACCGCCAAGGCGCCAGCGGATTACCGCCAAGGCGCCATGTACCGCCAGCGGGTTACCGCCAAGGCGCCAGCGGATTACCGCCAAGGCGCCATGTACCGCCAAGGCGCCAGCGGATTTACCGCCATGACGCCATGGGCGCCAAGGATCTTGTAGATGGTCAGCACGCGGCCGGCTCGCAGCGCTTGGTCTTCTGAACGGAGTCACGCAACTACGCAAGCGCATGATCGTCCGATCAGCGTGATGCACCTCAGGGTTTCCTGATCACGTGTGCACCGTACATCGCGCTCGACGTGGTGTTGTGGGTCTGCGGGAGCGCGTTGGAGCTCCAACCACGGTGATGAACTTCGAGACGCTGTGCACCGTCCATCGCGCTCGACGTGGTGTGATTCTACGGGAGCGCGTTGGAGCTCCAACCACGGGTGATGAACTTCGAAACGCTGTGCACTGTCCGTCGCGCTCGACGTGGTGTGGTTCTGCGCGAGCACGTGATCAGGAAACCCTGAGGTCCGCGCTGGCCGCGTGCCGATGATCTAAAAGATCCTTGGCGCCCATGGCGTCATGGCGGTAAATCCGGTGGCGTCTTGGCGGTAATCCGCTGGCGCCTTGGCGGTAACCCGCTGGCGCCTTCGCGGTAACCCGCTGGCGTCTTGCCGGTAACCCGCTGGCGTCTTGCCGGTACACCCTGCCTTGGCGGTAACCCGCTGGCGTCTTGGCGGTCAGAGGCTCGCGCGCACCAGCGGCAGATCGCGCACGCGCTGGTTCGTCAGCGCGAACCACGCGTTCATGATCGCCGGCGCGACGGGCGGCACGCCCGGCTCGCCGACGCCGCCCGGTGGTCCGTCGCTCGGCACGAGGTCGATGTTGATCTTCCTCGGCGCCGCGGGCATGCGGACGATCGGGTAGTCCTTGAAGTTGCGCTGCACCGTCGCGCCACCCTTCATCGTGATCGCGCCGGACAGCGCGATCGACATGCCGAAGATGAACGCGCCCTCGAGCTGCGCGCGAACGCGGTCCACGTTGATCACGGTGCCGGCGTCGGCGGCGATCCAGGCCTCGTCGACGCGGAGCTCGCCGCGCGGACCCTGCGAGACCTCGGCGACGACGGCGATGTAGCTGAGGAAGCTGCGGTGCGCGGCGAGGCCGAGCGCGCGGCCCTCGCGCTTGGCGGCGTCCCATCGGGCGGCGGTGGTCACGCGCTCGATGACGCGGTGGAAGCGGCCGACATCGATCGGATGCTCGGCGAGCGGGGCGCCGTAGTTGCCGAGCTGCGTGACGCCGAGCTCCTGCGTGGTGGTGATCTTGCGCGGCTTGCCGAGGATCGAGATCAGCGTGTCGCGAGGATCGCGCTTCGTGGTCTCGGAGATCTCGCCGATGAACGACTGGACGGCGAACGCCTGCTGGATGTTGTGGACCGAGCGCATCCAGCCGATGCGCGCGTGCGCGGGTGCTTCACCGGTCTGCACGAGCACGTTCGGGACGGCGAGCGGGAAGTCGAGCACGCCTTGCTGTAGCTCTCCCGCGGAGGGGCGCGTGGACGTGCCGTTGAAGGTGGCGCTGATCGATGGGTAGGCGAGCCGGTGGCGCCAGCCGATCACGTTGCCCTTCTCGTCGACGGCGGCGGCGAGCGCTTGTGCGGAGCACGAGTGGTAGTACGCGTGGCGGATCTCGTCGTCGCGCGTCCATTGCACGCGCACGGGTGACTTCGCGGCGCGGGCGCACAGCGCGGCCTCGACGAGGAAGTCGGGCTTCGACTTGCGACCGAAGCCGCCGCCGAGGAACGTCACGTGGACGGTGACCTTGTCCTCGGGGATGCCGAGCTGTTTCGCGAGCTCTTCGCGCGCGTCCTGCGGCGACTGCGTGCACGCCCACACCTCGAGGCGATCGTCGTGGAAGTGCGCGACGGCGGCGGGCGGCTCCATCGGAGCGTGGGCGAGGTGCGGCACGAGGTACTCGGCCTCGACGAGCGAGAGCGCGCCGGCGATGCTCGCGTCGTAGTCGCCGACCTTGCGCACGGTGTCGCCGGGCGCGCGGACGGCGGCGAGCATCTGCTTCGCGAACGCGTCGGAGTCGTAGTCGGCGTTCGCGCCGTCCTCCCAGCCGATGTTCAGCGCGGCGCGACCCTTCATCGCGGCCCACGTGTGATCCGCGATCACCGCGACGCCGCCGAGCGGCTTCATGCCGGCGGGCGCGACGAGCGCGGGGAGCTTCACGACGTGGCGCACGCCGGGCGTCGCCTTGGCCGCCTTGTCGTCGAGCGTGGTGACCGCGCCGAACACGACGGGCGGACGCGCGATCACCGCGGTCAGCATGCCGGGCAGCACGACGTCCGCCGCGAACTGCGCCGTGCCGGTGACGTAGGCGAGGCCGTCGCGCAGCGGCAGCTCGGTGCCGACGTGCGTGAGCTCCTTGCGCGGTCGCAGCACCGGCGACTTCGGCACGGGACGCAGGCCCGCGCCGGCGGCGAGCTCCGCGAACGAGAGCGATCGCTTGCCGTCCCACACGGCGCTGTCGCGCGCGACGAGCTTCTTCGCGGGGACCTTCCAGCGAGCGGCGGCCTCGGCGACGAGCATCTCGCGCGCGGCCGCGGCGACCGTGCGCATCTCGATGTAGTGGTTGCGGATGCTCGTCGAGCCGTCGGTGTTCTGGTCGCCGTACTTCTTGTCGCCATCGGCCTGACCGACGACGATCTTCGTGTGGTCCGCGCCCATCTCGTCGGCGAGGAGCACCGGCAGCGAGCTGCGGATGCCCTGCCCCATCTCGGAGCGATGACACGTGACCTGCACGATGCCGTCGTGGCCGATCTGGATGAACGCGTTCGGGATGAAGTAGCCCTTGTTGGACGCGCCGGCGAACCTCGTGATCCCGAGCGCGAACCCGGCCGTCGCGGCGCCGAGACCGACGAGAAACCCGCGTCGCGTGACCTCGAAGCTCACTGGCCCGACGCTTTCTTCACGGCCGCGCGGATGCGCAGGTACGTGCCGCAGCGGCAGAGGTTGCCGGCGAGCGCTTGATCGATCTCGCCGTCGCTCGGCTGAGGTTTGGCGGCGAGCAGCGATGCCGCGCACATGATCTGCCCGGTCTGGCAGAAGCCGCACTGCGGGACGCCGAGCTCGACCCACGCCTTCTGCAGCGGGTGATCGCCCGCCGGCGAGAGGCCCTCGATCGTCGTGACCGCGCGGTTCTGCGCGCGGCGCACCGGCGTCACGCACGACCGCACCGCCGCGCCGTCGAGGTGCACGGTGCACGCGCCGCACAGTGCTTCGCCGCAGCCGTACTTCGTTCCGGTCAACCCGAGCAGATCGCGGATCACCCAGAGCAGCGGCATCTCGGGATCCGCGTCGATCTGCTTCGTCGCGCCGTTGATCGTCAGCGAGATCTTCATCGCGGCACCTCGTCCTCGGCGTTCGGGCACACCGCGCCCGTCTTCATCCATGCATCGAACAGCGCCGCGACATCGGCCGGCGTCCCCGGCGGTGGACGGCGATCCGCGCCGGGCGCGAAGCCCCACGCGACGAGCTTGTCGTGCGCGAGGTGCTCGTGGACCTGCGCGAGCGTCTTCTGATGTGGGCCGCCGCTCGTCGACGCGGCGACGATCTGCGCGCAGATCTGGGCCGGCGACTTGCCGAGCCACGCCATCGACAGCGGCGCGAGGTGCCAGTCGGGCGCGCCCGGGATGCGCGCGAGCTCCGCGTTGCGATCCTGGTGACAACCGAAGCACTGCATGCCGACCACGCCGCGATCGTTCGCGCCGCGGATCACGGGCGGATCGTGGAGCACGTGGCCATCGCCCTGGCGCGGCGATTCGTCGGGCGGATGGCAGTTCACGCAGCGCGGATGCGTGAGCACGCGACTGACCTCGAGGAACAGCGCGCGCGATCGCGCAGCCGGATCCGCGATCGACGTGAACTCCGCGACCGCGCGCAGTCGACCGCCCGGTGGATCCACCGGCACGGCCGCGGGCGCGTGCGCCGTCGATCCCGGCGGCGCGGCGTTGCGGCCCGAGCATGCGGCGATCGCGAGCAGCACGGCAGGTCCGACGACGCGAGTCACGCGCATCATCATGACTCAGAACCGGCGGCGGCGCAGGAAGTCGCCTCCGAAGATCCCTCGATCTCCGCCCGACAGCTCGAACTGGATGCCGTTGCGGAACCGGTACTCGAGGCGCAGCTCCGTCTGGTTCTCGTCCTGCCGCGGCGCGAGGTGCACGACGCCTCCGAAGAACAGCTGGTCGCGCTTGCCGAAGTACTTGCCCGCGATGCACGAGCGCCCGGTCGTGCTCGTCTCGGGATCGCAGCGCAGGACGTCGAGCCTGTTCCTGGTCAGCTTGCGGCGCACGAACGCGCTCGCAATGCTCGACGCGGCGGCCTGCCCCGCCGCCGACAGCGCGTCCTGTCCTTGATCGCCCGTGTCCGCGCCCGGCGTTCCACCGAGGAAGAACCCGAACAAGCTGCTCTGCGAGTACGTGCTCGGGTCGCTCGTGAACTCGGGCTCGAGCGTATCGATCTCGCTGAGCCGCCCCGCGAATCGCACGTAGGTGGTCACGCCTTCCTGCTCGAACTCGTGAGACAGCTTGAGATCGAAGATCGGATCGATCGTTCCGTCGAAGCCGATCTGCCCGAGCTCGACGTCGTACTTGCGGCCGAGGATCTCCGTCTCGCCGCGATCGATGAGGATCTCGCCGTCCATGCCGATCGTGTCGCCGACCGCGATCTTGACGCGACCCGCGGCCGTCGCCTTCGCGCGCTCGATGATCGGCACGTTGATGATCGCCGGGATCACGAACGAGGGCAGCTCGATGCGCGTGGTCCGGATGTTGACGTCGAGCACGAGGAACGGCTTGGTCGGCGGACGCAGTCGCGTGCTCTCGAGATCGATCTCCTCCTCGCCGACGAAGATCAGGTCGGGCGGCGTGTAGTCCTCGAGCAGATCGTTGCCTCGCTGCTCGGGAATGAACACGAGCCCCTGGGTGACCTCGAGCTCGCCGCTCCAGAACAGCCCCTTGCGATGGATCGTGCCGCGCACGTTCGCGCTGATCTTCGGCTGCAAGAAGCCGATCGGCGTCAGCTCGACGATCTTCACCTTCAGCGTCGTGTCGGTGGCGGTCGGATCCGCGTGTGCCGTCACCTCGACGGTGCTCTTGCTCGCGCCGATCACACCGCGCAGCTCGAGCGCCATCGCGCCCGTGTCCGCGAAGTCGACGCGCAGCGTTCCCCGGCGCAGCGGCGAGAACAGCGGCGAGAACGGCAGCCGCATGTCCTCCATCGCGACGTAGCCGCGCGCCTTGCCCGTCGGCCCGAGGCCCGCGATCTTGATGTCCGCGTCGATCTTGCCCTGCGCGCCGACGAGCATCCCCGGCAGGAACACCGCGATCGGCGTGAGGTCGAAGTTCTCGATCTTCACGACACCGACGAGCCCGGCGAGCTTCCGCGGATCTGTGCTCGCTTCGACGAGCAACGTCGGTGGCGGCGGCGGCGTCTTCTTGTTCCTCGTCGGAACGAACGGCTCCTGGCTCTCCTCGCCGGTGATCCGGAGCTCGGCCTTGTCCGCGGCCCACGCCGCGGCGACGTGCAATGACTTCAGCATCGCCGGCGGCTTGCCCGTGAGCCGCGGCCGCACCGCGATGTTCGCGAGATCGATCGTGCCCGTCGCCGTCGGCGCGAGCAGCGTACCGCCGGCGACGATCTGGCCGGCGAGCGTTCCACCGACGACGTCGCGCCGGCCGACCATCGCCAGCGTCTGCTTCGCGTCGATCGTCGGGATCACGAGCGTCGCCGCGATCGGCGCGTTCGGCAGCGCGAACGGCTTCTTCGCCGCGAGCGCGATCCACTGGTCGAGGGACACCGGCGTGCGCGCATCCGTCAGCTCGAGCAGCGTTCCCTGACGAGCCGAGACCTTGAAGTCGGCCGAGGTCTCCTTGCCGTCGACGCGCACTCCGGCATGCACGTCGAGCGGCGCGCGCAGCGGACCACCGGTGACGCCCTTGACGTCGATCCCGACATCGATCGACGAGCCGCCGGTGCCGACGTCGACCTTCGCGACGACGATGCCCGAGTACGGCTGCATGATGCCGAGCTTCGCGGTGATGTCCGGGTTGATCTCGATGTCCGACGTCGCGACGGATGCGCTGTGTACGAGGTTCTTGCCGACGCGCTTGTAGATCTCGACATCGAACGGACGATCCGGGATCTGGATCCGCGCGCCGAACGTCACCTCGCCCGCGTTGCCGACGGAGCCCGTCCCCGTGACATCGAGGAAGCCGAGGTCGTCGAGCGCGACGCTGACGTCGGCGCCGGCCGTGCCCAGCGGCGTCGCGATCCCGCGAACGCGCAGCTTGCCGTCGGGCACGCCCTGGCGGATCTCGATCGTGCCGTCGAACACCCCCGCCAGCGCGCCGCCGCTGATCGCGCTGCCCTGTAGCGAGTCGAGCCCGACGGTCACGCCGTGCAGATCCGATCGCGCGACTCGCTTCCACGCGTCGACGTCGGTGAGATCGCGCGGACCGTCGACCTCGAGCGAAACACGGCCGCCGCCGATCGACGGATTCGAGGCGCGAACGGCGACCTTCACCCGCCGCCCATCGACGGAGAGCTCGAGGTTGCCATCGATGGGCAACGCGTCCGGCGAGAGCGCGACGCCGCGCGCCGCGACCGTGCCGCCGCCCTTCCATCGGATCCCGCGCTTCTCGATCGCGAGATCGATATCGAACGACCCGCGGAACTGCTTGCTCATCCGATCTAGCGCGCCGTCGGTCAGCTTCACCTTGCCGGTGATGACGCCGTTCCCCCGGCCCGCGTTAACGCTGACCGCGAGCCTCGCGTCTCCGCTCTGCGATCGGAAGTCCTTGACCGCGATCTGCGTCTTCTCGATGCGGACGTTGCCACCCCTACCCGCCCACGTCCCGTTCGGCAGCTGCACGCGATGCGACTCGATGTCGATGTCGATCACGCCGTCTGGCGTCGGCAACGACACCACGCTCTCGACGTGCGCGAACACCGGCGCCATCGCGGGCGTCGCGTCGACGATGACGCCGATGCGCCCGTCGTCGCGCGTCCTCGCGGCGACCGTTGCCTTCCCGATCGGCGTGCCCGCGTTGACGATGCCGAGCGCCGTCGCGGTCGCGGTGCCCGAGAGTCCCTTGCCGATCCTCGTCGAGAACTCGCCGCGCGCATCCGCGATCGCGAGCTTCTCGACGCGCAGGCGCCGCGCGACGAACCACCCGTCGACCGCGAGGTCCTCGCCGATCCGACCGCTCGCGTCCGCGCCGAGATCCAGCGAGCCGCGCACCGGGACGAGCCCGCCGCTCGCGACGAACAGGTCGGGCACGTTCGCGCCGATGTTCGCCGCGTCGATCACCATCGTCTGTGCATCCGGCGGCCCTTCGGCGTGCGCGGTGCCGACGATCGCGACACCCGCGCGCCCCGCGGCGGTCGCGAGGACGAGCCCGCTCGCGCGGTCGGGCAGCGCATCGAACGCGATCAGCGCGTTGATCGCGGGCACCGACAGCGGCGTCTCGTCGACCGGCACGTCGCGCTTCTTGCGCCTGCGATGCACCTTCGGCGCGACGACCTGCCCCGTCTTCGCGATCACCGTGCCGCGCAACCCGTCGCGCCCGGCGACGACGCCGACGAGCGCATCGGCGCGCCCCGTCGCCGCTCCCTTCGAGACGAGCGCGAGGTCGACGTGGGTCACCGCGATCACCGCGTTCGCCGTCATCTTGTCGATGCTGCCGACGACGCGCCCGTGCAACCGCGAGCGCCCCATCGCGCCGACGAGGTTCGCGCGCGACAGCGAGTCGGTCGTCGACGCGTCGATCACCACCCACGTCCGCGATGGCAGCACCACGCCGGGCGCGAGCTGCGCCACGTTCTTCGGCGACGCCGACGCGATGATGAGGCCGGCAGGGCTATTCACGCGGCCGTTCGCGACCAGGACGTTCGCGCCTGCCGCATCGATCGACGCGAGAGGGATCGAGATCTCGTCGCCGACGATCACGCTCGCGAGGCCCGCGATCGGCGCATCGCGCTGGGTCCAGTGCCCGCGCAGCATCGCGATCGCCGACAGCTCCCCGGTGATCGGCGCGATGTGCAGGTGCGCGAACACGTCGAGGCCGGCGATGTCGATCGGCTCCGCTGTCTCTTCTGGGCCGTCGACGTGCACCACGGCGTCGTGCACCTCGACGCTCGGCATCACGATCGTCCACGGCGATGGCTCCGGCGGTTCGTCGTCGGGCGGCTCGGGCGCGCGCGGGTTCGTGATCGTGACCCCCGTCGCGACGATGCGATCGACCCACACCTGATGTGAGAGCAGCGGAACGAGCGACGCCTCGACCTCGACTCGCTTCACGGCGACGAGCGGCTGTTTATCCGGGCCGTTCAGCACGATGTCCGTGATCACGAGCGTCCCGAACGGGCTGCCCTCGATGCGCCCGATCGTCGCGCCGCCGGGGAACGACTCGGCGAGGATGCCCTCGACCTGTTCGCGCACGATGTTGCGTCCCCACGCCGTGTGGATCGCGATCAGCGCGAAGGCGACGGCAACGACGACGACGGCCAGAAGGCCGATCGTCAGTCGCTTGAACCATCGCCAGAACGTCTTCATCTAATAGGTATCTCCGACGGCGATGTGCCAGCTCCTATTCTTGAACCACTCACCATCGGGGTTGGGTTGCCTGCGATTTAGCCGCTCGCCGATCGACGCGCCGACCTTGAGGCCGAACAGCTTGATGTACAAGCCGAATCCTGCGGCCCACTGCTGATCGACGAGCGGCAGCATGTCGATGTCCGTGACGACGTCCGCACCGTCGATGAACAGCGCGGTGACGAGCGGAAACCCGCCGAGGTCGACGATGGGGAATCTTGCCTCGATCCCGGTCTCGACGAGCCCGACGCCGCCGATCACGACGTTGGCGCCGTCGATCGTCGGTGCGATCGGCGACAGGCGCCGCTCGTCGAAGCCGCGCTGCGTGGTCGCGCCGCCGGAGAAGAACCGCTCGGTCACCGGCACGTCCCCGAACAAGAAGCCGAAGCGCAGCCGCCCCGCGAGCACGAGCGGTCCGATCGGGTAGTAGCGCCGGACCTCGGGGACGATCTTCTGGTACGCGCCGTCGCCACCCGCCCACGGCGTCCCGAGTGCCAGCGCGATCGTCGCGTACCAACCGTTGCGAACGTCGAGCGGGTTATCGCGACCATCGGCGACCAACGACAGCTCGTACGCGCCGCGCCGCTGCGGGACGGCCTCGTCGAGCCCGATGTCCATCGCGACCGGATCCGCGACGACGACGTTCGTGAACGTCTGGTACTCGAGCAGCCAGCCGAGGCGCCCTTGCAGCCACGATGGACCGAGCGGCGTCGCGAGCGCGACGCGTCCGCGCGGCCCCCTCGTCGTGTACCCCTCGAAGCGCAGGAAGTCGTACGAGATGTCGGTCTCGAGGCGCAGGCGCGGGCGATCGAACAGCTCCATGCGCGTCGCGAACGCCGTCGCGCGCAGCTGGAACTGATACGTCTCGACGTCGCGGGCGCGCGTCACCGACGGACGCAGGTCGATGCCGAACGTCCACAGCGGGATGCTATCGGGCACGAAGCCGATGCCACCGCGCGCGCGAACCTCGTACACGAGCGGATCGATGCCGGCGCCGACCCCGTAGCGAAGCTCGCCGCTCGACGCGCGGACGACGGTGATCTTGATCGGCACGACCGCGCCCTGCGAGCGATCCGGCTCGATGCGAACGCTCGTGAATCGATTGAGGTCGTAGATCGAGCGCTGCGACGCCGCGAGCGCCTTCTGCGTGTAGACGTCGCCCTTGCCGAACTCGAGCCGGCCGCGCACGTACTCCTCGAGGTTGCCCGCACCTTCGATGACGACGTCACCGAACCTCGCGCGGTCCCCCGGCGAGATGGCAAAGCGCGCGGTCGCCAACCGCTTCGTGCGATCGGCGAGCACCGTCGCCTGGATGTCGACGTTCGCGTAGCCCGCGTCCTCGAGGAGCTTGATCATCGGCTCCTTCGCCGCGTCGTAGATCTCGTAGTCGAACGGTGCGCCGTCGGGCGCGTCGATCAGCGCGCGCGCTCTCTCGAAGGGCACCTCGGGCGGCAGGCCCGTGATCTCGACCTTCAGCGTGGAGCGCGGCCCCTCGATCACCCTGAACACGACGGTCTGCGCGAAGCCCTTCGTCTCGACGCGCGCGTCGACGACCACGTCGAAGTAGCCGAGCTTGCGGTACGCGGCGCGCACGCGCTCGGTGTCCGTCGACAGCTGATACGGATCGACGGCGCGCGCGCCTCGCGCTCGCTCGATGGCGAGCCCGGGCGCGATCTCCTCGACGGGGATGGCCTTCGTCCCTTCGATCTCGATCGCGACCAGCGTCTCGCGCGCCAATGTAGGCGCGCGCTGTCTCCCGCCGCAGGCGGCGAAGACCCACGCGATCATCAGTACATGGAGGGGCCGCAAAAGCTCAGTCACACCCAGAGGGACGCCAGTCTACCGAAGCATGGGCCGAATACTCGACTCCGAGACACCTCGCGACCTGCCGGTGCCGCCATGGTGAAGGGCTGGAGCGAGGTCCGCGACCACGTCCGCGGCAAGTACCACATCGCCGTCGACGAGCCGGCACGCCTCGGCCTGTTGTGGACATTCCCCAACGCCGACGGCGTGCAGCGCCAGTACATTCAACCCGTCACCGCGTTCGGGTTGCCGCACGTGATGATCACGGCGAACGTCGCGACGACGCAGATCCTCAAGGCCTACGACGCGCTCTTGCACAACACGCAGCTCGCGATCGGCGGGCTGTGCATCGAGGAGGGCTTCTACATCCTCAAGGTCGTGCTGCCGATCGAGGGCGTGGACCTCGCGGTGATCGATCGGTCGCTCCAGTTCATCGCGCACGAAGCGGCGCGACTGCGTTCGAAGGCAACCCCGAAACCGGCGCCCGCGCCGTACTACGAATAGGAGGCACGATGTTCGACGTTCCAGGTCTCGACATGATCAGCCCGTTCCTCGCAGGACCTCTCGCCGCCGGTGGCGCGGGCATGGACGCGGGTGGTGCGATCGCCGATGCGGCGAGCAGCGCGTGGGACTTCGGTTCCGGTGCGCTCTCGAACCTCGGCGCGGCCTTCGATCCGAGCATGATCGTCAACGGTGGACCGGCCGCGCCGGCACCCGAGATCGCGCTCGGTCTGATGGACGCCCCGTCGATGAACGACGCCACCGCCGACTTCCAGCAGGACTGGATCTACTAGTAGCGCTTGCGCCACAGCAGATCGAGGCCGCTGACGGCGCGGTCGCCCGTCGACGCCTCGAGCATCACGCGGCGCGAGAGCCAGTACTCGGCCTGGGCTTCGTTCGCATTCTCGTCGGGTCGTGCGTCGAGGCGCCGGCGGTACGCGAGGAAGAGCGAGCGCGTGAGCCAGGTACCGACCGTCACGGCGGCCGACTCGCTCGCGGTCGCGGCCTCGTAGCGCACGACGTCGATGTCGACGGGGAGCGCCTTCTTGACGTAGCCACCGAGCTTGTTCGCGATGAACGATGCGCCCGCGTTGGTCGCGACCTCGCGCGCACTCCCCTGCTGCGGATCGCCGTTCGGCTCGCCGCCGAGGAGGAACCCGAGCAGCTGGCTCTGCGAGTAGATCCCCGGGTCACTCGACATCACGAGCTCGGGCTTCGACAGGCGACCGCGCACCTGGGTGATCGTCGTGACCTCGGGGAAGTCGTGGACGATGCGGAGATCGAGCCGCGGGTCCGTGGTCCCGTCGAACACGACCGCCGCTCGCTCGACCTGATATCGCCGCCCGAACAGATCGAGATCGCCGCGATACGCTTCGATCGTTCCGGTGATCCCGAGGGACTCTGCGTCGGCGGAGATCGAGACCTTGCCTTTGATCAGGCCGCGCACCTCGGCCGACTCGATGTGCGTCGCGTTCAGGGTGATGTTCGCGACGAGCGTCGCCTTCTTCGGCGGGGCCTTGGTCATCGGGCGCCGGGTGAGCTTCTCGCCGCTCGCGTAGATCATGTCGCTCGGCGCTCCCACGGGCTTGAGCGCCTCGCCGCGCGACTCGGGGATCTTCACGACGCCGTTGTTCACGACGATGTCGGCGACCCATCGATCCGACTCGCGCCGGAGCTTGGCCTTCACGTCCGCATCGATGTCCGGCTCGACGGCACCGATCGGAGACACGTTGCGCAGCGTGATGTTCGCTTCGCCCGAGGTCGGCTGCGCGCCGTCGAGGGCGATCTTGCTCGTCATCTTCACGGTGCCCGGGCCCAGCCGGCCGTCGACGTCGATCGTCATGCTGCTCTGCCCGATCACGACGTCGACGTTCGCGCGCCGCAGCGTTCCGACCTGGGGGGCGATCGGAACGCGCGCGTTCTTCAGGTGCAGCTTGCCCGCGAGCCGCGCCTTGACCGGATCGAGACCGGTGACGGTGAGATCCGCGTCGAGCCGCCCCTTCGCGGCGCCCGCGGGGCCCGGTGCGAACACGAGCAGCGGCTGGAGGTCGAAGGCCTTCGCCTTGATCGTGACGCGGCCCGTATCGAGGTTCTTCGGATCCACGACCGCGACCATGTCGAGGTAGCCGCGCTTCTGGGTGCCCTGGATGCGCGCCTTCGCGATACCGCCGATGTAGCTCGCGTCGACGGTGACCGTCTCGAGGACCTTCACGGGCCGATTGCGCCGGCCGGGTGGCACCTGCAGGTTCGTGCCGACGAGCTTCGCGGTCACCGACGGATTCCCGAGCGTCCCGCTCGCGTCGATCGTGCCGCCGAGCGTGCCACCGGTGACTTCCGTGCGACCGAAGATCGCGAGGATCGTCGGCGCGGGCGCGTCGGGGATCGCGCCGTGCACCTCGAACCGGGTGGTCCGTAGCAACGCGGGGTTCGCGAACACCTGATCGATCGTGATCGGTAGCTCGCCTTTGACATCGAGCAGCCTGGTCTTGCCGCTCGTCACGAGCACGCTCGCGCTGCCGTTCCTCTCGTCGAGCGTCGCCTTCACCGACGCGTTGATCGGCTGCGCGATCATGTCACCGCGCAGCTGGGCCACGTCGAGCCGAACGCTCGCGCTGCGGGCACCCTCCGTGATGTCGGCCGCAAACTTCACGCGACCGCGCAGCTCGGTCGTGATCCCGAAGCGGTCGAGGAGCCCGGGCTCGATCAGGATCTCGTCGACCGCGACGTTGGCGCCGCGCACCGCGGGCAACCCGACTGCCTTCCACGCGACGGGATCGAACGGACGTTCCGGCAGCGCGACGCGAGCGGTCGCCTGGAAGCGCCCGAGGGCGGCGAAGTTGCCGATCAGCGTCGGCGTGATCTCGTCGCCCTGCGACCGGACCTGGAGGCCCGCGTCGAGGCGCCCGAGCTTCGCGGTGCCGGGGGTGACGATGTCGGTCAGCGCGATCTTGCCGTTCGTCGACGTCGGCGTGAGCTCGATGTTGCCGTCGATGCGGCCGCTCATCTCGCCCGGCGTGCCGAGCAGCTCGGCGACCTTCGCGAGATCGAGGCCACGCAGCTCGAACGTGCCCGAGCGGATCGCGCTGCGCGGCAGCCGCTTCCACGCGACCGGGTTCGTGAAGTCGGCGGGCGCGTCGATGTCGGCGGCGATGCGCGCGTTGCCGAGGCGGGCCTTCTGGACGAAGAGATCGAGATCGACGTGATGCGCCCTCGCGGATGCGGACAGCGTGAACGAGCCTTCCTTGCGGCTCGTGCTCGAGAAGTTCTCGATCGCGTAGGAGCCGGGTGCGAGCTCGAGGTGGCCGGTCGTGCCGGTCCACTCGCCCTTGTCGCCGGCGCGAACGCGATGCCTGACGAGATCGATCGTCCACTTCTGTTCGCGGGGCTTCTCGGGCGGCGTGACGAGCGCGTCGAGATCGATCAGCCACTCGGCGAACTTCGGTCGCGACCGCAGCGCGACCGCGATCGTCCCGTCGGCCTGGTTCGCCGCCGTCAGCTTCAGCTGTCCGAGCTCCATGTCGCCGCGGGTCAGATCCTCGAGCACGACCTCCGCCTTGCCGCGGGGCTCGCGCGGGAGGCCCTTCGCCTCGACGGCGAGATCGAGCGACGACACGGACATGTCCTGCACGCGCAGTCGCTTGCCCTTCACGGTGCCGTTCACCGCGAGATCCGGCGACGGCGAGAGCCGACCGCTCGCGGCCAGCCGCACGTCGATCGCCCCGCGAACCGGCGCCTTCCCGCCGCTCGCCGCAGCCGGGTTCGACGTCGACGCGATCACGTTGGAACGCTCGAGGACGATCGCGTCGCCCTTCATCCGCACGTCGGCATCGACCAGTGCGAGCAACGAGGGCCCACGCACGCCGATGCGAGCCGCTGCTCGCTCGAGGTCGGTCGTGAACGCGATCGTCGACGCGAGGCGCGGGAGGTCGTTGACCTTGCCCCACGCCGTCACCACGCCGTTGGCGACGGGGTTCTGGTTCTCGCGATCGACCGAGGCGTCGAACGCGACCAGCGCGCCGCCCGTCCCGGTCATCTTGCCCTGCGTGAGCAGCGGGAGATCGACGGCGTTGGTGGTCACGGTGCCCGCGACGCGCCGGCTCGCGAGATCCACACCGGCGAGCAGCTGCGCGTACGTGCGGCCGAGCCGACCGAGGACGCGGACGTGGGCGAACGGCAGGTCGTCGCGGATGACGATCGTCGCGGACACGTCGTCGGGGAGCTTCACGCCGGGGACGAGCTTCGCGACCTCTCGCTTCGGCGCGTCGATCGTGAGCGAGCCGTCGAGGTGCGGTGGCTCCTCGCCTTCACCGGGCACGAACCGAACGTCGTCCGCCGTCACGCGCACCCCGCCGACGATCGTGTTCAACGCCTGCACCGTGACCACACCCTCGTTCACGCGGGCGATCGCATCGAGGAGGATCGGCGCGCGCTTCTCGCGCCACACGGCGCGCAGTCCGAGGCTCGTCGCGATCGCGCCCGTCGCGGGGAGGCTCGCCGAGCCGAAGATCTCGATGCCGTCGAGGTTCACCGGGCCGTCGGGCATCGCGACCCGAACGTGACCGCGATGGACCTCGAGGTGAGACAGGTCGACGCTCCAGCCCGACTTCGGCGCCGGCTTGACCATGCGCCCGATCATCAGCTCGCCGTTCTCGTCGCGGCGCAGGTTCACGTCGACGTCGCTCGCGATGACGCTCTTGAGGCGCGCCTCCTGACGAACGAGCGGCAACAGAGCGATCTCGACGGCGAGGCGCTTCACCGTGATCGCGGGCTGACCCTCGGGGTCGTTGATCACGAGGTCGGTCAGCACGAGCTGGCCGAACGGGCTGCCCTCGATCGTTCCGACCGACGCACCGCCGACGAACGTGTCGTTCAGCTTCGCCGCGACCTGCTGGCGCACGATCTCGCGTCCGCGATCCGTGTGCAGAAAGATCACCACGCCGCCGATCGCGAGGACGAGTAGCGCGATGAGCCCGAGGAAGATCCTCGAGCCCCACCGGAACACCTTGCGGCTGCGCGGCGACATCAGAACGCCTCACCGACGGCGAGATGGAAGGCGAACGACGAGTCTGGCTCCGGGTTCATCCCGCCCTTGCGATTCAAGCGGTAGGCCACGTCGAACCGCACGGGCCCGATGATGGTGAGCAGCCGCAGACCGAGCCCGGCCGCCCAGTGGAGGTTGGTCGCGTCGAGCTCGTCGAAGGTCTCGGTGACGTCGCCGCCATCGAGGAACGCGACGGAGCCCAGCGGCATCTCCTTGATCGTGGTGATGGGAACGCGCAGCTCGAGGCCGGCCTCCATCAGCGCGCCGCCGCCGTACGGGATCGAGCGCAGCGCTCCGTCGTACTCGCCGATCGCGCTGGGCGCGAGCTTGCGCTCGGCGAAGCCGCGCTGACTCGACGCGCCGCCCGCGAAGAACCGCTCTGTCGGTGCGAGGTCGCCGAACGTCGCGCCGGTGCGCACGCGGGCGGCGAGCGTGGTGGTCCCGAGCGGCACGTAGCCACGCAGCTCGGGCACGATCTGGAGGTAGTCGTAGTTGCCGCCGGCGTACTTCGTGCCCTCGGCCATGCGGACCTCCGCGTACGCACCGAGCCGCGGCTCGATCAGGTCGTCGCGCAGGTCGAGGATCAGCGACTGGTGGTAGGCGGCGACCCGCTCGTCCTCGTCGATGCCGATCTGCATCTGGAGGCCCTCGTCGATCAGCGGATGCGGGTTGCGGAACGTCGCGTGCTGGATTCCCCACCCGACGCGGACCTGCAGGCGATCGGTCGTCAGCGGCGTCTTCACGCCGAGCTGCAGGCGCGGTCCGTAGCTCGTGTACGCCTCGTAGGTGAGGTAGTCGTAACCGCCCTCGATGTCGCCGGTCGAGTAGGTCCAGAACAGGTCCTTGCGCTCGAGCCTGGCGAGCGCGCGCACGCGCGGCTCGAAGCCGCTGCCATCGCGAAGCAGCGCGTACGCGGGTCGCAGATCGATCGACGTGGTGCTGAGTGGGACCGGCCAGTCGGTGATCGTGTAGCCCGCGCGGGCGCGGACCTCGTACGCGGCCGGATCGAGGCCGAACCCACCACCGAGCTTGATCTCGTGCTTCGCGCTCTGGCTGACCGCGACCGTCATTCCGACCACGGGGTCGCCGCCCTCCTTCTCGGGCTTCACGACGACGGAGGAGAACCGGTTGAGTCCGTACAGCGCGCGCTGGGTCTGCGCGATCGCCGAGGTCGAGTACTGCTGTCCCGTCTGGAACGCGAGCCGCGCCTCGACCGCCTCGCGCAGCACCCCTTCGACGCCCGTGATCTCGATCGGACCGAACGTGGACTTCGGTCCGGGCTCGTACGTGAGCGAGACGATCGCCGTGTTCGTCGAACGGTCCGCGATGATCTGCGGCGTGAACTTCACGTGGGCGTACCCCGCGTTCTCGACGACGGCTTCGAGCTTTTCCTTCGCCTCGTCGTACTTCTCGTAGTCGAAGGGATCGCCGTCGCGCAGCGGCATCGTCTCGCGGATCTTCTCGACGAGCGCCGGCTCGGTGATGCCGGTGATCGAGATCTTCGTCTTCGCGCGGACGCCTTCGTCGATCGTGTAGATCACCGTCGCCGCGTCGCCTTCGCGCTCGACCCGCGCCTTGACGTCGACGTCGAGGTACCCGCGCCGCACGTACTCGCCCTTGATCCGATCCGCGTCGACATCGACGAGGTACGGATCCGGGGCGCGCCCGCGCTTCTGGGTGCGCTTGAGCGCGAGCCCCGTCGTGATCGTCGAGTCCTTCAGGGCGTGGTTGCCCTCGACGTGGATACCGGCGAGGTACTCGTCGCCCGGCTTGTGCACCGGACCACGAGCACACCCGCCGGCAACCATCGCGAGGAGCGTGATGGCGGGCGAGAGACGAGTCATTGCATCGACGGCTATCGAGAGGGATGGAGGTGATCGCGCTCGCGCTCGGCCTTCTTGCGGAGCTGGCTCACGACGACCGGGATCGCGATCGCGGCGAGGACGATCGCGGCGACGCGCGTCCACGTGCTGCCGACCAGCAGCATGAACGCGACGAGCATCGCGAACACCACCGCGAAGAACGCGGTCATGCCGATCACGCGATGCGGAGCGCCGTCGGGCATCCGATCGAGGTCTTCGGTCGGAGCGAGCTTGGAGTCGTCTCGAACCGGGTTATGCGGCTCGATACCGACGGGCGGATGAGATTGCGAGGTCGCCATGGGTTCCTCCTCAGATAGCGGCGCGACGACCGGCGAACGCGCGGTAGATCGCGAGCAGGATCACGGCGCCGATGACGGACGCGATGATTCCGGGACCATCGCCGACCTCGTACCAGCCGAGGGCATGACCGAGCATGCCCGCGATGAACGAGCCGGCGACACCGAGCAACATCGTGACGAGCGCGCCGCCGGGATCCTTGCCGGGCATGAGCAGCTTGGCGATCGCGCCGACGATGAGACCAACGATGAGAGTCAGGATGATGTGCATGGGATTCTCCTTAGCGATCCAGCTTCGACTTCACGCGTGCGATCGCGCGTTCGACGTAGGGCTTCACGCGTTCGACGACGGAGCGCCCCATGTCGACGAGCTCGTCGACCGACACGCGCGTCCCCTTCGGACCGCGCTTCGCGACGCGCTCGGCGTGCTTCGCATCCTCGGGATCGGCGTCGACGTAGGCTGCCGCGTCGCGCGCCGCTTCCTCGACCTTCTCGTCGTCGGCCGCGAACTCGCTCGCGGCGTCATTATAGTGACGGGCGGCAGTGCGATTGCCTTCGCCCTGGTTTCCGTTCGAGCTCGTGGGCTTCATGCCCGAGAACACGAGCACCTCGCGTGCCACCAAGGATCCCCGAGAAGTCAGGCGCATCGTGTGCGGCAGAGCGCGCATCGCCCGTGCGCCGACGCGCACCGTGCGGTTACCGCAAGGGAATCGCGGCGAGCTCGCCCGCGAGCCGGCGAAGCTCGTGCTCGCGCGGGTGGTTCGCCCGCCAGATCAGCCGGAACGCGTCCTCCTGGAGCGGAGCTCGCGGCGCGAGGCGAACGAGCCGCTTCGTTCGGAGATCGTCTTCGACAAAGTAGCGCGGCAACACCGCGACACCCGCGCTCTGGAGCACGCGCAACCGGATCGCTCCGATCGTCCCGAGGTACTCGTGCCGGGCGAAGCGCCACGCGGTCGCGCGCTGCGTGTCCAGGAAGTACCGGAACAGCGGGAGCTCGGGCGAGATATCGAGGAGCGTGTGGTCCGGCGCGTGCTCGGATCGCGCGAGCGGGGTGCGACGCAGGAGCGACGCGCTGCCGACGAACACGTACGACTCCGCGTGCAGTCGCTCATAGGCCAGACCTGTCGCGGTCAATCGAGCGCTCGTGACCACCGCATCGAGGACGGCCTCGCGCGTGCGCGCGACGAGATCGGCGCTGTCGCCGAACACGAGGTGGAGCGTGCGCTCGGGTCGCGCGGATTGCAGCGTACGGAGTGACGGCACGAGCCACGACAGTCCGAGCTCGAAGCGCGTGCCGATCGTCAGCTCGAAGGGGATCGCTGCGGCATCATCGAGGGCGACGGGCCGGCACTTGCTCGCTTCATCGAGCACGCGCCGCGCCTGGGCGATCAGGCGATGCCCCGCCGGCGTCAGCGCGACACGCCGGGTGGTGCGCGCGAACAGCGGTGTCTCGAGCTGCTCCTCGAGCCGCTTGATGCGATCGCCGAACGCCGCCGGCGAGAGCGCCACCGCCCGCGCGGCGACGCGAAAGCTGAGGTGCGTCGCGGCCGCGTCGAAGCATCGCAGCGACTCGAGGTCCGGAAACATAATTCAGATTATCCGTACAATCTGATTCGAACAATACCGATTCCGGCACACAGCGAATGCCCCTAGTGTCGGGCCACGGGAGGCAACGTGACTCGACGACTACTTCTAGGACTCGTTCTCGCTTCGGGGTGTGGCACGGATGGAACCGGATCGCCGGTCGACCCACCGATCGATCCGCCGGCGGAGGCAACGCCGATCGAGCGCTGCCTCGCGGGCGGCGGCACGTTCCAGCAGCTGTGGGCCACCAGCAACCAGCATGGCCCGGTCAGCTCGATCGCGGTCGGCGGCTCGATCGTCGTGCTCGGCTCGCTCGACGGCAGCGTCAAGCAATGGACGACCGGCGGGGCGAGCCCGAGCTACGGCGTGCCGTTCGAGGACGACACCGGCATCGTCGTCGACGCTCTCGCGTTCGCGCACGGCGAACACGACGAGGTCGCGGGTGTGGATCGCGATGGCCGGTTCACCGAGTGGCGCGTGTCGGACGCATCGCCGATGCGGACCGTGCCGGTGATCACCGACGGTGCGCTCACGGCGGTCGCGATCTCGAGCCGGCAGGCCGCGATCGCGCGCGGCCCCGAGTCACCCGAGGTGCGCGTGATCGATCGCGCGTCGGGCGACGTGAGCCCGCCGCTGACCACGGCGCTGTGGGGTGCGACCTCGATGGCGTTCGCCGGCGAGGCGCTGTTCACCGCGGGTCACTGGTACGGCGTGCCCGAGATCGAGCGGCGCTCGACGGAGTCACCCGACGCGGTGATCGAGGAATGGCGCGAGAGCTCGCTCCAGGGGCACGTCCGGGCGATCGCCGTCGACGGCGTCCACCTCGCCGCCGCGGGCGACAGCTTCGTCGCGATCCTCGATCCGGGGGCGATCGCGGGCGACAAGACGATCGTCCCCGTCGAGGGACATGCGGCGGTCGGCGTCGCCCTCCTCACCGACATGGTGGCGACCGCCGGCCGCGAGGGCTCGCTGCGCCTGTGGACGACCGCCGGCGAGCCCGTCGCGACGCTGACGATCCCCGAGCCCGTGGGCATCGCTCGCGACGCGGCCGGCACCACGCTGTTCACCTCCGGTCCCGACGGGCTGCTGCACGCGTTCGGCTGCAAGTAGCGTTGCCGCGACCGCGGCAGAATCGTTCGCGAACGAGTGGTAGCCTCGACGCATGCGGGCTCTGATCCTCGTCGATCTGCAATACGACTTCTGTCCGGGCGGCGCGCTCGCCGTGGCGAACGGAGACCAAACGATCGCGATCGCGAACCGCGTGATGCCGCACTTCACGACGATCGTAGCGACGCAGGACTGGCATCCGCCCGACCACAAGAGCTTCGCGGCGAACAACCCCGGCACCAAGGTCGGCGACCTGATCGAGCTCGGCGGCATGCAGCAGGTGATGTGGCCCACGCACTGCGTGCAGGACACGCGCGGCGCCGAGCTGCACCACGACCTCGCGCGCGACCGCATCAACGACGTGATCCGCAAGGGCACCGACGCGAACATCGACAGCTACTCGGGCTTCTTCGACAACGGCCACCTCAAGGCGACCGGCCTCAACAACTGGCTCGCGGAGCGCTGGATCAAGCAGGTCTACGTGATGGGCCTCGCGACCGACTTCTGCGTGAAGTTCACGGTGCTCGACGCGCTCAAGCTCGGCTACGAGGTCAAGCTGATCGAGGACGGCTGCCGCGGCGTCAACCTCCGCCCCGGCGACGACGAGAAGGCGATCGCCGAGATGCGCGGGGCCGGGGCGGCCGTGGTCGAGAGCGGCGCGATCGGCGCGTAGCCGGCGGTAATCAGCCCGGTTAACACTTCACCGGCCCCACCGTCCTTTGCGATGTGCTGGCCGCGTACAGTATCGCCGTGGATGCAGGGGCCGTGGCTCCCGTCGCGGTGATCGTGGCAGCGGCGCAGCGCGGTGATCGCGCGGCGTTCGCGGAGCTGTACCGGCGATTTCATCGCGCGGTCCACGGCGTGATCCTCGCGAAGGTCCCGTATCGCGAGGCGGCGGACCTCGTGCAGGACACGTTCGCGATCGCGCTCGAGCGCATGAAGCAGCTCGCGGATGCCGCCGCGTTTCCCGGGTGGCTCCTGATGATCGCGCGCAACCGGGCGATCGATCACCTGCGGCAAGCGAAGCCGACCGACGAGCTTCCCGATCTGCCGGTCGCCGCACCGAGAAATGCAGAGGTCGCGCAGGTGCTCGTCGCGCTGCGCGCCCTGCCCGAGGCGTACCAGGAGACGCTCGTGCTGCGCCTGGTCGAAGGTCTCACCGGACCGGAGATCGCCGAGCAGACGGGCCTGTCGCCCGGCTCGGTGCGCGTGAACTTGCATCGTGGCATGAAGCTGTTGCGCGAGCGTCTCGGGATCGCGACCAGCGACGAGGAAGCGAGCGAACCCACATGACCAAACCCGACGACTATCTGTGGGACGGATCCGGCGACGCCGATCCGGACGTCGCGAAGCTCGAGGAGCTGTTGCGACCACTGGCCCACGACCGCCCGATGGACGAGGTGCGCATGCGCCGCGCGAGGCGCCGGCGGGCGCCGTGGATCATGGCGGGCATCGCGGCGATCGCCGCGGCGGCGGTGCTCGTCCTCGTCCTGCGTCGCGGCGATGTGCCCGGGACCACGGGCTGCGCGGTCTCGGGCGAGGGCTTCGCGTTCCACGCGACCGGCGACGGTGTCAGCTGCAACGGCGCGAGCCTCGACGAGGGCGTGCTGCGCGTCGGCGGCGTGCTCGACACCGGGACCTCGAACGTGCGGTTGGCGATCGCCGACATCGGCTCCGCGGACCTCTCGCCGCAGACGCGCGTTCGCCTCTCGCGCTCCGAGGCCGGCGAGCGGCACGAGCTCCACCTCGAACGCGGCAAGATGCACGCGAAGGTCGACGCGCCGCCGCGCATCTTCGCGGTGACCACGCCGAGCACGAGCGTCGTCGACCTCGGCTGCGAATACGAGATCGATATCGACGACACGGGCGCCGGCTCGATCGTCGTGATGTCCGGCATGGTCGAGCTCGCGAGCGACGCGAACGCGGTCGTCGTCGCACCGGCCGGGACCGAGGCGCGCCTGCTCGCGGGTCGCAAGCCGAGCCTGCCCGTGGCGTCGACCGCGAGCGCCGAGCTACGCGCCGCGGTGACGGCGTTCGAACAGAGCGGCGCGATCGACGGCGTGCTCGCGTCCGCGACCGAGGCCGATGCGATCACGATCGTGAACCTGGCGGTGCTGCGCGCCGACCTGCGGCCGCGGGTGCTCGCGCGCCTCGCCGAGCTCGTGCCTCCGCCCGAGGGCGTGACGATCGAGAGCGCGGCCGCGAAGCCCGCCGATCTCGCGCGCTGGTCCGAGGACATCGTCACCCTGCACTTCGGAGACCGCGTTCTTCGCGAGATGATGCAGGACGAGTAGCGACCGTCACATCGCGAACTCGAAGCCCTGCTTCGCGAGCCGATCGTACTTGCGGCGATCGAAGCGATAGAGCCGCGCCGCGCGGTGCCGGACACCCTGCTCCACCTCGTCGGTCTCGACGAGCAGATCCATCGACAGGATCTTCTTCCGGAAGTTCCGCTTGTCGAGCTCGGTGCCGAGGATGATCTCGTAGAGCCGCTGCAGCTGCGTCAGCGAGAAGCGCGGCGGCAACAGCTCGAAGCCGACCGGCGCGTAGCGCACCTTGCCGCGCAACCGGTCGTGCGCGGCGGTGACGATCGACGCGTGATCGAACGCGAGCTTCGGCAGATCGTCGAGCGGGAACCAGCCGACGCCCATCGCGTCCGTCGCCGCGCGGATGCGGTGGTCCGAGAGCTTCGCGAGCGCGAAGTAGGCGACGGTGACGACGCGGTCGCGCGGATCGCGATCGAGCGCGCCGAAGGTATAGAGCTGCTCGAGGTAGACGTCCTTGACGCCTGCCTCTTCCTCGAGCTCGCGGCGCGCGGCCTCGTCGAGCGTCTCCTCGATGCGCACGAAGCCGCCGGGCAGCGCCCATGCGTGCTGGAACGGCTGCAGCTTGCGCTGGATGAGCAACACCTTGAGGTCGCCCTCGTCGACGCCGAACACGACGCAGTCGACTGCGAGTGCAGCGCGTGCGTAGGCGTACGAAAAGCTCATGCGTTCTCCGCGACGTACGCGCGCAGCTCCGCGAGCTCGCGCTCGAAGCCGCCCGACAGGATCGGGAAGCGGCACCACGAGCGTGGATCGACGTTGCGATCGTCGAGGTGGAACGACGGCGCGAAGCGCTCGCGCTTCCACTGGTTGCGGCACCACAACCGGAAGAACCGCTCGATCCAGGTCGCGAGCTGCAGGAGGCTGACGCCGGCGTAGCGAGGCCGCAGCTCCTGGAGCACCTCGACGGGCGTGTGCTTGTCGCGGATCGCGGAGTCCTCGACGGCCTCGAGGAAGTCGTACGGCATGAGGTCGGCTTCGTCGGTCTGCGCATTCTGCCCGGCGACCTGAGGACGAAGCTCGGCGGTCGGCGCCTGCACGTTGATGTAGTGGAGCGCGGGGACTCGCTCGAGACCGACGGGTCCCTTCTCCTCCATCCACTTGAGCCACTCGCGCAGGTACGTCTTGTCGATGCCGCCGAGCGGGGCGAGACCGCCGGACGTATCGCCGTCCATCGTCGCGTAGCCGACGGCGGCCTCGGAGCGGTTCGACGTCGTGATGAGCACGGAGCCCAAGATGTTCGCGAGCATCCAGATCGACGGAGACCGCACGCGCGCCTGGATGTTCTGCAGCGTCAGGTCGTCCTGCTCCCAGGTCAGCTTGCGCCCGAGCGCCTTCTCGAGCGTGGCGATGTACTGCTTGTACTGCGCGTCGATCTCGAGGACGTGGAACTCGGCGCCGAGCGCGCGCGAGACCTCCTCGGCCGCCTTGCGCGTGACCGAGCCCGAGTTCTCCGTCGGCTGATACGCGCAGGTGAGCAGCGCGCCGACAGCCGCGGTCGCGCCACCACCCTTCTCGATCACCTCTTGCAACCTGCGGCACGTCGGCAGGTGCTGGCGCACGCCGCCTGGCCCGAGCTCCGCGAACGCGAAGCGCGTCATCAGCGAGACGAGCGTCGCGCACGCGGCGCTGTCCGCTCCACCGGACATCGACACGACGTAGCCCTGCGCGCGGCTCTTGCGGAGGTAGTCCCACAGGCCGAGCGACACGCAGCGCGCGAACTCCTCCTCGCGGACGCTCGCGCGGTCCTCCCACGACAGCGTCGGCTTCGGCGCCATCTCGGGCGATCGCTTCGGCCACACGAACGGAAACTCGATCACCTGCCGTTCGGCGTCGTGGCGCGGGCGGTGCGATCCTCGGCGCGCCTGCTCGCGGCGATTGCCGTCGATGTCGACGATGGCGGTGGTCAGCTCGACGTCGTGGAACGAGAAGCGCCGCCCGCGCGCGGACAGCTCGCCGCCCGAGGCGATGAGGCCCCCGCCGTCGTACACGATGCGCCCCGCTTCGTTGCCGAGCAGGTTCGCGTAGAGGTACGCGACGCCGAACGCGCGCGAGCCCTCGATGACGAAGCGCTGCCGCACGGCGTACTTGCCGAACGCGAAGTGGCTCGCCGACGGGTTGCACATGATGTCGGCGCCGCGGAGCGCGAGGTCCATGCCCGGGCGGTTCGCGACCCACGCGTCCTCGCAGATCTCGAAGCCGATGCGGATGTCGCCGATGTCGAACAGCAGGTCGCCGATCGGCCAGCGCCGGATCGTCCCGTCCGGGCCCGTGCGCTCGAGCAGGTCCATCTCACCCGCCGGCCACGCCTTGAACCAGCGCGGCTCGTAGTGGATGCCGTCTCCGGCGAGGAACTGCTTCGCGACGAAGCCGACGATCTCGCCGTTCGCGAGGAGCGCGGCCGCGTTGTACAGCGCCTTCTCGTGGTAGACGGGCAAGCCGACGGCGACGACCATGCCCTCGGTGAGCTGCGCGAGCTGATCGAGCTGCTGGAACGCGAGGTCCTGCAGGCCGTCCATGAAGAACGCGTCCTCACAGCCGTAGCCCGTGATCGCGAGCTCGGGCAGGCACAGCATCGACACACCCTCGGCGCGCGCGTGATCGATCGCTTGCCTCAGGTGTGCGAAGTTCTCGTCCCACGCGAACGGCGTCTGGTTGACACACGCGACTGCGACCTTGATGAGCCTCATGGGATGCCTATCGGTTGGAGGTCAGATGCTCGGCGAGGAGCTCTGCGGTGCTCGTTACCTGGAGATAGTCGTCGGCGAGGGCGACGGCGCGCGGGTGACTGTCCGTGGTCACGACGCGACCCAGTAGACCACTCGCGCGGATCTTGGCGAGCGAGGTGCCCGGGAACAGGCCGTGCGTCGCGATCGCGTCGATCCTCGTCGCGCCCGCATCGCGATACGCGGCCGCCGCCGCGAGCAGCGAGCCGCCCGTGCGGATCATGTCGTCGTAGATGATGACGTGCTTGCCCTGCACCGCCGCGGACACACCCGTGACGTGCGTGGACGTGCCGCTGACGCGCCGCTTGTAGACGAACGCGGCGTCGACGCCGATGTCGTTCGCGAGCGACTCGACCCACTTCGCGCGGCCCGCGTCGGTGCACGCGAGCACGAAGTCGTTGCCGGCGAGCTCGTGCGCGGCGGCGATCACGAGCGGCTTGCCGTAGACATGGATCGGACGGATGCCGCCCTCGAAGTAATACGCGATCGACGCGACGTGCAGGTCGAGCATGAACACCTGCGTGCCGCGCGAGGCCATCGGGATCGACGACAGGAGCCGTGCGCGCGTCTTCGCCGTCACGATCTCGCCCGGGCGCACGGCGCGCTCCATCGTCGAGTAGCCGTAGAACGGGATCACCATGCGCAGGCGCTCCGCGCCGCCGGTGACGAGGCCGCACGCGAGGTCGTAGAGCTCGAGCGTCGAGCCGTCGTCGACCGTGCCGCCGATCAAGACGACATCGCGATTCGCCGGATCGCTGTCGATGCGCAGGTAGTGCTCGCCGTCGGGGAACGTCTCGCGCGTGCACGCGCCGAGCTCCCAGTTGCCGTGCGCGGCGATCGCCTTGCCGAGATACGCATACGCTTGCGTCGCGAAGACGAGTGGGGTCGTCATGCTCGTCCTCCGTGCTCGCGCGCCTTCGCGATCAGCTCCTGCTTGCGCGCGTGGACGTGCGGGTCGAGCCCGACCGGGTACGGCTGCGGGTTCAGGAACCGGCGCGTGCGCAACGACAGCTGCGATAGCTCGCGCGCCGCCCGCTCGCGAGCGGCCTCGAGCGTCGAGCCCGCGACGAGCTCGCCGCGATCCATGCCGGTGACGAGCAGATCCTCGCTCGCGTCGAACGGCGGCGACCACGCGAGCTTCGTCGGATCCTCGATGTCGTGCAGCGTCGCCGCCGCGAGGCCGTGCTCGCTGTCATAGATGATGTCGCCGACGAGATCGCTGCCCTGGCGGAGCCGCCGGACCTGGAGCACGCCGGGGTTCGAGATCTTGATCGGCTGCTCGCTGAGCTTGATCGCCTCGTGCCACACGCCCGCGTCGTCGCGACACGCGCCGAGCTTGTACACGCCGCCGAGCGCCGGCTGATCGAACGCGGTCACGAGCCGCGTGCCGACACCGAACGTGTCGATCTTCGCGCCCTGCTCGTACAGGCTGCCGATCAAGACCTCGTCGAGGTCGTTCGACGCGACGATGCGCGCCTTCTCGAAGCCCGCCGCGTCGAGCATGCGCCGCGCCTCGGCCGACAGATAGGCGAGGTCCCCCGAGTCGAGCCGGATCCCGCCGAGCTCGTAACCCTTCTCGCGGAGCTCGCGACCGACGGTGATCGCGTTCGCGACGCCGTCGAGCGTGTCGTACGTGTCGACGAGGAACGTGCAGTTCCCGGGCATCGCCTCCGCGTATGCGCGGAACGCACGGATCTCGTCGCCGTGGAACATCACCCACGAGTGCGCGTGCGTGCCCTTGACCGGGATGCCGAACACCTTGCCCGCGAGGACGTTGCTCGTCGCGGCGACGCCGCCGATGTACGCCGCGCGCGACGCGCTGATGCCGCCGTCGATGCCCTGCGCGCGGCGGAGGCCGAACTCGAGCACGGGCGCACCGCGCGCCGCTTGCACGACGCGCGCGGCCTTCGTCGCGATCAGCGTCTGGAAGTTCACGATGTCGAGCAACGCGGTCTCGACGAGCTGGGCCTGCAGGATCGGTCCCTTCACCCGCAGGAGCGGCTCGTGCGGAAACACGAGGCTGCCCTCCGGCACGCAATCGACCGTGCACGAGAACCGCATCGCGCGCAGGTATGCGAGGAACTCGTCGGGGAACAGCTGCTCGCCGCGCATGTCGACGAGCGTCTTCAGATATGCGACGTCCTCGTCCGTGAAGCGGAACCGGTTCAGGAACGCGAGCGCCGGTGCGATGCCGGCGGCGATGGCGTACCCGCCCCCGAACGGCGGTCGCCGGTACGTCAGGTGAAACACCGCCTCGCGCTCGCAAACCCCGGCCTTCCAATAGCCGCAGGCCATCGTCAGCTGGTACAAGTCGGTCAAGAGCGACAGAGAGCCGCCGTAGATGTCCAATCCATCATTCCCCACGGTGCGGCCCATCTGACCTCCGAGTGCCACGGTTAGAGTGTAATTTGTACACTAAGTGACGTGATGTCAACCAGCGATGAAGCGGTCGTGATCTGGGGCGAGCTGCTCTGGGACCGCTTCGGCGATGGCGCGACGTTGGGCGGCGCACCCGCCAACGTCGCGTGGCACCTCGGCCAGGCCGGCGGCTGGGCGAGGCTCGTCACCCGTGTCGGCGACGACGCCGACGGCCGCCGCGCGATCGAGGGCATCTCGGCGTTCGTCGACACCGCGCTCGTGCAGGTCGACCCCGAGCGCGCGACCGGCGAGGTCACCGTGGCGATCGTCGACGGCGAGCCGCGCTACACGCTACAGCCCGGCCGCGCGTGGGAGCGGATCCAGTGCACGCCCGACGTCGCGACCGCGATCGAGGAGGCCGGCGTGCTGATCTACGGGACGCTCGCGCAGCGCACGCCCGTCGGCCTCGCCGAGTGGGAGAACGCGATCGCGGCCGCGGGCCCCGGCTGCATGAAGGTGTGCGACGTGAACCTGCGCCGCCGCTCCGACGGCGTGATGATCGAGGACCCGCACGTCGTCGAGCGCGCGCTCGCCGCCGCCGACGTGATCAAGGTGAACGACAAGGAGCTCGCCACGCTGGCGAAGACGTTCGGCTGGGCCGATCCGATCGATCACCTGCGCACCAACCGGCGCGTGCTCGCCGTCACGCATGGCGCCGCCGGCTCGACGCTCTACGGCGACGGCGCACCGATCGACATCGGCGGCGTGCAATCGCGCGCCGGCGGTGACAACGTCGGCTGCGGAGATGCGTACGTCGCGCTGCTCGTGCTCGGGATGACGATGGGCTTCGATCTCGCCACGTCGGGCCGCATCGCGTCGCGGTGGGCCGCCGCCGTCGCCGGCGTGCGCGGCGCGACGCCCGTGTTTACCGACGAGGAGATCGCGGCGATGATGGAGAACGACGCGTGAGCGACGACACGTCCGCTCGCGATGTCGAGTCCAAGCGCGAGCCCGCGGACACGCCCGAACATTCGTCGGCGAGCGCCTCGTCGGAGACCACCGCGACGACCGAGCCGCCCGACGCGTTCGACAAGGCGCTCGCGTGGCTCGCGGCGAACGGCGCCCTGCCCGCCCTCGGCCTGCTCACGCTCGTGGTCGCCGGCATGTTCGCGGGCATCTTCCGCGGCGAGGTCGCCGGTGACGATCTGTCGTTCCACTTCGCCGAGAGCCGGCGCCTCGCGGACTGCATCGCGCAAGGCGACTGGGACTTCTGGAACCCGTCGGCGAACGGTGGCTTCGCGAGCGCGTACTACTACCAGGTCATCCCGCAGCTCGCGTCCGCGGTGCCCACGGCGATCTTCGGCCACCACCTGTTCTGGTTCCAGCTGTCGATCTTCCTCCCGCTCGTGATCGCACCGGCGTGCGCCTACAAGGGCATGCGCCTCCTCGGCGCGGTTCCGTGGCAGGCGTTCGCGGGCGCGTTCGCGATCGCGTTCACGATCGGCGCGTCGCGCTGGGGCTTCTCCGCGGACGGCACGTTCAGCGTCGGCCTCTACACGCAGACCTGGGCGTTCGCCGTGTTCCCGATGGCGTACGGCTACGCGGTGCGGTGGTCGCTCGAAGGCAAGGGTCTGCACTGGGCGGTCCTGTGGAGCGCGTTCGTCGGGCTGTGCCACCCGTTCGCGGTCATCGGCCTGGGCATCGCGCTGTTCTTCGGGTTCCTCGCGCAGGTGATCGCGCACGTCGGTGCCGGTGTCCTGTCGCGGTTCACGCCGCGCGTGAAGCAGCCCGCGCCGCGCGCGCTGCACTGGGAGCTCGCGCGACACGCGCTGTTCGCGGTGCTGCTCGTCGTGTCGCAGTTGCCGACGCTCGTCCCGCTGATCGTCGACTACGCGGGCTTCGGTGGCTTCCCGCATCGCGTGAACGACGAGGTCGGCCCCGGCTTCATCGAGCTCGGACGCTGGATCGTGCGCGGTCAGATCTTCGACGTCGCGCGCCCGATGTTCATCACGATCCTCATCCCGATCGCGGTCATCTTCGGGCGCGGCAAGATGCTCGGCTGGCTGTGGGTGCCCGGGCTCGTGTTCGCGCTGCTCCTCGGCCTGGGGCCGCACCTGGGCAAGACGGGCGATGACCTGCTGCCGGCGGTGCGCTTCCTCGGCGCGCTGCAGATCGTGATCGCGCTCGGCGTCGCCGCCGGCACGTACTCGATCCTCGCGTGGATCTGGAACGTGAAGGAGTACTCGAAGCGCGCGACGTACGTGCGCTACGGGATCCTGTTCTCGATCGTGATCTTCGTCGGCATGATGCTGATCGTGATCGCGCGCGGACACGCCGACGACCGCGTGTTCACGATCGCGACGCGGCTCTCGTTCGGCTCGATCGACTCGGTGTGGCTCGCGCGGATCGTCTGCATGGTGCCGATCGCGGCGCTGCTGTTCCTCGTGCCCGCGATCGAGCGCGGAGTGCGGACTATCTACGGCATCCGCACGACGATCATCGCGGCGCTCGCGGCGACGATCGTCCTGATGGCGATCCCGACCGCGGGGCAACAGGCCAAGCGCGTCCGCACGCTCGCCGAGCAGACCGGCAACTACCGCCCCGACATGATGAAGATCATCGACTTCCTCGCGACGCAGCCGCAGGGTCGCAAGCAGGTCGGCGCCGGCGCGGAGAACCACTGGTGGAACCTGCTCAGCTACGTCTACGCGCGCGTCCCGTCGCTGCTGCAGATGGGCGGCGGCGGTCTGCAGGCGAGCCCCAACTACGACTTCTTGTGGAGCGTGCGCGACTTCGCGAAGCTCGCGTGGGTCTACGACACGCCGTACATCGTGTTCCTGACGGAGAAGGGCAACTCGATCCCCGTCGGCGAGAAGCTGTTCGAGTCCGGCAAGTACAGCGTGCGGCGCCTCCCCAGCGATGGCCTCGTGTCGCCGATCCAGATCACCGGCGTGATGCCCGAGAAGAAGACGGACGCGCGCGCGGCCGGCATCGCCTGGCTGCGCAGCGAGCTGCCGACGAAGAACCGGCACCTCGCGTACAGCGGCTGGGGCGGCAAGACCGACGAGCCGAAGGCGACGGTGAAGCGCGCGTGGCGGCAAGACTCGCCCGGTGACGCCGCCGACATCGTCGCGGAGATCGAGGTCGAGGCGCCGACGACGTTCGTCGCGCGCGAGAGCTGGCACCCGCGATGGCGCGCGTACATCGACGGCAAGCCGGCGCCGGTTCGCCGCGTGACGCCAGACTTCCCCGCGGTCGACGTGCCCGCCGGCGCGACGCTGCTGCAGTTCCGCTTCGAGCGCCCGTGGTGGGCGCAGGCCGTGTGGCTGGCGTGGCCGGCCGCCGTGCTCGCGGCGTGGCTCGCGATGCGGCTTCACGCACGCGCGCGTCGCTAAGGCGTTCCGATCGCCGGCGAGTTGCTACCGGCGGTCGCGTTCGCGTCCTCGGCGAGTGGCTGCTCGTCGGCGCGCGGCATCGGCAGCACGATCTTCAAGCTGCGCAGCTTCCACGGCCGTGTCTTCGAGCCGCGATAGAACGTGAAGATCGCGCGCACGCCGTTCGAGCGCGTGTACTCCGAGATCACGTCGAACGTCGCGTTGGTCCCGCCGATGACGCGCGCCTCGGTCACCGCGAGGATGCGAATGAAGTTGCCGAGGATCTGCGCGTGCTCGCGCTGGATCCCGACGAAGCGCATCTTCTCCTCCTGCTTCTGGAACACCTGCGTCGCCTCGTCCCACACCTGCTCGTACTTGCCGTCGCGCAGCTGCTCGAGGATCCTCGTCGCGGCGGCGTTGAGGTCGCACGTCTTCGCCATCGGATCCTTGCACGCCTGCACGCGCTCCTCGCGCTGCGCCTGCGTGATCGCGAGCTCGGGCGGGAGCTCGATGCCGACGCCGAGCAGCTTCCACTCGCCCCTGTCCTCGTGAACGCTGACCGACGCCTTGCACTTCGCCTTCTCGTACGCGACGGTGAGCAGCACGCGACCGACGCGGCCGGTCGGCCCGCGCGTCACGAGGCTCTCGTTGACGGCGGTGATCTCCTTGAACTTGCCGACGGTGGCGGCGAGGTCCGCCATCTCGTCGGCGAACTTCTCCTTGCGCACCATCTCCTGGAAGCGCGGAGACGCGTTGTCGTACACGCGCTCGATCCCCTCGGGCCCGCTCGCGATCCCGACGAGGATCTTCTCGGCGATCGGACGGAAGTCCGGCGTGTCGCTGCCCTTCACCTGGAGCGCGACGATCACGACGATCCACGTGGCGACGAGGAAGAAGCCGACGATCAAGCTGCGGAACAGCAGGCGCCCGCGCCGCGTGCGCGCGACGCGCGGCAGGCTCTCGATCGACTCGCCGACGTTCTGGATCGTCTCGCCGAGCGCCGACACACCGGCGCCGACGATCGGCACGCCCTTCGACGCTTCACCGATGTAGCTGACGCCCTCGCCGAGCTTATCGATGCCGGTGCCGACGGCGCTGACGACGGTGCTCGTCGCGCTCTTCGCCGCATCGGTGAGTCGCTTCGTGCGGGCGACGGGACCCGTCTCCAGGGCGGCGACCGGAGTCGGTGTGCCGTCGGAGACTTTCGGAGTCGGCCCCGACATCGCGACGTCGATCGACCCCGACGAGCTCGCGGGCGTCGCCGTGTCCGCGACGGCCGGGATCGCCGACGAGCTATCGGTCGAGATGTCGATCGATCCGGACGATCCGGAGGACTTGTCCGTATCGCTCGCGTCCTTGTCGTCCGGGGTGGTCAACGAGGCCGATCATGACATGAAGAAGCGCGCGACGATGTTCTCGGCGACGTCCCGGCGATACGTCGCGGTCGACCGGATGTCATCGATCGGCTTGATCGCGGCGCGAATCGCCGCTCGTGCCGCGTCGGCCGCCTGGCCCAGCGGGAGACCCTTGACGGCGTCCTCGACGGAGGCGATGCGGATCGGGCGATCTGCCACGGCGCCGAGGGCGACGCGCGCCGAGACGACGGTGCCGCCGTCGAGCGTGATCGCCGCCGCGCCCATCACCTTCGAGATCGATTGCGCGCGGCGCGTCCCGACCTTGCGCCACGTCGTGCGCGTCTGCGCCGATGGCAGGGGGATGTGCGCCGCGACGATCAGCTCGTCGGGGGCGAGGAGCGTCTTGCGATAGCCCGTGCACCAGGTCGCGTACGACACCGTGCGCCGGCCGCGCGGCGACGCGAGCTCGAGCCGGGCGTCGAGCGCGAGCAAGACCGGCAGCGAATCACCGACCGGCGACGAGGTGCCGACGTTGCCGCCGAGCGTCGCGCGCGCCTGGATCTGCAGCGCACCGATCTCGCGCGCGGCGAGTGCGAGGGGAGCGAGCTTCTGGCGGACCGTCGGATGTCGCTCGACCTCGTGCCACGTGGTGCCCGCACCGATCGCGATCGCGTCGTCCTCGACGCGAATGAAGCCGATGCCCGGCAGCCGCCACAGATCGAGGATGCCCGCGGGCTCGGGCTTGTGGTTCGCGTTGACCATCAGGTCCGTGCCGCCGGCGAGCAGCATCCAGTCGGGATGTGCCGCGCGCAGCGACACCGCCTCGTCGAGATCGCGGGGGCGCTTGTACTCGGTCATCGCGAGCCCACCTCGCGGGCCGCTTCGATCACCGCGTCGACGATCAACTGGTAGCCCGTGCAGCGACAGATGTTGCCGGCGAGCAGCTCGCGCACCTTGGCGCGCGCTGCATTGTCGTCGCGAGCGTCGATCAATCGATGATCGATGAGGTGCGCCGCGCAGACCGCGATGCCCGGCGTGCAGATGCCGCACTGCGCACCGCCGCAGCGCACGAGCGCCTTCTGCACCGCGTGCAGCATCTCGCCGTTGGCGAGCCCTTCGACGGTGACGAGCGATCGCTCGTGGCACTGCCCGATCGCGACGAGGCACGAGTTCACCGCCTCGCCGTCCATCATCACCGTGCACGCACCGCACTCGCCCTCGCCGCAGCCTTCCTTGGTCCCGGTGAGGCGCAGGTCCTCGCGCAGCACGTCGAGCAGGCGCTTCCACGGCGAGACGTCCTCGACGGTGTGCGAGGTGCCGTTGACCTCGAGCGTGACCTTCACGACGCTCCTCGCAGCGCCGCGCGAACCGCTTCGGGCGAGATCGGCAGCGCGTCGAACGGCACGCCGAGCGCGTCCTCGACGGCGTTCGCGACCGCCGCCGCGGGCCCGTCCATCGGGATCTCGCCGACGCCCTTCGCGCCGCTCGGGCCGAACGGGTACGGACACTCGACGATGATCGTCTCGAGCTCCGGCGCATCGGCGAACGTGGGGACGATGCAGTTCGTCATGTTCGCGTTCGCGACGCGGCCGTCCTTGTAGATCACGTTCTCGAGCACCGCCCAGCCGAGCGCTTGCAGCGTGCCGCCCTCGATCTGCCCCTTCACGACGCTCGGGTTGATCGCCTTGCCGACGTCGATCGCCTGCACGCAGCGATCGATCGCGACCTCGTACGTATCGAGATCGACCGACACGTCGACGAGGCACGCGCCCCAGCCGTAGCAGGGATACGCGGCGCCCGTGTACGTCGCGTCGTCGAAGTGGATGCCGGGCGGCGGCACGTACTGCTTGGTCTCGGTGACCTGGCCCTGCGCTGCGCGCGCCTTCGCGATGTCGACGAACGGCTTGCCCGTCATGCCGTTCGCTTCGCCCCACGCGAGCAGCGTCTTCTTCAGCTCGAGTGATGCCTGCTGCACCAGGCCGCCGACGACCATGCACGTGCGGCTCGCGACGGTGGGCCCCGAGTCGGGCACGAGCGCCGTCGACGGATCGACGACACCGACCATGTCGAGCGGGACGTCGAGCGTCGCCGCGCAGATCTGCGTGAACATCGTGATCGCGCCCTGCCCGATATCGGTCGAGCTCGAGCGCACCTCGAAGCGACCGTCGGTGGTCAGCGCGACCGTCGCCTTGCCCGCGAGCCGCTGCTCGCCCGAGCCGGTGAAGCCCGCGCCGTGGAAGTAGAAGATGACGCCGCGCCCGCGCTTGATCGGTGCGCCCGACGGCCCCGCGCCATCGCGCGCCGGCGGGGGGCCCGCGACGCGCTCGATCGCGCCGAGCACCTCGTCGGTGCCGACGCTCTCGCCGAGCAGCTGCCCCGTCGACGTCGTGTCGCCCGCCCGCAACGCGAGGCGCTTCCGGATCGCGAGCGGATCCTCGCCGAGCGCGAGCGCGAGCTTCTGCATCTGCCGCTCGTACGGGAACGTCGTCTGCGGAGCACCGAAGCCACGGAACGCGCCATGCGGCGGATGGTTGGTCATCATCACGCGCCCGCGAACGCGCGTGGTCGCGCACTTGTACGGCCCGGCCGCGTGCAGCACGCCGCGCGACAGCACGACCGGCGACAGCGTCAGGTACGCGCCGCCGTCCATCACGCAATCGATGTCGATCGCGAGGATGTCGCCCTTGTCGTCGATCGCCATGCGATGGCGCGTCCACGCGGGGTGGCGCTTCGTCGTCGCGGCGATGTCCTCGTCGCGGTCGTACGTCATCTTGACCGCGCGCTTCGCCTTGTGCGCGACCACCGCGCAGTGCGCCGCGAGCATCGACGGATACTCTTCCTTGCCGCCGAACCCGCCGCCGGTCACCGACTGCGTGATCACCACGCCATCGGCGTCCACGCCGAGCAGCGGCTTCATCGCCTTGTGCACGTAGTACGGGCACTGCATCGAGCCGACGATGTACGCGCGGCCATCGGCCCACTCGGCCATCATCGCCTGCGGCTCGATGTACATCTGCTCTTGCGGCGACGTGTAGTAGTCGCCCTCGATCACGCGCGCCGCCTTCGCGAACACCGCGTCGAGCTCGGCGTCGGTCTCGTGCCCCTTGCGAATCAAGAACTCCTTGAACAGCTTGGTCGACTTCTTCACGTCGAAGTTCGGCGTCAGCTCCCGGATGCGCGGCGTCACGTGCTTGATCGCCTCGAACGCGAGCTTGCGCGTCGGGGCGGCGACGATCGCGATCGCTTCGTCGACGTGCATCACGTGTGCACCGATCGCGACGAGCGCGGGCTGATCCTCCTCGATCAGATAGACCGTGTTCTTCCCCGGGATGTCCGCGGCCGTCGCGACGACGACCTGGCTCCAGTCGAACGCCGGATCGAAGTCGATCCCTTCGAGCACGCCGTGCGCGACCTTCGAGCGCACGGTCGCGCCATGCCACACGCCGGGCGCGTCGAGGTCATCGAGGTAGCGCGCGCGCCCCGTGACCTTCGCGACGCCGTCGACACGCGGCACCGACGCGCCCACGGGAGGAACAACGGCAGGATCCATCGCCGGATCTAACCGCGTCCCCCGTCGGGAGTAAACGCCGGCTCAGCGCGAACGCGCGGCCGCACGCGCGCCGGTCGGAGCGCTCGGCGCCTGTCGCGTCACGACGCGACCCGGCAGGTTCTGGATCACGATGCGTCCCGATGCCCCCCCGATCAGCACGGTGGGGCTCTCGACCGAGAGGACGATCGGTCGCACCGTGTTGTAGCCGCCCGGAACCTTCGCGGTGGTCAGCGAGAACACGTCTGTCGTGTCGCCGGTGACGATGTTGTACTGCGCGATGTCGGCCGGCAGCGTCGGGAACTTCAGCGTCGTCCCGCTCGGCACGCCGGCGAGACGCCAGCGCCAGCTCAGCGTCGTCGCGCCCGACCGGAACCCGGTCATCTCGGCGATCGCGAGGTCCGCGATCGCGCCCGTCGCCGCTTCCATCCAGGTGACCGAGCTCGTCGCGACATCGAACGTCGGCGTGGTGGTGTACTCGCGCAGCAGCGCGTTCGCGAACGAGATCGTCGCGGGATCCGCGATCGGCTTCCAGTCGATCACCTGGTGCTGGCCGTAGCTCGCGCCGCCGAACATGTTCGTGAGGAACACCTGCGTCGAGCCCGCCGGGTTCGGGCGCTCGAAGCTCCACGACGCCGCACCGGTGACGACGTCGGTGTTGCTCTGCTCGCGCCACAGCACGCCGTCCGGCGTGGTGAGGAGGTTCATCACGGCCAGGTTCGTCACCGCGGCCGGCACATCGCTGTACGCGACGTTCACCTGCGGCGTCGCGGTGTACGCGTCGGTGATGTCGATGTTCGCGCTCGCGGTGATCGCCACGTCGTCCTTGAAGATCCAGCCGACGCCCGATCCGCTGCCGTTCTCCGACTCGACGAGGATGTCCGCCTTGGGGCACGGATCGACCATGTCCGGGCTCGCGGCGGGCCGCTCTCCGCCGGAGCCGACCGAGAGGTAGTACGGCATGCCCGCCGACGACTTCGCGTCGAGCACCATGCACGTCGCCCACATCTTGTACTGCGATCCGTTCGCGTCCTCGTCGACGACGATGTTGACGTTCGTCAGCGTCTGCCGCCCGTTGTTCTGGGTCAGCTGGAGCTGATCGCCCGGCTGCACGCCCGCGATCGTCTCGACGTCGTCCTGCGGCACGCCGCCGAACGCGACGCGGAACGGGTTCACCACCGTCACGTAGGCGCCTGGCATCACGGTCGCCTCGGCGACGCCGTTGGCATCGGTCGGCACCTTCGCGACGAGCGTGTTGTCCGCGTTCTGGAAGTACACGTCGACGCTCTCGACGCCGCTGCCGTCACGCGTGATCGTGATCCGCGCCGGCGTCGGCGGATCGGGCGTATCGGGCAGCGCGCCGTCGCTCCCGGGTGGTGCATCGGGCAACTTGTTTGCACCGCCGTCGTCACCGCACGCGACGATCGCGGCAACACCGCCGGACAATAGACAGACCAGTACGCCGGAAGCCCTCATTCCCCCATCGTACCCAACCGCGCGCCCGAAATGCCAGTCTGCTCGACGAGCGATGCCTCACGCGATGACTCGCTGTGACCGCGCGCATACAATGCCGCCGTGCGCAGCGTCCGGCTCGGCGATCGGAGCGTCCCGGCGGTCGGGTCGGGCGATGTGTCGCTCTCGATCGCGGCCTCGCGTGGCGTCGATCGCCGTGACGTCGAGCGAGCGCTGACGGTCGCGCTCGAGCTCGGGCTCTCGCTCGTCGACATCCACCCCGGCGAGGACGACGCCGAGCGCCTCGCCGGCGAGGTGATCCGCTCGCTGCGGATGCGAGACTCGGCGATCGCCGCGGTCACGATCCCGCTGCTCGCCGGTCGCGATACGCCGATCGAGCGCCTCCCACCGCGCTACATCCAGGCGCGCGTCGAGACCGCGCTGCGCAACTCGAAGCTCGACGCGCTCCCGCTCGTGCAGCTCCCGCTGCGACCGGCGTGGCTATCGTCGAAGGTCTGGCTCGAGATCGAGGGCACGGCCGCGCGCTTGATCCGCGAAGGCAAGGTGCTCGCGTGGGGCGCACGCCTCGACGCGAACGACCTCGACGATTGCGAACACCCGCTCGGCGCGAGCGAGCACGGCGAGCGTGTGCTCGGCGCGAGCGACGGCGAGCGTGTGCTCGGCGCGAGCGACGGCGAGCGTGTGCTCGGTGTGAAGGAGCGCGGCGAGCGTGTGCTCGGTGTGAAGGAGCGCGGCGATCGCGCGCTCGACGCGAGTGAGCGCGAGGAGCCGAAGATCGAGGACGACCTCGCCGACGGTCTTCGTTCCCTTCTCGCGGTGTCGTGGTTCGTGTGCGTGTCGATTCCCTTCAATCTCTGCGCGCGCGCCGCCGAGCCCTTGATCGCCGCGGCGACCGCGCCCGTTCCACTCGGCCCCGAGCCCCCACCGCCGGCGTCCGTCGCGCAAACGTCATCGCTGATCGTCAGCGCGTTCGAGATCACGGCGCCGACTCCCACGGTGACGGCCGCGCGGCCACCGCGCCGCACCGCGCCGCTCGCCGTCCTCGCGCGGCAGCCCCTCGCGGGCGGCGCGCTCGCAGGTGCGCTCGGGCCCGGCGTGAAGCTCACGCCGCGCGACGATCGCACCGCGCTCGACACCGCCACGCTCGATCGTATCGCGCTCGAGGTCGCACGCCTCGCACCGCTCGTGCGCACGGTGCCGCCGGCAGCGCGCGCGACCGAGGCATCGCGCGCGGTGCTCGAGCGCAACAGGAAGCACGAGCACGTCGGGGCCGTGACCCTCGCAGAGCTCGCGCTGCGCTACGTGATCGATCGCGGCGCCATCGCGCTGCCACGTCTCCATCGCCACACGCTGGTGACCGACGCGCTGATCGCCGCGGCGTCCGATCCGCTTCCCGAGCGCGCGATCGCGTGGATTCTCGACGGTGAAACGTGACACCTGCTCACGCGTTCAGTATGCTGGGCGCGTGAAGTCGAGGGACGTCTCGAACCCGCTCATTCGCTTCCGCGACGTCGCGCTGCAGTACGACGAGGGCGAGGGTCCGCCGCCCACGAAGGTCACGCTGCTCGAGGACACCTCGAAGTCGATCCTCAGCCGCAACGACTCTCCCGACCTCGGCTTCCGCTGGAGCGCGAACCCGTATCGCGGCTGCATTCACGCGTGCAGTTACTGCTACGCCCGGCCCACCCACGAGTATCTCGATCTCGGCGCGGGCACCGACTTCGACACGAAGATCGTCGTCAAGCGCGACGCGCCCGAGCTGCTGCGCGCCGCGTTCGACAAGCCGAGCTGGCAAGGCGAGCTCGTGATGTTCTCGGGCGTGACCGACTGCTACCAGGCGTTCGAGAAGGATCTCGAGATCACGAAGCGGTGCCTCGAGGTGTGCCTCGAATATCGCAACCCGGTCAGCGTGATCTCGAAGAGCGCGCTCGTCGAGCGAGACATCGAGCTGTTCGAGGCGCTGCGCGACGAGGCGCGATTTCACATCTCCGTCTCGCTCGCGTTCTCGGACAACGAGATGTCGCGCATGATCGAGCCGTGGGCCGCGTCCCCGGATCGGCGGTTCAAGGTGATCGAGCGGCTCGCCGCCGCCGGCCTCCCGGTCAACGTGATGATCGCGCCGGTGATCCCCGGCGTGAACGACAGCCAGATGGTCACCGTGCTCGAGCGCGCCGCGGCGGCGGGCGCGACGACCGCGGGCTGGACGCTGCTGCGCTTGCCGGGTGCGGTGAAGCAGGTGTTCGAGGAGCGCGTGCGAGCGGTGATGCCGCTCGCGGCCGACAAGGTGCTGCACCGGATCCGCGAGACGCGCGGCGGCGACAAGCTCTACGACGCGCGGTTCGGCACGCGCGGGCGCGGTGAAGGGCCGTACGCGGAGACGCTCGCGATGATGTTCGAGACGACGTGCGCGCGGCTCGGGCTGAATCACCGCGACGACACGGAATATGACGACCGGGTCACGTTCCGGCGCCCGCCACCGCGAACGAGACAGCTGTCGCTGTTCTGATGCGCTAGCATGCGCGCCATGAAGTCCCGGCTCGGCGCGCTGTTGATCGTCGCCGCATGCGGTGATGGCGCGACGTTGCCGGATGCGGGGCTGGGCAGTGATGGTCCGCCGCGCGGCCTGGTGAAGGTGCACGTCGACGGACCGATCGGAGAGTCGCTCCGGGTGTGGTTTCAAAGCGCGAGCTCGTCGACCGTACTCGCGACGAAGCCCGATGCCGCGGGAAACGCATCTGCCTGGATGGAGGCGGACGGCTTCGTGTCCATCTATGGTGCGCCGCCGAGCTTCAACATCCTGTACACGTGGACCGGCGTGCAGCCCGGCGACGAGCTCACCCTCGACCTCTCGACGGAGGGGTTTGGTGATGCGGTGCCGCTCGCCGACGTGCGGATCGATCCGATGGAAGGCGCATCGAGCTACTACATCTCGTCGTACTGCGAGGCGTCGGTCGAGGTGAGCCTGGCCATCGACGAGCCGTTCGCACCGTTCTTCAAGCCATGCACGTCCACGTCGGACCTGCTCGTGGTCGCGGGGACCGCGTTCGGCATCCCGCTCGGTTATCGCTTCCGCGCGAACGCCAACATCTCGAGCGGCGGAACGATCGATCTGCGCGGCCCCTACTCGCCGTTCGACGCGACCGTCGAGGTGACGGGGCCCGCGAACGACTTCGTCGACGTGAACAGCAAGCTCGCCGGCGTCGAGTACGAAGTGGCGACCTCGGCGCAGCTGGCCGGCACGCACGTCGCCGTGCCCGTGCAGATGCCGGTGCTCCCCGACGAGACCGCCCAGACGATCGTGCGGACCCTGGACTTCGAGAGCGAGGATGGTCAGCAGCGCACGGTCGAGCGGACCGGTGTGGTGTGGGGCCCTGCAACGAGGAGCACGGCGGTCGACGTGTCGATGCCGATCCGGAAGACGAGCCTGCCCGGGATCGATCTCGACACCTACTCGCTCGTCTGGAGCGAGGAGTCCGAGGGAGCGCCGGGCGATGTCGTCTGGGCCCATCTCTCGCTCGGAGGCTTTCAGTGGGTCGTGATCGGCGCGCGCACGGATGCGACGGCCCTGCGACTCCCTCGCCTTCCCAATGACCTCCGTCTGGAGCGCGACAGCGTGTTGTTCGGATCCCTCTCGCTGATCGTGGCAGAGGGCGGCTACGAACGGTTGCGTCCCTACCTTCTCGGACATTGGAGCCCGAGCGCCGGTTCGTGGTGGCCGATGAAGGAAGCGAGCGGACGCGTGAGCTACCGAACCGTGCGCTAGGCGCGTATCATGGTGGTGAATGCGTCGTCCGCCACTGCTACTCGCAGTGATGTGCGCCGGCTGTTACGGCGACCAACTCGACTCGCCGCCGGATGCCGGCGCGCGCGACGATGATCAGCGCGAGCTCGTGACGCTGCAGTTCTACGCGGACGCCGTCGACCTCGCCGGGTTCCCCGTCTACTTCCAGAACGCAGACAGCTCGCTCGTGATCGCGACGCACACCGACGGCGAGGGCCGCGCGAGCGCGCTGATGCACCCCGGTGGCTTCGTGACGCTCGCGCTCAAGGCCGGCCGCATGTACACGTACGCGAACGTTCGCGGCGGCGACGTGCTCGTCGTGAACGAGGCGGACAACAACACCGATCGAAAGCAGATCCAGGTGATGGTGCCGCCGAGCCCCGGCGCGAACCGCTACACGATGTGGACGAGCTGCGGCGCCACGCAGCTCGACGACGAGCTGATCCGACAAGGCATGCCGCAGCAAGCGATGCTGATCGGCTGCGGCGCGCGGAGCGACGTCGCGATCACCGCGAACTGGGTCGAGCAGGGCTTCAGCACGAACTATCGCTACCTGTACGCGAAGGACGTCGCGCTCGATCCGACGATGCTGACGACGTTTCCGGGCGAGTTCGTTCCCCAGGTCGACTCCGAGGTCGTCGCCACCGCGATGCGCGAGCGAGCGGAGCACGTGAAGCTCACGCAGCAGCTCGTTCGCGATCGACACGAGCTCACGCCGGAGCGCACGATCACCGTCGACGTCGTCGGCGACACGGCGACCGGACGGATCTCGCGCGTCGTGGCGCCGCCCGAGGGAATGATGATGACGCGCATCGCGCCGCTGGCGCTCGGCATCTCGGCGCAGACCACGCTCGTCTGGGGGCCCGCGGACACGGCGATGGAGGTCGCGCTCGGCGACCATGCCCTTCGCTCGTACACGACGCGCCCGCGGCTCGCCGAGGACAACACGGTGCAATGGACCGAGGAGCCCGACGGTGCGGTCGGCGATCTCGTGCTGCTCGAGCTGTCGTGGTCGCCGCCGCAGGCGCAGTCGCGGATCTGGAAGATCCTCTCGCCGCGCACGGACGCGACGGTCGTGCGCTACCCCGTGCTGCCGGTGCCCGAGATGCGGCCGCTCGAGGACGCGTGGGTGACCGAGCTCGCGACGCTCGCCATCGACGATGTCAGCGTCGCGCGTACGACGCTGCTCGGGAGCTGGCCGCTCGACGATGCGTGGCTCGCCGACAGCGACGCCGGGCGCGCCGACTATCGCCGGCTCGTGCCGGCGATCAGGAACTGAGGATCCACACGAGGCCCGCCGCGGCGAGCGCCGCGATCGAGATCGCGATGACGAACGCCGCCGAGCTCGTCGCCCGCGCCGGTGGCGCCGCGGTGGCGGCGACGGCGATGGGTGTCGTGCGCAGCTGTCGCTCCGCGGCGTCCTCGTAGCGCAGCGCCGTGTTGCCGAGCTCGATCAGCATGCCGTCGTGCAGCACCGTCGGCTCGCGGATGCGCGCACCGTTCACGCGCGTGCCGTTCTTCGAGCCGAGGTCGCGCACCACGGTGCCGTCCCAGCCGCGCTTGATCTCGGCGTGCGTGCGCGAGAGATCCTCGTCGGCGATCGGCCACGTCGCTTCGTCGCCGCGCCCGATCACCATCGCGACATCGACCGGCGGCACGCTGCGCTTCGCGCCCGCGTTGGGGCCGCGCTCGATCGCGAGCATCGGCGCTGCACCGCCGAGCATCCCGCGCACGAGCTCGCGCGCGAGGCTCTCGGTGCGCTGCGGTGGCGACGGCGGCACGCCCTCCGGTGCGGGAGCCACCCGCACGCTGTAGCCGCCGCTCTCGAAGGTGGTGCCGTCGGCGATCGCGCCCGTCGCGCCCTGCTTCTGCGCGGCCCCGTCGACGGAGACATCGGCGAGCGCGGTCCACGTGCCGTCCTCGATCCGCACGACCGCCGGCTTGGCCGCCATCGCCGGCAGCCGGATCTGCGCGTTCGCGCCGCTGCCGATCACGACACCGCCCGCGACGTCGATCGACGGCAGCGCGGGCTGCCCGACCTCGCTCACCTCCACGCGCAGCACCGGCTTCACGACGTCACCGGACGCGCGCGCGCGCTTCGTCGGACTTGTACTGGTAGTAGCGCTCGAGGACCATCTTCAGGTACTGCCGCGTGTACTCGTACGGCGGCACCGTGTAGCCGTACTTCGCGAGCGAGCCGAGCCCGGCGTGATAGCCCGCGATCGTCAGCACGAGATCGCCGTCGACGCGGTTCGCGAGCCAGCGCAAGAGGCGCGTGCCCGTCATGATGTTGGTGCGCGGATCGAAGACATCGCCGACGACGCCCATGTCGACCTCGACGTCGGGGTGCACCTGCATGAGCCCCTTGCAGTCCATCGCCGACACGACGAACGGGTCGTAGTCGCTCTCGACCTTGATCACCGCGCGGATCAGCGGGACGGGAATCCTGTACAGCTGCGAGGCTTCGTAGATGTACTCGTCGTAGCGGTGGAACCGCTCGGGCGAGCGATCCTTCGACGTGACCTTGTCGCAGCGAGGGCACGAGCCGCGCTTCGCGCTCGCCTTGCTGCCCTTGTCGGGCTGCGACGACAGCACCTTCTTGTACTTGGCCGCGTCCTTGCCGCGCGGCTTGACGTTCGTGAAGTGCTGGACGCCCTCCTCGTCGGTCCACGAGTAGATGTCGGCGCTCGCCACCCCCCAAAACCCGAGCCCGAGGACGAGCATCGAAGCGGCAATGATGCGCTTCACGCCCGAAATCGTAGCGGTGTATGGTCCGCCCCGCAATGAATGAGGTCCTCGACACCGATTATCTGGTCATCGGAACGGGAATCGCGGGCCTCAACTTCGCGTTACTTGCCGCCGAGCACGGACGCGTCGTCATCGTCACGAAGAAAAAACCCGACGACACCAACACCAACTGGGCGCAGGGCGGCGTGGCCGCGGCCCTGTCCTCCGACGACTCGTTCGCGCTCCACATCCAGGACACGCTCGAAGCAGGCGACGGGCTCTGCGATCGCGACGTCGTCGAGATGTGCGTCGCCGAGGGTCCCGCGCAGGTACAGCGCCTGCTCGACGTCGGCGTGCGCCTCGATCGCGCGCCCGACGGCAGCCTGAACCTCGGCCGCGAGGGCGCGCACTCGAAGAACCGCGTCGTCCACTGGCAGGACGTCACCGGCCGCGAGATCCAGCGCGCGCTGCTCGCCGCCGCGATCAAGCACACCAACATCACGATCCTCGACGACCACATCGCGGTCGACTTGCTGTCGATGGCGAAGTACGGCGGCGACCCGGCGTGCTTCGGCGCGTACGTGCTCGACCGCAACAGCGGCGAGGTCAAGACGCTGTGTGCGCGCGCGACGGTGCTCGCGAGCGGCGGCACCGGCAAGGTCTTCCTCTACACGTCCAACCCCGACGTCGCGACGGGCGATGGCGTCGCGATGGCGTACCGCATCGGCGCCGCCGTCTGCGACCTCGAGTTCGTCCAGTTCCACCCGACGGTGCTGTTCCACCCGCACGCGCGGAACTTCCTCATCTCGGAAGCGCTGCGCGGTGAAGGCGGCATCCTGAAGCTCGCGAACGGCGAGACGTTCATGGAGAACTACTCGCCGCAGAAGTCGCTCGCGTCTCGCGACATCGTCGCGCGCGCGATCGACAACGAGCTCAAGAAGTCGGGCGCCGACTGCGTCTTCCTCGACATGACGCACCTCGATCCCTCGTTCGTGCGCGGTCGCTTCCCGAACATCTACGAGCGCTGCCTCGGCCTCGGCATCGACATGACGAAGCAGCCGATCCCCGTCGTGCCCGCGGCCCACTACATGTGCGGCGGCGTGAAGACGGACAAGAGCGGCGCGACGACGATCGCCGGCCTCTACGCGATCGGCGAGTGCGCGTTCACGGGCCTGCACGGCGCGAATCGCCTCGCGTCGAACTCGCTGCTCGAGGGCATGGTGTATTCGTCGCACGCGGCCGCCGCCGTCAAGGACGCGCCGCGCATCCGTCCCGCCCAGGTGGCGCCGTGGTCGAGCGGCGACGCGACCGACTCGAACGACGCGATCGTCGTGACGCTGAACTGGGACGAGATCCGCCGGTTCATGTGGTCGTACCTGGGCATCGTTCGCTCGAACAAGCGCATCGAGCGCGCGCGCCATCGCATCGACGTGCTCCGCGACGAGATCCGCGAGTACTACATCGACTTCAAGATCACGAGCGACCTCATCGAGCTCCGAAACCTCGCGCTCACGGCGCACCTCGTGATCGAGAGCGCGCGCCGCCGCAAGGAATCGCGCGGCCTGCACAGCTCGCTCGACTATCCCGACAAGCTGCCGGAGGCCCGCCACTCGGAGCTGCAGTTGACGAACGGGCCTCGCGGATAGCTACACACAACTACGTGATCTCCACGGGGTTTCACACGCCCGTGTGAACCGTCGTTGATACGTGGCCTCTCCGGCGACCATGCGATGGCCACTTAGGGCCTGGCACCGAGCTAGCAGTATCCAGCGACATACTCCTCGCTGCCGGATCTTGACGGACGGCCACGCAGCAAGGGGGCCCACCGAAGCATGGTGCTTCGGTGGGTTTGCTATTTTCGGCCCCCGAACTGGAGACGGTTCGGCGCGCTGCTACTGTCTGGGAGTGCGCCGTCTTGCTCTGTTGGCCCTGATCGTCGCCGCGTGTGGCGGGCCTGCCGGGCCCTCGTCGCCGGCCGCCGATGGCGTCCGCGTGTACTTGAACGCGCTCAAGTCGAACGATCCGCGCGAGGCGTACGACCTGTTGTCGAGCGACACGCGCAAGCAGATCAGCTACGACACGTTCGCCCTCGACTGGAAGAACAGCGACAAGGAGCGGCAGTGGCAGATCAAGGCGCTCGAGGAGAGCCTCAAGGGCAATCCCGACGTCGGCGAGCGCGCGCTGATCAGCTTCCCCGACGGCAAGCTCGTGCAGCTCGAGCGCGAGGGCCGCACGTGGCGCCTCGAGTCCGAGCTCGTCTCGAGGTCGCGCGCGAAGCGCCCGCGCGACGCGATCCGCCTGTTCGCCGATGCGATCGCACAGCGCGACATCAACGGTGCGCTCGGCGTGCTGACGCAGCGGCGCCGCGACGGCCTGATGAAGCAGGTCGAGGGCTTCGTCGCCGGCATCGGCAAGCGCATCAACGATCGCATCGACGAGTACGGCACCGATCGCGCGGAGCTGCGCTGGGACGAGAACGGCATCCGCTACCGCATCGTGCTGCGCAAGGAAGACGACGAGTGGCGCGTCGACGACATCTACATCCGCCCCGCCCCGAAGGACGAGAGCGAGAAGGACTCTGACCCGGAAGGCATTCCGGACGATTTCTAGGCTCCCATGCCGGACCTCTTTCTCGACGGAGCCGCGCGGCTCCTGCTCGTGCTCCATGCGGCTGCGGCGATCGTCCTGATCGGCGCGACGACACACCACGCGATCATCGCGTGGGGCTACCTGCGCGGGACGCACAAGCAGCGCCTGGGTCGGATCTACGCGGCGACGATCGCGGTCACGTACGTCATCACGTTCGGGTTCGGCCTGCTCGTGTACCCGACGTTTCGCTATCACACGCGCGCGCTGTTCCTCGATCGCTACGATCGCTGGGCGTCGAACCTGTTCGATATGAAGGAGAACTTTGCGGCGCTCGGCATTCCGCTGGTCGTCGGCATCCTCCTCCTCTCGCGCGCGATGAGCACCAAGGACGATCGCCACCTCGTCGGCGGCTACGCGGCGATGGCGTGGCTGCTCGCGTTCATCGTGTGGTTCGACGTGATCGCGGGCCTCGTGATCACGAACGTACGGGGTGTGCCATGAAGCGCCAGGACGCGCTCTACGTCGCCGCGTGTGTCGGAACCATCGCATTTTCGATAGCGTTCGTGCTGCCGCAGTTCACGGGACAAGCGGTGCTCTGGTACTTCCCGCTCGAGCGGAGCTGGGCTCTGACGACGCCGCCAACGTCGCTCGCGATCGACTTCTACGGACGGCTCCTGCAGGGCACGGTCGTCGCAGCCGCGACGATCGCGCTCACGCTCCTCGTCACGAGTCGCATCAAGACCGAGCATCTTCCTCGGAAGATCGCCTCCTTGCTCGTGGCGTGGGCGATCGCGTTCGTGATCCTGGTGATGATGTACTACGCATGGACCCTCGCCTTTCGCGTCCCCGTGGCCGCGCCGATCCCCGACTGGTACATCCCGCGCTGATGCGCATGTGCGACGCGGACATACCGAGCTGCCCGCTGCCGCGGATACGAGCGTCAGCGGACGCACAAACCTTACTCGTCGGTGGAAGCTCGTTCGTCGTGCACAGTGGTCGTGATGTCCACGCCGCGAGGGCTCGCGTATGCCGCGGCCCTTCCCGAGCAACACTTCGCCGGGAACGGTCGCTTCGAGCTGCGCCGCGTCCTCGGCGAAGGCTCGATGGGCATCGTGTACGAAGCGTTCGATCACGAGCGCGGCATGCTCGTCGCGCTCAAGACCGTCCGCCAGCTCGACGCGCAGACGCTGTACCGCTTGAAGACCGAGTTTCGCGCGCGCGTCGATCTCGAGCATCGCAACCTCGTACGCCTCGGCGAGCTGCTCCACGACGACGGCCACTGGTTCTTCACGATGGAGCTCGTCGAGGGCTGGCCGTTCCTCGACTGGGTGCGCACCGGCGCGGGTGACCCCGACGATCCGACGACGCCCGAGATGCGGCTGCGCGATGCGGTGCGCCAGCTCGCGGCGGGACTCGATGCGCTGCACCGCTCGGGCGCCGTGCACCGCGATCTGAAGCCGTCGAACGTCGTCGTCACGCGCAAGGGGCGCGTCGTGATCCTCGACTTCGGCCTGGTCGGCCAGGCGTCGCCGAGCCAGCGCAGCGCGGGACTCGACGTGATCGGCACCGCCGCGTACATGGCGCCGGAGCAAGCGCGATCGTCGTCGGTCGCACCGTCGGCGGATTCGTACTCGGTCGGCGTGATGATGTACGAGGCGCTGTCCGGTCGGCTGCCGTTCGACGGCGCGCCGCTCGAGATCCTCACGCGCAAGCAGAACGAGGATCCGCTACCGCCGAACGTGGGCCAGCCGCCAACGGAGCTGTCGACGCTGTGCATGGAGCTGTTGCGCCGCCGCCCGCAGGATCGGCCAAGCGCCGGCGCGATCGTCAAGCGGCTCACCTCGCGCGACGTGCCGGACGAGCGACCGCCGCCGTTCGTCGGTCGCGCGCACGAGCTGGCGGTGCTCGACGAAGCGCTCGACGAGCTCGCAGACGGCGGCGCGAGCACGGTGTTCGTCGAGGGCGAGTCGGGCATCGGCAAGAGCTCGCTCGTGCGCAGCTTCATCGACCGCGTCCACCAGCGCCATCCGAGCGCGCTCGTGCTGTCGGGTCGCTGCTACGAGCGCGAGTCCGTGCCGTTCAAGGGCATCGACAACATCGTCGACGCGCTCGCGCACGAGCTGATGCGCCGGCATCCCGTCGACGTCGCGCTGCACCTGACCAACGACGTCGAGGCGCTCGCGCGCGTGTTCCCGGTGCTGCGCCGCGTGTCCGCGATCGCGCGGCTCAGCGTTCCTCGTCCCGCGTCGCCCGTCGAGCTGCGCGCGCGTGCGTTCCGCGGGTTGCGCGCGTTGCTCGCCTCGCTCGCCGCCACGCAGACGATGGTGATCGTCCTCGACGATCTGCAATGGGCAGACACCGACTCGATCGCGCTGCTCCGCGAGATCCTGCATCCGCCGAACGCGCCGCGCATCCTCGTGGTGATCACGCGCCGCAGCGACGCGGGCGAGCGCCCCGATCTGCCGAACCACGTGCGCGTGTTGACGCTCGGCCGGCTCTCCCCCGAGGAGGGCCGCGCGCTGGTCAAGCTGATCGCGCCGGGTCGCGAAGCCGATGCGGACGCGCTCGTCGACGACGCGGGTGGGCATCCGATGTTCATGCACGAGCTCGTGCGCCACGCCGGCGCGCCGCTCACCGCCCAGCGCTTCGAGGACGCCCTCTGGGCGCGCATCCTGCGCATGGACCACCGCGCACGCCGCGTGCTCGAGCTGATCGCGGTCGCGGGCGCCCCGCTGCCACAGGGCGTGATCGGCCAGGCGCTCGACGTCGAGCCGCCGCGCCTCGCGAAGCTGCTCGCCTCGCTGCGCGCGACGTCGCTCGTGCGCACGGGTGGCACGCGCATGAACGATCCCGTCGAGCCGTATCACGATCGCGTGCGCGAGGCCGTGGTCGCTCGCGTGCCCGCGCCGCGCCGACGCCGCTATCACGAGCGCCTCGCGACGGTGCTGCTCTCGTCGCCGATCGCCGACAAGGATCCGCTCACGATCGTGCGCCACCTCGAGGCCGCGGGGCACATCACGCACGCGGGCGAGCTCGCGATCAACGCCGCGCGACGCGCCGAGGAAGCGCTCGCCTTCGAGCTCGCCGCCGCGCTCTGGGAGGTCGCGCTGCGCCTCGGTGATCCGCCCGAGGAGGTGCGCCGCGACATGCTGATGCGCCGCGCGCAGGCCCTGTCCAACGCCGGGCGCGGCCCCGAAGCCGCGGTCGCCTTCCTCCTCGCCTCGAAGAACGCGACGAGCGCGCTCGGCTTCCAGTGCCGCCGCCACGCCGCGCACGAGCTCCTCGTCAGCGGCCACGTCCACGACGGCCTCGCGCTCCTCCGCTCCGTGCTCGCCGAGATCGGCGACGAGCTCCCCGCCACGACCGGCGCCGTCAAGCGCCAGCTCGTGTGGCGCTGGCTGCGCATCGCGACCGGCGGCACCAAGTTCACCGCACGCCACTCGCCCGACGTACGCACGAGCGTCGACGAGCTCCGCCTCGACATGATGCGCTCGGCCTCCCTCGGCCTCTCGATGGTCGAGCCCCTCACCGGCGCCGCACTCCAGGCGCGCGCCGTGCTCGTCGCGATGCGCATCGGCGATCCTGTCCGCTTCGCCTACGCGCTGTGCTTTCACGCGATGTACATGGCGTCGAGCGGCACGCGCGTCCCCGCCGCGAGGAAGCTCGTCGCGCAGGCGCGCAGGATCGCGCGCGAGATCAAGCACCCGCTCCTCCTCGGATGGACGCGCGCCGGCGAAGGCATCGCCGAGTTCTTCGCGGGTCACCACGCGCTCTCGCTCTCGATCGTCGAGGAGGCCGAGGCGCAGCTACGCGAGCGCTCCGTCGGCACGTCCGCCGAGCTCAACCACATTCGCAACTTCATGCTGTTCGCGCTCCGCCGCATGGGCGCGTACGACGAGCTGCGCGATCGCCAGACCGAGTACGTTCGCGACGCGCTCCGCCGCGGCGATCGCTACGCCGCCACCTCGTACGTCTGGTCGTCGAACATCGTGCACCTCGCTGCGGGCGACCCCGAGCGAGCGCGCACGGATCTCGAGACCGTGACCTGGTCCGAGCCCGAGGACGGCCTCCACCTCCAGCACTGGTTCCACGTCCGCGCGCAGGCCGAGATCGCGATGTACGAGGACGACCGCGCCGAGATCGACGGGCTCGTCACTCCGCTCCGCGCATTCCTCGGGCCCGCGATCTCGCACGTCCAGGCGGTCGCCACCGAGACTCGCTACCAGCTCGCGCGCGTCGCGATCCGCAACGGCGACGCGGCCCTCGCGCGCAAGGAGATCGCGAAGCTCGACAAGATGTCGGTCCCGTACATCCGAGCGTTCGTGCGCCTGATCCACGCGGCCGCGCACGCCCTCGACGGCAACATCGCGGCCGCGCGCGAATCCCTCGCGGGATCGATCGCCGACTCCGAGAGCTGCCAGATGTCGACGCTCGCGGGCCTCGCGCGCCGTCGCTTCGCCGAGCTCGGCGACGACCCGAACGCGATCGCCGACGCCGACGAGTACCTCGCGTCGCGCGGCATCGTCGATCCCGAGCGCTTCGCGCGCGTGTTCGCGACCTGGCCCACACGCTGACCCACAGTGCGCGTATCTTGGGTGCGAACTCGTCCCGTTGCGCGATAGGTTCCGCGCATGGCGGATGACCACACGCTCCTGTTGGTTGCACTCGGTGGAAAGCTCGTCGCGCTCGATCACTCGTCGGGCGCGATTCGCTGGGAAGATGGCCTCAAGGGCGGCGGGTACGGCGAGGTCGCGCTCGCGTCGGCGCATGGACGCGTCATTGCCAGCGCGCAGAGCGCGAAGGTCTTCTGCTTTCGCTATGCGACCGGCGAGCTCGTGTGGACCGCGAGCACGTCCGCGATGGGCCGCGCCTCGATCGTGATCGAGGGCGACAAGGTGTTCGTCGCCAAGGGTGGCGAGATCGATTGCTTCTCGCTCGACGGCGCGAAGCTGTGGACACAGGCGCTCAAGGGCAAGGGCGTCGGCACCGCCGCGATCGGCTTCCCCGGCAACATCGTCCAGGGCGACGACCGCGGCGATCAGTAGCTAATCGATCGAGATCGCGCGTGTCTGGCCTTCGGGCGCGAACACGCGGATCTGCAGGCGCTTCGCGGTCGCGTCGAAGAACCAGCAGCCCGGGGCGGCGCAGGTGCGGAGCGCGGCCTCGGACGCGGCGGTCGCGAGGACGCCGCTGTTGGCGGTGACGAGGGTCGGGTTCGCGAGCGCGGTACCGGTCTGCGCGCGCGCGTCGATGTCGAGCGTGAAGATGTGATACTCGCTGCCGCCGGTGACCGCGGCGCTGGTGCCGCCCGCGGATGCGTTCGTGCCGTCGTGCAGCGAGGCGAGCGCGGTCGTGGTGCCCGGCGTGAACACGAGGCGGAGCTCGGAGCCGAAGGCCGGGTCGCTATACGAGGTGACGCCGGCGGCGGTCGCGGGGATCAGCGTGTCGGCGTAGAGCGCGTACATCGGGACGAGCGAGCCCGCGGCGAAGAACAGCGGCAGCTCGTCGAGCGGAGCCGCGACGGTGATCGTCGACCCGCCCGCGTGGATCGTGCCGGTCTGGCGCTCGACCCACATGCCGGGAGGCAGCGTGAGCGTGCGGGTGGTGGCGCCGGGCGTGACGACGGGCGCGACGAGGATGTTCTCGCCGAGGAGGAACATCGCGTCGTCGCACTCGCAGTCGTAGACGAAGCGCGCGGGGACGGTGACCGGCGTGCCGTCCGCGCCGGCCTTCTGCGCGAGCGTCCACAGCAATGGATTGAGCTGCATGTGGAGGTCGGCGTAGCGCTTGTAGATGTCGGCGGCGTTCGCGTCGAACTGCGTCGTGTCCCACGGGTTGTGGGACGGACCGCCGCCGCCGAGCTGCATGATGGTGCCGAGCGCGGCGTACTGGGCCCAGCGGAGGAGCGTCTCGGTGGTCGGGCGATCCTTGAATCCGCCGATATCCGAGCCGTAGAAGGGATAGCCGGAGACGGACAGGCCCAGGCCGCGGGCAATGGCCGACGGGAGACCGCCGATCGAGCGCTTGCCGTCGACGATCACGCCGTGCTCGCTGAAGTCGCTGTCGAGATCGCCGGGCCAGATCGACGTGTTCACGTGCTGCTCGCCCCACGCGCCCGCGCGGGTGATCAGGAAGCCTTCGCCGGGCGGGAACGCGCCGAGGTAGGCGTCGTGATAGCCCTCGGCGTAGCGGTTGTGGTGCGAGGAGTTGTCGCCCTCGGCGAGGCGGAACTCGATGATGTTGCCGCCGATGTCGGGCACGACCTCCTCGCCGAAGTCGAGCTTGAAGCCCGCGGCGCCGCGCGCGATCACGCGCTGGATGCGCTCGCGCCACCATTCCTTGACGCCGTCGCGCGTGAAGTCGACGAGGTAGCCCGGCCCGTCTTGCCACGGCCAGTCGAACGGACGATCGCCCTCGTCGGTGACGAAGTAGCCCTTCGCCGTGCCGTCGGCGCGATCGGCGGCGAGCTCGGGCTCCTTGCCGACGTACGGCGTCGACCAGAACACGACCTTGTAGCCCTGCGCGGTCAGCGTCGCGATCGCGTCGTCGATCTGCGCGAAGCGGTTCTCGTCGATGACGAACGAGTTGTACGCGGTCTGCCACGGGTTATCGATCCACATGACGGAGCCCGGAATCTGCCGCGTGCGCATCTGCTGCGCGTCGTCGAGGAGCTCGGAGGTCGCGTCGTGCGCGTTGCGCCACTGCTGCGGTGCGAAGGCCCAGCGCGGCGGCACCGCGGGCTTCGTCGTCAGCGCGACGTACTGGCGGACGAGGTCGAGCGGCGTGATCGACGCGGTGTAGAGGTACACGCGGAACGCGCCGCGCACGGGCAGCGTGAACGTCGCGGTCACCCGCGTCGGATCCGCGGCGCCGAGGTCGAGCGCGCCGGGGCGATCGTCGGCAATGAACATCGCGGCCTTGCGGCGCGGCCACATCACGAGCGGCACCGGCACGTGCGTCTCGTTGAGCGACGAATCGGACATCAGATCGATGCGCAGCGACATCTCGCGCACGGTGCCCGCGACGTTCGCGCGCGCGGGCGAGTCGCCCGTGCCGTAGAGCGGCTCGTCGGCGCCGCGCGGCAGGGCGATCTGGAGCTGCACGGCGTTCTCGACCTCGCTCGCGTCGACGTCGAGGATCGCGCACTCGCCCGCGGGGCACGGCGCGAGCTTCATGCGCGCGCCGCCGTCGAGGACGACCCAGTCGCCGTCGAGGCCGCGCGCCTTGGTGACGGGCGCGAGCGTGACGAGGTCGTCGCCGCGCGGATCGTAGTAGTGCGCCGGGTCGACATCGTCGGCCGTTCCGATCGCGAGGAACTGCGCCATCTCGAGCGCGGGCGCGCCGGCGAGCGACAGCGTCATCGTGCGCGTGTCGATCGTGACCGGTCCCTCCTGGAGCACGTCGGGCGCGGCGGGCAGCCCGTTGTCACCGCACGCGACGAGAACGCATCCGACCGCGAGTAGCCACCTCACCCCCGCTTTCTACCGAAGAACGGGAGGTAGTGGCGCAGTCCTCGCGGCTTCTCTTGCGCGACGGGCTCCTTTTTGCCCTGGATCGGGACCTCGATGCGCGGCGTCGACTCGGCGAGGATCTCGGCGATCGGCGTGGCCTCCGACGTGTCGGTCACCGTGATCGGCCCCGAGCGCTGGCCGCGGATGTCCGTGACGCTCTTCGCGAGGACCGTGTGCAGATCCTTGCGCAACTGCACCTTCTTGAGCGCCGTGCCGATCTGCCGCGCCATCTCGCGCGTCGAGGGGAACCGCTGCTCGACGCCCGGCGACAGCGCGCGCGCGATGATCTGCGCGAACGGCGCGGGCACGTCCTGCCGCAGCGGACGCAGCGGCTGCACCATGCAGTCGCGCAGCCGGCAGTAGACCTCGTAGTCGGTTGCGCCGTCGAACAGCTTGCGGCCGACGAGCGCTTCCCACAGCACCGAGCCCGTCGCGAACTGGTCGGACGCGGGGATCGGGCGCCCGCCCGCGACGATCTCCGGCGCGAGGTAGCTCATCTTGCCCTTCACGATGCCGGGGTCCGTCAGCTCCTGCGTGCGATCCGGTGCGAGCGCGAGGCCGAAGTCGATCAGCTTCACCATGCCGCGCGTCGTGAGCATCACGTTGTGCGGCGAGACATCGCGATGGACGATCGGCGCGGGCCGCCCGTCGCTGCCGACGCGCTCGTGCGCCGCCGCGAGCCCGCGCAGGATGCCGACGCCGACGGCGGCGACGAGCTCCCATCGCGTCGGCTCGTTCTTGGCGACGTGATGCTTGATCCACGTCCCGAGGTCGACCGCCTCGATCCACTCGAGCACCATGTAGTAGTTGCCGCGGTCGTGCACGAAGTCATGCACCTCGGCGACGTTGGGCGATTGCAGCGAGGATCCGACCCGCGCTTCCTCGACGAACATCGCCACGTACGTCGGCTGCGATGCGAGGTTCTGGTGCATCTGCTTGACCGCGACATCGCGCACGAACCCGGAGTCACCGCGCACGCGCCCGCGCCACACGTCGGCCATGCCGCCGCGCCCGGCTACTTCGATGAGCTCGTATCGCCCACCGACGATCATGCCTGGACGCGGCTCCTCAGCCATGGACGTACGAGTCTCGCACACTACGTGCGGGACTCGTACGGATCCCCACTCACTTCTGCGTCGTGATACGGAAGCGAGATGCGTCGTTTCCTGGCCCTCGTGTGTCTGGCCGCGTGCAGCGATCCCGAGACGCCGCCGGACATGTCCGTCGAGGACCACGGGCCCTACGCCGTCGGCACCGCGCGCTTCGCGAGCGATGGACGCACGCTTCAGAGCTTCTACCCGACCGACTCGGCCGAGGCCGACGTCGCGTTCGAAGCGCTCGAGGACGAACCGCACCGCACCGACTACGCGAACCTCTTGGCAACGGCGGATCCGATGTGCCCCACGCGCCGGATCTCGGTCGCGGTGGACGCACCTCCCGCGGCGGGAGCGTTCCCGCTCGTGGTCGTCTCGCACTGCTACACGTGCACGCGCCTCAACCTCGCGACCGCGTCGGCGCGCCTCGCGAGCCACGGGTTCGTCGTGCTGTCGGTCGATCACGACGGGGCGACCCTGTGGAACCTGCTCGCGACGAACCAGACCGGCCTCACCTCGGAAGCGCTCGATGCGCGGATCGCGGACATGCAGGCCGCGCTCGCCGCCGAGCACGCCTCCCTCGCGTCGGCCGATCGCGCGCGCATCGGTAGCCTCGGTCACAGCTTCGGCGCGGTGACCGCGGGAAAGCTCGCGGCGCTCGACGACCGCATCCAGGCGACGTTCGCGCTCGCCGCGCCGATCGACAGCCCGCTGTTCCCCGGCGTCAGCTTGGCTCCGATCCCGCTCGCGTTCCTCGTCGCGCGCGAAGACAACTCGATCAGCGAATTCGGGAACGACTTCATCCGCGACAACTACGCCGACGCGGCGCGGGCCGCGTGGAAGTACGAGGTCGCGGACGCGGGGCACTGGTCGGTGTCGGACCTCGTCGGCGTGGTCGACAACTTCGACGCCGGCTGCGGCATGGACACGCGGCAGACCGACGGCGCGCCGTTCACGTACCTCGGTCCGATGACCGGACGCGCGATCACCGCCGCATATGTAACCGCGTTTTTCCGAGCGACGCTCGAGGATGACGACGGCGCGCGCGCGTACCTCGCTCGGGGTTTCCCCGACGACGAAATCGTCGACGCGGTCCACCACGACTGATGATACGATTGCGCTAAATGCAGGGTAGCAACGGGTTGTCGGAGTTTTCGACGATCGTTTCGCGCGACGACTTCACGCTCGATCAGGCTGCCCTGCTGATCGGATCGTGGGACTACCCGCAGCGCGATCTGGTTGCCTATCGCGAGCTCCTCGACTACATCGCGCGTCGCGCGGCGCCCGAGGTCGCGCGCGCACCGTCGGGCATCGCGCGCGCTCGCGCGATCAGCGATTGCCTGTTCGATCGCCTCGGCTTCGCCGGCAACACGACCGACTACTACGATCCGCGCAACAGCTTCTTGTGCGAGGTGCTCGATCGCCGCATGGGTATCCCGATCACGCTGTCCGTCGTGTACCTCGAGGTCGCGCGCCGCGTCGGCGTGCTCGCGCAAGGCGTGAACTTCCCCGGCCACTTCCTCGTGCGCGTCGCGATCGAGGATGCGTGGCTCTACATCGATCCGTTCAGCGGTGGCCGCTCGATGACGTCCGCGGATCTCGAAGCGCTGCTGAAGAAGACGACGACGCCCGATGCCGTGCTCGAGCCGAGCGTGATCGCCGCGGCGAGCAAGCGTCAGATCCTGTCGCGAATGCTCGTCAACCTCGCCGGCATCTACGGTCGCAACGGCGATCTGCCGCGATCGCTCGACGTGCTCGAGCGCCTGCACGTGCTCGAGCCGATGAACCCGCGTATCCAGCGCGACCTCGCGAACCTGCGCGAGCGCGTTGGCGGTCTGAACTAACTAGCTCGCCGCCAGCTCCGTGACCGAGCGGCGCCAGCTGGTATGCTGCGCGCGATGACGTTCTCGCCGGAGTCGGTGGCGAAGCAGCTCGACTACTGCACGTTCTGCCCGAAGATGTGCCGGCACGCGTGCCCGGTGTCGACGGCGAGCGGACGCGAGACGTACATCCCGCAGGTCAAGATGGACCGCGCGAACCAGCTGCGCCTCGGACGGAGCGAGTGGACCGCCGAGGCCACCGATCCGCTGTGGGCGTGCACCGGCTGCCGCCACTGCACGATGTACTGCGATCACGGCAACGAGCCAGGCCTCGTGCTGCTGTCGGCGCGCGCGGCGGCCGTACAGCACGGAACGCCGCACCCGGCGCTGACGGGCTACAGCGAACGCTTCCGCGCGCGCGAGCAGCGGCTGGCGACGCAGCTCCAGTCGATGTTCCCAGAGCACCTCGGCACCGAGGGCGAGCTCGGCCTGTGGCCGGGCTGCGATGCGATCGACAAGGGCTCCGAGGACATCGCCGCCACGCTCGCGCTGTTCGAGCGCGTCGGCTTCGAGGACGTGCGCGTCGTCGATGCACCGCAGGCGTGCGCCGGCTATCCGCTCCTCGCGGCGGGACATCGCGACCTGTTCCGGTGGCACGCGGGCCGCGTCGCCGCGTCGCTGCGCGGGTTCAAGAAGATCGCGATCAACTGCTCCGCGTGTCTGTACGCGATGCGCACGCAGTATCCCGCCGAGGGCGTGAACATGAAGACCGAGGTCGTCTCGATCGCGGACATCCTCGCGCCCGCGGTGCCGAACCTCGCCTGCTCGCTGACGAAGCGCTCGGTCTACTACCACGACCCCTGCTACCACGCGCGCTACAACGGCGTCGTCGAGCAACCGCGGCGCGCTCTCGGTCAGCTCGTCGAGATCCGCGAGTTCGGCTGGTCGAAGACGGACACCGAGTGCTGCGGCGGCGGAGGCCTGTTGCCCAAGACGATGCCCGCCGTCGCCGACGGCATGGCGAAGCGTCGCCTCGCGGAGGTGCAGCAGACCGGTGGCGGCATGGTCGTCACGTCGTGCGCGACCTGCACGTTCATGCTCGAGCGCAACGCGCCGCCGAGCGTCGAGGTCGTGAACCTCGCGACGGCGATCGCGAAGCTGTCGGAGACTCCATTCACGGTGCCCGAAGTTCGGCCCACCGACCCCAACGACGACGAATGAACCCGCTCGTCGACGATCGCATCGTCGAGGTGATCCTCGACGAGCTGCTGGACCTCCGCGCGCTCGAAGCGCTGCCCTACTTCGCCGATCACGATCGCGAGACGTACGAGATGGTGCTCGCCTCGGCGCGGTCGCTCGCGCGCGACGTGCTGTACCCCGCGTACCGCCCGCTCGATCTCGCACCACCCACACTCGTCGACGGTCGCGTGCGCGTGCATCCCGCGCTGCGCTCGCTCGTGCAGCAGATCATCGAGCTCGGCTTCACCGCGGCGCCGCGGCCGAGCAGCGTCGGCGGCGCCCAGCTCCCGCTCACCGTGTTCTCCCTCGCGACCGCGTACCTCATGGCCGCGAACCTCTCGGTCTACGGCTACGTCGGCCTCACGCAAGGCGCGGCGCACTTGCTCGAGGCGTTCGGCAGCGACGAGCTACGCGCGACATACATGACGCCGATGTATCGCGGCGCGTGGATGGGCACGATGGCGCTCACCGAGCCGCACGCCGGCTCGAGCCTCGCCGACATCACGACGACCGCCACGCCGGCCGGCGATCACCATCTGATCAGCGGCGCGAAGATCTTCATCTCCGGCGCGGATCACGACCTGACGGACAACATCGTCCACATGACGCTCGCGCGGATCGCCGGCGCGCCCGCGGGCATGAAGGGCGTCTCGCTGTTCTGCGTGCCCAAGCGCCGCATGCAGAACGGCGCGCTCGTCGACAACGACGTCGCGGTCACCGGCCTCGTGCACAAGATAGGCTGGCGCGGCCTACCGAGCGCGATCCTCGCGTACGGCGAGCGCGGCGATTGCCACGGCTACCTCGTCGGCGAGCCGCACCAGGGCATCCGCTACATGTTCCAGATGATGAACGAGGCGCGGATCATGGTCGGCCTCAACGGCGTCTCGACCGCGTCCGTCGCGTATCACGAGTCGCTCGACTACGCGCGCGGTCGCACGCAAGGCCGCCCGCTCGGCGCGAAGGATCCGTCCACACCGGCGGTGCCGATCATCGAGCACGCCGACGTCCGCCGCATGCTGCTCCGTCAGAAGGCGATCGTCGAAGGCGGCCTCGCGCTCGTCGCGCGCGCGTCGTACTACGCGGACCTCGCCGCACACGGCGACAACGAGCAAGCGCAGGTCTTGCTCGACGTGCTCACGCCGATCGTGAAGTCGTTCCCCGCCGAGCGCGGCTTCGAGTCCAACGCGCTCGCGCTGCAGATCCACGGCGGCTACGGCTACTCGAGCGAGTACATGCCCGAGGCGTGGCTTCGCGATCAGAAGCTCAACTCGATCCACGAGGGCACGACCGGCATCCAGGCCGCCGATCTCCTCGGCCGCCGCGCCGTCGCCAAGGGCGGCGCCGCGCTCGCCGCGCTCGGCAACGCGATCGGCGATGCCTGCACCCGCGCGCGCGCCGCGAACGTCGACGCCGCGTGGATCGCGGAGCTGTCGCGCGCGGTCGGCGTCGTCGGCACGCTCACGGGCGAGCTCGCGCAGCGCGGCCTCGGCGGCGATCCGAACGCGATGCTGCTCCACGCGGCGGACTACCTCGATCTGTTCTCCACCGTCGTGATCGCATGGCAATGGATCGACCTCGCCGCGGTCGCGCGCGAAGCGCTCGCCGGCCCCCTGCCCCGCGGCCGCGCCTCGCGCGACGAGGCGTACTACCGCGGCCTTCTGTCGGCCGCGCAGTACTGGATCCGCACCGAGCTGCCTCGAATCGACCACTTGGCCCGCTTGTGTCGCGAGGCCGAGGACTCGTACGAGCGCGTCGATCCCGCCGGCCTGTAAATAGTCCGCAACCGGCGACGGACGGCCGCGACAGGGCCGCCTCATGTCCAAGCTACATCTTCTGTCCGTGTTTTCTCTCGTCGTTTGCGGGCTCGGTACTGCAAACGCCGACTCGCTCGAGCAGGACGAGCTCCACGTCGTCAAGCCGCGCGGCATCGCCGAGACCGCGGTCCACAAGCCGGGCCGGATCCCGTGGTGCGATGGCAAGTACACCGGCGAGGTCTGGGAGTACCGCCGCGTCCTTCGCGCGATCCACAGCGAAGAAGCCGAGTGGATCCCCGACACGTCGTGGGAGCGCGGCATCGAGCACATGTGCCAGTTCGCCGATGATCCGCTGTGGCAGCGCCAGGCGACGTACGTCGTACAAGCCGCGATGAACGGCGACCCCGACAAGACGCAAGACGAGGTCGTCGCGCGCATCAAGCGGCTCATCGTCGCGAGCCAGAACGAGCGCGCGAACGCGGGACGCGAACCCACGGATGAGGAACGTCTCGCTTTCGAAGAGCGCCACCTCGTACCAGTCACCGCCGACCAGGGTGTCGACACCGCGAACATCACCGGGCCGGTTCCGTGGTGCGCCGGCATCACCGTGAAAGAGAAATGGTCCGCCGGGCAGATCGCGCGAACCAATAGCTGGTACGAGGCCGCGGTGCACCTCTGTCAACGTCCGAACGACACGACGTGGAAGCGCAAGGCGACGCTGCTGGTGCAAACGTGGATGAACGAGACCAAGCAGACCCAGAAGGAAGCGATCTGGTCGCTGCAAGCACGCCTCCAGCAGTCGTTCGCGGCCGCGAAGAGGGAGCTGTGTGGTTCGAACGACAAGCGAGCGGCGGCGGTGCAGATGCTCGCCACGTGCGTCGAACTCTCGAGGATCGACTACTCGGCGGAGCGTCGTGGTTACAAGACGGAGCTCGCGCGCCTCGCATGGCTGCTCCACGTGATGCCATCGGATGCGGCGGCGTACGCCCTCGTGCAGCGCGAGACGAACATCGATCGGGCGCAGCTCCTTCGAGAGCTCGCGGATGGACCTCTCGCCAAGAACGTGGCTGCCGAGGTCATCGTCGCGGAGTCCTTCGCGCTCTTGCGGTGGAAGAAGAAGACGCTCGACGCAGAGCTGGCGAAGCAACCGACACTCGCGAGCTCGGCGAAGGTTGCGCTCGGTGAGTGGGAGAAGCTGGTCGTCGAGCGCAAGAGCGATCTCGACAAGGTGGACGAGCTCGACACCAAGCTTGCCCAGTCGACCGCGGCCGCAGCCGGCTGTTCGAACGGCTTCATCCGTGTCGTCGAGAACATGTTCAGGTCGTACGGCACACGTGACCAGGAGCAGCTCCTGCAGAAGATCGCGGCGGACCCGCTCGCCGCGCTGATCCTGTCGCACGCCGCGATCTGCCACGCGATCGACCGCCTTCCCGATGCCGGCGTGTTGAGGGAGCTCGCCCATACCGCGCGCCCGATCGCCGGGCCGCGCTCCTACGCATCGTATGCGGTCAAGGCGAGGAATCCCCTGAGCATGAATGAGCTCCTCCCGAAGCTGGAGGGCGTGGAGTTTCCGGGCGGGCTGGTGGACGAGAAGCGCGAGGACTACATCACCCGCCGCGGAGTGGTCGGCAAGGTCACGAAGACGTCCGATGGCGTGCGCATCGAATTCAAGAAGGTAACCGTCACCGAGCCCGGCATCCTGTGCACGGACACCAACAAGGTCGATCGCATCGACGGCAATGGAAACGTGATTTACCGGCAGCACTGCCGCGACACCGGAAAGAAGGTCACCCACGATCTCACGCCGGCACCGATCGTACTGCACGAGCGATTCGCGACGTCCATCAAACCGGGCGTCTTCATCGTCGTCGGCCTCGGAGGAACGGTGCCGTTCGTCAAGGCGAAGGCCGACGACAAGAACCTGCTCGCGTTCTACGGCTACGCGCTCTGAGCCGCAGCATCGAGCTTCGCGCGCTGCATGCGATAGCGAACCATCGTACCGCTCGCGCGGTCCCACACCGTGCGCTTTCCGGGGGAGCGTATCGACGCCCAGATCATCGCGACCGGAACGAGCAGGAAGCCGAGGCCGGCGATGTCGCCGGCGGTGGTGGCGGCCGGAATCGAGAACAGGCTCCCTATGTAGCCGAGCGCGAGATCGGCGAGCGGAAGCGCGAGCGGGATGAGGACGCGGATCGCAGCTCGTCGCTTGTTGGGGCGCAGCCCCGTCGCGACGTCGACGACCTCCAGCTCGAACATTCCCTGGCCGGCGGTACGGCCATAGCGGACGAGCTGGATGAAGACGAGCGCAGCAAAGCCGAGGATCAGCGCCGGCCCGATGTTGAAGTCAGGCCCGTAGCCGACGGCCTCGACGATCAGGGCGCCGAGGCCGATGAAGGTGAGGGCCGTGACGATGTCGACGAGCGTGGCCATCATGCGCACCGAGGCTCCAGCCGGCCGCGTGTGCTCGGACGACGCCAGCTCGAGCTCGCGCAGCAGCTCGTCGTAGCTCGCGAAGCGGTCCGCGGGATCGGGCGCCATCATGCGCGCGCAGAGCCGCTCGACCGCGGTGACCGCGGTGCGCGGCTGGCCGCTGTGCCGCACGATCGACGGGCGCGCGGAGGTGGCGTGCTTGGTGCGGAGCGCGTCGGCGTTGTCCGCTTCGAACGGCGGCTTGCCGGACACGAGGTGATACAGCGTCGCGCCGAGCGCGTAGATGTCCGCGCGGAAGTCGACGCGCTCCCCGAACGCTTGCTCGGGCGCCATGTACAGCGGGGTGCCGGCGACGGAGGTCTGCGCGACGCCGCCCTCGGTGTCGTCGTCGGTGGGCTCGCGCTGCGCGGCGAGGCCGAAGTCGACGAGCTTCACGATGCCGTTCGCGTCGATCATGAGGTTCGACGGCTTGACGTCGCGGTGCGTGACGCCGTGCTTGTTCGCTTCGCGCAGCCCGGTGATCGCGGCGCGGATGATCGCGATCGCGTCGTCGACGGGGAGCGGCCCCTTCGCGATGCGATCGGCGACGGTGGTGCCGTTGATGTACTCCATCGCGAAGTACAGCTGCCCGACGTCCTCGCCGATGAAGTAGATGTGCGCGACGTGCGGGTGCGAGATGCGAGCTTGTGCACGCGCTTCGCGTACGAGGCGCTCGCGGCGATCCGCGCGCGCGGCCAGCTCCTCGGGCAGCACCTTGATCGCGACGGGGCGATCGAGCGCGAGATCCGTCGCGAGGTAGACCTCGCCCATGCCGCCGGCGCCGAGGAGGCGCTCGATGCGGAAGTGTCCGAGCTGCTTGCCCGCTCCGAGACGCGGCGTCGCGGCCGGCGATGGTGCGCCGCGGCGCTCCGAGAGCGTGACGTCGGGCGCGGATCTCGCGGGCGATGGTGGAGCTGCGACAGGTGCCGAGGCTGGCGCCGGTCCCGCCACCGTGTCTTCGAGCCCGACCGCCATGGGAGCCCATGCTAACGCCGAATTCCGCGACTACAAGAGGACACGTGTGATCGGATCGCCGACGCGAACGAGCCCCGTTCGCTCCACGCGCGTGTACCAGCGCGCCCAGTGGGGCGGCACGTCACCGCGATGCTCGACGCGCTTGAAGTTGCCGTCGATGAACGACGCCGCGATGTTCTTGCACGGGTCGGTCTGCTTCACGAGCTCGAGGATCACCTCGTCGCCGAAGGCCCAGCGCTGACCGGCGGCGAGCTCGGACCAGAGGAGGCCCGTGATCGTGATGTTCTCGCCGATCGATCCGGGATAGATGCGGTGCCCCTCGGCTTGCAGCTCGAGGATGCGCTCGAGCGAGTACAGGCACACCGCGCGCATCGGGCCGCCGTGGATCTTCGTGTGCGTCTGCACGTCGCCGACGAGGCCATTGGTCTCGACGGTCGCCTCGCGCACCGGCAGCTTCGGGACGCCGCCGCTCGACATGTTGAGCTGGAAGATGCGCGCCGACACTAGCGGCTCTTCGGCTCGCTCTCGGCATCGCGCATCCACTGCTGCACGCCGGGCAGCGCGAAGATCGCGTCGATGTAGGCGCGGCAGGTCGCGTCGACATCGATGCCGTAGGTGCGGAAGCGCGACGCGACGGGCGCGAACATGGCGTCGGCGATCGTGAACGCGCCGAACAAGAATGGGCCGCCCGTCCGCTTTTCGGACAGCTGTTCGCGCCAGATCTGCTCGATGCGTCTTACATCGGCGAAGGCCTGGGGCTTCGGCTCGCCGGTCGGCGACGAGACGTTGGTCTCGAGGATCTGGAACGGGAACGTCTGGCGCAGCGCCGCGAAGCCCGAGTGCATCTCGCAGCTGATCGCGCGGGCCTTGGCGCGAAGGAGCGGATCTTCAGGCCACAGCCGGGCTGCGGGATTGCGGTCGGCGACGTACTCGCAGATCGCGAGCGAGTCCCAAATCACCGCGCCGTCGACGTGCAGCGCGGGCACGAGCCCCGCCGGATTGATCGCCGCGATCTCTGCTTTGCTCGTCGGTGTGTCCAGCAGGATCGTCGTCGTGTCGAACAGCTCTCCCGCGTGCACGAGCGCGAGGTACGGACGAAGTGACCACGAGGAGTAGCGCTTGCTACCGACATAGAGATGCGGCTTCATGCGCGGACTCTAGCGCGCGTGTCCGCACCCGCGAGGACGCGAGAAGCGCAGATTCCGTGGAGATCGACGGATCAGACGCCGAACTTCGCGAGCTTCTTGTGCAGACCCTCGCGCGTGATACCGAGGGTGACCGCGGTCTTCGTCTTGTTGTTGCCGTGCTCGCGCAGCGCCTCGGTGATGAGCCAGCGCTCGACCTGCTCCATCATCTCTTTCAGCGTGCCCTGCTTGGGCGCGATGCGCGTGACGGTGCCTTCGATCTTGCGCAGGCGCGGCGACAGATCCGTGATCTCGATCCAGTGGCCGGCCTCCGCCTGGATCACGAGGCGCTGCACCTCGTTCTCGAGCTCGCGGATGTTGCCGGGCCAGTTGTACGACTGCAGCGCATCGATCGCGTCCTGCGTGAAGCCGGGGATCTCGAGGCGGTACTCCTCGGCGTAGCGCTTGAGGAAGTGTGCCGCGAGGAGCGGGATGTCCTCGCGTCGATCGCGCAGCGGCGGCAGCTTGATCGGGAACACCATCAGCCGGTAGTAGAGGTCCTGGCGGAACTTGCCCTTCTCGACCTCGGCCGCGAGGTCGCGATTGGTCGCGCAGATGATGCGGACGTCGACCTGCTTCTCGTTCGTCGCGCCGACCGGGCGGATCGTGCCCTCCTGCAGCACGCGCAACAGCTTCGCCTGCAGCGTCATCGGCATCTCGCCCATCTCGTCGAGGAACAGCGTGCCGCCGTCGGCGATCTCGAACAGGCCCTTCTTGTCCGAGTCGGCGCTCGTGAACGCGCCGCGCTTGTGACCGAACAGCTCGCTCTCGAGGAGGTTCTCGGGCAGCGCGGCACAGTTCTGCGCGACGAACATCTTGTCGGCGCGCCCGGACTGATGGTGGACGGCCGCCGCGATCAGCTCCTTGCCGGTGCCCGTCTCACCCTCGATGCACACGGTCGCGCGGGTGTCGATCACGCGCTCGAGCTGAGACAGCACCGACTTCATCGCCGGCGAATCGCCGATGATGTTGTCGAACTTGATCTTCTGCTCCTTGCGCTTCAGGTAGACGTTCTCGCCGCGCGCCCGCTCTTCCGCGACGCGCAGCCGCTGCACGAGCGTGGCGTTGTCGATCGCGAGCGACGCTTGCGCCGCGAGCAGCAGCGCGACCTCGAGGTCGCTCTCGACGAACATGCCGATGCTCGCGCGGTTGTCCGCCTGGATCAGCCCGATGATGTCATCGCCGCGCCACAGCGGCACCGCGAGGATCGACAGGATCTGCCCGCCGAGGATCGACTCGCTCGACAGCGCCTCCTGTGCGTTCGCCGTCAGCACCGCCGCGCGATCCGCGAGCACGCGCCGGAGCACCGCGCGACTCGCGCGCACGGGATCCGCGCCGCTCGTCGCCGCCTTCGCCGCGGCGCTCGGACGCGAGACCGCGAGGGCGAAGCGATCCTTGTCCGTCTCGCTGCGCAACAGGATCGCGACATGCGTCGCGCGCGGCAAGAGCTCGAACGTCGCGTTGACGCACGCCTCGATCGCCTCGCTCGGCTCGAGCCGGCTGCCGAGCGGCTGCAGCGCCTTGTACACGCGGACGGCATCGGCGGGGCTCACCTCGAGCTGCGCCGTCGCCGCCGGCAGATCCATGATCGAGCGCGACGCGATCAACCGATCGCCGAGCTCTTCCTCGTTCTCGTCACCGATGTGCACCGCGACGCGCACCGGATCGTGCGGATTGCCGAGCAGCAGGACATCGCCGTCGACGAGCGCGAGCTCCCAGCGCGCCGACGCGTCCACGGCGATCCGCCGCCCCTCGCGCTCCACGGCCGATCCGTTCGTCGATCGCAGATCGCGAAACACGAAGTGCTCGCCGACCTGCGTGATCTGCGCGTGGTCGCCGGAGAGATGGAAGTCCGTGATCACGACCGTGCTCGCCGGCGAACGTCCGAGCGTCACCGTTCCCGCTCCCGATGCGAGCAGGCGATGCGTTCGTTGCGAAGCAGTGCCTTGAAGGATTTCTAGAACGATCACGGAAACGTGGCGCTGTGCCGCCCCTCGACAGATATCCTCGGGTTTATACTGCATGCTCGTTCGCTCGCGCATGTCGGGGTCCTCGAAAGTCATCGTGGTCTTTCCAGACGACCCCGCAGACGGGGACGGCTTCGACGCGCGCGCCGCACGACAGATTCAACTCGGGTTCGACCGCGAAGGCGTCGCCACCGACCTCGCGACCAGCGCCGACTCCCTGCCGCTCGACGGCGCCGGCCTGATCCTCGTCGGCGGCACCGACGGCACCGCCGTCGACCTCTTACGCAAAGCTCGCAGCCAGGTCACCGCGGCCAAGCTCGACATCCCGATCGTCTTCGCCGGCAAGGGCCTTCGGCGCGCCGACGCCCACCAGGCCGGCGCCGACGAGGTCGTCCTCCCACCCGCCTACCTGCGCGACGTCGTCACCGTCGGCCGGCTCCTGCGCGGCGTGCCACGCGCCAAGCGGGACCACCTCGTCGGCAGCCTCGCCGAGACGACGAACATGTTCACGCTCGTCCGCGCCCTCGCCGCCCTCGGCCGCAGCGCGGTCCTGACGCTCATCCGTGGCCTGCGCCGCGGCGAGATCCGCTTCTTCCACGGCGAGGTCACCTCCGCCGAGCTCGCGCTCATCCACGGCCAGGCGGCCCTCCACCAGCTCCTCCTCTGGACCGAAGGCCGCTTCGAGTACCTCCACGAGGACGTCGTTCGCCGCCAGCAGATCCCGCTCACCCACGAGGAGCTGTTCGCCGACGCCGAGCGCTTCCTCGAAGGCGTGCGCGACGCCTCGGGCTCGCTCTCGCCCTCGATGATCCTCGAGCAGGATATCGCGCGCATTCAGTCGCTCGGCCGGCAGGTACCCACCGAGGTCCACGGCGTCCTCCGCATGTTCGACGGACATCGCGTCCTCGCCGACATCCTCGAAGACTCGCCCTACCGCGTGTTCGAGACGCTCCGCGTCGCCCAGCGCGCCGTCGAGGTGGGCCTGCTCCGCGTCGTCGAGAAGCAGCGCACCCGCGCGAAGTGGCGCGCGGTCCTGTCCATCGAGGAGTGGCTCACCGGCCAAGACCGCGACGCCGCCGTCGAGCGCGCGACCTCCCTCATCGATTCCGCGCCCATCTCCGGCACCGCCGACACCGGTCAGGTCGAAAAGGCGCGCCAGTCCAAGCCGAAGTTCAAGAAGGGCAAGAAGCGCAAGGCCAAGGAGAGCGCGCCGCCGCCCGCCGCGGACCCGCCGCCCGTCGTCGCTCGCACGTCGAGCAAGCCCGACATCGATTGGGGCGCGCTCGTCCCGCGCATCGTCGGTGGCGAGGTCGGCTCGCTCTCGCAGGTCGTTCCCGCCGCGCAGCGCTCCGGCGAGATCTCGCGCGAGAAGCTCGAGTCGCTCGACACCGGCGCCCGCGAGCGCTTCTTTCCCAAGGAAGCCGAACCCAGCATCGTCGTCGAGCCCGACACCGAAGAGTCGGTCGCGCCACGCCCGGACAAGGCCGGCACGAAGGCCATCGGAAGCAACGGCCACGCGCCCGACGTGGTCGCGAAGGGCCTCGATTCGACCACCGTCGCCGACCTGAACGCCAAGAAGGAGACGGCAGACGACGCGAAGGCCCCCGACACGAAGGCCGATACGAAGACCGTCGACGCGAAGGCCGCCGACACGAAGGCCGCCGACGCGAAGGCCGCCGACACGAAGAAAGCAGACGACGACAAGAAGGCTGTCGACGCGAAGGTCGCCGACACGAAGAAAGCAGACGACGACAAGAAGGCCGCGGAAGCGAAGCGGATCGAAGACGCCAAAGCGATTCCGCTTCCGCCACCGCGACCGTCGTCGCCGTCGATCGATCTGTCACCGCGGTCGTCGTCACCCGCGATCGATCCCTCGCGACCATCGACGCCCGCGATCGATGCGCCCGCACTCGCGCGCACGCAGACCCCGTCCTCACCCGCGATCGCGCGCACCCGATCTCCGTCGGCACCGCCGCCGATCACCGGCATCCCCGAGATTCCGCGCCCCAGGCCAGCATCGGCACCGCCGCCGATCGCCATCCCCGAGCTTCCTCGCGCCAAATCACCGTCGGCACCGCCGCCGATCACCGGCGTCCCCGCGATTCCGGCTCCATCGGCGCCGCCGACGCTCCTGGCGAATGCACCAACGACGAGCGACGCCCCTCCATCGAACGAGACCTCGACCTCGGGATCGCCGAGCGAAGCCGCATCGTCGACGGAGACATCGCCATCGAGCGCGGCCGCCGCGTCAGCGAGCGAGTCCGCGCGGGCGAGTGAATCCGCGCCATCGAGGGAGGCATCGCCGTCGAACGCGACTTCGGCGTCGTCGAGCGAGTCAGCGCCATCGAGCGCGACCGCCGCGTCGTCGAGCGAAACCGCGCCATCGAGCACGATCGCCGCGTCGTCGAGCGAAACCGCGCCATCGAGCGCGATCGCCGCATCGTCGAGGGAGACATCGCCATCGAGCGCGATCGCCGCATCGTCGACGGAGACATCGCCATCGAGTGCGGCCGCCGCGTCAGCGAGCGAGACCGCGCCGGCGAGGGAATCCGCGCCATCGAGGGAGGCTTCCTCGTCGCAAGCGACTTCGGCATCGTCGAGCGAGGCCGCACCGTCGAGCAACGCTGCACCGTCGAGCAACGCCGCTCAATCGAGCGATGTCTCCGAAGCGTTCGCCCGCCTCGAGGCTCCGCCATCGGACACCGCACTCGGATCGAGCGCGCCCGCGCCGGCGAGCGACGTGTCCGCGGCGTTCGCGCGGCTCGAGGCCACGCCATCGACCACGGCGACCGCGAGCGACATCTCGGCGGCGAGCGCCGGGTTGGCGGCCACACCGCTGATGGCGCCGACGCCGCTGTCGTCGATCGCGCCGACGCCCCTCACCGCGATCCAGCCGAGCGGCGCCGAGTCTGTGGATGCGCCCGCGTTCTTGCGCACGCCGCCATCGTCGGCGCGCGTCGATAACAAGTTCGACGACAGCGACGCGACGAACCTCGTCCCGCGCGTCGATGAGCCCGCGCGCGCGAAGACGCCGAGCGTGCCGCCGCCGATCCCCGCGGTCGCGCGAACGAAGACACCGACCGCGCCGCCGCCCGCCGTCGCGGTGCTGACCGCGGCCGAGCTGCGAGCCAAGCGCGAGGCGGAGCAGGAAGCGGAGGACGCGCGGCTGCGTGCGGAGGCGGTCGAGCTCCGCAAGAAGCAGGCGGCCGCGAGGGCAGCGGAGCAGGAGAAGAACGCGCGCGAAGCGATGGAGCTCGCGAAGCGGTTGGCGGAGGCGCGTGCGCAAGCGCAGGCGCCGCTGTCGCCGGTGACGCCGGATCCGGACAGCGTGCCGATCACACTCGCGACGCCGGATCCCGAGGGGAGTCAGGCGGTGACGCTGTTCACGCCCGATCCCGACGAGAGCATCCCGGTGCGTAAGGTGCCCGCGGATGTCGACGGCAGCATGCCGGTGCCGTTGCAGACACCGGATCCCGAGGGGCCGATCGACGAGGAAGCGCTGTGGAAGGCGGCCGAGGCGAGGGCGCGTGCGGCGGCGTCGGATCAGAAGACGATGCCGGTGCCCAAGCTCGAGGCGGAGGATCTGATCCGCGAGCTGGTGGGCGAGAAGATCACGATCAAGGAGACCGATACCTCCAAGGTCGTGGTGCAGGAGTCGATGACGATCGATCGATCGATCCAGACGGCGAGGATCGCGTCGTCGCAGATCACGACGATCGAAGGTCCCGCGGTCGCGGGTCACGCGGCGGAGGATGCGAGCGCGGCGACCGCGCTGTTCGGCAAGAAGGAGGTCGCGGCTCCGACGGAGATCGACGACGAGCCGTCCGACGGGATCGTCCGGCACATTCCGACGGTGGAGACCGCGCCGCAGAAGCGGCCGCCTCCGCCGCGCGTCGAGGTTCCCGATGATCGCCCCGGTGATCGAACCGGCGAGATCACGGCGGCACGCAAGAAGCACGGGAGCACGCCGCCGCAGAACGTCGAGCCATCGATCCTGATCGAGGACGCGGTGTCGACGACGGCGGCGGATCTGGCGACGGCGCACCAGGCGGTGGCGGCGGCGGCGGTCGCGCAGGTGCCTGCTCCGAAGACGGCGGACCTGGCGGGCTCGCCGGCGGAGAAGGCGGTCGGCGACGTACGCAAGGATGCGGTCGCGTTCAGCGACGCGGAAGAAGCGTTCTTCCGCCAGGGTGCCGAGAAGGAGAAGTCGACGACGTTCCAGATGACGGGGCCCGTCGAGACGTTCGATGACCTCGACGAGGACTACGAGCCCGTCGGCTTCTGGGATCGATTGCGCGGCAAGAAGCCAGAGAAGCCCGAGAAGAAGTAGACCGCTACTCGGGCGCGTCCCAGCGCACTTCGATGCCGCCGCGCTCGCTCGATACACGAAGGCGCACTTGCTTGACGTCGGGGCCGAGCACCTTGGCCTCGCGAGGGAAGCGAAGGATGTACGCCTGCGCGAAGTCGCCGAACGCGGGGAACTCGGTGCGCACGACGAACGGCGGCCGGCGATCCTTGATGATCTCGAGCGGCGCGATCTCGTTGCCGGCGCCGTCGAGGAGCATCACGCGCCAGGTGCTTTTCGCGCCGCGATCGAAGTCGTTCTCGCGGCGGTCCCACGTCGTGACCATCAGCTCGAACTCGTACGGCCCGGCTGCGTCGGCCTTTGCCTGCGCGATGCGCTGATCGCGAGCGGCGCCGACGAGCCCGCGGTGCTCGGCGTCGCGTGCGGCGTGAGCGGCGCGCCACTCTGGCGACTTCAGCGTCGCGGCGAGCTCGAGCACCTCCTGGTACGAGCCGCGCAGCGTGGCCTTGCGAGTCCAGTCGTCGGTGATGTCGAGGTAGTCATCCGCGTCCGGCGCGGTCGCCGGGAAGTCCTCGGTCAGCGGCTTGCGCACGACCGACGCACCGCACGCGGCGAGCAAGAGCAGCGAAGCGACGACTCGCATCATGGCTACGGCAGGAAGTCTTTGCGCGTGAACAGCGTGGTGAGCGGCGTCTCGGCGACGACGGCTTCGCGCCCGCCCTCGAGGCGATCGACGAGGCCGAGCGCGTGCACGACGTCGAGGCCCGCGAGACGCGAGCGCTCGATCGCCTTGAGCGTCGACGCACCCGTGGTGATCACGTCCTCGAGGATCACGACCTTCGCACCCGGCGACAGCTTCGTGCTCTCGACCCACTGGTTCGTGCCGTGACCCTTGGGCTCTTTGCGCACGATGAACGCGGCGCGCGGGTGCCCGGCGACGAAGCTCTGCAGCGACGTCGCGGTCGCGAGCGGATCCGCGCCGAGCGTGAGCCCACCGACAGCGACTGCGTCAGGTGCGACGTGATCGACGACCATGTGGAACAGCTCACCGATCAGCGCCGCGCCTTCCGCGTCGAGGCTGACCTGCTTGCAGTCGATGTAGAAGTTGGACTTGAGGCCCGAGGACAAGACGACCTCGCGCTCCTGAAAGCTTCGCTCCCGGAGGAGCTCGAGGAGGCGCGCTCGCTTCGTCGCGAACCCTGGCCGATCGAGCAGTGTCTGCATCGACATCTGCATGGACGCTACCATGCGATTTCGTGGAACGGACCGTTCACGACCGGGCCGAATTGACCGTGCGTAGATCACCCCCTAGAGTGCCGGGACTTCGTGCATCTCGTCGATGAAGCCGATGCCGTACCGGTCCGCTCCATGGCGGATCTGCTTGCGTATTTCGAGAGTGCAGGCAAGCCGGCAGCGCAGTGGCGCGTCGGCACGGAGCACGAGCTCGTCGGCGTGCTCGCGTCCGGGCCAAACGTCGGCGAAGCACCGCCGTATGACGGTCCGCACGGAATCGGCGCGCTGTTCGACGCGTTCGCGAAGAACGGCGGCACGCCGGTGCGCGAGGACGGCTTCATCATCGCGCTCACTCGCGGTGACGCGCAGCTGACGATCGAGCCCGGCGGCCAGTTCGAGCTCGCCGCGCGCCCGGTCACCGACGATCACGACTTCGTCACGGATCTTCGCGCGTACGTCGAGGAGCTCGCCGCGGCGTCGCGTCCGCTCGGTCTCGCGTGGTTGACGGTCGGCCTGCGTCCGTTCGGAACGCGCGGCGATATCCCGTGGATGCCGAAGCGGCGCTACGCGGTGATGCGCGATTACATGCCGACGGTCGGCACGCTCGGCCTCGACATGATGGTCCGCACCGCGACGGTGCAAGCGAACCTCGACTTCGCCGACGAGGCCGATGCCTCGCAGAAGATGCGCGCGATCTACGCGACGACATCGATCCTCACCGCGCTGTGGGCATGCTCGACGATCGTCGACGAGAAGCCCTCGGGCTATCAGTCGTATCGCTCGTGGATCTGGCGCGACACCGATCGCGCACGCGCCGGCATCTTGAAGTTCGCGTTCACGCGCGACGACATCTTCACCGCGTACACCGAGTGGGCGCTCGACGTGCCCATGTACTTCATCTATCGCAACGCGGGCTACGTCCGCGTGCCCGCCGGACTCACGTTCCGCCAGTTCATGGATCGCGGCCTCGACGGCGAGCACGCCACGCGCGCGGACTGGGCGCTGCACCTGTCGACGCTGTTCCCCGAGGGACGCCTCAAGAAGTTCATCGAGGTCCGCGGCTGCGACTGCGGCTCGCTCGGAATGATCACCGCGCTCGCGCCGATGATGCGCGGCTACCTCTACGACGCCACCGCGCGCGCGGCCGCGATCGCGCTGACCGAGAAGCTCTCGTTCGAGGAGCGATGCGCGCTCGCCGACGACGTGCCTCGCCATGGCTTCGCCTCGCGCGCCGGCACGCACACGATCGGTGCGCTGGCCAAGGAGCTCGTCGCGATCGCCAAGGACGGCCTCTCGCGCGTCGCTCCGACCGCGATCCCGCTGCTCGCGCCCGTCGAGGAGATCGCGACGTCGGGTCGCACGCAGGCCGACGCGATCGTCGAGTTGTGGAACGCCACCGGCGGCGATCGCGCCGCGATCATCCGCGGCCTCTCGCATCCCGGCCTCGGTCCGGCGTAGCTACTCCTCGTCGTCGTCGAAGTCGATCAGCACGCCATCGTCCGTCGTCGGTCGCTGCGGGACGCGCGTCTGCACGCGGGGCATACGCTGCGATCCCGTGCGCGGCCGGTTCGCCGGCGGGATCGTCGGGCCGCGCTCCGTCTTCGCATGCGGGATCGATAGATCGTCGAGGTCGACATCGAGCGCTTCGAGCGCGGTCTCGAGGTCGTAGCCATCGTCGCCCTTCTTCGGCGGCGGTGCGGTCTGCTGCGAGCGCAGGTAGCGCGGCTCCGCCTCGGGCGCGATCGAGTGGACGTCGCTCTCGTCGAACTTCGACAGCGGCGGAAACCCGACCGGCGCGGCGCGCGCGTACGCGGAGGGCTTGTTGAAGTCCGCGTGCGGCGAATCGAAGTCGTCCGCCGGAAGATCCTCGCCGAGCGAGAGCTCGTTCATCGGCTCGTACGCGTTCTGCGGCTCCTCGAACGCGGCGATCGCGTTTCGCGCGCTGAGCTCGCGCGGATCGAGGTGCAGCGGTGGCTCGTCGTCGTCTTCGTCGTGCACCGGTGCGCGCGGATGCTCGTCGGACAGCTCCAGCCGCGCGTGGAAGTCCGGATCCGAGTGACGCGCGTAGTCGTACGACGCGCGCGGAACGGGCTCCGGCTGGGGCTCGTGATCTGGATACACGGCTCCGCTGCCCGATGCCTCTTGCTCGCCGTGCGCGGACAGGAGGTCTGCATCCTCCTCGTCGGCTTCCGCGAGGATCTCGAAGTCCTCGATCTCCTCGAGCTCTTCCTCGTTGTACTCGGCGACCGGCTCGACCGTCGCGGGATCGGCGTACGCGGGCTCGGCGTACGCGGGCTCGGCGTACGCGGGCTCGGCGTACGCGGGCTCGGCGTACGCGGGCTCGGCGTATGCGGGCTCGGCGTACCCGGGCTCGGCGTACGCCGGCTGCTCGGCGTACCCGGGCTCGGCGTACGCCGGCTGCTCGGCGTACGCGTGTTGCGAGAACCCGAGGTCATCGGGCTCCGCGTCCGCGTCGGCGAGCTGTTGATCGAGGCTCGCTTCGATCGCCGCCGCGACGGCGGGCTCCGTGTACATCGGCGGCGGCTCGGGCTCGGGCGGCTCGGTGCCGACCGCGGTGTGCTCGACCTCCTCGAAGTCCTCCTCGCCGAGCTGATGGATCTCGTCCGCGATCTGCTCGGGATCGACCTCGTGATCCTCGCCGGGCACATCGTCCTCGTCGGACAGCGCGAACTCCGGCGTCATCGATGCGGCGGGCGGCTCCGTGGCTGGTTCCACGTCGGTCGTCGCGGCGACGAACGCGGCCGCCTCCGGCTCCGGCGGTGGCTCCGAGACCGGCGTCGACTCCGGCTCCACCTCGGGCGCCGATGCCTCGACGACCGCGTCGGAGGCCGGCGCCTCGACGACAGCCTCGGATGGAAGCGCCTCGACGGCAGCGTCGGATGCAGGCGCCTCGACAACCGCCTCGGGCGCCGCCGGCTCTGCCTTCGCGAGGCCGTTGGACTCCGTCGCCGGCTCCTGGTTCGCGACGACGTCCGTCGCTGGCTCCACGTGATCGATCGGCTCGCGCGCGGCGATCGGCTTCGATTCCTCGACGGGCGGCGGCGGTGCCCACCCGCGCCGAACCGCGACGCCACCGAGCTGTCGCGCGAGCTCGGCCGATGCGGCCTCGACCGTGATCTCGATCGGCGCCGACGCGCTGTCGCGTAGCTGCTCGAGCTCTGCGTCGAGGTCGCTGCCCGCGAGCGCGCGCGCCATCGCCATCACGGCGTTGACGTCGACATCGTCGTCGAGGCCGGGCAGGTTCACGGTCACCGCCGCGACCGGCCCCGACGCGCGATCGATCACCTCTTGCAGCGCGGGACGCTTCTTGCGCGGCGGCTCGGGGCCGAGCGCCGACACCGCGTGCACCTTCGCGATCGCGATCGGTCCGGACGCGCGGCGCGGCGCCGTCAGCACGCGCGCTTGCTCGGGCTCCTTGCGCGGAAGCGGCGCGCTGTCGAGGATCGGCTGGCTGTCGCGGATCGGTCCCGAGTCGAGGATCGGCGCGCTGTCGCGACCCGTGCCGATCGGACCGCTCTCGCGCACGGGGCCGCTGTCGATCGTCGTCGGGCTCGCGGTCGGGATCGCCGACGGCGCGGAGCCCGTGCCGGTGTTCGTCGCTTCGGCCTTTGCCGCGTCGATGTCGGCCGGCATCGGGATCGCGACATCGGCGAGCCCCAGCTCGCGACGCTTCGCGAGGATCTTCAGCATCACGTCGCGGCTCTCGCGGGTCACGCGCGTGAGCTCGATCGCCATGCCGAACGCGGCGCGAGGGTTGTCCGGATCCGGCGCCTTCGCCGCTCGCACCTTGCCGAGCCCCGTGATCACGACCTTGTCATCGGAGAGCCGCAGCTCGAACTTCACCTCGGCGCCGACGGCCTGCAGCGACTTCGTCGGCAGGAACAGACCCGACTTGCCGACGTTCGGCGCGAACCGCGCCGCCAACGTCTCGACGTCGTCGTAGCGGAGCTTGATCCGCAGCACGACCGGAGCGGGTCGTGCCCCGCGTGGATCGTCGGGCGGCATGAACGCGTAATTATCGGGCTCCGACGAAGCGGGGACAACTTGTACTCCGATCCCAATTTCGGACACTCGGTCCCACGGCCGAACAGGGGAAGCTCGCAGGACCGCCTGATTTCGGCCGGTTGTACTGGCACATACGGTGCTCGTCCGCCGGGGGATGAGCGCTCTCTGGCTCGACGTCCGCTACGCGCTGCGCATGATGGCCAAGTCCCCGGGCCTGACCGCGGTCCTCGCGATCACCCTGGCGCTCGGCATCGGCGCGAGCACGACGATCTTCAGCGTCGTCAACTCGGTGGTCTTGAAGCCCCTGCCCTACGAGCAGCCCGAGCGCCTCGTGCGCGTCTACACCGAGTTCTACGGCAACATGCAGCTGAAGAAGTTCTGGATGTCGCCGCCGGAGTACGCCGACCTCCGCAAGGAGTGCCGGAGCTGCGAGCGCGTCGGTGCGTGGACCCGCGGTACGGCGGCGCTGTCGGGAGGCGATCGACCGATTCACATCGAGGCCGCGTACGTCACGCATGACCTGTTACCGCTGCTCGGCGTTCGTCCGTTTCTCGGACGCTGGTTCGACGAGAAGGAGGATCGCCCCGGCGACCCGACGGTGATCATCCTGGGCTACGACGTGTGGAAGCGCGCGTTCGGTGGCGACCGCACGATCATCGGCCGCACGATCCACACCGATGCGATTCCGGTGACGGTGATCGGCGTGATGCCCGAGGGCTTCGACTTCCTCGATCGCCAGGAAGCGTGGCTCCCGCTCAACTCCGACTACGCGAAGGCGAACCGCGGCGGGCACTTCCTGCACGTGGTCGTCCGCCTGAACCCGGGCGTGTCGCTGGGCGCGTTCCGCGAGGAGCTCGTCGCGCTCGGCACCGCGTGGGGCAAGAAGCAGGGCCCGAAGTGGCACGCGATCGAGGAGGGCAAGCACCCGATGATCGCGGTGCCGTTCCAGGAGGACCTCGTCGGCTCGCTCGCGACGACGCTGTGGCTCCTGCAAGGCGCCGTGCTGTTCGTGCTGCTGATCTCGATCGTCAACATCGCGAACCTCCTCCTCGCGCGCAGCGAGACTCGAACGCGCGAGGTCGCGGTGCGCCACGCACTCGGCGCGAGTCGCGGTCGCTTGATCCGCCAGTTCGTGACGGAGAGCCTTCTCCTCGGCATCCTCGGCGGTGGGCTCGGCATCCTCGTCGCGGTGTGGGCCGTCGACGGCGTGACCGCGCTGATCCCGAAGTCGGCGCCGCGCGCGAGCGAGATCACGCTCGATGGTGCCGCGGTGGCGTTCGCGGTCGCGAGCTCGATCTTCGCCGCGCTGCTGTTCGGCATCGCGCCGATCCTCCACGCGCGCAAGACCGACGTGTACGGCGCGCTCAAGGACGGCTCGCCGCGCATGACCGGCGGCAAGGCGCGCCTGCGCGCGCGGCGTGCGCTCGTGATCGCCGAGATCGCGCTCGCCGTCGTGCTCGTCGTCGGCTGCACCGTGATGGTGCGCAGCTTCTTGAAGCTGCAGCGCGTCGACCTCGGGATGAAGCCCGACCGCATCCTGACGTTCGCCGTCGAGCTTCCGCCGAAGACGTACCAGGGCACGACGGGCGACGTGTTCTGGACGCGCCTCGCGGATCGCCTGCGCGCGCTGCCCGGCGTGGAGTCGATGGACTACCTCGACGGGATGGTGCCCTCGCGCCCGCTCAACGCGAACGACATCCAGTTCCCCGGCCGCGCCAAGGACTACAGCCCGTACGCGAAGCCGTGGAACGTCGACTACTGGCAGATCATCGGCGAGGACTCGCTGAAGACCCTCGGTGCGCGCATCGTGAAGGGTCGCGACATCACCGCGTCCGACACGGCGGATGCGCCACCGGTCGTGCTCGTGAACCAGGCGTTCGCGCGCGCGTTCTGGCCCGGCGAGGACGCGATCGGCAAGAAGGTCATGCTCTACGACCTCGGCACGCCCGACAGCAAGATCCAGACGGTCGTCGGCGTCGTCGCCGACATCAAGCAAGCGGGCATCGATCAGCCGGCCGGCACCGAGGTGTTCGTTCCGTGGCGGCAGTACGCGGTGCTCGACAAGAACGACCCGCACTCGATCAGCGCGATGTACATCGTGATGCGCGCGAACGGTGACCCGCGCGACCTCGTGCCGAGCGTGCACCGCATCCTCGCGGATCTCGATCCGACGCTGCCGATCGCACGGCTCCGCACGATGGACGACGTGATGTGGGAAGCGGTCGCGCGCCCGCGGTTCTTGACGTTCCTCCTCGTCGCGTTCGCCGGCATCGCGCTGCTCCTCGCCGCCGTCGGAATCTACGGCGTGATGGCGCACACCGTCGCGCAGCGCACCCACGAGATCGGCCTGCGCGTCGCGCTCGGCGCGCAGCCCAAACAAGTCCGCGCGATGGTGCTGCGTCAAGCCGCGACGCTCGTCGCCGCCGGCGTCGGTGTCGGTCTCGCGGCCGCGCTCGCGCTGCAAGCGCTCGCCGGACGCTCGATGAACGTCATGTTCTACGGCGAGGAGCTGAGCCAGCCGGTGCTGCTCGCCGCGGTGGCGCTCACCGTCACGGCGACGGCGTTGCTCGCGAGCTGGGTGCCCGCGAGGCGCGCGACCAAGGTGCAACCCACCGTGGCGCTGCGGAGCGAGTGATGGCCGGCGAGGGCATGGACGTTCCTCGCTCCGGCGCCAGGCCGCGCACGCGGCGCGTCGTCGTCGTCGCGATGGCGATCCTCGCGATCGCGGGCGTCACGTTCGGCATCAAGTGGCTCCGCGATCGCGCGCCGTCGGTCGCGCGCACCGAGCTGTGGATCGGCACCGTCAAGCGCGGACCGCTCAACCTCGACGTGCGCGGTCAGGGCACGCTCGTCCCGATCGACTTCCGCTGGGCGAGCGCTCCGGTCGCCGCGCGCGTCGATCGCGTGCTCGTGCAGCCGGGCGCCCAGGTCACCGAGGACACGATCATCATCGAGCTCGCGAACCCCGACGCGGAGCTCGCCGCGCTCTCCGCCGAGCGCGATGTCGCCACCGCCGAGGCAGAGCTCGCGCGGCTGTCCGCGCAGCTCGACGGCGCGCGACTCGCGCAGGAGTCCGCGGTCGCGGGGCTCGACGCCGACGCCGCGATGGCCACGCGCCGCAAGGACATCGATCAGGCGATGGCGACCAAGGGCGTGATCTCGGACCTCGAGAGCGCCGAGTCCGCCGATCGCAGCGCGCAGCTCGCGAAGCGCCTCGAGTTCGAGAAGCGCCGCCTCGGTGCGCTTCGCCGCGGCAACGCCGCGCAGCTCGAGGCACAACAAGCGCAGGTCGAGGGCCTGCGGGCACTCGCCGTGTTCCGCCGCAAGCAGCTCGACGCGCTCCACGTCCGCGCGGGTCAGGCCGGCGTCGTGCAGCAGGTCGCGGTCGAAGCCGGCCAGTCGGTGCCCGCGGGCGCCCCGCTCGCGAAGATCGTGGTGCCCGACCGACTGCAAGCGCGCGTGATGATCCCCGAGGCGTCGACGGAGGACGTCGCGCTCGGTCTGCACGCGACGATCGACACGCGCAGCGGCGTCGTCGAGGGCGAGGTGATCCGCATCGATCCCGCGGCGCGCAACGGCAGCGTCACCGTCGATATTCGCCTCACCGGCGAGCTGCCGAGGTCCGCGCGCCCAGACCAGAACGTCGAGGCGGTGATCCAGCTCGCGAAGACCGGCGACGTGCTGTACGTCGCCCGGCCCGCGATCGGCGAGGCGCGCTCGACGAACACCGTGTTCAAGCTCGCCGGTGGCGAAGCGCATCGCGTGCGCGTGACGTTCGGTCGCGCCGCGCTCAAGGACATCGAAGTCGTCAGCGGCCTCTCGGCCGGCGATCAGATCGTGCTCTCGGACATGTCTCGATGGGACGGCGAAGACCGTCTTCGTGTGGAGTGACCATGGAAGCCCAACCGCAGACAGAAACCTCGACGAAGTCCACGCCCGCGATCGCGCAACCCACGTTGCAGCTCGCGGGCATCGGCAAGACCTTCCACACCGACGATGTCGAGACGCGCGCGCTGTCCGGCGTCGAGCTGTCGATCGCCAAGGGCGAGTTCGTCTCGATCAGCGGACCGTCCGGATCGGGCAAGTCGACGCTGCTCGCGATCCTCGGCCTCCTCGATGTCCCGAGCAGCGGCTCGTACAAGATCGACGGCCAGGACACCGCGCACCTCGATCACCAGAAGCGCGCCGCGCTTCGCAACCGCAGCATCGGGTTCATCTTCCAGGCGTTCAACTTGATCGGCGATCTCAGCGTCGAGGAGAACGTCGAGCTGCCGCTGATCTATCGCGGGCTGCCGGCCAGTGACCGCAAGACCCGCGTCTCGAAGGCGCTCGACGCGGTGCGGATGAGCCACCGCGCGCGGCACCTCCCCGCGCAGCTCTCGGGCGGCCAGCAACAGCGTGTCGCTGTCGCACGTGCTGTCGCAGGTGATCCACTGATCCTCCTCGCCGACGAGCCAACTGGCAATCTCGACAGCAAGAACGGCGACGCCGTGATGGAGCTGCTCGTCGACATGCACAAGGCGGGTGCGACGATCGTGATGGTCACGCACAACCCGGAGTACGGACGCAAGGCGACGCGCGTGGTGCACTTGTTCGACGGACGTGTCGTCGAGGACCGTCGCGGGTAGTAACGTTTGCGCGTGCTCCCGAGGTTGTTGGTCGCAGACGACCAGGCGGACGTACTGGAGGCGGTGCGGATGCTCGCGCGCACGAACGGCTTCGACGTCCGCACCGCGAGCTCGCCTGCCTCGGTGATCGCGGTGTGCGAAGCAGAGGCGTTCGACGTCTGCTTGCTCGATCTCAACTACACGCGGGACACGACGTCGGGGCGCGAAGGCATGGATCTCCTCGCGCGCCTGCGCGACCTCGATCCGTCGCTGCCGGTCGTCGTGATGACCGCGTGGGGCAGCATCGAGGGCGCGGTCGAAGCGATCCAGCGCGGCGCGCGCGACTACGTGCAGAAGCCGTGGGACAACGCGCGGCTCGTCGCGACGCTGCGGTCGCAGCTCGAGCTCTCACGCGCGCTGCGCGCCGCGAACCGCCTCGCCGCCGAAGCGGCCCGCACGCGAGCGCGAGAGCTGCCGTCGGTCGTCGCGAGCTCGCGCGCGATGCAGCAGGTGATGGCGATCGTCGAGAAGGTCGCACCGTCGAGCGCGAGCGTGCTGATCACCGGCGAGCACGGCAGCGGCAAGGAGGTGCTCGCGCGCGCGATTCACGCCGCGTCCGACCGCTCGAACAAGGCTTTCGTCGCCGTCAACGCCGGCGGCTTGCCGGAGGGCGTCCTCGATAGCGAGCTGTTCGGCCACGTGAAGGGTGCGTTCACCGACGCGCGCGCCGATCGCCCGGGCTGCTTCGAGCTCGCGCACCAGGGCACGCTGTTCCTCGACGAGATCGCGAACATGCCGCAGGCGCATCAAGCCAAGCTGCTCCGCGCGCTGCAGACCGGCGAGATCCATCCGGTCGGCGCCTCCCGCCCGCGCACCGTCGACGTTCGCGTCATCGCCGCGACGAACGGCAGCCTCGACACGCTCCGCGAGGACCTGCTGTATCGCCTCAACACCGTCGAGCTCGTCGTTCCGCCGCTGCGCGATCGCCGCGAGGACATCGCGGATCTCGCCGCCGCCTTCTTGCCACCCGGCAAGCGCCTCGCACCCGAGGCGATGGCCGCGCTCCTCGGTCACTACTGGCCGGGCAACGTTCGCGAGCTCCAGCACGTGATCGAGCGCGCCGCGCTCCTCGGCGGCGAGGTGATCGGCGCGAACGACCTCCTGCTCCGCCGCGCCGAAGCGCCACCTCGTCTCGAGGAGATGACGCTCGAGCAGGTCGAGAAGTATCTGATCGAGCGCGCCCTCGCCGCGCAGGGTGGCAACGTCTCCGAGGCCGCGCGCGTCCTCGGGCTCTCCCGCAGCGCGCTGTACCGCCGCCTCGCGAGCCTCGGGGTGAAGTAGGCGTGGAGCGCGACTAGGCATGGGGCGGCCCTTCCGCCACGAGCACGGCATCGTCTTCCTGGCGCTCGCGGCCGCGGCGATCCCGACGGTGATCGCCCTGCCGCTCGTGTGGTTCGGCGCGCTCTCGCTCAAGGCCAAGGTCACGCTCACCCTCGCGATCGCCGTCGGCGTCGGCGGTCTCGTCGCCGCGCTTCACGCGCGCGTCACGCGCCCACTCCAGACGCTCGCGAACCTGATCGCCAGCCTGCGCGAGCGCGACTACGCGGTGCGCGGACGCCCGCCGCGCCGCGACGACAACCTCGGCCTCGTCATGCGCGAGCTCGCCGAGCTCGCCGAGCAGCTGCGCACCGAGCGCTGGCGCGACGAGGAGGCGGCCGCCGGGCTCGCGCGTGTCGTCGAGAGCCTCGACGCCGCCGTGATCGCCGTCGACGAGGGCGGCGTCGTTCGCCTCGCGAACCGCACCGCCGATCGCCTCGCCGGCGCGCCGCTGGTCGGTCGCACGCCGCGCGACGCGGGCCTCGAGGCGGTCCTCGTCGAGACGCCGCGCACCGTCGAGCTCGCGCTCCCCGGCGGCCGTGGCACGTGGGAGGTGCGCCCCTCCGACGTCCGCCTCTCGGGCATGCCGCACCGCCTCGTCGTGATGACCGACGTGCAGCACGCCCTGCGCGCCGAGGAGCGGCAAGCGTGGCAGCGCCTCGTCCGCGTCCTCGGTCACGAGATCAACAACTCGCTCGGTCCGATCTCCTCGATCGCCGAGACGCTGCGCACCGGCCTCGCGCAGCAACCTCGCCGTGCAGATCTCGACGACGATCTCGCACGCGGCCTCGACGTCATCGAGCGCCGCGCCGCCGCACTCTCGCGCTTCATGCAGTCCTACGCGCGCCTCGTGCGCCTCCCGCCGCCGCGCATCGGCAGCGTCGATGTCGCCGCGTGGGTCGCGCGCACCGTCGCGCTGGAGACGCGCCTCGCGATCAGCATCGATGCCGGCCCCACGATCACCGTCCCCGGCGACGCCGACCAGCTCGACCAGCTCTTGATCAACCTGGTCACCAACGCCGTCGAAGCGGCGCGCGACAGCGTGCGCGTGTACTGGACGACGTCGGAGGACTCGATCGCCCTCGTCGTCGAGGACGATGGCCACGGCGTCGCCGACACCGCGAACCTGTTCGTGCCGTTCTTCACGACGAAGCCGAACGGCTCGGGCATCGGCCTCGTGCTCGCTCGACAGATCGCCGAGGCGCACGGCGGCAGCCTCGTGCTGCGCAACCGCAAGGTGGGTCGCGGAGCCGAGGCCGTGGTCACGCTACCGATCGCGATGCGATCGACGGCGCGAGCCTAGTTTCCGATCTCCCAGCTGCCCTGCACCGAGATCCACGCGCCATCGCGCTCTTCCCACCGCGGCTCGCGATAGCGATAACCACGACGCGCGCGCTCGTAGTGACCCGGCACCCAGACCCACTGGTCTCCCTGCCAGTTCCAGTTGCCGCGCACCCAGACATAGCCAGCGCGGTTGCCGTAGCGCTCGACGCGCAGCGGAGGCGGCGCGCTCGTCGGACCGACCGAGATCCAGCCGCCGTCGACGGAGACATACACGCCGTCCTGCATCACCCAGCGCGGCTCGCGCCAGCGATAGCCACGGCGCTCGCGCTCGTAGCGTCCGCTGACCCACACGTAGTCATCGCCGTTCCAGTCCCAGTGGCCGCTGATCCACACGTGGCCGGGACGTCGCGTCCACCGCTCCTGCCGCAGCGCGGGCGGCGCACGGTGCGCGCGACGGCGATCGCGACGGTCTTCCCGACGCTCCCAGCGATCCTCGCGACGATCCTCGCGACGCTCGCGACGCTCCTCGCGACGCTCTTCGCGGCGCTCGCGACGGTCGTCGCGACGATCACGTCGCTCCCACCGATCCGCGATCGCCGGTGCCGCGGTCCCCAGGACCAGCATTGCTACCAAGATCTTCTTCATCATTCGCTCAGGCCTCCACACGGACGAAGCGCAACACTAGCGCAGGTCCATGTAGGCGTGCATGGCCCGCACTCCGTACAGGCGCGTCGACGCCTCTACGCGTGCTCTTCCACCCACTTGCGCGCAGCAGCGAGCGCCGCGGGCACCGCCGCCGCGTCCTTGCCACCGCCCTGCGCCATCTCCGGCTTCCCACCGGCGCGCCCGCCGAGCTGCTGCGCGATCTCGCCGAGGAGCTTTCCCGCCTGCACCTTGCCCACGAGGTCCTTGGTGACCATCGCAACGAGCTTCACCTCGCCGCCGCCCATCCCCGCGAGCACGACGACTCCGGAGCCGAGCTTGTCGCGCAGCTGATCGCCGGTGTCGCGCAGGACCTTCGCGTCGTCGACGTCGATCGCCGCCGCGAGCACCTTGATGCCCTTGATCACGACCGCCTCGGCCATGAGGTCGCGACCACCGCCACCCGACGCCAGCTTCTGCTTGAGCTTCTCGATCTCGCGCTCGAGCGCCTTCACGTCCTCGCGCGACTTCTCGTACCGCGCCGCGACCTCGAACAGCGGCGCCTTCATCTGCGCGGCGGTCTTGCCGAGCTCGTCCTCGAGCTTGCGCACGTACTCGAGCGCGCCCGCGCCGGTGACCGCCTCGATGCGCCGCACGCCCTGCGAGACGCCGCTCTCGCTGACGATCTTCATGAGCCCGATGTCCCCCGCGCGCCGCACGTGCGTGCCGCCGCAGAACTCGAGCGACTCGCGTCCGATATGCACGACGCGAACGACGTCGCCGTACTTCTCGCCGAACATCGCGACCGCGCCCTTCTGCTTCGCCTCTTCGATCGGCAGCGTCTCGACGACGGAGTCCGCGTTCGCGCGGATCTCGGCGTTGACGATGTCCTCGACGCGACGCTTCTCGTCCTCGGTCATCGGCTTGCCGTGCGCGAAGTCGAAGCGCAGGCGATCCGGTGACACCAGGGAGCCCTTCTGCGCGACGTGGTCGCCGAGCACCTTCTTCAGCGCGTGATTGAGCAGGTGCGTCGCCGAGTGGTTCGCCCGGATGCGCTCGCGGCGATCGTCGTCGACGGTGAAGCTGACCTTGTCGCCGATGTGGATCGTGCCCTCGACGACCTCGCCGAACAGCACGTGGACGTCGCCCGCGGGCTTCTTCGTGTCGCTGATCGCGACGCGGCCCTTGGGCCCACGCACCTCGCCGGTGTCGCCGATCTGTCCGCCGGACTCCGCGTAGAACGGCGTCTGATCGAACACGAGCTGCACCTTCGTGCCCGCGGCCGCGCTGTCGACGCGCACGCCACCGCCGAGGATCGCCTTCACGACGCCCTCGCCGCTCGTGCCGCGTCCTTCGTAGCCGAGGAACTTCGTCGCGCCGACCTCGTTCGCGAGCGCGCGCACGTCGCCCGCGATCGCTTCCTGATCCGAGCCGCTGAACTTGCTGCGCTCCTGCGCCTTGGCCATCTCCTCGTCGTAGCCGAGCTTGTCGATCGAGTAGCCGCGCTCGTTCGCCACGATCTCCGTGAGGTCCCACGGGAAGCCGAACGTGTCGTACAGCGTGAACACCGTCTTGCCCGGCACCGTGCCGCCGGGCTGCATCGACTTGAACTCCTCGTCGAGCAGATCGAGGCCGTTCGCGAGCGTCTTGCGGAAGCGCTTCTCTTCCTCGAGCGCGTTCGTCGTGATCACGCCGCGTCGCTCCGCGAGCTCGGGGTACTGCCCCTTCATCTCCTCGATGACGCGCTCGCAGACGACGTGCATGAACGGCTGCTCGATGCCGAGGAGCTTTCCGTGCCGCACCGCACGCCGGAAGATGCGGCGCAGGACGTAGTTGCGCCCGGTGTTGTCGGGCAGCACGCCGTCCGCCATCAGGAACGCCGAGCACCGCGCGTGGTCCGCGATCACGCGCATCGACGTGTCCGCGTTCTCGTCCTTGCCGTACGTCTTCTTCGCGAGCTCCGCGGCGGTCTGAAGAATCCCCGTGAACAGGTCCGTGTCGTAGTTGGACTTCACGCCCTGCACCACGCTCGTCACGCGCTCGAGGCCCGCGCCCGTATCGATCGACGGCGCCGGCAGCGGGAACAGCTGCCCACCCGCGGTGCGCCGCTCGTACTGCATGAACACGAGGTTCCAGATCTCGAGCCAGCCCTTCCAGCTCGCCGGATCCTGCGTCGGCCACGCGGTCGGCGTGCCCGCACCATAGAAGTGGATCTCGGTGCACGGACCCATCGGGCCCGTATCACCCATCATCCAGAAGTTGTCCTTCTTGCCGAGACCGATGATGCGCTCGTCGGCAAAGCCGGTCACGCGCTTCCAGATCGCGCGCGCCTCGTCGTCGGCGTCGACGCCGGGCAGCTCGGGATCGTTGCCGCCGAAGATCGTCACGCACATGCGCGACGTGTCGATGTTGTAGACCTTCGTCAACAGCTCCCACGCGCCCGCGATCGCGTCTTCCTTGAAGTAGTCGCCGAACGAGAAGTTGCCGAGCATCTCGAAGAACGTGTGGTGGCGCGGCGTCTTGCCCACCTCGTCGAGGTCGTTGTGCTTGCCGCCGGCGCGCACGCACTTCTGCGACGTGGTCGCGCGCTTGTACGGCCGCTTGTCGGCGCCGGTGAACACGTCCTTGAACTGGACCATGCCCGCGTTCGTGAACAGCAGCGTCGGATCGTTGGCCGGAACGAGAGAGCTCGACGCGACCACCTCGTGGCCCTTGCTCTTCCAGAACTCGAGAAACGCTTTACGGACGTCGGACGCCTTCATGACGAAGGCAACCTACCACGCTCAATACAGGTAGCCGACGGTGGCGATGCCGCCGAAGTACTTGTCGCTCGCGCCGAACACGTCCTTCTCGGGGTCCATATCGCGGTTCGTCGCCATCGCACCCGTGCCGGTGAACGTGAACCCGATGGCCTCGCCACGGAACGCGACGCGCGCGAACAAGTACTTCTTCAGCATGTAGTCGATCGAGAGCTGCCCCTCGAAGCCGTTCTTGCTCGCCGGGCCATACTGGTCGGAGTTCTCGATCTGACCCGCCTTGCCGATGCTGAGGTACGTCGCGTCCAGACCGACGATCAGCTTGCCGAGCGTGATCCGTGCGAACACCGACGGCATGATCGCCGAGTACGCCGTGTTCGGGATGCCGGGGGACACGCCGGAGGCCGGCTTGATCGTGAAGGTCTGCTTGCCGTACTCGAGGCCCGCGCCGACGGTGAACAGCTTGCTCACCGGGTAGCGGAACAGCGCGCCGACGGTCCATCGCGATTGCGACGTCGGCAACGTCACCGGCGCGTTACCGCCCGGCCCGTCGGGATCCGACTTCGAGTTGATGAGCAGGACCTTGTCGTACATCGCGGTCACGCCGATGTTCTTCAGCATCGACTTGTTCTTGTGGCCGAACGCCAGCGGGAACACCGCGACATCGAGGACGACACCCGCGACCGGCACGCCGTTGTACGGCGGCGGATGGTTCTCGAGGTCCGACTGGTACGTGAACTTCATCCGCCGCGCGTTGAACGAGATGCCCGCGATCGCCTCGACCGCACGCTCGCCCACGGACAGCTTGTTCACGCCCTCGTCGGACTCCTCCGCGCTCGCCTCGATGCCTTCCTCTTCTTCTTCCTCGTCGCCGTCGCGCGCGGCGACCTTCTTCTTGGGCTCGTCTTCCTCTTCTTCTTCTTCTTCCTCTTCTTCGCTGTCCTTCTTCGTCTTGAGGGCGGCCTTCGTGTCGTCCTCTTCTTCTTCTTCTTCCTCTTCCGCTTCTTCCTCGTCCTTTTTCGCGGCCTTCTTCCTCTCTTCCTTCTTGCGCCGGTCTTCTTCCTTCTTCGCGAGCGCCTCTTCCTTCTTGCGCCGCTCCTCTGCCTTGCGCTCCTCGGCCTCGGCCTTCTTGCGCGCTGCCTCTTCCTTCCTCTTCTGCGCGGCGAGCTCCTTCTTCGAGAGCTTGGGCTCCTCTTCCTCTTCTTCGTCTTCCTCGTCCTCTTCGTCGTCGGCCGAGTCCTTCTTCCTCGGCCGGTCTTCCTCTTCCTCTTCCTCGTCGTCATCGCCGCCGCCGCGATTGGCCTTCATCGTGTCGATCGCCGCGACGAGCTCGTTCTTGAGATCGGTCGCCGCCTTCGCGTCGATGCGCGGGCCCTCGGACGACGTGTCGATGCGTTGCCCGGTGACCGCGCCCGTCTTTCCCGCGCGGATCTTCAGCTGGATGATGTAGTCGCTGCGGCGCTTCTCGATCTTGCCCGTGACGATCGCGTCGATCTTCAGCTTCTTCGCGACCTTCTTGATGTTGCCGTCCGTGAGCTTGTCGGCGCCGAGGTCCTCGGCCGTCGACATCCACTTCTTTGTCGGCACGACCGTGTGCGTCTTCTTCAGGAGCTTCACGAGGTCTTCGTGGAACTTCTCCGCCTTCGGCCCGTCGAGGTCGAGGACGACGACACGCTTGCGGCCTGCCTCCGCGATCGCAGGCACGAACGCGACGCCGAGCATCACCAGCAGTGCCAGCAGCTTATTTATCGAAGCTCTCGATCTCGAACTCGTCATTGCTGGCTCCGGGTTTGGTCTCGGGGGCGCTCTGAGTGATGCCACCGGGTTCGTTGCTGCGCCACGATCCTGCGCTGGCCGAGACTCCGCGGAACAGCAGCGCGAAGTCCGAGGGGCTGGTCGAGTGCTTGACCGCCTCCTCGTAGGTGACCAGTCGTTGCTTCACCAGGGCCGCCAGGCTCTGGTCGAAAGACACCATTCCGTAGGGATGGAGGCCTTCCGTGATGGCCTGCTTGATCTCGCGGGTGCGGTGCGGGTCCTCGATCATCTCGCGGACGCGCTCGGTGTTGACCATGATCTCGAGGGCCGGGACCATGCCCTTGCCATCCGCGCGAGGCAGCAATCTCTGCGAGATAACGCCCCGCAGCACGCTCGCGAGCGTGAGCCGGGCTTGTTGCTGCTGGTGGATCGGGAACATGGAGATGATGCGGCTGATGGTCTCGGTCGCGTCGACGGTGTGGAGGGTCGACAGGACCAAGTGCCCAGTCTCTGCAGCGGTCATGCCGATCTGCGCGGTCTCGAAATCACGCATTTCGCCGACGAGAATGACGTCCGGGTCCTGGCGAAGTGCGGCTCGTAGTGCGCGGGCGAAGGACATCGTGTCGAAGCCGATCTCGCGCTGGTTGAGCACCGACCGCTTGTCGCGGAACGTGTATTCGATGGGATCTTCGACGGTAACGATGTGATACGCGCTCTGCGTGTTGATGTAGTCGATCATCGCGGCGAGCGTGGTCGACTTGCCGGAGCCCGTTGCCCCAGTGACCAGCACGATGCCGCGACTGTTGTTTGCGAGATCGAGCACGGCTTGCGGCAGGTTGAGCCGATCGAACGGCGGCACCTCCGGCGGGATCAAGCGCAGCACCATGCCGACCGATCCGCGCTGCTGGAACATGTTCACGCGGTACCGGACGCCGTCCGGCGTGCCGTACGCGAGGTCGATGTCGAGGTTCGTCTCGAACTCCTCGCGTTGCCGATCGTTCATCATGTGTACCGCGAACTGCGCGATCGCCTCGCGTGTCAGCGCGGGCACGTCGCGCACCGTTCGCAGGTCGCCTTTGATCCGGAAGATCGGCGGAAGTCCTGCCTTCAGGTGCACGTCTGACGCCCCGAGCTGGCGGGCAGCAGCGAGCACTCGATCGAGGATCTGACTCATCGACTCCCAGCGAAAAGGGTATCACACGCCCCTCCGTCGGATCCGGCCGAGTTAGTCGCGGCGGCGCGTGCGCTGGGATACGCTTGTCGCGGAATGCGCTGCGCGAACTGCGGCACCGAAAACACGCCGGACTCCCGGTTTTGCGGGGGTTGCGGCGCGCGCATGCAGTCGAGCGGGCTGGTCGCGCCTACACAAAAGATCTCGGACGACGCGCCTTATCCAACCTCGGGGCCGTCGAGCATCCCGCCCCAGAACTACAACCCGGCGAGCATCCCGCCCCAGAACTACAACCCGGCGAGCATCCCGCCCCAGAACAACTACGCGTCGGGTCCGGCGAGCATCCCGCCCCAGAGCTATCAGTCCGGCCCCGCGAGCGTGCCGCCCCAGAACTACGCGCCGGGACCCGCGAGCGTGCCACCGCAAAACTACGCGCCGGGCGCCGCGCCGTACGCCCCTGCGAGCGTGCCGCCACAGAACAACTCGATCCCTCCGCAGAACAACTCGATCCCTCCACAGAACGCATCGATCCCTCCGCGCGCGGGCACGCAGCCGCCCGCGCCCACGCCGCAGGGAACGCCCAGTCAGCCGCGCACGAAGTCGAACGGCGTGCCGTCCGTCTCTCGGCGCCAACCCGCGCCCGCGTACTCCGATCCATCGATCACGCCGCCACCGCGACGGCGCTGGGGGTTGATCATCACGGTGCTCGTCATCGATCTCGCGCTCGCCGGCGCGGGCGTCTATCTGCTGACCGAAGGCCTCGCATGACCAACACGGAATCGTCGACCTCGGGCTCGTACCGGACACAGACCTCGGTCGTCTCGCTCGTCGGCATCGAGGTGCTCGTCCTCGACGCCGACAAGGGCGTGCACGCCGGCATCACCCAGCTCCTGTCCGAAGCCAACCTCCACGTGACATGCGCGGCGAGCGCCGAGGACGCGCTGCGACTCGTCGATCGCCAGTTCTTCTCCGTCGCGCTCGTCGACATCGACACGCCCGCGCCCGCGAGCGGCATCAACACGATCCGCGCGATCAAGGAGCGCTCGCCGACCTCGATGATCATCGCGATGACCCCGCGCCGCTCGTACGACGACGCGGTCGAATCGGTGCGCGCCGGCGCGATCGACCTGATCCTCAAGGCGCCCGAGTCCGTCGCGTACCTGAAGGATCGCGTGCTCGATGCGGCGGGACGCTCCGTCGGCAAGCGCGAAGTCGACTCGGTGCTCGTCGACGTGCGCGGCGTTCACGAGGAGTTCCTGCAGCGCTTCATGGAGACCGAGCGCCGCGCGATCGACCTCGCCGACAAGGCCGCCGGCAAGGACACGAAGAAGCCGAGCGCCCTCGAGGACCTTCGCGTGCTCGTCATCGACGAGGTCGACGACTTCTTCACCTCGATCTCGGAGGCCGCCCCGAAGAACTTCTCGTTCACGCACGCCACCAGCGGCGGAGAAGGCCTCGATCGCATGTCGCACGGCTTCCACTACGCGATGATCGCGGAGGACATCAGCGACCTCCCCGCGACCACGATCGCGCGCACGATCCGCAACCAGAACCCGGACACGGTCGTGCTGACGTTCCTCGGCCCGTCGGAGAACGGCAAGGTCGAGCTCGTCGAGATGACCGGCACGCGCGTGCTGGTCAGCCCGTTCTCGGAGACGAAGCAGCTCGTCGATCGCCTCGACGACCTCGCCGAAGCGTGGCGCATCAAGGCGCGCGAGCGCCGCTACACGCAGGCGTTCCGCGAGCGGCACTACGACTTCTTGCGCCGCTACGTCGAGCTGAAGACGAAGATCGACCGCGCGATCAACGACGGTCCTGGCTAGCGTTCTCGAGGTGCACCGTGCGGGTCGGGAACGCGAACGACGATCCCGCTCCCTCGACGATCTCCATGATCGCGAACAGCACCTCCTGCCGGAACACGCGGAACTCGTTGAAGTCGGTCGTCACGAACACCGCGATGACCTCGAGATCGAGCGACGACTCGCCGAGCGCCGCGAAGCGCACCACGATGTCCTCGGGCCAGATCCGCGGGTGCGCGCGCAGCTTGCCTTCGATGCCCTCGAGGATCGTGCGGAGCTGCGCCGACGTGGTGCTGTAGACGAGCCCGACCTTCGTCGCCAGCCGGCAGCGGTCTCGCGCCGCGAACGTCTCGATGCGCGCGTCCGACAGCTTCCCGTTGGGCAGCGTGACGACCGTGCGATCGAGCGTGCGGATCCTCGAGCTGCGCAGCCCGACCGCCTCGACCGTGCCGAGCACCGTGTCGTCGATGCGCACGAAGTCGCCCTCGCGCAGCGGTTGATCCACGCCGATCGCGACCGCACCGAACAGGTTCTCGACGGTCTTCTGCGCACCGAACGCGAGCGCGATGCCGCCGATGCCGAGACCCGCCAGCACGCTCGACACCGGCAGGCCGAAGCTCCCGAGCACGCCGATGACGCTGATCACCACGACGACGACCTTCGCCGCGCGCGAGAACAGCATGATCACCGAGCGCGACGATGGCCTCGCCACCGCCCAGCTCGCGCGCCCGATGCGGGTCGCCAGGACGTCGATCGTACGCAGCACGCTCCACACCACCGCGATCGCGAGGATGACGCGCAACACGTTCATCGAGATCCGGCGCGCCTCCGCGTGAAGCTCGAGGAATGGAATTGTTATGCGCAGCAACGCCAGCGTGCAGAACAGCCGGAACGGCCGCATGAACGCATCGGTGATCTCGTCGTCGAGCGACGTTGCCGTCTTGCGCGTGAACCTCTGAACGCTGACGCGGATGATGCCGCCGACGATCCGCCCGAGCAGGATCGACAACGGGACCGCGAGCGCGAGCGCGATCCATTGCCACCAGGCGAGGTCTCCGGGGCCAATCTCGAGTAACGGTTCCGGTATCCAGTCGATCATGCGCCGTTGATACTTCAACCCGCGCGAACCGCGCGCGCGTTCCACAGCATCAACGCAGCGAGCGTCGGCGCCAGCATCGCGATCGCGATCACCACGAGATCGAACGGACCCGCCCGGCGGGGCACGTTATAGATGAGGCCCTGCGCCACCGTCGCGATCGCATCCAGCGTGACCGCCCCCGCCACGACGTTCGCGAGCGGCCGTGTCCACCTCCGCGCCAGCACGAACAGCGACGCCGCGAGCGCCACATCGAACGCGACCCATCCGTACTGCCACGCATGCGACGGAAAGAATCGCGCCCCGATCGGCAGCGCGAGCAGGATCGTCCACACGACGAGCAGCGCCGCGATCGCGCGCACGACGATCGCCGGCCCGCGCAGAAACGTCTCCAGCCCGAACCGCAACAGCCCGCCGCGCGCGAAGGCACGCAGCGTATCGAACAGCGCGACCATCGAGCTCGTACGCGGCGGATGCGCGAGATAGATCGGATCCCATCCGCTCGGCTCGAACTTCGCCTTGAACGCGCGCAGCCCGTCGAAGTCGTACAACGCGCGCCCCAGCTTCCGCGTCGCCCGCAGCCACGGCTTCACGTCGCCGGCGAGCGGTACCAACCCGAGCGTCACGAACGGCACGCCCTCCGCCGCCGCCGCCCGCATGCCCGCGTCCACGAGCAGCTCGATCGTTCCGTTCGGCGCCTCCGGGTCCCGCAGGAAGTCCTCGAAGAACCAGCCCCCACGCGCGAAGATCGGAATGATGCCGAGGAACGCGACCACGTGGCCCTCGCGCTCGGCGACGAAGTAGCGCCGTTCCTCGACGAACGTGAACGGATCGATCTGCACGAGGAACCCCATCGGCGCGATCGGCCGCGACGCCTGCCACCTCGTGATCAGCTCGTCGATCTGCGCGCGCAGCTCCGTGCCCGGCGCCAGCTCGTCCACGCCGACCGCACGCACGACCACGCCCTTCGCGCGCGCCCGCCGCAGCTGCTCGCGCAGACTCTTGCGACTCTTGACCACCTCGGCCCAGCTCGCCGGGTTCCACACCGGCTGATCGCCGATGCGCATCGCGGGCCACTGCGTGATCTCGGAGAACCGCTCCTCGGTCCCGAAGCAGCTCGCGCGCCGCCCCGCCTGCTTCGCGGCCGCCACGAACGCATCGCTCACCTCGCGCACCCGCTCGGGCGGCGCGATCGGCGCGCCCGCCGCCACCCACGCCGATCCGGTGTCGACGTAGCCCACCACCGCATCGCCCGCGAAGAAGTACTGAAAGCCCGGCTCGAGGATCTGGAAGCTCGTCGCGTTCCAGCCGTGCGCGCGCAAGAGCTCGAGCACGCGCGCGCGTTCCATACGCGCACTCTAGCGCTTCGCGCGCGGAGGCGGGCACATCGCACGCCACGGAGCGCGGTCGCGGCAGCGTGTCGCTCCTGCGGGGCCCGCATCGGCGTCGCTGTCCTGCGCGGATCTCGCCATCGTCACGACGCTCGCACGTGATCCTCGCCTCGTCCCCCGACGTGCCGAGCAATGGTCGAGTGCGACATCGCGTCTGCCATGCCGCCGCTCGGGAGCCACGCGTAGCGTCCGACGATGAGCCCAGCGCCTACCCGCCGCCAGAGCGCTGATGCATCGGCGAGCTTCCCCGAGTGAACTGACGTTTGCGTGATGGGCGAGTCGACGCCTCGTCACGCGGATCGACGCCACCGTTTGCGCGGCCCCACGTCGCCGCGCGCGAGGTTTCGCGCGATGCCTTCGTGATCGAAGACGGGTGGGCCCCGCCAGCCTCGTCACGGAGCTCGCACGTGATCCTCAGCTGTCACCCGCGTGTCGAGGAATGGTCGACGTGCGACATCGCGTCTGCCATGCCGCCGCTCGGGAGCCACGCGTAGCGTCCGACGACGAGCCCAGGGCCGACTTGCTGCCAGAGCGCTGATGCATCGGCGAGCTGCCCCGAGTGGAACTGACGTTTGCGTGATGGCGAGTCGATCTCCGACGCCTGGTCACGCGGATCGACGACACCGTGCGCGCGGCCCCACGTCGTCGCGCGCGAGGCTTCGTGCGATGCCTTCGTGATCGAAGACGGGTGGATGTGGCGACCCGAGAGGCCTCGTCACGAGGCTCGCGCTCACCTCGTCCCGATCGTGCCGATCGGGCGGCATGGCAGAACGCGATGTCCGAC
>CAZUAR010000030.1:126286-157162 GCA_964617845.1 uncultured Kofleriaceae bacterium | reverse complement strand
TTCCACGGGGGTCGTACGGAAACTCATAACGAGGGAAAGTAGATCTACCAATGCGGGGTGCGATCGCGCTGGTGCTCGTCGGTGTGGCCGGCTGTCGCTGTGGGGGCGACCAGCCACCGCCGCCGCCCCTCGTGAAGGACGCCGCGGTCGCCGCCCCGGTGGACGCGCCGATCACCGAGGCCGAGTCGCGGGCCGTGCTCGCGTGCTTGCTGCAGGACTCGCAGAGCTCGCGCGAGGTGCTGTCCGTCCTCGGCGAGAACCTCGCGCCGCCGGCGCTGATCCGCCGCGCCGTCGACACGGCCCTCGCGCGCGCGAAGCTCGATGGCGAGACGCCGGTGGCGCTCGTGCTGGCCGATGCGGTCGACGCGTACACGGCGAGCAACGATCGCGACGCGCTGATCGCGACGTTCGCGGCGATCGACGCGCTGTCCGATCGCGACCTCATCCAGTTCGGTCACCACGGTCCGCTGCGGATGCGCGCCGGCCTGCCCGTCGAGCCGAAGGACTTCGCCGGCGACGAGCTCGAGATCACGCGCGAGCGCGCGCTCGCCGGCGACAAGGCGGGCGCCGCGCGCTTCTACGACGACGTCGCCTCGAAGAGCACGTCGTCGCGCGGGCCCGAGGAGCAGGTCGGCGCGCTCGTCGCGATCGATCGCGTCGCCGACGCGAAGGCGGTGATCGCGGCGACCAAGGAAGAGGATCGCCTCAAGGTCGCGGGCGCGTGGCTCGACGTGGCGCTGCGCCGGCGCGGCCCGATCGACGAGGCGATGCAGGTCGTGCTCGGCGAGCTCGCGAAGGCGCCCGATCGCGCGCTGACGTGGTTCTCTCCGCGCGACCTGTTCCGGCGCGCGGCTCGCCTCGGACGCGGCCCGGAGCTCGCGCCGCTGTACGAGGCGATCAAGGCTCGCTACGAGAAGGAGCTCGCGCCCGAGTACGCGCAGGGTCGGCTCGAGGCCACGTACGAGCTCGCGGGCCACGCGGGCGTCACGAAGGACATCGAGGCGCTCGAGAAGGACCCGCGCCTCGCGGACGCGGTCGCGCGCCGCGCCGGCTCGATCGACGCCGCGCTCGCGAAGGCAAAGGCCGGCAAGCGACCGCTCGCGGACTACACGCTGATCTGGCTGCGCGCGAGCACGCAGCCGGTGCCGCCCGGCTTCGGCGCGACGCTCGCGAAGACGATCTGTCCGCCCGACCTCGGCCCCGCACCGCCGGCCGCACCGCCGCTCGCGGGCGCGAAGCTCGTCGCGAAGGAGAAGTCGCGCGGCATGCGGCAGGAGTGCGCGCTGCACGACGTGATCGTCACGCTCACCGACGCGAGCGGCGCGAAGCTCGGCAGCGAGACCATCGAGGGCGAGTGCACCGGCGCGTGCACCGCCGCCGAGAAGCGCGCGGGGCAGCAGCACCTCGACGAGATCCAGAAGCGCATCGACGAGGGCGAGGGCACCCAGTCGGAGACCGACTACAACTTCACCGAGTGCATGTTCCGCGGGCCCGACGCGGCCGAGATTGTGCAGGTCGCCGGGCGACAGATCGTGCTGATCCCGATCCACGGCATCGGCCCGCACGACGTGCCGAACACGAGCTACCAGATCGCGCTCGAGGCGTGCGGCGCGCTGCACCTGCTCGCGCCGTTCGGCGAGATGTACGCGCACCGCTGGCAGCCCTCCGAGCTGACGTTCCGCGAGTCGGCCGACAGGTCGCAGATCATCGTCGACGGGAAATCGAGCTTCTGGAACGGCGTGGTCGCGCGCATCCACCTCCCCGGCGAGTGCCCGGGCGAGCCCGAGATCGAGGCGCTGCAGACGGAGTGAACGGGGCCTCCAACGTGCGGCGTCGCGCATGTCGCCGTGCGACATGGTGCGCGATCGACCGTGGGGCGGGCGATCGCACTTGCCGCTGACGACGCACGGCACCAGGTTGAGCTCGTCATGGACATCACGCGCGACCGACGGCTCCGGGCCTACACGCTGATCCCGTTCGTGGTCCTCGGCATCGTTGCCGGCGCCCTGGGAGGTCTCGGCTTCGGGCTCGGGTTCTGGGGCGAGGGCGCGAGCACGCGAGGCAACCCCGCGGGCCTCGTGTTCTTCGTGGCGCCCGCGGTCGCGTGCTGGGCGATCGGCTGGCTCGCGTACCGCATCGCGCGGCGCTTCGCGGCGCCGAGCGCGGAGTGATGCGCTCCGGCGATCATCGCGTCGCTGCGCTCAGTCGCCGTAGCGCGGCTTCGTGATCTTCGCGGCGAAGGGCGCGCGCTGCTTCGCGTCGTCGGGGTCGAGGATCGTCCCGCAGATCCAGCCGTCCTCCACCTTCTCGACGAGGACATCGGCGGGCGAGGGCGGTGGCGCGCCGAGCGTTCCGAGCGCGACCGTCGCGGTGCGCGAGCCCTTCATGCCGCGATAGCGACCGCGCTCGATCTTCTTGCCCTCGAGCGTGTAGACCACGGCCATCTGCGTGCCGCGCGCGACGACATGTCCTTTGCGATAGCCGCCCGCGACGATCTTGAAGTCCGCGAACCACAGCTCGTCGCGGCCCGGACGGCTGACCGCGTACGCGGACACGACGGCGATCGGCGTGCCGTCGGGGCGCGGAATCGTCGCGGGCTTCGTGCAGCCCTTCGGCAGATCGTCCCAGCCCATCGCGACGCCGGCCTCGGCGACGGGCTCCTCGCCTGGCTTCGGCGCGGCCGGTGCGGTCGCGCTCGAGGCGCCCGCGATCACGACGGGCGTCGCGCGATCGATCAGCGTGCCGTCCCCGAGCTGACCGCCGTCGTTGGCGCCCCAGCAGGCGAGAGCGCCACCGTCGAGAACCGCGCACCACGCGCGATCGCCGCCCGCGATCGCGACGGGCTTGCCGGGCAAGGGGACGATCTTCGCGACGTCCTTCGGGCCGATGTCATCTCCCGTCCCCGTGCCGAGCTGACCGACGTCGTTCTTGCCCGTGCACGCGACGCCCGAGCCGGCGAGCGTGCACGTGTTGCCCGCGGCGGTGCGTCGATCGACGACGTTGAGCGGCCCCTTCCACGCGACGCCCTTGCCGCGCAGACTCCAGCACGCGACGCCGCCGCTCTTGAGGTGCGCGCAGCGGGTGCCGAACAGCGTCTCGGCATCCTTGATGCCCTGGATCGCGATCACCTTGCCGTCGGTCACCGTCGACACGGTGCCGTCGCGGTGCAGCGCATCGAGCGAGTCCTTCTCGCGCGACGACAGCGCGATCACGTTGATCAGCTTGCGCTCGGCCTTGCCGTCCTGAATGCGATGCACGTCGCCGGTCCGCGTCAGCGCCCACGCTCGACGGGGCGAGTCGACGCGCACGTCGATCGCTTCGCCGATGCTGACGAGCTCGAGCTTCGGCTGCGCGGGCACCGCGATCGGGCCGAGCGCGATCTCGCCGCTGCGCGTGGCGATCGCGAGCACGCCGTGCGCGAGGTGCATGCCCGCGGCTTCGGGCACGCCCTCGATCGTGTACGGCACGACGCTCCCGACCTCGCGTGCGTTCGCGCTGCCCCAGCAGCGCAGCGCGCCGTCGGCACGTCGCGCGCAGGCGGTGCGGCCCGCGAATTCCACCTGGGCGATCTTGGAATCGTCGGCGCCGAGCTTCGCGGTCGGCGTCGTTGGCACGGTGGGCGCGATCGTCGGCGCCGCGTCGATCGGCGCACCGGGCGGCGCACCGGGCTGCGCACCGGACTCCGCACCGAGCGCCGCCGCGTCGAGGGGCGCGGGCACGTCCGCCTTCGCGACCGCGGCGCCCTTCGCGCGCGGCTTCTCGCGATCGGCCGGTCGCGTGCAGGCGCCCGATGCGCATGCGACGAGCGCGCCGAGCGCGATCGCGGTCCACCGGTACATCAGATCATCGATAGCACGCCCCGGACTCGAGCGCGGTTGTCCGCCGGCTGGACACGCGTCCAGCGCGCTGGACAGAAATGGTGGAATCCACCATTTTCGAGACGAGCTGGGGTCGGACCCCATTACATTTGCGAATTGGTCAAATCCACCACTCGGGTGAGTCCGAATCTCGGACAGCGCTACAGGTCGATCGCGTGGCCGAGGGCCGCTTCGGTCGCACCCTTGATCGTCTCGGCGAACGTCGGGTGCGCGTGGATCGTCGCGAGCAGCGACTCGGCGTTGACCTCGGTGGTCTTGGCGAGCGTGAGCTCGGCGATCAGGTCGGTGACCGCGGGGCCGATCAGGTGCGCACCGACGAGCGCGCTGGTCTCGGCGTGCCACAGCACCTTCACGAAGCCGGTCGTGTCGCCCGCGGCGCGCGCCTTGGCGAGCGCGGTGAACGGGAACTTGCCGACCTTGATCGGCACGTTCTGCGCCTTCGCCTTCTCCTCGGTGAGACCGACGGACGCGATCTCGGGGTGGCAGTACGTGCACGCGGGGATCGCGTCGTACGCGACGGGCTCGGCGTGCACGCCGGCGATCTTCTCGGCGACGAACACGCCCTCCGCCGAGGCCACGTGCGCGAGGCCGCGGCCGATCACGTCGCCGATCGCCCACAGGTTGTCGCCGCAGCGGTTCTCGGCGTCGGTCTTGATGTAGCCGCGATCGAGCGCGACGTCGTGGGCCTCGAGCCCGAGGTCCTCGGTGTTCGCCTGGACGCCGACGGCGACGAGCAGGATGTCGGCCTCGAGGTTGATCGCGGTGCCGCCGTCCTTGGGCTCGGCCGTGATCGCGACCTTGGTGCCGTCGGACGTCGCGCTCGTCAGCTTGTGACCGACGAGGGACTTGATGCCGCGCTTGTCGAACGCGCGGGTGAGCTCCTTGCTGATGTCGGGATCCTCGTTGGGGACGAGGCGCGGCATGAACTCGACGATCGTGACCTCGACGCCCAGCGAGCGGTAGAAGCTCGCGAACTCGACGCCGATCGCGCCCGCGCCGAGGACGACCATCGACGTCGGTTGCTCCGGCAGCGTCATCGCCTTGCGGTACTCGATGATGCGCTCGCCGTCGATCGTGATGCCTGGCAGCGAGCGCGCGCGGCACCCGGTCGCGAGGATCACGTGCTTGGTCGCGATCACGCGCTTCGTGTCACCGGCGGTCACTTCGATCTGGTGCGGGTGCCACGCGCCCTTGCGCGGCAACAGCTTCGCGACGCCGCTGATCGAATCGATCTTGTTCTTCTTGAACAAGAAGCCGACGCCCTTGCTGACCTTGTCGGCGACGCCGCGGCTGCGCGCGATGATCGCGGCGAAGTCGGGCTTGATGTCGCCGACGGTGATGCCGAAGTCCTTCGCGTGGAGGAACGTCTCGAGCACCTCGGCGGAGCGGAGCAGGGCCTTCGTCGGGATGCAGCCCCAGTTGAGGCAGATGCCGCCGAGGTTCTCGCGCTCGACGCACGCGGTGCGGAGGCCGAGCTGCGCGGCGCGGATCGCGGCGACGTAGCCGCCCGGACCCGAGCCGATGACGACGACGTCGTACGGCGCGTCGGTCTTGGCCTCGCTCATAGCGCGAGCGACTCCGGCTTCTCGAACAGCTCGGCGAACGCCTGCAGCCAACGCGCGCCGAGCGCGCCGTCGATCACGCGGTGGTCGCACGACATCGTCACCGTCATGCGCTTGCCCGCGACGATCGCGCCGCTCTTGTCGACCACGGGCTCGTCGACCGTGGTGCCGATCGCGAGGATGCCGCCCTCGGGCGGATTGATGATCGCGGTGAAGCGCTCGATGCCGAACATGCCGAGGTTCGACACCGTGAACGTCGAGCCCGTGATCTCGTGGCCCTTGAGCTTCTTGGTCTTCGCGCGCTCCGCGAGGTCCTTCACCTCGGCCGCGATCGCGCCGATGCCCTTCTGATCGGCATCGCGCACGACGGGCGTGACGAGGCCGTCCTCGATCGCGACCGCGACACCGATGTGCACGCGGTTGAACCGATGGATGCTCTCGCCCGCCCAGCTCGCGTTGCACTCGGGCACGCGGCGCAGCGCGAGCGCGACGGCCTTGATGATCAGATCGTTCACGCTGACCTTGCCGCGATCGCCGAGCAGGTCGTTCAAGCGCTGGCGGAAACCGAGCAGCGGCGCCGCGTCGAGCTTGCGCATCAAGTAGAAGTGCGGGACGTCGCGCTTGGCCTCGGTCAGCCGCGACGCGATGCGCTTGCGCATGTTCGACGCCGGGATGTCCTCGAAGTCCGCGTCGCTGTCCGGGACCATCTGCCGCGCGTGGCGGACGGCGAGGGCGGTCTCCGTCTCGCCCTCGTCGGCGTCCGGCGCCGGCGCCTCGGCTTGCTTCGCCGCGGGCTTCGCGTCGTCGTCCGCGGCGGCCTTCACGTCGCGCTCGACGATGCGACCGCCCGGGCCCGAGCCCGTGATCGTGCGCAGATCGATGCCGAGCTCGATCGCCAGCGTCTTCGCGAGCGGCGACGCCAGGATCTTGCCGTCGGACTTCGGCGCGTCGCCGGACCTGGGCGCCGCCTTGGCCGCGGGCTTCGCGTCCGGCTTGGGCGTCGCCTTGGCCGCGGGCTTCTTCTCCGTCGCCTCGTCGCCCTTCGCGCCGGCCTTCGCCGCGGGCGGCTTCTCGCCGTCGGCGACGGCCTTCGCGGGTGGCTCCTTCTTCGGCGCTTCTTGCTTCGCCGCGCCGTTGCCACCACCACCGCCCTTGGCCTCGGCTTCGAGCGCCGCGGTGTCTTCCCCCGGCTTGCCGAGGATCATCACCGGCGCACCGAGCTTGACGGTGTCGCCTTCCTTCACGAGGAGCTTCAGGATCGTCCCCGAGTCCTCGATGTTGAAGTCCATGTTCGCCTTGTCGGTCTCGACCTCGGCGACGAGGTCACCGGGCGACACCTTGTCGCCTTCCTTCTTCGTCCAGCGAACGAGCACGCCCTCTTCCATCGTGGGAGAGAGCTTCGGCAGTCCCAGAATTTGCGCCATGAGTTACTCCAGCCCTACTCGAGGTAGAGCGCGCGTTTCACAGCCGCGACGACGTCGCTGACCTGCGGCTGTACTTCGTCCTCGAGGTTCTTCGCGTACGGCATCGGCACGTCGTCGCTCGTCACGCGTTCGATCGGCGCGTCGAGCGAGTCCATGCACAGCTTCTGCATCTGATACGCGACCTCGGCGCCGAAGCCCGCCACGGGCCAGCCGACCTCGACGATCACGCAGCGTCCGGTCTTCCGGACACTCTCGGCGAGCGTGTCGACGTCGAGCGGCCGCAGCGTGCGCGGATCGACGACCTCGCACTCGATGCCTTCCTCCGCGAGCGCCTTTGCCGCGTCGAGGCACGTCCACACCATCTTGCTCCACGCGATCAGCGTGATGTCCTTGCCCTCGCGCTTGATGTCGGCGACGCCGATCGGGATCAAGCCGCCGTCGGTGCCCTTCACGTCCTCCTCGGGCACCTCCCACGTCGTGTTGTAGAGCGTCTCGCCCTCCATGAACACGACCGGGTTGTCGTCGCGGATCGCCGACTTGAGGAGGCCCTTCGCGTCGTACGCCGTCGACGGCATCACGACCTTGAGGCCCGGCACGTGCGCGTAATAGCTCTCGAGCGCCTGGCTGTGCTGCGAGCCGACCTGCACCGCCGGCCCGCTCGGGCCGCGGAACACGATCGGGATGTTGTACTGCCCGCCGGACATCTGAAAGATCTTCGCCGCGTTGTTCACGATCTGATCGATCGCGACGAGCGAGAAGTTGAACGTCATGAACTCGATGATCGGCCGCAGCCCGACCATCGCCGCACCGACGCCGATGCCCGCGAAGCCCATCTCTGCGATCGGCGCGTCGACGACGCGGCGCTCGGAGAAGCGTTGCAGGAGGCCCTGCGTGACCTTGTACGCGCCGTTGTAGTGCCCGACCTCCTCGCCCATGATGAAGACGTTCGGGTCGCGATCCATCTCTTCGCGCATCGCCTGGTTGAGCGCTTCTCGATAGCTGATGACCGGCACGGCTACTCCTTGATCACGTACTGCTTGTATTCGTCGGCGGGCGGCGACTCTTCCGCGAACTTCACCGCGTCCTCGATCTCGAGCCGCACGTCCTCCTCGAGCGTCTCGAGGTCCTTCTCGGGGAAGCCGACGTCGAGCAAGCGCTGGCGGCAGCGCCCGAGCGGATCGCGCCGCTTCCACTCCTCGACCTCGTCCTTGGTCCGGTAGAGGCCCGGGTCGGACATCGAGTGACCGCGGAAGCGGTACGTCACGACCTCGACGAGCGTCGGCTCGCCGGTGGTGCGCGCGCGCTCGACCGCCTCGGCGATGCGCCGCTTCACCTTGACGACGTCGTCGCCGTCGAAGCGATCGCGCGGCATGCCGTGCGCGAGCGCGCGCAGCGACACGTCCTCGACGGCGAGCGACCGGTACAGCGGCGTGCCCATCGAGTACTGGTTGTTCTCGCAGATCAGCACGACCGGCAGCTTCCACAGCGCCGCCAGCGCGAGGCCCTCGGCGAAGCCGCCGATCGTCGACGCGCCCTCGCCGAAGAAGCACAGCGTGACCGCGCCGTCGCCGCGATACTTCGAGGCGAACGCCGCGCCCGCCGCGATCGGCACGTGACCGCCGACGATGCCGTAGCCGCCGAGGAAGTTCGTCTTCTTGTCGAAGATGTGCATCGAGCCGCCGAGGCCCTTCACGCACCCGGTCTTCTTGCCGTACAGCTCGGCGAGGATCGGCCGCGCGGCGACGCCCTTCGCGTACGCGTGGCCGTGCTCGCGATACGTCGCGACCACGTAGTCCTTCTCCTGCAGCGCGGCGATCGCGCCGACGCACACGGCTTCCTGGCCGATGATCAGGTGAAGGAAGCCGCCGATCTTGCCCTGCGAGTACGCCTTGGCGCTCGCTTCTTCGAGCCGGCGGATCGCGAGCATCTGGCGATACAGCGGCGCGAGCTCTTCCGCCGTGGTTTCCACGGCATCGGATTCATCGCGTTCGATTCGCTTGGAATCGGGAGTACTCCTGGACACGGTCGCCACGGGCGGACCATACCCAGGCAGCGCCGGCCGCGCTACGTGACTACGGAACGAAGTCGCCCATCGCGGTGCCGTCGCTCGCGATCGCGATGCGGCGGCCGCCGATGCCGAGCTCGACCGAGTGGAAGCGCTTCGGCAGGCGATCGACGAAGAACTGACCGGTCGCGCACGGGACCGGCGTGAACGCGAGCTCGTCGCCGATGTCGCTGCCGAGGAACGTCAGCGTGAAGTCCGGCCGCGGCGCGCAGCTGTTCGCGTTCGCGTCGCCACCGTTCACGGTCCAGCTCACGGTGACCTCGCGAACGTTCGACGGATCGGTGCACGCGTGGTCGCGGCCGCACACTTCATCGGACGCGCACTCCGAGCTCAGCTCGCAGTCATCGCTTCCGCCGCGTGGACAGCCGGTGCACGCGAGCACCAGCGCCGCGACGAGCGCGCTATTCGACATAGAACGGGCTGGTGTAGATCCAGGGCAGCTCGACGTTGGCCATCTCGGTGCCGAGATCGTGGAGGTACGGCCCGAGGTGGCGCGGGACCATCGTGATCTCGACGCGGTACGCGCCGGGCGCTCCGAGGTTGACGTTGACCTGTCCATTGCTGCTCGTCTGACCGCTGACGTTCGCGACTTCCTGCACGACGCCGGCGCGGTCGATCCAGAATACCTTGGCGACGATGTCCGGCAGCGGCAAGGATGGATCGAGGCCGCGCACCGTCGGTATGTCGACACGGAGCACCGCGCCGGCCGACGCCGACACCGTCGAGCCGAGCTCGGAGATCGCGCCGCCGGCGGTGACGTAGGTGTCGAAGCCGTCCGGCGTGCCGAGGATCTCGAACACGGCATAGTTGCGGCCGGCTTTCAGCGCGGCCTCGACCTGATCGATGTCGCTCGGATCCGTGACGAGCGCGATGTTGCCGAACCAGCGCAGCACGCGGCGGTACGAGTCGCCGCGCTCGCCGTCGGCGAGCATGATCGGTAGCGCGTTCTCGTGCGCGTCGCTGCCCGCGGTCACCGCGATGTGGCGGCCTTCCCCGAGGAGCGTCTGCCACTTCGCGATCGCCGGCTGGTTCGGCGTCAGGAACGCGAGCATCGCGAGGTCGGGCTCGGGGTGGCCGGGGTTGGTGTCGGCGAACTCGACCGCGGCCGCGATCGCCGACGCGGAGTCGAGCCCGAGATAGTCGCGGCGAATATCCGGATCGATGTTCGCGTGGAGGTTGTAGACCTCGATGCCGTCCGGCTGCACGGCGCGCAGCGTCGAGAGCTCCTTGCTCTCGGTGTGCGCGACCCAGACCAGGCCGCCCGCGTCGCGATACGCCTGCGCGGCGATGGCATCGTTACCGTTGTAGAGCGCGTGTCGCTCGTCGACGGTGCCCGTCACGTGACGATCGAGCATGATCGGCATGAGATCGTTCTCGCCGCCGACCGTCACCTGCACGGTGTGGCCATCGGCGCAGTGAATGCGCGAGGCGACCTGCTCGGCGCCGCGCATGATCGGCGTGTCGCTGCCGCGCATGCTGAACAGCGTCTCGAAGGCCTCGTCGGCCATCGTGTCATCGTGATCGGTGAGGTTCGCGTAGTCGATCTTCGTAGTGCAGAGCGCCTCGCGCAGGTGCTCCAGGCACGGCTCGTTGGGCGTCCCGCCCGGCCGTGGGTCGTTGTCGCAGGCGTCGTGAGAGTAGGGAGAGTGGAGGTGGACGATGCCGCGCGCCGGGGTCATACCCCGTCGCTCCCCCATCACGCTCGCGCTCGGAAGTGTCCTATCCCATGCTGGAAGCTCGGGTGGCGTCGACGAGCCATCTCCACATGCCGCGCACGCCAGCGCGATCCATATCCACTTCACGACGCCACTCTATAACTACCGCCTCATGATAGCGACGACGGAGATGCCCGAGGGTGCGTGCTAAGATCACGAGCGTTCGTGAGGGCTCGTGACGATCACCGGAACCCGGCGATCCTGCTCGCCGTTTGTCTCGGCCTTGCGGGTTGCTTGCCCCCCAAGCCGCCGCCGAAACCCGTGTACCAGCCGGGCAAGCTCGTGTTCGCGGTGCTGCCCGCGGAGAGTCCTGCGTATCCGATCGCCGCGCGCGCCGCGACCGAGCGCCTGCGCCGCGCCCGCGTGAAGGGGCTCGACGAGCCGCAGATGTCGAAGGTCTCGCTCGACGTCGTGCAGCTGCAGATCGAGTGCGTCGACGCGAACGCCGATTGCTACGAAGCGGTCGGCAAGGAGCTCGCCGCGAACCAGATGCTGTTCGCCGAGATCGTGAACGGCCCGCGCAAGGACACGATCCGCGTGACCGTCACGCTGTTCGACGTCGATCTCAAGAAGCGCCGCAAGGCCGCGAGCAAGGTGTTCGCCTCCGAGGAGGACGTCGTGTGGGGCGTCGCCGACGTCATCGCGGAGGCGACGAAGCTGTGACCGAGCCGGCGAAGCCAAAGGGCGAGGAGCTCGTCGAGATCGAGGCGATGGATCTCGAGGAGTGGGAGCGCGACAAGCACACGCCCCAGGCCGGCGACAAGATGGCGGAGCTCGCGAAGCAGACCGCCGCGCCTCCTCCAGTCCCCGCATCCAAGAAGACGCAGACGATCGCGCGCACGGTCCTTCGCCCGCCCGCCAAGGACGGGCGCGACGGCATCGACGGCCCCACCGTCCGCAACGCGGGCGCCGACCTCCCCGCGAAGCCCGTCGCGCCTCGCACGACGACGAGCATCGCGACCGATGCGCTGCGCCCGCCCGCGAAGACACCCGCCGCCGGCACGCCGACTCCTCCCGCAACACCTCCCGCGACGCCGCGAACGACGACGAGCATCGCGACCGATCCGCTGCGCCCTCCCGCGAAGACACCCGTGGCCGGGACGCCGATCGCGCGCGCCGAGCCACCCGCGACGCCCACGCGCACGCAGACACCGCCGGTCGGCACGCCGGTCTCGCGCAACACGACCCCGCGCACGCCACCGCGTACACCGCCGGCGGGCGTGCCCGTCTCCAGCGCGCAGCGCCCGCCCGACGCGCCGCGCGCCGATCAACCCAAGCCGCCGGCGAAGCCGATCAAGGCGACGCAAGCGTTGCCGATCGACCTCGTCGCGCCGGCGAAGCCCGCGCATCCCGCGACGCCGAACAAGGCGACGCAAGCGCTGCCGACCGACCTCGTCGCGCCCGCGAAGCCACCTCGCACGCAGACCCCCGCGAGCGGCGTGAAGCCGCCGCCGCCCTCCGCGGCGCTCGATGCCGACACCGAGGGCTGGTCGCTGCCCGACGACGATCTGTCGATCCCCGTCGAGCCACCGACGCCTGTCGCCGCGACGGCGATCGATCCCGCGAAGGTCATCGCACCCAAGCCGAAGCTCGAAGCGCTGCAGGCCGAGAACTGGTCGATCCCCGACAACATCGTCGAGGACACGCCGCCGGCCGATCCGAACGTCGGCGCCGTCCCGATCGCCGCGCTCGCGGGACAGATCACGCCGACGCCCGAGCCGCTCGGCGCGAAGAAGCCACCACGCGCACCGAGCGAGCCGGCTGCTGCGCCGTCGAAGCGCGCGGGGAGCGAGCCATCCGCAGCGCCATCGAAGCGTGCGGGGAGCGAGCCGTCGATCGCGTCGAAGCGTGCGGGGAGCGAGCCGTCGATCGCGTCGAAGCGCGCACCGAGCGAGCCAGCCGCAGCGCCATCGAAGCGTGCGGGGAGCGAGCCGTCGATCGCGTCGAAGCGCGCACCGAGCGAGCCAGCCGCAGCGCCATCGAAGCGTGCGGGGAGCGAGCCGTCCGTCGCGTCGTCGAGACGCGCGCAGAGCGAGCCGTCGATCGCGACGGGGCGCGCGGATGTCACGCCGCGACGCGCCGGGAGCGAACCGTCGATCGCGACGGGGCGACGCGCCGCGAGCGAACCCGCGAACGTCGCGGACGAGGCGATCACGAAGGTTCGCGGACCGATCCTCGAGACGGATAGCGAGTCAGCGCACATCGGCGCGCCCCCCACGGCCCCCGATGTCTCCGACGATGCCGTCACGCGCGTCGGCGCGGATCCGTCGGAGGACGCCATCACCGAGGTCGGTGCGGAGCCAGGTAACGCGGCTCGCGCGTCCCAGCCCGCGGGCGCCGGCGATTCGGTTCGCGCGTCCGAGCACGCGCACGCCGGCGATTCCGCTCGAGAGCCCGCGCACGCCGGCGATTCGGCTCGCGCGTCCGAGCACGCGCACGCCGGCGATTCCGCTCGCGAGCCCGCGCACGCCGGCGACGCGGCTCGCGCGTCCGAGCCGAGCCTCGCGCATCGCACGACCGTGATCGGTGTGGCCGCGGGTGTCGCGCCGACGCGGACGCAAACGCCGGCCGCGGGCGTGCCATCGTCTCCGCCGCCGACGCCGCGTCCGCCGATGACGCCACCCGCACGTACGCAGACGCCTGTCGCCGGTGTCCCCGCGTCGCCGGCATCACCATCGTCAGCAGCATCGGAGTCGCCGGGATCGTCGGCGGCATCGGCGTCGCCGGGATCGTCGGCTGCATCGGCGTCGCCGGGATCGTCGGCTGCATCGACGACATCGCCCGCACACGCGGTCGGAGCGGCGGCCGCCGGGACCCTCGTCACCGCGTCGACAACCCAAAACGCATCGCACGCAGGCACATCGCACGGGGGCACGTCGAACGCGAACGCCGGCACGTCGAACGCGGGCACGGGCACGTCGCACGCGGGCACATCGAACGCGAGCGCGTCGAACGCGGGCACATCGAACGCGAACGCGGGCACATCGAACGCGAGCGCGGGCACGTCGAGCGCGGGCACGTCGAACGCGAGCGCGGGCACGTCGAACGCGAGTGCGGGCGATGCGAACTCCCCGGTGATGGTCGATGCGAACGGCGCGGGGAGTGGAGCCTCGAACGCGTCGCACGCGAACGCCGAGCCCGCGGTGCTGCCTCCGCCCCCGCCGGTGCCGCCTCCGTTGCCGCCGCCGCCCGTCGTATCGAGGCCCGCGCCCGTCGCGCGGCCCGCGCCCGAGCTCGCACCCGCACCCGCACCCGCACCCGCATCGGCGCCGGCGCCCGGGCTGTTCGATGGGGACAAGCCGCGCAGCGAGCGCGATGTCGACACCGACTCGTTTCCGGTCGTGCGGCGCGGCTCGTCGAAGAAGCCGATGATCATCATCGGCGCCGCGCTCGCGGTCGCGCTCGTCGTCATCCTGGTGTTCGCGCTCGGCGGGAAGAAGGACACGCCGACCGACGTCGCGAAGAACGACCCGCCGGTCGTGAAGAACCCGCCCGTCGAAGATCCGCCCGTCGACAATCCGGTCGACAACGGCAGCAACAGCGCTGCGACGGGAAGCGATACCCCGGTCGACAATCCGCCGGTCGACAATCCGCCCGTCGACAACCCGCCGGTCGACAACCCGCCGGTCGATCCGCCGGTCGATCCGCCGGTCGACAATCCGCCGGTCGACAACCCGCGCACGAATTCGACGACCGCGACGAACACGCGGACCAACTCCACTGTTCGTACGAACCGAAACAATCGCACCAACAAGATCAAGACGAAGACTCCGACCGAGACGACAACGACGGTCGCGCAGCCCGCGAGCGACGGGATGGTGACGGCGCGCGCCGCGTACGACGCCGGCAACAAGCGTCTCTACGCGGGCGATCCGATGGGTGCGATCGTCGAGTACAAGGCAGCGCTGGCCGCGGCACCGGGCTATGCCGCCGCGCATCGCGGCCTGGGGCTCGCGTACACGCTCGGCGGCGACAAGGCGAAGGCGATCGCGTCGTTCAAGGCGTACCTGGCCGCGGCTCCGGGCGCGAAGGACACCGCGAAGATCAAGGAGCGCATCGCGGCGCTCCAGTCGAAGTAGCGGTCGCGACACGTCCGTCGATCGTCGCGTGCGCGCATGACGCGGCGATGGCTGCGCGACGATGCTGCGCGGCGATGGCTGCGCGACGATGCTGCGCGACGATGCTGCGCGACGATGCTGCGCGACGTTGGCTGCGCGAGATCAGGTCGCGTTCGGAACGACCTGCACGTCGGCGAGCACGCCGTAGTGATCGCTCGCGCAGATCGCGTCCTCGCCGTCGCCGTCGCGATCGGTGAGCACCACGCGCGCGTCGTGGATGGTGCCGCGGCCGTCCTTCTTGCGCGACGTCACGTAGACGTAGTCGATGCGGCGATCGATATCGAGCGAGCGCAGCGGGCGCGTGAAGCGGTTCTCGCTCGACCACGTGATGCCCTGCGCGGGTCCGTCGGTCGGGCCGGGCTCGCGGTGCAGGCGGAGCCACGCGTCCTGGAAGTGCGTGCGCCGGCCGTCGAGGGTGGTGAGGCCGCGCAGGAAGCGCATCTCGTCGCTGTCGGGGGTGGCGTTCATGTCGCCGCACAGGATCTGCGGTGGCGAGGTGTCGGTGCGCAGCGCGCGGATCGCGGCGTCGATGGCGAGCACTTGCTTCTCGCGCGCGACGCCGTCGTCGAGGCGGTAGTGCAGGTGGGTGGTGTGGACCCAGATGGGGTCGGCGTCGGTCGCGATCTGCGCGGAGAGGAGCAGGCGCGAGTCGGCGTGGCGCGGCTCGGGCAGCTGCTGCGTGCGGGTCGCGAGGATCGAGCGCGCGAGGATCGCGAGGCCTTCCTGGCCGGGCGCGAGCTTCGGATGATCGTCCCATTCGCAGGCGATCGCGTAGTGCGCGGTGAGGCCGAGCGCCGCGGCGATCGTGTCGGCCGTGGTGGGGCCTGCCTTGCCGTCGAGGGGGCGCACCTCCTGGAGGCAGACGACGTCGGGGGCGAGCGCGCGCAGCTGGCGGATCGCGAGGTCGAGGCGGCGCTCGAGCGGCGGCTCGGTGCCCCAGAAGTTCAGCGTGATGACGCGGAGGTTCGCTCCCATATCACTCGCGGTACGCGCAGCGCGCGCCCGGGGTCTCGCAGGTCGCGACCTCGACGAGCGTCGGCAATTTTGGTTGCAGGCGCTGCCAGAACCAGAGCGAGAGCAGCTCGCTCGTGGGGTTGGACAGGCCGTCGATCTCGTTGAGCACGCGGTGATCGAGCTGATCGACGAGCGGCATCACGATCGCGTCGAGATCGCCGAAGTCGAGGAGCCAGCCGAGCTCGGGATCGACCGTGCCTTCGAGGACCACGTCGACCGTGTAGCTATGGCCGTGCATTCGCGCGCATTTGTGTCCCGGTGCGACGCGTGGCAGGAAGTGCGCGGCTTCGAAGCGATAGGTCCGCTCGAGACGGGTCGGCATGGCGACACCTTGTAGCACGCGTACAATGGGACTGGTTCCTTGAAGCTCGACAGCCGTCTCGATCGCCGAATCTGGCAGCTCGCGTTCGCTCGAACCGCCAACACGATGGGCCTCTCCCTCGTGATGACGTTCCTCGGCATCTACATCGTAAAGACGCGCGGATATCCCGCGTGGCTGTACGGCGTGGTCGCGCTGACGGGAAACTTCGCGCAGTCGCTGTCGAACGCGTGGGCCGGGCAGCTCTCCGATCGCATCGGGCGCAAGCCGCTGATCGTGACGTCGCTGTTCGTGCGCGCCGGGTTCATCGCGCTGCTCGGCGTGCTGGTGCTGTTGCACGCACCGATCTGGGTGCTCGCGATCAACCTCGTGATCACCTCGGCGCTGCGCGGCTGCTTCGAGCCGGTGTCGTACGCGCTCGTCGCGGACGTCGCGCTGCCCGAGCAGCGGATCGCCGCGTTCGGCTTGCAGCGCATGGGCGTGAACCTCGGGTGGGCGATCGGTCCGGCGCTCGGCGGGCTGCTCACGATCGTGATGCCGTACGGCGCCGTGTTCTTCATCGCGGCCGTCGGTATGTTGATCGCGGCGTTCGTCATCGCACCGATGGAGGATCCGATCCGCAAAGGCGCCGCGGTCGCGAGCCCGCCGCTCCGCGAGGCGGTCCGCGCGGCGTGGCGCGATCGCACGATCCGCTTGCTGCTCCTCGCGACGTTCTTCGCGGCGCTGTTGCAGACGCAGATGTACGCGACGTTCTCGATCTTCATGACCGACGAGCTGTCGCTGACCAAGGCGAACGTCGGCGTGATCTACGCGCTCAACGGCGGCGCGGTGCTGCTGCTGCAGCTCCCCGCGCTCGCGCTGATCCGGCGCGTCGGCGTCGAGATCGCGCTGCCGTACTCGGCGATCGTCACCACGATCGGCTACGCCCTGATCGGCGCCGCGACCGGCATGGCCGGCTGCGCGCTCGCGATGCTCGTGATCACGATGGGCGAGGTCGTGCTGTCACCCGCGCATCAGACCGCGACGGCGGAGATCGCGGATCCCGCGCAGCGCGGCCGCACGTACGGCGTCATCGGCTTCGCGCAGATGCTCGGCGTCGCGTTCGCGCCGCTCACCGGCGGCGTGCTCCTCGACGCGATCGGCGATCACCACGGCGCGATGTGGCTCACGATCGCGACGCTCGGCCTCGCGCAGACGCTGTACCTGTTCGCGTTCGTGCGTCGCCGCGCGGCGCGGTGACTACTTCTTCGGAAGGCCGGCTTCGATCGCCGCGACCACCTTCGGATCGTCGGGCTTGGTCTTCGGCGAGAACCGCGTGATCGTCTTGCCGTCGGCGGACACCACGAACTTTTCGAAGTTCCACTGGATGTCGCCCGTCTTGCCCTTGTCGTCGGGGAGCGTGACGAGGTCCTTGTAGATCGGGTGGCGCTGCTCGCCGTTGACCTCGATCTTCTCCATCATCGGGAACGTCACGCCGTAGTTCCGCGAGCAGAAATGCTCGATCTCCTCGGCGCTGCCCGGTTCCTGGCCGCCGAACTGGTTGCACGGGAAGCCGATGACGGTGAAGCCCTTGGCCTCGTACTTCTTCTGCAGCTCCTCGAGCTGCGTGTACTGCGGCGTGAGCCCGCACTCGCTGGCGACGTTCACGAGCAGGAGGGCCTTGCCCTTGTAGGCCTCGAGCTTCGTGTCCTTGCCCTTGAGGGTCTTGATCGGTGCGGTCCACATGGTGCGTTCCTTGGCAGGGGCCTTCGACACGGCCTTGGCCGGCTTGGGCTTGGATTGGTCGGGCTTGGACTCCGCGGAGCTGCAGCCGACGAGCAGGGCCAGGCTGAGAAAAGCGGCGAGCCTCATGAGCGCGACCGTACAATAATGAGCCGCCGGAGCAAGGGCTTTGCTATACGTGCCCGCCCGCTTCCGGCCTGTCTCATGCGTCATCTCTACGCCGACTTCATCGATCGCGTCGCCAAGCCCATGCGCTACCTCGGTGGCGAGTACCAGGCCGTGGTCAAGGACGGCCCCGGCTTCGAGGCGGTCGAGGCGCGCGTGTGCCTCGCGTTCCCCGATGTCTACGACATCGGCATGTCCCACCTCGGGACGAAGATCATCTACTCGCTGCTCAACAAGGATCCGCGCATCGCGTGCGAGCGCGCGTTCGCGCCGTGGACGGACATGGAAGCCGAGCTCCGCGCGCGCGACCTGCCGCTCGTCTCGCTCGAGACCCAGCGCCCGCTCGGCGCGTTCGACGTGCTCGGCATCTCGCTCCAGTACGAGCTGACGTTCACCAACGTGCTCACGCTGCTCGACCTCGGGCGCATCCCGCTGCGCGCCGTGGAGCGCACGGGCGAGCACGAAGCAGCGACGCTCGTCCTCGTCGGCGGGCCGACCGCATCGCATCCCGAGCCGATGGCCGCGTTCATCGACGCCGCGTTCATCGGCGAGGCGGAGCAGCTCCTGCCCGCCGTCGTCCTCGCGTGGGCCGCGCTGCGCCGCGAGATCCTCGCCGGCACGCGCACGCGCCTCGACGCGCTCGCCGAGCTCGCCGCGCGCTTTCCGCTCTACGTGCCCGCGCTCTACGCGACCGAGGTCGACGAAGCGACCGGCATGACCGTCGTCGGCGCGCCGCTCGATCCGCGCGCTCCCGAGCGCATCAGCCGCGCGATGGTCGAGGACCTCGACGCGTATCCATTCCCGACCGACGCGCCGGTCCCGTACGCCGAGGCGGTCTTCGAGCGCGCGTCCGTCGAGATCGCGCGCGGCTGCACCGAGGGCTGCCGGTTCTGCCAGGCGGGCATGATCTACCGGCCCGTCCGCGAGCGCTCGCCGTCGTCGATCGCCGACTCGCTGATCCGCGGCGCCGAGAACGCCGGCTACGAAGAGACCGGCCTGACCTGCCTGTCGACCGCGGACTTCTCGAGCATCACGCCGCTCGTCAAGCAGCTCGCCGGCGAGCTGCGCAAGCGCGGCGTGTCGATGTCGGTCGCGTCGCTGCGCGCCTACGGCCTCAACGAGGATCTCCTCGACGAGCTCGCGCTCACGCGCATCAGCGGCCTCACGTTCGCGCCCGAGGCGGGCACGCAGCGCATGCGCGACGTCGTCAACAAGAACGTCACCGAGGCGCACGTCGAGGAGTCGTCGCGGCGGGTGTTCGCGCGCGGATGGCACCGCCTCAAGCTCTACTTCATGATCGGCCTCCCGACGGAGGAGGACGAGGACGTGCGCGGCATCGTCGAGACCGGGCTGCGCATGCTGCAGATCGGCCGCTCGCTCGTCGGTCATCGCGCGGAGGTCACCGTCTCCGTCAGCTCGCACGTCCCCAAGCCGCACACGCCGCTCCAGTGGTGCGCGCAGGATCCGACGCCCGAGATCAAGCGCAAGCAAGCGCTGCTTCGCGACACCGCACGCCGCGATCGCTCGCTGCGCCTCAAGCACCACCACGCCGGCGTCTCGTTCATCGAGGGCGTCCTCGCGCGCGGCGATCGCCGCCTCTCCGACGTGATCGAGTCGGTGTGGCGCGCGGGCGCGCGGTTCGACGGCTGGGAAGAGATCTTCGAGATCGAGCGCTGGGAGGCCGCGTTCGCCGAGCACGGCGTCGACGTCGCGCAGTACCTCGGTACGCGCCCGGTCCACGCGCGGCTGCCGTGGGATCACATCGACGTCGGCCTCGAGGACGGCTTCCTCCTCGGCGAGTACCGCAAGGCGATGAAGGGTCGGGCCTCGCCGCCGTGCGGCAAGGTCGCCGGCATGCTGATCCACCACACGAACCTCGCGGATGCGGAGCCCGACAAGCGCAAGCTCGTTTGCTACGACTGCGGCGTCGCGTGCGACCTGACGAAGATGCGCGACGATCGCCTCGTCGCGCTTCGCGTGCTGGGCGCCACGGAGCGCCCCGCGCGCCGCGCCGAGCTCGGTGACGTCGATGCGAGCGGGACGCTGATCGACGTGAGCGAGCGCGGCGGTGGCTCGCCGGCCGAGCGCGCCGGAATGGAAGAGGACGCGAGCGCTCGCGGTGCGCGCGATCGCGGTGCGCGTGATGGCGTTGTCGCGGAGGTGCGCCGGTCGCGCGATCGCGAGACCGAGCGTGCGGAGCGCGTGCGCCTGGCCGGTCACCACGGTGCCGGCGCGCCGTACACCACGTATCGCATGCGCTTTGCCAAGGTCGGGCGCGCTGCGTTCCTCGGGCACCTCGATCTCGTGCGCCTGCTGGCGCGCACGTTCCGCCGCGCGGATCTCCCGCTCGCGATGACGCGCGGCTTCTCTCCGAAGCCCCGGCTGTCGTTCGGCCCGGCGCTCGGCCTCGGCGTGCCCTCGCTCGGCGAGGTGATGGACGTCGATCTCGAGCACGTCGTTCGCGGCGTTCCGTCGTGGGACATCCCCGAGGGTGCCGAGCGCGTCGAGCTCGATCCCGACGAGGTGCGCGATCGCATGGCGGCGGTGTGTCCGCCCGGGCTCGAGATCGCGAGCGTGAAGACCGTCCGGCTGGCCGGACACCCCTCGTTCGCGAAGCTGCAGCCGGGATCCCCGGGTGCGCGACCCGATCCGGGGCTCGGCAAGCTGATCGACGCCGTCGACATCGCGATCCTTCCCGCGAGCGACGGCATGGTGTTCGACGCCGCGCGGATAGCACGCCTCGGTGCCGCGCTCGTGGCGAAGCGCGAGGCGAAGGTCGCGCGCGGCGAGAAGACGATCGACGTCCGGCCGTTCGTCCTCGACATCGGCGTCATCGACGGCGACGCGGCGGCCAAGGTCTGCAACGCGCTCGACTGGCCGGTCGCGGCGCTGTTCCGCGTGCGCGTGCGCACGACGAGCGAGGGCAGCGCGAAGCCGAGCGAGGTCGCGAAGGCGCTCGGCGTGTGGGGCAGCGACGATCCGCGCGGCGAGCACGCCCTCGTGGCGCGCCTCGGGGTGGTCGATGTCGGCGCGACGCTGCCGGCGGCCGACGCGAGCGCGCGACCCGAAGCGACCGCGTGAGCTCCGCGTGATCCGCGATCTGCCGGGCCCTGCCTCGTGCGCAGCTGGAGGTCATGGATCGGCAGGGGTTGCTCAGAAGCGGCAGGGGATCGGGAGATTCGTGCTTGTTGCCAGGAAGTGCTGCGTTGGTCCCCGTGACTTGGAGGCCCACTGTGGCTTCACTACAACACGTGGCACGTCATCTCCTGGCATGGCTGGCGTTGATCGGGACGAGTGGATGCGCGCTCGCCCTCGATGGACCGAAGCCGAATCGTCCCAAGGGCTACGCACCGAAGTGCGACGAGAACAAAGGTCTCGTCGTCGCGGACGGCTTGCTGGCGACCGCGTTCGGTATCGGATCGCTCAGTAGCTTCGGTCAGGACGAGCCCGAGGCCGGCGTCGTCCTCGGCCTCATCGCCGTCGCGTTCGCCGCGTCGGCCGTGCGCGGCAACTCGGTCGTCAACGAGTGCCGCGGCGAGCAAGCGCTGTTCGCGCAGGAGACGGTCCCGTTCGTGCCGGCCGACGAGCCGGTCGGGACGTTCGCGGGGCGGACGCGGCCGGAGACGTATAACAACGCGCCGCGCGCGCCCGTGACCACGACGGTGGCGCCGACCGCGCCGTCGGATCCCTACGTCGAGCCCCGCGTCGAAGCGCCGCCGCCCACGCGCCCGGCGACGTCCGCGCCCGCGGTGATCAAGCCGCCGGTCGCGACCAAGCCCGCCGCGAACGAGCCTGCTCCGGCGCAGGTCGATCCCGACGCGTGGCGCGACTTCTGGTCGGAGGTGCCGTGATGGAGACGCGGATGCGGATGCGAACCATCGCGTGTGCGCTGCTGCTCGCGAGCTCGCCGGCGCTCGCCGAGGACGAGATCGCGCGCGGCAACGTCGTGAAGGTCGAGCAGCAGGAGATCTACGTCAGCATCGGCTCGAGCCGCGGCGTCGTGCCGGGCGCCGCGCTGCGCGTGAAGCGGCCGATCAAGCTGAAGCACCCGGTCACGCGCGCGCTCGTCGAGGACTGGATCCCGATCGGCTCGGTCACGGTCACGCAGGCAGGCGGCACGATGTCGCGCGCCGTCGTCGGAGAGATGGTCGATCAGATCAAGATGGGCGACATCGTCGAGATCCTCGTCGATCGACCGGACCGACCCGCGACCAAGCCGGTGCCCCCGCCACCGACACCGACGGGGCCACCGCCGCCGGTCGCAGACCCGGCGACCGTCGAGGTGCTCGGCGTGTTCGCGTCGCAGACGGGGCAGGCGCTCGACGCGCGCATCGCCGGCTGGGAGCGCTACCTGTCGATGCGCGCGGCGTCGCCGTATGCCGAGGGCATTCGCAAGGACATCGAGGTCATGCGCGGCCTCCGCGATCAGATGCGCGCGACGAGCGCACCGACGGGCAGCGACATCGTCAGCTCCGTGCGTCACGAGCCGCGCACGCGCGCGCCGGCGGGAGAGGACATCCCGCTCGTGTTCGTGATGGACGACCCGAGCGTCGTCGCGAGCGCGTTCCTGCACTATCGCGCGCGCGGCGCTCGCACGTACAAGCGCGTGCTGCTCCAGCGCGAGCACGAGATCTATCTGCGCGGATCGATCCCCGCCGAGGCGGTGACGCCGCCGGGCATCGACTACTTCGTCGAGGTCTCGAACCCGAGCGGTCGCTCCGGCCTCGCCGTCGGGACGCCCGCGGAGCCGATCGCGATCGCGGTCGCGAAGCCCACGCTCGCGGATCAGTTCGGCGCGCGGCCGGGGCAATCGTCGGTGAAGATCGCCGGTGACTTCCTCGACTTCGCGACGTTCGACACGCGCGACGGCGATCGCCGCGACTACATGATCACCGCGAACGTCGACTTCACATATCGCATCGACAGCCCGGTGCAGTCCGTCGGCGTCGGCTACGGCGTGTACGCCGGCGCGGGTGGCTCCGCAGACGCGAACTGGGATCTCGAGGGCCCGCTGCCGAAGACCGGGTTCCACTACGGCTATGCCGACATCGAGGTCGGTGGCGAGGCGGATGACCTCCCGCTGTCGGCGGGCGGCAAGGTGATCGCGGGCGTCGGCAAGGAGGGCTTCGGCCTCGGCGCCGAGGGGCGCGTGCGCATCGGTCATCGCGATCACACGAACCTCGCGTTCGCGGCGCGCACGATCGATCAGGTCGGCACGATCTCGGACATCCGGTTCGGAGCGCGGCCCGCGCAGAACCTGCTCGTCGGCATCTCCGTCGGGGCGACGAACCAACCGAACCGCGACGACATCGGCGTCAAGCTCGGCACCGAGCTCGAGTGGATCGGCTTCTCGAACGTCTCGATCATCCTTCGCGGCTCGTGGCAGGGCCGCAACGCGAACCACGGCGGCGTCGGTGGCGGCGGTGGCCTGGGGTTCTACTGGTGAGGTCCGTCATGAAGCGTTCACTCGTCACTCTCGCGCTCGTGCTCGCGTCGTCGACGGCGTCCGCGGCGATCACGCACGTCCCGCCCGCCGAGGCGACCGCGGGCACGCCGATCGAGCTCGTCGCGGAGGCTCCGCCGGCGAGCCCCACGCTCGTCGTGCACTATCGCGTGCATCGCACCGGCAGCCCCGAGGCGTTCCAGAACCTCGAGCTCGTGCGCAAGGACGCCGGGCGGTGGGTCGCGGTCGTCCCGGCCACCGCGGTCGCCGCGCCCGGGCTCGACTACTACATCACGTCGGGCGATCGCCCCGTGTTCGCGAGCCCGAGCTGGCCGCACACGATGCCGGTGATGGTCACCGAGAGCTCCGAGCGCCGCGCGCGCGACCTCGTGCGCGCCGATCATCGTCGCTCGCGCGTGAACACGTCGTTCGAGTACGTCGAGTTCGGCACGTCGATGATCCGCGGCGCCGCCGTCCCGGATCACTACTACCGCATCGACGCGGACTTCTCGTATCGCTTGCTCGCGTATCCGCTCGAGGAGCTGCGCGTCGGCTACACGCGCCTGTGCAACGAGACGAACTGCAGCGACAAGGGCTTCAAGGTCGGCGGCTGGTTCGAGCTCGGCCTCGGTGTCGTCGAGGGCGTGCGCTTCGACGGCCGCGTGATGGTCATGGCGACGGAGCAGGGCTTCGCGCTCGGCGGACGCATGGAAGGACGCCTCGGTGTCCGCGATGCGAGCCACATCGCGATGGGCGTCGAGCACCTCGCGGACGTCGGCACGAGCGGCTTCTTCCGCCTCGGCTGGGGCACGGTGCCGGGCACGCCGATGGCCGCCACGGTCGAGATCTCGCAGATCCCCGACGAGAGTCGGCCCGCGGGCGTGCGCCTCTACTACGACATCAGTCGCAACCTCGGCAGCGGCTTCCGCGCGGGTGTTCGCGTCGGCTACGCCGCACGCACCCAGAACGTCGCCGGGTTCACCGGTGGCCTCAACGCTCTCGTGGATTTCTAGGAGGCGACCATGAAGAGCTTCATCCTCGTACTCGTCGCCCTCGTCGCCTGGCCGGCCCTCGCGCTCGCCGAGCCGACCGTGCTCGCCGTCGACGGTGCGGACATCTACATCGACCTCGGCGCGCGCGACGGCGTCGGCGCGGGCTCCGAGGTCGAGCTCCTGCACGAGATCGTCGCGAAGGATCCGCGCACCGGCGCGACGCTCCGCGATCGCTTCGCCCTCGGCACGCTCACCGTCGTGAAGAGCGGTGATCGCATCAGCGTCGCGACCGCCGACGCCGCGCTCGCGAAGCGCGTGCTCGCCGGTGATCGCGTGCGGCTCGTCACCGCGAAGCGCACGTTCGTCGATCCGTGGCAGGCCCAGGTCGAGGCGAGCAAGCTCGGCCCCGACGCGGATGCCGGCACGCAGACATCCGCGCCCGGCGCGCCGTACGTCGACCACGTCGGGCTCGCGGGCAAGGCGTGGCAGGAGACCCTCGGTCGCTCGCCCGAGGATCGCATCGCGCGCTGGCAGAAGCTCGTGAAGGACGATCCGAAGACGCCGTACAAGAAGCTCGTCGACAACGAGATCGCGAGCCTCGAGGCGCAGATCCGCGCGCGCGACGAAGCGCTCGCGAGAGCGCGCAGCATCGACGGGCGCGATCGGAACCCGCGGATCGCGCACCTCGCGGAGGAGCTCGCGAAGAGCTCGCCCGTGGAGCGCGGTGCGATCCTCACCGTCGCGCAGCTGCCGCGCGCGGTGCCGGGCCGCCCGATCCAGCTCGCGTTCCTCGTGCGCGCGCCGTCGGCGATCGCGCAGGCGTGGCTGTACGTGAAGCCCGAGGGCGAACCGGGCTATCGCCGCATCGAGCTCGCGGCCGATGGCGACGCGTACCTGCGCGGGACGATCGACGGCTCCGCGGTGAAGGCCGGCACGCTCGCGTGGTACGTCGAGGCGCAGGGCCGCGGCGCGGACGCCGAGGTCGGGCCCGTGCTCGGCTCGCAGGGGTCGCCGAACGCGATCCAGATCGACGCGAACGTCGAGGAGAAGCCGATCGAGCAGGGCCGCTCGCACATCGACGCGCACGTCGACTACGTCGACTTCGACGGCAACTTCTCCGACGGCTTCGACCAGTACTACCAGGCGGAGCTCGACTTCACGTATCGCTTCATCGAGCCGGTCTACGCGGTGCGCCTCGGCTTCGGAACGCTGTCCGGCGTCGGTGGCCCCAAGGACGTCATCGACGAGGATCCGAACGACATGTGCCTCGACGCCAACGGCGAGTACCGCTGCAAGCGCGTCGACTTCACGTACGTGTACACCGAGCTCGAGTTCCGGCTGCGCACGAACGTGGCCCTCATGATCCGCCCGCAGGCGGGTCTGCTCGCGACCGACGAGCGCATGGGGCCGAGCGCGGGCCGCTGCCGCAACACGAGCGATCCGACGAACTGTCGCTTCGAGACCGGCCTCGGCATGCGCGCACGCGTTCGCTTCGGCGAGGAGATCGGGACGAACCTCGTGCTCGGCGCGAGCTTCACCGACGGCGTCGGGACCTTGCTCGAGGCCGCATATCACTGGCTGCCGACGGTGTATGTCCCCGTCCAGCTGACGGTGCAGGTCACCGATCAGCCGCTGCCGGAGGACTTCGGCGTGCGCTTGATCGGCGACGTCGGGTTCCGGAACTGGAGCTGGTTCTATCCGTCGATTCGCCTGTCGTACCAGGCGCGCGACATCGACCACGGCGGCGTGTCCGGCGGACTCGCGCTGAACTTCGACTGGTGAGGGAGGCAACGATGAAGATCAAACCAATGCTCGTCGCCGCGCTCCTCGTCTACTGCGTCGCACCCGTGCGCGCGCAACCGGGCGCCGCCACGCCGCCGGCGCCTGCACCCAAGGCCGTCGCGGCAGCGGAGCAAGCACCGCGCTCGCTCGTCGTCCACGTCGCGCCGGTGTCCACCGCGCCGGGGCAGGACGTCGAGCTCGAAGCGATGATCGACGCGCCGTTCGCGGAAGCGCTGCTCGCGAGCTGGCGGCCCGTCGGCGCCAGGGACTGGATCGACGTGCAGTTCGAGCGCTCGAGCGCGGGCGGCTGGTTCGCGACGCTCCCCGCGCCGCGCCCACCGGGCCTCGAGTACTTCATTCACGGCAAGGACGCGAACGGCGTCCAGATCGCGCACTTCGCGTCCGCGGATCATCCGCACGTGGTGCGCGTCGATCCGGCGGAGATCGATCGCCTCGAGGAGATCGATCTCGAGCGCCTCGACGGACATCGCAACTCCGTGAGCTTCGAGGTGATGGGCCACAACTTCGGCAACCGCTACGGGTTCAAGGACGAGTTCATCCGCGGCGAGGCGACGTTCACGTACTCCGTGCTGCGCTACCTGCATCACATCGCGTTCGGCTTCGGCGCGATCGAGGGCCGCACGCCGATCTACAGCGACGTCAACGACGATGCAGACGTGCGGCGCGCGACCCGCTACGGCTTCGGCGAGATCCGGGTGCGCCCGCATCGCTCGGTGTTCCTCGATCTCCGCGTCGACCTCGGGGTCAGCCACGATGGCTTCGATCAAGGCGCGCGCGGTGTGATCACGTTCGGCAAGCCGTGGCGCTCGAATGTCTCCGTCGGTGGCGAGATCTTCGGCGACATGGGCGGCACCGCCTGGGTCCGCCTGCAGTGGGACACCGCGCCGCCGCTGCTGATGGGCGCGTCGATCGTCCGCACGGATCTGCCGGGCGTGTCGATCGATCCGAACGGCCTGTTCATCGCGTACGACCTCTCGTACCGCATGCAGGACCGGTTCTCCGTCAAGGGGCAGCTCAGCTACGGCGCGCGCGACGGCGCTGCTCACTTCGGCGGCGGCCTCGGCGGCGCGCTCGAGTTCTGACCCGAGCACCCCGGTCATTCTGTCCCTAGGACGGCCCGCGGCCTTGCGGTAAGACTCGCCCGTGGCGATCAGCCTGTCGGTCAACCTCAACAAGGTCGCGCTCCTCCGGAACTCGCGCGGCGCGACGAACCCATCGCCCGAGGTCGCGGGCATCGCGTGCCTCGACGGCGGCGCGTACGGACTGACGCTGCACTGGCGCGCCGACAATCGCCACACGCGCGCCGAGGACGTCCGCGCGTTGCGTGCGCTGTGCGATCGCCGCGGGGCCGAGTTCAACCTCGAGGGCGACGATCGCGAGGAGCTGATCGCGCTCGCGATCGATCAGAAGGTCACCCAGTTCACGCTCGTGCCGGTGAAGCCCGGCGAGATCACGAGCGACCACGGCTGGGACATGCCGCGCCAGCACGATCTCGTCGCGCCGATCATCGAGCGGCTGAAGAAGCACGGCATTCGCACCGCGATGTTCATGGACTGTACGCCCGAGGCGATGGCGGCCGCCGCGGCGACCGGCGTCGATCGCGTCGAGCTCTACACCGAACCGTACGCCGCTTCGTGGGGCAAGGAGAGCTTCAAGACCGAGCTCGCGCGCTTGCAGGCAACGGCGAAGGCCGCGGTCGCCGCGGGCATGAAGGTCAACGCGGGACACGATCTCGATCTGCGAAACCTCCCGCTGCTCGCGCGCTCGGTCCCCGAGATCGTCGAGGTCTCGATCGGCCACGCGTTGATCGCGGACGCGCTGTACCTCGGGTTCGCGGAGACGCTCCGCCGCTACGTGCGGGCGTGCAACGGCGAGGTCGTCGATGTTCCGATCACGAAGTAGCGCGAGCCTGCCGCTCGTCCTCCTCGCCGCCTGTGGTGGCGCGCAGAAGCCGGCCGCACCACCGAGCTGTCCTCGCGAGGCGAAGATCTCGGCGCAGGAAGACATCGCCGCGATCGTCACGTGCGCCGCGTTCGACCGGCTCACGATCCGCACCGGCGTCGCGATCGATCTCACGTCGCTCGCCAAGCTCGAGCGGGTGACCACGCTCGTCGTGGGGCCGACGCTCGCGCTCGATCATCTGTCGTTTCCCGCGCTGCGCGAGGTCGGAGATCTGACGATCCAGAGCAACGCCTCCCTGCGCGGCGTGTTCCTTCCGCGCCTGGCGATGGCGCGAAACGTCACTGTCGCCGGGAATGGGCAGGTCACGACCGTGTCGTTGCCTCGGCTGGCGCGGGTCACGACCAGCGTGCGGATCGAGGAGAACGGGAGCCTCGAGGTGGTCGATCTGAGCCAGCTCTCGACGGTGGAGAGCCTCGGCATCGTGAACAACGCGGCGCTCGCCACCCTCGAGCTGCCGGCGACCCTCGACACGGACAGCCGCGTCATCGAGGGAAATCGTGCGCTCGGCGAACTGCAACCGGTCGGTCCCACGTCAGGGGGCCGAGATCACGAATAATGAGCCAGAGTCAACTAGGAGCTTGAAACACCCGCTGATGGTTGGGATCCTCCGCTCGTGACCGGAGGAGAGGTCCTGCGCGGGAATGCGTCCGCCCAGTACGAGCTGCTCGCTCGTCTGGCGCAGGGAGGCATGGCCGAAATCTTCCTCGCGCGCGCGAATGGTCTCGCAGGCTTCGAGCGCTACGTGGTCCTCAAGCGCATCCGGCCCGAGCGCGATGACGATCCGCGCTGGGTCACGATGTTCCTCGACGAAGCGCGCCTCGCGGCGCAGCTCCAGCACCCGAACATCGCGCAGGTCTTCGACCTCGGTCAGATCGGCGACTCGTTCTTCTACACGATGGAGTTCGTCCACGGCGAGGACGTCCTCGACGTGCTCTCGCGCACCAGCGCGCTCGGCCAGCGCATGCCGCTCCACATCTCGCTCGCGGTCGCCGCGGGTGCATGTACGGGGCTCGCCTACGCGCACGACCGGCACGGTGTCGACGGCCAGCCGCTACACATCGTGCATCGCGATATCTCGCCCGCGAACCTCATGGTCAGCTTCGACGGCGTCGTGAAGGTGCTCGACTTCGGCGTCGCCAAGGCGCGCAACCGCGACACGAAGACCGAGGCCGGTACGATCATGGGCAAGGTCGCGTACCTCTCGCCCGAGCAGTGCCAGACCAACGAGATCGATCACCGCAGCGATCTGTTCTCGCTCGGCATCGTGCTCTACGAGATGGTGACGCACGTCCGCCCGTTCAAGCGCGGCACGGACTACGAGACGCTCGCCGCGATCGTTCGCTTCGATCCGCCGCCGCCATCGTCGGTGAACCCCGCCTTGCCGCGCGGCATCGACGACCTCGTCATGCGAGCACTGGCGAAGGATCCGCGCAATCGCTGGAGCAGCGCGCACGAGATGCTCGAGGCGATCGAAGCGGTCGCCGATCAAGCGCAGGCATCGCTCGCCCCGCGCGACCTCAAGCGCTACATGCGCGACCTCTACGGCACGCCGCCCGAGCCGTGGCGCACGATCGGTGGCGTCGAGGACGTGATGGGCACGTTCTCCGGCGAGGTGATCGGCCCGCTGCCGACGGAGACGCGGATCAAGGCGTTCCCCGCCGACGCGATGGCCGACGACGTGCCGCTGTTGCCGCTCGCGCGATCGGGCGTGATCGGGACGCCGGGCGCCCAGCACTCGCATCACGCGTTCGAGCACGACGACCTCGACGACGCGGCGATGACGCCGCACGTGTCGTATCGCCCCGTGCCGGCGCGCCTGCCGACCGACGACCTCGTCGACGCGGCGCCGACGCCGATCGACATGCAGCCGATCCGCGTGCACCCCACGATCGAGCGCCCGCCGCCGATCGCCACGCCCGCTCGCGCCACGCCGCCGTCGACGCCGGTGCCGCGCGCGTCGGCGCGCGTGTCCGCGCAGATGCCCGCGGTGCCGCACTCGCAGTCGGGGCGTCTGCCGGTGCAGCCGACGCCGCCCGGCGGCATGCCGTCGCAACCGCGCTCCTCGTCGGGCCCGATGCCGGTGCCGCCTCACCACAGGTCGGGCCCGTTGCCGGCGCAGCACGTGTCCGGTCCGATGCCGGCGCCGCCTCACCACGGGTCGGGCCCGTTGCCGGCGCAGCACCCGTCGGGTCCGAGGTCGGCGCAGCACCCGTCGGGTCCGATGTCGGCGCAGCTCTCGTCGGGCCCGATGCCAGCGCACCCGTCGGGGCCGATGCCCGCCGTGGGGGCCTCGGGCCCTCACAACGCGCCGCCGGGGACGATCGAGCTCATCGCGCCGCCGTCGGCGATCCGCGCGCTCGAGACCGCGCCGATCCGCGTCGTGCGCCCCGAGGACGCACGCGAGGGCCGGCGAAGTCGCTCGATCCCGATCATCGTCGTCACGGTGCTCGCGGTCGTAGGTGTCGGCATCGGCGCGATGCTCGCGCTCGGCGACAAGAGCGAGACGCGAGAGGCGCCCGCGGCGTCGACGAGCGGACCGAGCATCACGCCGATCGAGGAGCCGACGACGACGTCAGGTTCGACGGGGTCGACGACGGGAACGACGGGTTCGACGGGTTCGACGACGGGGGCGGCAGGATCGACGACCGGCACGACGGGAACGACGACCGGCACGACGGGAACGACGACCGGCAC
>CAZUAR010000030.1:0-126186 GCA_964617845.1 uncultured Kofleriaceae bacterium | reverse complement strand
GACGACCGGCACGACGGGAACGACGACCGGCACGACGGGAACGACGACCGGCACGGCGGGAACGACGAGCGGCACGACGAGCGGCACGACGAGCGGCACGACGGGAACGACAGGAACGACGACCGGAACGACAGGAACGACCGGCTCGACGGCCGGGACGAAGTCGACGACGGGTTCGACGGGTTCGACGGGTTCGACGACGACGTCCGGATCGACGAGCTCGACGACGTCGGCGACGAGCGCGACCGCGGGGACGACGGGAACGAAGTCGGCCACAGGAACGAAGTCGACGACGGGAACGACCGGCGCCACGAGCACGTCGGGCACGTCGGGCGCGAAGTCGACCAGCTCGACGGGCGCGACCGGAACGTCGGGCGCGAAGTCGACGGGCACGTCGGGCACGTCGGGCACGACCGGCACGAAGTCGACGGGCACGTCGGGCACGTCGGGAACGAAGTCGGCGGGCGCGACGGGCACGTCGGGAACGAAGTCGACGGGCGCGACGGGATCGAAGTCGACGACGGGAACCGGCACCAAGCCCAAAGACAAGACGAAGAAGCCGTGCTCGGATCCGCTGGAGTGCATGTGAGCGGTTCGCGCCGGGCGCTCGTCATCACCTTCCTCCTCGCGATGTCGTCCTCGGCCATCGCCGAGGATCTCGAGCGCGCGCAGGAGCTGTTCGAGAAGGGCCGCGCCCTCGTCGCGGAGAACAACTACAAGGACGCGTGCCCGCTGTTCGAGGAGGCGCTCGGGCTCGGCGCGGGCATCGGCACCAAGCTGAACCTCGCCATCTGCTGGTCGAAGATCGGCAAGCTCGTCGACGCGCGAACGCTGTTGCAGGCGATCATGCGAGAGACGTCGACGCCGGAGCTGCAGAAGGCGCATCAGGTCGCAGGAGAGGCCCTCGCGGAGCTCGACGAGCGCATGCCGAGGCTCCAGATCGAGCGCGGCGGGTTGTCGTCGACGGCGACGATCTATCTCGACGGCGTCGAGCTCGTCGATACGAGCGAGCCGATTCCCGTCGATCCGGGCAAGCACGAGATCGAAGCAGAAGGTGCCGAGAAGCAGACCGTGGTCGCCGTCGAGAAGCAGGTGACCGAGGTGATCCTCGTCGCGGGGGAGGGGACGGGCATCGGGCCGGCGCAGCCGAAGAAGCCGAGCTGGTTCGATGGCGATCGGCGCCCGCTCTACCTCGGGGGTGCGGGCGCGGCGCTGATCCTGACGGGAACGATCACGGGGATCCTCACGCTGACGAAGCGCAGCGATGGCATCGCGCTGTGCGAAGGGCCCGAGGACGCGCTGATGTGCCCGCCCGAGGGCGCGAGCAAGCTCGACTCGGCACGCACGCTGTCGCACGTGACGACCGCGCTGTTCGTGGTCGGCGGTGGGCTGATCGTCACCGGCGTGATCTGGAAGATGCAGGAGCGCAACAAGAAGCCCGATCGCCCGCAGGTGACCGGCTGGATCTCCGGCGCGGGTGGCGGGTTCGCGCTGGAGCACACGTGGTGAACGCCGCGCTGTTCGCGATGAGCCTGCTCGTCGCGGGCTGCGAGCTGATCGCGAACATCCCGAGCTCGACCGCGCTCGACCACGACGGCGGCGGCAGTGGGAGTGGCAGCGATGGTGGTGGCGGCGACGACGACGCGATGATCGACGCGAAGGTCGGCTGCGATGTCGACAGCGAGTGCGCGTCGGGCGTGTGCCTGCTCGATCGCACGTGCGCGATGGAGTCGCGGATCCTCCACGCCGCGCCCGCCGGGACCGGTGCGGCGTGCACGGTGGCGGCGCCGTGCTCGGTGGAGACCGCCGTGTCCAGGGTCGCCACCGGCCTCGATGTCATCAAGCTCGCCGCGGGGACGTACGAGCGCACGGCGCAGCTCGACGTGGCGACGACCGTGACGTTCGCCGGCACCGGCGCGGTGTGGCACGGGACGGCCGGCCAGACGTTCTATGGCCACCTCAACATCACGGCCGGCGTCGTCACGATCATCGGCATCGACTTCGATCTGAACGGAACGCTCGCCATCATGTGTCCCTCGGGCGCGTTCGTGCTGTCCCGCGCGAAGGTTCGCAACGGCGTGTACGGTATCTACGCGTCGGGCACGTGCACGGGGACGATCGATCGCACGAGCTTCGTCGCGAACAACTTCTACGGCGCGTACTTTGCGATGGGTACGCAGGCGACGATCACGAACTCGTACTTCGTCGACCACGCGCCGACGCTCGACTCGCTCGCGGCGTTGATCTTCGAGGGCGCGACCGGCACCGTCAGCCACACGACGTTCTCGAACCCCGCCGCGATGGCCGCGGCGATCCATTGCACGAGCTCGCCGAACCTGAAGATGACGAGCTTGATCGCGTTCGGACACGGGGCGTCACCGTCGGTCGAGCCCGGCTGCGATGTCAGCTACAGCGTGCTCGATCCGGGATACACGGGTCCGGGCCAGAACAACGTCACGACGAACCCGATGTTCATCGGCGGCGGCAACTACCACCTGTCGCCTGCCTCGCCCGTGCGCGCGCTGGGCGATCCGGCGAGCACGATGGCGCACGACGGTGACGGCGAGCCACGCCCCCAGCCCGCGGGGTCGCGCGTCGATCCGGGCGCCGACGAGGTCCCGTGAAGCGCGCGGTCGTGCTGGTCGCGCTCGCGGGGTGCGAGCTGTTCGCGGACATCCCGACGCCGACGGTCGTGCCGCCGGGCGATGGGGCGATCGACACGCCGGACTCGATGCCGCCGGCCGAGTGCATGGACAGCGCGGAGTGCACGATGATCGGCAAGCCGATCTGCGATCTCTCGACGCACACGTGCGGCGGCTGTGTCGTCGATGGCGAGTGCGCGTCCAACGTGTGTCTGATGGACGGCACGTGCGCCGATCCCGCGCGCTTCGTGTACGCGGCGGCCGGCGGTACGGACACCGCGTGCACGATGGCGCAGCCGTGCAGCGTCGAGACGGCGGTGACGATGCTGACGCCGCAGAAGGACATCGTGAAGCTCGCGCCGGGCACGTACTCGCGCGCCGCGACGTTGACGATGTCGATCGCCGGCACGATCGCCGGTGGCGGCTCGACGTTCAACGTGGCCGGCGCCGTCGGGACGTTCGGCATCGTCGCCGATGGCGTTCCGATCCGGGTCCTCGGGCTCGCGATGACGGTGTCGGCGAACAACATGGCGGTCCGCTGCCTCACCGCGGGTGGCGAGCTGCACCTCTCGCGGGTCTCGATCTCCGGCGGCAACGGCGCGATCTACTCGTCGACCTGTCCCATCGAGATCGATCGCACGACGGTGACCGGCGCGACGCTCTACGGCCTGTACGTGAACAACGCGGCCGTGACGATCCGCAACTCGTACTTCGTCGCGATCGGCTCGATGCCGGACTATCCGATCGGGGCGGTGCACCTCAACGCCGTGACGAGCGGAACGGTCGAGCACACGACGATCGCGAACAACATGTCCGAGGGGCCGAGCGGGCTGCGCTGTCCGGGCAGTGCGGCCGTGGTCGTCCGGAACATCATCGCGTGGGGAAACGTCGCGCCGGGCGTCGACCCCGAGTGCGTCGTGACGAACAGCATCGTCGATCCCGGCTACACGGGCGGGTCCGCGAACACCTCCATGGATCCGCTGTTCGTGAACCCCGCGATGCGGGACTTCCACCTGATGCCCGGCTCGCCCGCGGCCGGGAAAGGCACGCCGGACGCGCGGTTCGGGATCGACGGCGACGGCGAGGATCGCCCGCAGCCCGCCGGCTCCAATCCCGACCCCGGCGCCGACGAGATTCCGTAGGGTTCGCGGGATTCCCGCCGCGCGAGGGTCGGGTAAAGTCGGCCCGATGACCCGCGATGTTCTCGAGCTTGCGTCCTCCCTCGCGTACCTCGACGAGATATCCGCTGCTCAGCTCGATCAGATCGATCCGAGCTGGCACGCGGTGCTCGCCGACGCGCCGCACGGTGCACCCGCACAGAAGGGCGATGGCTCGCCCGGCGATCAGGAGAGGCCGACCAACGGCAACGGGGCTCACGCACGCGAGATCAACGGCAACGGCGTCGCGACGAACGGCGGCATGCCGCTACCCGCGATGGCCAACCGTCCGGGCGCCGTGACCATGTCGCCCCTGACGTCGCTCGCGACGCCGACGGTGTGGCCGCTCGTGAACGCGTATCGCAGCCGCGGGCACTTCATGGCGAACCTCGACCCGCTCGGTCTGCTCGAGACCGCGCCGGTCGGCGAGCTGGAGCCCGCGGTGTGGGGCTTTGGCCCGGGCGATCGCGATCGCGTGATCGAGCCGACGGGCGTGCACGGCTTGCCGCGCGCGACGGTCGACGAGATCCTCGCGCGCCTCAAGCAGGTGTACGCGAGCTCCGTCGGCCTCGAGTTCATGCACATCTCGTCGCCGGCACGTCGCTCGTGGCTCGCCGAGCGCATGGAGACGATGCTCGTCTCCGCGCCCGACAACGACGTGCGCGTGCGCATGCTGCAGCTGTTGATCAACGCGGAGCAGTTCGAGCGCTTCTGCCACACGAAGTACCCCGGCACGAAGCGGTTCAGCCTCGAGGGCAGCGAGTCGTTGATCCCGTGCCTCGACCTCGTGCTCGCGCACGGCTGTCGCCTCGGTGCGATCGAGGCGGTGCTCGGCATGGCGCACCGCGGTCGCCTGACGACGATCGAGCAGATCCTCAAGCGCCCGGCGCGCGACCTGTTCGGTCACTTCGAGGACGTCGAGCCGGAGAAGGCGATGGGCGGCGGCGACGTGAAGTACCACCTCGGGTTCTCGACCGATCGCATCGACGCGAACGGTCATTCGATGCACGTCTCGCTCGCGTTCAACCCCTCGCACCTCGAAGCGGTGAACCCGGTCGTCGTCGGTCGCGTGCGCGCGAAGCAGACGCGCCACGGTGACGTCGAGCATCGCCGCGTGATGGGCGTGCTCGTCCACGGCGACGCGGCGTTCGCGGGGCAGGGCCTCGTGCCCGAGACGCTTCAGCTGTCGGGGCTGCCCGGCTATCGCACCGGCGGCACCGTGCACGTCATCGTCAACAACCAGGTCGGCTTCACGGCGTCGCCGGCGGAGCAGCGCTCGACGCCGTACTGCACCGACGTCGCGAAGATGCTCGAGTGCCCGATCTGGCACGTCAACGGCGAGGACCTCGACGCGGTCGCGCGCGTCGTCGAGATCGCGACGGAGTACCGCGTGCAGTTCCAGTCCGACGTCGTGATCGACCTGTACTGCTACCGCAAGTACGGCCACAACGAGAACGACGAGCCGAGCTTCACGCAGCCGCTCATGTACGAGCGCATCAAGCAGAAGGCCTCGCCGGTCGAGGTCTACTCGAAGCACCTCGTCGACGCGCAGGTGATCTCGCCCGACGACGTGCAGCGCATGACGCAGTCGCGCGTCGCGGAGCTCGAGAAGGAGCTCGAGGCGGCGAAGGCCGCGAAGCAGCGTCCGGAAGGGGCCTCGATGACGGCGATGTGGCGCGGCTATCGCGGCGGCATGACCGACGAGCCGGTGTCCGCGGACACCCGGGTGCCGCGCGAGCTGCTCGCCCACATCGCCGCGCAGATGACGGACGTGCCGGAGGGCTTCACGCCGCACCCGAAGATCGAGCGCTTGCTCCATCAGCGCGCCGAGATGGGCCGCGGCGAGCGGTTGCTCGACTGGGGCATGGGCGAGCTCCTCGCGTACGGCTCGCTCCTCTATCAGGGCCTGAACGTCCGGCTCACCGGACAGGACTGCTCGCGCGGCACGTTCAGCCACCGCCACGCGATCATCACGGACATCAAGACGGGGCGCGAGCACCTGGTGCTCGGCGGGCTCCACCCGGACCAAGGACAGTGCCGGATCTACGACTCGTGCCTCTCCGAGGCGGGCGTCCTCGGCTTCGAGTTCGGCTACTCGCTCGACTATCCCGATGCGCTCGTGATGTGGGAGGCGCAGTTCGGTGACTTCGTGAACGGCGCGCAGGTGATCATCGATCAGTTCATCACGTCGTCCGAGGACAAGTGGAAGCGCCTGTCGAACCTCGTGCTGCTCCTGCCGCACGGCTACGAAGGGCAGGGGCCGGAGCACTCGAGCGCGCGCCTCGAGCGGTTCCTCGAGTCGTGCGCCGAGCACAACATCCAGGTCGCGCAGCCGACGACACCGGCGCAGATGTTCCACCTGCTTCGCGAGCAGCAGCTGCGGCCGATGCGCAAGCCGCTGATCGTGATGACGCCGAAGAGCCTCTTGCGCTTGCCCGCGGCGACGTCGTCGATCGACGAGCTCGCGACCGGCAAGTTCCATCGCGTGCTCGGCGACGCCGAGGCGGATCCGGGCAAGGTGACGCGCGTCCTCGTGTGCAGCGGCAAGGTCTATTACGAGCTCGTCGAGGAGCGCACGCGCAAGAGCGCGGACCACGTCGCGATCGTGCGCATCGAGAAGCTCTATCCGTGGTGGCCGCACCTCGTCGCCGCCGCGACGACCGAGCGCTATCCGGGCATGACGGAGCTGTTCTGGGTGCAGGACGAACCGGCGAACATGGGCGCCGCCACGTTCGTGACGCCGCGGCTGCAATCGCTGATCGCGGGCAAGCCGGTGGCGTTCGAGATGATCTCGCGCGTCGAGAGTGCGAGCCCTGCGACCGGTTCACACAAGGCGCACGTGCTCGAGCAGAAGCAGCTCCTCGAGGCGGCATTCCGCGCGCGATGAGCCGTTCGCTCGTCTTCTTGCTCGCGCTGGCTCCGGCCGGATGCGATCGGGTCTACAACCTGACGCGCCCGCCGGCCGACGCCGCGCCGCCCGACGGACCGGTCGACGTCATCGACGCACCGCCCGCCGCGTGCGACTGGGCGACGGCGAGCAACGTCACCGCGGTTCTGGCGAAGGGCACGTCGATCGCGGCGGGGCGCTTCAACAGCGACGCGGCGATCGATCTCGCGCTCGGCACGACCGGCGCCACGCAGCTGTACGTCTTCTACAACACCAGCAGCGGCTTCACGATGCCGGCGACGTTCGACATCGGCGACTTCATCAACGCGCTCGCCGTCGGGTCGATCGACGGGGACGGCTTCGACGATCTCGCCCTCGCGGGAAACACGACCGCCGCCGCGATGCTCTCGACGGGAACGAGCTGGGATCGCAGGCCGGTCACGCTGATCGGCGGTCCGGCGGGCGCGATCGCGATCGGCGACCTCGACGGAGTCGGCCTGAAGGACCTCGTCGTCACGCTTCGCAACGGCGACGTCGCGCAGGTCGTGCGCGGGGACGACACGATGTACGTGAGGGGCCAGTCGGTGATCACGCTGCAGGATCCGAGCGGCGTGGCGATCGCCGACTACGACGGAGACACGGATCTCGATCTCGTGGCCTCGCTCGCGGGGGACAACGGGGTGTCGCTGCATCCGGACGACGGCTCGAACTTCATCGCCGGTCCGGTGCTGAGCGCGGGTACCGCCCCGAGCGCGGTCGCGGTCGCACGGCTCGGCACGCGACCGGTGATCGACATCGTCGTCGCGAATGCGTCGTCGGATAACGTCATCATCATGCGCAACGACGGCAACGGTGTGTTCGTCCCGATGGAGGACCTCGCCGTCGGGGACGAGCCGGTCGCGCTCGTCGTCGCGGATCTCGATGCCAACGGGCGTGCGGACATCCTCACGGCGAACTACAAGTCGAACTCGGTCTCGCTCCTGCGCGGGACCGACACCGGCTTCGAGCTCGCGCGGATGTATCCAACCGTCGACAAACCGAACGCGCTCGCGGTCGCGGACTTCGACGGTGATACGCACCTCGATATCGCCGTTCTCGGCGAAGCGGGCTTCGTGATCCATCAGGCCGTCTGCCAGTAGCCGCGACGCGCCTGCGAGAGTAGATTCCGCCCATGGCTGACCTCGTTGTTCCACAGCTCGGCGAATCGATCACGGAAGCGGTCATCTCGCGCTGGGTCAAGCAAGTCGGCGACACGGTCACCGATGGTGAAACGATCGCAGAGCTCGAGACCGACAAGATCACCGTGCAGCTTCCATCGCCGGTCGGCGGCGCCCTCACCGAGCAGCGCGCGAAGGAGGGCTCCACCGTCAAGGTCGGCGACGTCATCGGCACCGTCGAGGCCGGCAAGGCCGGCAAGGCCGCGCCCGCGGTGAAGGCCCCCGAGAAGCCGGCCGACAAGCCCGCCGCGAAGCAGGCGCCCGCGGCCGCTCCCGCGGCGTCGACGAGCGCCGCCGGAGCCGCGCCCGCGAAGCAGTCCGCCCCTCCGCTGCCGCCCCCCGCGCAGGTCTCCGCCGAGGCGCGTCGCTCGAGCGGCAACGGCAAGACCCTCGACAAGGACGCGCTGATGCGGCTCACGCCCTCGCAGCGCGCGCACGCTCGCGAAGCGGGCTCGCTCCCCGCGGTCGCGCGCACGGCCACCACGGCGTCGGGCGCCGCGCCCAACGCCGCCGAGGTCGAAGCGCGCCTCGCCAACGTCGATCCGCGCGACGAGATCGTGCCGATGTCTCCGCTGCGCAAGCGCGTCGCCGAGCGCCTCGTGCAGGCGCAGACCGAGTCCGCGTCGCTCACGACCTTCAACGAGGTCGACATGACGGCGATCATGGAGCTCCGCGCGAAGTACAAGGAGAGCTTCGAGAAGACCCACGGCACGAAGCTCGGCTTCATGTCGTTCTTCGCGAAGGCGTGCGTCGCGGCGTGCAAGCTGTGGCCGGGCCTCAACGCCGAGGTCATCGGCGGCAACATCGTCTACAAGAAGCACTACGACTTCGGCATCGCGGTCTCGACGCCGAAGGGCCTCGTGGTCCCGGTCCTGCGCAACGTCGACACGCTGTCGTTCGCGGGCATCGAGAAGGGCATCCTCGATCTCGCCGACCGCGCCAAGACCGGCAAGCTCACGCTCGGCGACCTGTCGGGTGGCACGTTCTCGATCACCAACGGCGGCATCTACGGCTCGATGATGTCGACGCCGCTGCTCAACTACCCGCAGACCGGCATCCTCGGCATGCACAACATCGTCAAGCGCCCCCTCGTCATCGACGACGAGATCAAGGTGCGCCCGGTGATGTACGTCGCGCTCTCGTACGACCACCGCGTCGTCGACGGCAAGGAAGCCGTGCAGTTCCTCGTCGCGGTCAAGGAGCGCCTCGAGGCGCCCGACCGCATGTTGCTCGAAGCTTGATCAGTCCTGGGCGCTCGCGAGGTACTGCGAGCGCTCGCGCCACTCGGTGTGCCAGAAGAACATCAGCACGCCGCCGCTCGTGCGATCCGCGATCATCGGCGCGATGCGATCGTCGATCGCGGGACATCCCCACGTCGGCTGCGTCTCGCCGCGCATCAGGACAAACTCCTCGCGCGAGCCCTCCCATGGATGCATCACGATGTCGCGCGGGCGCACGTTGCTGTTGATGTCCGGCTCGAGCCCGTCGATGCGATACGACGATCCGTACATGCCGACGTACGCCTCGGCCGACTTCATCACGCCGTAGCTCGACAGGTGCGAGTCGGGCGTGTTCGAGAACGCCGGCGCGAATCCGGTGTTCATGAACGGCTCGTTGAACCCGCGCCCGTGCGCGACGTGCACGTTCCACAAGAGCTCCTCGCGCACGAGATCGACGATCCACTCGCGCTTCACCGACGAGTGCAGCGAGAAGTCGGCGATGACGTACTCGAACCTCGTGGTGTCGCGCCGCCATCCCGCGCCGAGCACGGCGAGCGCGTCCTCGGCCACCTCGTCGCGGATGCCGAGCTCGACGAGATCGTCGCGATCCGTGAAGCCGATGTTCAGCTCGAAGGGACCCTCCGCTCCGCTCTCGGTGTCGACGACCACGACGTAGTCGCCCGCCTCGACGAGCGCACCCGCGCGCCGGCCGGCGCCGTCGATGCACGCGTTCGCGCGGCGCTCGCGAAGCAGGCGCACCTCGGCGCCGCTCGCTGCATCGACCTCGGCGGCGAGGAAGCCGGCGTGCGACACCGAGACGCGCTTGACGAACTCCTTGCCGCCGAGCGCACCACCGCACGCGTAGTCGCGTAGCGCCGACGCGCCGTTCTCGGTCGAGCCGCTGCCGCTCCACGCGCCGTCGTCCATGCAGCCTTCCCCGCACTCGCGCTCCGGGGTGCAGCCGGCGGCGAGCAAGAACACGGCGAGCGAGCTCGTGGCGATCCTCATCCCGCGACGAGAATATCGATCTGCGATGCGCGCGCGGAGATCGACGCGTGCGTCGATGTCGATTGCGCAACTCGTGCGGGGCGCTGCGCTTCAGCGATCGGGCCGACGACGCGCGACGCATGCGCGGGCGATGGAGAGGACCGCCGTCTCGATCGGGACCCCGCGAGCGACGAGCGCTCGGACCGAGCACACAGCGGCGATCGCTGCGTGGACCGTGGGCGCGTTGCGGGTGACTTCCTGCGTGTGATGTACGGCGTCCACGAGCCAAGCTTCCACGCCGTCCATGCTCGACGCGTCGATATCGTATGGACGCAGATGCTTCAGGAGTCCCGGCCAGGACACCGCCTGTTCGAGTAGGCGGAGCAGGCCTTCCGCGATCATGACCGTGCGAGGTTCGCCGCTGATCGAGAAGCCATCGAACGCAGCGAGCGACGCAGCGACTGCGACGCCGAGGCACGCCATTCGGTCTCCTCGGCCGAGGGCCGCGGCGAAGTTTCCGATCGCCTCGTCGTGATCAAAGCGTGCCCACGCCGGGCGTCCTTGAAACGGGGGCAGCGAGCGCATGCGCACGACGGCGTTCGGGGCATCGAGAAGCGAATGCGGATCGAGCACGCGCTCCGAGCGTACTTCGGCGCGGGCCGCTCGTCCGATCATGCTAGGGTGGCCTCCGGTCGATGGTGCTTGCGGAGAGGACCGCCGGTCCTTTCATCGCCGCCCATCATGACCCGACTTCCCTCGCAGCCCGAGCGGCGCAAACAACCTCGCATCGCGCCCAAGGGCGCCGTCACGCTGACGCTAAGCGACACCGTCCTGACCGGGCGTATCGGCAATATCTCGCGCGCCGGCCTGTTCGTCTCGACCCGGGTCTCGGCCCCCGAGCGGATGCTCGGCCGGAGCGCCAGCATCGAGCTGCGCCTCGATGGCCAGTCCGCCGAGTGGCTGCGCGCGTCGGGGCGGGTGGTCCGCATCGACGCGATCGGGATCGCGATCGTGCTCGACACCGTGTCCGAGGGGCTCGGTCAGGTGATCGACGAGATGGGCACCCAGGCCGACGCCCACGGGCGCACCGTCTCGGTCGTGCTGATCGACGGCGATCCGGCGCGAAGTGCCTCGATGCTCGAGGGGTTTCGCCGGGTGGGGTGCTCGGTGATGCACGTGTCCACGCCCCTGGAGGCCGTCGTGCGGCTCGGTGAATCCAGCTTCGAGCCGGACGTGGTGGCGATCGCGGACACCGAGAGCGATTCGGCGAAGGAGCTCCGCGCGTTCGTGGAGCGGTGCCATCCGCGGGCGAAGCTGGTCGCGATCGGGAGCGACGCGGGCAGCGGGGCCACGAGCGCGTGGCTGTCCTCGGAGGACCCGGAGACGGACCTGCCCGCGCGGGTGTTGCACGTGCTTGCGCGACCACGTCGAAGCTGATTGTGGTCTGGCCGGGTGCGTGCTAGACAGCAGCACGTTCTCATCGAGGGCGAGCGCGACACATCAGGTGGTCGCGTGCTTCCCCTCCCGTACGGCCGGCAGGTGTTGACTGCGCAGAGCCGTTTACGAGGTCAGAGGTCAGAGAATGTCGAACCGTCTTTATGTTGGAAACCTTTCCTTTCACACCACCGAGGATCTGCTGAGGGCTCATTTCGCGAGCGTCGGCGAGGTGGCGAACGTCGCCGTGATGCTCGATCGCGAGACCGGCCGGTCCCGTGGCTTCGCGTTCGTCGAGATGGCGACCGCGGATGGCGCGCAGAAGGCGATCAGCGAGCTGAACGGCCGTGACTTCGAGGGTCGCTCGCTCCGCGTCGACGTTGCCGAGGAGAAGCGCAGTGGCGGCGGTGGCCGCGGCGGCTTCGGCGGCGGTGGCGGCGGTGGTGGCGGCGGCTACGGCGGTGGTGGCGGTGGACGCGGCGGCGACCGTGGTGGTCGCGGCGGCGGTGGTGGTCGCGGCGGTCGCTACTAAGCGACGCGCTAGCGGGTGCCGCGGACAATGACCGCGGCGCCACTCATCGGATCGGCGGGCGCCGCGACGTCGGCGCCGGCCAGTGAGGCGGCCGCGGTGTACGCGATGCCCGCGACGAAGCCGCCGCGGATCGGCGCGAGAGACACGATCTCCTCGCGACCGGGTCCGCCGACGGTCCACGCGTCCGTGACGCGGCCGTTCGGATCGAGCGCGGCGAGGAACGCGTCGTCGCCGCCTCCCGCGGCGAGCGCGCGATCGCCGAGCGACATCGAGCCCGAGTAGAACCCGCCGACGACGACGGATGCGCCGGCGGCGACGATCGCGCGGAAGCCGTCGAAGTCCTGTCCGCCGACGAGGATCGCGTGGTGCGGCGAGCCATCGGCGTTCCACCACGAGACCACGCCGTCGGACGAGCCTTGCGCGATGAAGTCGAGCCCGCCGACGTGCAGCTCGCCCGTCGAGCTCGCGGCAACGACGACCTTGCCCGCGGCGTCGATCGCGACGCCGGCGACGGACTCGAGGAGCTTGCCGCCGAACGTCTGCGACCACACGCGCTTGCCGTCGGGCGAGAGCTCGGCGACGAACGCGTCCGGGAACGGCGAGCGCTCGTCGAAGAACGGCAGCGGCGCGCCCTGGAGATCCGCGGTCGCCTGGAACGTGCCCGCGATCGCGAGGCGGAGGCCGCGCTCGGTCTTGCGCGCGGCGACGCCTTGCACCCCGTCGGCGAACACGCCGCCGAGGCGCACGAGCCACGCGACCTCGCCGGTGGCCCGGACGAGCAGCACGAAGCCGTCGGTGCGGCCGCCCGCGCCGACGACGTGCGCGCCGGCGCGAAGGCCGGTGGTGTACGTGCCGCCGACGAGGACCCCGCCGTCGGGCAGGGCGGCGGTGGCGCCGATCGTGGCCCAGCCGGCAGCGTCGAGCGCGACGCGCCACTTGACCGCGCCGTTCGCCGGATCGAGCGCGACGATCGCGGCGCCGGGCTCGCCGCGGACGGCACCGCCGGCGACCGAGCCGGTGCCGGCCAGCGCGACGTAGAGGTCGCCGCCGTTCGGGCCGAGGGCGAGCGGCCCGCCGCGTCCCTCGAGCTCGCGCGTCCACGCGACGGCGGATCCGCGGCGCGCCACGACGCGCGCGTGCGACGCGTCCGACGACAGTGCCGCGAACGTCGTCGAGTCGGACGCGGCGGCACCCAGGAGCGACCAGCCCTTGTCGCCGACCTCGGTCGTCACCGCCGCGGCGGGCGGGATCGACGGGCCCTTGGGCCCCGGACACGCACTCAGTCCGAAAATGCAAATCGCCGCGAGCGTGCGCGGCGATGCGTGCGTCATACGAGTGCTAGAACTTTTCGCCGCGAGCGCGAAGCTCGGCGAGCACGGCGGGGAGGCCGAGCTTGTCGATACGGCGCATTCCACGCGCGGAGACGCGAAGAGAGATCCAGCGCTTCTCGTCTTCGAGCCAGAAGCGCTTGTTCATGAGGTTCACTTCGAAGCGGCGCTTGGTGTGGCGGTTCGAGTGACTGACGTTGTGACCGACGAGCGGCCGCTTCCCGGTGACCTGACAGACGCGAGACATGGCCGCTCCTAGATCTTCGACTCTTTGAAATCGACGTGCTTGCGAATGACGGGGTCGTACTTCTTCAAGACGAGCTTGTCGGGCGTACGTTTGCGGTTCTTCGACGTCGTGTAGAAGAACCCCGTATCGGCGGTCGACACGAGCCGAATGAGCTCGCGTCCTGATTTACCCTTCTTGGCCATAGCAGTAACTCCGGGGACGCAGCTTATGGCATGTCCTGCGCGGACTTGGCAAGGGCCATCGCAACGATGGTCATGTCGTCGCCTTGCGCGGCTTGCTGGGTGTGGACGTCGAGGTCTCCGAGGATCGCCTTGACCACGTCCTGAGCGGATCCGGTCACTTCGGCGAGGCGGGCCATCAGCCGCGACAGCCCGTACTCCTCCCCGGCGGGGTTACGGGCCTCGAGGATCCCGTCCGAAACCACGACCAAGAGGTCGCCGGGGCGCAGCTGGACCCGCGCCTCGCCGGCCTCGAGGGTCGGGGTCACGCCGAGCGGCGGGGTGTGCGCGCGATCGGCCTCGAGCGGGAACACGCGGGTGCCTCGGCGAACGAGCGGCACGCAGTGGCCCGCGTTCGTGAAGACGAGCCCGCGGTGCTCGAGATCGTAGATGCAGTACACGAGCGTCGCGAACATGCCGTCGTCGCCGAGCGCGACCATGTCCTGGTTCACGCGACCGAGGAGGCGCGCGGGTGTCTTCTCGAGCGGCGCGCGCGTGCGTAGCTCGGACGTGAGGCGCGCCATGTAGAGCGCCGCGCTGATCGCCTTTCCGGACACGTCGCCGATCGCGAGGCCGAGGTGCTTCGGGTCGTGCCAGATGAAGTCGTAGAAGTCGCCGCCGATCTGATACGCGGGCTCGTAGTGCACCGCGAAGTCGAGGCCGGGGACCGACGGCACCGACGCGGGCAACAGCGAGCGCTGGATCTGGCGCGCGACGCGAAGGTCGCGCTCGAGTCGCTCGCGCTGCGCGAGCTGCGCCGAGATGTGCGTCGCGTGCATCGCGAGGCCGACCTGCGTCGCGATCGCCTGCAAGAGATCGACGTCCTCCTGGCGGAAGCCGAGCTTCGCGCTCTCGACGTAGACGACGCCGTAGTGCGTGCCGTGATACGCGAGCGGCGCGCCCATGCGCGTCCCGACGGTGTCGTCGGCGGCGGTCTCGCCGAGGAGAACGGCGCGCTGTCCGTCGACGACGTGCTGGATGATCGTGCCGGGCACGCGCAACGGGCCCGCCGGCGTGGTGGATGTGGCGCGGCGCCGCTGCACGCTGACCTCGAGCTCGCCGGTCTTGTCGTTCTCGACGAGCACGCCGACATCGATCGCCTGCGGGAACAGATCGAGCAGCGCCGCGACCACGTGCTCGAGCAGCGTCTGCGCCGAGTCGGCGGCCGCGGTCGCGAACAGCACCTCGGTCAGCGCCTCGAGCTTGCGCTCGATCAGCCGCACCGCGCGCTGATCGGCGAGGCTCGTCATGCCCGAGCTGATCATCGTCGGGCGGTCCTCGCGCGAGCGGATCACGGGGCCGCTTCCGCCGGGAAGGATCGTCACGCGCTGGTCGCCCTTGCGATCCTCGCCGCCGTCCGCTTCGACGCGGATCCGGTTGTCGGCGATCGTGATCTCGTCGTTGGCGCGGATCGGCAGCGTCTCGATCAGGCGCGCGCCGTTGATGTACGTGCCGTTGTTCGAGCCGAGGTCCTCGAGGCACCACGCGTCGCCCTTCGCCACGACGCGCGCGTGCTGCCGCGACACGCGCATGTCGGGGACGAAGATCTGGCAATCGGAGCGCCGCCCGATCACGTACTCGCCCGCTTCGAGGGCATAGCGTCGCCCCGCGATCGGTCCGGCGACAAACACGAGCGAGGGCACAGGGTCGTGTAGCACGCACAAGCGGCGAGGATTCTTCGGCTTTTCGCGAGGACACCGTGAGGAAACCGACCCCGCGACCGCGGCGCGAGGAACGCCCGGATCTCGGTGACTTCGGCGACTTGACCCTTTGATCCGCGGGGGGTGTACTTCGCCGGTGCAGCCGCTGGGTAACTTCATTGGAGGTGCGTTCGTCGCGCCCTCCGGCACCGCGCTCGTGTCGCGCAACCCCGCGGCCGATGGCGCCGTGGTGTTCGAGACCGGGTACACCGTTCGCGCCGTCACCGACGCGGTCGAGGCCGCCGAGGCCGCGCAGCTCGCGTGGTCGCAGCTGACGCAAGCGCAGCGGGCACAGCACCTCGATCGCTTCAAGGCGGAGCTCTCCGCGCGGGCGAACGACCTCGCGGACGCGATCGTGATCGAGACGGGCAAGATCCGCAGCGAAGCGAAGCAAGAGGTGCAGACCGTCTTGAACCGCTTCGATCTCGTGAAGGCCGCGATGGCCGCCGATCTGAAGGCGGGGCAGGTCGCGCCGGGCGAGCAGCTTCGCTATCACGCGCTCGGCGTCGTCGGCGTGATCGGCCCGTTCAACTATCCGCTGCACCTGTGCCACGCGCACGTCGTGCCGGCGTTGCTCGCGGGCAACACGGTGATCGTCAAGCCGAGCGACATCACGCCGCTGTGCGGCCAGCGCTACGCCGAGGCCGCGCACGCGGCGGGCCTCCCGGCGGGCGTGCTCAACGTCGTCGTCGGTGCGGGCGAGGTCGGCGCCGCGATGGTCGCGTCGCGCATTCGCGGGCTGTGCTTCACCGGCAGCTGGGCGGTCGGCCGGCGCATCCTCGAGGGCGCGCTCGATCGCCCCGAGATGCTGGTCGCGCTCGAGATGGGCGGCAAGAACACGTGCGTCGTCCTCGAGGACGCGGCGATCCGGCAAGCGGTGCACGAGGTCGCCGTCGGTGCGTGGCTCAGCGCGGGACAGCGCTGCACGGGGACCGAGCGCGTGCTCGTCCATCGCAAGATCGCCGACCGGTTCATCCCGGCGCTCGCCGACGTCGCGCGCGGGCTCGCGTTCGGCAACCCCGAGGACCCGAGCGTGTTCGCGGGACCGCTCGCGACGCACGGTGCGCTGACCAAGCTCGAGCACGCGATCGACACGGCGAAGAAGGCCGGCGCGAAGCCGATCGTCGCGGGCGAGCGGATCGTGGGCGGCTACTACCGCACGGCGTCGATGCATCAGCTGCCCGACGGCGTGCATCACGTTCCGGGCTACACCGACCTCGAGGTGTTCGGTCCGGATCTGTGCGTCGAGATCATCGACTCCGACGACGAAGCGATCGCGGTGATGCGCGAGTCGCAGTACGGCTTCGCGAACGCGGTGTTCACGGGCAACGCGCAGCGCTTCGAGCGCTACTACGCGGAGGTCCGCACGGGCATCCTGAACCGCAACCGCTCGACGAACCTCGCGAGCCCGAAGCTGCCGTTCGGCGGCGTCGGCAAGAGCGGCAACCATCGCCCGGCCGGTGCGTGGTCGCATCGCAACGTCGTCTCGCCGGTCGCGATGCTCGAGAACCCGATCGGCACGGTGACGGCGCATCCGCACCTCGCGCCGCTGTTGCCGAGCTACGACCTCGAGCGCCTCGAAGCGCAGCACGTCGAGGAAGAGGACCACGAGGCCGCGCGCGAGCTCGTCGACAACCCGCGACCGATGGCGATCCATCGTCCGGCGGGCGGACGCTTGCCCCAGAGCGAGGCGCTGCTCGCGCGGCTCTACGCGGGCGACCGCGTGCCGAAGGAGAAGAAGCCGCCGGTGTTCGATCACCTGCGCAGCGCGGGTCCGTGGATGGTCTCGATCGACACCGAGCCGCTCGCCGTCATCGACGGCATGAGCCAGACCGCGACGGTGGTCGGCGGCTTCGCCGAGGATCCCGTCGTCGCCGCGTACACCGAGGGCGAGTTCGGCGACACGCTCGTCGTCAACGAGGACACCGCCGTCGACGAGACGTGGGCCGCCGCCGAGTACGCGTCGACGCTGCGCCAGCTCGTCCCGGGCTTGCCGCACGTGACGTTCGTGGCGTCGGGCGCCGAGGCCAACGAGAAGGCGATGGCGCTGTGCAAGATCAACTGCCCGCGCAAGGACGCGACCAAGGTGCTCGCGTTCGAGGGCAGCTTCCACGGCCGCACGCTGCTCGCGCTGCACGCGACGCACTCGCCGGCGAAGCGCACGCCGTACGAGATCGAGGGCTACCAGACGCAGTTCGCGCCGTTCCCGGTGTGGACGTCCTCGGCGGGCCGGAGTGAATCGGTCGGGCCTGGCGACGAGCCCGCCGCGCCGAGCGGCTTCTACGCCGCGTGTGCGACCGGTCAGATCGAAGAGCTGAAGGAGCGGTTCGGCGACGCGAAGGACGACGCGCTGCTCGCGGCGGAGGTCGCGTCGCTCGCGGCGGTTCACGCGCAGCTCGCGACCGGGCAGTTCACGTGCTGCATCGTCGAGCCGATGCAGTCCGAGGGCGGCGATCGCTACGCGACGGAGCGCTTCTTCCGCGCCCTGCGCCTGCTGACGCGGCACCACCAGACGTTCCTCGTGTTCGACGAGGTGCAGGTCGGCTTCGGTCTCGGTGGTCCGTTCGCGTGGCACTCGAAGTTCCGCCTGCTCAACTCGCGCGGGCAGCCGGACTACCCCGACGCCGTCACGTTCGCGAAGCGCGCGCAGGTCGGCGTCGTGATGTCGCGGTTCGCCGACCCCGAGCCCGCGAGCGCGCACAACGCGTCGCTCGTGCGCGGCCGCATCCACGCGGACATGGTGTCGACGGCGCACGACGCCGAGCGCCTCGAGAAGCTCGTGGTGCCGCGCCTCGCGCAGATCGCGCGCGCGTATCCGCACCTCGTCAAGGACCCGCGCGCGAGCGGCTACGCGTTCGCGTTCGACCTGCCGACGCCCGCGCACCTCGACGCGTTCCTCGGCCAGCGCTTCTGGCGCGGCGCGGTGGTGTTCGGCGCGGGCACGAAGACCGCGCGCTATCGCCTGAGCGACTCGTTCCTCGCGCGCGAGATCGATCTGCTGTTCGAGACGATCCGTCGCTCGCTGTCGTGGATCGACGCGAACGAGGGCCGCAAGCCTCCCGAGTGGGAGGACGCCGCGACGAAGCCGGCGCCGATGCCGGTGCCGCCGCAAGAGGTCACGTATCGTGTCGTGCCGCACTCGGAGGCGATGACGTTCCTGCCCGCGATCCTCGACATCGAGTACCAGGTGTACGAGCCGGCGCGCCGGACGCCGCCCGCGGAGATCCGCGCGGCGATCGAGGATGCCGAAGGCTTGCTGATCGTCGGCGAGGCGCCATCGCCATCGTCTTCGTCGGGCGCGAAGCAGCTCGTCGCGTTCGCGATCGGCGCACCGCTCGAGCAGTCCAAGGACGTCGAGGGCTGCGATGACGATCCGATGCTCGGCAAGAACAACACGATGTACTCGGTGTCGATCACGGTCGCGCCGAGCTATCAGTCGTCGGGCATCGGGCGAAAGCTCAAGGAGCTGCAGCTGCGAGACGCCGCCGCGCGCAAGACCGCCGACGGTGGGCCGCGCTATCGCTACGTGACCGGACGCAACCGCGTCGGCCGCACCGCGCAGATGACGCACCTGAACCGCGTGTTCGGCGCGCACGTCGTCTCCGTGCTCACCGGTCAGTACGAGGACCCGGAAGGGCAGGCGATCTACTACCGCATCCCGCTCGGCCCGCTCCGCCCCGATCCGGTCGTGACGCAGGACGTGCTGCGCCGTCGCGCGGACGCGGCGAAGAAGCTCGGCGCGACGGACGACGGCGACGACGACATCGACTTCGATCTCGCGTCGGGCCTGACCAAGCCGTTCGCCGACGGTCCGGCCACGCTGCGCGCGCTCGAGGACAAGGGCCTCCTCTACGGCCCCGCGGTCAACAAGCTGACGCTGATGAACTACGTCACGCCCGCGACGGTCCGCGCGTTCGAGTGGCTCGGTGCGCTCGTGCCCGAGCTGCCGCACATCTACCTGACGTCGTCGCGCGACGAGTCGATCGACAAGGCGCTGCGCCTCGTCCGCTGCACGCGCAAGCAAGCGCAGACCGCGATTGGCTTCGACGGCGGCTACCTCGGCCACACCGCGGCGACCTGCCGCTCGCTGTCCGATCCGTCCACGCACGCGGGCGGCCCCGGCCACTTCGCGTGGCCGCGCGTCCCGCACCCGGCGATCGCGGGCACCGCCGCGACGATCGCCGCGCTTCGCTCCGCGATCACCGCCGCTGGCGGCGGCGCGAAGATCCTCGGCGTGGTCTACGAGCTGGTCCAGGAGCGTACGGGCTGGGTGCTCCCTCCCGACTTCCTTGCCGCGCTCGGCGCGCTGCGCACCGAGCTCGACATCCCGTTGATCGCGATGGAGACCACGACGCACACGTACCGCTCGGGCCGCGGTCCGTTCCTGTCGACCGCGCGAGGCTCGCTCGTCCCCGACGTGCTCGCGTGGTGGGGCGGCGGCCAGACCGGCTACCTGCACACGTCCGCGAAGTGGTTCGTCGGCACGCCGCTGACGCTCGTCTCCACGTGGGACGGCGACGAGCTGTCGCTCGTCCGCCAGCACCACCAGCTCCGCGCGGCGCGCCGGCTCGACATCGCCGCCGCGTCGCAGGCACTCGACGCCGCGCTCTCGTCGCTGCCCGCCGGCCTCGCGGCCCACGGCCTCGGCGCGTACCGCGTGATCGACGCGGGCTCGCACGCGACCACGATCGCCGACGCGCTGACCCAGCGCGGCCTGCGCACGCGGCGCTTCCCGAACGGCCGCCTCGGCATCATCCCGCCGCTCGATCAGATCGACGCCGCCGCCAAGGCCCTCGGCGCGGCCCTCCAGGAGATCAAATGAGCAGACGCGAGACGCGAGACCGATCCGACCTCCGCACGATCGCGAAGCTGGGCGTCGTCATCATCGCGCTCGGCGCGATCCTCGAGCTGGTCGCCTGCCAGGCCAAGTCCGGCGACGAAAAGATCCCGGAGCCGCACAAGGACCTCGTCCAGGCGATGCTCGACTATTGCCGCGTCGGCGAGCTGCCGCGCGACAAGTGGCTCGAAGCGCAGCGCGCGTGGGGCTTCCAGAACGGCGGCAACCCGAACGTGATGGGCATGTGGAACCGCGCCGCGCGCGACAAGCACCCGATCGCGATCAAGGTCGTGCGCCGCGCCGCTGATCTCGCGGTCGGACCCGACAAGTGCCCGATCCTGGACGTCCTGGACCACCCCGAGCGCCTCCCGCCAAAACCTACGCCGAATCAAGCGGCGCCCGGATCGCCCGGCGCGCCCGGTGCGAACCCACCCGCGCCCGGCGCGGAGCCACCGCCAACCGAGGGCTCCGCCGCGCCATGAACCTCCCGCAACATTGTCCAGCCGGCGGACGCGGAGCATCTCGATGAGGGTGCTCGAGCTTCCCGCGGGGAAGTCGCCGCGCGAGTGGGGCCGCGTGCACGGCGAGTCGTTTCGCGGCGAGGTCGGCGCGCTCGCGCAGATCCGCATCTATCTCTGCACCAAGGTCGGCGGCTTTCGGTCGCGCGAGCAGGTGCTCGCGGCGGCGGCGGCGCACCTGCCCGTGCTGGAGCGCTATCACGCGGGGCTGCACGCCGAGCTCGTCGGGATCGCGGAGGGCGCGAATGTCTCGCCCGAGGAGATCGTGGTCGCGAATCACTACACGGACCTTCGCGATCTCGATCCGGATCCCGCGCGGTGGATCGCCGCGCCCACGAAGGACGACGCGAGCGCGCACGGCCAGAGCGCGGGCGCCGAGGGCCTGGGCGGCGATGGCTGCAGCGTGCTGTTCGCCGAGTCTGGGACGGGACGCATCGTCGCGCAGACGTGGGACATGCACGCCACGGCGATCCCGTACGTGATGGTGCTGCGCGTACCGGAGTCCGGTGATGGTCCGGCGGCGACGCTGCTCAGCGTGACGGGGTGTCTGGGCATGGCCGGCATGAACACGGCGCGCGTGGGCATCGCGATCAACAACCTGTTCTCGACGGACGCGACGCTCGGCGTGGTGTGGCCCGCGATGGTGCGGCGCGCGTTGCACCAGAAGAGCGCGTTCGACGCGCGCGACGTGATCCTGGGAAGCCCCATCGGATCGGGCCATCACTACTTCGTCGCCGATCGCAACAACGCGATCTCGATCGAGGCGTCGGGGACGCGCCGCAAGGTGATCTACGAGACGGACGTCGAGCACGACGAGCAGGGCAGGCGCCCGCGCTGGTTCTGCCACACGAACCACTCGTTCGATCGCGATGTCCTCGCGCGGAGCAAGGTGCCGGCGACGAGCACGACCTACGACCGCTACGACTGGCTCCAGAAGGATCTCGCGCGGGCGGAGATCGCGAACCTCGACGACGCGTGGACGCGCCTCGGCTCCGAGGAGGGCTGGCCGCGCTCGATCAACACGAACATGGCGACGCCCGAGTCACCGCACGGCGCCGCGACGTGTGGCGCGATCGCGATGAACCTCGATACCGGCGAGCTGTACGCGCAGCAGGGCTTCATCCATAACGTCGCGCCGCAGAAGTGGCAGCTGTGAGCGCGATGTCACCGACGAGCCCTGCGAGTCCGACCCGATGAGCGAATACCCCTTCTTCTTCACGTGGACCGCGCAGAACGCGGCCAAGCCGATGCACCTCACCGGCGGCGATGGTGCGTACTTCACGCTGTCCGATGGCTCGCGCTGGCTCGATCTCGGCTCGCTGAGCTACCAGGTCAACGCGGGGCACGGGCGGCAGCGGATCGTCGAAGCGATCAAGCGCCAGGCGGACGAGCTGTGCATCAGCGCGCCGAACGCGGTGTTCCCCGCGAAGGTCGAGCTCGCCGAGCGCCTTCTGAAGATGGCGGGCCCCGGGTTCTCCAAGGTGTTCTTCACGCTCGGCGGCGCCGAGGCGAACGAGAACGCGATCAAGATCGCGCGGCAGGTGACGGGCCGCCTCAAGATGATCGCGCGCTACCGCAGCTACCACGGCGCATCGATGGGCGCGCTCGCGCTGACGGGCGACTGGCGTCGCGCACCGATGGAGCCACTGATCCCCGGCGTGGTCCACGTGCATGACTGCGAGTGCGACGCGTGCTCGATGGGCAACCGCGCGGGCAACGTGTGCACGCGCGGCATGGCGCGCGAGATCGAGAAGACGATGGCCGCCGAGGGCGCGCACACGACCGCGGCCGTGTTCCTCGAGCCGATGCCCGGCGCGAACGGCGCGTATGTCCCGCCGCCCGACTACTGGCCGACGGTGCGCGCCGCGTGCGATCGCGACGGGGCGCTGCTCGTCGCCGACGAGGTGCTCACGGGCTTTGGCCGCATCGGCACGCCGTTCGGTTTCCATCAGCTCGGCGTCGTCCCCGACATGATCACGGTCGCGAAGGGCCTCGCGTCGGGCTACGCGACGATCGGCGCGGTCATCGTCCACGAGCGGATCGCGAAGCACTTCGACGCCAACGTCCTCGCGTGCGGCCTGACGTACTACGCGCACCCGACCGCGTGCGCTGCAGCCGTCGAGACGATGAAGCTCTACGACGACGAGCTCCTCTACGACAACAGCGCGCGCCTCGGCCCCGTGCTGCTGCGCGAGCTCGACGCGGTCGCGGCGCGCATCGCGGTGCCGGCGTACACGCGCGGGCGCGGTCTTCTCGCGGCGTTCGCCCCCCACGCGGGCGCGGCGACGGCGGAGCAGTGGGCAGCGCTCGTGCGCGAGGTCGCGGCGCGCAAGCTGTCGCTGCACATCGACGGCAAGCGCGGCACCGCGATCTTCGCGCCGCCGCTATGCATCGACCACCAGGACCTGGTGACCGGCGTGCGCGCGTTCGGCGACGCCGCGGTCGCCGCGTTTGGAGGAAAGCAGTGATCGGAAGACACAAGAACAAGGTCGTCGGTTCGATCGTTGAAGCCCTCGAGCCGCTGAAGGACGGCATGACGATCCTCTGCGGAGGCTTCGGTCTGTCGGGTAACCCCGAGGCGCTGATCAAGGGCGTCGTCGAGCGCGGCGCGAAGCACCTGACGCTCGTCTCGAACAACGCCGGCAACATGGGCAAGGGGCTCGCGCTGTGGCTGCGCGCCGGCCTGATCGACAAGGTCATCTGCAGCTACATCGGGGGCAACGAGGATCTGCACACGCGCATGGCGTCGGGCGAGGTCAAGGTCGAGATCACGCCGCAGGGCACGCTCGCCGAGCGGATGCGCGCCGCGGGCGCGGGCATCCCGGCGTTCTACACGCCCACCGGCGTGGGCACCGTCGTCGAGGAGGGCAAGGAGACCAAGGAGATCGACGGCCGCCGCTACGTCCTCGAGCGCGCGCTGCACGGCGACATCGCGCTGGTGCGCGCCGCGAAGTCCGATCGCTTCGGCAACCTTCGCTTCTGGCGCACCGCGCGCAACTTCAACCCGGTCGCCGCATCGGCCGCGAAGCTCGCGCTCGTCGAGTGCGACACGCTGGTCGAGAACGGCGCGATCGATCCCGACGACGTTCACTTGCCCGGCATCTTCGTTCACCGGATCGTGCACGTGCCGGAGCACGAGAACGCCTTCGAGTTCCGCACCGTGCGAAAGCGAGCCTAGGATGTTCAGCACCGAAGACATGGCGCGCCGCGCCGCCAAGGAGATCCCCGAAGGCTCGATCGTCAACCTCGGCATCGGCCTCCCCACGCAGGTCGCGGACTACCTCGCCGAGGGCCACGCCTGGCTGCACTCCGAGAACGGCCTCCTCGGCATGGGCCCGTTCCCGTACGAGGGCGACGAGGATCCGAACCTGATCAACGCCGGCAAGCAGACGGTGACGGCGCTCCCCGGCGCGTCGACGTTCGACTCGGCCCATTCGTTCGCGATGATCCGCGGCGGCCACGTCGACCTCGCGATCCTCGGCGCGATGCAGGTCTCGGCCAGCGGCGATCTCGCGAACTGGGCCGTCCCCGGCGGCAAGGTCATGGGCATCGGCGGCGCGATGGATCTCGCGTCCGGCTGCCGCCGCGTGATCGCGATGATGCAGCACGTGACGAAGAAGGGCGAGCACAAGCTCGTGCAGCAGTGCGACTACCCGCTGACCGCGACGCGCGTCGTGTCTCTCGTGATCACCGACCACGGCGTGTTCGAGCCATCGGGTCACGGCTTCCGCGTGATCGAGCTCGCGCCCGGCATCACGCGCGACGAGGCACAGGCAAAGACCGGCGCGCCGCTGATCTGACCCCGCGCACCGCACGCGGCGAGCGCGATACCTATCGCCGGGTGAAGGTCCACGCGCGGACAGCACATTGCATCGGCTCCGTGCATGACCACACCGCGATCGAACCAAGCACCCACGCTGCCCGAGCCCGAGGCAGATAACGTCGTCAAGGAAGAGCAACAGAAGGGCGAGGTTCGGCCGGATGGGCCGGGCGACGACTCCGCGCCCGTCGAGCCGGAGACACGTGCTCCTGCGCCACGCGACGGTGCGCGGCGGCACGGTCATCGCTGAGCTGCGCGCGAACCGACATGCAGTCCGCGAGCGCACGATACGGCACCTCGCGATGACGTAATCGCGCTTGCATCGCGCCACGGGCGCGTACCGACCCACACGCACGCTGGGGCTACGATCGTCTCATGCTGCGCACCTGCATCCTCGCGTTCACCCTCGTGCTTGTCTTCGCCGGCGACGCTCGGGCGCAACGCGCCCCGGACATGGCGACGCTCGACCGTGGTGACGGCATCTCCAAGCTCGGGGTCGACGTCGGGCTCTCGTTCGTCGAGTTCCCGTACGACCTCGCGCTCCGCCTCGAGCTGTACGGCCAGTACGTCGCGCGCTCGGGCCTGGGCATCTACGGCTCGCTGCCACTGACGAGCTCGTTCGGCGCACCCTCCGACGACGAAGATCCGGTCCCGCCCGACGCCATCCCCAACGACGCGACCGCCCTCGGCAACCTCGAGGCCGGCGGCCTCTACGTGATCACGCAGTCGAAGATGCTGTCGTACGTCTTCCGGCTCGGGCTGTCGCTTCCGACCGCCACCGACGGCCGCGACGAGTCCGCGACGCTCTTCTCCGGTGTGTTCCCGCGCTTCACCGACGGCGTCAACACCAGCGGCGTCTGGTACGCGCGCCTCGGCTTCTCGCCGCTGCTCTACGTCGACAAGCTGTTCCTGCGCTTCGACCTCGGCTTCGACATCGCGCTCGAGGACACCGCGCACGTGCTCCGCTTCAACCTCGGCGGCGGCGTGGACCTCGGCGTCGTCGCGCTCAGCCTCGAGCTGTGCAACAGCGTGTCGTTCATCGACGACAGCAACGAGCTCGACGACGTGCTGGCGTTCACGGTCCGCTTCATGGGCGAACGCTTCCAGCCCTACCTGGCCATCGGCGCGCCGATCGACGAGCTGGGCGACGCGGTGTCGTTCTTCATCGCGGGCGGCCTGCAGTTCGTTCCCTGATCGCGGTCGCGCGGTCCGCGCGCGCCGTTCGCGGTCAGTTCGCGTCCGTCTCGCTCGCGGGCGCCGTTGCCTGCTCGGCCGCGCGTCGCGCTTCTCGTGCCTGCACCTCGGCGCGGTAGGCGCGCCACGCGTCCGCCACGCGCTCGGCGAGCACCGGCGGCTCGTACAGCGAGGCCGGGTCCGCCGGCATCGCGCCGACATAGATCTCGCGCAGTCGGGGCTTCGCGAGCTCGCGCTCGGCCGCATCGAGCGCGTCGCGCTCCAGGCCAACTTCGGCGCGCTTCTTCTCGCCGAGCAGCCACGGCTCGTAGCCCGCGGTCCATACGAGCGTCGCCGCCGCCGGCGAGAGGCCCGTTCGCTGCGCGACGAGCTCCGCGATACGCGGCTCGTACGGCACGGGGCCGCGCGTGGCGAGGAGCTCGAGCGTCCGCTCGATCGCGCGCTCGTCGAAGCGCGTCTCGGCGGGCACGTGCTCGCCCAGCTCGACGCCCTCCGGCACGCGAAACACGCCGTCGCGCGCGTACTCGACCACGCGCACGCCGGCGCGCCCCCTCGCGAGCGGCTGGAAGTAGCGCACGAAGTACCGATTCGCGCCCCACGTAACGAGCCGCGTGGTGAACCGGCGATCCATCCCGCGGACCATCGCCGCCGGCACCATGAAGTCCGCGCCGCGCAGTGCCCTCGTACGGGCCGGAAAGCCGCTGGCGAGCCACAGCGTCAACATCTCGACGAATTCATCGCGCCGCACCTTCGACGTCGCGGGTGCCAGCGCGCGATACATGATCTCGCCGATCCGCGTGATCAACAGCTCCCACGGAAACGCGCTGGGTGCGGGCGTCGCGAGCGCCGTCTCGGTGCCCCCGAACAGGTAGCGCGCGGCATCCGCCATCTGCTGCGGCATCTCGGTGCCGAGGTCGAGCGTCCACCACGGCATCGCGTGATCGAGGAGGTGGGCGAGCGAAGGGAAGTCCTCGTCGTGCGCGCGAACAATGGCGCGGACGGCATCGGTGGCTGCGCTGCGGGTGGCGTGGCTGGTCGGGGCGGAATCGTTCGATGCGCTGCGGGCTGCAGCGGTCGTCGGGAGGTCATCGGTCGATGCGCTGCGGGCTGCAGCGGTCGTCGGGAGGTCATCGGTCGATGCGCTGCGGGCTGCAGCGGTCGTCGGGATGGCATCGGTCGATGCGCTGCGCGTGGCAGCGGTCATCTCGGCCATCACGAGGCGACCGTGCAAGCGCTCGATCGCGGGCGCGAGCGATGCCGCCGCGCTCGCCAGATCGGCGACGCGCTTCTCGGGGGCGATCGGTGGCGCGGACGCGTGCTTCGCCGCGCTCTTCCTCGCGGAAGTCTTGCTCGCGGAGGTCTTCGTCGCGGAGGTCTTCTTCGTCGCGGAGGTCTTCGCAAGGGCCGTGTTCGCTGCGCTCTTCTTCGCGAGCGCTCTCGTCGACGAGCTCTCGGGTTTGTGTGGCGTCGAGGTCGGGCCGAGCAGCGCGGCGATCGCTGCTTCGAGCGCGGGCGTCGCAGCGGCGGGCGTCGTTGCGGGCGCGACGAGCACCGCCTGCATGTTGCCGTAGCTCATCACCGTGTCCGGTGCGCGGACAGACGCCGTCGCGAGCTCGACGAGGGTGCGGGCATCGTCGTCGGTGGCGCCGGGCACGAGCTTCTCCGCCTGGAGCGCGTTGCGCAGCAGCCGCGCGGGCGTGATCTCGCGGATCGCGGTCGCCACCCGCGGGCACAGCGCCATCACCGACGGACGCGCGATCGCCTGGAGCCAGACCTCGCCGGGCGCGGGATCCGACGAGTCCTTCGGCGGCACGAACACGTCGATGGTCCCGAAGGCGGCGACCTGCGCTGCGTGCGCATCGATCGCCGCGAACACGCGCGCCATGCCGCCGGCCGCGCCGCGCGCCTTGGTTTTCGTCGCCGATCTCGACGAGGCACTCTTCGACGACGCGCGCTTCGACGAGTCGCGCGGCGCGGCGTGCGTCGATGCGAGCCGCAGCGCGCGATCGAGCGTCGGGCCGAGGCGCTTTCGATCGGGGCCCGGCAGCATGCTCGCCACGAGCACCGCGCCGAGCCACGCGTGCGCGCCGAGGAGGACGAGCTGGTCCTCGACGAGACCGTCGAACTCGCGAGCGGCCCACGGCGCCAGCCAGAAGCGATACGCGGTCGCATCGGCCTTCGGGATCGCGAGGGGGATGCCACGGGCGAGCGCGAGCTCGAGAACCGCGGGGTCGACGAGGTGCTTGTCGTAGGAGGCGACCGGGAGCTCGGGCCACCTGCCCGCGTCGAAGATGCGAGCCAGCAGATCGAGCGAGTCACGCGAGACTTCGTCGGACGTCGCCTTCATCGCGAGGCTGCCGAGCCGAGCGCGCTTGGACGGCACTTTCAGGGTGGATGCAAGACCGGAGGCGAGAATCGCGTCGAGACGTGCTTCGCGATGGCGACGCTCGAAAGACGCAAGGGTTTGATCGATCGCGCTCGGCACTTCTGGAACGATACGCGGATGGCCAGCGTGCTCGCGATCGTTAGCAAGGCTTTGTTCGAGAAGATGGTGCCGGGGAAAGAGGAGCTCGGCGTTGTCGTCGAGACCGATCAATACGTCTCGGCGAACAAGGCGTTCGATCAGCTCACGTCCGACGACGCGATCTTCTTGGTGACGGTGAGGCCGCCGAAGGAGGACCTGTGGCTCGTCGGGATCCTCGAAGCGCCGAAGAAGAGCGGCAAGGTGTGGAAGAGCGCCGCGAACACGGTGCCGCTGACCGACATCACGAAGGTGCTGCCGAAGCTCGAGCTCGCGTCGGGTGAGGGCATCAAGGCGAAGAAGGGGACGCTCGGCATGTCGCTCCAGACACCGCGCGTGCTCGCGAAGGCCGACGACATCGCGATCCGCGAGCTGATCAAGGGACGCGATCCAGCGGCGAAGAAGGTGAAGGCGACGCAGGACTACGCGGACGCGGTGGCGGCGGGGCCGAAGAAGAAGAAGCGAAAGGGCGGCGATGACGATGACGACTTCGACGACGAGGACATCGTCGACGAAGCGGCGCCGGCGAAGAAGCCGAACACCTCGAAGTGGGCGCAGAAGCCGAGCGGGCCGGTGGTCCTCGGCACGCTGAGGCTCGACAACTATCGCAAGCCGTTCGAAGGCACGATCGACCAGCTGTCGGACGTACAGCGCGGACAACTCCAGGCGCTGATCGAGAGCGACATGGACAGCGAGGGGATGACGGTCGAGCAGTTCTTCGGTGACGACGTGTCCGACGAGGACCACCCGCTCAAGGCGCTCGAGTGGATCGACGTCGTCGATGTCGCGACGAATCAGATCGTCGGCGACTTGTTGATCTTTCCGTTCGGCGATGGCGTCGTGCTGAAGCACGGCACCGAGACGATGTTCGCGAACATCGTGCAGCACGGCATCATGCCGACGAGGGAGACCACGAAGCTGTGGATGTCCGACTTCGCGAAGGCGTGGTGGGAAGGCGCGCCGCGTCTCGGGGTCGCCGATCTGGGGCATTTTGGCTTCCGCCCCGAGCAGATCGAGGAGGCGGACGACACGCCCGCAGCGAAGCCGGTGGCCAAACCGGTGGCCAAACCCGCGTCCAAACTGGTGTCCAAACCCGCGTCCAAACCCGCGAAGGTGGCGGCGAAATCAGGGAAGAAGCCTGCAGCCAGGAAGGCCCCGAAAGCGCCTGCAACGAAGTCGACCGCGAAGAAGCAAGCGCGGAAGACGGCGGCCAAGAAGCCCGCGAAGAAGCGCCGCTGACGCATCGATCTGCGCGGCCAGTTCTGGAACCATGTTCGCCATGGCGAAGAGCAAAGCCAAAGCGAACGCGTCCAGGGGCAAGGCGAAGTTGGCAACGGCGAAGAAGGCGCCCGGGAAGGGGGCGAAGGGGGCGAAGAAGGCCGCGCCGAAGAAAGCCGCGCCGAAGAAGGCGGCCGCGAAGAAAGGCGCGCCGAGGAAGGCGGCGGCGAAGAAAGCTGCGCCGAAGAAGGCCGCAACGAAAGCAGCACCGGCGAAGGCCGCGGCAACGAAGGCAGCGCCGGCGAAGGCCGCCGCAACGAAGGCAGCGCCCGCGAAGGCCGCTTCGACGACAACGCCCGCACCGAGCGCGACGAAGACCGCGGCGGATGCGTATGCGACCGCGATCGACGCCGCGATGCCGCCGCCGACGAACGGGCAGGTGTCGCTCGGGACGCTGCGCCTCGAGAACTATCGCAAGCCGTTCGCGGGACCACCGGACGCGCTGAGCGAGAGCGAGAAGACGCAGCTCACCGCCGTCGTCGGCGATCAGTTCTCGTCGCTGTTCGGCGCGGACGATAGCTCGGAGAACGAGATGGCGTGGCTCGAGTACATGGACGTCGTCGATACGAAGAACGGCAACATCGTCGCGAACCTGCTGATCTGGCCGTACGGCGACGGCGCGGTGGTGCACCACGGCACGACGAAGATGATCGCGAGCATCGTGCAGCATGGCATCAGCCCGCACGAGACGACGGGCAAGGCGTGGATGGCCGACTTCGCGAAGGCGTGGGCCGAAGGCGCCCCCCGCCTCGGCGTGTCGAGCCCGAACCACTTCGGCTTCTCGCCGGATCAAGTCGCCGACGCGGACGACTAGACCCACACGAGTCATCCGTCGCGGGCGCACATCGGCCTGCGATCCGGCTCGCGCCAGATCAGGCGACGAGCGTCGTACCGACGGAGCCGGGCTCGCGCACCGCGCGCACGAGGTCTCCCGGCGCGAGCTTGCCGAGGATGTGGATCGCGCCGACGCCCTGGTCGACGACGGCCATCGCTTCCTCGAGCTTGGGGATCATGCCGCCCGAGACGGTGCCGTCCGCGATCGCGGCCTTGGCCTGGGCGCGGGTGAGGCGCGGCAAGCGCGACGATGGATCCTTGATGTCCTTCAGCACGCCCGGCGCGCTGGTCACGAGGAACAACCGGTCCGCCTTCAGCGCGGCCGCGAGCTGATTGCCGACCATGTCCGCGTTGATGTTGTACACGCCGCCCTCGGTGTCCGCGCCGAGGCACGCGATCACCGGGACGTAGCCCGCGGCCCACAGCGTCTCGAGGAGCGCGAGGTTGAAGCCGGTGACGTCCCCGACGAAGCCCATGTCGACGGCCTCGCCGCCGGCCTCGTACACCTTCGGCGGGCGCCGCACCGCGCGCACGACCTGCGCCGATGCGCCGTGCAAGCCGACCGCGTTGACGCCCGCGGCGCCGAGGATCGAGACGAGGTCGACGTTGAGCTTGCCCGCGAGCACGTACTTCATGACGTCGAGCGTGGCCGCGTCGGTCACGCGACGACCCGCGACCTGCTTGGTCTCGAGGCCGAGCTGCTTCTGCAGCGCGGTCGCCTGCGGGCCGCCGCCGTGGACGATGGCCACCCTCGCATCGAGCTCGCGGATGTCCTTCGCGAGCGACGCTGCTTCGCCCGAGCCGATGACCTCGCCGCCGATCTTGATGACGAGGGTCTCTCTGGTCGTCGACATCAGGGCCAGTTGCCCACGTCCTCGAGCGACGCCTTCTCGTCGACGCCGAGGATGATGTTCATGTTCTGGATCGCCTGGCCCGCGCCGCCCTTGATCAGGTTGTCGCTCGCGGAGAAGCAGGTGACCGTGCGCTTGCCGTTCGACGCCGGGCCGACCGCGAAGCCGACCTCGACGTAGTTCGAGCCGGCGACCGCGACGACCTCGGGCAACCGCGCCTTGGGGCGCCGCGTGAACGGCTCGCGCGCGTACGTCTCGTCGAACATCGACGCGAGCTTCGCCTTGTCGACGGACTCGGGCAGCTCGAGGAAGCACGTCGCGAAGATGCCGCGCGTCAGCGGCGCGCTGACCGGCACGAACCGGATCTCGACGCGCTTGGCGCCGCCGTCCTCGAGCGTCTGCACGATCTCGGGCACGTGCTGGTGCTCGAGCGGCTTGTACGTCTTGAGGTTGCCCGCGCGCGACGGGTGATGCGTGCCGGCCTGCGGCGCGATGCCGCTGCCCGAGGAGCCGGTGATGCCCTGCACGTGGACGACCGCGCCGTCGAGCATGCCCGCGCGCGCGAGCGGCAACAGCGCGAGCTCGATCGTCGTCGCGAAGCAGCCCGGCGACGCGACGTACTTCGCGGCGCGGATCTTCTCGCGGTTCATCTCGGGCAAGCCGTAGACGAACGTGCCGAGCAGCTCGGGATGCGGGTGCTTCGCGCCGTAGTACTTCTCGTACGTGGCAGCGTCGCGCAGGCGGAAGTCGCCCGACATGTCGACGATCTTCACGCCCGCCGCGATCAGCTCGGGCACCTTGGCCGCCGTCACCTTGTGGGGCAGGGCGAGCAACGCGACATCGCAGCCGCGCGCGGCCTCCGCCGGCGACAGGTCCTCGAACGTGAGGTCCGTCGCGCCGTCGAGGTTCGGGTGCACCGCGCCGAGTGGCTCGCCGACGTGATCGATCGACGCGACGCGCACGAGCTCGACATCCGGATGCATCAACAGGCGCCGCGCCATCTCGGCGCCGCCGTAGCCACTACCTCCGATGATTGCTGCCTTGAATCGCTTTGCCATCGTGGGCCCTGGTATGCCATGCCCACGCCCATGGGAGAACAGCCCGCGTCACTCGACGCCGTCCTGGCAAGCATTCGATCTCGCGAGGCAGAGATGCTCGCCCTCACGCGCCGCTGGGTCGAGGTCAACAGCTTCACCGCGAACCTCCCCGGCGTCGATCGCGTCGGCGGCATGCTGCGCGAGGCGTTCGCGCTGCCGTCGTTGTCGCTGACCGCGATCCCCGCCGACGGCTACGCCGAGCACCTCGTGTGGCGAACGCCGGCCGCGCAGTCCCGGCCGCCGATCCTGCTCGTCGGTCACCACGACACCGTGTTCCCGCCGGGGCACTTCGAGGGCTGGCGCGAGGCCGACGGCAGGGTCATCGGCCCTGGCGTGCTCGACATGAAGGGTGGCCTCGCGATCATCCGTACCGTGCTCGCCGCCCTCGACGCCGCCGGCGTGCTCGCCGGCCTGCCGATCGTCGTCGTGTCCGTCTCCGATGAAGAGGTCGGCTCGCCGTCGTCCGCCCCGCACCTGCGCGAGCTCGCGAAGGGTGCGGCGTGCGCCCTGGTGTTCGAGTCGGGCCGCGCCAACGACATGATCATCACGCGGCGCAAAGGCGTCGGCGCGATGACCGTCGTCGCTCACGGCAAGGCCGCCCACGCGGGCAACAACCACAAGGACGGCGCGAACGCGATCGTCGCGCTCGCGAGGTTCATCGATCAGGCGTCGATGCTCACGAACTACGATCGCGGCGTCACCGTGAACGTCGGCCAGATCACCGGGGGCACGTCGAAGAACACCGTGCCCGAGCGCGCGGAGTGTTCCATTGACCTGCGCTACGAGACCGTCGTGGATGCCGAGGTGGTCGTCGACATGCTGCGCACGCTCGCCGCCTCCGAGGCGGTCATCGGCGTCCCGGGTGTGCGCCTCGAGGTCTCGGGCGGCGCGAACCGCTTGCCGCTCGAGAAGACCGCCGCGTCGACCGCGCTCAAGGACGAGTACGCTGCCTGCGCGCGCGCGTCCGGGCTCGGCGACGGCGAGGCGCCGCTCCTCGGCGGCGGCAGCGACGCGAACACCGTCGCGCCGCTCGGCGTTCCCGCGATCGACGGCCTGGGGCCGCGCGGCGCCGGCTTTCACACGACGAACGAGTACGTCGAGATCGCATCGTTCGTGCCCAAGTGCGAAGCGCTCGCACGCTTCCTCTGGGGCCGTCGCTGATCGGGCGCGTTCCTACCGGCGAGGCGCGCGACGTGCACCGGCGATAGGCATGTCGAAGTTCCAGATGAAGAAGCTCGACATCGCCGAGCTGCAGCGTGCCGCGAACGGCAACTGAATCGCCGTCGCGATCACGCGCACGCGTCGCTGTTCACAGATCACCGCCGAACGATCCACGTGGTTGTCACGAGCCGGCAGCACACCAGCCACCTCGAGCGGCGAGAGTGCCGCCATGTCGCGCGACGCCGACGATGAGATCACCACCAACGTTTCCTCGAACCCGCACTTTCAAGACGTCCTCGCGCAGCGCCGCGATCCTTCGCGACGCGGCGTGCTCGTGGGCGGCCTGGGCATGGGCGCACTCGGACTGTTTGGCAACGGATTGTCCGCTCTCCTCGGTGGGTGCGGCGACAACATCGAGAACCAGCCGGATCCCGATGCCGCGCCGAACCCCGACGCTATGCCGGACTCGATGGTCGATCCCGCGCCGACGCGACCATCGGCGCTCGGATTCACGGCGGTCCCGAAGAGCCTCGCCGACACGGTGACGGTGCCTGCCGGCTACACCGCCGTGGTGCTCTATGCACTCGGCGATCCGATCAACAACACGCTCGCGGCCTACAAGAACGACGGGACCGACGCGGCGGCGAGCTTCGCGATGCGCGCCGGCGACCATCACGATGGCATGCACTACTTCGGCCTCGGAGCGAACGGCGCGCACGAGCCCGGCAACAGCACGCGCGCGCTCCTCGTCATGAACCACGAGGCCATCACGCCCCTGTTCCTCCACCCGAACGGTCCGACGACGGTCGCTGGAATTCGCACGGTGGCGGCCGAGGTCGACCGCGAGTTCTTCCTTCACGGCGTGTCGGTCATCGAGATCGAGAAGACCGGCAACGTGTGGACGATCGAGCTCGCCTCGCCGCGCAACCGGCGCATCCACACGCTGACCGAGATGGAGCTCTCGGGTCCTCTGCGCGGCGCGGCCTCGATGGTCACGAAGTTCTCGACGGACGGAACGAAGACGCGAGGCACGGTCAACAACTGCGCGAACGGCTACACGCCGTGGGGCACCTACCTCACGTGCGAAGAGAACTGGGCGGGATACTTCCGCCGCATCACCACGACCGATAACCCGAACCGGACGGCGAAGGAGCTCGCGGCGTTCGCCCGCTACGGCATCGCCGGCGAGGGGCGCGAGCTGTGGGCGACCGTCACCCCCGACACGGCCGACAACAAGTACGGGCGCTGGAACACGATGGTGCTCGGAGCGACCGCCGCGGACGACTACCGCAACGCCGCCAACACGTACGGCTTTGTCGTGGAGATCGATCCGTTCTCGGCCACGTCCGTACCGCGGAAGCGCACCGCGCTCGGACGGTTCGCGCACGAGGGCGCGTGGCCCGCCAAGCCGATCGCCGGCAAACCAATCGTCTACTACTCCGGCGATGACTCGCGCGGCGAGTACATCTACAAGTTCGTGTCGGCGACCAACTGGGATCCCGCGGACGCGACTTCGTCCGATCCGCTCGCGACCGGCAGCAAGTACCTCGATAACGGCAAGTTGTACGCGGCGAAGTTCGAGGCCGACGGCACCGGCAGGTGGCTCGAGCTGACGTTCGGAATGAACAACATCACCGCAGCCAACGCGGCGTACGCGTTCGCCGATCAGAACGACGTCCTGCTGCACTCTCGGCTCGCCGCGGACGCGGCTGGCGCGACGAAGATGGATCGACCCGAGTGGGGCGCGGTCGACTCGCTGACCAACGCCGTCTACGTGACGCTGACGAACAACAGCGCTTCGGTACGCACGCTCGCCGCGACGGACGCCGCCAACCCGCGCCACTACAACGATCCGAAGAACGGAGCGCCGCAGTACGGGAACCCGAACGGCCACATCATCCGGTTCATCGAGCCGTCGCCCGAGGCAACCACGTTCACCTGGGACATCTTCCTGTTCGGCGCCAACGCCGACGCCGACGCCGACAACGTGAACGTCTCGAAGCTCACGGCCGACAGCGACTTCTCGAGCCCCGACGGTCTGTGGTTCAGCCACGCGTCGCACATCTGCTGGATCCAGACCGACGACGGCGCGTACACCGATGTCACCAATTGCATGATGCTTGCGGCGTTGCCCGGCACCGTCGGCGATGGCGGTTCGAAGACGATCACCAACGTCGATCAAGCCGCCGCGACGAAGCAGGTCACGACGAAGGTCGGCGCCGAGCTCGGGTCCAAGCTGAAGCGGTTCCTCGTCGGTCCCAAGGATTGCGAGATCACCGGCATCGCCGAGTCTCCCGACGGCAAGACGCTGTTCGTGAACATCCAGCATCCCGGCGAGACAACCTCCACGGCGAACATCAACACGCCGCTCAGCTCGTGGCCGTCGACGGTGCCGAACACGCGCCCCCGGTCAGCGACGATCATCATCACGAAGAACGACGGAGGAGTGATCGGGCTCTGACCGTGTGCGCGCTCTGGGCGGCGGCGCCGGGACTGGGGCGAATCGGCGAGATACGAGCGCTCGCTAACCGAGCAACGCGCGCACGCGCTCGACCACGTGCGCCATTCCAAGCGCCTTCGAGATGAACCCATCGATCCCCGCCGTCGTCGCACGCTCTTCGAGCTCGGCGGGTGGCAGCGTCGAGAACAGGTAGATCGGCGTCGTCATGCCGCGCTCCTTGCGCAGCACCATCGCGACGTCGTCGCCGAACAGCTCGGGCATCTGCACGTCCATCAGCAACAGATCGAAGCCATCGATCGGTTGCGTCATCAGCTCGTCGAAGCTCGCGCGCGTGGCGACCTCGTAGCCCGCGGTGACGAGCGCGTGCTTGGCGGCCATCTGGATGATGGGGCTGTCGTCGACGAGGAGGATGCGCTTCACGACTCGTTGACCGTGATCAGGTCTTCGGCGAAGCACTGCAGCGAGTGCAGGCTGCGCTTCTGCCAGTGCATCTGGGGGTTGGACAGGAACGTCATCTTGTACTGCGACCCGGGCGACAGCTCCTGGACGACGTTGATCCACGAGACGACGCACTTGAAGCACGACGAGTTCATGAACTCGAGCTCGCGCAGGTCGACCGTGGCTTGCTTCACGTTCGAACGGACGCACTCGGCGTGGACATCGTCGAGGATCTGCTCGAGTGCGTCGAGCGCGGCGTAGTCCGCGGTCCCCGCGAGGCGCACGGTCATCACGCCCGCGTGGTGCGAGGCGTCGCCGCGGAAGTCGTCGCCCGTGACCGAGATGACCTTGGGCTCGGTCATCTCGCCTCCGTGACGTGCGTCGTCGCGAGGAGCTCGACCGTGTCCTCGCCCTCGACCTTCAGCGTGATCGCCATCTCGCCCTCGGCGCAGATGCGTGCGAGCCCGAGGCCCGAGCCCTCGCGGCGCTTGGCCTTCGCGACCAGGAGCTGCTGGTAGTAGGCGAACGCATCGCTGGCAGCCGCGACGCCGTCGACGATCTCGCGGATCGCGGCGATGTGCGGGTCCTCGGCGCGATTGCGCAGCATGATCGTGACCGTGCGCGGCGAGCCGCTCGCGGAGACCTCGATGCGGATCGTGGTCTCGCCGTCCTTCGAGTACTTCACCGCGTTCTCGAGTAGCTCGTGCGTCGCGAGCGCGACCCGCGACGAGCCGTCGGGATCACCGAGCGTGCGCTGGTAGAACTCGGACACGAACCTGCGCACGACCGAAACGAGCTGGACGTTCGGGCGGAAGTTCAGCTCGACGTACGCGTTCCCCGAGAGGGCTCCCATCGACCGCCGATCATCCGCTGTCGCGTCGCCCCACTCAAGGCGCTGCCTGCCTCCAAACGCTGCACCCCCGCGTCAGCGTTCGTCCGACGCGATCACTTCAGGTAGCGCTGGAAGAACGCGATCGTGTGCCCGATCGAGGCGACCCGGTTCTGGCGCTTGCTCGCGCCATGGCCCTCGTCGGGGAACAGGATCAATCCGCCCGGGACCTTCCGGCGCTCGGCCTCTCGGTAGATCTGGATCGCCTCGCCGACCGGCACGCGCGGATCGTTGACGCCCTGGATCGACAGGAGCGGCGCTCGGAGCTTGTTGACGTGCGTGATCGGCGACAGCGTCGCGAGCGCCTCGCGATCCTTCACCGGATCGCCGTACTCGGAGATGCGGAGCTTTCGCCGGTACGGCGCGGTGTTCATGAGGAACGTGTACAGGTTCGAGATGCCGACGATCTGCACGCCCGCGTCGTACGCGCCGGCGAAGTACGTCATCGCCATCAGCACCGAGTAGCCGCCGTAGCTGCCGCCCATCACGCCGATCTTCGGTGCCTTGCCGTTCTTGGCCCACGCGCTGCGGATGTACTTCGAGGCGTCCTCGATGTCGGTGATGATCTTCAGGCGCTTCGGACCGTCGTCGGCGTGGAGCCACGTCTTGCCGTAGCCGCTCGAGCCGCGCACGTTGGGCTGCACGAACACGAAGCCCGCGTCGACAAACATCTGCGCGTAGGTCGAGAAGCCCGCGGTCGACTGGCCCTCCGGACCGCCGTGGAAGTCGACGATCACCGGGCACGGCTCGGGGCAGCGCGCCGGACGGCGAACGAACATCGGGATCTTGGTGCCGTCGCGCGCGGGATAGCTCTCGAGCGTCGCCTTCGCGAACGTCTTCGTGTCGATCTCCGGCGTCGACGGGAGGCGCCACGCCGTCGACCTTCTGGTCTGCCAGTCGTACGTCACGCTCGTCGGCGCGAGCGTCGAGCCATCGACGGAGAGCTGGATGTAGCGGCCGTTTCGCGACGCGCCACCGAAGTTGACGTTCTCCGCGTCGGGGAGCTTGGGCAGCGGCAGCTCCCTGTACGTCCTCGCGTCGAGGACGTGCAGGCGATCGTAACCGTCCTCGTTGAGCTGGTAGTAGATGCGCTTCTTCGCGTGGTCGATCGAGAACCCCTCGACGTCGTGCTTCACGTCGGGGCTGATCGGCACGAGCGTGCCCGCGTCGACGCGGTACAGCCGGCGAAAGTCGCTCGGCTTGTCGCTCGTCGCGAGGATCTCGCCCTTGGCACCGAAGCGAACCTGATACTCCTCGACCTCGTTCTGTCCGAGCACGGGAGTCAGCTGCTTGGTCGCGAGGTCGTACGTGAACACCTCGTTCTGCGCGTTGCCGAGCTGGTTGACGAGCAGCCACCGCGTCGCCGTGTGATCGGCGATCGACCACAGCCCGGGCTTGTCGAACACCAGCTCGCGCTGCTTGGTGGCGAGCGTGTAGCGATAGATCGCGTACGAGTCCTGCGCGATGTCGTTCGCCGTGAAGTAGAGCGACTTCGCGTCGTCGGCGATGTACGCGAGGCTCGTCCGCACCTTGGGAGTGTGCTGGATCACCTCGAGCGGACCGCCCTCGGGCTTCATCAGGTAGATGCCCGGGTTCTCCTGGCCGCCGACGTCGCGGCTCACCACGAGCCACTTCTCGTCGGGCGAGATGTCCACCACGCCCGTCCGATCCTCACCACCGGTGAGCTGGATCGGGAACTTCATCGCGCCGTCCTGCCGCCACACCTGCGGCGATCCGGTGACGGCCGACGTGAAGAACATGCGGTCGCCCTTCGCCGTGACGATGCCGGTGCCGGCCGCGCGCACGTCGAGCATCATCTGGATCTTGCGGGACACCTCTTGATCGAGCGGCGGCGCCGCGAACTTCGCGACCAGCTCCGGCGTGACGCTCTCGGCGCCGAGGCCGGTGTAGCCCTGCGGCGCGACCGCCGCCTTGGCGGGCGGAGGCTTGCGATGATCGAACGGCGAGGTCTTCGCGGTCGTATCCGCGAGCGCGGTCACCGAAAACACGAATACGGGCAGGGCAGGCATCCACCGCTTCATGCGCGGAAACCTACCACTGCCCGTCGGAGCGCTCGGCGACTTTTCCGAGCGCTTCGCTTACATCTCGACGTGACCGCGGTGCTCGCGCTCGAGCGCGCGCTTTAGCTTGTCGAGTGCCGAGTTCTGGATCTGACGGATGCGCTCGCGCGACAGGTGGTACTGGTCACCGATCTCGCGGAACGTCCGCTCCTCGTCGTCGCCGAGGCCGAAGCGCTTCGTCAGAACATCCGCTTCGATCGGCGACAGGTGATGGAGCAGCTTCGTGACCTGCGAGGTCAGCGTCGCCGTCGTCATGTCGTCCTCGGGCGAGTGCTCCTCGGAGTCCGGATCGGCCATCGTGTCGCCGAACGAGCGGTCATCGTCATCGTGCACCGGCCGGTCGAGGGACATCGGCTGGCCCATGATGTAGCGATGCATCTGGTTCAGCTTCGCGAGCGGAACGCGCGCGGCCTTCGCCAGCTCCTGCGGAGTGGGCGGACGACCGAGCTCGCCGACCAGCGCCTGGCGCACCTTCTCGAGCTGCTGCTGCGCCTCGAGCATGTGCACCGGGATGCGGACCGCACGCGCCTTGTCGGCGAGTGCGCGACCGATCGCGTGGCGGATCCACCAGCACGCGTACGTCGAGAAGCGCAGGCCGCGGCGATAGTCGAAGCGCGACACCGCGTGCATGAGCCCGAGGTTGCCCTCCTGGATCAGGTCCGCGAGCGGCATGCCTCCGCGATCGTAGCGGCGAGCCATCGTCACCACGAGGCGCAGGTTCGCGCGCACGAACTCGTCGCGCAGGTTCTGACCATCGCGATGCGCCTGGCGCACCTCGTCGAGGTACGCACCCGCATCACGGGACGTACCGTCGGTCCACCACGTCTCGGTGCCGGCGAGCGCCGCCTCGCGAGCGCGGAACAGCTCGCGCATCACGGCGTCGATGTGGACGCGATCGAGATCGAGCTTGCGCATCTCTCCCGCTGCTTCCTTCGCTGCCGCGACGAGCTTCTTGACGAGCTTGGGCTCCTTCTGCGCGCGCTTCGACTTGAGCATCTCGTCGAGCACCTTCTGGAGCTTGGGGAACTTCACGGGCTGCTCGAGGTTCGGCTCGATCAGCGCGAGGAGCGGACGCACGACATCCGCGCGCGAGAGCACGCGCTCCCACGTCATGGTCTCGGTGTCCTCGATTCCCTGCGAGAGCTCGCGCTCGTCCTCGGGCGTGAGCAGGTCGTGCTCCGCCAGCTGACGGAAATACGCGGCGAGGTGATCGTCCGAGTCGGGCGAACGCATCGGGCGCACCGTCTTGGTCGGCTTCTCCACCTCGGGCTCGGGAGCGGGCGGTGGCGTGGTGGCCTTGGCGGCGCGATGCGGACGTGCAGGCAGCGCCTTGGCCGAGACCGTCCGGTGCGCGTTGGTCGTACGACCTTCGCGCGCGTCCCGGCGGCGTGCAGTGTGGGTGGTGGCCATGGCGGTACTCCTCTCGAACGGTGGTGACGGTGAGACGTCGATGAATTCGATCCCGTTGCACCCACGCTCGTTTCTCCCTGTTTCTGGAGTACGAACGAGGACGCTTCTGGACGGATACCCGTGCACGATGCGCACCGATTCCCGTCGACAAAACTATGCGATGGGGTAGGTGCGATCGCCCCGAGCAGTTCCAACTGCTTGGCGGGTCCACTACCTCCCGACGTCGGAAAATAGTGGTCGCGCACTCTCGCATGGAACGCAATTTTGTCCAGGCAAAACTCACGAGGCCGACGAAGTTGTCAGCTTTCGAGACACCTGACGGTCACCCGACAGCCCCCTGCGCGGCCTCTGGGACAACTACCGAGGGTAGTTCGCACGATCGAACGCGCGCTGTGTCACATGCGCTCGATCGGGGCTCACGCCGACGAGGTTTCGGCGGCTGGCGTACCGTTTTCCGGAGCCAAGAGGCGCTGCAATCGATCGAGGAGCGCGGCCTGGTCGGGATGAATGATCCGCCGCGCTCGCGTGATCTCGATGAACTCGACCTTGTCGACTTCCCACGACGCGCAGCGCGGTGCCGCACCCTCGGGCGCTTGCGCCGCGTAGGCGTGCACGCGTTTCTTGGAGCGCGTGTAATCCACGTGGCCCAGGTCGAACAGCGGGCACGAAATCTCGAGCCCGGTCTCTTCGAGCGTCTCCCGCCGCGCGGTCGCCTCGAGCGGTTCGTCGGGATCCGGCGCACCCTTCGGGATGCCCCATGGCGCGCGCCGGTTGTAGTTGCCCGCGGGATGCACGAGCAGCACCTCGATCGTCCCGTTCACGTAGCGATAGAGCAGGGTGCCAGACGAGAGCTTCGAGCGTGCGTCGGACATCCCACCAAGGACCGTGCGCGGAACGTGGGACCAAAGCAAGCATCTTGCCGTTGTTTCCCCGAATCTCAACGAGTTACCCCCGAACCGGTGTACCGTTGATGTCGATGAGCCAAGATCAGCGACAGGCGTGGTTTGCGCGCATGATGGAGTCCGGTCTGGAGCACAGCATGTTCGCTCCGTCCGACGTCCTTCAGTACGTCACCGCCGATGTCCTCGCGACGCACCTCCCCAAGGAGCTGATGTCGAAGCTGCTCGCGAGCTCGCTCGCGGCAGGCTCCATGACGCCCGAGCGCGTGCTCGAGAACGTCCCGCCCGACCTCCTGGCCAAGCACCTCCCACACGAAGTCCTGTGGGCGTGCATCTCCGCCGCGGCGGCGCGGGCCGGGGTCACGACGTGAACACGAAGAGCTTCTTCGTCGACGCGCTGACGTCGGCGCTCGAGCTGAGCATCGCCACGCCGTTCGACGTGATCCGTCACGTCACGCCCGACGTGCTCGCGGAGCACCTCCCGCGTCCGCTGTGGGCGCGCCTGTTCACCGCGTGCCTCGGGGCGCCCACGGTCGACGCCCAGCTCATCGTCGAGACGATCGGCGTGCCCAACCTGTGCGAGCACATCCCCGCGCCGATCATCTGGGGCGTGATCGCCGAGATCGGAGCGCGCTCGCTCGGCCAGGCGATTCCCGATCGCCCGATCGTCGCGAACAAGAGCGAGCCCACGCCGGCGCCGATGGTCGGCTCCTCGAAGACCGAGCCGACCAAGACCACCACGCCAGCGACCGGCGTTCCGACGACGACCAAGCGGCCGCCCGCGATGACGCCACCCAAGCCGCTGGCGGTCGCGAGCCCGCCGCCCGTCGAGACGCGGACGTCGGTGACGCCCGCACCGCCACCGCCGGGGCCGAGCATTCCGTCGCCAGGCGCCAGCGCCAGCGCCGGCGATGACGAGGAGGTGCGCATGCCCGCGCGAGCGCGCACGCCGACGGGCCAGCGCTTCCGCCAGACGAGCACCAACATCGGCCGCCTCGCCGCGAACCAGCGCCGCCCGCAAGCGAGCGCTGCTGCGCCCGAGCCGCCGACGAGCGCGACGCAGCCCACGCCGACGGTGCCGAACGCGCGCGGCTCGCGCCCGCCGACCGAGATCGACGTCGAGATCGAGACGGAGATCGGCAACTCGGCCGCGGACTGGCGCAACGCGATCGCGATCGAAGACGACCAGCTCGTCGATTGGTCGACGTCCGAAGAGACGCAGACCTCGACCGACGACGCTGCCTTCGGGAAGCGGCGACCGTGACGATGACGCCGATGAACCAGTGCATCGAGCTCGCCGAGCGGCTCGGCCTCGCCGCCGAGGGCGTCCTCGAGCTGTGGGCCGAGCGCGCCGCGATCCGCGAGTACGAAGGCGGACAGTCGCGCGCCGACGCCGAAGCCGCCGCCGTCGACGACGTGCGCGCTGCGCTCGCGACGCCGATCGTCGTTGGAGAACGCAAGGGACCGCGCAGCGCCGCGGCGCCGCTCGCGATTTCCGACGTCCTCGCCGACACCCACAAGCGGTAAGCTCGATCGGGTGACGCGTTGGATGGTGCTCGCGGCGACCGTCGCTCTCGGCGGTTGCAGGACGCTGCTCGGCATCGAGGACGGCGTCGTCGGCACCGCGAAGGCCGACGCGGCGCCCGACATGGCGATCGAGGACGCGGACATCGACGCACCGATCGATGCCGCCATGCCGTGGTGGGATCCGAGCTTCCCCTCGCGGCGCTCGATCACGATCGCGACCGCTGACCTCACGCTGCCGCTCGCGAACCTCCCGCTGCTCGTGCGCCTCCCGGCCGACGTCGCATCGGAGCTTCGCGCGGGCGCCGTCGACGCGCGCTTCATCGCGGACGATCATCAGACCGTGCTGCCCTACGAGCTCGAGACCGCCGGCACCGACCTGCGCTTCTGGGTCAAGCTCAGCGTCACGGCGCAGGACCAGCGCATCTGGCTCTACTTCGGCAACCCGACCGCGAGCTCGCCGTCGAACGGCGCCGCGGTCTTCGGCGCCGACTACACGAGCGTTCACCATCTCTCGTCGGAGGTGGACTCGTCGGGCAACGGTCACAACGTCAACGCGCCCGGCGCGTCCGCCCCCATCGCGACCGACACCATCATCGGCCGCGGGTTCGACTTCGACGGCTTGAACGACTACCTCGCGCTCGACGCGAGCGACGGGCCATACGACTTCACGACCACGATGAGCGTCTCGGTCTGGTTCAAGACCAGCGCGTTCACGGAGGACTACCAGGCGCTCGTCACGAAGGGCGACACCTCGTGGCGCGTGCAGCGCGACTTCGACACGAACCGCGTCACGTTCGCGACCGGCGCGCTGGGAAGCACGGACAACGTCGTCGGCACGAGCAACGTCGCGAACAACGAGTGGCATCACCTGCTCGTGACGCGCGACAACGGCGCGAAGTCGCTGTACCTCGACGGGGTGCTCGAGAACACCCGCGCCAACCCGCCGGCGCTCCCGGCGAACGGCAGCTTCGTTCGCATCGGAGCGAACGAGATGATCGCGGGGCGCACCTGGAACGGAGTGATCGACGAGGTCCGCATCAGCTCCACCCCGCGCACAGCCGCGTGGGCCGCCGCCGAGTACGCGATGGTGACGAAGCCGACCTTGGTGACGATCGGCGCCCGCGAGACCCTGCCACCGTGACGCCGTCAGGTCGTCTTCGGTCGGCGGTACAGGTGTAGCGTCGCGGCGAGCTCGTCGTTCGATCGCTCGTACGGATCGCCGGGCTCGGTACGCTCGAGCCAACCGTCGCCGAAGGCCTGCACGACCCACCGTCGCTCCCATCCCCCGTTGACGAAGACGCCCTGCGTCGCGTGATCGGCGAGCTGCATCAGCACGCGAGCGCAGCGCTGCTCGAGGGTCTCGGCCCGGGGCGCGTGATGCTCGCGAAACGCCTCGTCCACGCGGAGCCGGAGCGCCTCCCGCTCGTCGTCGTCGAGCGCTTGCACCTCCTCGGGCGTGAGTCGCGGCAGCTCCGGCGCGGGCGGTCGCGGCAGGTGGGCCACGTCTCGATCGAGCACCGCGAGCAGCTCGGCGACGATGGGCGAGAGCTTCACCTCGACCGAGATCATCTTCTCTGGCATGGCTGCATCGTCCCGCTGCGCGAAGGCGTCCGGAACGGAAAACGGCCGAGCGTGATGCCGGCCGTCTTCTCTTGTGGGCGCTCCGTGCGCGCCGGATCGCCGACGACCCGATGCACTATCGGAACCGGCGGTGTTACGACGTCGGTATGGCAGGGCTTCGTCGATCGATCGTCGCGCTCGTCGCTGTTGCGAGCTGCAGAGGAACACCATCGTCCTCAGGTCCGGCGTCGGAATCGACGAAGAGCGCGCCGACGTCGAGCCCGTGCGGTGCGATGTCATGCGTGGACCTCGGGCGTGCACACGAGCTCGGGACGGGACGGCCGCGCGACTATCGTGCCGCCGCCGCCGCGTACCGCCGCGGCTGTGATGCAGGTGAGGCAAAAGCCTGCCGGTTACTGGGATACGAGATCGCGAGCCGGCGATCCGACGAGGAACTGGAGATCGGCGTTGCCGCGTCCCGCCGTGCATGCACCCTCGGTGACATTGTCGCGTGCTGGCAGCTTTCGCGGAGCCAATACGTAGACGAAGCCCTCGACGCGACGTCGGAGGCGCAAAAACAGACGGCCGAAGCTGCATTCGCGGCGCGGCGCGCGCAGCAGCTTCCTCTCCTTCGGGACGCGTGCCAACGTGGCGATGTCGCAGCGTGCGAGCTCGTGCCGTGCGAGGAGTGCGAGTGCCACGAACCGACCTGCGAGGAAGCCAAGAAGAAGCGTGAGCGAGCGTTGTGCCTCGTGGGCTCGGGACTGTCGTGCAGCTCGGTCTTGATGGATGCGTGCAGCTTGGACCGAACGTGTCTCGCGGAGCTTCCGCGGTCCGCCGACGCCGACATGCGCGCCCTGGTCGAGCACGTCACTCGGGGCTGCGACGCTGGCGACCCCGACATGTGTCTCGGGCTCGGTCGACCGATCTCGTACGCCGAGCTCTGCGCCGCACATGATCACCTCTCGTGCAAGTTGGCCGAGGAGGAGCGCGCGAAGGCGATGAGGTAGCTGCCAACTCGCAGCCCGATCCCCCGGATCCTCCAACTCTGCTCGATGTCTGGTGGGCGCTGCAGGGATTGAACCTGCGACTTATTCCGTGTGAAGGAATCACTCTCCCGCTGAGTTAAGCGCCCGAGAGGCTCGTTGATTTACATCGAGCATGCCCTCGGGTCAACCCCGAGCCCCCAGGTCTGCGGGAGCACGGGCGAGCAGCGGGGCGTGAGTCACGAGCGAGACACGGCCCGCCGGCTGCGCTGGGGCGGCCCTTGCCCTGGCGCCGGCCGCCGTTCAGCGATACGCCTACCCCATGCAACGCCACATCGTGCGCACGCCGCTGGCTCCGGCGGCGATCGGTCCGTATTCGCAGGCGGTCTCGGTGCCGGTCGGGGACAAGAGGATGGTGTTCTGCTCGGGCCAGATCGCGCTCGATCCGGTGACCGGAGCGATGAGCGACGGCGATGTCGCCGAGCAGGCGCGTATCGTCCTCGAGAACCTCGGCCAGGTGCTCGCGGCCGCCGGGGCGAGCTACGCGAACGTCGTGAAGACCACGATCTTCTTGGCGGACATGAACGACTTCGCGGTCGTGAACGCGATCTATGCGGAGCGATTCCCGCTCGACCCGCCCGCGCGGGCGACCGTGGCGGCGGCCGGGCTGCCCCGCGGCGCACGCGTCGAGATCGACGCGATCGCGATCGTCTGACTCTCACCTCTGGAGGTACTCGTGTCGTCGATGTCGATCGAATCGGTCCTGACCGAGAACCGTAGCTTTCCGCCGAGCGCGGAGTTCGCGAAGGCCGCGCGCGTGAGCGGGATGCCCGAATACGAAGCGCTGTACGCCCGCGCGGAGAAGGACCCCGACGGGTTCTGGGCGGAGATCGCGGGGGATCTCGCGTGGGCCACCCCGTGGAGCAAGGTGGTGGAGTGGACGCTGCCGGATGCGAAGTGGTTCGTCGGCGGCGAGCTCAACGCGACCGTGTCGTGCGTCGAGCGGCACGCGAAGGGCGCGAACAAGAACAAGGCGGCGATCCTGTTCGAGGGCGAGCCGGGCGACACGCGCGTGATCACGTACGGGCAGCTGCATCGCGAGGTGTGTCGCGCGGCGAACGCGCTGACGTCGCTGGGAGTGGGGGCGGGGGACTTCGTCGCGATCTACATGCCGATGGTCCCCGAGGCGGCGATCGCGATGCTGGCGTGCGCGCGGATCGGCGCGCCGCACACGGTGGTGTTCGGTGGGTTCTCGGCGGAGGCGCTGCGCGATCGCATCGAGGACTGCGGCGCGAAGGCGGTGATCACCGCGGACGGCGGGTGGCGGCGCGGCGGGATCATTCCGCTCAAGGACAACGTCGACAAGGCCGTGGAGGGAACGAGCGTCGAGCGCGTCGTGGTGCTCGCGCGGTGCAAGAACGACATCCAGTGGACGTCGCGCGACGTGTGGTGGCACGACGTCGTCGACGGCGCGTCGGCCTTGCACGAGGCGAAGGCGTTCGACAGCGAGCATCCGCTGTTCGCGCTGTACACGAGCGGCACGACCGGCAAGCCCAAGGGCATCGTGCACACGACGGGCGGCTATCTGACGATGGCTGCGTACACGACGAAGCTCGTGTTCGATCTGCGCGACGACGACATCTTCTGGTGCACGGCCGACATCGGCTGGGTGACCGGACACAGCTACGTCGTGTACGGGCCGCTCGCGAACGGCGCGACCGTGATGATGTACGAGGGCGCGCCGAACGCTCCGCGCACCGCGGTGTTCACGAACGGGCGCGCGGTCGGGGACGGGCTCGACAGGTTTTGGGACATCATCGAGCGGTGGGGCGTCACGGTGTTCTACACGGCACCGACGGCGATCCGCGCGTTCATGAAGTGGGGCGACACGCACCCCGAGAAGCACGACCTGTCGTCGCTGCGATTGCTCGGCAGCGTCGGCGAGCCGATCAACCCAGAAGCGTGGATGTGGTACCGGCGTGTGATCGGCGGCGAGCGGTGCCCGATCGTCGACACGTGGTGGCAGACGGAGACCGGCGCGATCATGATCTCGCCGCTGCCGGGCGCCACGCCCACCAAGCCGGGTAGCGCGACGCGCCCGCTGCCGGGGATCATCGTCGACGTCGTCGACAAGAACGGCGTGCGTGTCGCCGACAACACGGGCGGCTTCTTGGTGATCAAGCGACCGTGGCCGTCGATGTTGCGAACCATTCGCGGCGATCACGAGCGCTTCACGAAGACATACTTCGGCGAGATCGAGGGCGTGTACTTCGCCGGCGACGGCGCGCGCCGCGACACCGATGGCTACTTCTGGATCATGGGACGCGTCGACGACGTCATCAACGTCGCGGGGCATCGCCTGTCGACGATGGAGGTCGAGAGCGCGCTCGTGAGTCACCCGAAGGTGGCCGAGGCCGCGGTGGTCGGTCGCCCCGACGAGCTGAAGGGCCAGGCGATCGTCGCATTCGTCACGCCGAAGTCGGGCATCGCCGCCGACGATCGGCTCGCGCGCACCCTCCGCGATCACGTGGTGCAGGAGATCGGCGCGCTCGCGCGGCCAGAGGAGATTCGCTTCGCCGAGGCGCTCCCCAAGACGCGCTCCGGCAAGATCATGCGGCGCCTGTTGCGCGAGATCGCGTCGGGCTCGACGGCGCGCGGCGACACGACGACGCTCGAGGACCAGGGCGTGCTCGAGCGACTCGCTCAATCCTTCGACAAGGAAGAGTGACGACGAGTGACGACGAGTGACGACGAGTGACGACGAGTGATGACGAGTGACGGACAAGTGACGGACGGCTGATCGAGGAATAGCGAGGATCTCGCGAAGGTTTGGAGACGATCATGACGAAGTACCTGGCGCTCGCGTTCGTGCTGTTCGCGGCATGCGCGAAGAAGAAAGAGCCACAGCCTCGCGAGGCCCCGCCGCCGGTCGCGGCGACCGCGGGTTCGGGATCGGGATCCGCGAAGGCCCCCGAGCCTCCGCCGCCCCCACCGAAGGAGCCGCCGCCGTACACGCCGGCCGCGGACGTCAGCGAGCCGATCCGCAACGCGATCGCGGCGACCGATCGGTCGGTCGACGACCGCATGCTCGACGCCGGCAGAATGCCGGGAGAGGTGCTCACCTTCTTCAAGGTGGCCCCCGGGCAGAAGATCGGAGAATTGTTCGCGGGCGGTGGTTACACGACCGAGCTGATGGCGCGCGTCGTCGGAGACGCCGGCAAGGTGTGGGCGCAGAACACGACCGAGATCCTGGACAAGTTCGCGCGCAAGCCGTGGACCGAGCGCGCGGCCAAGCCCGTGATGAAGAACGTCGTCGGCGTCGAGCGCCCCACCGACGATCCATTCCCGCCGGAGGCCGTGGACCTCGACCTCGTGATCACGATCCTGAACTATCACGACTTCGTGTGGCAGAAGGCGGACACCGCGAAGATGAACAAGGCCGTGTTCGACGCGCTCAAGCCGGGCGGCATCTACGCGATCGTCGATCACAGCGCCGCCAAGAACAGCGGCGTTCGCGACGTCGAGACGCTGCATCGCATCGACGAGGATGTCGTGAAGAAGGAGGTCCTCGAGGCCGGCTTCGAGCTCGATGCCGAGTCCGACGTGCTGCGCCACCCCGACGACCCGCGCGACTGGAGCACGTCGCCGCGCAACGCGGGCGAGAAGCGCGGCACGAGCGATCGCTTCACGCTGCGCTTCGTGAAGCCCGGGACCGCGCCGTCGGCCCCCGCGACCGGCAAGACCGCACCGAAGACGACGCCCAAGTCGACGCCCAAGGGTGCCGCGAAGAAGAAGTAGCGCCGATGCCCGCCAACCGACCGGCGAAGAAGCCGAAGAAGCCCAACACGAAGTCCGGCACGAAGTCCGGGCCGAAGCCCGCGAAGCCCGCGTCCGCCGCCGATGCGCTGCCGCGGATCGGCGCGCCCGCGCTTCGCGCGCTCGCCTCGATCGGTGTGACGAGGGCGAGCCAGCTCGCGAAGCACACCGAGGCCGAGCTCCTCGCGCTGCACGGCGTCGGCCCGCGCGCGATCCGCATCCTCGCCGAGCATGGCATCGCGCTGAAGCGCTGATCGAGGCCGTGCGTGCACGCCGTCCGCTCACGGCGGCGCCGACGTCCAGCGCGCGAGACCGCGCGTGCACGCCGTCAGCTCATTGTGGCGGCGGCGTCCAGCGCAGCGCGAGACCGCGCGTGCACGTCAGCTCAGGGCGGGATGGCTCTTAGCGCAGCGAGAGATCGCGCGTGCACGTCATCAGCTCACGGCGGCGCCCAGCGCAGCTCGAGCACGTCGCACTCCTGCGTGTCACCCGTCCACAGCGCTCGCGGCTTGCGCACGAGGTGGGTGAAGCCGAGCCGGTCGTACAGTCGCCGAGCTCCCGTGTTCGTGGTCACCACCGCGAGCCGCATCGCACTTCCACCGCTCGCGCGAACATGCTCGACGAGCGCGCGCAGGAGCGACGTGCCCAGGCCCGTGTTGCGCACGCGCGGCGCGATGAAGATCAGACCGAGGTACCACGTGCTCGCGTCGGGGAAACCATCGACGATGTCGATCATGGCGTCCGTGCGGTGAACCCAGACATGCTTCCGGTCCGGCGTCACGCCCGGCGGGCGATCGTGGATCAGCTGCCGGGCTTCATCGGGCCGCGGCGGGCTGCCCTCGAGTGACGTCCACGTCGGTGCATCGGACTCGAGGAGCACCTGCACGCAGCGAATGGCCGCTTCGTCATCTTCGACGACGCGGGTGAAGGTGTGCCCGGCCAGCTCGATCGCGCTCACGGGGCTACGAGTGGCCCGCGGCTTCCGCGTCGAGCTCGGCCTCGTCTGGCGAGGTCTCCTCCGGTTCGTCGTCCGGCGCGGGGACCGTGAGCGAGGACCCGTCCGGAGGCGCGGTGTCGGCGGCATCGGTCGCTGCGCTCGCCGACGCTCGCGTCGTTTTCGCGAGGTAGTTGCACAGCGTGCCCATCACCTGATCGTGAGCGCGGCGCACGTTGCGCTTCGCGAGCGGCGTGTCGGTGTTGGTGACGAGCGAGAACGCGAGAGGGTGGGTCGGATCGATGTCGAGGATCCCCGACATCGCGATCACCGTCGAGAGCGTGCCGGTCTTGCCGCGGATGCGAGCGCGCAGCGGGACGTTGCGCACGCGATGGCGGAGCGTGCCGTCGTGCCCCGCGATCGAGAGCGAGTCGAGCCACGCCTTCGCGATCGCGTCGGGCTCCATCGCGAGCGCGTCTCGCGCTTGGCCGGCCGCGCCCTGGGCGGTGAAGCCGCCGGCGGCGCGGATGATCGAGACGAGCTCGGTCGGCGTGATCTGCGTCTTGTACGACAGGCCGGAGCCCGTATCGATCAGCAGGTCCTTGCGCGTGAGGTTCGCGTGGCGCGACAGCCACGAGTACATCGCGTCGATCGCGAGGTCCATCGACGGCTGGCGGTGGTGGGCGAGGGCGGCCGCGGTCATGACGACGCGATCCGCGAGCCAGTTCACGCTCCACTTGTTGATGCGCGCGACGATGTCCGCGAGCGGGCGCGACTCGTGGCGCGCGAGCTCGACGGGGAGCGAGCCCTTGCCGACGGAATCGCCGATGTAGTCGCCGAGCTCGAGGATCTCGAGGTCGCCGCTGACGGTGACGTTGTGCGCGCGCAGCGAGGCGCGCAGCGCGTAGGCCGCCGTCGCCGTGCGCTCCTTGGTCCACAGCGAGTAGACCGACGACTTGCCCTTGCCGATCGTTCCGCCGACGGAGACGGTGACCAGCGGGATGCCCGTGGCGGACTTGGTGACCGTGGTCTTGTACGTGAGGCGCGGGCGGTGCGCGCGGCGCGACGTCTTCGCGTTCACGGTGACGCTGACGTGATCCGCGCCGAACGGGACGGCGACGGTCGGCGCTTCACCGGGCTCGCCCGCGGTGACGTGAAGCGGGATGATCGCGCGGAAGATGCCGTCGCGCGTGGGGTTGGGCCCGACGACGATGTCGCCTTCGATCGCGGTGATGCCGCTGTCGGCGAGCGCGCCGGCTAGATCGTCGAGGTCGTCGGTGGTCAGCGTCGGGTCGTAGCTGCCGAGGAGATAGATGTCGCCGTGGACCGTCCCCGCGACCGGCGCGGGACCGAGCACGCGCGTCGGATACCGGAACTCGGGACCGAGGAGCTCGAGCGCCGTCGCCGTCGAGATCATCTTCACGTTCGACGCGGGGTTGAGTGGATCGTCGGCGTTGACCGCGAACAGCGGCTGACCGGTGAGCGCGTCGGCGACATAGAGCCCCGTGAGGCCGTTGCGCAACGGGCCGCGCAAGAGCTTCTGGATCTGCTTCGCCGTCTCCTCCTCGAGCGTGAGCGGCTCGTCGCGGCGACCGATCACGTCACGCGCGGGGCGAAGCTCGCCGGACGCCTGCACGGCGATGCGCGCCGCGGCGCCCTTCTTCGACGGCGGAATGCGCGTCTTCGCCGCCTTCGTCGAGCGCTTCGCGGGCTTCGCGTCGGCGATCGGCGCGGCGACCAGCAGCGCGGCGACGGCCGCGAGCGCGAACCGGGTCACTTGCGACCTCGCAGCATGACGTACGTCGCGCCCTCGCCACCGTCGGTGGCCGCGGCGGTCGCGAGCGCGTGAACGAAGCCCGAGCACTCGCCGAGCAGCTCGGCGAGGACCGCTTCGCGAAGCGGCGCGCCGTGCTCCGAGTGCGTGCCCTTGCCGTGCACGATCAGCGTGCAGCGATGTCCGGTGCGCGAGGACTCCGCGAGGAACGCGCGCAGCTTCGCGATCGCCGGCTCGACGCGCTCGCCGTGAAGATCGAGCGTCGCGGTCGGGCGGATCTTTCCCGCGCGCATCTCGGCGGTCTGCGCGATCGAGACGCCGGGAGCGCGCGCGGTGTAGCGCGTCCCGTCCCCTTCCACGGTCAGCGTGATCGCGGGCGGCAGCAGCTCGACGCGAACCGGCGAGGCGGGCCGGGGCGGGACCGGAATGCGATCGCGCCCCGACAGCGGCGTGGTGCCGCCGATCGCATCGAGGAAGAGCGCTTGGTCCTCAGGCGAGACGCCGCGCGGCGAACGCTTGGAGCCCATTGCTTCATTGTGTACTCGCTCGTGCAGACCACCGCCAGAAATCGACCTGGCGGCGCGAGGAGAGGTCATCGTTCTCTAAGACGGAGCGCACCCCGGTTCTGTTCGCCGGCTGCATGTGGGCAACGCGATCCGGGGCGGAGTGGGACCGCGTTGTTTTTGGCAACGCCGACGAGGAGTTGGCGCAGGATCTCGCGCGACCACCTTGCGGGCGCGCGCCGCTCTAGGGGACCTTTCGCGCAATGCCTGTCTGTCCACCCGTCGCGTACTTCTGCATGGAGTACGGCCTCGATCCGTCCTTCCCGATCTATGCCGGTGGCCTCGGCATCCTCGCCGGCGACCACATGAAGTCCGTCGGAGACCTCCGGGTTCCTCTCACCGGTATCGGGCTCCTGTGGGACGAGGGGTACACGCGACAGGTCGTCGGAGCGACGGGGCTCGAGGACCAGTACCCGAAGACGCCGCGCGACGCGGTGCGGCGGGTCGATGCGCGCATCGAGGTGACCGTCCGTGACCGGTCGATCCCGCTGCGTGCGTGGAAGGTCGAGCGCTTCACGGCGGCGACCCTGTACCTGCTCGAGCCGGAGCGCGAGGAGGACAAGTGGATCACCCAGCGCCTCTACGGTGGCGGCGCCGAGGAGCGGCTCGCGCAGGAGATCGTGCTGGGTGTAGGCGGCGTGCGCCTGCTCGCGGCGCTCGATCTCGCACCCGACGTCTATCACTTCAACGAGGGGCACGCCGTGTTCGCCGGGCTCGAGCTCTTGCGCCAGGGGCGCTTCGGCGGGGCGACGCTCGCCGAGAAGCTCACGCGGCTGCGGCCGCACGTCGTGTTCACCACGCACACGCCGGTGCCCGCCGGAAACGAGGTGCACGACCTCGCGCTCTTGCGCCGCATGTCCGCCGACTGCGGATTCTCCGACACGGAGCTCGAGACGATCGGCGGCGACCCGTTCTCGATGACGGTCGCCGGCCTGCGCATGGCGCGCCTCGCGAACGGCGTGGCGGAGCTGCACGGCGAGACCGCGCGCGAGATGTGGAAGGACGTCGAGGGTGCGGCGCCGATCATCAGCATCACCAACGGCGTGCATCAGCCGACGTGGCAAGACGCGCGGATTCGCGCGGCGCTCGTCGCCGACAAGTCGCGCGAGACGCAGGACGCGGAGCTGTGGGCCGCGCATCAGCAGATGAAGGGCGAGCTGATCGCCGAGGTCGCGCGCCGCACGCGCTACGAGCTCGCGAGCGACAAGCTGATCCTCGGCTTCGCGCGTCGCGCCGCGACGTACAAGCGCGCGGACCTCGTCATCTCCGACGAGAAATCGCTGAAGCGACTGTTCGATGCGGGCGTGCAGATCGTGTACGCGGGCAAGGCGCACCCGCGCGACCAGGCGGGCAAGGCGCTGATCGGCAAGCTGATCGACGCGGCGAAGAAGCACCCCGCGCAGGTCGTGTTCCTCGAGAACTACGACATGCGGCTCGGCGCGCTGCTCACGCGCGGGTCGGACGTGTGGCTCAACAACCCGCGCCGCCCGCTCGAGGCGTCGGGGACGAGCGGCATGAAGGCCGCGATGAACGGCGTGCCGAACCTGTCGATCCTCGACGGCTGGTGGCCGGAGGGCTGCGAGCACGGCGTCACCGGATGGAAGATCGGAGATCCCGATCCGAAGGACGACGCGTTCGACGAGAAGGACGCGCTCCGCGTGGACAAGCGCGATCGCGAGCTGCTCTATGCGGTGCTCGAGAAGGAAGTGCTGCCCGCGTATCGCGATCGGGCGAGGTGGATCGAGATCATGCGCGCGAGCATCGCGATGTCGCAGTGGCGGTTCTCGTCGGACCGCATGGTCCAGGACTACGTGAACAAGGTGTACTCGGCGGCGCCTCAGTCCGGCCGATAGAGCACCTGGCGGCGCTTGCCGCGCCACTCGAGCACGAGCGAGTCACCGCGCTGCTCGGCGGTCGCCTCGTCGAGCGCGCGACGCGGCGTGGTGCGGAGGCACGGATGATCGCCGGGATCGACGGCGCGCTCGTAGAAGTGCCAGTGCTCTTCCTCGCGCTGTCCGTCGAAGATGAACGCGTCGTCGAACGTCCACGTCGGAGCCTTCGCGCACGCGATGTCGCGACCGTCCGGCGACCGGACCGTCACGCGGCGGCGGTAGGTGCCGTCGATCGCCGTGTCGGTGCGGCGCGTGAGCTCCCACCACTCGGTCTCGTCGTGGATGTTGCCCTCGTCGTCGAAGCTCGTCGCGTCCCAGCGCCAGCTCCCCACGAGCGCCGGCGTGCTCGGCCATGGATCGGCGGCGAGCTCGGGCGTCTCGCGGTCGATGTGCAGCAGCGACTGCGTGCCGCCGTCCCACGCGAGCACGAGATGATCGCCGGCGAGCTCGGCGGTGTACGCGCCGACGTGGCGATAGCCGTGATCGCACGGGCTCGGCTCGGCGCGATACGCGGTCTCCGTGATCGTGAACCCCGCGCTCTTGCCGCCGACATCGGGCTTGGGCTCGACGATCACGTCGAACACCGCGCGTTGCCGGTACCACGGTCGCTGGTTGCACTGGAACGGGACGCCGTCGTCGGAGCGGACCTCGACGCTGCGCACGTAGCGCCCGACGAGCTGCGTCGGCGCGGGACCGGGACGGAACCGCCACTCCTCGTCCTCGATGCGCGTGGTCCCGTCGCTCGTGGTGCGCAGGAGCCATCGCCACGTGCCGACCACGTCGGCGAGCGCGAACGGCTTCTCCGCGGGCGTCGTCGTCTTCGTGTGCGTCGGCGTGCCCGGCGACTTGCAGCTCGCGACAAGCGCTACCGACGCGACGAGGACCCGCATAGGTTCAGCGTGGCTTGCGCGCGTACGTCTCGCTGACGATCTTGCCGACGGCCGCGTCGCTGAGCGCGGCGGGTCGCTGGTGCGCGCCCGTCGCCGGTTGATCGAACTCCCACGCGACGTGGGCGATCAGGCGCTTCGTGGCGGCTTGCTCCGTGAACCCGAGCCGGAACAGGAGGGCCGCGCGATCCGCGACCTCCGCGGCGGCGACGTCCGCGCGCTTCGATGCGCCGTCTTTGCGTGGAGACGTGCGCTCCAACCAGGGGAAGGACATGAGGCGAGTATACTGGACGCCGTGAGGTCACGTACCGCGGTAGCGGGCTCGTGTGCGCTGATCGCTGTCGCGATCGCGATCCCGCGCGCCGCTGCGGCCGACGGCGCCGGCATCATCGCGACGAGCCGCGACCCCTCGGCGCGCGGTGCGGTCGCCGCCGCGATGGGCGAGGCCATGGTCGGTCGCGCCGGCCGCATCGTCGAGGATGCCGTCGCCGCGGCGCGCGCCGCGATCGCCGCGGGCGCCGTGCCGATCGAGACGCTCGCCGGGTTCGGGCGCGTCCGCGCGCAGATCGAGGCCGGGTGGCGCAACTACCAGCGCGTCGCCATCGACCAGGCGCGCGATGCCCTGGTCGCGGCGCGCACCGCGGCGGAGCCGCTCGTCGCACTCCCCGGCGGCGCGGAGCTCTACGCCGATGCGGCGCTCCGCCTCGGCATGGTGCTCGCGCAGCTCGGTCGTCGCGAGGAAGCGCTCGCCGTGATCGCACTCGCGCTCGCGCTCGATCCGGATCGCCCCGTGACGACCGCGGAGTTCTCGCCCGATCTCGTCGGCGTGGTCGATGCCGCGCGCGCCATGCCGGTCGCACTGCACACCGTGCACGTCACCACCACGCCGCCCGGCGCGCGCATCCGCATCGACGGTCGCGACGTCGGCGCGTCGCCGCTCGACGTCCAGGTCACGCGCGGCCAGCACCTCGTCGTCGCGCGCGCGCCGGAGCATCGGCCCGCGGTCCAGGGGATCACGCCCGACGCGGATCGCGTCGAGGTGCAGCTCGAGCCCGACGAGGAAGCCGCGCGCCTGCAAGGGCCGACGCTCGGGCTCGACGACATCCCGGCGCAGCAGCTCGTGGACGCCACGCTCCGGTTCGCGGATCTCGACGAGGTCGTCCTCGTCGCCGACACCGTTCGCCGCGGTGGCCCGGCGCTCCTCGCGCAGCGCTGCTCCGGCGCCGCGCCCGCGCGTTGCAGCGCGGTCGTCGAGATCGGCTACACGGATCGCGCGGGCCTCGCGAGCGCGGCGGCGTCCGCGTGGCAGTCGGTGCGCGCCGGCGATCTGCGCTACCCGCCGACGGTGCTCGGCGACGAAGGCGGGCGCACCGACGACGGCCGGTGCACGTGGTGTCGCTCGCCGCTGCTCTGGACCGGCGTCGGCGTCGTCGTGGTCACCGGCGTCGTGCTGACGATCTACGCGCTGTCGTCGTCGCAGCCGCCGCCCGTCGTAATGTTCCCGCCGCTGCAGCCGTAGCCCGCTACGGCTTGGTGAAGTCGAAGAACTTCTGTTCGCTCGCGTCGGCGCTGATGTCGACCTTCACCGACTGCTTCTTCGGCTCCGCATCGGGCGGGCTGAACACGCACTCGACCGTGTGCTTGCCCGCGGGAACCTCGAACGTCCCCGGTGCGCGGCCCTTCTTGTCGCCGTCGACGAACACCTCGCACCACGGGTCGGCTCCGACGACGAGCGTGCCTCGACCGGTCGGACGCACGACGGCGGCATCGACCGAGGTCGGGTTGACGTTCGCGTCGCGCACCGGCGGCGACTTGCCCGCGTCGATCCGGGGCAGGAGCGCGTCGACCGGTGGCCCTGCATCGACGATGATCGAGATGCGCGCGTCGGGCTTCGCGGTCGCGTCGATGGTCGTCGCGTCGACGGCGGAGGCATCGATCGCCGATGCATCGATCGCCGACGCGTCGATGGCCATCGTGCCGGGCGCGTCCTGCTTCAGATAGAACGGCACCGCGTCGATGCCCGCGTCGACCGGGTTCAGGATCTGGTCGCGGTTGCGGAAGAACATCCAGATCGCGATCCCGAGGAGCACGAACCCACCCAGACCCGCGATCACCATCAGCGGGCTGCGCGGCGGCAACTCGCCGTCGGCGAGCTTCGTGTCGCGAATGCGCAGCGTGCTGTCGGGGGTATCGGCGGCGGGCGCGCCCTCGTCGGCGTCTCGCGCGCGGATCAGGCTGTCGTCGCTGCGCGACGCGCGCGGAGGGCGCGATGCGCCGTTCGTCACCGGGCGCTCTTCGTTGCCTCGCGGTGTCGCGCTGGTCGCGGGGCCGCTGTCGACCTCGGCGACCGACGCCAGCGTGCCGTTCATCGCGTCCTTCGCCGGCGACTTGTCGACGTCGGACTTGTCGTCAACCTTCGCACTCCCTTCGGGAGTGCTACGCGTCCGACGTTCGTCGGACTTGTCGTCGACGGTGTCCTTGTCGTCGATCGCGTCGAACGGGTAGAGCGGCGTGCCGCGCTGGAGGATGTCCTCGAGCTGCACGTGCGTGGCGAACGACTGGTTGCGCACGGTGCCGGGGCGCCGCGGCTTCTCGCGCGGGATGACCGCGGTGTGCGGGCCCGCGGGCGGCGCGGACGCCTGCGTGTCCTCGGCGCGCGGCTTCGTCGAGTCGGCGCCCGGGACGAGCTCGTCGAGGACGAGCGGATCGGCGTGGGTCGGCAAGCGCCGCGTCTCGGGCGGACAGAACCGCGCGACGAGCGCGGCGACGTCGCGCGGACCGGGCGTGTCGTCGAGCGCGTAGAGGTACTTGTTCAGCGCGGCGAGCATCTCGCTCGCGTCGGCCCAGCGCGCGGTCTTGTCGCGCTCGAGCGCGCGCAGCACGATCTCGTCGAGCTTCGGGGGCACCTCGGGGCGCTCGGCGGACGGCTTCTTGATCTCGCCCTCGGTGACGGCGCGCAGCGTCGCCTCCGGATCGTTGCGTGCGAACAGGCGGTGGCCGACGAGCATCTCCCAGAACAGCACGCCGACGGAGAACAGGTCCGTCTGGTTGGTCAGCTGCTCCTTGCGGACCTGCTCGGGTGACATGTACGGGAACGATCCGGTCGGTGCGGACTGCGCGCTCTCGTCTCCGCTGTCGTCGCCGAGCGTGACGGCGATGCCGAAGTCGACGAGCTTGACCTCGCCGTCGCGCGAGAGCATCACGTTGCGCGGCGACAGGTCGCGATGGATGACGCCTTCGCCCTTGCGATGCGCGTAGTCGAGCCCCTCGACGATGCGCGCGGTGATCCACGCGGCGACCGCGGGCTCCATGCGCGTGTCGCGTCGCGCGAGGCTCTCGGTGAGGCGGTAGAGCGTCGGGCCGTCGATGTACTCCATCGCGATGAAGTACGTGTCGTCGACGACGCCGAGCTCGTAGACCGGGACGATGTTGCCGTGCGCGAGCGTGACGAGGGTCTTGGCCTCGGTCACGAACAGGTCGACGAAGTGGCGCTGGCCCGAGAGCCTGGGGTGGATCTGCTTGATGACGAGCTGCTTCTCGAAGCCGCCGGGCCCCACGATCTTCGCGAGATAGATCTCGGCCATGCCGCCGGTGGCGAGCTTCTCGGTCAAGAAGTACTTGCCGAACGTCGTCGGCAACTCCGGCATCGCGGCGAGAGTATCATGTGACGTGGTGATGCCTCGCCGTGCGCTGATTCTCCTCGTAGCTTTGAGCGGCTGCGGTGATGAACCAGCGCGGGTGTCGGTCGTTCCCGTCGACAACCCGTGCGGGCGGCCCGCGTCGGCGCGGAACGTGCGCATCACGGCGTACGCGCCCTCCCAGGAGAAGCGCGTGTCGGTCGCGCCCGCCGAGGGGATCGATATCGCCGATTTTCCGTCGGATACGGAGCAGCTCTCGATCGAGGTCGAGGTGGGCGGGGGCGCGGTCGGAGCCGCGGGCAAGACCGCGCCGTTCGACTTCCTCGCGCTCGAGACCGGCGCGCAGCTGCCGATCTTCCTCGCGCCGCCCAGCGGCTTCTGTCCCACCGTGGGCGCGATGAACATCCCGCGCATCGCCCCGGCCGTCGCGCGGGCGGGGGCCGGCGTCCTCGTCGTCGGCGGTCACGACGAGAACGACGTGTGGACGGCGTCGGCCGAGTACTACGATCCGATGACGTCGACGTTCGAGCTCGTCGACGTCCCCGATCTGTTCGAGGACCCCGAGAACCTCGCGGGCTTCGCGGGTATCTCGCTCGCGACGCTGCCCGATGGCCGCGTCGCGATGAGCGGCGGTGCGTTCCAGCAGATCGCGGTCTTCGATCCGGTGACGCGCGCGTTCGTGTCGTCCGGCGGCATCGAAGGCCGCGCGTACCACACGTCGATCGCGCTCGACGACGATCGCGTCCTGCTCGCCGGCGGTTGTCCGGCGTTGCAGGGGACGACGTGCCCCGACGCGGAGCCGCGGCGCTCGTCGAAGATCTACAGCCTCGCGAACACGCTCGAGCCCGAGATCGGTCCGAACCTGCGCGTGAGCCGGCTCGGCGCGACGGTGTTCGACATCGGCATGCAGCGCGACGGCCAGCGCGGCTTCGTGATCGCGGGCGGACAGCCGCCGATCCTCGCGGAGCCCACCAGCGCAGACACGATCCTCGTCGGCGCGGCCTCGGATGGCTTCGAGGTCGGCAACGTCCACGCGCAGGCGGCGGCGCTCGACGGCGGGGGCGTGTTGACCGCGTTCGCGCTCGACGGGGCCGCGACGCCGAGCGGCATCGCGTCGGTGATCGTGCCGGGCCAGGCGATGGCGCGGCCGATCACCGCGTCGTTCGTGCGCGACGGCGCGCGGCTCGTCGGGCTCGAGGATGGTCGCGTGCTCGGTGTCGGCGGAGCGGCGGACGGCGAGCTGATCGTCTACGACCCGACCACCGATCGCTGGCAGACGATCGAGCCGGCCGGCGAGCCCCCCGGGCCGCTGACGGCGCCGTCGTTGCTTCGCCTGGCGGATGGCTCGGTGCTCGTCCTCGGCAGCGCGATCGAGGGGCGCGCGTCGACCTCCGCGTGGATCTATCGCCCGTCGATCGTGGGCCCCGCGATCGGCGCCATGACGGTGCTGCCGCTCGACGAGGCGACCGGCGTGCTGACGGCCGAGGATCCGGCGACGGTGGTGCGCTCGCTGACGCCGCCGTCGTGGTCGCTCGTCGGCGGCACCGAGATGGCGCGCGCGATCGTCGGTGGACCGCGCCGCGCCTCCGGCTCGATCACCGCCTCGGTGCGCGTCACCGAGGGTGGCATGGCGCTGATCGGGCAGCAGACGGGGCCGGGCAGGGCGATCGTCGGCGAGCTCGTCGAGGGCAGCCCCGCGCGCATCGTCCGCCTCGACGCGGGGCAGGAGCGCGTGCTGTGCACCGGCCGCGACGCACCGCCGCTCGTGCACGCCGACATGACGAACACGACCGTGAAGCTCGAGATCAGCGGTGGTAGCGCGCGGCTCTCGGTCGAGAGCACGGTCCTCGCGAGCTGCGACGTCGATACGTCGGAGCGCGGCGCGTGGGGCGTCGCGGCGCTCGCCGGGTCGACGGTGACGGTCGCCGGGGTCACCGTCGCGCGGTGACGTGATACCGTGGCGCCGATGCGCAGGGCATGCGTCGCTGCGATCGCGCTCGGAGCGATCAGTGCGGCGCCGGCGCATGCCTACGAGTTCTGGCTACGCGCCGAGTCGATCGGGCAGATCTATCAGCTGCGGCAGTACCGCCTCGTCGGACCGGACCTGTTCCTCGGGCGACGCCGGTACACGCAGACGCTCGCGCTGCGCATCGACGACATCGGCGATCTCTCGCGCTCGCGCCGCGAGTCGCGCGTGCCCGATCGCGGCCTGCGCATCTCGTGGCAGAGCTACCTGCGCGTCGATCACGATTTCGGCACGTACATCGGCCAGCGGATCCGGCTCTCGCCCGTCGTGCGCCGCGATGCGATCGATGTCATCCCCGAGCTCGCCGAGAACGTCGCGGGCCTCGACCTCGCGTACGGGTACCTCACGCTCGAAGGCCTCGCCGACGATCGCCTGACCGTGAAGCTCGGCCGCTTGCTCGAGGACGACGGCTGGCAGTCGCTCGGTGTCGACGGCGGCTCGGTGCGCTTCGAGGTCCCGAGCCTGCCGCTCGCGATCGCTGCCGACGCGGGCTTGCGCGTCCGCGCCGACTCGCCGATGGGGCTCGCGGAGCTCGAGCTCGATGGCACGACGGGCGCCGGCTGCCAGGAGTACGTCGAGGGCGCGACGCCCGGCGCGGGCACGTGGCAGCTCGTCGATCGCAACCGCGCGATCACGAACCGCCGCCTCACCAGCGACTACGAGTACTGCCCGCAGCGAAAGATGCGCCAGCCGACGATCGGCGTCGAGCTCGCGACCTCGCGCACCAAAGATGTCGGCGCCGCGATCGGCTATCGCCGCACGTGGTCCGACACGGTCGGCCTGATCGGCTCGATCGATCGCCTCGAGAACAGCCGGGACCTCGGGCTCTACCCGAACGAGGCGGGTCAGGCGCCGGACAGCGGGATCAACGAGGAGCGCATCTACGCGCGTGTCCACGGGCGCGTGCGCGGCAGCGGCATCTCGCTCGAGCCCTACGCGAACGCGCGCTTCTCGCTGCTGCACGCCGCGCTCGATCGCGTCGACGCGGGCGTGCGGCTCGTGCGCGGCGATCACACGCTCGAGCCGTCCGTCGCGTACTTCTTGCCGACGTTCGACGGCGACTCGATCTTCAACGTGTTCTCGATCGAACCGACGAAGGACGCGCGCCTCTCGTACACGCGCGCGGGGACCGTTCGCTGGCGCGCCGATGCATGGCTGCGCCGCTACGCGCACGAGACCGGGCTCTCGTCGTACGCCGGTGGCCTTCAGGGCGGCATCGAGCATCCGTTCGGCTCGCGGTGGCGCGCCACCCTCGACGCGTTGTGGGACGACGGCTACGGCGGGCGACGCGTCGGTGGCACCGGCGCGGTCGCGTGGCATGCGCACGACGACATCTGGGTGCGCGGCCGCGTGATCGTCCTCGGCGTAAAGCCCGACGCGTCGGCCGATCGGCCCGCCTACGTCACCTCGTCGACGGTGCTGTCGTCGTCGTTCGCGCTCGCGGAGTCGGTCGCGCTGCACGTGATCGCGGAGCTCGATCGCGACGAGATCCACGATCTGCAGGCGCGCGGTATCGCCGTGCTCGACCTCGCCTTCATGCCGGAGATCCACTAGATGAAGGCGTTCGTCCTCGCACTCCTCGCGCTCGCGATCGTGGCGACCGCGTTCGCGCACGACGACGCCGACGACTGGTCGCCGGTCGTGTACCCCGAGCAGCGCTTGCCGCTGATCTTCTCGCATCGCGCGCACCTCGCCCGCGGCATCCCGTGCACGCAGTGCCATCCGGCGGCGACGACGTCGCGCTCGGCCGTCGACAACCTGATCCCGACGGAGGCCGAGTGCCGCGCGTGCCACCCGATCGATCGCTCGCAACCCGACAAGGTGGTCGCGGGCGCACCGACGGCGAAGTGCGTGTCGTGCCATCCGGGGTGGACCCCGACGTCCGCCGTGGCGCGCGTCTACCTCACGCCGACGCCGCTCAAGTTCGATCACGCGGCGCATACGAAGACACCGTGCACGCAGTGCCACGGCGATCTCACCAAGGTCGACCTCGCGACCACGCGCCAGCTCCCGACGATGGCGTCGTGCCTCTCGTGCCACACCAACGGCACGCAGGAGCGCCACTGCGCCGACTGCCACGTCACCAAGCCAGGCGGCGCGATCCAGACCGAGTTCGCGCACGGCACGCTGATCCCGCGAAGCACCGGCATGGGCGATTCGCACGGCCTGGGCTTCGCGAAGGACCACGCGCAGGAGGCGCGGCAGGTCGGCGCGACGTGCACCGCGTGCCACGATCGATCCGAGTGCGTCGCGTGCCATCAAGGCGTGACAAAGCCGATGGAGTTTCACGCGGGCAACTACCTCCTGCTCCACGCCGTCGAGGCGCGGCGCGGCACGCCGGACTGCTCCGCGTGTCACCGCGCGCAGTCATTCTGCATCGGCTGCCACGAGCGCTCGGGCCTCTCGAACCGCGTCGCCACGGAGCTCTCGTCGACGGCGCCGAGCCGCCAGTTTCACCCCGCGAACTGGGGCACGCGCCACGCGCCCGAGGCGCGCCGCAACATCACGAGCTGCGCGTCGTGCCACCGCGAGGACGACTGCCTGCGCTGCCACTCGAACCAGATGGGCTCGATGCGCGCGTCGCCGCATCCGCCGGGATGGCGCGGGAGCTCGCGCTGCAAGGCGCTCGATCGCGGCAACCGACGCGCGTGCCTGCGCTGCCACGTCACGCAGGACGAGCTCGGCTGCGACTGGTCTGCTCCCTGAGTCGCTCCGGTCACGGCAGCGGCGGTGGCGGCGGCGGCGGCGCGGTCGGCGCCTGCGGCGATCGCACCGAGCTGCGGATCAGCGACTCGGCGCCCGGTGTCATCGGGACGTCCGCCGGTGCGTGACCGCACTCCTGCGCGACCTGCTGGTTGTAGCGCTCGACGGCGCTGTACATGCGGCCGGCCCACTCGGCGCGCCGGTAGAGGTGGCGATCGAGGTCGTGCTGGATCGCCGGCTTGTACGCTTGCGATGCGAACACGAGCGGGATGATCGATAGGAGCGCGACGCCCGCGCCGCCGATCGCGACGGGGAGCGCCAGCTCGCTCTCGTTGTCGGCGAGCGCGAGACCGAGGCCCACGAGGGAGATGCCGAGCCCGCCGAACGCGAGGCCGAGGGAGAGATCGCGCATGAACGGATAACGGCGGTGCGCGCCCTCCGTCTCGCCGACGAGGGTGCGATAGCCCTGGACGAGATCGGGATCGGGGAGCGTGTCGATCGCATCGACGGCGTCGACCAGCGTGTCACCGCGGCGGAACGCGATGCCGTGCGCGGCCCAGTACTCGGTGATCAAGTAGTCGCCGGACTGACGCTGGTAGCGCCACTCGGCATCACCGCGCAGGAGCTGGTAGCGCTTCGCGCGGTAGCAGGCTGCTTGCTGCGATTGTGTCGGCTCGGGGAGCGGCGCGCGATCGAACGAGTAGCTCGGCATGCACGCACCCACGGCCAGCAACGACGTCCACGTCCACCTCATGGACCTACCGTATCAGCTCTGCGAGTTCGTCTTCGCCGCGTCGCCCGCGCGCGTGGGCACGTAGAGGCCGCAGTTGCGATGGCCGATCTCGATCGCCTCCGTGTCACCGACGAGGAGCGCCTCGGAGAGCAGCCACTTCGAGATCGCGTGCGAGAGCGCGTACTCGCTGCGCGAGTTCCACAGCCACGCGGCCATGTTGCTCCCCGTCGAGAACGCGTGCGGGAACGCGAGGCGGCGCAGCTCGAGGCCACCTGCCTCGACGGCGGCGGTGTACGCGGACCTGAGCGCGATGAACTCGCGCCACTCGTCGATCGCGGCGTGTGCCTCGCCGTCGGCGCGGCGATTTGCCCACCGCGTGAAGCCGGCCTCGAGCGTGTCGAGGCGGCCGTGGCGCAGGTGGCGGCCGAGCGCGTCGCCGATCGGTCCGTGCGAGGCGGGCGCGCCGAGCTGCGCGGAGTCCGCGATGCGCGCGAGGTCGCTCGTGACGGCGGCGGCGACCTCGCGCAGCGCGCGATCGACGGCGCCGAGCGGAGCGTCGAGCTCGAGCGCGCGTCGCGCGAGCCACGAGTGCGTGGCGCCGTCGGAGAGCGCGGCGTCCCACGCGCGCACCGTCGCGGCGAGGGCGATCGCGCTCGGCGTGCTGGCGCCGAACGCGAGGTGCGCGGCGATCGCGCGCGGCAAGGGCGAGCGCTCTGGCGGCTCGACGTCCATCGGCTCCGTCGGCGCGGGGGAGTCGTCGGGCGCCTTCGCGGGGCGCGGGGGAACCGACTCGGTCGCGTGCGCGAGCAGCTCGCGCGTCACGCGGCGCTTCGGTGCGAGCAGCCAGCGCGCCCATAGCTCGCGCGCCGACGGCGCGTTCACCTCGCCGAGGCGGCGGAGCGCGACGCCCTCGAGGAACCACGTCAGCGGCGAGGCGGGGAAGCGCGCGTTGCGTGCGTCGTCGGCGAGCTCGCGCCACGCACCGCGTTCGGCGCAGTCGCACGCGAGCCACTCGCCGGCGAGCTCGCGCACGGATGGGTGGTCCTCGACGAGCAGGAGCACGGAGCGCAGCAGCGTGCGCGCCGTGTCCGCGTCGCCGCGCGCGGCGGCGACGAGCGCGGTCGCGACGACCTCGCCATCGCCGAGCGGATGGCGCGCATCGCGGCGCCTCGAGATCCAGACCTCGCCGGTGCCCGTCGGATCTGCGCCGAGGGCCCAGCCCGCGCACGCGAGGCCGTAGGCGATCGGATCCTTGCCGGGTCGCGATGCGTAGCCGATGTAATAGGAGAGGCGGTACGCGCCGAGCGGGACGAGCACGCGGCGGATCAGCAGCGGCCCGACGACAGGCGTCAGCATCACGCCGATCACGATCAGCGCGAACCACCACAGGCCGACGTAGAAGAAGACGTACGCGAGGAACGCGCCGACGGCGAAGATCAGCGTTCCGCACAGCGCCGCGAGCGCGGCCCACGCGTAGTACGCGCCCGTGCGGTTCTTGCGCCGCGCATCGAGGGCGACCTGGTGGAGCTTGTAGATCAGGAGGAACGGCAGCGCGTACACGTCACGGCCTCCATCCGAGCCGGCGGCGCAGGCCCGTGCGCGCGGGTTCGTCGGCGACGCGCGTGGATGCGGGCGCGTCATCGCGCGCGGGCGGCGCGTGGCGCGCCCACAGCTCCGCGACGAGCCGGCGATACGGATCGCGAAGCGCGGCCACCGCGGCACGGACCAGCTCCGGCGTGCGCGTGCGCGGGCCGAGCGGCGTGCGATACGTCTTCGCGTCGACGAAGCCGAGCTCGAGCATGCCGAGCAGCTTCTGCGCTTCGCGCTCGATCTCGATGCGGCTCGTGTCGGGCGACAGGCCGAGCACGAAGAACGGATTGTCCTCGAGCAACAGCTGCATCAACGAACTCCCGAGTCGAATCCCTTCTTGCGCGCCTCGCTGTCCTCGGGAAGCAGCTGCCACAGCGCCTTGACCACGCGGCGCAGCTCCTCGGTGTCACCGCGATCGCGCGCGGCCTTGCCCTCGCCGATCAACCGCTGCGCTCGAGGCAGGTCCTTCATCGATCCGATCTCGGACGCCGCGTCCTCGAAGTACCACTCCCACGCTTCACTCGTGCGATGGAACGCGGCGGCGGACAGGCGCGACGCGAGCCGCATCTGGCGCTCGAGCTCGGGCGCATCCTTGTCGCGGCGCGCCTTGTCGATCGCGGCGAGCACCTCGTTGAGCAGCGCGCGCTCGGCTTCGGTGCCGTGCATGCCGACCGTCGACGAGGCGCTGATCGCGGCCTGGCGCGCGGCCGCGTCGAGGTCCGGCCACTTCCGCGCGAGGTCCGCCTCGGCCATCGTCGCGTCGACGTCGAGCAGCGCGCGGCGTGCGCGCTGGGCGGCATCGGCATCGCCGCCGTGCGCCGCATCGATGTCGCGCTCCGCCTCCGACAGCCGCGACTCGACGCGGTCGAGCTTCTCGATCACCTGGCCGAGCCCGTGGCGGAACGCGTCCGCGCGCGCCTCCATGAGCTGCCGGCGCAGATCGCGCAGCGCCGCGTCGAGCGCCTCGGGCGCCGCGTCGGGGACGAGCAGGTGCGCGACGTGCTCGAACACCTGGCCGATCGACGGCACGAGCGCGCGCGCCGCGAGGCGACCACCGCGATCGAGCTCGATCGTCACCTCGATCGGCGAGCCGGTCGGCACCGTGTCCTTCACCGCGTCGCCGCCGATGTCGAGCGTACCGACGAGGCGGCACAGCTCCGCTTGCGACATCTCGCCCTGCACGATCGGGATGCGCAGCACGCTGTCGGAGCTGCCCTTCGCGACCGTCTCGATCGTGTGATGCGTGAACGTGCGGCGCGCGGGCAGGGGAGCGCCGCGCTCGAGGTAGACCTGCACGTGTCCGTTCGCGAGCGCGACGCCGAGCGTGCGCGACAGCGGCGGATCGCCGATCGTCAGGCCCTGCACGATCGTGAGCGATGCGGGCGACACGGTGATCAGCGCGCCGTCCGCCCCGCGCGCCTCGATCGCGAACGTGCACGCGCGCCGCGGCAGCAGCGTCACCGTCGTGAGGAATGTGCCGTCGGGGCCGACCGTCGCCTCGACGCTCGACCACCCGCCGTCGCTGCGCACGAGCTTGATCTTCGCGGGCGGGTTGTCGCCGACGAACTTGCCGACGACGTGCGGCGTGAGATCGGCGGACACCGCCGGATACTGCAGCCACACCTGGCGCCCGGGCGACACCGCGACGCTGGCCGCGCGCCCGTCGAGCGCCGCGGTCGCCGCGTAGAGCGCCGCGCCCTGCGCGACGAGCGTCATCGGATCGTGGCCCTCGGCGACCGGCGCCTCGAGCCGCGCGGCGACGCGCGCGCGCACCATCGGCATCACCGTCGGTCCACCGACGAGCACGAGCTTCGCGAGCCGCCCCGGTCCGAGGCCGTTGGTCGACAAGAGCCGCAGGCACACGTCGACGGCGCGGTCGACGAGCGGCGCGCACAGCGACTCCACCGTCTGCCGCGTGAGCTCGAGATCGACCTCGACGTCCTGCCCGTCGATCGACAGCGGCTGCGCGAGCGTGACCTGCGCGCGATCGCCGCGCGACAGCTCGATCTTCGCGTCCTCGGCCGCGAGCCGCAGCGCGCGCAACGCCGCCGCGTGCTCGGGGTTACTCCGCCGCGGCACCACGGACAGCTGCGACGCGAGGTGCTCCGTGATCGTCCAGTCGAAGTCGCGCCCGCCGAGGAAGTTGTCGCCATCGTGACCGACGACGCGCAGCAGGCCATCGCGCGTCTCGAGCAGCGACGCGTCGAACGTGCCGCCGCCGAGGTCGAACACGAGCCACGTCCCGCCGCCGTCATCCTCGGCGCGCCACCCGGCCGCGAGCGCGCTCGCGATCGGCTCCTGCAGCAGCTCGACGCGCGCGAACCCCGCGAGGCGCGCGGCCTCGGACGTCGCGGCGCTCTGCGGCAGCTCGAACAGCGCGGGCACGCTGATCACCGCGCGCTCGACCTGCACGCCGATCTGGTCGGCGATGTCCTGGCGCAGCGCCTTCAGGATCTCGGCGGACAGCTCCTCGGGCTTCTTCGCCGCGCCCGACGCCGGGAACTCGATCGCCTTGCCGGTGCCCATCAGGCGCTTGAACTCGGTCGCCGTGTTCGCCGCGTCCTGCTCGATGAACCGCCGCGCGCGCGTGCCGACGGTCACGCGACCCTGCTTGTCGAGACGCACGACGGACGGGGTGACCGTTCCGCCCTGCGCGTTGCGAATCACGCTGACTGCTTCACCGTCGAAGACGGCCGCGGCCGAGTTGGTCGTGCCCAGGTCGATGCCGACGTACAACGGGGTTTCCGCCATCGGACCGAAGGTAGCACCAAGGATCGGTCGTAGCCTCGACCGGCGGGCCGGATGCGCAGCGCCGATTGACTAGCGCTGTCGGTAGACGATGAACCCGCGCGTCGGATCGTACGGCGACACGGCGACCGTCACGCGGTCACCGAGGACGACGCGGATGCGGTGGCGGCGAACCTTGCCCGCGAGCTTGGCCAGCACCTCGTGGCCGTTGTCGAGCTTGACGCGAAAGTTGCCGCCCTTCGCGATCAAGATGACCTCGCCGTCGAGATGAACTAGCTCTTCTTTGCTCACGATGGTTCCTGGGGTGGCAGCGCTGCCGGGGGCCATTCGATAGCACTAAGTAGTGGCCAGGGAAAGCGCTCCGGAGCCAAGGCTGATCTACTGTAAGCCCGTGGATCGCCAGCCCCCTCGCGCGACCAGCGACGAGATCGATCTCTATATCCGTACCTATTACTCGCTGCTCCGGTCGAGCGGCGACGTCCGCGTGCGCGCGTTCGAGGAGGCCCACCTCTACTCGAGGTCGAGCCTGCACCTCGGCGCCGAGGAGGCCGATCCCGACCTCGCCGCATTCGCGTACAGCGCCGGTCGCCTGCCGGACTGCATGCCCAAGATCCGGCGCATCGTGCTCGGCCAGTCGCACGCGCAGTTCGTCGCGGCGGGCTACCACCTCGAGACCTGGCAGATCGTCCGCACGCGCGGTCGCCGCCGCCCGCTGCGCTGGAACGGAGGGGACACGCTGGCGGCGTTCATCGCGTCGGCGTCCGATATCGACGACCTCGTCCCGATCGTCACCGCGTATCAGATCGAGTGGAACAAGCTGCGCGAGCGGCTGCTCGCCGCGCGCATCTCGGACGTGTCCGATGACATCGCGCTCGCCGCCGCACTCGGCGACGCGGAGGCCGTGCTGCGCTTGCGCGGTGCGCTCGGTCCGCGCTCGAACGCCATCCTCGGCGACATGATCGCGCACGATTGCGATCTGTTCGTGCGCCTGCTCGATGGCTCGTTCCGCGAGTACCAGCGCAGCGCGCAGCGATGGTTCCAGGCGATCGCGCCGGCCGTGCCGCCGGGCCGCCCCGTGTACTTCATCTCGTCGAACAGCCACTCGCTCGCGAACCTGCTCGGCGGCTACGCGCGCGCGCATCGCGCCGAGATCGTCGACTTCCTCCATCGCCAGAACCCCGAGGATCTCGCGCCGCGCTACGACGAGGCGCTCGCGAAGGGCGACCACGCGCTCGCGACCAACATCCTCTACTACTCGCTGCGCGCGTTCATCCACCAGCCGGACTCCGTCAACGGACGCCTGATCCAGGTGCAGGAGTGGGACGCCGCCGCGGGCATCCGCGCGATCGCGTCGCCGGGCAAGATCGACGTCGACGCGCAGGTCGTCGAGCTCTCGCAGCTCTCGATCGACAACATCGATCCGCGCGTGCACTTCCCCGGCATCGAGAAGATCACGAAGAGCGGCGCGGTGCTCGTGAACATCGACTACCCGCTCGGCATGGCCGCGTACCACCACCTGACGAGCGTCGCGCTGGGCGTCGAGGATCTGCGCGGCATCTACATCATGGGCAAGGCCGCCACGCTCAACGGCCGCGTCGGCGACGTCATGATCAGCAAGGTGATCCACGACGAGCACTCGGCGAACACGTACCTGCTCCGCAACGCGCTGACCGCCGCCGACGTGCAGCCGTTCATGAAGCACGGCACCGTCCTCGACAACCAGAAGGCGCTGACCGTGCGCTCCGCGTTCCTGCAGAACCGCGACTACATGGACGTGTTCTATCGCGAGGGCTACACGGTGATGGAGATGGAGGCCGGTCCGTACCTCTCCGCCGCTTACGAGACCGTCGAGCCGCGCCGCCACCCCAAGGACGAGCTCGTCTCGCTCGTCGATCGCAGTCAGTTCGATCTCGGCGTCATCCACTACGCGTCGGATACGCCGTACTCGCGACGCCAGAGCCTGTTGTCGAAGTCGCTGTCGTACTTCGGCATGGAGAGCACGTACGGCTGTGCGATCGCGATCATCCGCCGCATCTTCGCGAGCGAGGTCGCGAGGCTCGCGTGACCCAGACCGAGCACGCGGACGTCGTCGTCATCGGCGCCGGTGTGTCCGGCTTGGGCTTCGCGAACTGGTATCGCGAGCTCCACCCCGAGAAGCGCGTGCTCGTCCTCGAGGGCGAAGCGGAGCCGGGCGGCTATTGCCGCACGATCGTCCAGGACGGCTTCGTCTGGGATTACTCGGGCCACTTCTTCCACTTCAAGCATCCGCACGTCGAGCAGTGGCTGCGCGCGCGTATGCCGGGGCAAGACATCCGCACCGTCGTCAAGAAGAGCTTCATCCGCTACGCAGGGCTCGATATCGACTTCCCGTTCCAGAAGAACATCCATCAGCTGCCCAAAGAAGAGCTCGTCGAGTGCCTCGTCGATCTCTACTTCCGGCCGACACCCAAGGACGGTGCGCCGCCGCGGTCGTTCGCCGAGATGCTGTATCAGCGCCTCGGCACCGCGATCACCGAGAAGTTCCTGCGCCCGTACAACGAGAAGCTCTACGCGACCGACCTCGATCGCCTCGACGTCGACGCGATGGGGCGCTTCTTCCCCCACGCAGACATCGCCGACATCATCGCGAACATGCGGCCGGGCGCGAAGGATGGCGGCTACAACGCGACGTTCACGTATCCGGCGGGCGGCGCCGTGCAGTACGTGAACGCGCTGCTCGTCGAGCTCCCGCCCGGGACCGTGTGCTGCAACGAGCGCGTGACCGCGATCGACCTCGGCACGCGCGAGGTCATCACCCCGAAGCGGCGCATCCATTTCGGCGCGGTGGTCAGCTCGGCGCCGCTGCCCGCGCTCGCGAAGATGACCGGCATCGCCCACGACGCGAGCGTGTTCACGTCGAACAAGGTGCTCGTGTTCAACCTCGGGTTCGATCGCAAGGGCATGCGCGACATCCACTGGATGTACTTCCCGGACCGCGAGATCTCGTTCTACCGGGTCGGCTGGTACGACAACATCCTCGAGAGCGACCGCATGTCGCTGTACGTCGAGATCGGCGCGGCGAGCGACGCGACGTTCGATGTCGACGCGCTCCGCGCGCGCGTGCTGCGCGACCTCGCGCGCGAGAACATCGTCCGCGATCACCAGCTCGTATCGCATCACCACGTGGTGCTCGATCCGGCGTACGTGCACATCACGAAGGCCTCGCTCGCCCAGACCGAGCGCGTGCGCGACGGGCTCGCGCTCGCCGGCGTGCACTCCGTCGGGCGCTACGGCGGCTGGACGTATTGCTCGATCGAGGACAACCTGCTCGAGACGCAGGCCCTCGCGAAACGATTGCCTTAGGTCGCGGGGACGCGGACGAGCACGTAGTGCAGCGGCTTGTTCTCGGTCGCCGATTCGGCGAGCACGTCGATCGACGTGCCGTCGCTGATCACCTTGCGCGGCACGACCTTCTCGGGGAGGCGATAGAACGTCGGCGGCGACTTCTCGCTCCACACCGCGAGCACGCGCTCGCGCACGGCGACGGACACGACGTGATCGCTCGCGAGCGTCGCGTGCTCGCTCGGTCGCGCGTTCTGTAGCGTGACGAGCCGGCACCCGCCGTCGTCGCAGACCGTGTAGCGCGTCGTGCCGGCGTCGGCGAGGAGGACGCCGCTCGCGCCGCAGCCCTCGAGCGAGAAGCCCGACGCGACCTCGAGGGGCGTGACGCCGCTCGCGTCGAACCGCAGGAGCTCGTCGTTCGAGGTGACGACGTAGCCGTGACGGCGCGACAGGCACGAGTACACCGGGTCGCCGGTGCCGAGCGTGACCGGCTGGACCGGTGCGCCGTTCTGGACGATCACGCCGGCGAGCGGGCCGGGCGCGTCGGGATCGACGGCCGCGCGCGCGGACAGCGGCGGCAGCTCGGCCCACGAGACCAGCGCGCGGCCGGCGATCGGATCGAACGCGATCTGCGTCATGCCGGCGCGGATCGGCTTGTCGAGCGTGAAGGTCGGCGGGTTGCCCTTGCCGTGCGCGAACACGAGGCCCTCGGCGGTGGCAAAGCCGACGAGGCTGTCGTCGAGCGGACCGACCGCCGCGAGGAGCGATCCGCCGACCGGGGAGATCGTCTGCGGTGCGGCGAACACGCCCTTGTCGTCGATCGCGGAGACGGCGATGCCACCGCCGAGGCCGGCCGCGCCCCACGCCGCGCCGGGCGTCAGGCTGCGCACGGTGAACGGGGGCACCATCTCGATGCGCGGCGCCTGGCCGGGGACGAGCGTGATCTGCACGGGCTTGTCCTTGGTGGTGCCCCACATGACGAGCGTGCCGGCGGAGCTGCGCGGGAACAGATCGATGCCGGTGATCTCGGCGCCGCCGATCAGCATCGGCACCATCTGAGCCGCGGGCAGCGATGCGACCTTCGCGTCGGACACCGGCGGCGGGAGCTTCGCGGCCTGGCGCAGCTCGGCGTGCGCCTTGTCGAGCTCGCGAAGCGCGTCGGGCAGCTCGCTGACACCGCGGCGCTCGTCGGCCGCCGTCTTGCCGTACGGGTCCTTGCGCACCGCGTACGCGGTCGCGACCTTGGCCGCGGCGCGATCGAGGGTCATCCACGCGTGCTCGACCGGCATGATGCCGGTGTCGTCGGCGACGCCGCGCGCGATCTTGCCGACGAGCGTGGCGCACGTCTTCTTCTTCGGATCGCTGTCGGCGCGTAGCTCCTCGGCGGTCGGCGGCGTCAGCTCGCGCACGGCGAGCGCTTCACCGCTGTCGCTCGACGCGGGGACCTTGCCGAACATGCACGCGCGGGCGGCCGAGAGGCGCGCCTCCCACGCGAGGATCTCCGCCTGTGCTTTCTCGCGCGCCTCGTTCATCGCGCGCACACCGAAGAACCAGTACGCCGCACCACCGAGCGCGGCGAGCAGCACGACAGCGATCGCGATGATCTTTGCATTGCCACGTTCGGACATGGGGGCGCTCATAACATCACATCCGGACGTGGCATACAGGCGTGCGGTCGCAGGCGTGCAGGCGTGCAGTCGCGGGGGCATAGTCCCCTCATGAGCGAGCTGCCACCGACCGAGTGTTTTGTCGACGGACGCTGGGTCGCCACGAAGCAGCGGTTCCGTGTCACGGACCCGTTCGACAACGAAACCATCGCCGAGGTTTCGGATGCCGATGACAAAACGATCGAGGACGGCATCGCGGCGATGTCGCGAATTGCCCCGGTGTGGCGCCAGACCCCCGGCCCCGAGCGCGGCAAGGTGCTCGGCGCGATGGCCGCGGCGATGCTCGCCGACGAAGCGCGCCTCGCGCGGATCTGCACGCGCGAGAACGGCAAGGCGCTGTCCGACTCGCTCGCCGAGGTGCGGTACGCGGCGAGCTTTCTCACCTGGTTCGCCGGCGAGGCCCAGCGGATCTACGGCGAGACCATTCCCGCGAGCCGCGCCGAGACGCGCATCGTGGTGACGCGCGAACCGGTCGGACCATGCGCGCTGATCACGCCGTGGAACTTCCCGTACGCGATGCTGACCCGCAAGCTCGGCGCGGCGCTCGCCGCGGGCTGCCCGGTGATCGCGAAGCCCGCGAGCCAGACGCCGCTGTCCGCGCTCGCCCTCGCGAAGCTGGCCGAAGACGCCGGCGTCCCGGCGGGCGTCGTCAACGTGGTCCCGAGCGCCGATGCCAGGCGCGTGGGCGAGCGCTTCCTCGCATCGCGCGTGATCAAGAAGCTCAGCTTCACCGGCTCGACGAAGGTCGGCATGCAGCTCGCGAAGGCAGGCGCCGACGATCTCAAGCGCATGTCGCTCGAGCTCGGTGGCAACGCGCCGCTGATCGTCCTCGGCGACGCCGACCTCGACGTCGCCGTGGCGCAGGCGATGATCGCGAAGTTCCGCAACGCGGGTCAGTCGTGCGTCGCGGCGAACCGCTTCATCCTCGAGCGTTCGATCGCGACGGCGTTCATCGAGAAGATGATCGCCGAGGTGAAGAAGCTCGTCGTCGGTCGCGGCCTCGACGAGGGCGTCTCGATCGGCCCGCTGATCGACGACGGCGCGGTGAAGAAGGTCCGCACGCTCGTCGAGGACGCCGTGAAGAAGGGTGCCCTGATGATGCACGGCTCGCTCGACGCGATCCAAGGTCGCCTCGTCCCGCCGATGGTGCTCGCCGGCGTCACCCCCGAGATGGAGCTCTGGCGCGAGGAGATCTTCGGCCCGGTCGTCGCGATCCGCACCGCCGCCGACGAGGCGGACGCGCTCGCGCAAGCGAACGACACCGAGCACGGCCTCGTCGCCTACGTGTTCACGCGCGATCACGCACGCCAGCAGCGGTTCAGCGAGGGCCTCGAGTCCGGCATGGTCGGCGTCAACGAGGGCCTCGTGTCCGCGGCGCAGGCGCCGTTCGGCGGCATCAAGCACTCGGGCCTCGGCCGCGAGGGCTCGCGCCACGGCATCGAGGACTACACGAACCTCAAGTACGTCGCGACCCGCGCGTAACCGCCAAGACGTCCTTCGTTACCGCCAAGGCGCCCGTCGGAATTACCGCCAAGGCGCCGCTCGTTACCGCCAAGGCGCCGCTCGTTACCGCCTTGGCGGTCAGGGAGGCGGGACGCGTCCGCTGTTCGGGTCGAACCCGGCGCGCTCGATGATCGGCCGCAGATCGACCGCTTCGAAGTTCATGCCTTGAATCGACTGGATCTCGTCGAACACGGACTCGTCCCACGCCCCCGGCGCGCCGGAGACGTACCAGTTGGATCCACCGTCGGCGACGTACATGCCGTACGTCTTCATCGCCTGCGCGATCGCCTTGCTCTGCGTCGACCAGCTCGGCGGGATCACGAAGCTGTCCTTGAGGCGGAACAGCTGACCCATCGGCGGCGCGCCCGTCGACATGTTGTTGCTCGCCTCGTGCGTCGCGGGCCACGTGTACTCGCCGCGGATGTTGCCGCTCGTCATCGTGAAGCGAAGCGCGTGCTTGATCTCGCCGGTCGCCGCCTCGTCGGCGCGCAACAGCAGCGGCAGGATCGGGAAGCCCGCGGCGTCGGCGGACGTCCAGCCCTGCGTGCGCAGCGCGTTCGATGCGAGGTCGAACGTGGCCGAGCCGAAGATCTGCCACTGATTGTTCGGGCGATACACGTGATAGGCCTCCCACAGCCGGCACGTGTCGACGTCGAGCGCGATCAGGTGATGATCCTCGGCGGGCATGTGATTGGCGGCGGTCGACAGGCCACCCTCGACGAGCGCGGCATTGGCGGCGGGGAAGGGCAGGTACGCCGCGCCGCTCGTGCACGGGCTGACGACGCCCTTGGACGCGTTCGCGCAGTCGGACTCCTCCGTGGGATCCCAGTCGAAGTCCGGATCGGGCGTGGTGTACTCGACCTGCGACCACGTCATCGAGTTGCCGTGCACGAGGTTGTACGGGATCCCGTAGTAGTCGCCCGCGGTCGGATCCGTCTCGGTGCCGAGGTCGAGGTGCAGCCGCGTGTTGTTGCCGATCAACGCGACCCACGTCGCGCTCTCCGCGTGCACGCTGGGGAGCGATCCGATCGGCGTGTTGAAGATGTGATCGGGTGGCAGGATCGAGCAGCCACCGATCTCGGGGCTGATGCCGTTGGGCGGCGGACCGTCGACACCACTGCCGCCGCCGTCGCCCGGCGGTGCGTCGTCGCCGCCGTTCGAGCCACCACCGCTATCACCGCACGCGCAGACGAGACAGAGAACGATCGACAGACGACGCATGGCTTCCCCCGAAGACAGTGCGGTTCGATCATCGTCTGGTTCGTGCCCGATCGCTAGCGAGATCGAGACCGAGCGGGTACGTTCGCGCCGATGTTGGAAGGTCCTCGTCCTCCTCGTACCTCGGTCGATCCCGCAGCTCCGCTCAAAGGAGCGCGCGTCGTGGTCGGCGTGGCGGGTGGCATCGCGGCGTACAAGGCCGCGGAGCTCGTGCGGCTCCTCGACAAGGCCGGCGCCGACGTGCAGGTCGCGATGACGTCGCGCGCGCAGAAGTTTGTCGGTCCGCTCACGTTCCAGGCGCTGACGCGAAAGCCGGTGTTCACGAACCTGTTCGATCCGAGCGAGGAGTCGACGATCGGCCACATCCAGATGGCGGATCGCGCGGACATCGTGATCGTCGCGCCCGCGACGGCGAACGCGATCTCGCGGCTCGCGAACGGCATGGCAGACGATCCGGTGAGCGCGGTCGTGCTCGCGACGCGCGCGCCGGTGCTGATCGCGCCGTCGATGAACGTCAACATGTGGAACCACCCGCTGACGCGGCACAACCTGCAGAAGCTCGTCGACCTCGCGGGCTACCAGGTCGTCGCGCCGGGCAGCGGCTTCCTCGCGTGCGGCTGGGTCGGCCCGGGTCGCCTCGCCGAGCCACCGGACATCCTCGAGGCGGCGGCGCACGTGCTGAGCGCGCAGGACCTCGCGGGTGTGCGAGTGGTCGTGACCGCGGGCCCGACGTACGAGCCGATCGATCCCGTGCGCTTCGTCGGCAATCGCTCGAGCGGCAAGATGGGCGTCGCGATCGCGGCGGCCGCGCAACGCCGCGGCGCGGAGGTCCGCCTCGTCCTCGGCCCGTCGGCCGTGCCGCCACCGATCGGCGTGACGACGATGAACGTCGAGAATGCCAACCAGCTGCAGTGGGCGCTGAACGACGCGACCAAGGACGCCGACGTCGTCGTGATGACGGCCGCCGTCGCCGACTATCGTCCCGCCAAGGAAGCGAAGCAGAAGATCAAGCGCGGTGCGCTCGGCAACACCGCGACGATCGAGCTCGTGCAGAACCCGGACTTGCTCGCCGAGCTCGGCAAGCGGCGCGGCAACAAGAAGACGCCGCTGCTCGTCGGGTTCGCCGCCGAGACCGACGACGTGCTCGGCAATGCCGAGAAGAAGCTACAGACGAAGAAGTGTGACCTCGTCGTCGCGAACGACGTCAGCGAGCCCGGCAGCGGCTTCGCCGTCGACACGAACCGCGTAACGCTCGTCGATGCGAGCGGCGCCATGGAGGTGCCGGCGGGCACGAAGATCGAGGTCGCGCATCGCATCCTCGATCATGTCGTCGCGATGCGCCGCGCGCAGACCGAGGAGCGGCCGGTGGCCGCCGCGCCGAAGAAGCCGAAGTCGAAGAAGCGTTAGATCGGGTTGGTCCAGGTCGTCTCGCCGATCCGGATCCAGCGATACCAGCGAATTCCCCAGCGGCCCGGGCCGACGGCGATGGTCGCGGTGCGATCCGCGCTCTCGTTCGCGACACGGCACAGCTCGCGGGTGATCTGGATCGACCGCGGCAGCGCCGGTCCGTGCTGCGCTTCGGTCTGCGCGTTCAGGTGCAGGTAGTACGTGTAGCTGCGGCGGCCGCGCCGGCCGCGGCGCTCACGGATCTCGCACTGCGCGTAGTCGCGCTCGGTGATCTGCGCGGGTGCATGGTCCATCGTGCGGTTGGTGTCGCTCACGACCTGCACGCTCGCGACGGGCAAGCCGAGCAAGAGCACCACCGCGGACTCGATGATCACGCGATGCCCGCGCGACGAGCCGCGTATCCACAGCGCGATGACGAGGAGCAGCACGCCGAACGCGGCGCCGGCGACGATGAAGCCGGTCTTCCACACCGCGAGCTTGTCGATGTGGAGGTCCTCCTTCGCCCAGAACAGCTCCGCCACCGCGCCGATCGCGTAGCCCGCGATGCTCCAGATCACGCCCTCGACGAGGAGCGCCTTCCAGAAGAACCGATCGCTGAGCCGGCTCGGCGGTGAATCCGAGAGCTTCCACGACGCGACGTAGATCGCGTGCAAGAGCTCGAGGTCCCGCTTCGTCGGCGTGTGGTCCGCTCTGCGCTCGGCGCGAACGTGTGTGCCGTCGAAGAAGATCTTGCGATAGCCGGCGGCGAACATCGCCCGGATCGCGGCGCGCAGCTCCTGCGATTCGCCGAGGACGGTCGCGACGTGCGGGTGATCGCAGGTGACGTAGACCTCGCGGTCGAACTCCGGATCGCCGGTCTGGATCTCGTTGGCGATGCCCATCGCCTTGAACGCTCGATCGGCGGCGCTCTCGCGGTGCAGCCGGATCCACGTCGGCGTCACGCGTGGCATGCCGATCTCGAAGCCCTTGGTCTGACCCTTCGCCGTCCAGATCTTCGAGGTGTAGGGCGTGCCCTCGTGCTGGCCCGTCTCCTTGGGCGTCCGGCCGCGGGCGAGCGTTCGGATCGCGAACCCGGCGAGCGCGAGCATCAGGCGGATGAAGATCCACATCGCGTCACTTCCTATGTAGGCACGACGTACTAGCCAGCCGCTACCCCAATACCGGTGAGTGAATGAGACACGCGGTCGACTCCAGATCTTGGTGACCCGCTTCGTCGTCTCCTCGTTTCTCGCTGCGAGCGTGCTCGCCGGTTGCGCGCTCCCCGAGCTTCACGAGGAGCCGGCGGCGACCCCGAAAACCCTCGCGGTGTCGTCCCTGCTGCCGGCGCTCGAGGCGCAGGGCAGCGTCCGGGTCATCGTCGGCGTTCGCGATGTAGGCAAGGCCCGCCGCGCCCACGCCCGAACGCACGCGATGCGCGTGAAGTCGTTCGCGTCGCTGCCGTTCGAGGTGCTGCGCATCGAGGACCCGGCCGACCTCGAGGCGCTCGCCGCGGACCCCGACGTCATGTCGATCGAGCCCGATGTTCTCGCACCGCCGTCGCTCGCCGAGTCGACGACGATGATCGGCGCGAAGACCGCCTGGGCGAGCGGCTACACCGGAGAAGGCTGGGCGGTCGCCGTCCTCGACACCGGCGTGATGAAGACGCACGCGCACCTCGCGGGCAAGGTGATCTCCGAGGCGTGCTACTCGACGACCGACGCGGGGAACGGTTCGACGTCGCTGTGTCCCGGCGGCGCCTCCTCGAGCACCGCGAGCGGTGCAGCGACGCCGTGCTCGATCGGCGGCTGCGATCACGGCACGCACGTCGCCGCGATCGCGACGTCCTCGCACGCGACCTACGGCGGTGTGGCCAGGAGCGCGAACGTGGTCGCGATCCAGGTGTTCTCGCAGTTCAGCTCGCCCACGCTGTGCGGCTCGTCGTCGCCGTGCGTGCTCGCGTACTCCTCCGATTGGCTCGAGGGTCTCGAGCGCGTGCTCGCGCTCTCGCAGAGCGGCACCAAGATCGCCGCGGTCAACCTGAGCCTCGGCGGCGGCATGATGACGAGCGCGTGCGACGGGACGTATCCCTCGGCGAAGGCCGCGATCGATAGCCTCGCCGCGGCTGGAATCGCGACCGTGATCGCCGCCGGCAACGAAGGCTATACGAACGCCGTCGCGTTCCCGGGCTGCATCTCGTCGGCGATCACCGTCGGCGCGACCACGAAGGGCGATGCCGTCGCGTCGTACTCCAACGTGTCGAGCCAGGTCGACGTGTTCGCGCCGGGCTCGTCGATCACCGCCGCGATCGCGACGAACACCACCGCCGTCGGCGCGAAGAGCGGCACGTCGATGGCGGCGCCGCACGTCGCGGGCGCCTTCGCGCTGCTGCGCTCCGCGAACCCGACGATGACCCTCGCGCAGGGCCTCGCCGCGCTGCAGGGGACGGGCACCTCGATCGCGGACGCGCGCGCGAGCGGGACGATCACGAAGCCGCGCATCGCCGTCGCCTCCGCGATCGGCTCGATGGCCGCGCCGCCGGCGTGCACGCACGTCGCTCCGTCGATCACGGTCACGCAACCCGCGCGCGTCGCGACGCCGCAGCTCGTGCGCTACACCGCGCGCGTCACGAACAAGGACCCCGGGGCATGCGGCGCGCAGACGTTCGACATCGCCGCGACCGCACCCGCGGGCTGGACCGTGACGGCCGCGAGCACGACGCTCGCCGCGGGCGCGGCCACCGACGTCGTCGTCGATGTCACGCCACCCGCGACCGCGACCGCCGGTGCGACCATCACGTTCAGCGCGACGAACGCGACGATGAGCGCGTACACGGCGTCGGCGACCGCGATGTACACGCTCGACTGCGGTCGTGCCGCGCCCGATCTCGATGTCGCCGCCTCGGGCGCGCGCGCGATCGCGGTCCACGTGCGCAACCACGACGACGCCGCGTGCGGCGAGACGAGCCGGTTTCACATGGTCGTCACGACGGACCTCGTCGTGTCGCAGACGACGGGCCTGTTCGTCGTCGACAACGACGGCGAGACGTGGGGCGAGCTGACCATCGGCGACAATGCCGCCGGCGTGTATCCGGTGCACGTCACGCTCGCGACCGACAACGGCGCGATCGTCGCCGCGAGCGATCTCACGATCACGATCGGCAGCGACGGGACGACCGGCAGCGACGGCGGCGGCCTGTCGGACCTGAACTTCGGCTGCTCGACGTCACAGCCGACCGGGCTCGCGAGCAGCGTCGTCGCGCTCGCGCTCGCACTCGTCGTTCGCCGTCGCCGTCGCCGTCGACGCTAGATCAGGATCCCGGGGGCCGGGAACTTCGCGCACACCTCGCGGATCTCGGCGGCGATCGTCTCCTGCAGGCCCGCGTCCGACGGCGCGGACACCACGCGATCCATCCACGCGGCGATCTGCTTCATCTCGGGCTCCTTCATGCCGCGGCTCGTGACCGCCGCGGTGCCGAGGCGCACGCCCGACGGATCGAACGGCTTGCGCGGATCGAAGGGGATCGAGTTGTAGTTCAGCTCCATGCCCGCGGCGTCGAGCGCCTTCGCGGCGACCTTGCCGGGGACGTTCTTCGGCGTCATGTCGGCGAGGATGAGGTGATTGTCGCTGCCGCCGGTGATCAGCGACCAGCCCTTCTCGACGAGCGCCGCGGCGAGCGCGCGCGAGTTCGCGACGATCTGGTGCGCGTACTGCTTGAACAGATCGGTCTGCGCTTCCTTGAGCGCGATCGCGATGCCCGCGGTCGTGTGGTTGTGCGGGCCGCCCTGCAGGCCGGGGAACACGGCGCGATCGATCGCCTTCGCGTGAGCGGCGGTGCACATCAGCATGCCGCCGCGCGGACCGCGCAGCGTCTTGTGCGTCGTCGTCGACACCACGTCGGCGACCGGCACCGGCGAGGGATGCGCGCCCGCGGCGACGAGGCCCGCGATGTGTGCGATGTCCGCGGCGAAGATCGCGCCGACTTCGCGCGCGATCTCGGCGAACGCGGCGAAGTCGATGGTGCGCGGGATCGCCGTGCCGCCGGCGAACAGGAGCTTCGGCTTCTCCTTGCGCGCGAGATCGCGAACCTCGTCGAGGTCGATGCGGTGCGTGTCCTTGCGCACGCCGTACTGCACGGCGCGGAAGTAGCTGCCGGTGATCGACACGTTCCACCCGTGCGTCAGGTGGCCGCCGGCCGGGAGCCCCATGCCCATGACGGTGTCGCCGGGCCTGAGGAACGCGAAGTAGATGGCGAGGTTCGCGGGCGAGCCGGAGTACGGCTGGACGTTGGCGTGGTCCGCGCCGAACAGCGACTTCGCGCGATCGATGCACAGCTGCTCGACGCGATCGATGAACTGCTGACCCTCGTAGTAGCGCTTGCCGGGATAGCCTTCGCTGTACTTGTTGGTCAGCACCGAGCCCGTCGCCGCGAGCACGGCGCCCGAGACGTAGTTCTCCGATGCGATCAGCCGGATCTTGTCGCGCTGCCGGCGCTCCTCGGCGGCGAGGAGCTCCGCGATTTCGGGATCAGCAGCAGCGAGCGTTTCCTGGAGGGCCGGGTGCATGCCCGGCGTTATACCGCGGCGCTCAGTAGATGAGGTCGGGCTGCGGCGAGAGCGGGTTCAGCTTCCCACCACCACCGCCGCCGTTGACGACGCCGTTCGTGTTGGGCATCCCGGGGTTATTGACGACGCTGCCGTACTGCGAGGTCGCCTTGAAGTCGAACGGCTTGAACGGCGTGCTCGTCATGCTGTTCGTCGGCGTCGGATAGCCGCCGGGCGGGAGGTTCGGGCCCGTCGATTGGCCACCGGTTACGTCGCAGAGATCGTCGAGGCAGATCGTGGTGAGCGTTTGCATGCTCACCGTCTCTGCACCCGCGGGGCCACCGCCCAACTGCGCGGAATCGCCCGGCCCGAGGAGCGCAGCCGTGTCGCTCGCGAGCGGCAGTTCGCCGACCGCGGACATCGGGAGGGCGAGGCCGGCGCGAAGAACGCGCTCGACGGGATCGGCTAGGACAGGATGAAGCCGCGACCCATGGGGCGGTCCTGGACGACCGCGCGCGGGCGCTTGTTGAGCTTCGCGCGCTCGGACTTCACCTTGGCCGCCGCGGCGACGCGCGTCTTGTTCGCGGCCTCGATCGCCTTCGTGTTCTTCGCCATGTCGGCGGCGGTCTCTTCCTTGACGTCGATCGCCGCGAAGAGCGCGGCCTGCGCGTCGGCGTAGGAGGTCTCCGCCTTCTCGACGCCGGGCATCGCAGCCTCGTTCACCGGCGCGGGGCGCGTCGTCTTCGCGAGGCGCATGAACAGATCCTCGCGCTCCTTGCGAGCGTCGGCGAGCGCGGTGCTTGCCTGGGCCACGGCGGGGCTCGCGACGTCCTTCTTCTTCGCGGCGTCCTTGCGCGCCTTGATGTAGCCGGCGAGGGCCTTGTCGAACTTCTTGTCGTTCGCGACGAGGAGCGTGGACACGGAGTCCCACGTGTCGAGCTTCACCTCGGGCGGCGGGGCCTTCGCGTCGGGCGCCTTGGGCGCTTCCTTCTTCTGCGGCGGAGGCGCGACCTGATCGGCGGACGCGACGAGGGGAGTGCCGAGCATCGCGCTCGACATCACGACGGTTCGAAAGATGCGGCTTGCGAGCTGACTCTTCATCCCGCGGAGCCTACATCGACCGCGGTGGCGGCGCCGGTGGTAAGACACGGCGTGCTCGATTTTGTCGACCATCGAACCGATCCGGGGGCGTGGGCCAAGGAGCTCGGCATCTCGCGCGAAGCGGTGGAGCTGTACCTCGCGAGCGACGTGATCGACCTGCACATCGACTCCTTCATCTGGAGCCGCATCTTCGGCTACGACCTGACCAAGCGACACGGGCGCGGCGTGTTCGGCGCGCGGTTCTACAGCCAGTGCGATCTGCCTCGGTTGCGCGAGGCGCGGATCACCGGTGGCATCTGGGTCATCACGACGAACCCGCTGCGCAGCCCGCGCGGTCGCGCCGAGGCGTTCACGAAGAACCTCGACAAGCTGACCGAGATCCTCGAGAGCGTCCCCGACGACGTGCAGATCGTGAAGACGACGCCCGAGTACCACGCGGCGGTCGCCGCCGGAAAGCACGCGGCGTGGATCGGGATCCAGGGTGGCAACGCGCTCGACGATCACGGCGCGCTCGATCGCCTCGACGATCGCATCGTGCGCGTGACGCTCGTGCACCTGTCCAACAGCGCGCTCGGCACGACGAGCTCGCCGCTCGCGGGCACCGACAACGGCATCAGCGACGACGGTCGCGCGTACGTCGAGGCGCTCGACGCGAAGCGGATCTTCGTCGACCTCGCGCACATCTCGAAGAAGGGCTTCTGGGAGGCCGCGTCCGTGCACGACAAGAGCCTGCCGCTGATCTGCACGCACACCGGCGTCGACGGCGTGTTCGAGCACTGGCGCAACCTCGACGACGATCAGCTGCGCGCGATCGCAGATACCGGCGGCACGATCGGCGTGATGTACGAGTCGAGCTTCCTCGGACCGTCGCGTCGCAACGGCAAGGGCGAGTGGGTCGCCGATCACCTGATGCACATCGTGAAGACCGTCGGCGAGGATCACGCGTCGCTCGGCTCGGACTGGGATGGCGCGATCATCACGCCGCGCGATCTGCAGACGTGTCTCGATCTGCCCAGGCTCGTCGACATGCTGCTCCGACGCGGGCTATCGACGACCGCGGTTCAGAAGATCCTCGGGCAGAACTTCCTGCGCTCGCTCTCGCTGCTTCGCGGGTAGAGGTATAAGCAGACCGTGTTCACGCCGTCGCGCGAGGAGTTCATCGCGGCCGCACAGCGGGGAAATCTGATCCCCGTCTATCGCGAGCTGCTCGCCGATAGCGACACGCCGGTCAGCGCCTACGCCGCGCTCGGCGCGGGCGAGCACTCGTTCTTGCTCGAGTCCGTCGTCGGTGGCTCGACGTGGGCCGCGTACTCCTTCGTCGGCGTCGCGCCGCGCGCGGTCGTGCGATGGAAGGGCGGGGCGGCGAGCGTCACCTGGTACGACGTCGACGCGGGTGGCCCGCCGCGCACCGCGGAGTGGACCACGCCCGATCCGACGGCCGCGCTCGCGGAGGTGCTCGGCGAGCTCGTGCCCGTCGAGATGCCCGGGCTGCCGCGGTTCTGGGGCGGCGCGGTCGGCTGGATCGCGTACGACTGCGTGCGCGCGTTCGAGGATCTGCCGGCGCGTGCACAGCCGGGCCCGGGCTACGAGGACATCCCGCCACTGTGCATGGTGATCACGGACACGCTGCTGATCTTCGACAACCTGCGGCAGACGCTGAAGGTGGTGGCGACGCCGTACGTGGCGCGCCCGGAGAAGGCCGAGCAAGCGTACGAGCGAGCGTGCGCGCGGATCGACGCGATCATCGCGACGCTGCGCGCGCCGCGGCGACCGCTGCCGTCGCTGACGCCGCCGCGCCTGGGCGAGGCGACCTCGTCGGCGGTGCCACCGTCGTCGTTCTCGCACGATGGCTTCTGCGCGGCCGTAGACGCGGTCAAGGAGTACATCCTCGCGGGCGATGCGTTCCAGGTCGTGCTGTCGCAACGCTTCGCCGAGCCCGCGGCCGGTGCGCGACCGCTCGATGTCTATCGCGCGCTGCGCGTGATCAATCCGTCGCCGTACATGTTCCACCTCGAGTTCCCCGAGGCGCGGGTGACGGGCGCGTCGCCCGAGACGCTCGTCCGGCTCTCGGACGGTCGCGTCGAGGTGCGCCCGATCGCCGGCACGCGCCCGCGCGGCGCGACGCTCGCCGATGACGAGCGCCTGGCCGAGGAGCTGCTCGCGGATCCCAAGGAGCGCGCCGAGCACCTCATGCTGATCGATCTCGGACGCAACGATGTCGGGCGCGTCGCCGAGGTCGGCTCGGTCCAGGTCGCCGAGCACATGGTCGTCGAGCGCTACTCGCACGTGATGCACCTGACGTCGCACATCGTCGGAAAGCTCGCGAAGGGCAAGACGTGGCTCGACGTGCTGCGCGCCGCGTTCCCCGCGGGCACCTTGTCGGGGGCGCCGAAGATCCGCGCGATGGAGATCATCGACGAGCTCGAGCCGCACCAGCGCGGCCTCTACGGCGGCGCGGTCGGCTACGTCAGCTACACCGGCAACCTCGATCTCGCGATCGCGATCCGCACGCTCGTCAGCCACGGCGACACGATCTACGTGCAAGCGGGCGCGGGGCTCGTCGCGGACTCGGTGCCGGAGCTCGAGTATCAAGAATCGGTGAACAAGGCGCGGGCCGTGCTCCGCGCGGTGGCGATGGCGCGGACGGCGAGCCCCGACGGGAGCGATGTGCCATGAAGCTCTTGCTGATCGACAACTACGACTCGTTCACGTGGAACCTCGCGCAGTACTTCGGCGAGCTCGGCGCGGACGTCACCGTCGAGCGCAACGACGCGATCACCGTCGAGCAGATCCGCGAGCGCGCGCCCGAGGCGATCGTGATCTCGCCCGGACCGTGCACGCCGAACGAGGCCGGCATCTCGATGGACGTCATCGAGTCGTTCGCGGGGCAGACGCCGATCCTCGGCGTGTGCCTCGGTCACCAGTGCATCGGCCAGGTGTTCGGCGGCCGGATCGTCCGCGCACCGCGCATCATGCACGGCAAGACCTCGAAGATCTTCCACGACGAGAAGGGCCTCTACACGGGCGTCGAGAACCCGTTCGTCGCCACGCGCTATCACTCGCTCGTGATCGCGCCCGAGACGATGCCCGACACGCTCGAGGTCACGTCCAAGACGTGGGAGGACGAGATCATGGGAGTTCGCCTCCGCGCCACCCCGCGTCATGATCCGGCCCGGCCCGGTCTGCCCGGGGCGGGTCGCGCACCGCTCGAGGGCGTGCAGTTCCACCCCGAGTCGATCATGACCAGCGCGGGCAAGGCGCTCTTGAAGAACTTCCTCGCGATGGCACGAGGCCGCGAGTGACCTCGGTCGTGGTCAAGGCGATCAACGCTGCGCTCGCGGGCCAGGACCTCGGCCGCGCCGAGATGGCCGACGTGATCGGGCAGATCATGGACGGCGCCGCGACGCCCGCGCAGATCGGCGGGCTGCTCGTCGCGCTGCGCGCGAAGGGCGAGGCCGTCGACGAGATCGTCGGCGCCGCGTCGGCGATGCGCTCGCGCGCGTTGCCCCTCGAGATCCCCAACCACGCGCACTCGATCGACACGTGCGGCACCGGTGGCGACGGCGCGGGCACGATCAACGTCTCGACGCTGGCCGCGATCCTCCTGGCCGCGTGCGGTGGCGTCGTCGCCAAGCACGGCAACCGCGCGCTGTCGTCGAAGTGCGGGTCCGCCGACGTGCTCGAGACGCTCGGCATCGCGATCGAAGCCGACGCGCCCACGATCGCGCGCTGCATCGGCGTCGCGAACATCGGCTTCGCGTTCGCACCGAAGTTCCACGCCGCCACGCGCAGCGTCGGCGGTCCGCGTCGCGAGCTCGGCACGCGCACGATCTTCAACCTGCTCGGGCCGCTCACGAACCCCGCCAACGTGCGCCACCAGGTGATGGGCGTCTACGATCAGCGGTGGTGCGAGCCGCTCGCCGCCGCGCTCGGCGCGCTCGGCCTGCGCCGCGCCGCGGTCGTCCACGGGGCCGGCGGCATCGACGAGCTGTCGGTCCACGGCGAGACCTTCGTCGCGATCTGGAACGAAGGCACCGTCGAGTGCCGCACCCTGAGCCCGCGCGCCTTCGGCGTGGGCGACCTCGATCCATCGGGGCTCGCCGGGGGCGACGCCGCGTTCAACGCGTCGGTCCTGCGCAAGGTCCTCGCCGGCGCGCACGTCGGCCACGGAGAGCGCTACGCGGCGGCCCTGCGCGCCGCCGCGATGACCGCCGCCCTCGGCCTGGAGCTGCTCGAGTCCGGAGCGCTCGATCTCGACCGGCTGCCCGACCAGCTCGTCCGCGCGCAGACCGTCGCCACCGACGGCGCCGCGCGGCTCGTGTTGCACAAGTGGGTGGAGGCATCCACCGCGGCCCCGGATGCTGACCTTTCGTACCTGAGCGCGCTTCGCCCCGAAGAATTTCGAGGTGTGGAGTGATCGCGACGGTGAGAATCGCAAAGTCGTCGAGTGACTGCGCCCGAAGGTTGGCGTAGATCGTCCGGACCCCGCGAATGAGGATGTACTCGCGTGAGTAAACCGATCGAGGACCCGCCGTCGCTGGTGGACGTGCTCGCGCGCGAGCATGCAGCGCGTCGCGCATTGATCGAAGCCGAAGCCGCCCACGTGCGCGCGATGGTCGAGAGCGCCGCCAGCACGAGCGAGACCCTCGCCGCCGACACGCACGTCGAGGTCCACGGCGACACCGAGGTCGACATCGCGAGCACCTGCATCGCCAGCGAGGTGATCGCGCGCGACGAGATCGTCGCGTCGCCCGCCCGCCCGTCCAGTCCGCGCATCCTGGTCGAGGAGTTGACGCGCAAGTGCTGCGAGCGTCGCGCGGCGCTCGACGAAGAAGCTCGCCGCCGCTGATGTCCGCTATGCTGTCGCGCACGTGACGATCCTCGACGAGATCCTGGCGACCAAGCGGGAGGAGGTCGCGGCGGCGAGAGCTGCTCGATCCTTGTCCGATGTAGACCGGGCAGCGCGCGAGGCCGGGCCCGTGCGCGGCCTCGCGAGCGCGTTGCGGCGACCACCGGGAGAGCCCGTGCGCGTGCTCGCCGAGATCAAGCGCGCGAGCCCGAGCGCGGGCGCGATCCGCGCGGGCGCGGATCCGGCGGTGATCGCGGCGGAGTACGCGGGGGCGGGGGCGGCCGCGCTCAGCGTGCTGACCGACGCGCGGTACTTCGACGGGCGCCTCGAGTTCCTCGCGCGGGTGCGCGAGCGCGTCGCGCTGCCGCTGTTACGCAAGGACTTCATCATCGATCCGTATCAAGTGGTGGAGGCGAGGGCGGCGGGCGCGGATGCGATCCTGCTGATCGTCGCGGCGCTCGACCGGCCGCAGCTCGCCGAGCTGATGGCCGTCGCCGAGGAGCACGCGCTCGACGTCCTCGTCGAGGTGCACACGCCGAAGGAGGCGGAGACCGCGCTCGCGGTCGGCACCACGCTGCTCGGCGTGAACCATCGTGACCTGAAGACGTTCACGATCGACATGTCGCTCACGAGCGTGGTCGCGCCGATGCTGCCGCCGGACGTGGTGCTCGTCGCCGAGAGCGGCATTCGCAGCGCGGCGGACGTGCAGCTGCTCGGAGCGGTCGGTGCGCACGCGGTGCTCGTCGGTGAGCAGCTGATGCGCGCGGCGTCGGTGGGCGATGCACTGCGCGCGCTGCGGGGCGTGCCGTGAGCACGCGGATCAAGATCTGCGGCGTGACGCTGCCCGACGATGCGGCGCGCGTCGCGTCGGTCGGCGTCGACTTCATCGGGCTCAACTTCTGGCCGAGGTCGAAGCGCCACCTGGATCCCGCGCGTGCGCCGCTGGTCGCGGGCGCGGCGCGCGGCGCGGGCGAGCCGAAGATCGTCGGGGTGTTCGTCGATGCGAGCGTCGACGAGGTCGCCCAGATCGCCGCGGAGGTTCCGCTCGACATCGTGCAGCTCCACGGCGACGAGACGCCCGACGATGTCACCGCGATCGCGAAGGCGACCAAGCTGCCGGTGTGGAAGTCCCTCGCGCTCGGTAGCGCGACCGACGTCGAGCACCTCGAGGTGTGGCCGGTCGAGCACCTGCTGCTCGATACGCCGTCGGCGGGGCGGGGCGGCTCGGGGAAGACGTTCGACTGGTCGCTCGCCGCCCTGGCGCACCGCCGCCATCCCGCGCGTCAGTTCCTGCTCGCCGGTGGGCTCGATCCCGCGAACGTCGCGGCCGCGATCGCGGCGGTCGCGCCGTGGGGCGTCGACGTGGCGACCGGCGTCGAGGTGGCGCCCGGGATCAAGGATGCCGACAAGGTCTCCGCGTTCGTCGCCGCCGTGCGCGGCGCGTGACGCTCGGCGCGTGACGCGCTACCAGCCCGTGTCGTCGAGTGTGGTCCAGCGCGCGAAGCCGAGCGGCGAGTCCGCCTTGACACCGCTCGAGCCCGCGAACGCGGTGCCGATGTACACGCCGCGCTCGGTCGGCGTGATCTGCCACCACTGCGCGCCGCGAGGCTCGCCGAAGTAGGTCCAGTCTCCGTCGAGATCGTCGAGGAACGCGAGGCGGCTGCCGGCGCCTTCGTCGATCGCGGCGACGACGCCGTCCGAGCACGCGGCCATGTCGTAGACGAACGCGTCCGAGATCGTGCGCCACTCGATGCCGTTCCACACGCGCGTGCCGCTCTGCGTGGCGGCGACGAGGCCGAGCGCCGGCGAGACCACGAGGTTGCTCGTGTAGTCCGCCCACGCGCCGATCAGCTGCCAGTCGTCGTCGACGCGGCGATACACCGTCTGACCGCCGAGCACCGGGTTCGAGGTGACGACGACGAGCGCGCCGTCGTAGATCGCCATCGCCTCGACGGTGCCCGGGATCAGCGAGAAGAAGCTCGTGTCGTCGGGGGTGCTCTGGATGATCGTCGACGACGGCTCGGTCGGGATCACGAAGAACATCGTGCCGTTTCCGTCGGCGACGAGCGGACCGGCGACGGGCTTGTCGGTCACGAGGGCCGGCTCGCCATCGCCGCGACGGCGGAACAGCTGGCCGCCGGCGCGAACCGCGTACCCATCGGCGAGGGCGACGGCCGACATCGAGGAGCTGAAGGGCACGCCGAGGATCGGCGGCTGCCACTCGCCATCGAACAGGAGGAGGCCGTACGTGTCGGTCGCGTCGATGTCCGCGTCCCGGAACTGCCCGGCGAGGAGCATGCCCTCGGGCAGCGCGATCATGTCGCTGATCGTGCCGAGCCGGGTCGCCGCGAGCGGCGCCGCAGGCAGCGCGTGCACGGCGCCGCCCTCGACGGACGCGATGCCGGCGCCGGGCGCGACGCCGATGCGCGGGAACGCGCCGCCGACGTACGTACGCTCGCCGGTCGCGAGGACCGCCGACAAGCTGCCGAAGAGGTCCGTCGGTGGCGTCATCGCGCTCCACCCGCTGCTCGCGCTCCATCGCGCCAGGTGAAACGCGGGCTGCATCGGCATGCCGACCCACTCGAAGCGTCCGGCGACGACGAACCCGTCGTCGACGACGGAGATCGACGACACGTACGGATCGAGGTCTCCGCCACCTTCTCCGGCGAAGATGCCACTCTCGACCGACTCCCACGTGCCGTCGGTGGCCAGGCGCGCGATGCCGAAGCGATCGCCATCAGGTCCGAACAACCGGAAGTTGCCGCCGACGTACCAGCGACCATCGTTCGCACGGGCGAGCGCCGCCACGGCGGTACCGTCGAAGGGTTGCTCCGCGTTGCCGAGGCGCGACCACTCCGCTCCGTTCCAGCACGCGACGCCATTGATGATGCCGCCGGTCGCGGGCTGGATCTGGCCGGCCACGCAGACACCGTCCGGGCTCCGCGCTGCCGCGAGCACGTAGTTGCCGCCGTTCACGAGACCCGTCGTGGACCACATGCCATCGCGCCAGATCGCGACGCCGCTCGCCGGTAGCGCCGCCACCTGGAAGAACGAGCCGTACACGGCGATGCCGCCGTCGACCGTCGTGACGCCGTAGATGTCGTACGCCTGCTGCACGACCATCGTCCACTCGGCGCCGGTCCAGAGCGCGAGATACGCGCCCGACAGTCCGCCGCCGAGCTTGTCGTCCGGCTTGCCGAGATTGAAGTCGTCGCCGACGGCCCACAGCTGCCCGCGATCGTCGACGGCGAGTGACTTCACCTGTCCCGGCAAGCCGGGGCCGAGCGCGCTCCACCTCGTGCCGTCCCAGCGCGCGACGTTCTTCGCGGCAACTCCGCTCATCGCATCGAACCACCCACCCGCGATCACCGACCCGTCGGGCATCTGCTGGAGCGCGACGACCTTGGGGCTCGCGCCCGATGCGCCCGGCGTGATCAACCGGCTGTCCCAGTGTCCGTCGCGAAATGACTTGCATGCGGGCAGGTCGTTCGCGACGAGCTCGCCTCCGCTACATCCGGCGACGAGCGCGCACGCGACCACCAGTCGGAACATGTCCGCGCGTGCAGCAAGGCGTGGGCCACGCGACACCCGTGGCGGCTCGCGCAGTTGGGCGGCGGCGACGTCGGCTGAGGTGGCGTCGCGTGCTCGCCGAGCCCCAGAAATCCGACGCCTCATCGAGGTCGATGCTACCGCGAAGAAAGTCCGCAACCCGGGGTGAGTGACGGCGACAGGCCGCCTCCGTCACGAACAACCATTCACCGAAAGGGAAACTTCGATGCTCGCAGTCATCATGCTCCTCGGCGCCGGCCTGTCCGCACTCATCGCCTCCAGCAAGAACCGCAATCCGGTCGGCTGGATGATCCTCGGACTGTGCTTCCCGCTCGTCGGGATCATCGTCATCGCGTGTCAATCCACGCTGCCGCCCCCTGCGCCGGTGGAGCCGCAGCTCCCGCCCACTCGCGCGGTCTAGAGTCAGAGGCGAAACCCGAGCGCGATATCGAGGGCGACGAACGGCGTCGAGGCCCCGACGCCGTTCTTGCCGCCGATGTAGATGTACTGGCCTCCCGCGCCCAGGCGCAGGTCGAGGCGATTCGATAGCCGGAACGCGTAGCCGACGAACGCGCCGGTGGTGACGACGGTGCCGCTGCCATGCGCGCCGGTATCCTCGTCATCGCCGCTCGCGTAGCCCGCGCGCACGTACGGCGTGACGTACAGGCCGCGGCCGTCCTCGCTGCGCGGGAACCACGTGATGCGCAGATCGCCGACGCCGCCGATCGTCTCGTCGCCGCGATCGAACCACGGCAAAAAGTACGTGCCGAAGATCCCGCCGCCGACGAAGATCGACACCGGCTGGTTCCACATCGGCCACTCGTAGCCGACGCAGATCACGCTGAGCCCGAGGTCCGCCTGGATCTGCGATCGCGGCTCCACCTCGCGCAGGTCCTTTGCCATCTCCTCGGTCTCGATGAACGGCCGGTACGCGACGTCGCGCCGCGCGCGCCGCGCGTCATCGGCGCTCGCGGTGTGCGTGACGAGCAGAGCGACGACGATCGTGGCAGCGCGGATGGTGAACACGGGGGCATCATGGTACGGCAAGGCATGTCCACCGCGGACGAAGTCGCGCAGCTCGCGGAGCCGGTCCGCGGACGCTTTGGCGAGTTCGGCGGCCAGTACGTCGCCGAGACCCTGATGCCCGCGACCGCGGAGCTCGAGGCCGCGTGGCGCGCCGCGCGCGCCGACCACGCGTTCTGGGCCGAGGTCGACGAGCTGCTCGCGAGCTACGTCGGCCGTCCCTCGCTGCTCTATCACGCGCGGCGATTGTCCGCCGACGTCGGCGCGCGCGTGTACCTCAAGCGCGAGGACCTGAACCACACGGGCGCGCACAAGATCAACAACTGCATCGGCCAGGCGGTCCTCGCGCGACGCATGGGCAAGCGCCGCTTGATCGCCGAGACCGGCGCGGGGCAGCACGGCGTCGCCACCGCGACCGTCGCCGCGCTGTTCGGCCTCCCGTGCGAGATCTACATGGGCGCCGAGGACGTCGTTCGCCAGGCGCTCAACGTCGAGCGGATGCGCCTGCTCGGCGCGAAGGTCCATGCCGTCGAGAGCGGGACGCGCACGCTCAAGGACGCGATGAACGAAGCGCTGCGCGACTGGGTCACCAACGTCGGCGACACGTTCTACTTGATCGGCTCCGTCGCCGGCCCGCATCCCTATCCGTGGATGGTGCGCGATCTCCAGTCGGTGATCGGCCGCGAAGCCCGCGCGCAGATCCACGCGGCCACCGGGCGCCTCCCCGACGCGCTCGTCGCATGCGTCGGCGGCGGCTCGAACGCCGCGGGCCTGTTCGCGCCGTTCGTCGCGGACGCCTCCGTTCGCCTCGTCGGCGTCGAAGCGGCGGGCGAGGGCGTCGAGACCACGCGCCACGCGGCCACGCTCGGCGGCGGTCGCGTCGGCGTGCTGCACGGGTCGAAGTCGTACGTGCTCACGCACACCGACGACGCGCGCCTGGGTCAGATCGCGCACGCGCACTCGATCAGCGCCGGCCTCGACTACCCGGGCGTCGGTCCCGAGCACGCCGCGTGGAAGGTCTCGGGCCGCGCGACGTACATGGCGCGCACCGACGAGCAGGCGCTCGAAGCGCTCGAGCGACTCGCGCGCACCGAGGGCATCCTGTGCGCGCTCGAGACCGCACACGCGATCGCGGCGCTCGACGAGGTCGCCTCGCTCGCCGGCTCGGACGGCGTGATCATCGTCGGCCTCTCGGGCCGCGGCGACAAGGACATGGTGACGGTGGCGTCGCGCCGCGCACAGATGAACGAGCGAGGGCCTGCGTGACGGCGCGGTTGCGGAGTGCATTCGACGCCGCCGCCGCGCAGAACCGCGCCGCGCTCGTCGCGTACCTGACGTTCGGCGATCCGGACCCGGCGACGTCGACCCTCGTGATCGAAGCGGTCGCGAAGGCGGGCGCGGACGTGATCGAGCTCGGCGTTCCGTTCTCCGATCCGTCGGCCGACGGCCCGTCGATCCAGAAGGCGATGGAGCGAGCGCTCGATGCGGGCGCGAGCTTGCCGGGCGCGCTCGCCGCGGTGCAGACGCTCCGCGAGCGCGGCGTGAAGACGCCCATCGTCCTCTTCGGTTACTACAACCCCATCTTCGTCATGGGCACCGACGCCTTCGCCGAGCGCGCCGCGAACGCAGGCGTCGACGCGGTGCTCACGGTCGACCTGCCGATCGACGAGCTCGACGAGCTCGCGCATCCGCTCGCGAAGCACGGCGTCGCGGTCATCCCGCTCGTCGCGCCGACGAGCACGCCCGATCGCATCGCGCGGCTCGCACCGCTCCGCGCGCCCTTCGTCTATTACATCTCGCTCACCGGCGTGACCGGCTCGCGCGCCGCGGCGCCCGTGGATCCCGCGCGCCTCGCCCAGATCCGCGAGGCCGCGCAGGCGCCCGTCGCGGTCGGCTTCGGGATCCGCACGCCCGACGATGCGCGCCGCTTCTCCGCGATCGCCGATGGCGTCGTCGTCGGCACGGCGCTCGTCGATCGCGTGGCCGCCGGCGATCCCGACGGTGCGCCCGATCGCGTCGCCGCGCTCGTGCGTGATCTCGCGCGCGCGATGCCGCGCTGAGCGCGACCGCCGCGCGCTCACTCGGGGGATGGCTTGGTGCAGAACTCGTCGGTGAACTGCGGATCCGGTGTCATCGGACCTTCGCCTCCGTAGTCCTCGCGCTGTGCGGTGGTGAGCGCGCGCGCGGTCGCGATGTCGCGGAGCGCGGTCGCGCCTTCGGTCTCGGTGCGCGCGAACGTCGAGCGGTCGACGGCGTAGAGGCCGAACTTGGGCACGTAGCCCTCGGCCCACTCGAAGTTGTCGGTGAGGCTCCAGTGGTAGTAGCCGCGCAGGTCGGCACCGCCGGCGCGCGCACGCTCCATCGCTTCGAGGACGCGCACGACGTTCTCGGCCCGGCGCTTGCCGGTCGACGTCGCGATGCCGGCCTCGCTCACGACGAGCGGGAGCCCCGGATACCGCGCAGCGTGGTCGGTGATGATCTTCTCGATGCCCTGCGCGTAGCCCTCGTAGCCCATGGTCGGCACGCAGTAGGTCGGATCGAGCGCGGGCAGGCACGAGCCGACATCGAAGCCGCCGATGCACGGCGTGAGCGAGGCGGGCGCGGGGATCAGCGGGCGATCCGCGGAGACGCCGGCGCGGAAGTAATACTGCAGACCGAGCCAGTCGATCGTGTTCGCCCACTCGGGGTGCTGCTCTTCGGGATCGCCGTCGACGTCGCCGTCGAACGTGCCGTTGAGGGCCGCGTCGACGAACAGGTAATGCATGATGTACGTGATGCGCTCGGCGGCGGCGATGTCGTCGGCGTTCGTCGACGGCTTGTTGCCGCGCGCGGGTTGCCACGACGCGACCGACATCGACAGGCCGACGTCGGCCGGGTTGCCATCGCCGTCGGCGTCGACGGTGTCGTTCGCCTTGATCGCCTTGTACATCGCGGCGTGCGCGGCGACGTAGTCGCGCACGGCGGGGAGGAACTCGGGGAGGTTCAGGATCGTGTTCTTGCCCGGCGGGAAGTTGCCGATGCCGTACGCGGCGAGCATGTAGATGAAGGGCTCGTTGACGGTGCCCCACTCGTCGACGAGGTCACCGAAGCGCTGCGCCATCAGCGCGGCGTGCGCGCCCATCTCGTCGACGATCATCGCGCCGCCGGGGCCACCGAAGCCGCACAGGTTGGTCGCCGTGGGGCCGGCGGGGCAGGCGGCCTCGCGCGGGTCCATGACCCAGACCGGGTTCGAGAAGTGATGCAGCGTGACGAGGGGCCTCATGCCCATCGCCTTCATCGTCTCGAGCTGCGTGCGGTAGTGCGCGATCGCGGCCTCGTCGATCTGGTCCTTCACGGGCTCGATCCGCGCCCACTCGATCGAGAAACGATAGCTGTCGAGCCCGAGCGACGTCACCAGCGCGAGGTCGTCGTCGACCATCGAGTAACCCTTGACCGCGTCGCCGACGAACGTGCCCTTGCCCATGCCGCCCTCGGCGACCGGCTGGGTCCACAGATACCAATCGGTCGCGGGGTTCATGTCCTCGATCTGCGTGGCCGCGGTGGCGGCGCCGAACCGAAAGCTTCCCTCGCCACTCGGTTGGGTCAGCGAGCCCATCGCGCCGTACGAGATCGTCGGCGGTGGGTCGTCTCCGCACGCGGCGAGGAGCACGACAACGGCGATAGCGGTCTTCACGCGGACATCCTCGGCGGGCACAGCCGCATTGACAATCCAGATCGCACTCCTATAGTGCGTCGCTTTCGCCATGGCCAAGCTCCCTCCCTTCGCGGTCCGTCTCGTCGACCTGCCGACGCATCGAAAGTTCGATGTCGGGCCGCAGCTCGTCAGTGAATGGCTGCGCGGAATGCCGATGCGCGATGCGCTCGGTGCGCCCGCCGACGATCCGGACGCCGGGTACGGTCACGCGGATCTCGAGCTGTACAGCGAGGGCTCGCACGTGTTCGCGAGCGGCACGTTCAAGGGCGAGCTCACCGTCGCGTGCAGCCGCTGCGTCGAGCCCGTGAAGCTCCCGATCGACGAGCGCCTGATGGTCACCTTCATGCCGAAGCACGAGATGCCGGCTGAGGACGACGAAGCGCCCGCGCCGGACGCCGAGGGCCCCGAGGTGCCGGCCGAGGACCTCGATCTGTTCCCCTACGAGGGCGAGCATGTCGATCTCGAACCGTTGTTCCGCGAACAATTCGTGCTCGCGGTCCCCTACGCACCCCTGTGCCGCGAGGACTGCAAGGGCCTGTGCCCGCAGTGTGGGATCGACCGAAATTCAGCCACCTGCGCGTGCGAGAAGCCGATCGATCCGCGATTGGCGGCCCTCAAGAACCTGAAGCTCCCCTCTTGATGCGTACGGGCTTGAAACCGCCCGCGGAAGCTGGCACATAAGCCCCCCCGGAGATTTGTCATGGCACTTCAGAAACGACGTCGCGGACCCACTCGCACCCGCCAGCAGCGCTCGGCGTGGATGCGCAAGTCGGGTGCGAACCACATGATGGTTCAAGCCTGTCCCACCTGCGGCGCGCCGCGCATCGCTCATCGCGTCTGCATGAGCTGCGGCACGTATCGCGGCGAGAAGGTCCTCGCGGTCAAGTCGGCCGAAGAGTAGCCACCCGTCGACGAGACCATGAGGGTCATCGTCGATGCGATGGGCAGTGATCGCGCACCGCGACCCGAAGTCGACGGTGCGCTTCGCGCGTCTCGCGCACGCGACCTCGAGGTCGTGCTCGTCGGCGACGCCGCGCGCCTCGACGCCGCGCTCGCGCAGGCCGGCCGCACCAGCGCCGATCGCGTCTCGGTGATCCACGCGTCGGAGGTCGTCACGATGCACGACCATCCGGGCCACGCGTTTCGCGCCAAGCCGGATTCGTCGATGCGCGTCGCCGTGCAGCGCGTCGCCGACGGCGAGGGCGACGCCGTCGTCAGCGCGGGCAACTCGGGCGCGCTCCTCGCGTGCGCGATCTTCGTGCTCGGGCGACTCCCCGCCGTCGAGCGCCCCGCGATCGTCACCGTGCTGCCGACGCCATCGGGGCCGCTCGTCCTCTGCGATGCGGGCGCGAACACCGAGCCCAAGCCATCGCAGCTCGCGCAGTTCGGCCTGCTCGGCGCCGCCTACGATCGCGTGGTCCACGCCCGCGCGCGTCCGCGGCTCGGCCTTCTGTCCAACGGCGCCGAGGAAGGCAAGGGCACGCCGCTCACGCGCGAGGCCCACGCGCTCCTCGTCGCGGCGACCGGACCGTTCCAGTACATCGGCTACGTCGAGGGCTCCGATCTGTTCCGCGGCGTCGTCGACGTGATCGCGACCGACGGCTTCACCGGCAACGTCGTCCTCAAGACGTGCGAAGGCATCGCCGAAGGCATGTTCGGCCTCGTGCGCCAGGAGCTCGACAAGACCCCACTCGCGCGCCTCGGCGGCGCCCTGGTCGCGCCCGCGCTGCGCGGCCTCGCGAAGCGAATCGACTACACCGAGATCGGCGGCGCGCTCCTCGCCGGCGTGACCAAGCCCGCCGTCATCGCGCACGGTCGCAGCGACGCGGCCGCGATCGCGAGCGCGATCCACGCCGCCGCGCACTTCGCGGAGCGCGCGCTCCCCGCCCAGCTCGCGTCGGCGATCGCCCCCGCGTCCGCACCCACGTCGTAGTCCTACGCTAGGATGCCGCCGGCATGGCCGACGCGAAGAACATCAAGGTCTGTCTCACCAACAAAGGCGAGGACACCGAGTCGCCGTGGGCGATCGATCTCGGCGCCGTTGGCTCCGACGGCAGCCGCAAGGTGAAGCTCGTGAACGTCCCGTTCATGCACGCCAAGCCCACGTGGGGCGACACCATCATCGTGAAGCCCGACCGGAACGGCGGACCTCCCGTGTGGGATCGCGAGGGCGTCCCGTGGAAGCAGATCGCGACCAAGATCGTCGAAGACGGTGGCCGCTGGGCGATGATCGTCGACTACCTCCCCACCACGTCCGCGGACGAAGCGTTCGCCGCGATCCGCCAGATCTGCGACGAGGCGAGGATCGTCTGCGAAGGGGCCTGGGGCCCGCGCGATCACGATCCGGGCCGCGTCTACCTCGCCGTGCAAAAGGAGCTCAACGCCGAGCAGGTGATGGGCCTCTTGATCGGCGCCTCGCTTCCGACCGAGCTGATCCAGATCCACCCCGAGCCCAAGAAGCGCACGCGCGCGCAGACCGTGGTCGGCATCTCCGACGACGCGGGCCGCCCACCCGCCGCGAAGCCGACCACGTCGGAGGCATCGCAGGCGTCGAAGTCGGCCGCGAAGAAGACCGAGACCTCGCAGGCGATGAAGGCGAGCAAGAGCGAGGCGTCGGCGGCGACGAGGTCCGGTGCATCCAACGCCGCGGTCGCGTCCAAGGCGGACGTTGCCAAGCCCGCGCCGGCGAAGGCCGCGACGAAGCCGGCCGCTGCGAAGGCCGCGACGAAGCCGGCTGTGAAGGCCGCGACGAAGCCCGCCGCTGCGAAGGCCGCGACGAAGCCCGCTGCTGCGAAGGCCGCGACGAAGCCCGCCGCGGCGAAAGCCGCGACGAAGTCGCCCGCAAAGCCAGCGCCCGCGAAGCCCGCAGCCAAGCCTGCGGCGAAGGCCACCTCGAAGACAGCAGCCAAACCCGCCGCGAAGCCCGCCCCGAAGAAGCCCGCGAAGAAGAAGTGACCTCGCGGGCATAGTGCATCCGTGTTCTGGCTGATCACGATGATCGCGTCGCTCGGCGTCGGCGCCGCGTCGGTCGTCATCGCCCTGCAACGGATGGGCGGCAACTTCGAGGGTCTGTTTCGCGCCGCGCCCGACCTCGACGCGAGCGCGTTCCGCGAAGGTGCGTACGGCAAGATCACCGGCGCCGTGAGCCCGGCGACGAAGGCGCTCGACACGCCGGGCGCCGGCGTGCCGTCCGTCCTGTACGAGCTGGTCGTCTATCGAACGTACGCCGACACGCACAACACGACGGCGTGGCGCATCGAGCATCGAGCGCTGCACGGCAAGGAGCTCGAGATCACGGTGGGCGAGACGACGATCCGCGCCGCGGTCGCCGACATCTACTTGCTCGACGCGCCCGATCACGACACCAACACGGACCTGCGCCGCAACGCACCGCCGCAGCTCGGCCGCTTTCGTTCGCGCGTGCGGTACGTGCCCGAGGGCGCCACGGTGCAGATCGTCGGCACGCTCACGCGCGAGGTCATCGAGGATCCGAGTGCGATGCGCGACTATCGCGAGACCGCGACGCGCTTTCGATTGATCGCGCGCAAGAAGCAGCCGCTCATCTTGTCGTGCAAGGTGCGCAAGCAGCTCCCCGCGCCGGCGTGAGCTACTCGCCCTGCTGGCGCCGGCGGAGCTCTTCCATCTCCGGCGACTCGGGCTCGTTGAGCCCCGGGATGTACGGCATGAACCGCAGGCTCCAGTCGCCGACGGTGCCGCCGACGCCATCGCCATCGGCCTCGAGCCCGAACGGGAGCGTCGGCAGCGAGAGTCCTGGGGCGGCGGGCGCGGGTGGATCGGTGTAGTGCTCGAAGAGATCGAAGCTCGCGCCCGGCACGCCACCGGGACCGAGCAGCGAGGAGGGCGAGGGGAACAACGACGAGTGGTAGAAGTCGTCGACCATCCCGGCGCCCGCGTTGTATCCGCCGAGTCCGGGCGTCGCGTCGGGGCTCGGAATCGGCGCGAGCGAGGGATCGATGTGGAGCTGGTACTCCGATGGATCGAGCAGGTGGTACTCGGGCCCCGACATGCACCGAGCATACGTAGAGCGCCTCCGTCGAATCCACCAAAACCGCCCGCCGGTGGGTCTCGAGCACAGGCAAGAAACTTCGCAACCGGCGCGGGGTGGCCGCGACAGGCGCGCCGATGAAAGAAACGGAACGCACGTCGCAGGCCGTCGAGGTCTACATGAAGCTGCTGCTTCTCTGTGTCGCGCTCTTCCTCGCGTCCGCGATGGCGAAGAGCGCGATCGGAGAGATGCGGGGATGGTGGAAGCGAAAGATCTTCACGCTCGAGGTCGAGGCGCTCCCCGATGGCACCGCGCTCGTCGCGTGGTTCGATGCCGACGCGAACGAGGACTATATCGGTAGGTACGACGCCGCGGGCTCCATGCGCTGGAGTCGACGGTTGGCCGGTCGTGCTTCGTCCGGTCGCGGTGAGGCACTCGCATCCGGCCCCGGCTTCGCGGTGGCTCGCTACACGGACTCGGCATCGCTCGGCGAATGGGTGAGCGTGATCGATCTCGACACGGGCGCGCAGCGGTGGACGACGCAGGTGCGTGTCTTTCCGCTTCGCGAGTATGACGAGGATGGACGAAGCCACGCGTACGCTCCGATGGTGGTCACGGCAACGACCGTCACGGTTCCCGTCCACGAGCAGGCCGTGCTCGAGCTGTCACGCGCCACGGGCGCGGTCGTTCGCGCTCACCGGCGGGCCTTCGTGCTCCAGTCGTGGGTGAAGAACGGCGAGCTCGTCGAACGAGAGATGCGAGGACCGGCGGTCACCACGCGCGACGCGAACGGCACGCTCCTCTCGATTCAGGCGGCCACCTGGGGGTCGGCGTATGACCGTGGTTGCGAGGTCGTGAGCCGAGGGAAATTTCGAGGCTCGCTCGTCCTCGTCGTGAACGACGACGTCACGCGAAGCGCGCACGTGTTCGTTACTCGAAACGACGGGGCGATCGAGCGACGCATTCGACTGCCGCAGCGTGCTTTCGCTCCGAGCGGTCGCTGGATGATCGTCGCCGAGGAGGACCCGTGGGAGACGGAACTGCCTCGCTTCGTTCCGATCGAGACGGTAGGGAGCGAGCGTCGTGATCGAGGCGTGATCGTGGATCTGGAGCAGGGGAGCGTGACGAAGACGTTCGACTACGATCCCTTCACGCAGACATATCGTCATGGAGCGCACTGGGTCATCGTCTCGGACCATCGATGGACGGCGATCGACGGGACGACCGGCGCCGTCTCGCGAGCATTTCTCCCCAACCCAGCGTACGGGAGCGAGCCTTCCGCAGCCGGCGGTTACCTGTGGACGACCGCGCCAGCCCGCCTGCGTCTCGAACGCGTGAGCGTCGAGCGCGTCGAGATGGCCACGCTCGCGCCGACGTTCGGCAACGGCCTCGTTCGTCGAGCCCCGTCGTCTTGAGGCCAGAGGGAGAAATGTCGCAACCGACCGATATGCCGTTCCCCTGGGCTCGACTGCTCGCGACGGGCTTCGCGCTCGCCCTCTTCATTGCCGGCGTGACCGCACGATCGCTCGTTCCGTTGACCATGCAGTCGCCACCGACGCGCCAGCGGGTCCTCGACGTACACGCGGTGGCCGACGGCAGCGCGATCGTCCTCTGGCAGGACAAAGCAGAGGACGACTGGATCAGTCGCTACTCCGCGAACGGCGAGCAGTGGCGGCGTCGGCTGCCGGGGCAGGCCCGATCGATCAGTGCGCAGGACACCGGCATCGGCGTCGGTCCCGACTACGTCGTGATCCAGTACGTCCATCCGACGCGGCTGTCCCACGACCTGTTCGCCGTGGAGCTCGCGACGGGGGCACCACGATGGAGTGTGTTCGTCGAGTCACCACCTCTCGAGGAAACGAGGCGCGGCCGTCACCCGATCGCCGACAGTATGTCGGTCTTCGACGACGAGGTCGTCGTCGCCACGCAAACAGGTTGGACTCGCGTGGCGGGCACCACGGGACAGGTCATCGACCTCGTCGCGATCGATCCGCTCGACGGTGAGGTGTGGAGAGGCGAGGTGCATGCGCGGGGCGTGCGCACCTCCGTCGGCGTCCATCGAGCCACCTATGGTACCTCGTGCGAGGTCCGTGGCGGCAAAGCCCGGATCGATCACGTCGTCGACGGCGATCGATCGAGCATCGTCGTCCGCCTCGAGGATCGCGTGGGCAGCGTCGATGTCGTGCCGCCGGCGGATCTGGACTGGGTCGAAGGATGTGCGGAGTACGACGGCGACATCGTCCTGTTCTCGAGCTGGAGGCACGGAACACGCATCACGGTGATGACTCGCGACGGAAGGCTCGCCCATGACATGCAGATCGATGGCTTCGCTGGCCCGCGCTGGAATCGCACGGCCAGCGCGTACGTGGGTGCACTTCCGCGCTTCGTGATGATGCCCTCCCATCGCCGCGCCGAGAAGGAGATGTTCAGCATCGTCGACCTGAAGACTGGTGTCGTGCACCGCCGCTCTGGGGACGTGGATGAGCTCGTTCGTGACGGCACGACGTGGTTTCGGACGTGGCGGAAGTGGAGGGACGCGACCGCGATCCAGCTCGTCGACGGGAATTCGGCGCAAACCGTCGAGGTGATCGCCGTTCCCGTCGGGACCGAGCTGCGCCGGCATCAGATCGCGGGTGGTTACGTGTGGCTGTACGTGATGTTCGCCGATGATTTCTCCCTCGCGCGGATCGAGGTCGCCACCATGCGTGTCGACATCCAGCGCGGGGCGCTCTGGGTTGCCTATCCGCGCGTCGAGTGACAGTTCGTCACGCGTGGGTGTTGCGCAGCGTCGCGTTGGCGTAGGCTGACAGCGGGTCGCGCGGGATTTCGGGAACTTTTCGAGGCACGGCGGGTGCAATTCGCGCCTGCTCGCCGGGTCGAGGACATAATGAAGACACGTTCGCTCGCATTCGTGGTGTTCGGAGCAGTTGTCGCCTGCGGATCACCGCAGCCTTCACGGACCGTCGCCGCGCCGCCGGCGACCGCGCCCGAAGCGCCGGTGGCGGAAGCGCCGAGCGCTCCACCCGCGGAGCCGGTGCTGCCGCTGGATCCGAAGATCCGGATGACGAAGCTCGCCAACGGACTCACGGTCTACGTCATGCCGCATCGCAAGCCCGAGCAGCGCGCGGCGCTGTGGCTGGCGGTGAACGCGGGCAGCGTGCAGGAGGACGATGATCAGCGCGGCCTCGCGCACTTCGTCGAGCACATGGCGTTCAACGGGACGAAGCGCTTCGCGAAGAGCGCGATCGTCGACTACATCGAGAAGATCGGCATGCGGTTCGGGCCGGACGTGAACGCGTACACGTCGTTCGATCAGACCGTGTACATGCTGACGGTGCCGACGGACGACGCGAAGACGATGTCCACCGGGTTGGACATCCTGCGCGACTGGGCCGGCGACGTGTCGTTCGACGCGGGCGAGGTCGAGAAGGAGCGCGGCGTCGTCACCGAGGAGTGGCGGCTGGGGCGCGGTCCGTTCGCGCGCATCAACGACAAGCAGTTCCCGGTGCTGTATCAGGGCAGCAAGTACGGCGTGCGGTTGCCGATCGGGTTGCCCGAGATCTTGAAGTCGGCGCCGCGCGACACGCTCGTGCGGTTCTACAAGGACTGGTACCGCCCGGAGAACATGGCGGTGATCGCGGTCGGTGACTTCGACGCGGCGGCGATGCAGAAGGAGATCGCGACGCGGTTCGGGACGCTCGTGGCCGATCCGAAGCGGCGCGTGCGCGAGGCGGTCGCGGTGCCGCACGACCACCCGACGGCGGTGTCGATCGAGACCGATTCGGAGATGCCGTTCTCGCAGGTCGAGATCGTCGACAAGATGGATCATCGCCAGGAAGGCACGAAGAGCGACTACCGGCGGTTTATCGTCGAGGGGCTCTATCACGCGATGGTGAACGCGCGGTTCGCGCAGCTCGCGGAGGATCCGGCGTCGCCGTTCACGTACGCGGGGTCGAGCACCGGCGGTTACACGCGCGTGGTCGACGAGTTCAACCGCTACGCGAACGCGAAGCAGGGACGCACGGCCGAGGCGCTGACGGCGCTCGTGCGCGAGATCGCGCGCGTGGAGCAGCACGGGTTCACGCAGGCAGAGCTCGACCGCGCGATCGCGGAGCAGCTCGCGGGCTCGGAGAGCTCGGCGGCCGAGTGGGAGAAGACGCAGTCCAGCGCGCTCGCGTCCGAGATGACGAGGAACTTCTTCGAGGGCGAGCCGATGCCCGGCCGCCCGTACGAGCTCGCGCTCAACAAGGAGTTCTTGCCGACGGTGACGCTCGCCGAGCTGAACAAGCTCGCGGCGACGTGGGGCGGCGAGAAGGGGCGCGTGATCCAGCTGTCGGGGCCCGCGAGCGCGAAGCTGCCGACGGAGGCGGAGGTCCGCAAGCTGGTCACCGAGGCAGCCGCCGCGAAGGTCGATCCGTGGAAGGACGAGCCCGCGCGCCCGCTGATGACGACGATGCCCACGCCGGGCAAGGTGGTCGCGACCTCGCGCGACGAGGCGGCGGACGCGACGGTATGGAAGCTGTCGAACGGCATCCGGGTGATCGTGAAGCCGACGACGTTCCAGAACGATCGCGTCGAGATCAACGGCTGGAAGGCCGGCGGCTCGTCGCGCGTCGATGACGTGATCCACGCGCGGTTCGCGACCGACGTCGTCGAGACCGGCGGCGTGGGCGATCTCGATCCGACCGCGCTGCGCAAGGCGCTGCAGGGCAAGGTGGCGAACGTGAACCTGTGGATGAGCGAGCTCTCGGACACCGTGCGCGGCTCGACGCGCCCCGCGGATCTCGAGACCGAGATGCAGCTGCTGCACCTGCGCCTCACCGCGCCGCGCGTGGATCAGCGCGCGTTCGAGGCGTGGAAGCAGGACCGGCTCGAGTGGGCGCGCAATCGGCGCCTGTTGCCCGAGGTGTCGTTCTTCGAGGACATGAACATGGTGTCGACGAAGAACCACCCGCGCAGCCAGCCGACGACGCCCGAGATGCTCGCGAAGGTCGACCTCGCGAAGTCGCACAAGATCTTCAAGGAGCGCTTCGCCGACCTCGGCGGCATGACGTTCGTGATCGTCGGCAACGTCGATCCGGCGACGCTGCAGCCGCTCGTCGAGAAGTACATCGCGAGCCTGCCGAGCAAGTCCGGCGGCAAGGCGAAGGACTCGTGGAAGGACGTCAAGATGACGTACGCGACCGGCAAGGTCAGCAAGGAGATCCTCCAGGGCAGCGAGCCGAAGAGCTACGTCTCGATGACGTTCAGCGCGCCCGACAAGTGGACGCGCGAGTCGAGCGCGGACGCGCGCGTGCTGTCGATGGTGCTGCAGATCCGCCTGCGCGAGGTGCTGCGCGAGGACATGGGCGGCGTGTACGGCGTGCGCAGCTGGGTCGGCATCTCCCGCCAGCCGAAGGTGCGCCGCACCGCGAGCATCTCGTTCGGTTGCGATCCGAACAACGTCGAGAAGCTTCAGAAGGCCGCGATGGACGTGATCCACGCGATCCAGAAGGACGGCATCGGCAAGGAGTACCTCGACAAGGTGACCGAGCAGCTCCGCCGCGGACGCGAGACCGACGCGAAGGAGAACTGGTGGTGGGTCAGCCAGCTGCGTGAAGCGTACTGGTACGGCGAGAGCTTCGCCGACACGACCGATCTCGCGAAGGTGATGGCGCGCGTGTCGAGCGACAACGTGAAGGCCGCCGCGAAGCGCTTCTTCGACGAGAAGCACCAGGTGTTCGGCGTCCTGCGCCCGAAGCCGAACTGAGCGCCACCGCGCGGTCGCACGCCGCGCGCGCACACTGGTCGGCGATCTCGCGAGCGCTACGATCCGATCATGTCGGCACGCGCCAAGCTCGAACGCCAGTGGAAGGCCTTCAAGCACGACGAGCCCGGCCATCGCTTCGAGCATCAGCACGAGCGCATGAAGAAGCGCGGTCGCGCGTTCCTGGTCGCCACCACGACGCTCGGCGCGCTCCTGCTCGCCGGTGGCCTCGTCATGCTGTTCATCCCCGGTCCCGGCATCCTCGTCGCCGTGTTCGGCCTCGCGCTGATCGCCGGCGTGTCGGGCCGGCTCGCGCACGGGCTCGATCGCGCGGAGCCCGTCGTTCGTCGCTGGGCTCGTCGCGCGAAGCGGTGGTGGTCGCGCGCCACGGTGCCCGCGAAGGCAGCCGTGATCGCGGTCGCCGCCATCGCCGCCGCGGCCGCGGCGCTCGCCGCGTATCGACTGTGGTTTGGCTAGCGTGGTGAGTGGCGATCACCCGTCGCGCTCGACGGTCATGTCGTTTTCACGAGTTGGCGACGACTGTGTAGCTTCTTGCGCAGCCGTGTCAGCGATTTCGCGCACCTGGATCTGATCTTCGGGCCTTCCCTCGACGAAGAGGCCGTGCGAAGAACCAGCCCGATGACGACGGCGCTTCTCTTCCCCGGCCAGGGCTCGCAACGCGTCGGCATGGGCCGCGATCTCGCGCTGAAGTTCGACGTCGCGAAGCGCACGTACGACGAGGCCGACGAGGCGCTCGGCTTCGCGATCAGCAAGCTATGCTGGGACGGTCCCGAGGACGAGCTGACGCTGACCAAGCACACGCAGCCGGCGATCCTCACCACGAGCATCGCGGTGTTTCGCGCTCTCGCGGACAAGGGGCTGCGCTTCGACGTGGTCGCCGGTCACTCGCTCGGCGAGTGGAGCGCACTCGTCGCCGCGGGCGCGATGACCTTGCGCGACGCCGTGAAGCTCACGCACCTGCGCGGCACGTACATGCAGGAGGCGGTGCCGGTCGGGCAGGGCGCGATGGCCGCGCTGATGGGCCTCGACCTCGAGAAGACGAAGGCCGTGTGCGCCCAGGCGAGCGCGGACGGCGAGCCCGTGGAGCCCGCGAACCTGAACGGTGGTGGCCAGATCGTGATCAGTGGCCACACCAACGCCGTCGATCGCGCGATCCCGCTCGCGAAGACCGCGGGCGCGAAGATCGCGAAGAAGCTCGCGGTGAGCGCCCCCTTCCATTGTTCGCTGATGAAGCCCGCGGCCGAGAAGCTCGCGGCTGCGCTCGCCGACGTCGTCATCTCGACGCCGAGCGTGCCGGTGATCGCGAACGTCACGGCGGAGCCCACGCAGGATCCCGCGCGGATCAAGGAGCTCCTCGTCGCGCAGGTGACGGCCAGCGTCCGCTGGGAGGAGTCGATCCAGCACGCGGCGAAGATGGGCGTGACCAAGGCCTACGAGCTCGGCTCGGGCGCGGTACTCAAGGGACTCGTGAAGCGAATCGCCGACGGGATCGAGGTCACCACCATCGGCGAGCCGCACGAAGTGGACGCATTCGGAGCGTAACGATGGCGATCAACGACAAAGCACTCGCAGGAAAGGTCGCGCTCGTGACGGGCGCATCGCGCGGCATCGGTCGCGGCATCGCAGTCGCGCTCGCCCGGCGCGGCGCGAAGGTCGTCATCAACTACGCCTCGCGCGAGGAAGCGGCGCGCGAAGCGGCGGCCGAGGTCGAGGCGGCGGGTGGGCAGGCGGCGCTCAGCAAGTTCGACGTTGGCAACAGCGCCGAGACCACCGAGGCGATCAAGGCGATCGGCAAGGACCACGGCTCGCTCGACATCCTCGTCAACAACGCGGGCGTCGCGGTGAACGGCATGCTGATGCGCTTCACCGACGAGCAGTGGAAGAAGGTGATGGACATCAACCTCGGCGGCGCGTTCCACTGCCTGCGCGCGGCGTCGATGATGATCCTCAAGGCGAAGGACGCCGGACGCATCATCAACATCACGAGCGTCGTCGGCGAGAGCGGCAACGGTGGCCAGCTCGCGTACTCGGCGAGCAAGGCCGGCCTGATCGGCCTGACGATGACGACCGCGAAGGAGCTCGCGTCGCGCGGCGTCACGTGCAACGCCGTGTCGCCCGGCTTCATCGAGACCGATATGACCGCCGAGCACCTGCCGGAAGCGGCGCGTGCCAAGCTGATGGAACAGATCCCGCTCGGCCGTATCGGCCGGTCGGAAGATGTCGCGAACGCCGTCGCGTTTCTCGCGGGACCCGAAGCCAGCTACATCACTGGCCAGGTGATCCGTGTAAACGGCGGGATGTTGATGTAAAAGGAGCCCCCATGTCCCCCGAAGAGATCGAGTCCAAGGTCAAGGAAATCATCTGCAACCAGCTCGAGGTGTCCCCCGAGCAGCTGCGTCCCGAGGCGTCGTTCATCGACGATCTGAAGGCCGACTCGCTCGCGGTCGTCGAGCTCGTGCTCGCGTTCGAGCAGGAGTTCAAGATCACGATCCCCGAGGAAGACACCGAGCAGATCAAGACCGTCAAGGACGCGACCAACTACATCAAGACTCACGCGAAGTGAGCTTGTCGCCCTCGCGTCGTCGAGGGCCCGTGGTGGGAGTTGGTCTGTCACTCCAGTCGCGCTAAGGAGCAGTCTATGCGTCGCGTCGTCATTACCGGCATCGGCCTCGTCACTCCGCTCGGCAACGACACGGAGTCGACGTGGTCAGCATTGCTCGCAGGCAAGAATGGCGCGGGCCCGATCACGCAGTTCGATACGTCGCAGTACGCGACCAAGTTCGGCTGCGAGGTGAAGGGATGGGACCCGTCGAAGTGGTTCGACAAGCGCGAGCTGAAGCACGTCGACCGCTTCCTGCAGTTCGGCGTCGCCGCCTCGATGATGGCGATGGAGGACGCGGGCCTCGGTGCGAAGGTCCCCGCGGGCCAGGAGGAGCGCTGGGGCTGTTACATCGGCTCCGGCCTCGGCGGCGTGAAGACGATCGAGAACACGTTCGAGGCGACCCAGCAGAAGGGCCCTCGCCACGGCTTCTCGCCGTACTTCGTCACCGACATCATCATCAACGAGGTCCCGGGCATGGTGTGCATCCGCACCGGCGCCACGGGCCCGAACTTCTCGCACGTGTCCGCGTGCGCGACCGGCGCGCACTCGATCGGTGAGGCCATGCGGACGATCCGCCACGGCTACGCCGACGGCATGATCGCCGGCGGCACCGAGGCGACGATCTCGATCCTCGGCGTCGGTGGCTTCAACGCGATGCGCGCGATGTCGACGCGCAACGACGCGCCCGAGAAGGCGAGCCGCCCGTTCGACAAGGACCGCGACGGCTTCGTGATCGGCGAGGGCGCCGGCGTCGTCGTGCTCGAGGATCTCGAGTCGGCCAAGAAGCGCGGCGCGCGTATCATCTGCGAGCTGATCGGCTACGGCGCGAACAGCGATGCTCACCACGTCGCGGCACCGGCACCCGAGCACAAGGGCGCGCAGGCGTGCTTCCGCCTCGCGGTGAAGGACGCGCGCATCGACTACGGCGCGATCCAGTACGTCAACGCGCATGGCACGTCGACCGACCTCAACGACAAGAACGAGACGATCGCGATCAAGAAGGTCTTCGGCGATCACGCGCGCAAGATGGCCATCTCGTCGACCAAGTCGATGATGGGTCACACGCTCGGCGCGGCCGGCGGCATCGAGGCCGGCATCACGGCGCTCGCCGTCGCGCGCGGCGTGCTCCCACCGACGACGAACTACGAGACGCCGGATCCCGACTGCGATCTCGACTACGTGCCCAACACCGCGCGCGAGCAGCGCGTCGATGTCGCGATGTCGAACAGCTTCGGCTTCGGCGGCACCAACGCCGCGCTGATCGTCCAGCGCTACAAGGGCGACTGATGATCACGAGGGTGGCGCCGTGAAGTGGTACGCGGGCAGCGATCACGCGGGCCTGCCGCTCAAGCGAGCGCTGCTCGCGCAGCTGCGCGCGCTCGGTGACGAGGTCATCGACATCGGCACCGACAACGAGACGTCGGTCGACTACCCCGAGTTCGGCGCCGAGGTCGGCCGCCGCGTCGTCGCCGAGAAGGGCACGCTGGGCCTCGTCGTGTGCGGGTCGGGCATCGGCATCTCGATCGCCGCGAACAAGGTGCCCGGCGTGCGCGCCGCGCTCGTCCACGACGCGTTCACCGCCGAGATGGCGCGCCGCCACAACGACGCCAACGTCGTCGCGATGGGCGCGCGCGTGGTCGGTGTCGGCGTCGCCGAGCACGCGCTCGCCACGTTCCGCTCGACCGCGTTCGAGGGTGGTCGCCACCAGCGCCGCGTCGATCAGCTGAACGAGCTCGGCGGCGCGCTCGACGCCGTTCGCGCGCTGGATCGCGGGGGCACCTAGTGCGCTGTCCGTTCTGCGGCGAGCTCGAGGACAAGGTCATCGAGACGCGTCTGTCGAAGGACAACTCGGAGATCCGCCGCCGGCGCGAGTGCGAGAAGTGCACGCGGCGATACACGACCTACGAGCGCATCGAGGAGTCGATGCCGCTGGTCGTGAAGTCCGACGGCCGCCGCGAGCCGTTCGACCGCACGAAGATCGAGCGCGGCCTGCAAGCCGCCGTCGCGAAGCGCAAGGTGTCGCGCCAGCAGATCACGGCGCTCGCGCTGCAGGTCGAGCGCGAGGTCGGCGACCTCGGCGTGTCCGAGATCGCCGCGCGCGATATCGGCGAGCGCGTGCTGCCGCGCCTCAAGAACGTCGACCAGGTCGCGTACGTGCGGTTCGCGTCGATCTATCGCGACTTCCGCGACCTCGAGGGCTTCGCCAAAGAGGTCGAGGCGCTGCGCAACGAAGAGGACACGGGCAAGCACAAGCTCGCCCAGCTCGGCGACGACGTGCCCGCGATCGCGCGCAAGGCGACCGTCGAGAACGTCGACGCCGCTCGCGAGAAGGCGGGCGAGGCGCCCGATGTCGATCCCGCCACTCGCGTGGGTTGATCGTTCGCGATGCCCCGTCCGGTGATCTCGAAGGAGCAGCGCGAGGCCGACGAGCGGCACATGGCGCGATGCCTCGAGCTGGCGCGCAGGTTCGAAGGGCGAACCGCGCCGAACCCGATCGTCGGCTGCGTGATCGTCGATCGCTGGGGCAAGGTCCTCGCGGAGGGCGCGCACGCGAAGGCGGGCACCGCGCACGCCGAGATCGTGGCGCTCGCGAACGCGAGGAAGGCGGGCGCGAAGGTCGCGGGCGCGACGCTGTACGTGAACCTCGAGCCGTGCAACCACACGGGCCGCACGGGGCCGTGCGCGCCCGTCGTGCGCGACAGCGGCATCGAGCGCGTCGTGATCGGCATGGAGGATCCGGTGCCAAGCCACGGCGGCGGCATCGAGCTGTTGCGGCGCGCGAAGCTCGAGGTGCACACCGGCGTGCTCCGCGCGCAATGCGAGCGCGCGAACCTCGCGTGGACGACGTTCGTCACGCACCAGCGCCCTGCGTTCTCGCTCAAGGCGGCGATCACGCTCGACGGCAAGATCGCGACGGTGACCGGGCACTCGAAGTACGTGACCGGCGAGGCCGCGCGCGCGGACGTGATGCGGCTGCGCAACACGCACGACGCGATCATGGTCGGCATCGGTACGGTGCTCGCCGACGATCCGTGGCTCACCGTCCGCGGGATCAAAGGCGACACGCGCGATCCGATCCGGATCGTCCTCGACAGCGACCTCCGCACCCCACCCGACGCGCATGTCCTGGCGAGGGGCGCGCGCACCATCATCGTGTGCGGGCCCGACGCGCCCGCGAAGCGCGAGAAGGAGCTGATCGCGCCAGCGCGCGAGAGAGGCGCGTCGCGAGGGGCAGCGACGGGCATCGAGGTGTGGCGCGTTCCAACGCATGCGAACGGTCGCCTCGATGTCGCCGAGCTCGCGCGCCGGCTCGCCGGCGAGAACATCATGTCCGTCCTGGTCGAGGGCGGCGGCGAGGTGCACGCCTACATGATCGAGAAGCGACTGTGCGACCTCGTGTACCTGTACATCGCGCCCAAGGTGATCGGCGGACCCGCGAAGAGCTGGGTCGGCGGCAAGGGCCTCGAGCACATGGGCAGCGCCGTGACGTTCGTGTTCGACGAGGAGATCGAGGACTTCGCGGGAGATCTTCGGCTCACCGGCCGCCTCGCGTCCGAATGATTGGCGCGATGCCCGGCGCGAGACCCGCCTGGATGCCTGACTCGATGCCCGCCGCCCGGGTGGGCTCGCAGAACGGCCTGTCCCATCGCGCGTTCGAGACCTGACCCTCTCCATTTCCCTCCCAGAGTGGTAGAAGCTGGGCATGTTCACCGGGTTGGTCGAAGACGTCGGTACCGTCGCGCGCGCCGATCGGCGCAGCGATGCGCTGGTGCTCTCGATCCGGCCGCAGAGGATCCCCGTCGGCGAGCTCGCGCTCGGCGAGAGCGTGTGCCACGACGGCGCGTGCCTGACGGTGACCGACATCGGGCGCGATGCGTTCACGGTGCTCGCGGGCGCGGAGACGCTGGCGCGAACGACGCTCGGCACCCTGCGCGTCGGCAGCCAGGTGAACCTCGAGCGCTCGCTCAAGCTCGGCGATCGGTTGGGCGGGCACTGGGTCACGGGCCACATCGATGGCACCGGCGAGCTCTGCGTGCGGCGCGACATGGGCGCGAACCTCGTGCTCGGCGTGCGCGCGGTGCCGGCGCTGCTCAAGTACATCGTCGAGAAGGGCTCGATCGCGATCGCGGGCGTGAGCCTGACGGTCAACGCGGTCGATGCGGAGACGTTCAGCGTGGCGATCATCCCGCACACGCGCGATCACACCTCGCTCGGGGCGCTCGCGATCGGTGATCGCGTGAACCTGGAGGTCGATATTCTGGCAAAGCACGTCGAGAAACTGCTCGGAGGTACGCAATGACGCTCAGCACCGCTACCGCCATCGACCGCGTCTCTCGCGCGCTCGAGGATATTCGCGCCGGCAAGATGGTGATCCTCGTCGACGACGAGGACCGCGAGAACGAGGGCGACCTCGTGTTCGCCGCGGAGCTGGTCACGCCCGAGCTGATCAACTTCATGGCGACGCACGGGCGCGGGCTGATCTGCCTGGCGATGGACGACCGGATGATCGACCGGCTCGAGCTGCCGATGATGGTGCGCGACAACCAGGCGTCGCTCGGCACGGCGTTCACGGTGTCGATCGAGGCGCGCCACGGCGTGTCGACGGGGATCAGCGCGCGCGATCGCGCGACGACGATCCGCGCGGCGATCGCGGATGACGCGCGGCCGCAGGACGTGGTGTCCCCGGGGCACATCTTCCCGCTGCGCGCCCGCAAGGGCGGGGTGCTCGTGCGCACCGGGCAGACCGAGGGCTCGGTCGACCTCGCGCGGATGGCGGGGCTCAAGCCCGCCGGCGTGATCTGCGAGATCATGCGCGAGGACGGCGAGATGGCGCGCCGGCCCGAGCTCGAGCAGTTCGCGAAGAAGCACGACATGCTGCTGCTGAGCGTCGCGGACATGATCGCGTATCGCCTGCAGCGCGAGCAGATCGTGCGGCGCCACGCGTCGGGTGCGCTGCGGCCCGGCTCGCTGCCGCCGGGCGAGCCGTTCGCGGCGTACTACTACGACACCCACGTCGAGGAGACCGAGTACCTCGCGCTCGTTCGCGGGGACGTCGCGGCCGCGTCGGCGAAGGGCGAGACGGTGCTCGTTCGCGTCGCCGCGATGGAGCCGCTGTGCGACCCGTTCGCGCTGCGCCCCGACCTCGACGCGGCGCTGCGCGCGATCGACGACGCCGGCTGCGGCGTGTTGCTCTACGTGGTGAACCGCGGTCGCATGCGGTTGCGCCAGTCCTTCGAGCGGATGGTCGGCCTGACCCAGCGTGACAGCTCGGTCGCCCTCGGGAATCCGTCGAGCGAAGCGCTGCGCGATTTCGGCCTCGGTGCCCAGGTCCTGGCCGACCTCGGGCTCAAGAAGATCCGCCTGATGATCCAGTCGGACCGCAAGATCGCGGGCATCGAAGGATTTGGCATCGAGGTCGTGGACCGCGTACCTATCCCGCGCACCGCGTTCCGTAATATCAAGGCGCAATGAAAGTTCTGCTCGTCGGCGGGGTCCGGGAATCAGCCCTCCGCGCCGCCCTCGCATCCGCCGCGCCGGGCGAGCACCAGCTGCACGACCGCAACAAGCTCGCCTGGGTCGCGCTGCCCGATGCCACCGAAGCAACGCTCGCCGCCGTGCAAACGGCGCTCGGTGACACGCTCACGATCTTCGAGGTCGACGACAAGAAGGCGGCGAAGCGCACGTTGCCCGCGCAGAAGCCGGTCGACCTGTCGAAGACCGCGAAGGAGATCCTCGACAGCTGGGGACCGATCGATCCGGAGAGCGGCGTGACCGAGGCCGATCGCGCTCGCGATGTCGCGCTCGCGCTCGCCGAGGACATCCAGCCGCCACCCCCGCCGGCCGCCGTGCCGACGGGCAAGGGCGGCGGAATGCCGCTCAAGCGCAAGGGCACCGGCGGGCCGCGCGAGAAGCCGATGCACGCCGTGTGGGCCGAGGCGCTGATCGATCACCTCACGCGCTCCGAGGGGCTCGAGCTCCACGGCGATCCGCCGATCGGGCGCGTCGCGGGCCTGCTGATGAAGTACGACATCGACAACGCGCTGCCGGCCGACTTCGGCACCACGCTGCTCGACTTCCTCGTCGACGACTCCTCCGTCGAAGAGGTGTTTGTCGACGAGGACGCGCTCCTCGCGATCGCCCGCAACACGCGGCCCAAGTAGCTGGTGTATAGATGGGGCCCATGCCCCAGACCATCGAAGGGACCCTGTCGGCCACGGGCCTGCGGTTCGCCATCGTCGCCAGCCGCTTCAACGGGCTGATCGTCGAGCCGCTGATCGCGGGCGCCCTCGACGCGATCGTTCGCTCGGGCGGCGACGCGGACGCGGTCACCATCGTGCGCTGCCCCGGAGCGTGGGAGCTCCCGCAGACGACGCGCATGGTCGTCGCGCGCGGCGGTATCGACGCGGTGATCGCGCTCGGCGCGGTGATTCGAGGAGCGACGCCGCACTTCGACTACGTCGCCGGCGAAGCGGCGAAGGGCATCGCCGCGGTCGCCGCGCACAGCGACATCGCGGTCAGCTTCGGCGTGCTCACCACGGACACGATCGAGCAGGCCCTCGAGCGCGCGGGCACCAAGGCGGGCAACAAGGGCTTCGACGCCGCGCTCGCCGCGATCGAGCTCGCGACGCTGTTCAAGGCGCTCGCGGGCGGCTCGGGAAAGAAGCGCAAGTGACGCAGGGCGTGCGCAGAACGGGTCGAGCCTACGCGCTGCAGCTCCTGTATGCGCGCGACGGCGATCCCGCGACCGACGTCACCGGCGCGGCGGTCAGCTGGGCCGATATCTTCGAGCTCGAGGTCGACGCGCCGGCGCAGACGTTCGCGCGCGACCTCGTCGCCGCGGCCACCGAGCGCGCGCAGCAGATCGACGAGCTGATCGCGAGCGCCTCGAAGAACTGGCGGATCGATCGCATGTCGCGCGTCGATCGCAACATCCTGCGCCTCGGCGCGTGCGAGCTGATCGCGTTCCCCGACGTGCCGGTCAAGGTCGTCATCAACGAGGCGGTCGAGCTGGCGAAGCGGTTCGGCACCGCCGAGTCGAGCGCGTTCGTCAACGGCGTGCTCGATCGGATCGCGACCGCGGCGGGCCGCACGGTCGAGACCTGAGCGAGATCGATGGCGCTCTCGGTCCTGCCACTCGATCTCGCGCGCTGGGACGAGACCGCACGCGACTGCCTCGTGCTGCCGGTGTTCAAGGACGATCGCCCGCTGCGCGGCGCCGCCGGTCTCGCCGACTGGCGCATGTGCGGACGGCTGTCGCGGCTGATCAAGGCGAACAAGGCGACGGGCGAGCAGGGCGAGTCGATGATGCTCCCGCCCGGGCGGCGCCTTCGGTTCGCGCGCATCATGTGGTTCGGCCTCGGCGACGCGAAGGGCTACAGCGACGCGCGGTTCAAGAAGGACCTCGCGTGGATCCTCGACGTCGTCGGCAAGGTCGGCGTGAAGGACTGGGCCCTCCAGGCGCCCGGCCGCGCGTCGGGCCTCATCGGTGCGCGCCGCGCCGTCGAGCTGATGCTCGAGAACGACGCGCTCGTCGAGCTGCCGATCGTCCTGCTCGAAGACCCCGCGGGTCAGAAGGACATCGCGGAGCTGTTGCGCAGCCAGCGCGAGCGCCGTCCGTCGACGCCGCCGCCCGCGACTACGTGATCCACGCCCAGATCGCGCTCAGCACGTGGAGCACCACGTTGCCGAACACGAACAGGAGCGCGATGTCGACGAGCAGCGCGACGTGGCCGACGACGATCCACACGCCGTCGCGCTCGAGCACGCCGATCGCGTAGATGAAGATCGGGATCAAGAAGATCATGTTCGAGCCGGGAATCGGCAAGGGCAGTGCGAGCCCGAGCGAGAGCAGCGTGATGCCGACGCCGACGAGCCGCGTGCTGATCGACCACTCCCAGCGCCGGCGCGTCGACTTCGCGAGCCACGTCGTGCGCCGCGCGAGCATGCCGGCGATCTTGTCGAGCATCTGCATCGACAGCTCGCGCCGGCGCGCTCGCCTCGGCAGCCACGGCTTCGTGCGGCCGATGATCATCTGCACGCCGATCAGCGCGATGGCCAACCCGAACGGCGTCGACAACCCGAAGAACGGGATCGCGATCAGCGTCAGGATCCCGATGAGGAACCCGAACCCCGCCTCCGCCGCCTTGTCGACCAGCTCGCCGACGGTCAGGTGCTCGGGCCTGGGCGCATCGTAGCCATCACCATCCGGATCGCGCGCGCCGAGCTCGTCGAGCAGCTCGTCGAGACGCAGCCTTCGTGGCTTCGGCGGCGCATCGCCGGTGGCGATGGTCTGGGCCGCCTGCTCTGCATCCACGAGCGCACCCTAGCTCTTTGTGCTGGATCCGAGGAGGGCGTTTGCATAGCTTCCGCGCCCATGGACCAGGTGAAGCAGCAGGTGTGGATCGCGGAGGGCCTGATCGATCAATACGGCGACGTGCTGCGGCGCTACACGCAGGCATGGAAGCGCGACGACGACTCGGAGCAACACGTCCTCCATGGTGAGATCGAGCGAATCTATCCCGCGATCTGGGAGCACCTCGACTCGGCCGCGAAGCTCTCGCAGTCCTCGGGGCGCACGACCGATGCCTACTCGCAGGTCCGCGCGCGGCCCGACCTCGTGACGTCGAACGCGATCGCGAACGTGGAATCGAAGGTCGTGGGTGTCACGCACCTACCGACCAAGACCGTCATCACGTCGGAGCTGCGGATCAAGCACAACGAGGAGGGCCTCGCGATCGCGCGCCAGGCCTCGCGCGCGCTCAAGGACGCGTGGCCCGAGATCGACTGGACACCGCCGTCGACGCCGAACGTCGACCTGAGCGGCGGCTTCTTCTCGAAGCTGATCCGCAAGCTCACCGGCGGCTAGGCCAGATTTGTCCGCCGGCTGGACAACTGTCCAACGCGCTGGACAAAAGTGGTGGATTTGACCAAATCGGCGATGTTGTGGGGTCGGACCCCATTACATTTCAGATTTGGTCAATTCCACCACTGCACTGAGTCCGAATCTCGGACAGCTAGTTGCGCGCGAGCATCACGGCGGTCTGCGAGTACGCCGACGCCATCCAGTACTGCGAGAGCGCGTCGATCCGGTCGTTCATGTCGCCCTCGCGCGCGATCGTCGCCTGCTGGTAGGCGAGCTTCGCTTGCACGGGGATCGAGCCGGTCGCGATGCGCGCCGCGCGTGCGCTCGCGCGGGCCGAGCGCTCCGCGGACGCGAGCATGTTCATGAACGCCTTCTCGTGCTCGACGCCGTTCGCGCGGCCGGTCGACGCGTCGGTCTTGAGGCCGAGGGAGTAGTACTTCGCGATGAGCTCGGCCGAGTGGTAGTACGCGAGCTCGGAGCCCGCGAGCGCCATCAGGTTCCACTGCGGCGAGTTCTCGCCCCACGCGGTCTTCATGTCCTTGGGCAGACCGTCGACCTGCTGCAAGTGCGAGAGCATGTACGCGACGAGGTAGTTCGGCTCGCTCATCGCGATGCGCATGCGCGCCTGGTCGAGCGTCAGGCCGAACTGCTTGGCCGCGGGCTCGACGAGCAGCGTCTCGAAGTAGTTCACGCCGGCGGCGCCCGCCGACTGGAACGACGTCGAGAGGCGCTTGATGTTCGGGATCGAGCACATGTAGTTCACCGACTTCTCGGTCAGGAACTCGAGCTCCTCGGCGGCCATCTGCGCGGACGCGACGGTCTGGCCGATCAGGAGCACCGTCGGCATCAGGTACTCGACGACCTTCTCGGCGACCTCGGGTCCACCGAGCTCCTCGCGCGTGCGGCTGCCGAGCGCCGCGAGGACCTCCTTGGTCTGCGCGAGCGAGTCCTTCGCGAACACCTTGAAGCCCCAGCTGCGTAGCGCGGCTTGATACGCGGCGATCATGAGGAGGTGACCGCCGAGCGTCGACGGCTTGATCGCGCCGATCTTCTTGAACACGTCGACCGTCTGCTGATCGAGCGAGTCGAGCGACGAGAGGTGCGCGACCGCGCCGGCCGCGTCGCCGTTCTGCACCTTGGTCACGATGCCGTAGATGTCCGTCGCGCTCGCGGCGTAGACCCACGCGGTCAGCATCTTCGCGTAGGCGCCGGCGATCAGACCCTGCTTGAACAGCTTCTCGGCCTTCTCGGCCTGCTCCTGCGCGACGAGGCCGAGCGCGAGCAAGCGCTTCGGCAAGCGTCCCGCTTGCTGCAGCTCGAGCAGCGCCTTCCACTCGTCGGCGAGTCGCTTCTGCCAGCCGGCGTACTTCGCGCCGATCGCCTTGGTCGTCTCGTCGTCGAGCGCCATGTCGGTGACGGGGACGGGCACCGGCTCGGGGAGGTTCTTGCCAGTGAGGAACTTGTAGGCCTCGTGGACGTTCGCGATCTCGACGGCGGTCGCGCCCTTTTCCTTCGCGAGGGCGACGAGGTCGACCTCCTTGCCGGTCGCTTCACTCTTCGCCCAGCGCATGCCGATCGGATAGCCGAGCCGCTTCTTGCCCTTCTCGATCGAGCCGATGAACTTCTCGGGGATGCCGCTGACCGGACCGATCGTGCCGTCGGGGTTGATGATGCCGGTCATCGTCACGGTCGGATCGATCGGGACGCCGGTCATCGTCGCGAGGAAGCCGCCGGCCATCAGGCCCGACGCGCTCGCGCCGTCGATGTAGCCGCCGCTCGCCGCGCTGAACGAGAAGTCGGTGAGGTCCTTGCCAAGCGTCGACGCGGCGACGAACGCGCTGACCCACACGCCGGCGCGCCACTGATTGCCCGCGCCGCCGGCGAGCTCCTCGTAGACGCCGACCTGCACCGAGCCGTCCTTGTTCGGTTCGGTGCCGAGCTTGACGGGCGTCGAGCCGCCGGTCGCGCCCTTGGGGTCGAGCTTGACGAACATGGCGTCGACGAGCCCGCGCGTCGGGTGCAGCGGCAGCGGCAGCACCGTCGAGCCGTTGCGGTCATCGGTGCCGAGGATGACGGCCTGGTTCGCGGCCTTCGCGTCGTCCTTGATCGTGAGCGGCGCGAAGTCTTTCTGCGCGGTGCCGGGCAACGGTGCCGTGCCGGTCTTGGTCGTACCGCCGCACGAGATCGATGCCGACAGTGCGGCGAGCGAGGCGAGGGCGAAGCCCTTGCGCGAGTTCCCCATAGACCGGCAATCGTAACTCACCGCCGACGAGGATGCTCGTCGCGCGCGCCCTCGTCGTTGTCCCTGGATCGCGGGTGCTTCCGGCGCACGAGGTCGATCACCCGCGCCTGGCCGACGTGGGTGTAAATCTCCGTGGTCGAGATGTCGGCGTGGCCGAGCATCGCCTGCACGGCGCGCAGATCCGCGTCGCGCTCGACGAGGTGCGTGGCGAACGAGTGGCGCAGCTTGTGCGGCGAGATGCCGCCGCCCGCCGGCAGCCGCACGTCCGCCTTCTGCGCGTGGATGCGCAGAAGCTTCCAGAAGCCCTGCCGCGTCATCGGCACGCCGCGCTCGGTGATGAACAGCGCGCGCTCGGCGGGATCCTTGAGCCACGCGGGCCGATCCTCGACGAGGTAGCGCTGGATGCGCTCGAGCGCGATCGTGTGGATCGGCACGACGCGCGTCTTGTTGCCCTTGCCGGTGACGCGCACGAAGCCGAGGTTCGTGTTGACGTCGGCGACCGGCAGCGACACCAGCTCGCTCACGCGCAGCCCGCTCGCGTAGCACAGCTCGATCATCGCCGCGTCGCGGCGGCCGCGCGGCGTATCGGGGCACGCCGCGATCAACCGCGCGATCGCCTCGGTGCCGAGCACGCCGGGCAAGCGCCGCGCGATCTTGGGCGCATCGATCAGCTCGGTCGGATCCGCGTCGAGCCAGCGCTCGGCGACGAGGTGCTTGAACATCTGCCGGATCGCCGCGAGCGTGCGGGCGCGGCTGCGTGGCGCGAGCCCGCGCCCGCCCCGAGGCCCGGCGAGATCCGCGAGGAACTCGGTGACGTCGAGGGGCGTGACGTCGTCGACGACCTCGCGCCCGCGCTCGACGAGAAACGCGACGAGCTTGCCGAGGTCGCGGCTGTACGCCTCGTACGTGTTCTTGGACAGCCCGCGATCGACGCGGACGCTCAGCAGATACGTGTCCCGCGCCTCGTCGAGCGTCAGCGTGCGGGCCATGGCCAAGCATCCGCGATCGGCGCTTTCTGGCAAGTTTTCAGGGGTTGCGCGGGCGTTGGCGAGACGCCATAGTCCAGAGCGGCCGTGGACCTATCCGTCGAACAGATTCGCTGGATCTTCATCTACCTGTTCGTCCTGATCGTCTCGATCGCGTTCCACGAGTTCGGCCACGCCTATGTCGCGACCAAGCTCGGCGACGACACGCCCGAGCGCGAGGGCCGGGTCACGCTGAACCCGATCGCGCACATCGATCCGATCGGCACGCTGTTGCTCCCGATCGTCGGGTCGATCTACGGCGCGGCGAACGGCTCGATCGGTGGCTTTGGCTGGGGCAAGCCCGTCGGCTGGCATCCGCATCGCGTGCGCCGCGGCGTCTCGATGGCGACCGCGCAGATCCTCGTCTCGATCGCCGGCCCGTTCATGAACCTGTTCCTGTCCGTGCTGATCGCGCTGATCCACGTGATCCTCGTCCGGCAGCACGTGATCAGCGGGTACGGCGACGTCTCGCAGATCCTGCTGTTCGCGGCGGGCACGAACATGCTGCTCCTGTTCTTCAACCTGCTCCCGTTCCCCCCGCTCGACGGTGGGCACGTCGTCGAGCAGTTCGTGCCGTACAAGCACCGCCAGCGCTTCGAGGAGATTTTCAAGTACGCGCCGTTCGCCCTCCTCGCGGTTCTGATGATCCCGCAGATCCGGAGGGTCTTTCAGGTTCCGGCGCAGTGGTGTACAGAGCACGTGTACTCGCTGTTCTCATCGCTGTTCTGACGCGGGATTAGATGGATCAAGCTGGATATCAGGTCGCCCTCGACGTCTTCGAGGGCCCGCTCGATCTGCTGCTTCACTTGGTGAAGAAGCACGAGCTGTCGATCCTCGACATCCCGATCTCGTTCGTCACCGAGAAGTACCTCGAGTACCTCGACGCGATGGCCGGCCTCGACATCGACGTCGCCGGCGAGTACCTCCTGATGGCGGCGACGCTCTGCCACATCAAGTCGCGCGAGCTGTTGCCGTCCTCCGAGCCGCTCGAGGAGGAAGAGGGCGAAGCCGGCGAGGACGGCCAGCTCGAGCTCGATCCGCGCGCGGACCTCATCCGCCGCCTGCTCGAGTACCAGAAGTACAAGGAGGCGGCGACGCAGCTCGGCGAGCGCCCCGTCGTGGGCCGCAACGTGTGGAGCCGCGGCGCGCCGACCGAGGACGCCGTCGGCGAGGGCATCGACCTCGACGCGATCGCGCCGCTCGCGCCATTCCCCGTGCACAAGCTGATCGAAGCGTTCGATCGCGTGATGCAGCAGGCGAAGGTGAAGGTCGCGCACAACGTCCTCATCGATCGCCTCAGCGTCAGCCAGAAGATCGCCGAGCTGACCGACCGGCTCGAAGCGGAGGGCCGCTTCACGTTCACCTCGATGTTCACCTTCCTCCGCGATGGCGTCGAGCGCTCGCTCGCCGACATCAAGCACGAGGCCGTGGTCACCTTCCTCGCGCTCCTCGAGATGGCCAAGCTCCGCCTGATCTCCCTCGCGCAGCCCGGCGCCCTCGTGGGCGACGAGGAGATCCTCATCGAGCGCGCGGGAGACGATCTCCGGGCGCGGATGGAGCAGACGGTCGCCCGCGGGGACGACTATCGGTAGTAGAAGTGTCGGACGGTCGTGTTAGGGATGTGACCGTCGAGAGGTGCTGTGAGTCGCAAGCGCAAGAAAGCACGTGAAGTCGAGGCGCCGGTGGCGGAGGCCGTGGTCGAGGAGATCCTCGCCGAGGGTTCTGGTCCTATCGTGTCCGACGAGGTGCTCGCGGAAGCGGCCGCCGCGGCCGAGTCCGACGATGCCCATGCCGAGCCACTGATGCCCGAGGCGATCCTCGAGGCCGTGGCCGACGCTGGCAACGATGCCGTCGATGGCGAGGTCCTCCAGGGCGACGCCGTTGAAGGCGGAGGCGACGGCGAAGGCGAGGGCGACGGCGAGGTCGACGGCGAGGGCGCCGCGCTCCCCATCGCCGCGGTCGCGATGGAGGGCGCCGAGCTGAAGAAGCTCGTCGAGGCGCTCGTCTTCGCGTCGGACAAGCCGGTCACCGTGCAGCGCCTGCGTCAGCTGACGCGCGTCGCCGACACCAAGCGCCTCGAGGGTACCCTCCTCGAGCTACAGGCGGACTACTCCGAGCGCGGCCTGATCCTGACGTCGGTCTCCGGCGGCTGGCAGTTCCGCACCCAGCCTCGGTTCTCGACGTGGGTCCAGCAGCTCATCGCGGGGCGCCCGGTGCGGCTCTCGCGCGCCCAGCTCGAGACGCTCGCGATCATCGCGTACCGCCAGCCGATCACGCGCCCCGAGATCGACGACATCCGCGGCGTCGACTCCTCGGCGACCCTCAAGCTCCTCCTCGATCGCCAGCTGATCCGCATCCTCGGCAAGAAGGAGGAGGTCGGCCGTCCGATGCTGTACGGCACGACCAAGGAGTTCCTCGACTTCTTCAGCCTCGGTGATCTGCGCGAGCTCCCGACGCTCCGCGAGTACAGCGAGCTGACCGACGAGAGCCGTCGGGTGATGACGGACCGCCTGGGCATCTCGCCCGACGAAGCCGATGCCGCCGCATCCGACGCTGCTGCATCCAACGTCGCCGCATCCGACGCCGCCGCATCCGACGCCGACCTATCCGATGCCGCTGACGCCGCCCCGGGCGACGGTGCACCGGGCGACGGTGCACCGGGTGACGGTGCGGGAGATCTCGTCCACGAGCACATCCACGACCACGAGGTTCACACCGAGTCCGCGATCGAGGCCACCGAAGCCGCGGTCGACGCGGTCGCCGATGCGGTCGAGGCGGTCGCCGACGCGGTCGAAGCGGTCGCCGACGCCGCCGAGGCCACCGCGCTCGAGGTCGCCGACGCCACCATTGCCGTCGACGACGCCGCAGAAGCCACGGGGCCCGACCTCGCCGCCGATGCCGATCCCGATGCTGACCTCGCAGCGGATGCCAACACGCTGTCGAACCTTGCCGAGCGAATCCTCGCCCAGGACGCCGCTCGCGACAGCGATCCGCACATCGATGTCGACGCGATGCCCGGCATCCGCGCCGGCTCCGACGACTCGATCGAAGACGATTCTCTCGCCGGCGGGCCAACAATCACCGACGACATCGTCGACTCCGACGACCCGGACGCTGCCGACTTCGACAAGTCGGAGTAGTCTCTCGGCTCCATGTCCGAGCCTGTCCGCTTGCAGCGGTACCTCGCGTCCGCCGGCGTAGCGGCGCGTCGCAAAGCCGAAGACCTCATCACCGCCGGCCGCGTGAAGGTCAACGGCAAGGTCGTCACCGTCCTCGGCACCAAGATCAACCCCGACGCGGATCAGATCCTCGTCGACGATCAAGCCGTCGTCGCCCTCGACAAGTTCTACGTCCTCTTCAACAAGCCCAAGGGCTGCATCACCGCCGTCACCGATGATCGCGGACGCCCGACGGTGATGGACTACCTGCCGAACCTCCCGGTGCCGGTGAAGCCGGTCGGTCGCCTCGACTTCTACTCCGAGGGCGTCCTCCTCCTCACCAACGACGGCGAGCTCGCCGCGCGCCTCCTCGCGCCCGCCTCCCACGTCCCCAAGACGTATCACGTCAAGGTCCACGGCCAGCTCGCGCCTGCCGATCTCAAGGCCCTCCGCGACGGCATCACCCTCGACGACGGCGCGACCACGCTGCCCGCCGAGGTCGAGCGCCTCCCCGGCGAGTCCAAGCACACCTGGCTCGCCATCACGATCCACGAGGGCAAGCATCGCCAGATCCACCGCATGATCGAGGCGCTCGGCTACAGCGTCGACAAGCTCCAGCGCGTCGCCTTCGCGAACCTGACGTTCCACAACCTGCGCATCGGCGACGCGCGCGAGCTCACGCAGCTCGAGCTGAACCAGCTGCGTGACGCCGTCGGCCTCGATCACTCCGCCGTCGCGCGCGGCAAGTGGCGCTCCGACCGCGAGACGACCGATATCCCGCGCCGCGCACGCGCCAAGGCACGCGAGGAGGCCGAGGCCGCACGCGCCGAGATGGAAGCCAACCGCGCGGCGAACGAAGCGCGACGCGCCGCTCGCGGCGACGCGTGGGACGGTGACGCCTGGGACGGCGAGGGCGACCCGGATCGACCGGGGCTCGCCCTCGAAGATCGCGACACGGGCGCGATCCACCACACGGGGCTGGGCATGGAAGACCGCGACGCCGCGGGCGAGGACGAGCCCGACACGATCCATCACACGGGTCTGGGCATGGAGGACCGCGACGCGGCGGGACGCGGCGGCGGACGCGCTCCCCGCGGCAATCGCTCCGACGCGATCCACCACACGGGGCTCGGCATGGAAGACCGCGACGCCGCAGGAGCGCGCAGTCGCGGTTCGCGTGGTCGAGATGACAGTGGCCGGCGCGATGCTCGTGGCGGATCGCGAGGCGGTGGTGCGCGCGTTGGTGTCGGCACACGCAATGAGCGTGGTGGATCGCGCGGCGTCGGCGCTCGTGATGAGCGTGGCGGCCCGCGCGGTGGTGGTTCGCGTGGTGGATTTGGAGCGCGCGACGATCGAGGCGGTTCGCGGGGCGACGGTCCTCGCGGCGGTGGTCCTCGCAGCGGCACAGGCCCGCGCGGTGGATTCGGAGCGCGCGA